>CAVPFW010000001.1:0-73188 GCA_963703855.1 uncultured Alphaproteobacteria bacterium
CCTACCATGCCGATCTGCTGCGCCGGCACGGCTTCGAGTTCCTGTGGCGATCCGGCCAATCCTATTGGCGGGCGGCCCCCTCCGTGCTGGTCAAGTTTCCGCTCGCCGACGGCTCGCAAATGTTCGGGTTCCGGCGCTATCAGCTGCGTGCGGACCTGCCCGAGGCCGCGTCGGTCGGACCCCTTTTCGACCTCAATCACGGCCACGACAAAAAAGGGATCCAGTGGCTGCAGGTCTGGCGCCCGCAAGGTCTGAACCACCAGCTCGACGAAGACGTGCTGCGGTCGATCGTCGCGGATGGGCATCTGTCGATCCTCGGACAGCATCTGGGCTCGATGCTGCCCCTCGTCGGCTTCGACCGCGACATGGCCGGCGCCCTTCGCCGCCTGCGCCGGTACCAGGATGATGGGCTGATCCTGGTCGCTCGAACCTCGCGGCTGCTGCATTACAACCGAGTGCGCGACTACCTCCGCTTCACCGTGCGGGATCGGCAAGACCGTAGAATCGTCGACATTCAGGCGGTCGTGGATCCGGTGCGTCGCCGCTGGTTGCCGACGGTCGAGGATCTCCGCGGCATCACCTTCGAGGCGCCGGCGGGTTCCCCGCTCGAGCTTTGGCTGGGCGGCAGGCCGATCGACCGGGCGCAGATCGTCGAGGCACCCGACGCGGGCAGTGGCCGCACCGTCGGCGTGCGCTGGTTCGAACCCGATACTACCGACTACTCCGGGCCCTATCTGGAGCAGCACCGCGGCACTTACGTCCTTTGGAGCAAGTCGGCTGCTGCGGCGCTCGCCGCCCCGGTTGGCGAACTGCGCCGGTTTCTCGACAGTGAGGGCGAAGATTCTCCGGCGGATATCGACCCGGTAAAATACGCTTTTGCCCTGCGCCACGCGAAAGAGCGGCTCGACCGCGGACTTGCCCGCTATGTGCAAATTTTCGAGCAGCTCGGCTTTGTCGAGATGCGTTGCGGTCTCGATCTCGGCTGCGCGGCCGGCCTGTGGTCCCTGGCTTTCCTCGAGCACGGCCGAGTGGTGATCGCCATCGATACGCGCCCGGAATATCATTGCGCTGGCGCAGCCGCTGCGCTGACCACCTCGGCCTCGCATCCCGCGCCCAGTTTTTGCTCAAACTCACCGAGGCGGTCGATTACCGCGAGGACACCTTCGATTGCGTCTGGTCGCAGGCGCGGCTGATGTACGCCGAGGCCGAGCCGATCGTCGAGGGCGTGGCGCGCGCCCTCACCATGGGCGGCTCGTTCTACTGCACCTACACCAACGCGGGCGGGCGCTTGCGGATCATTCACGACCGGCTGACGAGCGGCAGGGATGACGCTGTTTCCGTGCAAATCGGCATTCTTCTCGCCGGCTATCTCCATCGCTGCGGGGTGTTTCACACCACGGGCTCGCGCGTGCGCATGCTCGATCTCGAGGATCTGCTGCGCATCTGCCGCATGTTTGGCCTGCATTACGTCGCTCAGCCGGATCTGAAAGAGGGACCGGGCCCCTATCTCGGGATTCCCGGCACCTTTGATTTTATGGTGCGCAAACGGCGGCCGCATGCGGCGACACGGGCACTTGCTCGTCGAGAGAAAGCCGGTCGAAGTCCGGCTGGTTTGAGGATCTCGGCGAAATTTCCCGCAGCGGTTGTCCGCGACTGGTCTGCGAAATGCTGCAGGCGGTCGATCCCGAGCTGAACGATCCCGACCTGCGCGATCTTTACGCGCGATCGCTGATCCTGGCAGATCGGGCGACCGATGGGGCGGCTGCGCGCCTGTTCGAGCAACCGCCGGCGGGGCGCACCCTGCCCGACCTGACTTTGGGCCTCTATCGTCACGACCAGGGTAGGCATGCCGAAGCGCTGGCGCATTACCGGCAGGTCCCGAAGCACCATCCCGATAGAACTTTCCTGATCGGGTTGTGCGAATTGCAGGTGCGCGATTGGGCCGCGGCAGCCGAGCGGTTCTCCGCTGCTGTTGCCGGGGGCAGCCGTGAGGTGCGGGATCATGTCGGCCTTATCGCCGCGCACCACCACGCGGGCAACCGCGCCGCGGCCGCGGCCGCGGTTCGCGCCCTCGCCGAGAGCCGGGCGGGGGGTGAGGGCGACCCGCGGGCGGCCCCCGCCCGATGATTGGAGCTCAACCCCAGGCTTGAAGAAACGCGCGGTAGGCGTCGCGGGCACCATCGCGGTCATCCTGATTGTGATGGGTCGCGACGACCCCGATCCACTCCCGCAGCTGCCCGCGCCCGCTGTCTATGACGGAGCGGAACTCGCGGCGAGCGGCTGCCCATTCGCCGATCTGCAAAAGACAGCACCCGGAAAGAAATGCACTGTCCGGATGATCGCGGCCGAGGCGATAGCAACGCAATGCCTCGGCGAACTGCCCGCGATCGTGTGCGTACAGCCCCTTGGTCAAATCCGGCAGCGGCATGCGGTCGTCGAAGGCGCGCTGAGCGTCGGCGCCCCGCGCGCGCCCCGCGCGGATCAGCGCTCGGGCATAGAGATCGCGATGGCTTTCTTCGACCAACCCCGGATCGGTTTTTGCGACCACGTCGCAAACCAGCCTCGGACAGTCGGATTGCAGGAGCCGCTCGAGGTCTGAAAGCCACGTCGATTGCCCGGCCTCTACGGTCAGCAGCCGGTTTCTGCCAAGGTCGACGCCAGCGGTCTTGCGGACGAGGAGGTCGACCGTGGCCGGAACGCCGCGGTAGTGGCCAGGGAAGTCCTGAACCCCGGGCTCGCCGACATAGGATAGGCCGAATACGTCGCAGATGCGGCGGAGGTCATCGAGCCGGAGCATGCGCACCCGGCCGCCGACGGTATGATACAGCCCGGCCCGGTGAAGATAGCCGTTGAGCATGATCGAGAGCTGCGGCCCCACCCGCTCCGGGGCCTCGCCCTCCAACAGACCCAGCTCGATCTGATCGAGCCGCGTTCCCTCTACGGTGTAGGCCAGATAGAAATGGCCGTTGTCGGCCAACCACGACGCGGCCTTTTCGATCGCGGTTTCGGCGTCCGCAAACATCAGCACGCTGTGCGACCACACCGCATCGAAGCTCCCGGCCGGGAGTTCCGCGGTTTCGATGCGCTCGGTCAGAAAGCGTACGCGGTCGGCATATCCGATCGACCGCGCGCAATGCTCGGCGATCGCGACAAATTCGGGCCGCATCTCGACCCCGGTGGCATGGCCGCCATAATGGGCAAAGGCCAGGCACCAGGGCCCGATGCCGGATCCGAGGTCGAGCCCGCGCGCGCGACCGGCGAACCCGAGCCAGCGCAGGCACCGCACGTAAGTTTCGAAGCCTCGGTCGGTATAGCGCGCCAGCGCATAGGCAACCGCGCGGTCGTGCCGGTCGGCATCGATCCCGGGCGGCGCCGCGAGCCCGCCTGCCAGCAGCCCGACGATTTCCGTGTTGATGTCGCTCAGCCTCGCCATCGGCACCGACTGTACCGGTGTCGGGCAAACGGCGACAGTGCCCGATCCGGGCCGAGGCGTCGCCGCGGAAATTGGACTTCCCGCCGCTGCGCCATCGACGTGAAGCGAGGGCGCGAGGGTCGGCCGAGGGGGACCGGTGATCACCGGCGAGCGCTGGCGCTGCCGTTTCGGTTTGACCCGAGTCAATTGCCGCCGCGGAGAGATCGCCTGATAGTCTTCGGTGATGAGCGTCGCCACTTGGATCCATGAATTCAACGCGGCCCCGGACGGCGCATTGCCGCGCAACGTCTTTCGTTATGTGCTGGGGACGAGCGCGGTGCACCAGATTGTGCTGCTGGCGGTGACGATCGGCGTTGCGCTGATCGAAGTCGTCCCGCTCGAGCTGCAGCGCCGGATCGTCAACGATCTGGTCAAGCATCGGAGCTATTCCTGGGTCATCGGCCTGTGCGGCGCTTATGCCGGGGTGGTTCTCGTCCAGGGCGGGACCAAGCTCGTGCTCAATATATATCGCGGCTGGGTCGGCGAGCGGGCCAAGCGCGACTTGCGGCAGCGGGTTCACACCTTTGTTGAGACCCCTGGCGCGGACTCGCCGGCTGTCGAAGAGCAGGGGACCGCGGTTTCGATGATCGTCGCCGAAGTCGAGCCGATCGGCGGTTTCGTCGGCGAGAGCGTCTCGGAGCCGCTGCTGCAGGCCGGCATCATAGTTTCGGTGCAGGCCTATCTGATCCATATCGATCCGTGGATGGCGCTGGCCGCATTCGGGCTCTTTATCCCCCAGCTCGTCTTTGTTCCGCTGTTGCAGGCTGCGGTCAACCGGCGCACCGGAGCCCGCATCCAGGTGCTGCGCCAGCTTGGCGCCGCGATGATCGGCGGAAATGATGGTGCGGACGACCAGAGCAACCGCGCCGACGATCGGCGGATCGAACAGGCCTTCACGCTCGATATGGGAATCTTCAAGCTCAAGTTTTCGATGAATTTTTTAATGAACATCTGCAATCACCTGCAAATCGTCTCGGCATTGCTGGTCGGCGGCTGGTGGGTCTATACCAGCCAGCTCGAGATCGGCGGCGTGGTCGCCTTCATCTCCGGGATCGGGCGGCTCAACGATCCGTGGGGCGACCTGGTCAATTACTTTCGCGACGTCAATGTCGCCCAGATCAAGTACCGCCTGCTGGCCGATGCGGTCAATCAGCTGGCCCCGGCCGGTCTCGCCGACAGCCGAGCTGCCCGCAGCCCTGAGGAAAGATGAGAAACCCCGCCGGCTCGATCAGGCGATCGCCTGGGACCGCTTCGCTGACGCAGATCTCGGTTCCCGGCGCGGCACCTGAGCTCGCGCGTCGGGTAGTTGACGCCCTGGCCGCGGCAGCCTAATCGTTCCGGCCGACAGAGCGAGCCCGGCTGCCGGCAACGGCGCCGCGAGGGAGGAAGTCGATGCCCGCCCAAACATCCGAGGACCTGCTGGCGCTCTATGACCGCGCCCCCCTCAACCGCCGCTATTGGGTCGCGTTCGCGATACTGTCGGCGATCACCGTTCTCGAATTTTTCGACTTTTCGGTAGTCGCCTTTCTGTTGGCGGTGGTCGGGCCACAGTGGCACCTGACCTACGGCCAGTCGGCGCTGATCTTGTACAGCGGCGGCATCGGGGCGATCGCCGGAGCGCTGGTCTTCGGCGGCTTGTCCGATGCCTGGGGGCGCAAGCGCCAGATGGTCATCGGCACCTTCATCTGCGGGGTCGGCGCGGCGCTGATCGGCTTTGTGCCCGACGGCGCTTGGCAGCTCTTTGCGCTGCTGCGCTTTGTCGTCGGAATCGGTCTGACCGCGGCGGTGGTTCCGGCGTTGACGATCGTCGTCGAGCTGACCCCGACCCGCCACCGCACCATGGTCACGAGCTTTTACGTCGTTTTCGCGACCGCCGGCGGGCTGCTCTCCTCGATCACCTCGGCAGCATTGCTCGCGGCGATCGGCTGGCGCGGCATGGCGATGCTCGGCATCTCGGTCGCGGTGGTCGGTCTCTTGGCCCTGCTGTTCGTGCCCGAATCGGTGCGCTGGCTGACCGCTAAGGGCCGGTTCGCCGAGGCCCGCGCCAAAGTCGCCGAGCAGCTCGGCGTTCCGCTGCGATCGGTGCCATTGCCGACGACAATGCCGGCAACGGTGCCGCGCGGCCGGCTGTCCGAGCTTTATCAGCAGCCCCGGCATTTCTGGGAGACCCTGTTGATCTGGGGCGGTGCCGCGACCGCGGCCTATGGCGTCTATCTGTGGGGGCCGACGGTGATCTCGCTGTTGCTGAAGGTCCCGGTGCAACACGCCGCCAAATATTTCATCTGGGTCGCCGGTGCCGGGGTCACGGGTAAGATCATCGTCTCGTTTCTGGTGCCGCTGCTCGGCCGCCGCCTGCTCGGCGTGCTGTGGGGGTTTGGCGGCGTCGCCGCCCTCGCCGCGGTCGGCTGGTGCGGCAGCACGTTCGTCGGCGGCGTGCCGTTGATCGTCGTGATGCTGGCCGCGTCCGCCTTCTGCATCGACGGCAGCTTTTCCAACCTGGCGCCCTACACGGTCGAAAGCTATGGGGTTCGGCTGGGCGCGCGGGCTTCGGGTCTCGGCCAGACCGCGAACGGCGTCGGCAAGATCCTCGGGCCGCTGAGCCTCGCGCTGATCGCCGGCACCAGCAACATCGTGTCGCCCAAGGCGACTGAGGGAGCATTGTTCCCGGCCTTTCTGTTCCTGGCCTTCGGAATGCTGCTGGTCGGGCTGTCCTTTTTCTTCCTCGGGCGCGAGACCCATGGCCGGCCGATGTCGCTCGGCGAGGAGGAGCCGGCCGCGCGGCGGCCAATTTTTCTCGGCGCCGAGACCCGCTGACCGGGCGGCCCGAGACGCCCGCCGGCTGCTGTTGACGGGGCTGCGCCGGCCAGCCTAAACCTTCGAGCGGAGACGACGAGCCGAAAGCCGGATTCGCCGCCGAAGGAGGGGAAATGCCCGAGCAGACTTCCGACGCGCTGCTGGCGCTGTTCGACACGGCGCCGCTCAACCGCCGCTATTGGGTCAGCTTTACGCTGCTGTCGCTGCTGTTCGTCCTGGAATTCTTCGATTTCCTGGTCGTCGGCTACCTGCTCGCGGTCCTCGGGCCGCAGTGGCACCTGACCTATGGCCAATCGGCGCTGATCCTCTACAGCGGCGGCGTCGGCTCGATCTTGGGGGCGCTGGTGTTCGGCGGGTTCGCCGATCTGTGGGGCCGCAAGGCGCAGATGATCATCGGCACCTTTATCTGTGCGGTAAGCGCCGGCCTGATCGGCCTGGTGCCGAGCGGGTCGTGGCAGATCTTCGCGGTTCTGCGCTTTTTCGTCGGCGTCGGCCTGACCGCCGGGGTGGTCCCGTCCCTGACGATTCTCGTCGAGCTGACGCCGACCCGTCATCGGACCTTGCTGACGAGTTTTTACATCGTCTTCGCGTCGGCGGGCGGTCTGCTCGCGTCGACGACTTCGGCGGCGCTGCTCGCGGCCCTCGGGTGGCGCGGCGTAGCCATGCTCGGGATCGCCCCCGCCTTTGTCGGCATCCTGATCTGGATTTTCGTGCCCGAATCGGTGCGCTGGCTCGCCGCCAAGGGGCGATTCGCCGAGGCCCGTGGCGAGGTGGCGCAGCATCTCGGCCTGCCCCTCCAGTCGGTTCCGCTGCCGACCATACGGCCCGCGACCCAGCCCCGCGGCAAGCTGTCCGAGCTCTATCATCACCCAAGGATGTTCTGGGAGACCGTGCTGATCTGGGGCGGCTCGTCGACCGCAGGCTACGGCGTCTATCTGTGGGGTCCGACGATCGTTGCCATGGTGCTCAACGTCCCGGTGCCGAAGGCCGCGGCATATTTTGTGTTCGTCGCCCTCGGCGGGGTCGTCGGCAAGATCATCGTGACGTTCCTGGCGCCGCTGACCGGCCGGCGCCCGCTTGGCGTGGTCTGGGGCATCGGCGGCGTCATCGCGCTCGCCGCCGCCGGCTACTACCACGATGTGCTGATCGGCGGCGCGCCGCTGATGGTGATCCTGCTCTGCGCCTCGACCTTCTTCATTGAGGGCGGCTTCTCCAACCTCGCACCCTACACGGTCGAGAGCTACGGCGTGAACCTCGGCGCCCGCGCCTCGGGTCTGGGCCAGGCGGCGAACGGCGTCGGCAAGATCCTCGGGCCGCTGAGCCTGGCCCTGATCGCCGGCACCAGCAACATCGTCGCGCCGAAAGCAACAGCGGACGCGGTGCTGCCGGCCTACCTGTTCCTGGCCTTCTGCATGGCGCTGGTGGCGCTGTCGTTCCTGATCCTCGGGGTCGAGACGCACGGCAGGGCGATGGGGGTCGGCGACGTCGACGAGGAGTCGGTCCGGACGCGCCCCTCGGTGCTCGGCACCGAAGCGCGCTGAGTTCGGGTTTCAGCACGCGGCCTCGCGGCAGACGCCGATGCGGCGGCGGAGCCGAAGGTCTAGCGGAACCGAAAACAGCGCGCACGGAGCCGGTTGCCGGCGGGCGCATCAGCGAAGAGGCTCCGCTTCCGGCTCGAGGCCGGGCCTCCGGGGATCGGGCCGATGCGGCGCCGACATCGCAGGATCTGCTCGCGGTCTTCGACCGCGAGCCCGCTCAATGCCCGCTATTGGACGAGCTTCGTCCGATGGCGGCTTGAGCAGCCTCGCGCCCTATACGATGAGGCCTCGGCGCTGATCTCGATGGTCCGCACCGATTTGTCTTGGCGCTCGCCGAGGTCGACAAGGCGGTGGAGGCGTTGCTCGCGGTCGCCTATGACGACGGTTTGCTGGCGCCGGAGCCACGCTGTGATGCGGGCAAGGCTCGCCGGCTGATGTTAGGATAGGCCGTGGGCGCTGGCGCGAGCCGGCGCTGGCACAGACGGCGGAGGGGTCGATGAACGGCGCGGAAAGCCTGGTGCGCACCTTGGTCGGCGGCGGGGTCGATGTGTGCTTTGCCAACCCCGGCACCTCGGAGATGCATTTTGTCGCGGCACTCGACCGGGTCGAGGGCATGCGCTGCGTGCTCGGATTGTTCGAGGGCGTCGTCACCGGGGCTGCCGACGGCTATGCCCGGATGAGCGAAAAGCCGGCGGCGACTTTGCTGCATCTCGGCCCCGGCATGGCCAACGGGCTCGCCAACATCCATAACGCCAACAAGGCGTCGACCCCGATGGTCAACATCGTCGGCGACCATGCGACCTATCACCGCCGCTACGACGCGCCGTTGACGACCGATATCGAGAGTGCCGCCAAGCCGTTCTCGCGCTGGGTCAAGACCTCGCCCGATGCGCGCTCGGTCGCGGCCGACGGCGCCGCGGCGATCGCCGCGGCGCGGATGCCGCCGGGCCAGATCGCGACCCTGATCCTGCCGGCCGACACCGCCTGGAACGAGGGCTCCGGCCCGGCGGAGGTGCCGCCGCCGACCGCACCGAAGCCGGTATCGGCAGAGGCGGTGGCCGAGGCGGCGCGCGCGCTGCGCTCGGGCGAGCCATGCCTGATCCTGGTAACCGGCCGCGCCTTGCGCCAGGAAGGGCTGGACCTCGCCGGCCGCATCGCCGCCAAGACCGGCGCCAGGCTGATCGCGCAGGGCTCGAATGCGCGCACCCAGCGCGGGCGCGGGCGGGTCTTTGTCGAGCGGGTTCCTTATGTCGTCGATCAGGCGGTCAGGGTCCTGGCCGGGCTCAAGCACATCATCCTGGTCGGTGCGAAAATGCCGGTGGCGTTCTTCGCCTACCCCGACAAGCCGAGCCTGCTGTCGCCGCCCGATGCCCAGGGTCACGTCCTCGCGCGCCCCGACGAGGATCTGATCGGCGCGCTCGAAGCCTTGGCCGACGAAGTCGGCGCCCGCGCGACCCCGGCGCCGGTGGTCGACGATCCGCCCCCGGTCAAGGCGACCGGAAAGATCACCCCGGAGGCGCTCGGCGCCTCGCTCGGCGCGCTCTTGCCCGAGAACGCGATCGTCGTCGATGAGGCGGTGACGACCGGGCGCGGCTTTTTCGCGCCCACCCGCTCGGCGTGCCCACATGATTGGCTGTCCAATATGGGCGGGTCGATCGGCATGGGCATGCCGGTCGCGACCGGGGCCGCGGTCGCCTGCCCCGACCGCAAGGTGATCACCCTCGAGGGCGACGGCAGTGCCATGTACACGTTGCAGTCATTGTGGACGCAGGCGCGCGAGGGGCTCGATGTCACCACCCTCCTGTTCTCCAACCGCAGCTACGCGATCCTCAAGGGCGAGCTGGCCAATGTCGGCGCCGGCAATCCCGGCAGGAAGGCGCTCGACATGCTCGACCTCGGCCATCCGGATCTCGATTTCGTCAGCCTGGCCAAAGGGATGGGCGTGCCCGGCGCACGGGTCGCGACGATGGAGGAGTTCAATCGCCGCTTGGCCGAGGGGATCGCCGCACCCGGCCCGTTTCTCGTCGAGGTGGCGCTCTGAGGGAACCTTGGCGCGCCCTGCCGTGTTCGGCAGACCAAATCTTTTAACGTATGGCAGCGGATGATTGCGGCGTCGAGCTCGCACGAATTTGAGGCTGGCACGGTGCGCGAGGGCCTGCGCATCTACAATCTTTTTCCGCCATTGGCCGGCACCACCCGGCAATGGGCCGAGCACCTGCCGCGCATCGCGGCGATGGGGTTCAATGCCGTCTACGTCAATCCATTCCACTACCCGGGATTTTCCGGCAGCCTCTACGCGGTCAAGGACTATTACCGGCTGAACCCGCGCTTCCGCGGCGATCAAAGGGCCGACGACGATACCGTGCTGCGCGATTTCACCCAGGCGGCGCGTACGCATGGGCTGTGTGTGATCATGGATCTCGTCGTCAACCACACCGCGAAAGACAGCGAGCTGGTCGCCGACCATCCGGGCTGGTTCGCCCGCGACGCTCGGGGCGAGATCGCTTCTCCTTATGCGACAGATCCGGCCGATCCCACCCGCAAGACCGTATGGGGCGATCTCGCCGAGCTCGATTACCGCGGGCCGAGGCGCCGCCAGATCCTCGCCTATTTCCAGGATCTCGTGCGCCATTACGTCGGCCTCGGCTTTGGCGGCTTTCGCTGCGACGCGGCTTACAAGGTGCCGGCCGAGGTCTGGCGCGCTCTGACCGGTGCGGCGAAGGCGGCGGCGCCCGACACGGTGTTCTGCGCCGAGACCGTGGGCGCGCCGAAGGAGGATGTGCTGGCGCTGGCCGATGCCGGGTTCGATTATCTCTTCAACAGCGTCAAATGGTGGGATTTCGCCAGCCCGTGGCTGCTCGAGCAATACGAGGCCTTTCGCCATATCGCGCCGTCGATCGGGTTTCCCGAGAGCCACGACACCGAGCGGCTGGCGGCCGAGCTGCGCGCCGCCGGCATTCCCGAAAGTGAAATCGAGCCACGCTATCGCCAAGCTTATGCCTTCGCCGCGGCGTATTCGACCGGCGTACTGATGCCGATGGGGTTCGAATACGGCTGGGGGCAGCGGCTCGAGGTGGTGATGGGCGGTGACCAGGCGCCAGAGCCGAGGCGCTTTGACCTCAGCCAATACATCGCCGAGATCAATGCGATGAAAAAGGCGATCCCGGCCTTGAACGAGGAGGGTCCGCAGCGCCTCCTGCCCGGCGGCGACGACCGCCTCGTCGTGCTGGAGCGGCAGACCGAGAGCGGCGACGATCGCGCTCTGATCATCGTCAACCGGGACCGGCGCCGATCGCGTGAGATCCCGGCCGACATGTTTACCGCCGACGTGCCGTCCAGGGGGTCCGAGACCCGGCCGCAGCTGCCCGCGGTTACGGTCGAGCCGCTCGGGCTGCGGGTGCTGCGCGCGACCCCGGCGACAGCCGAACACGCTGTCGCGATGCATCCTTTGTGGCGACCGGAGGCGCGCATCCAGATCGAGGAGGTCTATCCCGAGCTCGACGGCGGCCGCTACCCAGTCAAGCGCATCGAGGGCGAGACCTGCGAGGTGTGGGCCGACCTGTTTCGCGATGGCCACGACAGGCTGCGCGCCGTCGTCAAATACCGATGCGGGGCCGGGGCGTGGCGCGAGGCGCCGCTGAGCTTCTACGACAACGATCGCTGGGTCGCGCGCTTTCGCCTCGATCGGGTCGGGCTGTGGCGATACACGATCGAAGCCTGGACCGACCGCTTCGAAAGCTGGCGCGAGGAGATCGAGAAGAAACGCGAAGCCGGGCAGGACATCGCGGTCGAGCTCGAAGAAGGCCGGGCGATCGTCGACGCGGCGCTCGCGGAGGGCCGGCCCGATGACGCCGCCGCGCTCCGGCAAGCGCTGCGCGATGTCGATCGCGGCGACATCGCGCGCCGAACCAGGCTGGCTGCTTTCATCGGAGCTGCGCGAGGCGATGGCGAGCGCCGCGCCGCGCGAGGGCGTCGTGCGCTACGGGCGCGAGCTCGAGATCGTCGTCGACCGCAAGGCCGCGCGTTTTGCGGCGTGGTACGAGATGTTCCCGCGCAGCCAGGGGCATGAGCCGGGCGAGAGTGCGACTTTCGACGACTGCATCGCGCGCCTGCCGGAGATCGCGGCCCTCGGGTTCGACGTCATCTATCTGGTGCCGATCCATCCGATCGGCCGGGTCAACCGCAAAGGCAAGGACAACAGCACCCGGGCATTGCCGGGCGATCCGGGCAGCCCCTATGCGATCGGCTCGGAGGAGGGCGGGCATCGCGCGGTCGACCCCGAGCTCGGCAGCCTCGCCGACTTCCGCCGCTTTGTGCAGGCCGCCGCGGGGCACGGGATCGAGGTGGCGCTCGACTTTGCCATCCAATGCGCTCCCGACCATCCCTGGGTGCGCGAGCATCCGCAATGGTTCCGCTTTCGCCCCGACGGCACGATCAAATATGCCGAGAACCCGCCCAAGAAATACGAGGACATCGTCAACGTCGATTTCGACAACCCGGACCGCGAAGGCTTGTGGACCGAATTGCGCGACATCGTGCTGTTCTGGGTCGGCGAAGGCGTGCGCATTTTTCGCGTCGACAACCCGCACACCAAGCCATTGCCGTTCTGGGAGTGGATGATCCGCGAGGTCAAGGCGCGCTGCCCCGAGACGATCTTTCTGGCCGAGGCCTTCACCCGGCCCAAGATGATGCGCGCCCTGGCCAAGGCCGGGTTCAGCCAGTCCTATACCTATTTCACCTGGCGCAACGCCAAAGCCGAGCTGATCGACTACCTGACGGAGCTGACGCACTACCCGGCAAGCGAATATTTTCGACCGAATTTTTTCACCAACACACCCGACATCCTGCCGGTGTTTCTGCAGGAGGGCGGCCGCCCGGCCTTTCGCATCCGCCTGGTGCTGGCGGCGACCTTGTCCCCGGCCTATGGGATCTACAACGGCTTCGAATTGTGCGAGAACACACCGATCCCCGGCCGCGAGGAATACCTGAATTCCGAGAAATACGAATACAAGGTGTGGGACTGGGATCGGCCCGGCAACATCAAGGAAGATATCCGGGTGCTCAACCGTTTCCGCCGCGACAACCCCGCCATGCAGGAGCTCCTGAACCTGCGCTTTCTGAGCTGCGACCAAGCGGACATGCTCGCCTACGCGAAAATCTCTGCCGACCGGGCCAACGCGGTTATCGTCGTCGTCAACCTCGACCCGCACGCCGTCCACGAAGGCGAGGTCGAGCTGCCGCTGGCCGAGCTCGGGCTGACGGCAGATTCAGAATTCGCGCTTGAAGAAGCGTTTACCCGATCCATGTTTAGCTGCCGCGGCGCGCGCCAGGGGTTTCGCCTCGATCCCGAAACCAACCCCGCGCTGATCTTTCGCCTGCTTCACGCCGAGCCCCGATGAGCCCACCCGACGACGCATCCTCGCCGCTGCCGCAAAGCGGCGTGCTGAGCCGCCCCGCGATCTCGGACCCGCTGTGGTACAAGGACGCGATCATCTATCAGCTGCACGTCAAGGCCTTTTTCGACGCCGATGACGACGGCATCGGCGATTTCCAGGGGCTGTGCCGCAAGCTCGATTATCTGCAGGACCTCGGCGTCACCGCGTTGTGGCTGCTGCCGTTCTACCCCTCGCCGCTGCGCGATGACGGCTACGACATTTCGGACTACAAGAACATCAACCCGTCCTATGGGCGGATGCACGACTTCAAAATCTTTGTCCGCGAGGCGCACCGCCGCAATCTGCGGGTCATCACCGAGCTGGTCATCAACCACACTTCGGATCAGCACCCGTGGTTCCAGCGCGCGCGCCAGGCAAAGCCGCGCTCCCATCTGCGCGATTTTTATGTGTGGAGCGACACCGACCAGAAATTCCCCGAAACCCGGATCATCTTCGTCGACACCGAAAAGTCGAACTGGGCCTGGGACCCGGTGGCCCAGGCCTATTACTGGCACCGGTTCTACTCGCACCAGCCCGATCTGAATTTCGACAATCCGCGGGTGTTCCGCGCCGTCGCCGACGTGATGCGGTTCTGGCTCGATCTCGGGGTCGACGGGATGCGGCTCGACGCGGTGCCCTATCTGATCGAGCGCGAGAAGACGATCAACGAGAACCTGCCCGAGACCCACGAAATCCTGCGGCGGCTGCGCCACGAGCTCGACCATCATTATGGCGACCGCATGCTGCTCGCCGAGGCCAATCAGTGGCCCGAGGACGTATTGCAGTATTTCGGCGCCGGCGACGAATGCCACATGGCGTTCCATTTCCCGCTGATGCCGCGCATCTACATGGCGGTCTCGACCGAGGATCGCCACCCGATCACCGACATCATGCGCCAGACCCCGGATATCCCGGAGGCGTGCCAGTGGGCGGTGTTTCTGCGCAATCACGACGAGTTGACCTTGGAAATGGTCACCGACCGCGAGCGCGACTATCTGTGGAACCACTATGCCGCCGATCGGCGCGCCCGGATCAATCTCGGGATCAGGCGGCGGCTGGCGCCGTTGATGGAGAATGACCGCCGCCGGATCGAGCTGCTGAACGCGCTGTTGATCTCGATGCCGGGCACGCCCGTGTTTTATTACGGCGACGAGATCGGCATGGGCGACAACGTCTTCCTGCGCGATCGCGACGGCGTGCGCACGCCGATGCAATGGTCGTTCGACCGCAACGGCGGATTTTCCCGGGCCGATCCGGCCCGCCTCTATCTGCCGCCGGTCATGGACTCGGTCTACGGGTTCGAGGCGGTCAATGTCGAGGCGCAGAGCCGCTCGCCCTCGTCCCTGCTGAACTGGATGAAGCGGCTGATCGCGGCGCGCCGCTCGCGCCGCGCCTTCGGCCGCGGCACGTTGCGCTTTTTGTACCCGGCGAACCGCAAGGTGATCGCCTATCTGCGCGCCTATGGCGAGGAGGTCATCCTGTGCGTCGCCAATCTGTCGCGCTCGCCGCAGGCGGTCGAGCTTGACCTCGGCGAATTTCGCGGGCGCTACCCGGTCGAGCTGCTCGGGCGCAGCGTGTTTCCGACCATCGGCGACCTGCCGTATCTGTTGACCCTGCAAGGGCACAGCTTCTTCTGGTTCGAGCTGCTGCTGAGCGCACAGGAGGCGGCGAACATGCAGTCTTCACCGCCCGAGCTCGTTACCTTGGTGATGCCGCAGGGCTGGGCCGACTTGTTCCGCCCGCACAATCTGGTCCAGCTCGAAAATGAGGTGATCCCCGGTTTTCTGGCGCGCCAGCGGTGGTTTGCGGCCAAGGATCAGCGCATCCGCAAGGTGTCGGTCGAGGCTCGCGGCGAGATCGCCCGACCGGCGGAAGACGGAGCTGCGGCGGAGAGTTTTCTCGCCTCTGTGGTCGAGGTTGCGCTGGGCGAGGGCAACCGGCAGCATTATTTCCTGCCGTTCGCTCAGGTCTGGTCGCCGGCCGAGACCGATCTGCGCCAGGGACTCGTTCCGGTCACCTTGGCCGAGCTGCGCCAGTTCCGGCGCGAGGGCGCCCTGGTCGACGCGCTGTCGCAGGACGGTTTTTCGTTGGCGATGATGGATGCGATCGCGCGCGAGGCGAGGCTGCCGCTCGACCGCGGCGAGATCCGCGGCACCAAGACGCCGAGCTATGAACAGGCGGCCGCGCCGGAACGGCTGACGGTTCGCCGCGGCGGGGTCGAGCAGTCGAACAGCTCGGTGTTCTTCGACGAATACGGGATGCTGAAGATCTATCGGCGGCTGGAACCCGGGCCGCACCCGGAAATCGAGATGTCGCGGTTTCTGGTCGAGCGCGCCGGCTTCGCCAACACGCCGCCGCCGCTCGCCACGATCGAGCTGGCGCTCGATGGCGAGACCGGCCCGCAGACGATGGCGCTCGGCGTGCTGTTCGGCTTTGTCCGCAATCAGGGAGACGGCTGGACGCAAGCGCTGAACTACCTGACCCGATATCTCGACGACGCGCTGGTCTCGACCGGCGAGCGGTCGTCCGAGCTGCCCGATCCCGACCTGTTCTTTCTGGCCCTGGCGCGCCAAATCGGGATCCGCACCGCCGAGATGCACCGCGCCCTGGCCGAGCATGGCGGTGACGATCCCGACTTCGCGGCCGAGCCGATCACCCGCGACGACATCGCCGAGTGGCGCCTGGCGCTTGAGGGCGAAGCCGCGGCGATGCTGGCGAGGCTGGAGCGCGAGCATCGGCACCTGCCGGACCTGGCGCGCGAGCGGGCCGGGCGTCTGCTGGCGCTGCGCGATCCGCTCTTGAGCTATATCCGGACCCTGCTCCCCGATGAGGTCGCGGCACAGAAGACCCGCTTTCACGGCGATTATCATCTTGGCCAAGTCATCGTCGTGCAGAACGATTTCTTTATCGTCGATTTCGAGGGCGAGCCGTCGCGGCCGCTCGCGGGGCGCCGGGCCAAGAGCTCGCCCTTGCGCGATGTGGCCGGGATGATCCGCTCGTTCGACTACGCCGCCGCCGCTGCGGTGCGGCATCTGGCCGAAACCCGTCCTGCGGCGGCGCCCCGGATGATGCAGCTGGCCGAGGCTTGGCGCCAGCGTGCGGTCGACGGGTTTCGCGCCGCCTATCGCAAGACGATGCGCGGTTGCGCCGCCTATCCGGCGAGCAAAAAGCAGGCGCGCCAGATGACGGCGTTCTTCATCCTGGAAAAGGCCGTCTACGAGGTGTCTTACGAGCTCGCCAACCGACCCTCCTGGGTCGATATCCCGCTCGAAGGCGTCATCGGCATCTTGAGCAGGACAAAGGCGGGGGCCGGTGGCGAAGCGCACTGATCCGGCGGTGACGCGCACCGAGCCGCGGCCAGCTCAGCCGGCCCGTTCCGAGCCGCAGCGCCCCGAACCGCCGAGCCCCGAGCCGCAACGCCCGGGATCGCAACAGCCCGAGCCGCGGCGCCCGGACCGCGAGGTGCAAGCCATTGTCGAGGCGCGCCACGGCGATCCGTTCGCTTACCTCGGCATGCACAAGATCCCCGCCGGGGTCGTCGTACGGGCGATATTGCCGGCCGCGGAGAAGATGGCGGTCATCGACAGCCTCACCGGCGAAATCGCGGCCGACGGCGTTCGGGTTCATCCGGACGGCTTGTTTATTGCGGAAATCCCGGGCCGGCAGGAGCCGTTTCGTTATCGGCTGCGTATATCGAGCGGCATGGTCAGCCGGGAATTCGACGACATTTACCGCTTCCCTCCAGTGTTGGGCGAGCTCGACGTTTACCTGCTTGCCGAAGGCAATCATCTCGCGAGCTATCAAAAGCTCGGCGCTCACCCGATAGTCCATGAAGGCGTGGAGGGCATCGCTTTTGCCGTGTGGGCGCCCAATGCGGGATCGCTCAGCGTCGTCGGTGATTTCAACGCCTGGGACGGAAGACGGATGCCGTTGCGGCGCCGCGCCCCCAGCGGGTTCTGGGAGCTTTTCGTGCCCGGGCTGCGGCCGGGCCACCTCTACAAATATCAAATACACGGGCCGGACGGGCAGCTCTTGCCGCTGAAGGCCGATCCGCAGGCCGAACGCACCGAAAAACCGCCGGGCACGGCATCGATCGTCGCCGATCCGTCGCGCCACGTCTGGCAGGACGGCGTTTGGATGGCCGAGCGCTGGCGCCGCAACGACCGCGAGGCCCCGATCTCGATCTACGAGGTCCATCTCGGCTCCTGGCGCCGCAACCTCGCCGAGAATGGCCGCTACCTGACTTATCGCGAGCTTGCCGCACAGCTCGTCGGCCATGTCGTCGAGATGGGTTTCACCCATATCGAGATCATGCCGATCATGGAGTATCCGTTCGACGGCTCGTGGGGCTATCAGCCGGTCTCGTTGTTCGCGCCGACCAGCCGGTATGGCACGCCCGACGATTTCCGCGCCTTTGTCGAGGCCTGCCACGGAGCCGGGCTGGGCCTACTGCTCGATTGGGTCCCCGGTCATTTCCCGAACGACCCGCACGGCCTCGGCCGCTTCGACGGGACGGCGCTCTACGAGCACGCCGATCCACGTCAGGGCTTTCACCGCGACTGGAACACCCTGATCTATAATTACGGCCGCCGCGAGGTCGCGAACTTTTTGCTGTCGAGCGCGCTTTACTGGCTGCGCGAATTTCACATCGACGGCATCCGCGTCGATGCGGTCGCCTCGATGCTCTATCTCGATTACAGCCGCCCGCAAGGCGAATGGATCCCGAACGCTTTCGGCGGGCGGGAAAACCTCGAGGCGATCGCCTTTCTGCGGCGGTTCAACGAGCTCGTCTTCGGCGAATCGAGCGGCGCCACCTCGGTAGCGGAGGAGTCGACCGCCTGGCCGATGGTGTCGCGCCCGACCTATGTCGGCGGGCTCGGCTTCGGCTACAAATGGAACTTGGGCTGGATGCACGACACGCTGCACTACATGGCGACCGACCCGATCTATCGGAAATACAGCCACAACGACCTCAGCTTCGGCTTGCTTTACGCCTATCACGAAAACTTCATCCTGCCGCTCAGCCACGACGAGGTCGTGCACGCGAAGGGGTCGCTGATCGGCAAGATGGCCGGCGACCAATGGCAGCGCTTCGCCAATCTGCGCGCCTATTACGCCTTTATGTGGGCCCATCCCGGCAAGAAGCTGCTGTTCATGGGCGACGAGTTCGCCCAGGAGCGCGAGTGGAACCACGACATCGGGCTCGACTGGCAGCTCCTCGACGATCCGCTGCACGAGGGGGTGCGGCGGACGGTGCGCGATTTGAACCATCTCTACCGCGACACGCCGGCATTGCACCGGCTCGACTGCGACCCCGACGGCTTCGCGTGGATCGATGTCGCGAATGCGGCGGAAAGCGTCGTGTCGTTTCTGCGTCGCGGTCGCGGCCCGCACGAGCTCGCGATGTCGTCTGCAACTTTACCCCGGTCCGCGCGAGGATTATTGGATCGGCGTTCCCGCGGCCCGGCCGGTATCGCGAGCGCATCAACACCGACGCTCTCGACTATGGCGGCAGTGGCGTCGGCAATGCCGGCGAGGTTCATTCCGCGCCGCGGCCGATGCACGGCCATCAGCACGCCCTTCGCCTGCGGCTGCCGCCGCTCGGCGCTCTGATCTTCACCGCGGACTAGCAGCGAAGTTCGTGCCCGATGCAGGCGATTTTGCCGCCGAGCGCCGCGTCCCGCCGATGCGCTCCGCGTGCTCCGGCGCGTTGAGCGGGCGATGGCGTCACCGACAAAGGTCTGGCCGGGCCGTCCTTATCCGCTGGGCGCCACCTGGGACGGCAAAGGTGTGAACTTCGCGCTGTTTTCGGCTCATGCCGAGAGGGTCGAGTTGTGTCTGTTCGACCGCGCCGGGCTGCGCGAAGAGGCTCGGATCGTGCTGCGGGAATATACCGACGAGGTCTGGCATGTGTATCTGCCGGATGCGCGCCCCGACCTGCTCTACGGCTACCGCGTCCACGGACCCTACGATCCGGCCAACGGGCATCGTTTCAATCCCAACAAGCTGCTGATCGATCCCTACGCCAAGTCGCTGAGCGGACGCCTGCGCTGGGCCGACGCCGATTTCGGTTATCGCCTCGGCGGCCCGCGCGAAGATCTGGCGATCGACCGGCGCGACAATGCGCGCTTTGTCCCGAAATGCCGGGTTATCGAGCCGGCTTTTACCTGGGGCGAGGAGCATCGTCCGCAGACCCCCTGGGAAGAGACGATCATCCTCGAGCTCAATGTGCGCGGGATCACCCGAACCCATCCCGACATCGATCCGGCGCATCGCGGCACGTTTGCAGGGCTTTCCTCGCCGGCGATGATCGACTACCTCATCGGGCTCGGCGTCACCGCGGTCGAGCTGTTGCCGATCCATGCCGCTGTCGACGACCGCCATCTCGTCGATCGTGGGCTCGCCAATTATTGGGGCTACAGCACGATCGGTTTTTTTGCGCCCGATCCGCGCCTGCTGGCGACCGGGTCGGTTGCCGATTTCAAGACAACGGTCAGACGGCTGCACGACGCCGGGATCGAGGTCTTCCTCGACGTCGTCTACAATCACAGCGGGGAAGGCAGCCATCTCGGCCCGACCCTGTCGTTTCGCGGCATCGACAATGCGTCCTACTACCGCCTGGACGCCAATGCCCGCTTCTACCAGGACGTTACCGGCACCGGCAATACGTTGAACCTCGACCACCCGCGGGTGTTGGAGCTGGTGATGGACTCGCTGCGCTATTGGGCGACGGAAATGCATGTCGACGGCTTCCGCTTCGACCTGTGCACGACATTGGCCCGCGAGAACGGCGATTACGGGCAGGGCAGCGCGTTTTTCGACGCCATGCGCCAGGACCCGGTCATGACCGGTCTCAAGCTGATCGCCGAGCCTTGGGACCTCGGCCCCTACGGCTATCAGCTCGGCAATTTCCCGCCCGGCTGGGCCGAATGGAACGGCCAATACCGCGATACCCTGCGACGGTTCTGGAAAGGCGATCAGGGCCTCGTCGCCGATGTCGCCTCGCGCGTCGCTGGCTCTTCCGACATTTTCGGCTACCGCGGCCGGCGGCCTTGGGCCAGCATCAATTTCATCACCGCGCATGACGGCTACACCCTGCAGGATCTGGTCAGCTACAACGACAAGCACAATGAGAAGAACGGCGAGGACAATCGCGACGGCAATGATTCGAACTTCAGCTGGAACACTGGGGTCGAGGGGCCGACCGACGATCCCGAGATCATTGCATTGCGGGACCGGCAAAAGCGCAGCATGCTGGCGACTCTGCTGCTGTCCTTGGGCGTGCCGATGCTGCTTGCCGGCGACGAGATCGGACGCACCCAGCAGGGCAACAACAACGCCTATAGCCAAGACAATGAAATTTCCTGGACCGATTGGGAGCATATCAGACCCGAGGACCAGGAGCTGGGCCGGTTCGTCGCCTATCTGATCCACCTGCGCCGCCAGCATCGCGTCTTTTCGCGCCCGCGCTTTCTGCGCGGCGAGGTATTGTCCGAGGCTGGCGTCAAGGACATAACCTGGTTCACCCAGTCGGGCAAAGAGGCCCGCGACGAGGATTGGGCCAATCCGGTTGCTTTGTCGCTGGGCTATGTCTTGAGCGGGGCGGCCGGAGAATTCTTGACGCCGGGCGGCCAGCGCGACATCGACGAGAGCTTTCTGGTCATGATGAGCGCCTATTACGGCGATCTCGATTTCCGCATTCCTGACCTGGCGGCGCCGATGTCGTGGGAACCGCTGGTCGACACCTCCCAGCCGACCGGGCGGGTCTCCGACGGCAGGCTCTACGCGCCGGGCGAGGTCTACCGGCTGCAACCCCATTCCTTCGCGCTGTTCATCAACCGCGCCCCGCGCCCGGACCCGCCCGCCCAGCGGGAGAGCGAGAGCGACATCACCATTCCGGCGCAGGACGATGACGAGCAGCGGAGTTTTTACGATGTGAGCGAGGATGCCGACGCGGAGGCGGCTGGGGCCGATGCGCCGCCGGCATGAGCGGCCCTTCGGCGCGGAGCTCGGGTCCGACGGGGTTCGCTTTCGGGTGTGGGCGCCGCGCGCCCAATCGATATCCCTGCAGCTCGAAGGCCCGAGCCCGACGGTCGTCCCGATGGCCCGCGAACCGGAAGGTTGGTTCGCGCTTTCGACCGCGCTCGCCGGAGCGGGCACGCGCTATCGCTACATCGTCGACGGCCGCGCCCTTCCCGATCCGGCCTCGCGCCGTCAGCCCGAGGGAGTCCACGGCCCCAGCGAAGTCGTCGATCCGGAGGCCTTCGAGTGGAGCGGTCTCGGCTGGCGCGGGCGGCGGTGGGAAGAGCTCGTTCTCTACGAGCTGCACGTCGGCACCTTTTCCGAAACCGGCGATTTCGCAGGTGCGGCGCGCCATCTCGACCATTTGTGCCGGCTCGGCGTGACCGCCGTCGAGCTGATGCCGATCGCCGAGTTTCCGGGCGGCCGCAACTGGGGGTATGACGGGGTCTGCCCGTACGCCCCGTCGTCGCGCTACGGCCGGCCTGAGGCGCTGAAGGCCCTGGTCGAGGCCTGTCACACCCGCGGCCTCGCGATCCTGCTCGATGTCGTCTACAATCACTTCGGCCCCGAGGGGAATTATCTGCCGGTGATCGCGCCCGATTTCTTTACCGAGCGTCACCATACGCCATGGGGCGCCGCCGTCGATTTCGACGGGCCGAGAAGCCGGCCGGTGCGCGATTTCTTTATTCACAATGCGCTCTATTGGCTCGAAGAGTTCCAGTTTGACGGGTTGCGCTTCGATGCCGTCCACGCGATTTTCGACGATGGCGCGCCCGACATCGTCGACGAGATCGGCGATGCCGTGCGGCGGCGCATCGCGGATCGCGAGATCCATCTGGTGCTCGAAAACGACCGCAACGAGGCCCGCCGCCTGATCCGCCCGGGCGGCCGGATCGCGCGCTTCAGCGGGCAATGGAACGACGATCTGCACCATGCGCTGCATGTGCTGATCACCGGCAACTCATCGGGCTTCTACGGCGATTACGCAATCGAGCCGGCCCAGCATCTCGGCCGCGCCTTGGCCGAGGGCTTTGCCTATCAGGGCGAGCCGTCGCCGTTCCGCGGCGGCAAGCCGCGCGGCGAGCCGTCGGCCGAGTTGCCGGCGACCGCCTTTGTCGCCTTCCTGCAAAACCATGATCATGTCGGCAACCATCCGTTCGGAACCCGGCTCGCCGCACGGGCGACCGAACCGGCCTTGCATGCCGGCATGACGATCGTGCTCCTGTCGCCGCAGATTCCTTTCCTGTTCATGGGCGAGGAATGGGCGAGCCGGCGGCCTTTCGCATTCTTTTGCGATTTCGAGCCGGGGCTTGCCGCCTCGGTGCGCGAAGGGCGGCGGCGGGAGTTTGCCCATTTCCCCGAGTTCCAGGACGAGGCCGCCCGCGAGCGCATCCCCGACCCGACCGCGGAAGCCACATTCGCGATGTCGCGGCTCGACTGGGCCGAGCCGGAGCGGCTGGACCATATGCGCTGGCTCGACCGCTGCCGGGACCTGATCGAGATCCGGCGGCGCGAGATCGTGCCGCGGCTTGCGGGCATGCCGCCCCGCGCCGGCCGTTGTCGGGTGCCGGCGCCGCACGCGGTCATCGTCGAGTGGCAGCTCGGCGATCGCTCGCGGCTGCTGCTTGCAGCGAATTTCTCGGCAGAGACAGTGCCGATCCCGACAGCAGCGAATGGCGGGCGAATGCTCTATTCGTCTGCCGCGCCGGGTGCTCCGCTGAGCGCCAGTTTCTTTCTGTCGGTGCCGGCCGCGGAGTGATGAGCGACCGCGCCGCCTTGGTCCGTCTTGCCGGGCTCGTCGGCATCGAGACGCAATATACCGACGTGCGCGGCCAAATCCGCGAGGCCTCCGACGAGACCTTGCTGGCGCTGATCTCCGGTTTTGGCCTGCCGCCCGACCCGGCGCGGGCCGCAGCCGAGCTCGAAGAGCGCGAACGGACTGCCCCGCTGGGCCTCGGCCCGGTGCACTTGGTCCACGCCGAAGAGACGCAACCCGAGCTCGTGCTGCGCCTGCCCGCCCGAACGCACGAGATCGCCTGGGCGTGCCGGCTCGAGGACGGCGAACGACGCGACGGCGCCATCGCCGCGGCAGCCGGACGCGAGGGCGCTCCGTTTGCGATGCCGCTGCCGGCGGGGCTGCCGCTCGGCTATCACCGACTGACGCTCGAGGCCTGCGGCGCTGCCGCGCAGCTCGATCTGATCGTCGCCCCGGCGCGCTGCCATCTGTCCGCGCAGCTCGGCCCGGGTGCGCGCAGCTGGGGTCTGACCTGCCAGCTTTATGGTCTGCGCAGCGCACGCAATTGGGGGATGGGCGACTTCACCGACCTCGCCTCGCTTGCCCGCCGCGCCGGGGCGTGCGGCGTCGACGTGCTCGGCACCAACCCGCTCCACGCGCGGTTCGCGGCCGAGCCGCTGCATTTCAGCCCGTATTCGCCGTCGAGCCGGACCCGGCTCGATTATCTGTACATCGACCCGACGGCCGTCCCCGGCTTTGCCGAGGACGAAACCGTGCGGAGCCTGGTCGAGGGCCGATGGTTTGGTGCGACGCGATGGGCCGCGTGCTCGGCCGAGCTGATGGACTATGGCGCGGTCGCGGCCTGCAAGCGGCCGGTCCTGGAGGCGCTGCACCGCCGCTTCGCGGCGCTCGACCTCGGCGACGGCGCGACCGCGCGGAGCGCGCTCGGCGACGGCTTTCGGCGCTTCCAGCAACGCGGCGGGCAGGCGCTGCGCGATTTTGCGATCTTCGAGGCATTGCACGAGCATTACTGCCGCGAGCGGCGCGGGTTCTCGTGGCGGAACTGGCCGGCGCCGATGCGCAATCCGCGCTCGCCCGAGGTCGTCGAGTTTGCCGCCGCGCACCGTGACCGCATCGAGTTCTTCGAATTTCTGCAATGGGAAGCCGACCGCCAGCTCGCGGCCGCGGCCGCCGCCGGGCGCGAGGCCCGGTTGTCGATCGGGCTCTATCGCGATCTCGCGGTCGGGGCCGACCCGAACGGAGCCGAGGCGTGGGCGGATCAGGAGCTGGTCGTGCCGCACGCCTCGATCGGCGCACCCCCCGACTTGCTGAGCCGCGCTGGGCAAAACTGGGGCCTGGCGCCGATCAACCCGCTGGTGTTGCGCCGCCAGAGTTTCGCCCCGTTCATTTCCTGCCTGCGCGCCAATATGCAGCACGCCGGGATCCTGCGGATCGACCATGTCATGTCGTTGAACCGGCTTTATTGGATCCCGAACGGGATGCGGGCGACCGACGGCGGTTACGTCAGGTATCCGTTCGACGATCTGCTGCGTCTCGTCGCCCTCGAAAGCCGCCGCCACGGCTGCGCCGTGATCGGCGAGGATTTGGGGACGGTGCCGCAAGGATTTCGCGAGACGATGCGGGCGGCCAACCTTCTGTCCTACCGCATCATGGCGTTCGAGCGGCGTCGCGACGGCAGTTTTGTACGCCCGGCCGAGTATCCCCCGCTCGCCGCGGCGTCGTCGGCTACCCACGACCTCGCCACCCTCGCCGGGTTTTGGCTCGGCCGCGACATTGCCTGGCGCCGGCGTCTCGGCCTCTACCCCGACGCGCAGACCGAATGCGCCGAGGCAGCAGAGCGCGCCCGCGACCGCGGCGCGCTGTTGGCCGCGCTGGTCGGCGAGGGGCTGCTGGCGCTGGACCGGCTCCGCGAGTTTCTGTCGGAAGCAGGCGAGCCCTTTTATTCGTGCGAGCTGGGCGACGCGCTCCAATGCTACCTCGCCCGCTCGCGCGCGCGCCTGATGCTGGTCCAGCTCGAAGACGTGGTCGGTGAAATCGAGCAGGCAAACCTGCCCGGCACCATCGACTTGCATCCCAATTGGCGCCGTCGCCTGTCCCGCACCGTCGAAGAGATCATCGACGGCGCCGAATTGCCCCGGATCGCTGCATTGATCGAGGAGGCGCGGCGGCGCTCGGCCGCAACATGAGCGGGCGGCCGGCGGAAGCAACGCCGATCTGCGCCACCTATCGCCTGCAATTCCACCGCGGCTTCACCTTTCGCGACGCAACGGCTCTGGTGCCGTACCTGGCCGGCCTCGGCGTCAGCCATCTCTATGCCTCGCCGATCACCGAGGCGCGCGCCGGCTCGACCCACGGCTACGACATCATCGACCACAATCGGCTCAACCCCGAAATCGGCAGCGACGCGGATTTTCGTGCGCTGAGCGCGGCATTGCACGCGCACGGCATGGGACTGATCGTCGATTTCGTGCCGAACCATATGGGAATCGGCGCCGACAACGCGTGGTGGTTCGATGTCCTGGAATGGGGCCAGGAATCGCCGTTCGCCCATTATTTCGACATCAACTGGCGTGCCCTGCGCGCCGACCTCGAGGGCCGCGTGCTGCTTCCGGTATTGGGCGAGCAGTATGGGGTGATCCTCGAAAAAGGCGAGATCGCGCTGCGCTTCGACCCCGGCGAAGGCAGCTTCAGCGCCTGGTATTTCGATCATCGCTTCCCAATATCGCCCCGCTCGTACCTGACGATCCTCGACGGCGGCGGAGAACCGCTGGCCGGGCTCGCGGGGGACTTCACCGCATTGGGAAACCTGCCGATGGCCGCCGCTCGCGAACGCGGGGCCGAGCTGAAGCGCGCCTTGGCCGATCATGCCCGCGATCCCGCCGTCGCCGGCGCGATAGATACCGCGCTCCACCAGCTTGCCGGGCGGTCCGGCGACCCGGACAGCTTCGGCCCGCTGCACCGGCTGCTCGAAGCCCAGTCTTACCGCATCGCCGATTGGCGGGTCGCGGCCGAGGAGATCAATTACCGCCGCTTTTTCAACATCAACGACCTGGCCGGGTTGCGCATGGAGCTGCCCGAGCTGTTCGAGGAGACCCACCGGCTGATCTTCGGCCTGGTCGAGCAGGGCGACCTGCAGGGGCTGCGCATCGACCACATCGACGGGCTGTTCGACCCGCAGGACTATTGCGAGCGGCTGCAGCAGCGCTCCGGCGCACCGCTTTACGTGCTCGTCGAAAAGATCCTGGCGCGCTACGAGATGTTGCCGGACTGGCCGATCGCCGGCACTACCGGCTACGACTTCGTCAACCAGGTGCTGGCGATCTTTGTCGATCCCGAGGGCGAGGCGGCGATGACCCGGCTCTATCGCCGGCTCGCCGCGCGCGACGAAACCTTCGACGACGTTCTCTACGCCTGCAAGAAGCGCATCATGCAGGTCAACCTCGCCAGCGAGATGAACGTGATCGCGCGCGAGCTCCACCAGCTGGCGGTGCGCGACCGGCGGACCCGCGATTTCACCTTGAACGGCATATTGGCGGCGCTCGAGGAGGTCGTCGCCGCGTTTCCGATCTATCGCACCTATGTCTCGCCGCGCGGCGCCGGCGCCGACGATCGCCGCTATATCGACTGGGCGATCGGGCAAGCCCGCAAGCGCTGGCGCGCGGCCGATACCAGCATCTTCGATTTTCTCCGCGGCATTCTGACCGGCGATGCCGCCGACCCGGAGCGCGACCCGAGACCCGGCGGCGCACTCTACACGGCGATGCATTTTCAGCAGGTGACCGGGCCGGTCATGGCCAAGGCCGCCGAGGACACCGCCTTTTACCGCTATGTCCGGCTGCTGGCTTTGAACGAGGTCGGCGGCGACCCGCGGCGCTTCGGCATGTCGGTCGCGGCCTTTCACCATCTGGCGCAGCAGCGCGCCCGGCAGTGGCCGCGCGCGATGATCACGACCGCCACCCATGATACCAAGCGCGGCGAGGATTCGCGCGCCCGCCTCGCGCTGTTGTCGGAAATGCCGCGCGAATGGGGCCGGCGCGTGTTCCAATGGCTGCGGCTCAACCGCTCGCGCCGATCCGAGATCGACGGCGAGACCGTGCCCGACCGCAATGTCGAATACCTGTTCTACCAGGCGCTGCTCGGGGCTTGGCCGCCCGGGCTCGCCCCGGGCGACCTCGCCGGTGTCGAGAGTCTCGCCGAGCGGATCGAGGCCTACATGATCAAGGCCGCCCGCGAGAGAAAGCTCGACACCAGCTGGAGCAACCCGAATGCCGATTACGAGGCGGCGCTGCAGCGCTATGTCCGCGGCGTGCTCGACGCGTCGCGGCCGAACCCGTTTCTCGCCGAGTTCCACGGGTTTGTCGCTGGGCTCGCGCGCCAGGGCGCGATCACCTCGCTCGCCCAGCTGGTGCTGAAGCTGACCGTGCCCGGGGTGCCCGACATCTATCAGGGCGGCGAATTGTGGGATTTCAGCCTCGTCGATCCGGACAACCGCCGGCCGGTCGACTGGGATATGCGTCACGCCCTCTTCGAGGAAGTGGCTGCGATGCGGCCGGGCGACCTCGCCGACAAATGGCAGGACGGGCGCGAAAAGCTGTTCGTGATCCGCCATCTGCTGGCGCTACGCCGGGCCCATCCGGAGCTCTTTGCCGGCGGCGACTATCAGCCGCTCGCGGTCGCCGGCGACCGGAGCATGCATCTGTGCGCTTTCGCCCGCAGTCACGAGCGGGTTGCGCTGGTCGTCGCCGTCCCGCGCCTGGTTCACCAGCTGCACCCCGGCGGCACGGCTGCCGATTGGCGCGACGCCGAGATCGTGCTGCCGCCGAAAACGAGCTGGCGCGACGTGTTTACCGGCCGCCGGCTCGATCGGCACGACCGGGCCGCCGCGGGCGAGCTGCTCGCCGATTTCCCGGTGGCGGTGCTGATCGGCGAAACCGAGGTTGGAGAAACTTGATTCGGCTTGTCTACAGCGTCGAGGAAACGGCTATAGTGGCAATGTTACGAGCTTGGGTATGAGCCGCGGGATCCCGGGTTACCCCGGCGGTCGGCCCAGGGGGTCGGCGGCGGAGGCGGGGCCCATGCCTCCCCGCCCGCTCCCTCATCCGCCTCGACTGCCGCCTATCCTTGCGCGTGCAACACCTTGCCGCCGGCGGTCACCGGATCGGCGGCGATCAGCACAAACGCGATGACGCAAGGCTCGGTGCCGCGATTGACCCAATTGTGGATCGTGCCGCGCTGCACCAGCACGTCGCCGGCTTTCAGATGGACCGTCAACTCGTCGAGCTCCATGTCGATCTCGCCCGACATGACGACGGCGTAGTCGATCGAGTCGGTGCGATGGTTGCGCGGGCTCGACCCGGGCATCAGCTCGAGCACGCGAAAGACGGTGCCGTTGGCCAAGGTCGTGCCGGTCCGGCGCAGCCCGGCGTCGGTGCTGCCGTTGTTGTCGACCGGGAAGCCCTCGGTTGTCCACACCACGCCGGCGGTGGCGCCCGGCCGCGCCGAGACCAGGTTTTTGGCGATCTCGTCGATCTGGACGATGGCGCGCCCAGCGGCGTCGTGCCCGGTCACAACCCGGCGAAATTTGAGCGGCATCGTGGGGCTCCTCGGCTGATGCTGGTATCTGCGAGCGGATCTTGGCTCAGCCTGTTCGCCCTTCGCAACAACGAGGATGCGCCCGCCGCCTGACGCGCGCATAGTCGGTTGCCCGGCGCGGAGACCCCCGACATGCTGCTGCGCATCCGCTCGATCACCTATCTCGCCGAAGCGATCAACGGCTACGAGCTGGTCGACCCGAAGGGGCGCGACCTGCCGCGGTTCGCCGCGGGGTCGCACATCGCGGTGCGGCTCGGCGGCGGGCTGCTGCGCGACTATTCCCTGTGGAACGACCCGGCCGAGCGCCGGCGCTATTGCATCGCGGTGTTGCGCGAGCGCGACGGTGAGGGCTCGCGCCAGCTGCACGAGAGGGTGCGGGTCGGCGACCCGGTCGAGGTCTCGGCCCCGCGCAACAACTTTCCGCTCGCCGAGGAGGCCTCTCGGCACCTTCTCCTCGCCGGCGGCATCGGCATCACCCCGATCATGGCGATGATCGCGGAGCTGCGCCGCCGCGGCGCCGATTTCCTGCTGCACTACTGCACCCGCTCCCCCGAGGCGACCGCGTTCCGCGAGGAATTGGACCTGCTCGCCGCGCAAGGGCGGGTGCGCTTTCACCACGATGGCGGCGATCCCGCGCGCGGCCTCGACATCGCCGCTTCATTGCGCGCCCCGCAGCCCGGAACTCATCTTTATTACTGCGGCCCGGCCGGCATGATGGCCGCCGCCGCTGCCGCCGCGGCGGGCTGGCCGCCGGGCACGGTGCATTGCGAATATTTTACCGGCCCGGCGGCGCGCCCGCCCGAGGCGTTGACCGAGGATCGCCCCTTCCGCGTCAGGCTGGCGAAGAGCGGCGGCGAATACGAGATACCGGCCGGCGAGACCATCGTCGACGTGCTGCGCCGCCACGACATCGCGGTCCGGACCTCGTGCGAGCTCGGCTATTGCGGCACCTGCCTGACCCGGTACCGGGCCGGCGAGCCCGACCACCGCGACCAGATCCTGCGCGCCGACGACCGCCGGCACTACGTCCTGATATGCTGCTCCCGCGCCGTGACCCCGGTCCTCGAACTCGAACTGTAGCCGCCCCGCCGCTGCCGAGCTCACGACCGGCGCCGTCCGCTAGAAATGATGGGTTTCGCGCCGCTCAACCCATCCTACTAGCTACTAGCTACGAGCTTAGCCGCGTCGCCACTCCCTGCGACAAGGCCCAAAAAATGGTACCAAGTGCCAATCGGCATCGTCCGACGTGGTTGACCGCTGCGCCGAGCGGCGACGTGGCGGATAGAGATCGGGGCCTCCGGGTCACAGCACGGAATTGACCCATTCGTAGAGCTTGCTTTTGGGGAGAGCGCCGATCTTGGTGGCGGCGACCTGGCCGGCCTTGAACAGGATCATCGTCGGGATGCCGCGCACCCCGTATTTCATCGGCGCTTGCGGGTTTTGGTCGATGTTGATTTTGGCGACGGTCAGCTGGCCCGCCTTGTCGGCGGCGAGCTGTTCGAGGAACGGCGCGATCATCTTGCAGGGACCGCACCACTCGGCCCAGAAATCGACCAGAACCGGGCCCTCGGCGCGAAGCACCTCGGTCTCGAAGCTCGTGTCGGTGACGGCGGTCGGCTTCATCGCATTGTCCCTCTGTCAAACTTCGTTGACATTAGGGGTGGCGGAAAAGTCGCGTCAAGACGGGTGTCGTGCAAGCCTTTCGGGATTGATCGGCATCAGCCGCGGCCCTTGCGTCCATAGGAGGGCGCAGCGGATCTCGCGGCCGGGATAGATGCGGGCGAGGGCGTCGCGATAGATCGCCAGCTGGCGCAGATAAACGGGCGCCACCTCGGCCTCGCCCGCCGGCACCGGGCGCATGGTCTTGTAGTCGACGATCAGCACCTGGTCGGCGGTGACGACAAGGCGGTCGATCTGCCCCGAGAGGGCATGGCCGCCGACCAACCCCACCAGCGCCACCTCGGCCTGCGAGCCGGGGCCGAACAGCGCGGCGAAATCGGGATCGCCGAGCACCGCCAGGGTCTCGTCGCGAATTTCGTCCTGCTCGTCGACGGCGAGCGCGTGGGTCGGCAACGCCAGAAAGCGCCGCGCCGCCATGTCGCGCTCGGCTTGCGGGAGCTCGGGCAGGCTCTGCAGCAAACGGTGGACGAGGAGCCCGCGCTTGAAGCGGTCATGCCCGCCGACCGCGAGCGGCGACAGCGCCGCCGGCTCTTCGCCGCTCGGCCGCGACGGGAACAACGGCCGCGGCGGAGCGGGCTCGACCGGCGGCGGCGCCGTCGCCCAATCGGGCAGCGCCGCCGGGCCCGCCGTTTCGGCCGCCGGTTCGCGCACTGGCCGGGCGGTCTGCGCGCTTTCGAGCCGCAGCCCTTCGCCCGCCCAGCCGTCGCCGCCGATCAGCGCCGTCGTATCGAACGCGAAGGGTTGCGCGAGACCGCCGAGCCCGTCGCGGCACAGGGTGTGCCAGCAGATGTCCTGCGGCGCCCGGCGGGTCTGCCAGCCGCAGATGTAGAGCCGGTCCTGCGCCCGGGTCAGCCCGACATAGAGCAGGCGGCGATATTCCTGCGACTGGCGCTGCGCCCACGCCGTCTTCTCGGCGCGGTAGAACGGGGCGGCATGGTCGCCCGGCGGCTTCCACAGCGGCAGCTCGTCGCGCTCGGTCCACAACAGCGCCGCCCGCTGCTCCGGCACCGCCATCGTATCGGGCAGAAAGATCACCGGCGCTTCGAGCCCCTTGGCGCCGTGCACGGTCAGGATGCGCACTTCGTCGCGGCGGCGCGCGGCGAAATCGCGCTTGACCTCGGTGCCGCCGGCGGCGAGCCAGCGCAGAAAGCCCTGCAAGGAGGGGACATGCTCGCGCTCATAGGCGAGCGCCAGCCCGAGGAATTCATCGACCGGGTCTTCGGCCTCGGGGCCGAGGCGGCGGAGCAGGGCATGCCGGCCGCCTTCGGCGCCGAGGATCTCGGCGTAGAGCTCGTAAGGCGGGACGAAATCGGCGCGGGCGAGCCAGGCGGAGAGCCGCTCGGCGGCCCGGCGCAAGGTCGGGCTCGACCCGGCGCGGGCGCGCAGCCGGCTCCACAAATTCTCGTGGCCGCGTCCGTGGCAGAGCTCGAACAGGGTGTCCTCGCCGACATCGAAAAGCGGCCCCTTCAGCACGGTGGCGAGAGTCAGATCGTCCTCGGGCAGCAGCAGAAATCGGCCGAGCGCGACCAGATCCTGCACCGCCAGCTGCTCGGTCAGCACCAGGCGGTCGGCGCCGGCGACCGGAATGCCGCGCTGCTTGAGCGCGCGCAGCAGCTCGCCGACGAACTCGGTACGGCGGCGCACCAGCACCATGATGTCGCCCGGACGCAGCGGCCGGTCGCGCGCCGGGAGCCGCTCGCCGGCGGCCAGCCACTGCCCGATCGTCGCGGCGATGGCGCGGGCGAGCCGGGCCCAGGGCTCGGCGATCCGGCGGCGGGCGACCGGCAGCGCTTCGCCGTCGGTTTCGTCTTCCGGCTCGGGCGCCACCGGCGGCCACAGCTCGACCAGCCCGGCATGCCCGGCGCGGGCGGCGAAATGGCGGATCTCGCCGCCGTCGAGGGCAACCCCATCGCGTGCTGCGGACTGGCGAAAGATCGCATCGACCGCGCCCAGCACTGGTCCGGTCGAGCGGAACGAGATGTCGAGCGGCAGGATCTCCCAGGCTTGGTTGGCGGCGTTCACCCGCTGTTGAAAATGGTCGCGCATGCGCAGAAAGGCCTGCGGGTCGGCGCGCTGAAAGCTGTAGATCGACTGCTTCGCGTCGCCGACGGCAAAGATCGTGCGGATATGGTCGCGCGCGCCCTCGCCGGCGAAGAATTCCTCGGCCAGCGCGGCCACGATCTCCCATTGCTCGGGGTTGGTGTCCTGCGCCTCGTCGATCAGGATGTGATCGAGACCGCCGTCGAGCTTGAACAGCACCCACGGCGCCACTCCGGGGCGGCGCAGCAGGTCGCGCGCGATCAGCACGAGATCGTCGAAATCGAGCACGCCTTTCAGCCGCTTGGCCGCGCCGTAGGCGTGCAGCAGCGCGTCGCCGAGCCGGGCCAGCGCGCAGCTGGCGTCGCGCAGCACGACCGCGGCCCGCAGCTCGCGCAGCCTCTGCAAGCGCTCGGCCTCGATAGCGAGGATGGACTTGGCGTCGCACCCGGCTTTGCGTGCCGCAGGCTGGGTGATCAGCGGGCGTCGAACCTCGCCCTCGTTGGTCAGATAGGCGCGCTGGTAGGCCGCCAGCATCCGACCCCGGCGGTCCGGCTCGGCGCACCAGGCGGCGATGACGGCGCCGCGCCCGCAGTCGGCATCGGATCCAGCGGCCAGTGCCTCGGCGGCCGCGCGCAGCCCGGCCTCGTCGCCGGCACCCGCGGCGCAGAAGGCGGCGACGAGCGTCTCGGCGGTGGCGTCCGCCGGCAGCGACAGCGCCGCCGAGAGCCGCTGGCGCAACCCCGGGTGGCCCTCGGCCACGGCCTGGCGCAGCTTGCCGCGCTGCTGGGCGAGCGCCCCCATCAGCTCGGCAAAGCGCTCCTCGCCGGCGTGGCCTGCGACGACGGCGAGCGCCTCGGCAAGCGCCGGGTCGTGCCCGTCGCGGGCATCGAGGATGATCCGCTGGGCGGCTTCGGCCAGGGCCTCCTCGGCGCCGCGCTCCTCGATCACGGCGAATTCCGGCGACACCCCGGCTTCGAGCGGAAAACGGCGCAGCAGGGTTTGGCAGAAGGCATGGATCGTCGCGATCTTGATCCCGCCGGGCGCGTCGAGCACGCGGGCGAACAGCCGGCGGGCTCGGGCCATCAGCGCCTCGTCGGGGAACTGCCCGGTCAGCGCCACCAGCCGCTGGGCGAGCATGCCGGGCGCCATCGTGGTCCAGCGCGCGAGCTCGGCGTCGAGCCGGTTGGCCATCTCGGCGGCGGCGGCGCGGGTAAAGGTCAGGCACAAGATCCGCACGGGATCGGTGCCGTCGAGCATCAGCCGCAGCAATCGCTCGGTCAGCACCGTGGTCTTGCCGGTCCCGGCCGAGGCCGAAACCCAGACCGAGGCGGACGGGTCGGACGGCCGCTCGGCGCGGCGCGCGGCGGCGGTCATTCCTCGGCGTCGCTCTGGCCGACCCGCTCGAGGTGGCGGTAGTCGGAAAAACGCGGCTCCCATTCGCGCACCGGCATCGCGAGATAAGGCGTCGCCGGATCGTCGAAACGGTCGATCAACGCCCGCAGCCTTGCGACCGCGCGGTCGATCAGCTCGGCGGGGCCGCCCTCGCCGAGCGGGCAACGCTGCCCGGCCGGGTCGCCGCCGCCGAGCCGCCAATATTCGAGCGCCGCTGGAACGCCGCTGACCCCGCCGAAGCTGCCGTCGCGCAGGATCGCGCCCTCGAGCGGCAATTGCGGCGCGAACCCCGACTGCACCGCCTTTTTGGAGGGCAGGGAGCCGGTCTTGTAGTCGACCAGCAGAAACCCGCCGGCAGCGAGCCGGTCGATGCGGTCGGCCTCGGCGGTCAGCTCGAACGGCCCGCCTGGCCGATGCAGGGTCAGGCTGCCCTTGCGCTCGCTGAAGCTCTCGACGATCGCCGGGCGGTGCGTCGCCTCTTCGGCCACGAGCCAATGCACGATGCGCTCGAAACGCGGCCACCAGAACGCCCAGGCGCCGGGGCGCGACAGCACCGGCCCGAATGCCCCATGCCCGATCGCCAACAGCCGGGCGGCGGCGTCCTCAGGCATGTCGCGCGGGAACCGGCGGACGAACTCGTCGAGCACTTGATGGATGACGGTGCCGAGCTCGGCCCGCCCGGGGTCGGCGTCGAGCTCGTCGAGCGCCCTCAGGCCGAGGATATGGCGGGCGTAGATCGCGTAGGGGTCGCCGAGCCAGGTCTCGATCTGGGTGACCGACAGCCGGCGCGGCCGGGCGGCGAGCGGCGGGCGCGGTTCGGGCGACGGCAGCGGCTGGAACTCCGCGAGGTCGAGCAGCCGGGCGGCGGCCTGCACCTCCGCATCCGGCCCGAGCTTGCCGTCGAGGCCGGTCGCGCGGAGCACCGCGTCGAGGCGCAGCAGCCAGCGCGAGGGCACGGTCGGCGCCCCCTCCTTGCGCGCGGCGCGGGTCAGCGCCGCTTCCGGCGCCGCGATCGCCTGAGCGAAATCATGGGCGGCGATGCCGATCGACCGCTCGGGCACGGCGATCTCGAACGCGCGCCGCATCTGCCGCGACATCCACGGATCGTGCGCGGCCGGGCCGGGCCAGCTGCCCTCGTTGAGGCCGCCGAGGACGACGAGGTCGGCCTGCAGCAGCCGCGCCTCGACCAGGCCCCAGATCGCCAGGCGCGGGTGGCGGCCAAACACCGGGCGGACGACGGCGTCGGCGGCCAGCGCTTCGAACAATGCCGGGTAGTGATGACCGGGGAGCGCCGGGAAATCGCCGCCGGCATCGATCAGCTCGTGGCAGAAGCGGGCGGCGATCTCGCCGGCGGCCTCGTGCCAAAGCCGTTCGCCGCCGGCCTCGTGGTCGGTCGCCGCCAGCCGCTCGGCCGCCTCGATATGTGCTATGGCGAGCCGAGCCAGCGGCGCCGATTGCGCCGCGAGCAGGTCCGGCAACGCGCCGAGGCACCCTTCGAGCCGGTCGGCGAAGCGGCGCAGCCGGGTGTCGGCCGAAGCGAGGGCGTCTCTGAGACCGGCAAAGCCGGGGGCTGGGCGCGGTCCGAGGATCGCCCGTTCGAGTGCCCGGGTCAGCTCGCGAAAGACGGCGGGGGCGAGCCCGCCGGCGGCCAGCGGATGCTTCAGCGCGGCCAGCAGGGGCACCGGAGCGAGCGCGCCCGCGGCGAGGTCCAGCACCAGGCGCAGAAACACGCCGGGCGGCGTGCGGTTCAACGGCAGGCCGGCCGAATCGTCGATCTCGATGCCCCAGCGGCGCAATTCGGCCGCGACCCGACGGGCGAGCTCGCGGTCGGGGGTGACCAGCGCAGCGGTGGCGCCCGGGGTTTCGAGCTTGCGGCGCAGCAGCAGGGCGACGGTCAGCGCCTCTTCATGCGCGCCGGCGCAATCGTAGCGGCTGAGCCCGGCGAGGGCGTCGGCGGCGAGCGGCGCCAGGTCGCGCCAGGCGTCGGTCGTCGCCGCCGGCCGCATCGCCTCGCCGACCAGCCGCACCCGGCGGAATTGCGGCGAAGGGGGTGGAGCGCCCTCACCCGCCTCCCCCCGGATCGCAGTGCGGGGGTCGGCACCCTCTCGCGCAGCGCGGGAGAGGGGGGACCCAGCCTCCACCCTGACCCTCCCCGGCGTGCGGGGGAGGGAATGGGAGGGGGCTCGGTGGATGAGGGCGCCGGGGTCCCAATCACGGACATCGGCCGGGGCGAGGCCGAGCGCCTTCAGCAAGCTCGCCATCAGGTATTGGGGATGCGCCTCGTCGGCCTCGATCGCGGCCCATTGCGCCGCGTCGCAGAACGGGTCGAGCGCGGGCAGGATCACCGCGCCGCAGTCGAGCGACGCGACCACTCGGATCAGCTCGGTCATCGCCGGAATTCCGCCGGTGAGCCCGGCGGCGACGACCGGGTCGCGCGGCGGCGAGCGGCGCCAGATCGCGGCCTGCTGCGCCAGGAGGCGGTTGCGCCGGTCGGCCGGGTCGAGCGCGCCTTCGGCGGCGCCGATGCCCGGCCAGTATCGCGGCAGGATTTCGAGAAATGTGCGCACGATCTGCCAATGCTCGGCGAGGTCGGCCGGGGCGAGGTCGGCGAGCCGCGCAAAGCTCGCCCCCTCGGTCGCCACCGTGTCGAGAAAACGCGCGAGGCTGGCGGCGAGGGCGGCGGCCTGGCCGGGGAGCAGCGGGTCGCGGCCGCGCCGCCTGCCCCAGTCGAGCACGAGCCGGGTCAACAGCAGCCGGCGGCGCATTTCGGGAAGCGCCGGCGGCACCGCCAGGCTGCAATCGTCCGCCATGCCCTCCACCAGGGACAGCTCGTCCGAATCGAGATCGCCGATCGGCCGCATCCGCGGCAGCAGCAACGGTGTTCCCGGCTCGCTGCCATCGGGGACGATGCGCAGAAAGGCGTCGCGCAGGGCGCGGACCGCGCGCCGCGTCGGCAGCAGAATTGTGACGCGCGGCAACGCCAGTGGGTCGCCGTCGGCGATTGCGACCAGCCCCGCGGCCAAGGTCGCGAGAAACGGGCGCTCGGATGCGATCGTGTAGAGCCTGGGCTGCATTTCAGCTCCGGCCCGCGGGCGATTACCGCTCGATGCGGTGCGAGGCGAGCCGGGCGCGGGTTGCGGCGAGGCCGGCGGGCGTGCCGACATGATACCATTCGCCGTCGTGCACGATCGCGTGCAGCCGACCCGCCTGCTCGGCCCGGTCGAACAGCCGGACCAGGGAGAAGACGCGGTCGCTCCAGCCGGCGAACAGGCGGCGGTGCAGCAGCTGGATGCCGGCGAACAGGTATGGGGCGATCTCACGCTCGCGCCGCCGGCGCGGACGCCCGAACGGATCGAGCAGATAGTCGCCGCTGCCGTCATAGCCGACCGCACTCACCGTGCGCTGCAACAGCAGGACGGCGTCCACGCGCTCGGGATCGAAAGCGCGAGCCAGACGCAGCAATGCCGAATCCTTGCCGTCGAGCCAGAACACATCGGCGTTGACGACGAAAAACGCATCGCCGAGCGAGGGCAAGGCGCAGGCGACGCCGCCGCCGGTATCGAGCAGCTCGGGTTCCTCGGAGATCTCGATGCCGGGCCGATCGCGGCGGGCGAGGCTCGCCGCGACCATGGCCGACATGTAGTGGGTGTTGACGACGACGTGATCGACACCAGCCTGCGCCAGCCGATCGATCGCATGGTCGAGCAGGGTGCGCCCGTTGAGCTCGACGAGCGGTTTCGGCACTGTCTCGGTCACCGGGCGCAGCCGGGTCCCGAGCCCCGCAGCCAGCACCATCGCCCGGCGCGGCGACGCGGTCACGCCGCGCTCCTCGGATCGGGCACGCGCCGTGCGGGCGGCGGCAGATGGCGATCGATCCACCGCGCGACATCGCCGAGCTCCGGACGGCGAAGCTCGCGATCGAGCAGCCGCCACAGCCGCGGGATGTGCACGAGATAACCGGGCTTGCCGTCGCGCCGCCACAGCCGCGTGAAGATGCCGAGGATCTTGCAGTTGCGCTGGGCGGCGAGGATAGCGGCGGAGCGGCGAAAGGCCACGCGGTCGAGCCCCGGAAAGGCGGCGAGATAGCGCTCGGTCATCGCCCGGCGCAGCCCGTCGGAGACGTCGCGCCGCGCATCCTCCAACAGCGAGATCAGATCGTAGGCCGGCGGCCCGCACACCGCGTCCTGGAAATCGAGCAGCCCGCAGCCGCGCACCCCCGGACGATCGCGCAGCAGCATCAGATTGTCGACGTGAAAGTCGCGCAGCACCAGAGTGGCGCCAGAGGGTGCGGCGGCTTGCGGCAGAACCGCGCGCCACAGCGCCAGATATTCCTCGCGCAGCGCCGCGGCGACCGGGACGCCGAGGGCCGCGGGCATATACCAATCGACGAAGAGCGCCGCTTCGCCGAGCAGCCGCGCCTCGTCGTAGGGCGGCAGGTCGGGGGCGCCGCCGGCCGCGACCCTCCGCTGCAATGCCGCCAGGGTGTCGATCGCGAGGGTGTAGAGGGCGGCCTCGCCGACGCCGCGCCGCAGCAGCCGGGTATAGGTGTCGTCGCCGAAATCCTCGATCAGCAGAAAGCCTTCGGCGCGGTCCTCCGCCAGCACCTCGGGGGCGCTGAGGTCGAGCCCGCGCAGGATCGCGGCGACCCCGGCATAGGCGCCGACATCCTCGTGCGGCGGCGGGGCGTCCATGACGACGGCGCTGTCGGGGCCGCGGCGGAGCCGGTAATAGCAGCGAAACGATGCGTCGGCGGCGAGCGGCGCCGGCGCGACGCCGCCCCAGCCGCTTGCTTCGAGAAAGGCCGCCATCCCGCGCCGGCGCGGCGACGGGTTCGCGCGCGGGGCGAGGGCGCCGCCGTGCGAGGTGCCGGGAAGACCGGCCGCGGCCGGGTCAAGCATCGGCGGCGATTTCGCTCAGCCGCGCGCGCCATTCGGCGCCGCCGGCGAGCACCGTGCGCCGCGCCTGCGGGCGATCGCCGAAAGCAAGGGCGACTTCAAGGCGCCGCCGCGGCAGCAGGGGGCCGAGGCGCTCGGGCCATTCGATCAGCGAGATGCCTGCGGAAAAAGCGTCCTCGATGCCGAGCTCCCAGGCTTCCTCGGCCGCAGCCAGGCGGTAGAGGTCGAAATGCCAGATCGCCGCGCCGCCGATCTCGTAGACCTGGACCAGGGTGAAGGTCGGGCTCGGCACTTCCTCCCCGGCAATGCCGCGCGCGCGGATAAAGGCGCGCGCGAAGCTGGTCTTGCCGACGCCGAGATCGCCCTTCAGCGCGATGACGTCGCCTGATGCCGCCACCGCCGCGATGCGCGCGGCAAGCGCCGCCGTGGCGGCTTCATCGGGCAGATCGACGGTTGTGATCACCTAAGCGTTGTATAACGCCGCCGTGATTAACGCAAGATCTGCTTGTCGCGTTTGCGGGTGACCGCATACGCATGGTCATGGCGAGGAGCCGGCAGGCGCCGAGGCGATCCCAACTGGGCCGAGCGCCGCCTCAGGCGAGGCCCGACGCCCTCCAGCCCGCGATCTCGCCCGCGGCGAAGGCGAGCTCGCGCGCGGGCTCCGCCGCCGCCATCGCGGCGCTTGGAGCGGGCTCGGCCGCCGGGACCGCGGGCAACCGGCAGACGATGCGGGTTCCGCGCCCGGGCGCCGATTCGATCTCGACCGTTCCGCCATGCAGCTCGATCAGGCTCTTGACCAATGACAGGCCGAGCCCGGACCCCGCTTGCCGCTTGCCGCGCTTGAATTTTTCGAACATCCGGGCCTGATCCGCCGGCGCGATCCCGATCCCGGTATCGGCGACGGTCAGCAGCAGATCGCCGCCGCAGCGCTCGGCCTCGATGCCGATGGCGCCGCCGGGCGGGGTGAACTTGATCGCATTCGAAATCAAGTTGAACAGCGCCTGCTTCAGCCGCCGCTCGTCGCCCTCGATCGCATCGATCCGCCGGGCGCAGCGCAGGCTGATGTCGAGCCCCCGGCTGTGCGCGCGATCCCGCGTCAGGCTCATGACCGCGTGCAGCATTTCGGGAATTTCGACGCGCCCCCGCTCCAGCTCCATGTAGCCGGCTTCGATCGTCGCCAGGTCGAGAATATCGTCGATCAACGCCATCAGCTGGTGCGCGCTGTCGAGCATGCCGCGGCCGTATTCAAGCTGGCTCGAATTCAGCGCCCCGAAATACTGGTTGTTGAGGATTTCCGCGAAGCCGATGACCGTATTCAGCGGGGTGCGCAGCTCGTGCGAGACGCTGGCGATGAACTCGCTCTTGAGGCGCCCGGCGGTTTCCAGCGCCTCGTTGCGATCGCGCAATGCGCGCTCGAACTCGGGCCGTGTCGCTGACGTCGAGATAGGTCAGCAACACCTCGCCGTCGGGCAGCGGCACGCTCGCCGCCTGCAGCATCGAGCCGTCGCGCCGGTAAAGCGGGCCGCTGGTCAAGGTCTGCGCGGTGACCTTGGCGATGATCGCCTCCTTGACCCCCGCCCAGTCGCCGCGATCGTCGATAAAGCCACGGACCTTCTCGACGATCTCACTGACATGCGGCTCGCCGGCGACATCCTCCTCCGACAATCCCCATAGCGACCGAAAGGCCGGGTTGTGGAGCTTGAGCCGGCCATCGCTGCCGTAGACGGCAATGCCCTCAAACAGATGGTCGAGCGTCGCGCGCTGCACCTGGCTCAAGGTGTTGTACGAGCATTCGAGCGCCAAGCGGTCGCTGACATCCTCATAGACGAAGGTCAGCCCGCCGAACGGGTGGGGCGATACCGTCAGCTGCAAGGTGCGCCCGTCGGGCAGGTGCATCAGCTCATGCCGCGGCTCGATCAGTTCGGTGAACATCTCGCAGCGCTCGCGCTTGAAGGCGCGGAAATCGGCGTATTCGGGAATGCGGCGGGTTTCGCGCAGCCGCTCGAGGATCTCGCCGAGCATGGGCTCCGCGGCGAGCCACGCCTCCTCGATCCGCCACAGCGCGGCGAAAGCCGAGTTGGAGAACATCAGCCTCCGGTCGGGCCCGAAGATGGCAACCGCGGCGGAGATGCCTTCGAGGACATCGGCATGCGCGTCGATATGGCGCCACAACTCGGATTGGGCGCTTTCGACATCGCTGCGGTCGAGAGCAAAGCCGATCGCCCCACCGGCGGCGCTTGGCACCTCGACGAGATCGAGCAGCCGGCGCTGGCCGCCGATTACGACATGGGTTTGCTCGGAGCCGGCCGTGCCGCCGGCCGGCGCATCGGCGCCGGCGGCCGCATTATCCCGGTTTCGGCCCCGCCTCAGCTCGCGGCCTTCGGCAAGCACGACCTCGCGGGGCGCTCCGAGAGCCGCGGCATAAGCCTGATTGCAATCGACGAGAGCCCGGTCGCGCCGCCACACCGGCATCGGCACCGCGTCGAGCATCTCGCGCAGACGGGTCGCCGCCTCGGCTGCCTGCTGCGCCGCCGCGGTCGCCGCGGCCCGGCGGCGTTCGAGCGCGACCAGGGCCTGCAGGCTCGCGCGCGATCGCATGCGGGCATGGACCAGCAACGCGCCGAGAATGATTGCGACGATCACGCCTGGTGCGGCCGCGGCCTCGATCACCATCCGACACCCCTTTGCTGCCGGGTCGGAGAGCGAGATTTTCAACTCCCCATTGACTCTATTATGGGGTGTTCTTGGTAAAAGAAAAGGGGAAAAGTGACCAAGTTTCCCCTGAAAGTTGTTAAAGCGCGCTTCGAACGGGTTCAGTAGCGGTAATGCTCGGGTTTGAACGGGCCGGAGCGGTCGAGCCCGAGATAGCCCGCCTGGGCCGGGCTGAGCTTGGTCAGCTTGACCCCGAGCTTGTCGAGGTGCAGGGCCGCCACCTTTTCGTCGAGGTGCTTGGGCAAGACGTAGACCTTGTTCTCGTATTTGCCGTGGTTGGCCCACAGCTCGATCTGCGCCAGCACCTGGTTGGTAAAGGACGCGCTCATCACAAAGCTCGGATGGCCGGTGGCGCAGCCCAGATTGACGAGCCGGCCCTTGGCCAGAACGATCAGCCGCCGGCCGTCGGGAAAGACGACTTCGTCGACCTGCGGCTTGACCTCCTCCCAAGGATAGTTGCGCAAGGCGTCGATCTGGATCTCGCTGTCGAAGTGGCCGATGTTGCAGACAATGGCGCGGTCCTTCATCTGGCGCATGTGGTCGATCGTGATCACGTCGATGTCGCCGGTCGCGGTGACGAAGATGTCGCCCTGCGCGGCGGCGGCGTCCATCGTCGTCACCTGATAGCCCTCCATCGCCGCCTGCAACGCGCAGATCGGGTCGATCTCGGTGACCATGACGCGGGCGCCCTGGCTCCGCAGGCTCGCCGCCGAGCCCTTGCCGACATTGCCGAAGCCGCACACGACCGCGAGCTTGCCGGCGAGCATCACGTCGGTCGCCCGCTTGATGCCGTCGACCAGGCTCTCGCGGCAGCCGTAGAGGTTGTCGAATTTCGACTTGGTGACGCTGTCGTTGACGTTGAACGCCGGCGCCTTCAGCGCGCCCGCCCGCATCATCTCGTAGAGCCGGTTGACCCCGGTCGTCGTCTCTTCAGAGATGCCGCGGACATGACGCAGCAGGTCCGGGTACTTGTCGTGCAGGATCTTGGTCGCGTCGCCGCCGTCGTCGAGCACCATGTTCGGCGTCCAGCCGGCGAATGGGCCATCGGCCGGGCCGCGCAGGGTCTGCTCGATGCACCACTCGTATTCTTCTTCGGTCTCGCCCTTCCAGGCGAAGACCGGGGTGCCGCGGGCGGCGACCGCGGCGGCGGCATGGTCCTGGGTCGAGAAGATGTTGCACGAGCTCCACCGCACCGTGGCGCCGAGATGGATCAGGGTTTCGATCAGCACCGCGGTTTGGATCGTCATGTGCAGGCAGCCGACGATATGGGCGCCGGCGAGGGGCTGCGCCGCGCCGAACTCCTCGCGTAATGCCATCAGCCCCGGCATCTCGGTCTCGGCGATCGCGATCTCGCGCCGCCCCCAATCCGCCAGAGAAATGTCTGCAACCTTGCAGTCGGTGAAGGCGGGCATTCGAGATCTCCTCTCCGGATTGCGCTGCGGGCCGGCAGATGCCAGCGCTGGGTTTTGAATTTGAGAATAGAATGATATAGAGATATCTTTATGTCGTCAACCGGCCGAAACAGTCTTGACGCGCGCAAGAATCTCGCCTCAGCCCGGCGCGGGTTGAGCGGCCATAGCAGTGGCGCAGACGGCTCGGCAAGTCGCACGAGTGCAGGCGGGGTCCGCATGCCGTAACCCCGGCGGCCGCGGTCATCGCCAGGAGGCGTAAGCCGGCCAAGCAATCCCGATGGAACGGGACGCAGGCGCCGGAATCGCTGCGCTCGGCACCCAATCACACCGCATATTCCGGTGGAGTGGGGGCCGGCGGCGCAGGTCCCGGCGGCGGCCAGAAGGTGTTTGGCCGATTCGTGATTGACAAGTGCGCACATGCGCCTAAATCCGGTTGAAAGCGCATTTTTTGAGCATTCCGGTGTCCGTCCAAGCTGAGCCCAATCTCGCCGATTGCAACTGCCTCGCGGTGCGCCAGGCGGCGCGCTATGTGACCCAGCTTTACGATCGGCACCTGGCCGCTTGCGGGCTGCGCACCAGCCAGTACGGCATTCTTGCCCAATTGAAGCGCCACGGGCCGATGGCGATCAGCGAGCTCGCCGCCGAGCTGGTCATCGACCGGACCACGCTCGGCCGCAATATCCGGCCGCTCGAGCGCGACGGGCTGATCGCGATAACCCCGGACCGCACCGACCGCCGGATCAAGGAATTGCACCTCACGCCCGCCGGCGACGACCGATTTCGTGAGACCCGCCAGGCCTGGGTCGAGGCGCAGCGGAGCTTCGAGACCGGGTTCGGTCCGGGGCGCTCGGCGGAATTGCGCGGGCTGTTGCGCGCCCTGGTCGACAGTGGGCTCGTGCCGAGGGACGAGGGTTAGCCGACCATTTCTGAGAGGTTGCAACTTCCTCGTCACACCGGCGAAGGGGAAAATCGCCGGTTGTCTGTGACCGAGCCACCAGCCGCATCGCCCACGATTGGTCAGTAGGTCTGAAACGCCTGCTGGATCGCGGCGATGTCGGTGGTGATGGACAATGCCAACATCAACAGGATGCGGGCTTTCTGCGGGCTGAAATCCTCGCCCGCGACGATGCCGCTCTCGCGCAGCCGGCGGCGCGGGGCGACGCGGCCGCTGGCCGCACGGCTGCATTGCACGACGACGACCCCGGCCTTGGCCGCGCGCTCGAAGGATGCGCGCTGCGGCGGGGTCGGGCTCCCTGGCGCGAACCCGGCCGAGACGATGCCGCGCGCGCCGGCTGCGACCGCCGCGTCGACCAGCGCGCCGTCGGCGCCGGCATAGGAATAGACGATGTCGACCCGCGGCAGCGGCGCGGCGAGGTCGAGGGCGGCGAACGCGGTCTGCGGCATGTGGGCCCGCAGCGGCGCGCGGTAGAAATGCACGCCGTCGCCGTCGACATGGCCAAGCGCGCCGAAATCGAACGAGCGGAAGGTCTGCACCCGGTAGGTCGAGGTCTTGACCACGTCGCGGGCGGCGTGGATCTCGTCGTTGAGGACGGCGAGCACGCCCTTGCCGCGCGCCTCGGGGCATCCTGCGACGCGCAGGGCGTTGACCAGGTTCATGCCGGCATCGGTGCCGAGCGCGCTCGCCGGGCGCTGCGCCCCGACCAAGACGACCGGCAGCGCCGTCGCCAGAGTGAGGTTCAGGAAAAAGCCGGTCTCTTCCAGGGTCGCGGTGCCGTGCGGGATCACGAAGCCGGCGACGGCCGGCTTCTCTCGGGCGGTGCGATGGATCAGCGCGCGCAACTCGATCCAGTCCACCGGGCCGATCTCGGTGCTGCCGACCTGGCGAAAGGTCACCGCCATCGGCTCGGCGACGAGCCGGGTCTCCGGAAAATGGTCGAGCAACGCCTCGGCCGTCAGTTTCTGGCCGAAATCGGGGTAGTCGAGCACATCGAGGCTCGACGCGCCGAGCGAGGAGATCGTGCCGCCGGTGCCGATCACGGCGATGCGCGGCAGAGCTGAGCTCATAGGCCTCTCCCAGATAGGTGCTGGCGGGACAAAGTCAGGGCGCGCAGGAGAGATCGGTTCCGGCAACGAAGGGCGGCATGCCCGAAGCGCCCGATGGCGGGCACAGCAGCGATGCCGGGCCGTGGCCCGAGCTTGCCGCTGCCGCGCTCCCCGACGACCCGCCGAAATCCGCCCGCGGCAATGCCCTCGCCGGACCGCCGAGCGCACCCGGTACGGTGCCGGCGGTGCCGGTGCCGGCCGCGGCATTTGCCGTCGCGGCGCTGGGCTTCGATCCGACCGCGGCGACGCCGGTTGTCGCAGCCGGCGTCGACTGGGCCGAGACCGCTGGGGTCGCAGCGGCCGCAGCGCTTGCCGCCGCGCCGGCGCCGAGGGTGACGGCGCCGCCCGCGGTCACGCTTCCCGGCGCAGCCGTCTGCGCCGAGGCCGGAACGGCGACCGCGATCGGCAATAGAACTGCGCAGCCCAAGACCCAGGTGACGGAGCCGGGAAAACCGAAATTCATCGCACCTGTCAAACGCCCGCTGCGGCTGCGGAGTTCACCGCGAGCCCAGCTCACGACAGCCAGCGCTTGCGGCGCTTGTAGTGCTTCAAGCCGAGGTAGGATTTGCGGGCGCCGGCCTCGTTGAGCCCGAGATAGAATTCCTTGATGTCCGAGTTCTGGCGCAGTGCCGCAGCCGGGCCTTCGAGCACGATGCGGCCGTTTTCCATGACGTAGCCGTGGTCGGCGATGTCGAGCGCCAACGCGGCGTTCTGCTCGACCAGCAGCACGGTCAGCCCGCGCTCCTCGCGCAGCCGGCGGATGATGCCGAAGATCTCGGCCACCAGCAGCGGCGCGAGACCGAGCGAGGGCTCGTCGAGCAGGATCACCTTGGGGTCGGACATCAAGGCGCGGCCGATCACCAGCATCTGCTGCTCGCCGCCCGACAGGTAGCCCGAGGGCTGACGGCGCCGCGGCTTCAGCGCCGGGAAGGTGTCGAAGATCTCCTCGATCCGCTCCCGCGCCTGGGCGAAATCCCGGCGCGTATGGGCGCCGGCGACGAGGTTCTCCTCGACCGTCAGATTCTCGAAGACGCGCCTTCCCTCAAACACCTGGGTGACGCCGCGCCTGACCAATTCGTGCGGCGCCAGCCGGTCGAGCCGCTGGCCGTCGAGCTCGACCGTGCCCTTGGTGACCTCGCCGCGCTCGCTGCGCAGCAGGCCAGAGATCGCCTTCAATGTCGTCGTCTTGCCGGCGCCGTTGGCGCCGAGAAGGGTGGTGATATGCCCCTTCTCGGCGGCGAGCGAGACGCCCTTCAGCACCAGGATGACGCCGTCATAGACGACCTCGACGTTGTTCAGCGCCAGCACGGGGCGCCTCTCTGCGCGATCCCCGGCCGCGGCCTATTCCGCGGTCTTGACCGCGTTGTCGACGACGTCGCGATAGGCGCGGAACCAGTCGGTCTCCTTGACGAACTTGCCGTCATGGACCTGGAAGATCTGGACCCAGCCGCCGCCCTCGTGATCGGTCGGGGTGATCTGTAGCGGCGGGACGAGGCCGCCCAGGGTGTAGTCGTGGATCTGCTCGAGGCCCTCTTTGACCTGCGGGCCGGTCGGCTTCTGGCCGCCGCTGATCTTCAGCGCGTTCTTGATCGCCTCGACCTGTATCGCCGCCTGCAGCAGGCCACGGTTGTAGATGACCGTGTTGTCCATCTCCTTGGGTGGCGCCTTCCCTTCCTTTTTGTACATGTCCTTGATCTGCTGGCGCACCGGGTAGTTGTCGCCGGCGCCGGCAAACTGCAAGGTGTTGTAGCCTTCGGCGACGCCCCAGCCGCCGGCTGCCTTGATATCGCCTTCGGCCGAGGCCCAGACTAGGCCGAGCACCTTCGACAGCGGGTAGCCGGCGCCCTTCAGCCCCTTGATCATCACCGAAGGCGAGCGCCCGAAGAGGTGAGCGATCACAAAGTCGGGGTGATAGCGCTGGGTGATGTCGAGGATCTGCGCGCCCATCTCGACCCCCGGCGGCGGCACCGCAAACGTGCGCAGCTCGAACCCTTCGGATTTTTGCAGGGTCTCAATGATCGGCATCGGCTCCTTGCCGGCCGGGTTGTCGTAATAGACATAGGCGATCTTTTTGCCCTTCAGGCTGCCGCCGAGCTTGTCCTTGGCGAACTGGACCGCCGCGGCACCCTGCGACCAATAGGTGGCGGCGATCGGGAACAGATAGGGATAGCGGGCGCCGTCGGCGGCGGCCGAGATGCCGAAACCGGGCGAGGTCGTCGGCATCTTGTCCTGTTCGAGCCGCTGGTTCAGCGCCACGGTCTGCGGCGTGCCGTAGAGGGTCATCATCACGACGCCCATCTGCTTTTGCCGCTCGTAGGCCTCGATCCCCTGGGGGACCTTGTACTGATTGTCGATCTCGTCGCCGCGGATGGTCCAGCCGTCGACCCCGCCTTGGGCGTTGATCAGCTTATAATAATCCTGCTCGGCCGGGCACAGCACGGTGCCGACGATCTGGGTCGGGCCGGTGCGGTCGCACTGGTCGCCGATCACCAGCTGCTTCGGCTGCGCCATCGCGGTCGCGGCGAGCGCCAACCCGGCCGTCGCGCCGGCCGTCAGCGCCAATATGCTCCTCGATACGGTCGTCATCGTCGCTCCTCCCTCTGTCGTTGCGAGTTTAATAGGAAAATGGCCACACCCGGAAGTAATTGCGGATGTTGCGCCACAGCCGGTTCAGCCCCTCGGGCTCGACCACCAGAAAGAAGATGATCAGCCCGCCGAAGATGACCAGCCGCAGATTGGGAACGACGTTGAGCAGGTCGGCATTGGAAAAGAAGATCCCGCCGAACCCGTCGAGAAACCAGCGGGTCGCGATCGGCAGCAGGGTCACGAAGATCGCCCCCAGCACCGAGCCCAACACCGAGCCGAGACCGCCGATGATCACCATCGCCAGGTAGTCGATCGAGACGTCGATCTGGAACTGCTCGTAATTGGCGATCCCGAGATAATAGCTTTCGAGCACGCCGGCCACCCCGGCGTAAAAGGACGAGATTGCGAACGCGTAGAGCTTGTAGCGAAAGATGTCGATGCCGATGATCTCGGCGGCGATGTCCTGGTCGCGGATCGCGACAAAGGCGCGGCCGATGCGGCTGCGCACCAGATTGAGGGTGGCGACGATCGCCAGCACCACGAAAAACATCAGGAACAGGTAAATCTCAAATTCGCGCTTCAGCGCGATGCCGAAAACCGACGGGCGCGGGATCTCGATCGAGGATTGCACCCCGCCCGAGATCCATTGCACGTGGTTGATGGTCCACTCGATGATCAATTGCGCCGCGAGGGTGGCGATCGCCAGGTAAATCCCCTTGATGCGCAACGACGGGATGCCGACGACGACCCCGATCGCCGCCGCCATCAGCCCGCCCGCCGGGATCGCGACCCAGAACGGCATGCCGAGGCGGGTGATCAGATTGGCCGCGGTGTAGGCGCCGACCGACATGAAGGCGCCGTGGCCGATCGAGACCTGCCCGGTGTAGCCGACCAGTATGTTGAGGCCGAGAGCGCCGACGATTGCGATCAGGATCAGGTTCAGCACCGAGACGTAATATTCGTTGAAGGTCAGCGGCACGATCACGATGAACAAGGCCGCCAGCGCCGCCACCGTCCACTGCGCGATCGGCAGCGGGTAGAGCGCCATGTCGGCGGCATAGCTGGTCTTGAACACGCCGGCTTCGCGGTGGAACATGGTCAGAGCGGCCCGAAGAGGTCGAAATTGCCGGAGACGGCGCCCTCACCCGCCTCGCCGCGCTCGGCACCCTCTCCTGCATTGCGGGAGAGGGGGGACCCGGCCCGCAAGGTCGCGCGGGTGAAGGGGGCCGCGGTCAGAACCAGCGACATCGCCATCACACGCGCTCGATGCGGCGGCGGCCGAAGATGCCTTCGGGCCGGATCATCAAGACTGCGATCATCAGCACGTAGGGGACGAAATCCTTGGTGCCGCCGCCGACATAGGGGTCGAGATAGCCGGCGGCCAGATTCTCGACGACGCCGACGATCAGCCCGCCGACGACCGCGCCGACGATCGAATCGAGGCCGCCGAGGATCACCACCGGAAACACCTTGAGGCCGACCAGCGCCAACTGGTTGTCGACCCCCAGCATCGCGCCCCAGACGATGCCGCCCAACGCCGAGACCACCCCGGCCATCGCCCAGGCGAGCGCGAAATAGCGCTGCACGTTGATCCCCATCGCCATCGCCACCTGCTGGCTGTCGGCGACCGCGCGCATCGCCACCCCGACCCGGCTCTTCAGGAAAAACCAGCTGAAGCCGGCCAGAAACACCAGGCTGACCCCGGCCCCGACGAGCTGGACCGGCGGCAGGCTGACCGGCCCCAGCAGGATCGGCTCGTCGCCGACCGGCATCGCGATCGCCCGCGTCCCGGCGCCGAACGCCAGAGTGGCGAAGCCTCGCAGCACGGCCGCCAATCCGATCGTCGCCATGATCACGGAAATGATCGGGCGGCCGATCAGCGGGCGCAGCACGATGCGCTCGATGCCGAAGCCGAGCACCACCATGCCGCCGACCGCGAGCAATGCCGAGGCCCAGAACGGGAGGCCGGCGAGACCGGCGGCCCCGGCGGCGATAAACCCGGCGAACATGACGAATTCGCCCTGCGCGAAATTGATCGCGTCGGTCGCCTTGTAGATCAGCACGAAGCCCAGCGCGATCAACGCGTACATCAGCCCGATCATCACCCCGTTGATCACCAGGACCAGGGTAAACTGCCAATCGAGGTCGGGCACGGCCGGTTCAGGCGTAAGCCGGCTCGCGCGCCGGCGCATCCTCGAGGACGAGGGTATCGATCGCCATCCTCGCTTCGATGGTCGCCTTGCGCCCGTCCTCAAAGGTGATTTCGGTCGTCAGCTCGACCTCGTCTTCGCCGCGGTAGACCGCCTCGACGACCGCGGCGTATTTCTCGGCGATAAAGCGGCGCCGCACCTTGCGGGTGCGGGTGATCTCGTTGTCGTCGGCGTCGAATTCCTTGTTGAGGAGCAGAAAGCGGCGGATGCGCGCGGCAGCCGGCAGGCCCTCGTTGCAGCGCGCGATCTCGTCGCCGACCAGCCGGCGCACCTCGGGCTTGACGCTCAGATCGTGAAACGAGGTGTAGGCGAGGTTGCGCCGCTCGGCCCAGTTGCCGACGGTGCCGAGATCGATCGCGACCATCGCCGCGACGAACGGCCGCCGGTCGCCAAACGCCACCGCCTCGGCGATGTAGGGGCTGAACTTCAGCTTGTTCTCGACGAATTGGGGGGCAAAGGGCGTGCCGTCGGCGAGTTTGCCGACGTCCTTGGCGCGATCGACGATGACGAGATGGCCGCGCGGGTCGAGATAGCCGCAGTCGCCGGTGCGGAACCAACCCTCCGCGTCGACCGCGTCGCGGGTCGCCTCGGGCTCCTTGTAGTAGCCCCGGAACACCGCGCCGGAGCGGACCAGCACCTCGCCGCCCTCGGCGATGCGGATCTCGGTGCCGGGGATGGCCGGGCCGACGGTGTCGGGATCGGCTTCGCCGTCACGCTGCAGGGAAGCCAGCCCCGACAGCTCGGTCGAGCCCCAGACCTGCTTGATGTTGATCCCGAACGAGCGGAAAAAGCGATAGGTGTCCGGGCCGAGTGGAGCGCCGCCGGTATAGACCCAGCGCGCCCGGCGCAGGCCGAGCTGGTCGCGCACCGGCCCATAGACCAGCAGCGCGCCGAGCGCCCGGCCGAGCCGGAGCAGTGGCGACGGCTTTCGCCCGATGCCGGCAGCGGCCTCCGCCCGTTCGGCGAGGCGGCGGAAGAACTCGAATGTCCACCGCTTCAACGGGGTCGCGTCGGCGGCCCTCACCCGCAGCTGGGTCAGCAGGTTCTCCCAGATCCGCGGCGGTGCCAATGCCACCGTCGGGCCCAGTTCGCGCAGGTCGCGCTGCACCGTTTCCGGGCGCTCCGGGCAGTTGCAGGTGAAGCCGACGAGCAGGGTCAGGACCAGCGAGAACAGCGACTCGCCGATCCACGCCATCGGCAGATAGGACAGGATGTCGTCGGTCGGCCGGATATCCTCGGCCGCGGCAAAGCCTTCGGCCGCGGCCAATAGATTGGCGTGCGACAGCATCACCCCTTTGGGGTGCCCCGTGGTCCCCGAGGTGTAGGTCAAGAGCGCCACGTCCTCGGGTGCGCCCCGGTCGATCTCGGCGTCGACATAGCCCGCATGCGACGCGGCAAACTCGCGGCCGGCCATCTGGACCCGCTCGAACGGCTCGAGCGCCGGGGCCGGATAGTGCCGCATGCCGCGGGGATCGTCGTAGACGACCAGGTCGAGATGCGGCAGCCGCGCCTTCAGCGACAGGATCTTGTCGACCTGCTCCTGGTCCTCGGCGACGACCACCCGGATCTCGGCGTGGTTCAGCACATAGGCCATCTCGGCGGCGATCGCGTCCTGGTACATCGGCACCGCGATGCCGCCCAGGCATTGCGCCGCGAGCTGGGCCCAATAGAGCCGCGGGCGGTTGTCGCCGATCACCGCCAGCTTGTCGCCGCGGCGGAAGCCGTGCGCCGCGAGGCCGAGCGCGAACTCGCGCACCTGGCGCTCGTACTCGGCCCAGGTGAAGGTCTGCCAGATGCCGCGGGTCTTTTCGCGGATCGCCGGCCGTCCGACCATCGTCGCGGCGTTGCGGCGCAGCAGCCGGGGCAGGGTGGCAGCCGCGGGCAGGGTGGTGGGCGCGGCCAGCGCGGTGGGCGCCGCCGGCGCGGTAGGCGTGGCCGGGGCGGTAGGCATGGCCAGCGGCGTGGCCAGGGGTGAGGCCGGACTCATTCCGCCGCCTCCCGATGCCGCGCGCCGCCGCCGAGATAGGCGCGGATCACCTCGGGATGGCGCTGCACCTCGTCGGGGCTGCCGTCGGCGATTTTGCGCCCGTGGTCGAGCACGGCCACCCGATCGGAGATGTCCATGACCACCGCCATGTCGTGCTCGATCAGGATGATCGTGGTGCCCCATTCCCGGTTCACCTCGAGGATGAAACGGGCCATGTCCTCCTTCTCCTCCTGGTTCATCCCGCCCATCGGCTCGTCGAGCAGCAGAAGCTTCGGGTCGAGCGCCAGGGCGCGGCCGAGCTCGACCCGCTTCCGCAAGCCGTAAGCGAGCCCGCTGGTCGGCTGCTTGCGCAGGTCCTCGAGCTCGAGCAGCTCGATCAGCTCCTCGACCCGGGCGCGATGCGCGACCTCCTCGCGCCGCGCCGGGCCCCAATAAAGAAACGACGACAACACCCCGGCGCGCATTCGCACGTGTCGGCCGAGCATGATGTTGTCGAGCACGGTCATGCCGCTGAACAGCGCGATGTTCTGAAACGTCCGGGCGACCCCCATCGCGGCGACGCCCGACGGGCGGGTGCCGGTCACATCCCTGCCCTCGAACCTGATCGAGCCGGTATCGGGCCGGTAGAACCCGCTGATGATGTTGAGCAGCGAGGTCTTGCCGGCGCCGTTCGGGCCGATGATCGAGGTGAGCCCGCCGCGCCGGACCGCGAGCGAGATGTCCTCGACCGCGCGGACGCCGCCGAAATGCTTTGAAACCCCGGAAACGGCGAGCACGATCTCGCCATCCCTTGTAGCTGTACGGCCGCTCAAATTGCTCGACACGTGACCGTCCGCATTTCCTCGCCCACCAGATCCGCCCATGCCGAGCAATTATGGCCGTCATGATGCTGACGCAGAGCGCAGAATGCAACCGCTTCGGCGGCGTCGCTCAAACGGGGGCAACCGCCCCTTGCCGTCGTGCCGCCTGCGTGAAACGATCGCCGACGGAATGCCCCGCGATAGGTGGTTAACGAGGATGCCCGAACCTGAAACCCTGCCGACTACGGTGCTGACCGGGTTTCTCGGCAGCGGCAAAACGACGATGCTGCGTCGCGCGCTGGCCTCGCCGGCGCTCGCCGACACGGCGGTGATCATCAACGAGATCGGCGAGATCGGGATCGACCATCATCTCGTCGATTTCGTCGAGGGAAGCGTGATCGAATTGCCGGGGGGATGCCTGTGCTGCGCCGTCCGCGAGGACCTGGCGCGCACCCTGCGCAGCCTGCTCGACCGCCGCGCGGCCGGCGAGGTGCGGGGGTTCCGCCGGATCATCGTCGAAACCACCGGCCTCGCCGACCCGGCGCCGATTCTCTACACCTTGGGCGCCGACCCGATGCTCGACCACTGCCTGCACCTGGCCGGGGTCGTCACCCTGGTCGATGCGGTGCACGGCGCCGCGGTCATCGCGCGCTTTGCCGAGGCGGCGCGGCAGGCGGCGCTCGCCGACACCCTGGTCATCAGCAAGACCGATCTCGCCCCGCTCGGCCCCGACCTCGTGCGCGCCCTCGATCGGATCAACGACCGGGCGCCGCGGATCTTGGCGGCCGAGGCGGGGGATGCCGGCGCGGTGCTGTTCGATGCCGCGGGCCGCGCCGCGCCCCAGACCCAGCCGGCGCCGCTGCCGAGCGCGCCGGTCGCCGCCCACAGCCATGGAATCGACGCCTTCGCCATCAGTCTCGGCGGCGAGATCAGCCGTCTCGATTTCGCCCGCGCGCTCGGCGGGCTGGCCCGCGAACGCGGCAACGATCTGTTGCGGGTCAAGGGGATCGTGCGCTTTTCCGACGGGCCGCGGCGCCCGGCGGTGGTGCAGGCGGCGCAGCATGCGATGTTCGCGCCCGAATGGCTCGACGACTGGCCCGCCGGTTGGCCGGCCGACCAGTCCGGGGGCGACCAGTCCGGGGGCGACCGGCGCAGCCGGCTGGTCTTTGTCGTGCACGAGATCGCCCGCGCCGAGATCCTCGCGCACTTCGCCTTCGCCGCGCCCGCGCTGTGGCACCCTGCGGCCCCCGGCCGCCGCCTTCACGCCGGGTGATCGCGACCAGCCCGGCGAGCTGCGCCTCGGTCCGCTGTTGATCGAAAGGCGGTAAAGAGGCGGCGCGGATATCTGCCGAAAGCGAGCTCGATCAGCCGGCTTGCCCGGCCATCGACAGGCCGCTAAGCGAGATCCGGCGAGGACAGGCGGGCCCGCGCCAGGCTGGCGAAGTGGCCATTGGGATGCTGCTCGAGGTAGGCCTCGATCTCCTCGCGCCGATCGCTGTCCTTGACCGAAGTCCAGAACGCCAGATCGAGGGCTTCCGCGGCGACTTCCTCGGCGGTCGGCGTCGCGGGGCTCGGCGGCGCGCTCGCCGCGGCATCGAGCCGGATCCGGGCTACCGAGGCAAAGGTGCCCTCCGGGTATTGCTCGAGGTAGGATTCGAGCTCGGGTGGACTGCCCTCCTTGACGCTGTCCCAAAGTGCCAGCTCGAGCGAGACCTCGTTGTCGGCGGACAGGTCGGAGCCGGGGGGAGCGGCAGGCAGCTCGGGCGGCTCGGGAATTTCCCCGGGGGTCGCGACCTTTTGCTCGGATGGATCCTCGCCGATGCGCAGGCGAAACGCCCGTATCGGGTGGGCGATGTTCTTGACCAGCTGCTCGCCCATGTCCCCGAAGATCATGCCGCCGCGATGGCGCAGATGATCGCGCACGCCTCGCGAGACGCAGATCTCGCCACCGTTGACCAGCCCCTCGAGCCGAGCCGCGACATTCACGCCATCGCCGAAAATGTCGCCGTCCTTGACCATCACGTCGCCGAGGTTGATGCCGATGCGGAACAGCATGGGCCGGTCCGGGCCGGCCTCGTTCGCCTGGGCCATGGCCTTCTGGATCTCGATTGCGCAGGAGACGGCGTCGAGGACGCTGGCAAATTCCGCCAGCACGCTGTCGCCCGCCGTGTTCGCGATCCGGCCGCGATGCTCGCCGATCAGGTTGTCGACCACCGCCCGCCGCGCCGACAAGGTCGACATCGTGGCATCCTCGTCGGCATGCATCAGCCGACTGTAGCCTTCGACATCGGCGGAGAGAATCGCCGCAAGGCGCCGTTCCAACTCGGGTGCTTCCATATCCAACGTTCGATCGCTCTGCGCGTCTGTAGTCGGCACAAACCGGCGGGGGAAAGCGGCTGCGGTCGTCTCGGCAAGGTTCGCGATACCTTAGCCGGGCCGATTCCACGCCGTTTCCCGGCCGCCGCGCTTCGAAACGGGCGTGACCGGGGAGGCTGGGCGTGGGCGTCCGATCGAGCGCCGAACTTCACCCCCACAGGACCGGGGCATCGCTGCCCAAGAGGTCGCGTGGGCTATTTCTTCATACGCGATTCACCGCTCTTCGCGTGAGCGTCGGTCGAGTGGCGATGAGCCTCGCTCGAATGCTCGTGCGCCCTGGTCGAGTGCTCGTGGCCCTTGTCGTGCTCGCCCCTGCCGTGATGCTCCGCGGCGGTGCGATGCGCCTTTGCGGCGTTCTCATGATGCTCGGCCGCTTTCGTGTGTGTTTCCTTCGGCATTTCCGCTCCATTGCGATGAAATCCGCTCGCTGTGCGAGGGACAACAGATAAACGTTTGCGTTGCCGTAGAGTTGCGCCGTGGGCAAGAAGTCCTGTCCCGCCGCTGAATCCCGGCGCGACGGCGGTTCCAGTTCCGCCTGCTCCACAGCCTGACCCCGGAAACCGAGACCAGCTGTTTTTATTTCTGGTCGCCGGCTAACAGCTATCGCCAGAACGATCCGGCGGCGACCACGCAGCTCTACCAAGAGATCGCCCCGACCTTTGTCAGGACCGGTCATGGTCGAGGCTCAGCGGGCACCGCCTGACCGAATTCGGCGAGCCAGCCTCGTCGACATCGCCTCGGAGTTGAGCTGCACGCACACGCGACGCCTGGTCGCAGAAGTCAGTCGCAAACGCGGGGGAGCCACGCCGCTCGGAGCAGCCGCTCAGCTCCTGTACCGAGGCCGGTTGCTATCGCGGGCCTTGCATCAGGTCGCGCAGCGCCTGCACGACCGCCTGCGGCGTTTCGCGCGACAGGAAATGGCCGGCGACCGGGACGACGCGCCGGTCGTATTGGCCGGCGAAGTGATGGGCATGGCGGGTGGATTGCTCGACCGGGGAAACGCCGTCGGCGGCGCCGTGCAGGACGATCGTCGGCACCGTGATCGGCGGCTGGGCGGCGAGACGCTGCTCGACGGCTTCGAGCGCGGGGTCGCCCGGGGACAGGCCGTAGCGGTGGCGGTAGGACTGGATCGTCACCGCTACGAAATCGGGGTTGTCGAAGCTCGATGCGGTGGCATCGAAGGTCGGGTCGTCGAAACGCCAGTTCGGCGACCACAGCTGCCACAGCAGGCGGGCGATGTCGCGGCGGTTCTGTTCGAGGCCCGCATGGCCGCGCTCGGTGTGGAAGTACCACTGGTACCACAGTCGGTGCTCCTGCGCCGCCGCGGCCGGATGTGCGCTCGCGGCGATGTTCTGGATGTTGTAGCCGCCGATCGAGACGAGCCCGCGCACCCGCTCGGGCCATAACGCGGCGGCGACGCAGGCGGCACGGCCGCCCCAATCGTAGCCCGCGAGCCAGGAATCCTCGATGCCGAGCGCGTCCATGAAATCCCTGACATCGGCGCCGAGTGCCGCCTGCTGGCCGGAGCGCGGGGTGTCGCGATGCAGAAACCGGGTCGGGCCGCAGCCGCGCAGCCACGGGACCAGCACCCGGCAACCGCTCGCCGCCAGCTCGGGGGCGACACCGTCCCAATCGTGCATGTCCGACGGCCAGCCGTGCAGCAGGATCGCCGGCGGCCCCTCGGCCGGCCCGCTTTCCTCGTAGCCGATCTCCAGAACCGCGGTGCGGACGGTGCGGAACATCGGCTCAGCCCCCGAAACCGGCGCCGAGCCAATCGAGGCTCTGCTCGTGCTCGAGGTGCAGCAGGCGTTCGAACAATGGCAAGGCGCGGTCGCCGAGGGCGGCGCGGGTCAGGCGGGCGAATTTGTCGCCGAGATCGGCGGCGGCGAGGGTGCCGTCTTCGGCGCTCGCAACGAGCCGCCGGCCGCCTTTGAGATCGACCGTGACCGTGGTCGCCGGGGCGCCATGGCCGGGTGCGTGCGGCGCCGCCTCGATCGTCACGCGGCGGGTCAGCGCGCGGATATCAGGGTCGTCGAGCGCGCTATCGGCAAAGGATTTGGGGTTGCGCGGGTCGCGGTACAACGCCACGGCGGCGCAGAACGGCACGCTGTATTGCGCCATCATCAGATCGGCGGGCTCGGGGATGTTGTGCAGGGTGGCCATTCGCTCGCTGCCGGAGATCGCAACGGCCTCGACCTCGGCGCCCCTAAAGCCGTGCTCGGCCCGCAATTGCGACAATGCCTTGACCGCGGCGTGCGCGTTGATGTGGCAAGGGTAGCGCTTCAGCGCGATGCTGGTCGTTTCCCAATGCTCGCCGAGGCCCTTGGTCAATTCGGAAACATCCCATTCGCGGCAGAATACCGCCAAGAACCCGAACGGGCCTTCGAGCACCGTATCGGGCGCGGCGAAGCCGTCATGGGCGAGGCTCGCGGCCAGCACGCCGCCTTCGGAGGCGCGGCCGAGATGCAGCCGCTTGACCATGCCGCCATTGTCGGCGCGGGCGAATTCGAGCAGGCCCGAAGCGAGCGAACCGGCGATGCCGAGCGCGTTGGCCATCCTTGCGGCGTCGAGCCCCAGCAGATGCCCGGCGGCGACCGCCCCGCCGAACGGCCCGGTGTTGCCGGGCGCATGAAAGCCGCGCGCTTCGTTGGTGTGGCCGGTGGCGCGGCCGATCCGCACCATGACCTCGCAGCCGGCGACAAAGGCGGCGATCAAGGCCCGGCCGCCAGTCCCTGCTGCTGCGCGATCGCGAGCGCCGGGGGCAACAAGGTCGCTCCCGGATGCACGCCCGCCCCCGGCCGGGTCAGGCTGTCGAGCTCGAAGGCATGGGCGAGCGCACCGTTGGCGAGCGCCGCCGAGGGCGCCTGCACCGCGGGGCCGCCGCTGCCGAGGATGTGGCATTTGCCGCCCGGCCCGGTGCGCTCGGCATAGCCGATGACGATCCGGCTCCACGGCAGCGCCGCGCCGCAGATCACCGCAGCGACGGTGTCGGCGATGCATTCCTTGGCCCGCCGCACGATCTCCGCCGGCAGATCCTCATAGCGGAGCGCCGCGGCATAGCGGGCCAGCCGAACCGTTTCCTGAGCCATGATTCCCTCCCCGGGCACACCGCTCCGGGAGAAGATTAAGGCACGGATACCGCCGGACGCGAAGGCCTTAAGCCAGGCCCGCGCCGAAGGAATGCATCGCGAAGCAAGGAATGCGTCGCTAAGCTGCTTCTCATCGGGCCGCGGTGCTCCGCGACGCGGAGCCGATCGCACCTGTTCCACCTGTTTTATCAGGTTTTTATCAGGCCGCACTCGCCTCCCGCCGGCGCGATGCGCGACCCTGCGCCCGGCGTCGAGGCCGCGCCTCTGCGGCTCGACAGCCGCCCGCGCCCCCCAAGGCCCTTTCACCGCCGTATCCGCGGAATGCTCGCCGGGCAAACGCGACCGGACCCCCGCCCGCTGCTTCTGCAGCAAATCAGCAGCAAAAATCCTCCTCACTCGCGCACAAGGCGCGCGGCTTGTGCAAAACCGGCCCGCTCCCGGACCACCCGAATGGCGCCTTAATGCGATATGATTTTGTCAATTTTACCGTCGCCGTGACCGGTTGGCTCAGATGGCGTCAGAGCCTCCATCCCCGTCTCGTTTCCGTATCGTTAACGCAGGAAGAGCGAGAATGGGCCGGTACGCGCTCGCGCGACGCGAGCGAGCCTGATAAAAGAACCCAACGGAAGTAAGGGGGCTCGATGTCCAAGAAGCCGGCGCCAGCCGCCACGCCATTTCCGGCCGAAACTGAGACACTTCACCAGAGCAGCGAGTGGATCTGGATCCCTCTGAGAGGCGAATGGCGAGGCGTTACGACAAAGCCGGAAGAGCTGGTGCGCCAGAAGTTCATTCGCCACCTCATCGACCACTCTCATGTCCGCCATTACTAGATGCAGGCGTGTGAATCCGTGGCTTGCTTGCAAGCGCCTGTTTCAGGCTCTTCCGGACGCGGCAGGGGGCGCAGTCGTCGAAACGACGGTTGATCATACTCTGATGCGCGGGTCGGAACCGCATGACCGTAGATGCGTCGCGGAGCTGCCTCGGTCTAGGAACCTGCGTCGGATCAGTAATCCGGCAGATAGTGGTTGCGAGGGTTCTCCTGACCGCGACCATGCCCCCAGCCTTGCCCGGACGGAGCGTGTCGGATGGTTCGCTGGCGCCTCCTGCTGTGGATGCGATCATGCGGCGTCTTCGATCAGCCTGCCGCCGCCATCACCTGGCGAGCGATGGCCCACACGAAACCCGCCAGCTCGCGGGCGATCGCGGTGGTGACGGTTTCAAGGGCGAATCGAGTTTGGCTACCTGGCTCGCGCGTATCGTGCTCAATGAGGCGCTCGGCCGGCTCCGCAATCGGCATCCGGCCGTCGACATAGACGAGATCGCGGAGACGCTGGGCTCGGGCAGCGATCCGGCGCGGATCGTCCAGGACGACATGAGCCCCAACGTGCCAGCGCGCGCCAGGAGATCCGCCGTGCCATCGAGAATGCAGTCGATCGGTTGCCGCCGCCCTTCCTGTGCGGTTTTCATCATGCGCGCGATCGAGCAGATGAGCATCGAGGAGACGGCCCACTGCCTGGGCATTCCGGGCGACACCGTCAAGACGCGCTTTCATCGCGCGAACTAGCCGTTGCGCAAAGTCCTGAGTGCGGAGTTTGGCTCGATCCTGGACGGTGCATTTCCGTTCTTGGGCACGCGGTGCGACCGTATGGTCGATCGCGTTCTCGAACGCCTCGGCCTCCCGGCCGATATCGCCGGCGCAGCGCCGTCGTGTGATCCGCTGGCTGCGCCGCAATGCCCACCCTGAGAACTCTCGATCACCACCCGTTCGAATAGAGAAACGCGATTGCAGCCCTTGGCTCCTGGAAGTCGAGCTGATCGGGAAGCGATGGACCTCCATATCGCCGACCTCTACAACGCCTCAGCCTTATCGGGGATCTCGACGCATCGTTACCGCTACGGCCGATCTGATCGCAACACACCGGCCCGATCTCGACACGGTCCGCGACGTGCTCCCGAGGATATATGGCGGAGGAGCTTCCGTTCCGGGTCGAGCCGCGGATCGGGTCGGTGGCGAGGTTCCTCCAGCTACGGCAACAAGGCCTGCGCTTCCTGCCATAGCCGGCGCACAACTTCGGCGGCCGGCTCGGCGCGGGCCAAGGCCGCTGACTGCCCGGCCCAGGCCTGCATCCGATGCACGTCGCTGGCCTGCCCACCGGCATCGCGCATCGCCGCTGTTAGCCCGCGCTGCACGGGATAGGGCGCCGGCGGCGGCGCGTCGGGTGCGGTGACGGCACGGACATAGTCGGTCGCAATGCTGCGACCGAGACGGCCGGAAAAGCCGCGAGTCGGCATAGTCGCCTCAGGCTCCAGCTCGGCCAGTGCGTCGGCCCAGGCGGGATGCGTCTTAGCCTCCGGGCAGCGCAGAAATGCGGTGCCGATCTGCACCGCGCTCGCCCCGAGGGTCAGTGCCGCCGCAATGCCGCGGCCATCGGCGATCCCGCCGGTCGCGATGATCGGCACCGCCAATTTATCGGCGAGCCGCGGTATCAGGGCGAACAGCCCGATCGCTTGGCGTTCCGCCGTGGCGGCATCGAACGCGCCGCGGTGGCCGCCGGCTTCGAGGCCTTGCGCGACGATCGCATCGGCCCCCGCGGCTTCGGCCGCGCGCGCCTCGGCCAGCGTCGTCACGCAGGCGAACCAGGAAATCCGGCGCGATTTGAGGGCGGCGACAAACTTGTCGGGAAAGAGTCCCATGATCGATGACACGACCTGCGGTGCTGCCGCCAGCAGGGCCTCGCACTGGCGCTCGAAATCCAGGGGGACGGCGTCTCCCGCTTCGGGTGGCACCGGCGGGCCCCATTGGCCGAGAAAGGCCCGGACCCGGGCTTCCGAGTCGAGGTCGCGTACCGGCGGCGGGTCGGGCACCCAAAGATTGATCTGAAACGTGCCGTTACTTCCGCTTCGGAATTCGTTGGCCCAGGCGGCGATGCCATCGGGCATCGTCATCAGCGCGCCCAGTCCGCCCATACCGCCCGCATTCGCCACCGCAGCCGCGAGACTTGCCGGGCAGGCACCGGCCATCGGCGCTTGCAGGATGGGCGTTCGCATACCGAAGCGCCGGCAAAACTCGTCGGCCCGGCCCCTGGCGCCGCCATCTCGTGCCGTACCGTGGTCGGATGTTTGTTCCGGCATGGCTCTTCCTTAAGCTGCCGCGATCAAATTCGGCGGTCCCGCCCCATGCTACAGATTCGGCGCCGGCCGCGCCAACGCGGGCCATTTGGGCCCGTAACGCCTCAGCCGCCAGGCATCGTTTTCTCTTCGCCGGGCAGCCGCCAACGCGTGGTGGCGAGATCGAAAGCGATCAGACCCGCAGCTGCGGCAACGAGCGTTGACGGAATCCCAATGGCGCCGGCGATAAAGCCCCAGGCAGCGCTGCCACACCCGGAGCCGCGCATGATGGCGGCCGACGCCGATCCTGGGGGCGCGGAAGCTGCGGCCATCGACCGTGGGATATCTGCGGCGCCGCCGACGAGTGATGAGAACCGAGCCACGATCGCCGATTTTGAGTTCTGGGCCGACGGCATCTATTGGGGGGCCGACGTGCGATCAGAGCGCGTCGACTAATCCGCTCCCCCTGTCCTTTCGCGTGGTTGCCAATTCGCCGGCCAGAGACAGGTGTCGGGGAGCCGGTCGGGCTTTCACAGCAGGCTGCCGCCGTCGACGGGGATGATCGCGCCGTTGACAAAAGTCATCGTCGTCGCAAGTCCGAGGATCACCGACGCCACCTCCTCGGGCTGGCCGATCCGCTTGAGGGGGTTGCTCGCGATCCTTTGGGCGCGCTGCGCCGGCGACCACATCTGCGTCATCGGTGTCTCCATCAGGCTCGGGGCGACGGCCACGACCCGGATCGCAGGCGCCAGCGCCCGTGCCAATGACATCGTCATCGCGTGAACCCCGGCCTTGGCGGCGGCGTAGGCGATGTTGCTGCCGCCGCCGCGGACGCCCGCCACCGAGCCCACATTGACGACGAGGCCGCGCCCGCTCGCCTCGAGCAACGACTGGCAGGCGCGCACCATGGCGAAGGAGCCGCGCAGATTGACCGCCAGGACAAAGTCGAAGAACGCGTCGTCGAGGGCGCGCAGATCGGCATGCGGGATCACTCGGGTACTGCCGGCATTGTTGACCAGGATGTCGAGCCGGCCCTCGGTAGTGCCGATAGCGGCGGCGAGGCCATCGATGGCGCGCGTATCCTGCGCCGGCGTATGGCTGGCTCGGTGGCCGGCGCCGGGCAGGCTCGCAACCAGCCGGTCGGCCGCCTCGGCGTCATTGCCGAAGGTGACGACGACGCGAGCCCCCGCCGCCGCGAACAGGCGGGCCGTTGCGGCACCCAGGCCCTTGCTGCCGCCGGTCACCAGCGCAACGCGTCCGTCGAGCATGCCCATGATTGGTGATCCCTCTTCGACCTGAGCGCACCTATCCGGCTGCCGCCGCCAGCGGGGCGCCGAGGGTCTTGATGAACTCGATCAGGTAGGGCTTCCAAACCTCGGCGTAGAAATGGGTGAAATGGCCGTGCGTTTTCGGGCCCGCCGGGATCAGCACATAGCGGCCGTGGCGAACCCGCTTCATCGCGGGCTCGACGGTGCCGAGTTCGGGTGGGTTGGCCTCGTCCTCCTCCGCATTGATCAGCAGCACGTTGGCCGTGATCTTGTCGAGATCGGGCTCGGGGTTGTAGTCCATGATGGCCTCGATCGCCCACAGCGAGTTGTTGGCGTCGCCTTGGGCGGCCTGGGCGAGGCGCTCCTCATAGAGCTTGTCGGCGGCGGCGCGGGTCGGCGTCATCTCCTGAATGCGCGTCGCACTCTCGGTGCGTAGCGAGTTGGCCGCCGCGGTCCAGATGTAGGTCGACGGGTTCTTCTCGTAATCGCCGTTGTTCCATTCGGGATCGTGGCGGATCGCCTCGGCGGCGGCGCGCCGACTGATCCAGTTGCGCCCACTGATTTGGATCGGCTGGCACGAGATCGGCACCACCCCGTCCATCAGGTCCGGGTACATCTCGGCCCACATCCAGGCGTGCATGCCGCCCATCGAGCTGCCGATGATCAACCGCAGACGGGCGACATCGAGGCCCTCGGTGATCAGGCGATGGCCAGATTCGACCATGTCATGGTAGCGGTAGTGTGGAAATTTCCCTTTGAGCCCGTCAGACGGCTTGCTCGATCCGCCGCGCCCGATCGCGTCCGGCATGATCATGAAATGCTCCGCCGTGTCGAGCGGTTGGCCGGGCGCAAACAGCTCGTCGGCCAGGCTCGGGCGCAACCAATTCGCGCCGGTGCCGGTGTTGCCCTGCAACAGCAGCACGCCGTTGATGATCTTGCCCGCTGGGTTGCGTTTTGCCGTTCCAAGGGTGCGGTAGTGGAGCTTCAGCTCGGGTAGCGTCTCGCCGTTCCGGAACACATAATTCCTGATGACGAAGTCGCCCTCCCGATAATTCGGCCACCTGTTGGCAGGCGCGGCGGCATCAGCGGCTTGAGCAGGCATTCGCGGGTCCTCCGATTCACTCAGGTGATGATAGAGGCTACCTCTACCCGGAGAAAGCCGCGGCTCGGAGAGCGGGTGCACGCCCGTGCCAGGTCGGTGGTCAAAAATCGGCGGCATTCAGGGCCTTCGGAGCCGGCCTCTCCTGGCGTGGCCCTACGTTGGTTGAACTTCACTGGATCGGGCACTCATAACTTTCCTCTCGTGATACCTGAAGTCGAGATCCGGCGGGCTGCGACCCGTTGCTACCTCGGCCGGGGTTGTTGACGTCGGGGACGCGAGCGCACGACCTCGCGAGCCGGCTTGTCCTCGCGGATCCCTTCGTAGACAACTTGCCGCAGGAGGCCGTCATCGGTCCAGGTCAGATACTTGACCTCGAGGACGAGCTCGGGCCGGACCCGATGGACCCGCGACGGCACCAGCGGCGAGCCGAACCGGGTTGAGCGCGGCGGCGCATCGAGCGGCATTCTGTCGGTCTGCAGCGGCTGTAGCCGCCGTAAGAGATCTTCGAGCTGATTGGCCCGCATCCCGGACCGACCCGGCCGGCGTCGACGAGCCTTCCACCCGGATCGTAGTACCCGAGCAACAGCGCGCCGATGAAGGGGCGGCTACCCTCGGGGTCGGTCCAGCCGACGATGACGAACTCCTCCCGGTTGAGGCATTTGGTCTTTAGCCAGAGCCCGCGCTGGCCGGGGCTGTAGCCGGCGTCCAGCCGCTTTGAGACGATACCCTCCAGCCCGAGGGCGCAGGCATACCGGTGAAATGCTGGACCTTGCCCGATCTTATGCTCGCTGTAACGGATCGGGACCTCGCTGCGCTCGAGCAGGGCGGCAAGACCAGCCTTGCGGTCCGCCAACGGCAGCGGCATCAGATTGCGACCGTCGGGATGCAGCAAGTCGAAGACGAAATAGAGGAGGTCGGCACCGCCCTGTCGCTCTGCGGCGTTCTGGATCAGCGCGAAGGAGGCGACGCCATCCGGCCGGACCCCGCAGAGCTCGCCGTCGAGATAGGCCTGCTGCGCCGGCAGCGTGCGGATCGCCGCGGCGATCGCGGCAGAACCGACAGGCACAGCTCCATGCCTACATGCCCGGCGGCGAGCGCATTGAAGCCGGCCTGCTTTGCGAGCCGCGCCTAGTCGACCGCTTCGCAGAAGCGCCCCACCGGCTAATCCGAGCGGGGCCGTTGCACGTGATGAAGACGCCGAATTTCAGAATTTGATGCTCGTCCCCGGCTAACTGCGCCCGACGGTCGACCGGGAAGGATACGCCGCCGCGCCCGCCGCCTCAGCCTCAAGGCTCGCGATGGCGCGGCCGCGCGTCTCCGGGAGCAGCAGCAGCATGACGATCATCAGCACATGGGCCAAAGTCGAGAACAGCGCGATCGCCGTGCCGAGCGGCATCACCACCGTCGCAAAGCCGATCGCGGTCATGAACACCGAGCCGATCGCCCGGCCGGCATTGTAGCAGAAGCCCTGGCCGGTGCCGCGGATGTTGGTCGGATAGAGCTCCGTCATAAACGGGCCCATCGGCGCGAACTTCATCAGGATCGCGATGTTGAGCGGGATCCCGAGAAACAGAAGGCCGGTGTAGCCGACCGGCACGTAAAGATAGACGAGCACCATGATGATCGACGCGATGGCGGAGATCATGAACGTCGCTTTGCGGCCGATCGCGTCGGCAAGATAGGCGCCGCAGAGAAAGCCAATCAGCGACCCCAATGCCAAGACCGCGATATAGAGCCCGGTGTGAGAGGCGGACAGATGGCGCACGGTGCGCAAATAGGTCGGCATCCAGAACCCGACGGCCCAAACGCCGCCTTGCGCGCCCATGACCATCAGCGACACTTTGATGGTCAGCCACAGATACGGCCCGCGAAACGCCGAGAGCAGGTGGGCGATCCCAGGTTGCGCGCCGCTGCTGCGCCGGCCCTGGAACGCGTCCGATTCCGGAATGCTGCGTCGGATCCACAGCACAAAGAGGCCGGGCAGGATGCCGACCATGAACAGCCCGCGCCACGCGATCGCTTCGGGCAGGATGGCGAAGAGGCCGGAATAGACGAGTGCGGCGAGGCCCGGGCCGAAGGCGGCGCCGGTCTGCACGAAGCCGACGCCGCGGCCGCGATACTTGTCGCGGATGACCTCGCCCATCAGGACGGCACCGGTGGCCCATTCGCCGCCGAAGCCGAGCCCGTGCAGGCCGCGCAGAATGAACAGCTGCTCGAAGTTTTGCGCGAAGCCGCACAGGAAGGTGAAGATCGAATACCACAGGATCGCGATCTGCAGCATGCGCACGCGGCCGAAGCGGTCGGCGAGCGCGCCGGCAAACCAGCCGCCGAACGACGAGGTGACGACGGTGACGGTACCGATCGTGCCGGCCTTACCGGTCGACATGCCCCAGACCGCGATGACCGTGGGGACGACATAGCTGTAGAGCTGCTGGTCGAAGCCGTCCAAGGTCCAGCCGCCCCAGCAGGCGAGCATCGTCCGGCGTTCCCGCGAGGTCAGATCGCGCAGCCAGGCCAACATCGCGTTTTCCCCCATGGCCGATCCGTTGATTTTTGGCGATCTGATCTTAACCGGCCAGGCACGCCGCCGCATCCCTGATGCGCCGCCCGCGGCAGCTGCTCGCTTCCGTCGCCGGCGCCGAGCGAGCGCTGACGCGCTCAGATGGAGAGAAAATGTTGCGGCCCGCCATCCGGCGGGGCCGCAACCCGGCACGGGTTGAACTGGTCGACCGCGCCGAAACCGGCCATTCCAACAACCGTGGACTGTCTATCGGGTTTGACCCAAATCAGCTATTTGCAGCAATAACGCGCAACCACCGAGACCTTGCGCGCATCCGCCGTATGCCGACCAACGTCCGCAAGAGACCTACCAAGCTTCGATAGAGGCCTGTCGCTCAACACTTCGCCTTGCCCTGGATGCACTCGGAGCAAGGCGGCCCCCGTCAAAAGAATAGAGTCAGGCAGCCGGCGGGAAGAATACCAAGGTGCGCACCTCGATGCTTTCCCGCGGCGGCGCGCCAGGGGTCACCCGGTTCTCGAAGGAAGTGTGGAACGCGTCCTGCGGTACTCGAGAACGGCGGGCGCCCAGCCTTTCGCTTGGGCAAGCCTCAGCGAGCGGGGGGCGGGCAGCGGCAATAGATCGCGTTGCGCTCCCCGTTCTCTTGGGCCACCGTCGCGAAGGTCAAAGCACCGTCAGGTCCCGCCACGGCGACCGCGTTGAGCGCGAACCGACCGATCACGTCCCCCTGCGGCAGCGTGTCGCCCACCGTCGCGACCCGTCTGACATCGCCCGCGGTTCCGGCGAAGACGGCGAGCGGCCCAGACCCGCCATCGAGGGCCGCGATGAACGCCGTTATCCCGGCCGGCCCCACCGTCGGCCAGGGACCGAAACCCGCATAGCGGCCGCCGGCCGGCGCCGGCGCTCCCTCGACTGCGATCTCGGCCAGACCCTCCGTCCCGGCCCGCAGCACCGCCTCGCGGGTGACGCCGTCCTTGCCGAGATAGGTGCCGAACACGACCCCGTCCGCGGCGTCGATCGCCACCCGCTCGGAGAAGCGCAGGATCATCGCCCCATCCGGCGCCGGGTCGCCGGCGCCGACCAGCAGGCTCAGAGTGCGCGCGCCGGCGACGAAAATGCCGCCGAGCGTTGGGCCTTTGAAGATCGCCGCCGGAAAGGCGATGACGCCGCTATTGTTCAGCGCCGGCTCGCCGATCTTGGCCATCGTGCCGCCGATGCGCAGCAGCCGCTCGCCTTCCGCCACCACTCGCTGCAGCCGTCGGCCGTTCCAGAAATAGAGCACATCGAGCATGTCGCGTCCGCGCCGCACCTCGGCGACGAAAGCCAACTCGTCATTGTCGTTCAGCGCCGGCGCATCGAACCCGACCAGCACACCGGCCGGCACGCCCGGAGCGTCGTCGCCGGCCAGTGCTATGGCCCCCAGCCCGTCCGCGCCGGCGAGGAAGATCCCCTCGGTCGCATGCCCGCCGGCGATCTGCGCGCCGAAAGCCGCATGCCCTGCCGCGTTCAGCGCGGGCAGAGGATGCGTCCCGAACTCGGCGAGCGTGCCTCCCCCCGGCAGGCTGTCCCCGAACGCCGCCACCTTCTTCACCTGCCCGGGTTCGGCGAGGAAGATGCCCTCGCGTCCCGGTGCGTGCAGCACGGTCGCGTAAAAGGCGACCTGACCGCGCGCATTGACCGGCGCGGCAATCGGCTGCGAGGCAACATCGAACCGATCGAAGCGCCCGCCGCCGGGCGCCGCCATGCCAGACTGGACAATCGCGCGCAGCGCCCCGGTTGCGGATAGCTGGAACCGCCGTCGACTGCGCTGCGACCCGCAGCGATGGCTGCGCCGTTGCCGTTGATGGCGTCGATGGCGCGACCCACAGCGCAGCGGCCCACAAGCCCGCCACTGCCACTCCCGCAACTAAGAGGCGCCACCAGGCCGCAACTAGCAACATCGTTCAGTTACGCAGCATGCCGGTTTTCAGGGTAGACACGTCGTGGCGCAGCATCTCGAGGTAGTTGTCCGCCTCGCCGCCCTTTGGGGAAAGCGAATCACCGTAGAGCGTGCCGCCGATCACGGCACCGGTTTCGCCGGCGATGCGCTGCATCGCCCGCGGATCGGTGATGCTGTCGAGGAACACCGCCTTCACATGATCTGCCCGGATCACCTGTGCCAGCTTGGCTAGCTCCGCCGCCGAAGGCTCGCTCTTGTTGGTCCAGCCATTCACCGCCAGCAACGTGATGTGGTAGGCATCGGCGATGTATTGCAGCGAATCGTGCGATGCCAGTGCCCGCCGTTTTCCCGCCGGCACGCCTGCGATCTCCTGGTGCGCCCAGTCATCAACCGCCTTGATCTCTTTCGTGTAGGCCGCCGCGCGCGCCTGGTAGTCTGCGGCATTGGCCGGATCGAGCCGCACCAGCGCCGCAGCGATGTTGCGCACATAAACGACGCCGTTGCGCGGATCGAGCCAGGCGTGCTGGTCGATCGCCTCGGGAAGCAGCCTGCCCGAAACCGGATGCTCCTCCTCAGCGGTCAAGGTCCGCACACCCCGGCTGACTACCACCTTCGCGCCCTTGAAGCGGGCCTGCTTGAGCAGCGGCTCCAGCCATGGCTCGAACTCTTCGTTGAGATCGTTGATGAACACGGCGCGTGCCGCAGCGACCATCGCCACGTCGGCGGCTGTCGGCTGGTACAGCTCACAATCTCCGTCGGCCCCGACGATAGTCTTGATGTCGAGATGATTGCCGCCGACGATGGCGAGCATATCGCCGAGGACGCTGAACGTCGCGACCACCTTGATCCGGTCCGCGGCTTCCGCCGGGCCCGCCAGCAGCAGGGCGCCAAGCACGATTACGCGACGCAACATCAAATGCCCCACCCGATCATCGGCGCCAAGCGCCGCCAGGAGCTGGTAACGACGAGCGAGATCCCGAACAGCAATCCCGCCGCGAGTACGATCGCCGGACCGGAGGGCAGATTGGCGTGATAGGAAACCAGCAATCCCGCAACCGATGCGGCCGTCCCGAAGCCGGCTGCCAGCGCCATCGATGCTGCGGCTCCCAACCCCCAGCACCGTGCCGCCGCAGCGGGCAGCAGCATCGGTCCCACAGCCAGCAATGTGCCGAACGCCTGAAAGCTCGCCACCAGCGCCAGCACCACCAGCGCCAGAAACACCGCCCCGTACGGCGTGCGCGCACCGACCGAGCGAAGAAACGCGGGATCGAATGCACCCACCGCCAGCGGCCGATACAATGCCGCGATCGCGAACAGGATTATGCTGCTCGCCGCAACAATCTGCAGCAGAGCCCGCTGGTCGATCGCCAGCACAGTGCCGAACAACACGCGCATGGCGTCGACATTGCTGCCCCGCCACGCCACCAGAACCACGCCGAGCGAGAGAGCGACCAGATAAAACCCTACCAGCCCGGCATCGTGCCGCGTCCGCCCGCCGGTGGTCAGTCCGGCCAGCGCCGCCACGGCAATTCCGCTCGCCAGCCCGCCCAGGGACAGCCAGTCCGGCGATGGCCCCGCATAGAGGAACCCGATCGCAGCACCAGGCATCACTGCGTGCCCCAGCACCTCGCCATCGAGGCTCATCCGCCGCAACACCAGCAGCGTTCCGACGGCCCCGTTGGCCAGCGCCAGCGCCAGGCAGGCCACCAGCGCCGCGCGCATGAACGCGAACGTCGCGAATGGGTCCACGATTAGCGCGCGCAACGACATCATGCCGCCATCGCGGGCAACGCCGCCGCTGTCGCACCCCAAGCGAGGCAGCGTCGCGCCAGTACCAGAGTCGAAGGGAAAGCGGGCCTCTACCAAGTCGAGATCATGCAGCACGGCGATCACGGTCCTGCCCTCCCGGTGCCATTCCGCCACTTGATCGAGCAGCACCAAGATCGTCTGCGTGTCGACACCGGCGAATGGCTCGTCGAGCAAAATAACAGCAGCATCCTGCAAAATCAGCCGCGCGAACAACGCCCGCTGAAGCTCGCCCACCGACATCTCGCCGATCGGTCGCCCGAGCCGTCCCGCCAGCCCCACCGTATCCGCCGCCGCCGCGGCGCGCGCTCGCAGCGCCGTCCCCGGGGAGCGGAATGCGCCGAACACCCGCCACCCGCCAAGCGTGATCAGCTCCGACACGGTGAGCGGGTAGTCGCGGTCGATTGCCGCAAGCTGCGGCAGGTAGGCCAAGCGCCGCCGTGCCGCGCATTTTACCATTCCGCCGGCCAATCGCACGACGCCCGCGATTGCTGCGAGGAGCGTGCTCTTGCCGGCCCCGTTCGCCCCGACAACGGCGGTCAGACTGCCCGAAACGAACTCTCCGCTCACGGCCTCCAACGCTAGTCGCCGCCCATAGCGCACGGTTACGTCGTGCAGCACGACGCGGCCGTCAGCGTCCATGGATCCGACGGAGCAAAACGACCCCCTCTGGCCTGACGGCAAGTCTACCCCAACTTTAGGGCGGTTGGAATTGACAGCCGGCCCCGGCAACCACGAATCGGCTTCAATCTCGCGATTGTGACAAAGGTGGCGTAATTTCACGGCGTGCGGCATCCTGGGGTGAGCGTCCCACCGCAACCGGGGCGCAGAACCGGAAGGGGAGGAGCGACCATGAGAATTGCCGGATTTGCCGCGTTCATGGGCTTGTCGATCCTGTCGCTGTTGACACAATCGCCATCCGCCGCGGCCGAGGCCGACTGCAAGGCAGTCGTCGCGCCCTCGCCATTCGGCCCGGATGATCAGACTGGCGCGACCAACCGCGTTACCCCCGTCGTCACCAAGGCTGCCGCCGCCGAGATTCAAACCGGCGTCGTCACGCCGATGGGCAACCTCCTCGTGGACGGCATTCCGCTGTTCGGCACCCGCTTCAGCAAGACTCTGCTGAGCAGCTTCGCCGTCGTGCCGGGCGCCGAATACGGCAAGAACAAGCTGAGCTATATGGAGGATACCTATCTCAGCCAGAGCCATGTTGGCACGCATATCGACGGCATGGGCCACATCGGCATCCAGGACTGCTACTACAATCAGACGCCGATGGGAAAATACGTCACCCAGAACTATCTGAAGCGGCTCGGCATCGAGAACATCAAGAGCTTCGCGACACGCGGCGTCATCATCGACGCGGTGAAGGTGTTCCAGGCCGCCGGCAAGCTGAAACCCAACCCCGCCTGCAAGAACCCCTGCCTCGATGCGGGCACGGTGATCACCGAAGCCGATCTGCAGGCCGGGCTGAAGATGTACAACGTGGCGCTCCGCGAAGCCGATGCGGTGTTCATCAACACCGGCTGGGGCGACCTGTTCCAGCAGTGGCCGGCCCAGAATGCGGCCTATAACAAGGGTGAGCCGGGCATCAGCGAGTCGGCGGCGCGATGGCTCGCATCGCAGAAAGTGGTGGCGGTCGGCAGCGATAACTGGGCGGTGGAGGTGATCCCGGGCGAGGACAAGGACATCGCATTCCCGGTCCACAAGACGCTGATGACCGACAACGGATCCACATCATCGAGAACGTGCGCACCGACCTGATCGCGGCCGCCGCCGCGCGGTCGGGCCGGGCCACCTTCTTCCTGAACATGACGGTGCCGAAGGCGGTCGGGCTGACCGGCACGTTTGTCAACATCGAAGCAATCCAGTAGCGCATGTATCGGGGCCGGTGCTGCGGCGCCGGGCGCTTCTGGCCGGAATGCTTGCTTGTGGGTTGATTTCGCAAGGGCCGCGGCACGACGCTTCCGTATCGCTTTCGCCAATCTCGATGAGACGCCGGGTGTGACGCTGGAGGGGCTTGGCTTTACCGGATCGGATGTGCGGCGCAGCTTCGAGCTGGCGGCGCGCACCCTGCCGGTCGACATGTTTTATTTCGACAATGCCGGAGACCCCGCGCGGCCGTCGCCAATGCCGAGGCCGCGATTGCGGCCAAAGTCGACTTGCTGATCGAATACAACGCCGAATCGACGCGAATGCAGGAATCGCCCGCCGCCTGGCCGCCGCCGGCATCCCGGCGCTGGCGCTGATCGATCCGCTCCCCGGTGCGCCGCTCTACGGACCCGACAACCGCGCCGCCGGCCAGATCGCCGGACGCGCTCTGGGTGCTTTCGCGCGAGAAACCTGGCCGGGCCAGCAGGTGCTCGGGGTGTTGATCGGCGACCTCGCCGATCCCGGCCTCGCCGTCGGGATCGGGTGCGGGGCATCACCGAAGGCGTGCACGAGTTGCTGCGCACGCTGAGGCTCGCCTCGCTCGACACCGGCGGACAATCGATCCGCGCCGACGCGCTGCTGACGAAATTCCTGCTGACGCAACATGGCCAACGGGTGCTGATCGCCACCCTCGACGACCTGGCCGCCGTGTACGCCAAGAACGCCGTCGAAATGAACCGGCGACAGAGCGATTGCGTCATCGTCAGCCAGGGGCTCGACCCGAACATCCACGGCGGCGCCAGCGAAAAGAAGGAGATCGACCCCAACAACCGCGCCAGCGTAGTGCTCGGCTCGGTCGCCTACTACATGGACCGGTACGGCTACGACGCGCGCCGCCGCTCGCCTTGCGTCTGCTTGCCGGCCAGGCGCTGCCGCCGCGGACGGTGACGCAACATGTTTTGGTCACCACCGCCAACATATTCCGGGAATATCCGCCGTCCGATATCAACTGACGTCGCTACTCTTGGATTGGGTGACGCCCGGCAGACCCGCACGATGCGGTGCGACGCGTTCGACATGTTCGGCTTTGTCACGCTGAGCATCGCGGTCGGCGCGCTGCAGCTGATGCTCGACCGCGGCGAGCTCAAGGACTGGTTTCGCTCTACCGAGATCTGGATCGGCTAAGCCGACATGGTTTGACGCGCCGTTCAACGACAGCCAATTCTCGTGGAGTGACCCGTCGGCATCGTCAGGGCGGGTTGCACTCAGATCCGGCGGAAAGGTTGAAGGAGCGCTGAAAAATGACCAAAATTACCGGCAGAACGCCGATTAGATGGGAAATGTCGGCTGACGACAGCTCGCGCTGGGCCGCAAACCCAGCCGCTTGCCAAAGCATCGTTTGCTGTCAGTCTTTCGCGTAGAACGCGCGACGGGGAGGGAGGGAGTATGCCCTGGAGAGGCATCGGTGTGGCCATCGCCGTCATCGTGGTCTTTCTCGCATTGCTGGGGGGCATCAATGGTTTCGTGGTCGATTGGGCGTGGTTCTCGACGATCGGGTAGTACGCGAGCGTCTTCTGGACGGTTTTCGCCATGAAGGCCGTTCTTTTTGTCGCCTCCTCGCGGTATCGACCTTGCTTCTCTGGGTGAACGGAACGCTGGCCCTACGATTTCGTGTCCCTGCGACAACCTCGGCTTCGGGTAGT
>CAVPFW010000002.1:0-5443 GCA_963703855.1 uncultured Alphaproteobacteria bacterium
GACGAACACCGGAAAGAGCTCGCGGCTCGAGCGGACGAGCCGGCCGATCTCGCTCTCGACCGCATCGAGCAGCGCATCCTGGAACAAGAGGTCGTCGATCGCATAGCCCGACAGGCACAATTCGGGGAATACCATCACCCCGACCCGCGCCTCGTTGCCGGCGGCGAGCAATGCCTCGACCCCGGCCGCGTTGCCGCCGGGCTCGGCCACCGCGACCTGCGGCACGCAGGCGCCGACGCGGATGAACTGATGCCGGTAGGGAGAAAAGAACGAGGACATCGCGGGTTGGTGCTCGCAGGATCGTCCGACGGTGTCAATCTGGTCAGTCGGGAAGCCTGCGATAAGGGGGCGGGGTCAATGCCGCGAGCGCCCGGACCGCGCCACCGCCCAGACCACGCCGGCGATGCCGAACAGGACGAGGCCGCCGAAAACGAGCGCCACCAGATTGGTCGAGCCGATCAGGCTCTGCCCCAACCTGCCGACAACGTCGCCGGCAAACAGCAGCATCGGCACCCATGCCAGCGCCGAGGCGACATTGGCAATCCAGAAGCGGTCGCGCGGCATTTGCATGACCCCGGCGGCGAGCGGGATCACCGCGCGCATCGGGCCAAAAAAGCGGCCGATGAACACGCTCACGCCGCCGTATCTGGCGAAAAACCGGATGCCGCTCGGCAGCAGGTCGGGATTGCGGGTGAACGGCCAGACCCGGGCGATCGCCCCGCCGAACCGCCGCCCGATCCAGTACGACACCGCATCGCCGAGCACGGCGCCGAGGATCGCCCCCGCCAGCACCGGGAAATAAGCCAAGGTGCCGGTCGCCATCAGCGCGCCGGCCGCGATCAGCAGCGAGGTTCCGGGAAACAGCAGGCTCAAAAACGCGAACAACTCGCCGAACGAGGTGACGAACATGACCGCGAACGCCCAGCCCGCATGCGCGGAAATAAACGCGAGCGTCGGCTGAACCAGATTTTCCATGTGCCTCTGCTGCGTTCTGCGGGCGACGCCGATCATCGAGAAAGCGGGCCACTCCTGGATAGCACCGCGTCATTACGCCAGCCTGAGCGCCCGACGGCGCCCGTCGATCCGGCCCGCCGAAGGAGCATCGGGTGGCCGGGGTGCATGCGGCTTGGCTGACCATTGTGCGGACCCGGCCTATAATGCGAGCGGCCGCGCCGGACCAAAGCAAAGAAACGTCGAGTGCGAGGCCGCGCTGCAGCGCCGCTCGAGCTGACGGGAGGGTGCGATGTTTTGGGTCGTCGTCGCGGTTTTGTATTTTGTTTTGGCGGCGGTGGCGCCGAGCATCCTCGGTCTCTTCGTCAATCGAGCGCGGCCCGACTTTGCAACGTTGTCGCTGTCCTTGCGCTTCGTGTTTGCGGCGATCGCGCTGCTGTGCCTGGCCGCGACCTCTTACGTGCATGTCGATTCGGACGAGATCGCCGTGCTCAACAAGATTTACGGCACGACCTCGCTGCCGGGCGAGCACATCATCGCGACCAACGGGGAAAAGGGTCCGCAAGCACAGATCCTGACCCCGGGCTGGCATCCCTGGTTTCTGGTCAACGTCATCTACCAGGTCGAAAACAAAAAGGTGGTGTCGATCCCGTCGGGCCGATATGGATTTCTGAACGCCAAGGACGGAGCCCCGCTTCAGCCGGACCAGTTCCTGGCCGACACCTTTCCCGCCGGGCACGAGCTCGACATGCTCGATGCCGAATACTTCCTGGCACATGGCGGGCAGCGGGGGCCGCAGACGACGATCCTGACGCCGGGGAATTATCGGCTCAACACCTATCTGTGGGACGTCGACATCCGCGATGCCGTCGATGTGGCCAAAGGATTTGTCGGCGTCGTCAAATCGAACGTCGTCGCGGCCGTCAATTTCGGCAATCTAGTTGCGCAAAAACCGGCCTCCTGCCGGCAAAAGACGGTGTCCACCAATTCGAGCGGCGAGGCGGTCATCGCCAATCAAAGAAAGGGAGACGAGGGCATTCTGACCGCGATCCTGGTCCCGGTCGGCTGCATTGGGGTCTGGGAAAAGGCGCTGCAGCCCGGCCGCTACTACGTCAACGAGGCGGCCTACAAGGTCACCATGATCAGCACCCGGGTGCAGACCTGGGAGTTCAAGGGCGGCTATAAGAGACGCTACATCGACCTCAGCCTCGATCAGGCCGGCAATCTGACGCAATCGCAGCGCTCGCAGGATGTTCCAGTGCCCGCGGGCGCCGCCGACCCGGCGATCACCCCCTTTGTCGAGGGTTGGCAGGTGCCGCTCGAGCTCCGGGTTCTGGCCCAGGTCACTCCCGACAATGCGCCCTTTGTCGTCGCCGCGGTCGGCGGCCTGCCGGAAATCGAAAACAACATCATGGTCCCGACCATCCGCTCGATCGTGCGCAACGTGGTCGGGGCGACCGGACGCCACGTCCTCGATCTCGCCGACAATCGCGCAACGCTCGAACGCGCCGTCGAGGACGCGATCCGGCCCGAGGGATTGCGCGCCGGGATCGTCATCAAGGAGGTCAAGTTCGGCGACGCGGCACTGCCGCCCGAGCTCTTGATCTCGCGGCTGCGCCAGCAATTGGCCGATCAGCTGCAAATGACCTACCAGCAGGAGCAGAAGGCGCAGACCCAGCGGATCGAAACCGAAAAGGCGCGCGCGACCGCCGAGCAGCAGCGCCAGCTGGTCGAGGCATTGATCGGCGTCCAAGTCGCCGAGCAGAACAAGAACGCGGCCAAATTGCGCGGCGAAGGCCAGAAGCTCGAGCTCGAAGAGACCGCGCAGGGGCAGAAGGCCCAGGCCGACGTGCTCGGCCAGGACCGGGTGCTGACGATCAACCTGGTTCAGCAATTCCTCAAGACGGTCGAGCAGAAGCCCGAGATCGTGGCTTTGATCGGGCGGCTGGTGCCGCAGACCGTGGTGTCGACCGGCGGCCAGGGCGCCGGGCTCGACAGCGCCGCGGCGATTTTCGGGGCATTGCTCAAGAACGGCGCCACCGCCGCACCGGCTCCAACCGGATTATCGACCAAAAAATGAACCGATCCGAACAAGGGAGTGATGATGGCCCATCCGATCGTCCATGGCCCGGCCGGCAGCACCTATGTATGGAGCGCGCGCCTGGCGCTCGCCGAAAAGGGTGTCACCCACGAACTCGTCGAGGTGCCGTTCGGCGCCAACCACGAAGAGCCGCATCTGGCGCGCCAGCCCTTCGCCAAGGTCCCCGCGTTCGAGCATGACGGCTTTGCCCTCTACGAGACCCAGGCGATCATGCGCTATGTCGACGAGCGCTTTCCCGGGACGCCGCTGCAGCCCGAGGACGTGCATCAATGGTCGCGGATGAACCAGATCATCGGCATCGTCGACGCCTATGCCTGGCCCAGCATCGCCGGCGCGATTCTCTATAACCGGATGTTGGTGCCGCGACTCGGCGGCGTCCCCGACGAGGCGGCGATCGCCGCCGCATTGCCGCGCGCGCGCCTGTGCCTCGCCGAGATCGACCGGCTTATGGAGGACCATCGCTTTCTCGCCGCCGACTATGTGAGCCTCGCCGATTTGATGATGATCCCGTTGCTTCACTATTTCGGCAACGTGCCCGACGGCCGCGGCCCGCTTGCCGAGCATCCTAAGCTGCAGGGCTGGGTTCGGCACATGGAAGCGCGCCAGAGCTTCCAGGTGACTAAACCTTCGCGCTGAGGCCCGGGGGAAATCGATCCATGAGCTTGTTGCAATTCGCAGCCGTCATGCTGACGGCGCTCGCGCTGCTGCCGAGCGGCGCGCATTTTTTCGAATTGCCGAACAAGATCGTCCTGGCGCAGCAGCAATATTTCACGGTGCAGCAGATCTATCGCTTCTGGGCGCTGTTCGGCATCGTGCTGATCGCGGCGATCGTCGCCCATCTGGCTGCCGCGATGCTGCTTTGGCGCCGCGGAAAGCCGTTCTAGCCGTCCCTGGCGGCCGGCTTGCTGATGGCGGGCACTTTGCTGGTTTTCTTCGTTTGGACCTTCCCAGCCAATCGGGCGACCGCCAATTGGAAGGTCGTGCCGACCGATTGGGAATTGCTGCGCCGGCAGTGGGAATTGTCACACGCCGCGAATGCACTGGCGACCTTCGCCGCCCTCGGTTTCGCGGCATTGTCGATGCTCGCGGCGCGGGATTAACCCGACCCGGCCTGGCTGTGGTCGGGCTCGAGCAGCCGCCTACCTGGTGTAGGGGTTGACGAGGCCGGCGACGATCCCGGTGAGGACCTCGCGCAGCTGGCGCTCGTCGCAGCCCATCAGCACTCCGTCCTCGAGCGCCTCCTGCGCCAGCTCGCGCAATTCAGCGAGGTTCTCGTTCAGCACCTTGATCTTTTCGACGCACGAGACGGGCTCGCCTTCCGGCGTCCGCCAGACCGGGAATTCTTTCGCTTCGCTCATGCCTGCTCTCTCGGCTTTAGCCGGCTATTTGAGGTCCCCCGCCGGTCCCCCGCCCAGCGGCGCCCCGCCTCTCGGCGTCCCGCTCCCCGGCGACCCCGCATTCGGCGCTTCGCCGCCGCCTTCGCCCGGCTTTTTTTGCGCCCCCGGCTGGGAAAAGATCATCTGGCCGATCAGGTTTTCGAGGCTGACCGGCGCCTGGGTGTATTTGATCTGCCCGCCCGGCGGGATGATCTTGTCCGAGCCGCCCGGCACCAGCGCCATGTATTTGTCGCCGAGCAGGCTCGACGAGATGATCTCGGCGACGGTGTCCGCGGGGAGCTTGTATTCCGAGCCGATGCTCATCCTCACGGTGGCGAGGAAGGTCTTCGGATCGAGATTTTCGGCGGTGATCGAGCCGACCCTGACCCCGGCGATGCGCACGTCGCTGCCGTCGCGGATGCCGTCGATGCGCTCGAACTGCGCCGTCACCGGATAGCCGTCGACCGCCCGCACCTGGCTCGTCGAGTAGGCAAAAAACAAAAACAACGCTGCGATCACCAGCACGACCGCGCCCATCACCGTTTCGATGACGTTTCCGCTCATCGCGCCCGGCCTGCGATCGCGCGCTCGATCGGCGCCCGCCGGCACCCGTCTCGCCACCCTATTCCGGCGTCCACGGCTCGTAATCGCCGGTCGAGGGGGCGCGCCGCGCGCCGCGCAGGATCGAGCCCGGCGGGTGATAGGCAAAGGGCGTGCCGGTCATGTTGGGCAGATGCTCCTTCTCCCAGGGATGGCGGATGCGCGACCCCGGCCGCGGCGCCTCGTCGATGGTATGGTGCAGCCAGGCGTGCCATTCGGCTGGAACCTTGGATCCTTCGGGCTCGCCGGCATAGATGACCCAGCGCTTCTCGCGGCTGGCCCGCCCGCCGCCGCGCGGCAGCGACCGCGCGCCCTTGTCGCGGTAGTAGCGATTGCCGAGGCAGTCGATCCCGACATAGTCGCCGCGCAGCCAAGTCAACAAACTCGTGCCGAGGGTCATCGCTCCATCCGTGCC
>CAVPFW010000003.1:0-190438 GCA_963703855.1 uncultured Alphaproteobacteria bacterium
GACAATCCAGGATCGCGGCGTAAGGATGTTCGGCAACGCGCCCACGGCGGCCTCAGAGCCCGGCTTAAAATGAAGAAGGAGCGATCTTAATAGGCTATCGTCGCCGCCACCCACGGGTCCGGCCTTGGGCCGCCCGAGGACAGGCTCAAGCGGGGGTCCAGAACCTGCGTGTGGCTTCGGTTCCCGCTTTCGCGCAGGGCGGTCCGGGGAAACTTCGAGTTCAAGGTGAACGGGTTTATAATTGCCGCACTGCAATTTAACATAGTCCTGCGCGGACTTGATCCGCGCATCCACGTCTTCGCTTCGGGCGCCCAAAGTCGTGGATGGCCGGGTCAAGCCTCGCGTTCGCGGGCATGACGAAGAGAATAGATTTCAATAGGATCATTTCGGGTCACGCCTCACCACCAAGCGGCGGCTGCGTTCTCTTGGCGAAGACTTTGACCCGCGGGGCAGAGATAATTCCGCCGCTCGGCACTGGATACTGCCGCCGTTTTCGGCGAACTCTTGCGTTGTAAGCCGGATCAGTAGAAAATCTTGCCGGGCTGAGAGGTCAATGGCCGGGTCGTCTCGACGTTGTTGGTGCAACCGATAGTGACATTTCGAACCCGTTTTCAGAAATACGGGAAGCTTCCGGCGCCGAAAATCGGCATCGTTGACACGATCTCGGTGACAATATGGGAAGCCGCGAGCGGGGCCTCTTTGGCGCAGCGCCAACCCAGAACGCTGCGGGCGGCGCCGAAAAGGTGGCAATTCCCGATCAGGTGGTCGCGCCCGATGGAGCGATCAGCGTGCCCTATGCAGGCCGCGTCGCCGCCGCCGGGCATACGCCGGTCGAGGTTCAGCATGATCGAGCAGCGCCTTGCCGAAAAAGCGATCGAGCCGCAGGCGATCGTCACCATCGCCAAGAGCGTATCCAATACCGTTACCGTGTCGGGAGAGGTCTTAAGCGGGACCCGAGTTCCCCTTTCCGTCGCCGGCGATCGTCTGTTGGATCTGATCGCCGCCGCGGGCGGAGCCAAATCTCCGCTTTATGAGACCTTCGTGCGCCTCTCCCGGGATGGGATCACCGCGACCATTCCGATGGACTTGCTGGTATCCGACCCTGCTGAGAATATTTATGCATGGCCAGCAGACATGTTAACCCTGGTTCTTGTGCCACAGACCTTTTCGATGTTCGGAGCAACCGGGTATATTATTCAACTGAACTTTAACGCCTATAAGATAACTTTGGCCGAAGCACTCGCCAAGGCCGGCGGATTGCAGGATTCGCGCGCCGACCCCTCTGGAGTGTTTCTATTCCGGTTCGAGCCCCCGCCCGTCGTCAGCGCCCTCAAGGCTCCGGCCCGAGCCACTGCACCCGACGGCAAATCGCCCGTGCTGTACCATCTCGATCTCCGCGACGCCGCCGGCTATTTTTTTGCCGCGCGCTTCCCGGTCGAAGACAAGGACATCATCTACGTCGCCAACGCCCAGATGACCGAGCTGCAGAAGTTCTTCACGTTGTTGAACAGCATCTCGGGCCCGGTGATCAGCGGCGTGGTGATAACCCGCTCCATACAATGATTGCGAATCGGTTCCGTGAACGGTTAAGAACCGACGCCAGCGGTCCGGGCCCATCCGCGAGAACCGGTGATCGCGGCGGCGGCATGGGCGAGTACGGGCACCGCTATGGAGCCGCGCAGCGCAGCCGAATGAGGCTGCGCGCCGGCGCTGGAAAATCACACGGGATCTCGCGTCACGGTCGCCTCAGCTCGGCTTCGAACACGGTCCGCCATCTTATGATCTGCTCGGGCCGAGTGAGTGGAATTTCCGTTTCGATGACGCGCAACCGGTCAAAGGCATAATCGCCCTCGGGAAGTTCCGAGCGTACCGCAGATCTCCGCCTGAGCCGCCGCCGGCATCGTCTTGTAGAGAAGACTGAGGTGCGGGTTCAGCACGTAAGCCGAGGGCTGAGCGGTGCCGTGCTTTATGGCGTCGAACATGTGGCGCGCCACGGCGGATTCGTAGAAATCGATGAACAGGGTCTTGGTGTAGCTGCTGGAGAAATCCAGCTTTCTCGGCGTGAGCTCCACGACCGAAAACCGGCTCGCGACCCCCGGCGCGGTGTCGCGGATTTCGTCATCGTCCGAAGATCCGCTGAATATGGTGACGTGCGGTTCGAACTCGACCGCATCGTAGTTCGTCGCCAATCTCCGGATAATAGAGCCCAACCGGCTCTTGAGGGACTGTTCTGGAACGAGCCAAAAGCTGTACACGGTGTTCACGGGCCACCTTTCGATCAATGTTTCTGAATGCCCGGGTCGTTTCACCCTGCTGGGTCCGATCGAGAGCACATCGACCGAAATCACCGGCGGCGCAGGATCACCGCGGACTGCCCGAGGGGCCCGGCATCGCCCCAGGGCGCCTCATCGGCGGCGATGTAGGCCTCCCTCTCATAGCCCAGCTTCTCGCACCACAATTCGATCGCATTGCGTTCGATAAACTGATTCAGATGGCGGGTGGCGCGGCGTCGCTCGGCTTCGACGGTCTGCTCGAAAATCTCCCAGTGTAGCGGTTGCGCGAATTCGACGAACGAGAACACCAACCGGCCGTCGGGGCGCAGAACGCGATGGATGTCCTTCAGATAGAGGTAGGTCTCGGCGTGCTGAAGGTGGGTGAACACACTAAACGCGCATACCATGTCGGCGGCGGCCTCCGGGGCGCGGATGCGCAGCGCGAGGTTCAGCGCGAAGCGGAAATGAGGGGGTGATTTGGTCTTGGCGTAATCGAGCAGCCGCTGCTCGATATCGATTTCGTAATAGTCGATCCGGATCGGCTCTCGGCCCAATGCCCAGGCGAGGCGCCCGCTGCCGCAGCCGAAATCGATCAGGGACATGTCGTCGCGCAGCCCGGCGTAGCGCAGCAGCGCGCATTCGACCGCCCCGAAATGCTCGAAGCCGCCGCCGACGGCAAGCGCCATCGCCTGGTCGAGCGGGTATCGGGCGAGCAGTTTCGTGACGACCCGGCGGTAATCGCGCACGAAATGGAAGTCAGCTCCTGGTCCTGCCGCCACCCCTCGCTCGGGTCGGAGCCATTGAACGATATGGCGCGACCGGACCAGCAGGCGGCGCAAGCGGTCATGCGGCATCAGATCGGCCCCTTCGGCCCCGCGTAGGTGCTGACCCCGAACGAGACCACTCTCTCCGACTATCGTGGCGATGCGCCGGGGCGGCGTAGCGGCGCGTCAACGCAGCCCCGCAGGGAGAGCGGGATATCCGGGTGAGCCCGCGCCGGAATCCTGTCAGGTTCGGCCGGGAAGGGAAGGCCGGATTGCGCGCGCGGCCGAGACGAAACTTGGGAAAGCCCGGCTCTGAGCGAGGATCTGCCGCAGGATGCCGGAGCCGGAACGCTTTACGAGCGGAGCCCTCGACAGAGCCGGCCTGCCGGCTAGGGCTGCGGCACATTGGACGGGCGCCGCCGGGCGAGGGCGACGGCGAGCCCGCCGCACAGCGCTCCGAGCGCTGATGCCGCGAAATCCTCGACTGCCGGATGCCGGCCGGGCGAATAATGCTGAAGATATTCGAGGACGCCGGCGTACAGCCAGAAGCAGCCGATGATCCACCCCACCCCGCGGCTCGGGAAGTAGCCCGCGATTGCTATCGCGCCCGACCCGGCGTAAGCGGCGAAATGCTCGACCGGGCCCGGAAAGCCGGTTCGCACCATTTCTCGCGCCGGCAGCAACGACAACACCGCGAGCCCGACGACGCAGCACCATGTGAGGACTCGGAATAAGATTAGCACCGGGCCGACGCGCATCGCCGGACAGTATTCGAGGGTGATGCGGCTGGCAAGCACGTTCTCGACGAGACAGCCGGCCTCGATGTTCATCCGTTTACTCGGCTCGATGATCCGTCTTTGAAGGCGCCGATGGCCCATCACGCCCGATCGCGATGATCGGAGCCGGTCGCCATACCGGGTCGCCCCTGCGGGCCTCCGGGCCACCGGGCGCAGCCCGACAGGCCAGCTTCACTGCGAAAGATGTGCCGGCGCCGTCCGTTGTCCAACGAAATTTATTATAACCCGCACCTTTCTCTTTCACCATTTATGTTTGCGACATCTCTGATCAGATCCTGCTCTGTTAAACACTTCTTTATAAAAAGCCGGTTAAATTCTCCTACCCGGAACGATGTTCCTGTGCAAGGTTGGAGTCTGCGACTTGACGACGCTCGATCAGCTTTGGCCCGTGCGGAACGTGGACGCCGCTTTTGTGGGTCGGCGAGCTTGGAATACGTTCTATTCGCTGCTGGCGCGATGTTGCCGGGTGATGCCCGCGCTGCTGCTCGCGCTCGGTCTCGCTCAGCCCGTTCGGGCCGGCGCCGCCGCACCGCAATATCTGCTTTTTCATATATTCATCGGCGGCGTCGATCCGACCAGCGGGGTCTATTACCAAAGCCTCGCCGAGAGCGACATTCTGGCGGTCGCAGCGAACATCGCCGCTGCGGTACGCCCGAAGTCAAGCGTTGCCAAGCGAATTCTCGGGTTCGACATCGGCCCGATCTCGATGGATCAGGGTGCGGCCGGCGCCAGATCGGCGATCAGCGAGGCCTTCGACGTCGCTCTGGCGACCAATATGGCCGTAGCCATTCATCTGGACGACCATATGTTCTGGAAGCAGGCCGCCTGGCCGAACGGGGCATTGTTGCTCACAACCCCCGGCACTACCGAGTGGACTGCGTGGTCGGGAGCTCCGGCCGGCGCGCTTTATCTGAGCTGGGTGGCGAACACCAACCTCGCTCCTCAGCTGTGCTATGAGAGCCCGACGGTTCGCGGCTTTATAAATTACTGGCTCAAGGATGTGATTGGACCGGAACTCAAAGCGCAATACGACCGGCTGGTCCAGGCCGGCAAACCGCAGCTGTTCGCTGGCGTCGTCACCGGTTGGGAATCCAATCTTTCCTACGGCTACTGCTCGCTCACGCATCTCGGGTTCAGCGCTCAACATCCGCCTGCCGATTTCGAGCACGAGCGGGAAGTGGTTTTGCAGAGGTATATCGCGCTGTGGGCCCAGCTCATCAATCAGGCCGGCATCCCGACGAGCCAGATCTTTACTCACCTCGCGACCATAACAGCAGACGAATATGCGCAGCTGACAGCCACGTTGACTCCGGCGCAGATCTGGGCATTGCCTGGCTCGACGGCGTTTCAAGCCCCCTGGACGGCGTTCAACCCGTATTCCAACTCTGGCTGGAGCGCCTATGTGGACAAAGGGCGGTTCGAGGACATCTACGGGGCGGTTCAGGCTCAAGCCGCCAGCGCTTGGGCAGTCGCGGAAGGCACCAATGTCTCCCTCGGGGCGAGCTATCCGGGAGGGGCAGGGCCGTCACCGTTGGATTGGGAGACCTATCTGGCAGCCAGCTTCAATCACGGCGCCGCGCTCGTCAATATTTTCGGTGCGTTTCAAGACGAAACCGGCGCATACCAGGGCGCGGAAGGCGCGGCGGCGCTGGCCGCATATCGGAAGTTCCTGCAGGGCGGCGTCCTGGTCGAGAGCCAGTCGCCATAATCATCTCCCGGGTCGGGAGCCGGCATCCGGATACTGCCGGTCCGCGCCGCTTTGCCGCGGCTTTGGTAAAGCCGGAAAACGCAGTCTGGCCATCGTCAGCGCCGTATTGACGCGAGCTCGCGCGCGGCCCGCCGTCACGCTGCTCGCGCGGCTCCCCGGCGGGTTGGTTAACAGGCTCGTCTGCAAACGCCGCTTGGCAGATTCGCAGCGTCGTGCTACACGATCAGCATGCAGATACTTACGACATCTCTGCCGGATGTTTGGATTGTCGTGCCCGAGCGGATCGGCGACACGCGCGGTTTTTTTTCCGAAGTGTGGAGCGCGCGAGCCCTTGCCGCAGCTGGGATCGACGCTGCTTTCGTACAGGACAACCATGCGCGCAGCCCGCGCAAGGGAACCTTGCGCGGGCTGCATTACCAGATGCCGCCGACGGCTCAGGGAAAATTGGTGCGCGTGACGCGCGGGGCGATCCTCGACGTCGCCGTCGACATTCGACGCCGATCGCCCACCTTCGGGCATCATGCCGACGCGGTGCTGAGCGCCGACAACTGGCGCCAGCTATGGGTGCCGCCGGGCTTCGCACATGGTTACTGCACCCTCGAAGACGACACCGAGGTGCAATACAAGACGACCGATTACTACAGCCCGCCGCACGAGCGGGGAATCGCCTGGAACGATCCCGCGTTGGCGATCCGCTGGCCGCTCAGCGGCGAAACCGTGATTGTTTCCGATCGCGACCGCGCGCTGCCCCGGCTTGCCGAGCAGCCCGATCTGTTCGAGCACCCATGACCGCGGTCGTGACCGGTGGCGCCGGGTTCATCGGCTCGGCCCTGGTCCGCGCGCTGGTCGAGGACGGCGTGCGCGTCGTCACCGTCGACAGTCTCACCTACGCCGGCAATCTCGACAATCTCGCGCCCGTCATCGACCGTCCCAATCACGTCTTCGTCCGCGCCGATATCTGCGATCGCGCCGCGATGGCGGCAGTCTTCACCGATTACAGTCCCTGCACCCTGTACCATCTTGCCGCGGAGAGCCATGTCGATCGCTCGATCGACACGCCGGCCGTGTTTATTCAAACCAATGTCGTCGGCACCGCGACCCTGCTGGAAGCCGCGCTCGATTATTGGCGCACGCTCGACGCCGCCGGCCGCGGCGAATTCCGCTTTCTTCAGGTGTCGACCGACGAGGTCTACGGCGAGCTGGGACCGACCGGACATTTCGACGACGACAGCCGGTATCTCCCGAATTCGCCGTACTCGGCGAGCAAGGCCGGCGCCGACCATCTCGCCCGCGCCTGGTTCCGCACCTACGGCCTGCCGGTCCTGATCTCGAACTGTTCGAACAATTACGGCCCCTATCAGTTTCCCGAAAAGCTGATCCCGCTGATCGTGCTCAATGCTCTGGCCGGCAAGGAATTGCCGGTTTACGGCCAAGGCACGAACGTGCGCGACTGGCTTCATGTCGACGATCACGTTGCGGCATTGCGACGCATCGCCGAACGGGGTCGGGCTGGCGAGACCTATCTGATCGGCGCGCGCGCCGAGGCGCGGAACCTCGATCTGGTTCAGCAGATCTGTCGGCTGCTCGACGCCCGCCGCCCGCAGGACGCGCCCCACGCCCGGCTGATCTCGTTCGTGACCGACCGGCCGGGGCATGACGCGCGTTACGCGATCGATCCCGGCAAGATCGAGCGCGACCTCGAATGGCGGCCTCGGTACGATCTCGATCGCGGGCTCGCCGCGACGGTCGACTGGTATATCGCCAATCAGGAGTGGTGCCGGCGCGCCGGCGCCTCGTATCGACAGGAGCGTCTCGGCGCCCCGGCGGAGGCGGCGTGACATTGGCGATCCTCGGCGCCGGCGGTCAGGTAGGACGCGCGCTGGTCGAACGCGCCGGGGCCGCGGGTCGCGGCTTCGATCGAGCGACCTGCGACATCACCGACCCAGCCGCGGTCGCGCGGGCATTGGCTGCCGCGGTGCCGTCGGCGGTCGTCAATTGCGCCGCCTACACCGCCGTCGACCGCGCCGAGAGCGAGCCGGAGCGGGCGCTCGCGGTAAATGGCGACGGCGCCGGCGTGGTGGCCCACGCGGCGGCGGCCCGCGGCTTGCCCGTGATCCATCTATCGACGGACTATGTCTATGCCGGCACCGGCGCCGGGCCGCTTGGCGAGGACGAGCCGATCGCGCCGCTCAATGTCTACGGCGCCTCCAAGGCGGCCGGCGATGCGGCCGTCGCGGCGGCAAATCCGACCCACCTAGTGCTGCGGGTGTCCTGGGTGTTCGGGGTTCACGGCGCGAACTTCGTCAAGACGATGCTGCGGCTCGGCTGCGAGCGCAGCGAACTGCGCATCGTCGCCGACCAGAAGGGAGGTCCGACCGAGGCGCGCGACATCGCCGACGCCATTATGGCGATGGCCGCGGCTTGCCGTCGGCCCGGCTTTGCGGCGTGGGGGACCTACCATTTCGCCGGCGCCCCGGCGACGAGCTGGCACGGCTTTGCGCAGGAAATCTTCAGGCGCGCGCGGGGGCCGACGCCGCGGCTCGCGCCGATCGCCGGCCGCGACTATCCGGCGCCAGCCGCGCGCCCCCTCAACTCGACATTGGATTGCAGCCGGATCCAGCGCATCTTCGGGCTCGAACAGCCGGATTGGCGGGTGTCGCTGTCGCGGGTCATGGCCGATCTCGGCAAGGCGGCGGCGTGAAGGGGATCATCCTGGCCGGCGGCACCGGCAGCCGTCTGTGGCCGATGACTCAGGTGGTCAGCAAGCAATTGCTGCCGGTTCACGACAAGCCGATGATCTACTACCCGCTGACGACATTGATGCTGGCCGGCATCCGCGAGATGCTGATCATTACCACGCCCTCAGACGCCGCACAATTTCGCGGACTGCTCGGTGACGGCAGCGCCTGGGGCCTTGATCTCGACTATGCCGTCCAGCCCCGCCCGGAGGGGTTGGCCCAGGCCTTTCTGGTCGGCCGCGACTTTATCGCCGGCGGGCGTTCGGCGCTGATCCTGGGCGACAACATCTTTTATGGCCACGGGCTGGTCGAGTCGTTGCGGCGAGCCGCAGCGAGCCGGGCCGGAGCCGTCGTCTTCGGGTACTGGGTGCGTGATCCCGGTCAATATGGCGTCATCGACTTCGCTCCGAATGGGGCGGTGCGGGCGATCGTCGAAAAACCGGCGGCGCCGCCCTCCAATTATGCGGTCACCGGCCTCTACTTCTACGACGAGCAGGCCGCCGATATCGCCGCCACCCTGAAGCCCTCGGCACGCGGCGAGCTCGAGATCACCGACCTCAACAACCATTATCTGCGGCAGGATCGCCTTGAGCTGGAAACGCTCGGCCGGGGGTTGGCTTGGCTCGATACCGGGACGCCGGAGAGCCTGCTGCAGGCAGCGGAGTTCGTGGCGACGATCGAAGTGCGTCAGGGAACTCAAGATCGCGTGCCCGGAAGAAATCGCCTGGCGACAGGATTGGATCGACGACGCTCAGCTGGAGATGCTCGCCGCGAAGTTTTCGGGAAATTCATATGGCCGATATCTGCTCGAGCTGCTGCAGATGGGTCGATAGCGCGGTGGTGTATCGAACCTTTGTCCGCGTCTTTTTTCCTGAGAGGCGTCCGCCATCAGGACCTGCTTCGGACAGCTGCCGCCGAGCGGTTTCCGGCCCGTGCAGGACGCGGCCTGGGGAACCCGCATGTCGGCAGGTTTTATTGTAGCGGTCGCGCGGCGCCTTGCTGACCCTTGCCGGCGGACTGTCGGGACATTGCGGCTCGCCACGCTCTTTAACAGGAGCGTCTTCCGGTTTGTGTCATCATTGATGCTGAGGCGAGCGGTGAAAGGAGACAGCAAAGATGGTCGCCAGCCAGTCTGTTTACATCGGCAACGCAGCAGTCGACCAAGTGCGCGGCACCGGTTGGTTCGTCGGGCAATTCGTCCCGGCCGCGTCGGGTTTGCGCCACCAGACCGACGTCGAGTTGAAATGGGGTATCCATCCGGATGGCGAGCGGCGCTCGCGTGGGCCCGGGGCGGTCGGGAACGCCACGACGATCTCGATCCTGATCCGCGGCACGCTGAATGTTACGTTCCACAGCGGCGGGACGCCGCAAGGGGTGACGATGCAGAATGAGGGGGACTACATAATCTTCGGACCCGACGTTGTTCATTCGTGGGAAGCGGTCGGCGACACGCTCGTGGTTTCGGCGCGGTTTCCCTCGATCGAGGTCACACGATCTGCCGAGGTCGGCGACGGCTGACGGGAAGGCTGAAATTCGCGGCCGGCCGCGTCGGCGAAATCACCTGCGCGAAAAGCCCGAGCAACTGTGAGCCAGGCGCTCGGGCCGGGCCGGCGCCCGGCTCGGGGACCGTTTTCAGGATAGCGAGGTGTCTATGACCGGAAGGAGCGGTTCGCGGCCTCCGACTACCGACGGGTCCGCAAAGATGTCCTTCCGCCGCCGTTGCCTGCTCCTGATCGTGGCGCCCGTTCTCGTATCCGGGTTGATTTCGGCCGGCGGCGCCGGATCAGCGTGGGCAGCGCCCCAATATTTGCTGTTTCAGATATTTACCGGCGCCGCAGATCCCGGCACCGGGGTCTATCATCGGGTGAGGCCAAAGGAAGATATTCTGAGGATCGTGCGGCACATCGCCGATACCCTGCGCCCGAAGTCGAACGATCCCAATCGAATTCTCGGCTTCGCCGTCGGACCGATTGCGATGGACCAGGGAGCAGACGACGCCAGATCGGTCATTCGCGATGCCTTCGATGTTGCCCTGGCGACCAACATGGCAGTGGCGCTGCACCTCGACGATTACATGTTCTGGTCAAAGGCCCGCTGGCCGGACGGCCGCCTGCTGCGCGCGCAGCCGGAAACCGCCGAGTGGACCGACTGGTCCGGGACCCAGGCGGGCGGGCTCGACGTGGGCTGGCTCTCGAACGCCAAGCTGGCGCCTCAGATGTGCTACGAGAGCCCGCGGGTCCGGGATTTCGTGGGCTACTGGACCAAGGACGTGATCGGCCAGGAGATCAAGAAGCAATTTGACAGGCTCGTCCAGGCCGGCAAAGCGGAGCTTTTCGCCGGCGTCATTGCCGGCTGGGAGTTGAATCTCTCCGACGGCTACTGCTCGCTCTCGCATCTGGGATACAGCGCCCAAAAGCCGCCCGCTGATTTCGACCACGAACGCGAGCGGGTGCTGCAAAGGCACATCGAGCTGTGGGCCAAGGGCATCAACGATGCCGGGATTCCCAGAAACCTGATTTTCACCCATCTCGCAGCCATGCCGAGACGGGACTACGAGAAGCTCACCGCCCTGCTGTCCCGCGCGGAGATCCGGCAAAAGCCCCAATCGACCGCGTTTCGAGCCTACTGGACGGCGTTCAACAACGATTCCAGCCCGGGCTTCAGCGCCTACGTGAACGAGGGGCGCTTCGAGGACATCTATGAGGCTCTTCGGGCGCACGACGCCAAGGATTGGGCGATGGCCGAGGGCACCAACGTGGTCCTCGGTCCGGGCTACCCGGGAGGGGTGGGGCCGTCGCCATTATCCTGGGAGAGTTATCTGGCGGCGAGCTTCAATCATGGCGCCGAGATGGTCAACCTGTTCGGCGGCTTTCAGGGACCCGAGGCCGGCGCATTCCAGCGCGCCACGGAAAGCGAGGAGGCGCTCGCCGCCTATCGAAAGTTCCTTCGAGGCGACAGCCTGGTCGAGGACAAGACGCGGTGATCGCGCAATCGGCGGGCCCGGCTCGGCCGCTCCTCGCCATTTCAGCCATTGTCGCGATCGGCGTCTTGGTCGCCCTGGCTACGGTGCTGGCGCTGACCCTGGTCAGGCCGGTGCTGATCGCGTTCGCCCTCGTCGGAATCGCCCTGTTCCTCCCGACATTCGTCATGCGGGATCCGCGGGCCTATTGGCTGTTCCTGCTGTTCGTGTCGATCCCGTTCGATATCTACAAACGCACGACGAACTGGATCATCGACTGGTCGCTGCTGCTGCAGAAATACGGGCTGCCGCCGGTCGAGACGCTCAGTCTCGATGTCTATGTGACCGATGTCGTCTGGATCGTGATGCTGCTGCCCTGGCTGGCCCGGCTGTGCCTGAGGCGCGATCGCCTCTATTTCCCCAAAATCGGATATATATTTCTGCTGTACCTGGCCTATATGCTGGTCGACTCGGTGCTCAGAGCCGAGTCGTTCTACCTGTCGATCTTCGATTGGTGCCGGCAGCTCCTATATTTTTTATCCTTCATTTACATCGCGAACAACGTGGTCACGCGGTCGCAGCTGCGGGCCGTGGTGCTGGCGCTGCTGGTTGGCCTGGTCATCGAGACCGGAGCCGTGATCGCGTTGTTCCATCTCGATATCGGAACGGGACACCCCCTCTTTTTCTGGGTCTACAGCGCAGACCCGCACCACATAAAGGTCGAGGTGCACGGAGGGGACCGTCTGGAGACGCTTTACGCGGGAGAGTCGGGGGCGAAGGCGCACATCAAACGCAGCGCCGGCACCTTTGGGCATCCGGTCCTGGCCGGTTATTACATCGAATTCATCCTGCCGATCGTGTTGGGGTACCTGGTTACGGTGAGAAGCGCCGGGCAGCGGCTTCTGTACGGCGCGATGCTGTCCGCAGGATGGCTCGCGTTGTACCTAACCTTCGCGCGCTCCGCCCTGATCGGTTCGATTGGCGGCTGCTTCGCATTTTTCCCGGTCGCGCGCTGGGCGCGGCTGATCTCGCGGCGCACCGTCGCCTGGTTTTTTTTGATCCTTGCCATCGCCGCGCTGCTGAGCACCCCCTTGGTGATCGGGTTCCTCTGGTCCCGGCCGATCGCCGCCAACACTCGCGTGGTGTTGATCAAGGCCGGTCTGCACACCTTTTGGGAGCGGCCGATTTTCGGGGCCGGCCTGAACAACAGCTCGGCCGTGCTGACCAGCGGGCAGCGGGTGATCGGCGGCAAGCAGTTGCTTCTGAAGCTGCACAATTATTATCTCGTCGTGCTGGTCGACGGCGGGATCATCGGCTTCCTTTTATTTTACTCTTTCTTCTGGCAAATCGTGATGACCGCGTTCCGCTCGCTGCGCGCGGCCGAGGCCGAAATGAAGCTCGTGCTGGTCGGCATCGTGGCGGCCCTGGCGAGCATCGCGGTCCATAATCTTGGCGATCCCTTTCAAGGCCATGTGACCAGCTGCATGCTGTGGTTTTACGCCGGTCTGATCGTCGCCATCAGCCGTCGGGTTCAGGCTGAGCGTGCGCCTCCGGACCCGGGTCAAGGCGCGGCGCGGTGATCATCTCCCGATGCAGGCGGCGGGATTCGCGCTGCCGCCACCCGGCCGCGGAACGCGCTCGTCTCTATCGCAGACCCGCGCCACGCCAGCGCCGCCTCGAGATGCGCGGGATGGTGGCGAGGACCTTGATGCCGACGAAGTCTTCCACGTCGGCGATGCCGCGAACCCGCCGGTTTATGTATTCGAGGAAGAGGGCAAGAACGACGCCGACGAGCAGGCCGCCGAGAAGGGACAACCCGGCGACCTTGATCCGGACAGGGCTGCTCGGCAGCTGTGGCGGAACCGCCTCGGAAACCAAGCGGACTTCCGGCTGCGGATAGGAAACGTTGATATCGGCTTCCTTGAATTCCTTGGCGACGGTCTGATAGGCGGTCTGCGCGGCCTCCACATCGAGCTCCTGCAGCTTCAGATCGTGCAGAGTGGAACGAGACCCTTTGGAGCTCTCCAGGCGCTCGCGCGCACTCACCAGCTGCTGCCGACTTTCCTCGAGCTTGGCCTGCAGGTGGTCACGCACGTATCGAGCTTCGGACAACCGGACCTTTTCCATCAGATCGATGAAGGATTTGGCCAATTTGTTGACGACCTCGGCCGCCAGCTGCGGGCTCCTCCCCGCGTATTGGATTTGAAAGACGTAGGTGTCCTCGATCGATTGCAATGACAGGTTGTCCTGTACCTCCTGCACCGCCTTGGCATAGGGATTGCGCGGGAACAGCCTGCCGTACTTCAGGATCTCTGCCAGATCCTCGGCGTATTCTTGAAGATCTTTTTTGAACTGATCGAAATCCGCTTTTAGGGAGGCGGGCAACAGCCTGGCGAGAAAGCCGCCGCTCTCGTTGCTCTGCCCGCTCAAGTCCAGGCTGCCGACGACCTTTCCGATCAGTTCTTCGCTCTTGATGATCTCGATGTAGGTCTTGCTCGGGGTCTCGACCGGCATCGATTGGGTCACCGGAAAATCATAGAGATTTTTATCGATGTTGCGGTCGTCCATCTGGATCGGCTGCTGCGGACGCACCAGCACGAGGGCCGAGGCCGAGTACCGCTCGGTCATCAGAAACGAACCGGCATATCCGGCCAGACCGGCGACGAGGCATAGGCCGAGGATCATCCATGCGCGGCGGCGCAGCACCTCGAAGACTGCGATCTGTTCCATCCGCACCTGCCTTCCTTGCGCGACGAAAATCGCCGCTTCGAACATCGCTTCCCGCCAGGAACGCTCAGTACCGGCGCTCCATGTGCATGGTCAGGCCGTCCCAAAGGCCGCGCATGCAGGCAATCAGGTGCCGACCGTGGCTGACCGGCCGGATGGCGAAGGTTCTCGGGAAGAAGATGGCATGAACGATGCTCCGGACAACCCAGCGTGGACGGCGCGGCCGGCATTGATACAACCAAAAATAGAGCATGTTGCGAACGTGATAGTAGCATCGTATCGGCGACATCTCGAAGAGGCGGAAGCGGAAGGGTCCGAAACACCAGGTTCGGGTTGCGACGCCGGGGCTTCGACCGACATCCTGATGGAGCACGCCGCTGTTTACGATATAGCTCGTGAAACCGAGCTGCCGTGCCCGATAGCCGTATTCGAGCTCGGACAGATCCATGAAGTAGTCCGCCGACGGCAGGCCGATCTCGGCGACCGCCGGCATCCGGAAAAGCGAGCCGGACCAGATGAAGCAGTCGCACCGGCTGTGACCCGCGGCCGCGTCGAGCGGCACGTACTCGATGGTCGACTCGGTCAACATGATCGGCCGGTGTCCGGCCTCGCAGCTCGCGATTGCGAGCCTGCAAGCCAGAAAACAGACCTGCGCCCGGTCCGAGGGCGGCAGACATTCGAAAAAGGCGAGCAGGTTTTCGAGCGCATCGGGCTCCGGAACGCTGTCGGCGTCGAGCACCCAGGTCCAGTCGAATTCGTGCTCCAAGGCGTGGGCAAAGCCGACTTGCACGGCCCCGCTCGTGCCGAGATCGGCAGGATTGCGAACGACGGTGACGCCGGCCGGGAACACTCTGTCCAGGGTCGCATCCGTCGATGCGTTATCGACGATGACAATGGCATCCGGCGGTCGGCTTTGCCGTTGCAGCGCATCGAGCGCTTGCTCGATGAACTCGGCCTCATTAAAGGTGTGGATGTGGGCGAGAACGCGCATTGGCTTTGGAACGGCGAGTAGCACACTGCGACCCGTCCGACAAGACGGTGCGAACGGTGCGCGACAATCCGCCCCTGCGCGGGTTCACCGCCGCAGTCGGAAATTCGCGGTCGATCGAACAGTGCGCCGGAATCCGCACCACTGCGCGCATTGGCCGGCAATACGGTTAATGCGACGCCGATTGGCCCCGATGATGGCGGTTGCCGCCGCGGGTCGCGCTCAATACCGGCGCTCCATATGCATCGTCACGCCGTCCCACAGACCGCGCAGGCAGGCGATCAGGTGACGGCTGTGGCTGACCGGGCGGACGGCGAAGGTTCTTGGAAAGAAGATGCCATGAACAATGCTGCGGACCACCCAGCGCGGCCGTCGGGGCCGGCATTGATACAGCCAAAAATAAAGCATGTTGCGCACGTGATAGTAGCATCTTATCGGCGGGATCTCGAAGAGCCGGAAATTGAAGGGTCCGATCCGCCAGGTTCGGGTAACGACCCCGGGGCCGCGGCCGACGTCCTGATGGAGCACGCTGTCGTTGACCATGTAGCTTGTGAAACCGAGCTGCCGCGCCCGGTAGCCGTATTCGAGCTCGGCCACGTCGAGCACGTAGTCCGCCGAAGGCAGGCCGACTTTCGCAACCGCCGCCATCCGGTAGAGCGAACCGGTCCAGATGAAGCAGTCGCACCGGCTGTAACCCTCGGGGGCGTCGAGCATCACGTACTCGATGCTCGACTTTGTGAAGATCATCGGCGTGTCCCTGACCTGCCCGCTCGCGGTCCGCAGGTGGCACGCCAGAAAGCAGACCCGCTCGCGCTCCGGGGGCGGCAGACGCTCGAAAAAGGCGAGCAGGTTTTCGAGCGCGTCGGGCTCCGGAACGCTGTCGGCATCGAAGACCCAGGTCCAGTCGAATTCGTGCTCCAAGGCGTGGGCAAAACCAATTCGAATGGCCCCGCTCGTGCCCAAATTCGCGGAATTGCGAACGACGGCGACCCCGTTCGGAAAGGTCCGGTCCAGGGTCGCATCGGTCGAACCGTTGTCGACGATGATGATGGCGTCGGGCAGTCGGGTTTGCCGCTGAAGCGCGGCGAGCGCCTGCTCGATGACGGCGGCATCGTTGAGAGTGTGGATGTGGGCCAAAACTCGCATCGGCGCTAGGCCGGGACCGCGCCGGGATGGTTCCGGCCGAGCCGGGTGGGCTGCCGCAAAGCTGCGGCCACCGCCGGGTTTGGCCGCACCCGCTTCAACCCGCCGACCCTTTTTGCTGGGCGAGCGAACGCGTCGCGCTGAGCAGCTCGGCCGAAGCCTGGACCGTCAGCGAGGCCAGAAAGCGAGCGACGAGACCGGCCGCAACAATGATTTGCATGGGGCTCCACGCCGATTGCTGAACGTGCTTGCGGTAATAGATGTAGCTGCCGACGTGAAACTCCACGAGCGAGCGAAACCGCCGTCTCCGGCTGACCATGGTGCCGCCCTTGTGGTTCAAATGAACTACCGTGGCTGTCGGCAGATAATAGCACTTGTATCCGGCGTTGGAAACTCTCTTACAGTAGTCGGCATCGACGTGGTAAGACAGACGCCGGTCAAGATATCCGACCCGTTCGACTACATTGCGGGGCAGCATCGTCGAGGCGCTGGAAACGTAGCCGGCGACGAACGGCTCGGTCGGGTCTCGACCCAGGTGCAGCAGATGCTTCCTCGAACAGGGGTTGTTCGGAAACATCCGGGTAATGATCGAGCGGGCCCCGAACAGCGCGGAACCCGGATTGGGCAGCGACTTGACCGACCACTGGATCGTCCCGTCCTCGTTGAGCAGCTTGCTGCCGACGGCGCCGGCCTCGGGGTGCTCCCGAAGAAAGGCGAGCATGCGATCGAGCGCCCGCGGCAGGACGATCGTGTCGTTGTTGAGCAAATAGAGGTACTGCCCTCGCGCCTGGTCGAACGCCCGGTTGTTCGAGGTCGCGTAATGACGGTTGATCTCGTTTCGCAACAGGCGGACTTCAGGAAAGCGGGCGCGCACCATCTCGCTCGTCCGGTCCGCAGAGGCATCGTCGACGACGATGATCTCAAAAGGCTCGGTTGGCGGGTTTTGGTAGATCGAGGCCAAGCAGTCCGCGAGAAGCTGGCATGCGTTGTAGGTCGCGATGATCACCGACAGCGTGATGGCTGGCACTGGCGCGCCGTCGCTCACCGGCTTTTGATCGGTCATCAATCAGCTCCTGTGCTCATGGGCGGGAGCCGAGGTAATAGCCGCGATAGGGCTGGCTCGGCGGACCATGGAGTTTTGGATCGAACTGGTTCAGGACGGCGCCGATGACCGGTGTGCCGATCGGTTCCAGCTGCTGCTTGGCCCTTTGCACCTCGTAGCGGTCGGCGCTGCCGGCGCCGACGACCAGGAGGACGCCATCCACCATGCCGGCAAGCAGCAGCGCGTCGTTCGCCGCCAGAACCGGGGGCGAATCCAGCAATACGATATCGAACTGCTCCGACAATGATCGAAACGCCGTCCGCGCGAAGGCCCAATCGACTGCAGGTAGAAAGGCCGGCGATTTCCGGCCCGGCGCCATGACGCTGAGCGGGCCCGACTCGCGGGAGCCCTCGAACGGCGCGACGAGATGGATGGCTTCAGCGGGCTCGGCCCGACCTTCCAGAACGTCGCCGAGCCCGATTGTGTCGCCGATCCCGGCCGCCGAGGTCAACCACGGCCGTCGCAGGTCGCCGTCGATCAGCAGGACCGCCTGACCCGCGAGCGAGGCGGTGATGGCCAGGCAGCAGGCGACGGTCGTCTTCCCCTCGTTCGGCTGCGTGCTCGTGACCAGGACCGATTTTCCCGAATTGAGGCTTGGGCTGAGCCGCAGGCCGCCGAGGAGAGCTGCATATGCGTCTCTCAGCTCCGGAATATCCGACACCATGCGTGCCAGCGCGCTCAGGCGGCGCCGTCCATCTCGCCCCCGTTCCTTCAATCCGGTCGCCGCGAAAAAACCCGCCGCCTCCCCCTCTGAGAGCAGGACACGAAATGAATTCGAAGCCAGCAAACATTTATTCGTCGTTCCCCCGAAAGCGGGAACCCAGGGCCGCGGGATGAGCGGTTACCCTGGACCCCCGCTTTCGCAGGGCGACGGTAGCGTGGTGGGATCGTTCACTTCATTTCGGGTCAGATACTAAGCACCGGAGGATTATGCTCGAATTCGGCGGCAAAGTCCAGCTCGATCCCGGACCGGCCCCCATCGACGCTTGGCAGACGGGACTGCAGGCGGATAGGCTGACGAGGAGCGCAGCCTCGTCGCCTCTCGGCAGAGGTTGCTCGCACCGCAGCGATCACCGGTTCGCACCCACCACGGAAATGGCGTGGCGGTCGGGTCTGACGGCGGCGAGTTGGCTCGAATGGCCGAGACTGAGCAGCCGGAGGGTGAGCAGCAGTGAGGATTCTCGTCGAGATCTCCGGCTATAATGATGCCGATGTCATCGGCGCCGCGCTCGACGCGATCCTGCGGCAGACCTTGCCAGTGGAAGAGATCCTCGTCGTCGACAACGCCTCGACCGACGAGACGGCGCAGTTGGCCTACCCCGAGATCGTTACCCTGGTGCAAAATCGGCTGGATCTGGGCATCAGCGGCGGGGTGACGACCGGGCTCGAATACGCCAGGGCTCACGGCTACGACTGGCTGTGGATTCTCGATGCCGACAGCCGGCCGCGACCAAACGCGCTCGAGTTGCTGACCCGCCTGGTTGAGCCCGGCGGCCCGGGCGGGGGTCGGGAGGTCGGTGTCGTCGGCCCTTCGCACAACCTGCTCAATCTCGGACGGATGCTGCGCGGTCGTGTGCTGACGCCCGGCGGGCCGCGGCCGGCAAAGCTGCGGCGGGATCGCGACTTCATCGATTGCGACAGCGTGATCTGGAGCGGCGCTCTGATTAATCTCGCCGCCGTCGAGAAGGTCGGGCTGCCGCGGATCGGCACGCTCGGATACTGGCACGACCTGTCCATGGACTACGGCGATGTCGAATACACCTATCGGATCCACCGCGCCGGATACCAAATCTTCGTGCACCGCGACAGCATCCTCGATCATCGGGTGGGCCAGGGCTTGCATGGCCGCATCCTGGGTTGGGATTTTTACACCACCAATCATTCGGCGATCCGGCGCTACCTGTATTTCCGAAATCTCGTGTTTTTTTGGCTGAAATTGTATCACCGGAGAAACTGGCCGCTGCTGCTCGTCTGGTTCAGCTACCGGTTGAGCGCGATTCTGGCCGGGATCGTCCTGCTCGAACGCGAACGCGGCACCAAGCTCAAGGCCTGCCTGCTCGGCATCCGCGACGGTCTTCTCGGGCGCCTGGACCGAAATTTCGGCGCCTGAAGCCCGCCCGAGGCGGGCGGCATCTGGTCTCAGCGGCGGCTCGCCTCGGCCCCCGCCCATCCGTGAAGACCGCGCCGGCTCAGGGGCCGCCATCGGCAAATTGCCGAAACGCGGCATCCGTGGAGAGCAGGTCCGAATACGCGCCGGCATTGTGCACCCGACCCTGCCGCAACAGGTAGACCCGGTCGCAATTTCGGACCAAGGGTAGGCGGTGCGCGATGACGATTATGGTCTTTTCTCCTCTCAGCCCGGCAAGCGTATGCACGATGGCCGCCTCGGTTTCGTTGTCGAGGTTCGCCGTTCCCTCGTCGACCACGAGCACCTGCGGATCGCGGAACAGGGCGCGCGCCAATCCCAGCCGCTGACGCTCGCCGCCGGACAGCCGGTCGCCGCGTTGACCGATCATCGCATTCAATCCACCGGGCAGCGAGCGCACCAGCTTGTCGACCTGCGCGGCATGCAGCGCGTGCCACACCCGCTCGTCGTCGATCTCCTGATCCGGCAAACCGAGGGCGACATTGCTGCGAACGGTGTCGTCCATCATATAGACGTCCTGGGGGACGTAGCCGATATTGCGCTGCCATCCCGCAACGTCGTCGTGCAAGTCGCGGCCGTCCACCAGGATCCTGCCCGCGGTCGGAACGAACAGGCCGAGCATCAGATCGACAAGCGTGGTCTTGCCCGCGCCGGTCGGCCCGATAAAGGCGATCCAATGCCCTCTCTGAATTTCGAGCGAGACATCGTCGACCGCAGGTTGGGGCATCGAAGGATAGCGGTAGGTCAGATGCTGCAGCACGAGCGACCGCTCGAAAGGAAAAGCCGGCGACCGGTCCCGGTCCGGCGACGGGCTCGCCCGCGCAAAGTCGTTCCCTTGAGTTTCGCGCAACTCGCGATAGATCACCTCGGTTGCGGCATAGTGAAAGCGCAGCTGCGTGAGCCCGTGGGCAATGCGATTGATCGACGGCATCAGCCGAATCGCAGCCACGGCGAACATGCCCAGGACGGGCAAGATCGATTGGACGTCCTGTCCTCGCGCCAGAATGACCAAGGAGATGGCGACCAGTGCGCTGACCGCGAGGGTGTCGATGACCAGGCGTGGAATGTTCGAAAGGAGCGTGAACGAGCACCAGGAATCGGCGTACTGCCGTGTGTGCTGGCTGTGACGATCGATGAAGAACGAGGTTCGGTCGGTGATCAGGATCTCCTTGATCCCGCTGACGGACTGCTCGGTCCACTGCATCATCGAGCCCATGCTGGTCTCGGCGAGCCGCCCGAATCGGCGAGCCGCCGCTGCATCGCCCGGTAGGTCAGCGCGGCCGGAACGCCGAGGATCAGCACGGCGCCCAACGTCGCCAGCGGCTTGAAGAGCACGAGCAGGGCGGTCAGCGCCACCACGACCAGGGCCTCTGCCAAAACGACCAGCAGCATGATCAGAAATCCGATGATGAAGCGCTGGATCGTCTCGCTCGTGCCTTTTATCAGCTCCGCTGTGTTGCGTTGGAGATGGAAGGTGTAAGGCGCGCACAGATAGCCGGTCAGCAACCGGCGGGTAATCGCAACGCACTTGTCGAAAGCGTATCGGAACAGCCAGCGGTACAGGAGCACGAGATAGATGCTCTTGATCATAAAGACGCCGATCACCCCGATCCCGAGGGTGATCAGCAGCTCTTGCGGAGTGCGGATGTGCAGAGCGGACATCAGCGGTTGGGCAACGGGCGCGTCGAATACCCGCTTCGGTCCGTTCAAGACAGCGATGAAGGGAGCGACGATGCCGATGCTCCCGGCTTCCAACAGAGCGCCCAGCGCCATGCCGAGCAGCAGGATCAAACCCTCGATCCGTTCCCGGGGGCTGAAAATATACCAGAGTTGCCGGATCAGCTTCACGTCTCGACCCACGCCCGACGTGACCGCACGCTGCGGGCGACGGCACCCCCGATCCCGATTGCCGCGCCCGCATCCCCGCGGCGGCTGAGAAACGTCATACGGCTGTCGGCGGCGCGATCGGGGCTTGCGCCGACCTCCCGCCCGCGGCTCTGCGCGCTGCTGCCCGAACCGCGGTCGCCGTCACGTCGACGGCCGACCGGAGCGGCCGCCATGAAATCCACCCGGATCCCTGATCCACCAAAAACCGCATGGTCCCGCGGATCGTCTCGGTCCGGTTCTCGCGGCTCATCACTGCGAACCTTGAATTATGACTACGCGAACGCGAACCTTGAACACTCCGGGCTGTCGACATCTTATCTTACGGTCCAGTGTAGGCGCTGTAACCTGCTGCACCTCCCATTCATTACTGCTCAGCGGCGTGACCGGCAGCCTAGACTACGCGACCTCGGACAGCTGTTCAACGGCGCTGATGGGGTATCCTTCTCGAGGTGAGCTGCTACCGATGGCCGCACTGCCTGGGGCTGCTTCCGGGCGTCGAGCCGCCGGAAGCCGGTCGTTCGCGCCGGCGGCGCCCCGGCCGGCTGCGAGGTGCGCCCGCGTTCGGTTGCTCGGGGGCAAGAGCCCCCCTCTCCCTGGAAGGCGGGGCGAGCGGGCAACCTGCGCAGGGCGGCGCGAACCCTCATCCGCCGACATCCTCGCCCGGTCCGGGGCGGCGCTGTTCTTTGAGGGCGGCGCGGCGGGATTTGGCGGCGAGACGGCGGCGCTTGGCGGCGGCGGTGGGCTTGGTCGGGCGGCGCGGGGCGGGGGGTGCGGCGGCGCGGCGGATCAGGGCGATCAGGCGATCGAGCGCGTCCCGGCGGTTGCGCTCCTGGGTGCGGAAGCGGCGGGCGGTGATAATCAGAACGCCGTCTTGGGTCAGGCGCCGGCCGGCGAGGCGAGCGGCCCGCTCGCGCACCTCCGGCGGCAATGTCGCCGCGCGGGCGAGGTCGAGGCGCAGCTGCACCGCGGTCGCGACCTTGTTGACGTTCTGACCGCCGGGGCCGGAGGCGCGGATGAAGCTTTCCTCGATCTGGCTGTCATCGAGGACCATATGGCCTATGATCGGGATCATGGTGCGGCGCAGCCTGGCATCCTGCGGGGACATCGGAACATAGCGCTTCACGCCGCATGGGATGGTAGTGTAATCGAGGACGACGCCGTGCCTGGCGCTTGCCCCGAGGCAGCCGCACTGCGTCAGCGTATTTTCGGCGGGCCGGACCGTTGCGTCTCGATACCCGCGTCAATCAGGAGCGAACATGCCCAGCCTGAGCTTCACCGCACCGACGACAGTGGACGAGGCCGTCAAGATCTTGGCCGGGAGTTCCGGCATGGCCAAGGTGCTGGCCGGCGGAACCGACCTCCTGGTGCAGCTGCGCTCGGGGCGAACGCGCCCCGATTTGATCGTCGACACCAAGCGGATCCCGGAGCTGACCGGCATTCGCGAGGAGAACGGAGCGTTCGTGATCGGCGCCTCCACCCCGGGCGCCACGATCTTCGAGAACGAAGCGCTGACCCGCGCCTGGCCGGGGATCGTCGAAGGCATGGATCTGATCGGCTCGGAGCAGATCCAGGGGCGGGCCTCGCTCGCCGGCAATCTGTGCAATGCCTCGCCGGCGGCCGACAGCGTGCCGGCGATGATCGCGGCGCGCGCGACCTGCGTGATCGCCGGTCCGGGCGGTCGGCGCACCGCACCGGTCGAGGCGATCGTCACCGGCCCGGGGCGAACCTCGCTCGCAAAGGGCGAGTTCATCGTAGCATTTCACGTGCCGAAGCCGAAACCGCACCAGGCCGACGCCTATCTGCGCTTCATCCCGCGCACCGAGATGGACATCGCCGTCGTCGGCTGCGGGGTCAACGTCACCCTGGACGGCAGCGGCGTGTGCACTGACGCGCGCGTCGTGCTCGGCGCCGTGGCGCCGACGCCGCTCGTGGTGCCGGAGGGGGCGGCGGCGCTGATCGGGCACCGGCTCGACGACGCGACGTTGGCGGCCCTCGATAGCGCCGCGCAGCGCGCCTGCAAGCCGATCACCGACAAGCGCGGCACGATCGAATACCGCACCAAGGTTGCCGGCGTGCTTGCGCGCCGCGCGGCCGCCATTGCCTTTGAACGCGCTGGAGCACGCTAATGGCCAAACACCACGTAACCACCATCATCAACGGCGAGCCGGTCGAATTTCTGTGCGAGCCGCAGCAGACCCTGCTCGACGTATTGCGCGACGAGCTCAATCTGACCGGCAGCAAGGAAGGCTGCAGCTCGGGCGATTGCGGCGCCTGCACCGTCATCTGCGACGGAAAGATCGTCTGCTCATGCCTGATGCTGGGCGCCGAGGCCGAGGGCCGCTCGATCCAGACGGTCGAGGGCATCGCCCAGGGCGATCACCTGCATCCGGTGCAACAGAAATTCCTCGAACATGCCGCACTGCAATGCGGTTTCTGCACGCCGGGTTTCATCGTCGCGGCCAAGGCGTTGCTCGACGAGAATCTGAACCCGACCGAAGAAGAGACGCGCTATTGGCTCGCCGGCAATCTTTGCCGTTGCACCGGCTATGACAAGATCATCCGCGCGGTGCTCGACGCCGCCGCGGTAATGCGACAGGAGGCCGCGCGATGAGTTTTCTGAACAAAGCCGATCTGAAGGTCGTCGGCACCCGCCCGATCCGCCCCGACGGCGTCGACAAGGTCACCGGCCGGGCTAATTTCGGCGCCGACATGACGATGCCGGGGATGCTGTGGGGCAAGATCAAGCGCAGCCCGCACGCCCATGCGCGCATCCTGTCAATCAACACCGACAAGGCGATGGCATTGGCCGGGGTCAAGGCGGTGACCACCCGCGCCGATTTCCCGGATATCACGCCGGCCCGGGCATTTATCGGCGCCGCCCCGGCCAATCTGCGCGATTTGTCGCGCAATTGCATGGCGATCGGCAAGGCCCTTTACGAGGGTCACGCAGTGGCCGCGGTCGCGGCCACCTCGCCGGCGATCGCCGAGCAGGCGCTCGAGCTGATCGAGGTCGAGTACGAGGTATTGCCGCACGTCATGGATGTCGAGGCGGCGATGATGCCGGACGCGCCGGTCCTGCATGACGACATCTTCACTACCGGCGTCGACCCCAAGCCGACCAAGCCCTCGAACGTGTCCAAGATGGTCCGCTTCACCAAAGGCGACGTCGAGGCCGGGTTCCGCGAGGCCGAAATCGTCGTCGAGCGGCGCTATACGACAAAGCCGGTGCACCAGGGCTATATCGAGCCGCATGCCTGCGTTGTTTCGGTGGCACCGGATGGCCAAACGACGATCTGGAGTTCGAGCCAGGGCCAGTTCATGGTCCGCGGCTACACCTCGCGGATCGTCGGCGCCGACATCGCCAACATCCGGGCGATCCCGGCCGAGATCGGCGGCGGGTTCGGCGGCAAGACGATCGTCTACCTCGAGCCGGTCGCGTATATGCTGTCGAAGAAGTCGGGACGGGCGGTCAAGATCGTGATGAGCCGCGAGGAGGTGTTCCGGGCGACCGGACCGACCTCGGGCGCGGTCATCGAAGTAAAGCTCGGCGCCAAGAAGGACGGCCAGATCGTCGCCGCCCAGGCCGTGCTCAAATACCAGTCGGGCGCATTTCAGGGCTCGCCGGTCCAGCAGGGCTGCATCTGCGGCTTTGCGCCGTATGACCTGCCGAACGTCGATTCCGTTGGTTACGATGTGCTCTGCAATCGTCCCAAAGTTGCCGCCTATCGCGCCCCCGGCGCGCCGATCTCGGCGTTCGCGGTTGAAAGTTGCCTAGACGAGTTGGCCCGCGAACTGAAGATCGATCCGTTGGAGCTGCGCCAGAAAAACGGCGCCAAGGATGGCACCAAGGCAGCGCACGGACCGACTTGGACGAACATCGGTTACGCCAAAACCCTAGAGGAGGCCAAAGCGCACGCTCAGTACAGGATCCCTCTCGGACCCAACCAGGGGCGCGGCATCGCCTCGGGCTTCTGGCACAATGCCGGCGGTGAGTTGAGTGCTGCGGTGCACGTCAACGAAGACGGCACGGTCACGGTGACCGAAGGGCATCCCGACATCGGCGGCTCGCGCGCCTCGATGGCGATGATGGTGGCCGAGGTTCTGGGCGTCCCGTTCGAGAGTGTTCGCCCGGTGGTCGGCGATACGACGGCGATCGGCTTCAGCGCCTCGACCGGCGGCAGCCGCGTGACCTTTGCCGGTGGCATGGCGGTGACCCAGGCGACCCAAAAGATCGTCGAGGAGCTCAAAAAACGCGCCGCGGTGACCTGGGACATCAGCCCCGAGGCGGTCGAGTGGAAGGACGGTAAGGCCTTCCCGGCCGGCCCCAATGCCGGCAGCTTCGAGCCGTTGCCCTTGGCCGAACTCGCGGCCAAATCGGCGCGCACCGGCGGGCCGATCAGCGCCGAGGTCCAGATCAACGCGCAGGGGCAAGGTCCAGGCTTCACGACCCATATCTGCGATGTCGAGGTCGACAGGGAGACCGGCCACGTCAAGATCCTGCGCTACACCGCGATCCAGGATGTCGGCCGGGCGATCCATCCCTCTTACGTCGAGGGGCAGATGCAGGGCGGGGTGGCGCAGGGGGTCGGCTGGGCGCTCAGCGAGGAGTACATCTACGACAAGGATGGGCGGCTCGAAAACCCGGGCTTCCTCGACTATCGCTGTCCGGTCGCCTCGGACATGCCGATGATCGACACGGTGATGGTCGAGGTGCCCAACCCGCGGCATCCGTTCGGCGCACGCGGCGTCGGCGAGGTGCCGATCGTGCCGCCGATGGCGGCCGTCGCCAACGCGATCGCCGATGCCACCGGGATCCGGCTGCGCGATCTGCCGATGTCGCCGCCGCGTCTGCTGGCGGCACTCGACGATGCAGCGCCGATGCGTCAGGCGGCGGAGTAGTGATTAACCCGTCATTCCCGCGCAAGCGGGAATCCAGAACCGGCATCGATTTGCCGGTTGCCCCTGGGCCCCCGCTTCCGCGGGGGTGACGGTTAGAACAGGAGCAAGGTCCTCATGACGTTCATCGCGAAGGAATTTCAGAAGATCGTCGGCACCCGTCCGATCCGCCCCGACGGGGTCGACAAGGTCACCGGGCGCGCCAATTTCGGCGCCGACATGGTGATGCCGGGCATGCTGTGGGGCAAGGTCAAGCGCAGCCCGCATGCGCACGCCCGCATCCTGTCGATCAACACCGAGAAGGCCCGGGCATTGCCCGGGGTCAAGGCGGTGATCACTTGGGAGGATTTCCCGCCGATCGCCTCGGAAGAGGCGTTCGTCGGCGAAGGGCCGATGAATTTCCGAGACCTGTCGGCCAATTGCATGGCGCGCGAGCGGGCGCTCTATGACGGGCACGCAGTGGCCGCCGTCGCCGCCACCTCGCCGGCGATCGCCGAGGAAGCCTGCGAGCTGATCGAGGTCGACTACCATGTGCTGCCGCACGTCATCGACGTCGAAGAGGCGATGAAGCCCGACGCTCCGCTGCTGCACGACGATCTGTTCACCCAGGGCGTCGATCCCAAGCCGACCCATCCTTCGAACATCGCCAAGCGGGTGGCCTTCGCCAAGGGCGACGCCGAAGCCGGGTTCCGCGAGGCCGATATCATCATCGAGCGCCGCTACACGACGAAGCCGGTGCACCAGGCTTATATCGAGCCGCATGCCTGCGTCGTCTCGATGGCGGCCGACGGCCAGTGCACGATCTGGAGCTCGAGCCAGGGCCAGTTCATGGTGCGCGCCTATTGCGCCAAATTGCTCGGCATCGATATTTCGCAGATCCGCGCGATCCCGGCCGAGATCGGCGGCGGGTTCGGCGGCAAGACGCTCGTCTATCTCGAGCCGCTGGCCTTGGCGATGGCCAAGAAGTCGGGCCGGCCGGTCAAGATGGTGATGAGCCGCGAGGAAGTGTTCCGCGGGACCGGGCCGACCTCGGGCGGGGTTATCGAGGTCAAGATCGGCGCCAAGAGGGACGGGCGGATCGTCGCCGCCGATCTCGCGCTCAAATATCAGGCCGGGGCCTTTCCGGGCTCGCCGGTGGGTCCGGGATGCATGTGCGGCTTTGCGATGTACGACATCCCCAACGTCAACATCGTCGGCTACGATGTCGTGTCGAACCGGCCGAAGGTCGCCGCTTATCGGGCACCGGGCGCGCCGATCTCGTCGTTCGGCGTCGAAAGCTGCCTCGACGAGCTCGCCGGCCAGCTCGGCATCGACCCGTTGCTGCTGCGCGAGAAAAACGCCGCCAGGGACGGCACCAAGGCGGCGCACGGACCGACCTACGTCAATATCGGTTATGCCGAGACCGTCGACGCGGCCAAGAACCACCCGCATCTGAAGGAAAAGCTCGGCCCCAATCAGGGCCGCGGCATCGCCTCGGGCTTCTGGTTCAATATCGGCGGCGAATTCGAGCGCTGCGTGCCACATCAACGAGGACGGCACCGCCGTGGTCGTCTCCGGCAACCCCGACATCGGCGGCTCGCGCGCTTCGATCGCGATGATGGCGGCCGAGGTGCTCGGCATCCCGGTCGAAAAGGTCCGGCCGATCGTCGGCGACACCAGCTCGATCGGGTTTTCGTTCCTGACCGGCGGCAGCCGGGTGACCTTCGCCACCGGCATGGCGGCGACCCAGGCGGCCGAAAAGGTGGTCGAGCAGATGAAGCAGCGCGCCGCGATGATCTGGGACATCAGCCCCGACGCGGTCGAATGGAAGGACGGCTGCGCCTATCCCGCCGGCGCCAACGCCGGCAGCTTCGAGCCGCTGCCCTTGGCCGAGATCGCGCTCAAAGCGGGGCGCACCGGCGGCCCGATCAGCGCCGAGGTGTCGATCAACGCGCAAGGGGCCGGCCCCGGCTTTGCGACGCACATCTGCGATGTCGAGGTCGACCGGGAGACCGGCCACGTCAAGATCCTGCGCTACACCGCGGTGCAGGATGTCGGCCGCGCGATCCACCCCTCCTATGTCGAGGGCCAGATCCAGGGCGGGGTGACCCAGGGCGTCGGCTGGGCGTTGAACGAGGAATACATCTACGACAAGGACGGGCGGCTGGAAAATCCGGGCTTTCTCGATTACCGCTGTCCGGTCGCCTCGGACATGCCGATGATCGAGGCGGTCATGGTCGAGGTGCCGAACCCGCGGCATCCGTTCGGCGCGCGCGGCGTCGGCGAGGTGCCGATCGTGCCGCCGATGGCCGCCGTCGCCAACGCGATCGCGGCCGCGACCGGGGTGCGCCTGCGCGACCTGCCGATGTCGCCGCCGCGGCTGCGCGCCGCGCTCGACGCGCAGGAGCCGATGCGCCGGGCGGCCGAATGACGGCACTGAGCCAGGGGTACCAACAATGCCGCACGTCGTCATCTCGGGTCAGGCTGCCCGCCGGTTTACCGGCGGGCTCTCCGAGTTCGACGTGGAAGCGGACAACTTCCGGCGGCTGATCCTCGAGCTCGACCGCCGCTTTCCCGGCCTCGGTCATCAGATCGAGGAGGGAATGGCGGTGGCCATCGACGGCGAGATCTATCAGGACGCCTATCTGGCACCCCTCGCTCCCAACAGCGAAATTTACCTGATCCCGAAGATCGGCGGCGGCTGAGCTAGGGACCCGGCCGGCACCTCCTCGCCCGCCGCCCCTGCACCGCGCCCGACCGGACCGGCGCAGCCTGCTTTATCTTGGCGGCTCAACCCTGCGGCGGCTTGGTGCCGACCGCGCAGTGGAGCGGGTGGGCCATGAACAGCAGGCCATCGGCCGCGGCCCGGTCGCGCTCGGTCTGCCACTGTACTCGCTCGTCGGGTGACAGCAAGGACAGCACGTGATCCTCGCGGTTGCGCCAGATCGGCCCGCCGGGACGGTCGAGCGTCACCAGGGTCGGGAAGCAGGCGAGGTCGGTAAAGCCCGCCTCGCGCATGCGGCGATAGAGGCTCCTGTCGGCGACGCCGGCGCGGTCGACCGAATAGGGCGGCGTCTCGATCTTGCGGCGGATCGGCTCGGGCAGCTCCAGGTTCCACCATTGCTGCATGTCGAGCGCGCGCACCGCGATCCCGGCGCGGCCGCCCGGCCGCAGGACGCGCATGATCTCCGCGATAGCCCGGTCGGCGTCGCATTCCTCCAACACCGTGACCGAATAGACGCAATCATAGGAATTGTCGGCAAAAGGCAATGCCTCGGCGTTGCCGTGGGTGAAGTGGATCGCGTCGGCGAACCCGTCGGCCGCCGCCAACACCGCCGCCTCGCGCAGCAGGAACGGGTTGACATCGGCCGCGGTAATCGGGTTCGCGCCACCCAGCCGCCGCGCCAGCAGGCGGACCAGCGACCCGGCGCCGCAGCCGACCTCGAGGATCGCCTCGCCGGGGCGCGGCATGATCCGATCGATCAGGGCGTGGAACATCGCCTGGTAGCTGCGCATGCGCGCCCGGTCCTCGAGCGAGGCGACCCCGCCCAGGTGCGGGCCGCCCAAGATGACGACGGTGAAATGTTCGGAAAGCTGCGCGAGCGCCGGCTCCCACTGCGACGGCGCCAGAAAGAACGGCAGCAGGATCAAGGCCGGGCCGGAGCCGGCGATGCGATAGGTGATGCCGGCATGCGCGCCCTCGGCGCCAATCTGGCGCGGGGTGCCGGCGCCATGGCCTGCAGCGGCGAGGCGTCCGAGAAACCCGATCATGCTGTGGGCGATCTCGTCGCGGCGGTCGGCAACCGCGTCGGCCCAGCTGCCGGACGCCTCGTACCCGGCGAGAACGACGCGCTCGGCCTGACCCAGCCGGGCGGCGGCACGCGCGGTCGCCTCGGCCGACGGTCCCCGTTCGGCCGCGATCATCAGCACCCGCTCACCCAGATCTGCGAACGGCGCCGGGTCGAGCCGGCTCGGCACGCACAGCACGACGCCGGCGATGCGCTCGGGGTGCCGGGCGGCGAGCGCCGCGACATCGCCCGGAATTGGAGTGGCGACATAGGCGGCAGCGAGCCCCAGATGATCCCACAAGGCGATCAGGCGCTCGGTCGGCGACGGGCTGCTTTCGGTCGGCATGCGGTTCCCCCTACTCGACGAAGCTCGGCGGGCGCCGGAGACCAGCGACGCCGGCTCCAATCCTGACACTGGAGCGGCGGCCATTCCCAGCGCGAAATCAGGGTTCTCAAACAAAAACGGAGCGGCAGAAGCCGCTCCGCTCTGGTCACGCCCAACCGGCTGTTATCACCAGTAGGGGTCGACGCCGTAGTAATTGTGGATGTTGCGCTCCCAATCTCGGCTGACGGTGCCGGTGTCCCACCCGCCGGCGATGGCCGGCGCACCGCGCAGCTGGTCCTCGGTCACGTTCAGCTCGTAAGCGTCGAGGTTCTCGTTGTAGCGCAGCGTGTGCCACGGCAGGGAAACGTAATCCTGCCCCATCCCGAGAAACCCGCCAAAGCTCATGACCGCATACGCAGCCTTGCCGGTCCGCTTGTCGATCATGACCCGTTCGATCGTGCCGACCTTGTCGCCCTTGCTGTTCCGCACCGCCGTCCCCTCGACTTTGTCGCTGGCGATCAGGCGGGCAGTCTCACGCACGGTGGGGTCCGTTCCAACAATAGCAGCCATTCTCGACCTCCGTTTTGTCGTGTGACTTCCCAAACGATGACGCCCAAAGATCGGTTCCAAAAACACCCTCACCTTCCGAGGCCTCAGCGATTGTCGCTCCTCGGCATCCGATGACTGCGACAAAACGGAAAACCGGGCGGTTTGTCTGCGGGCGCGGCGATCAGACCGCCAACGCAACGATGGCCATATCGCCGACGGCCATTGTGCTGGATAGCCCGACCAAACGCCGGAGCCGGAGGCACAGCCAGCAGATCCGGCGGTTGGTCAGGGTCACGGACCGTCGAGGTCACGCGATCCACCCCTCCCGCACACGGCCGATCGTGCCGAACATCTACCAGCCGTACGGCGGGCCGTTGCGCCCGACCGCCGCCAGGATGACCTCGGCCAGCGACCCGAGCGCGGTCTTCACCTATGACGGCAGCTATTTCGTCAATTCGATGATCCTGACGGCGACGATGGGCACGCCAGCTGGACGTTATGCCGCAGGGCTGAGGCCGGCGGCCCGCCCCTTCCTGAGTAGAGAAGCGAGGGTTGCTCGGGCGGACCGAGCCGAGCCTGATGCACGGAGGGCGGGCCATGGGCGAGTAGGGCGAAGCTTCCGAGCTTGACCGGGGACATAAGAGACTAGGCTTTGGGGCATGATCCCGGCCGTTCGGCTGCGGCGCATGGTCCGTTGACCGATTACAAAGGAAGCTCCTTTAGAAACTCGGGCGTGAGGTGCGCCCATGATCCAGCGAATTCGCAGCAGCGTGCGGGGGTTTGTCATTCCGGGAATCGTCGCGATCGCCGCCACCTTCGGCAGCGCCGCGGCGCAGGCGGACGATCCGGCCGCCAACGCAACGATGACCCTCTCGCCGACGGTCATTGTGCTGGACAATCCGATCACACCTTCGAGCTGGAACCACAGCCAGCAGATCCGGCTGTCGGTCGCGGTCACGGATCGTCGAGGTCATGCGATCCTCCCCTCCCGCACACGGCCGATCGTGCTGAACATCCACCAGCCGGACGGCGGGCCGTTGCGCCCGACCGCCGCCAGGATCACCTCGGCCCGCGACCCGAGCGCGATTTTCACCTATGACGGCCGCTATTTCGTCAATTCGATGATCCTGACGGCGACGATGGGGGACGCCAGCGCCACCACCTCGATCGTCCCGCGCAACCAGTTCGATCCCGCGAACTGCCCCGCCGGCGCCGGGCACCTGACGATCCCCTACGACAATCCGATGCGAACCCTCGATCACGGCTTTTCGGTCGCCGTTTCCATCGGCCGGGGACCATGGCATCCCGGGGTCGAGCTCGACACCGGCTCGACTGGGCTGGTGATCGACCGGCGCTCGCTCGGACCGCAGGCGATCGGCCCGGGCAAGCCCGGCAGCCGCGAATATTACCCGAGCGGATACAAGATCGTCGGAAACTACTGGCTGACGCCGGTGACGATAGCGATCCCCGATGCGACTTGGGGGCCGAAGCCCGTCGCGACGACAATTCCGCTAGAGGTCTTCGGCATCGACAGGGTCGAATGCGGCAGCAACGTCAAAACCTGCACGCCGCCTTCCGATCAGCGCAAGGCGATCGCCAGTTTCAGCCTGATGGGCATCGGCTTCGACCGCGGTGGCGCGCCATCGACAAACAACCCGTTCCTGCAGCTTGAAGATATCGTCTATGGACGGATGAGGCCGGGCTACGTCATCTCTCCCGATCGGGTCGATATTGGGCTTGATCGCGCCAACACGGCAGAAAAGTTTCGCTATATCTCGCTCGAGCCGAGCGACGATCCGCAGGGCGGCTGGTTGGGAGCAAATGGCTGTTTCAGCTTTCCAGCTGTTTCGGCAAAGTTCTGCGGGTCGATGCTGCTCGATACCGGGATCGACGACATGATCTTCGCACTGGCGAAGGCCCAGCGCCCGTCTGCCGTGGTCGATCCGTCTAACCCGAAACTGCTCAAGCCGGACACTGCAGTCGATATTTCTGCGCCGCCGGCCCTTACTTACGGCTTCACCTACCGGCCGCAGAAAGATTTCATCGACGATCGATCCAAAGCTGATCGAGTGGGCGGCTCCGCCCGCGACCGAGCCGCCGGTCTTCTTCAACATCGGCCGCAGCCCGCTTGCCCGCTTCGACTATCTCTACGACGCCCGCTGCGGGCGCATCGGCTTCTTCGATCGCCTGACCGCGCAGCGAAGCCGAGGCGGTCAGCATGATGTCCCGCATTAGCCGAGCGGCCTGCTCCCCGCGCGGTCGGCCGGCCTTGCCGATGCCTCGTCCCGACCCTGCTAAATGTCGGCGTAGACGTGGGTCTCGGCGCGGGCGCCGGGGTGCGTGACGGCACCCTTCTCGGCGTCCCCGACGGTCTGCGCGTAGCGCCACAGGCAACCCGCCTGGTAGTCGTTGCGGCGCGGCGTCCACGCGCGGCGGCGCTCGGCGAGCTCGGCATCGCTCAGCGCCACCTCGAGGGTCCCGGACTGCGCGTCGATCGTGATTCGGTCGCCGTCGCGAAGCAGGCCGATCGGGCCCCCCGCCGCGGCCTCGGGCCCGACATGGCCGATGCAAAAGCCGTGGGTCGCGCCGGAAAACCGGCCGTCGGTCAGCAGCGCCACCTTGTCGCCGACACCCTGGCCGTAGAGGGCAGCGGTGGTCGACAGCATCTCGCGCATCCCCGGCCCGCCGCGCGGCCCCTCATAGCGGATGACGATCACGTCGCCCTCGCGGTAACGGCGCTGGTCGACCGCCGCGAAAGCGTCCTCCTCGCGATCGAAGCAGCGGGCCGGGCCGCTGAAGCGCAGATTGGTCATCCCGGCGACTTTGACGATCGCCCCCTGCGGCGCGAGGTTGCCTTTCAGCACCATCAGCCCGCCGGTCGGCGACAGCGGCTGCGCGGTCGGCCGCACCACGTCCTGGCTCGTCGACACGACCACATTGCGCAAATTCTCGGCGACCGTCTTGCCGGTCACGGTCAGACAGTCGCCATGCAGATAGCCGCCGTCGAGCAACGCCTTCATCAGCACCGGCACCCCGCCGATGTCGTGCAGATCCTTCATGACATAGCGGCCGCCCGGCTTCAGGTCGCCGATATAGGGCGTGCGCTTGGAGATTTCGCCGAAAGCGTGCAGGTCAAAATCGATGCCGGCCTCGCTGGCGATCGCCGGGAGGTGCAGCCCGCCATTGGTCGAGCCGCCGGCCGCGCTCACGACCATCGCGGCGTTTTCGATGGCCTTCCTGGTGACGATGTCGCGCGGGCGAATGTTCCGCCGCAGCAATTCCATGACCGCGTGGCCCGAAGCCTCGGCATAAGCGTCGCGCGAATCGTAGGGCGCCGGCGCGCCGGCCGAACCGGGCAAAGCGAGGCCGATCGCCTCGGACACGCAGGCCATCGTGTTGGCGGTGAAGAGACCGCCGCACGAGCCCGCCGACGGGCAGGCGGCGCATTCGAGCTCATGCAGCTCTTCATCGGACAATTTGCCGATGCTGTGCGAGCCGACCGCCTCGAACACGTCGCCGATGGTCACGTCGCGGCCCTTGAAGCGTCCCGGCAGGATCGAGCCGCCATACATGAAGACCGACGGGACGTTGAGCCTGATCATCGCCATCATCAGGCCCGGCAAAGATTTGTCGCAGCCGGCCAGCCCGACCAGCGCGTCGTAGCAATGCCCGCGCATCGACAATTCGACCGAGTTGGCGATGACCTCGCGGCTGACCAGGGACGACTTCATCCCCTCGTGGCCCATCGCGATCCCGTCGGTCACCGTGATCGTGGTGAACTCTCGCGGGGTTCCGCCCGAGGCCGCGACCCCCTTCTTGGCCGCCTGCGCCTGGCGCGACAAGGAGATGTTGCACGGCGCCGACTCGTTCCAGGTAGTGGCGACGCCGACCAGGGGCTGCGCGATCTGCTCGTCGGTCAAGCCCATCGCGTACAGAAACGCTCGGTGCGGGGCCCGCTCGGGGCCGACCGTCACGTGCCGGCTCGGCAGCCGGGACTTGTCGATTGTCGGTCTGCGGGCGTCGTCGGGCATCTCAGCATCTCCCCTGGCGATAGGCAGCGGCGGCCACCGTAGCGATCGGGCCGGGGTTGATCAATGCCGCGGGCGGGCCGCCGCGTTCGGGGGCCGCGACGGCCAGCAGCGCGAAGCAGGCGACCCCGAAGGCAAAGCAGGCGAGCCAGGCGCCGATCACGTCGCGTCTTCCCCAGGCAGAGGCCGCAGGATGATCCGACATGGCTCATCTCCATCGCCGGTTAGGATTTGCCGCGAGGTTTCACGACGATGCTGCCCACCATGTACGGGTGGATCGAGCAGATATATTTGTAGACCCCGGGTTGTGCGAAGGTATGGGAGAAGCTGTCGTCGGTGTCGAGCGCCGCCGATGAGAACCCCTTGTTCACCGCCATCACGCGGTGCGCTTCCTCGTCAGCGTTCTTCCAGGTCACCGTCGTCCCGGCCGCGATGGTGAGATCCGCCGGAGCAAAGGCGAAGTTGTCGATCTTGATCGTAGCCGTGCGGGCCGCGACATCGACCACCGCCTGACGGGCGGCGCCGAGACCCGGCGTCCCGGCGGCGAGGAGTGCCGTCGCTCCGATCGCGCCGAAGATCAGGCCGAACCGGGCGCGGCGCGGCATCGGGTTTGCGGTTGTCGACATGCCATCCTCCCTCATGCGACGAGCGGGCTGTCGGTCAGGGCCGGCGCGCCCTTGCTGCTGACGTAGTCGACCGTCCTGACCCCGAGATATTTGTGCAGGTCGGCGGCCGGCACCTTCATCGGCCCGGGCGCGGGGGCGGTGCCCGGCGCCGGCTGCGGATACGCCGTCGACGCCGCGGTATGAAAGGTGACGTTGCCCTCGACCTTCTGGATGATCTGGTGGATGTGGCCGTTCAGCACGGTCACCGAGCCGAAGCGCTTCAGATAGCCGAGCGCCTGGCCGGCATCCGCGGTGCCCCAGCCCCATTGCGGATAGATCGTCCACATCGGCAGATGGGCGAGGACGACGATCGGGGTGCTGGCCGAACGGCCGGCAACGTCCTTTTCCAGCCATTCGAGCTGGTGGTCGCCCAAGGTCGCGAGGCCGGCGGATTTGAACCCAGGCTGAAAATTGAAGACGTTGATCAGCGCGATGAAATGGACGCCGGCCATGTCGAAGCTGTACCAGCCCTTGCCCTGCGTATTCTTGCCGTAGCGCGCGAGATAGGCCTTGCCGTTGTCGGCGTCGGCCACGTCGTGCTCGCCGGGAATAAAGAACACCTGCTTGTTCGCCCCCTTGATCACCTGGTCGGCGGTATCCCACTGCTCTTCCTTCGACAGGTGGCTGATGTCCCCGGTATGGACCAGGAAGGCCGGTTGCGCCGGCATCGCCTTGATCTTGGCGATCGCCTCGCCGAGGGTGGCGGTCGGGTTCGGGTTTGCCGGCAGATGAAACCCGATATGGCTGTCGCTGATCTGGACGAAAGTAAGCTCGCCCTGCTTTGCCTCGGCAGCGGCGGCCGAGCCGATCAGCCCCAAGGTTCGCGGCACGCCGCCGGCGAGGCTCCAGACGACGCCGGTGCCGGCCCAACTCATGCACTTCAGAAGGCCGCGGCGATTGAGGTTCGCCGTGCCCAATAGCTTGCTTTCGTCACGATCGGCCATTTCTCTCTCCTGAATGGCGTGGAGGTTGCGCCGATCAAGACCGATCGCCGGGATGGTTTATTCCCGGAACCGATGCGGCGAGGAGAGAAGGTGCCGAGGTGCCTCGCGGTCCCGAAGCCGACCCGGCATCAGGCTCTGCGACGGCAGAGCTCGATCCCACAGAGCACACCGAGACATCAAAGTCCGAAAAGCCCCACCCTTTGGGGCGGGGCTGTTCGGCTTGCTGCCGGAATTGCCGGGTTCCGGCTCGACAGATGTCCCGCGATCAATAGCAATAAGTCGTACCGTAGATAGTCAGATAGCAAGTTCCATATCCATAGTAACCACCGAAGTAACCAGCGTTCCCAAATCCGCCACTCCGAAATCCCCGCCCGCCAATAAAGCCCCGGTCGTGAAAACCGCCGTGAAAACCTCCGCCGTGAAAACCGCCGCCGCCGAAACCTCCGCCGTGGGCCTCGGCGGTTCCAATGCCGATCGAGGGGGTGAGGGCGATAGCGACGATGGCCATAGCCATCAGGAGCTTGCGGGTCATTGGACCCTCCTTTTCACATTCGCCATCCGATTTCTCATCGGATCGTTGGTGTGTATGCAGGCACCCCAGCGGCATGCCCCGCCGAAAAGAGATGCGTGGGCTGTTGGAATAAGGGGTGGCCTGCCGCGGTCTGCAAGCCGATAGGGTCAGGGCCAGTGTAGTCGTCATCCGGCGGTTCCACCGCGTTTTCGACTGAAATCCGCTCAGCACCCCGAATAAACCATCCATTGCGGCAGTCATTGCGGGTACGGCGACGGCGCAGCCGCCGACCAGTGTGGGTCGGAGCCCATGAATCCGGGGCCGCACCGCGAACAACTCCAGCGAGGTTCGCAATGAAACCGCTTTTCCTCAGCGCCGCCGCTCTGGCGCTCGCCGCCGCCGTAAATCTCTCGCCGGCAATGGCGTTGAGGCCGAAACCTTCGGGCGGAAACACCTGGCCCGGGATGAGTCGGCCTGTGATGCCCGCCTCCGCGGCTGTGGTCGGGTCGCCGGCGCATTACGAATTTCGGTACGACTACGACAAGCACGCCGCCTGGCGAGGTCACTGGGTGCTCGCCCGCTGACGGAGGGTGACCGGCACAAACGATGCGCGCGTCGACCCGTCGGCCGGCGACCAATGCCCGTCGGGCCGATCGCGGCTATGGCCCGCAGCAAATCTAGTCGGAAAGCGCGTGGGAGGATGTCGATGAGCGGCAATGCAATGCGGCGGAATACCGGCAACGCGGTCCAGCTCGTGCGCCGGGACGAAAGCTGGGACCCCGTCGTCAAATGGGTGCACTGGTCGAGCCTGCTGCTGATCGGGACCGCCTACCTCGCGGTATGGGCGAGCAAGGCGGTCCCGTCGCGCGAACAGCACGCGATGCTGGTGCAGCTGCACCGCTCGCTCGGCATCACCATCTTTGCGCTGACCCTGTTTCGCCTGGGGTGGCGATGGCGGACCCGGGCTCCGAGCCTGCCGGCCGGTCTTCCGGCGATCCAGAAAGCGGCGGCGCGCGCCACCGAATATCTGCTCTACCTGTTACTCTTGGCCCAGCCGGTTCTCGGCATCCTCCATACCAACGCGCGCGGCGACCGGGTCGATTTATATTTCGTTGTCGAGTTGCCCGCGATTATCGGGCGCAACAGGTTGCTGGCGAGGGAAGCCGTCGCCGCGCACGGGCTGGTCGCCGAGCTGCTGCTGGCGGTCATCGCGATGCACGCCGGCGCAGCGCTCTATCACCACTACGTCCGCCGCGACGGCGTCTTGCGGACGATGCTGCCGCGCCGCCGCCGGTGAGCCGCCGCGAAGCCGGCAATTCCCGCTTGCGCGGCGATGATCGGCCAACGAATCTCCTGCCGTTGCCGGGGAGGAAAGGAAATAGGATGCGGTACTTGGCCTTGCTGTTGGCGCTGCCGATGGTTTCCGGCTGCTCGTCGGGGTCGAGCCAATCGGCGACCCTGGTATTGAACGACCCGACCTGGGACCGGGTCAATGTCGAGGCGGTGATCACCAAGAGCAGCGATTGCGACGACCGGCAGAACGGCTACGTCGCCACCAAAAGCTTCGTCATGACCAAGGACAAAACCCACGAGGTCGTCGCGCCGAACGCCGAAACCATCTGCTGGCGCCACGACCGCAACCCGAACGATCCGGTTGCCGGCGACTGGTCGGGATGGAGCCGGGCCACCCTGTTCCCGGGGCAGACGACCGAGACCGACCTATAGCCCGCGACGTCGCCGATCGGCGGCGGGCACGGCAGGGCGCCATCCGATCCGCAGCTGCTCGAGCAGCACCAGCATGAGCGCCGCACCGATCATCGACATCGCCGCCATGTCGTGCGGGTGCAGCGTTTCGCCGGCGATCCACCCGCTCGCCGCGACGGCGACAGCGGGGACGATCAGGGTGCTGATGCCCGATACGCCCGCGGGCAGCAGCTCGACGACGCGAAACCAGGCGAAATAAGCGGCACCGTTCGCGACCACGCCGAGAAACAGCACGGCCAGCCATTCCTTGGCGCCGGCCAGCGCCAGGTCCGGCGGAAAACCGGCGAAAGCCGAAACGGCAACGATCGGGACGCTGCCGAGCGCCAACTGCCAGAAAACCACGACGGCGGCATTTGCCCGCCATATCCGGCGCTTCAGCCACACGGTGCCGAGCCCAAACGACATCGCCGCCAGCAAGGTGATCGCGGCGCCGAGCGGGGCGTTGCGCAGCTCCGAGAGATCCTGCGACAGCAGGGCCGCCACGGCGCCGGCGCCCAGGACCAGCGCCGCGGTGCGACTGACGGTCAGCTTCTCGCCCAGAATGAGCCGCGCAAACAGTCCGGCCCAGATCGGCATCGTGTAGACCAGCACCGATGTCCGCCCGGGGCCGAGGAGATAGACGCCGAGCGCAAAGCAGATCGGCATTATCGTCATGTTGAGGAGCGCAGCGACGATCAGATCGGGCCAAGCTTCGCGCTCGACGGCGAGGTGCCGTCCGCGTGCCGCCGCCCAGAGCACGAGCGCGCCGGCACCCAGGAACTGGGTCAGGCAGCGCAATGTCAGCACGCTGAACCCGTCCAGTGCGATCGCCGTGATCGGGTATGAGACCCCCCAGACCAGCCCGATAAATCCCAGCAAGATAAATGGCATGCGCTCGATGTTATGGCGGCGGCTCGGGGCCAGTCTCGCGGCGCCCCGCGGTTTTCGCAATCGCGTCGCCCGAGCGGGATCGCGTCGCCTGAGCGGGATCGCGTCGCGGTGACAGCGGGCCGGCGAGCCGTTATGATTTGCGGCGCGACAACTCAGAGCGACGCCCGATGAGGTTATCGATCCGTCCCGCCGGCCCGACGCACCGCGACTTTTTTGACAAGGTCGGCGGCATCGACCCGCGCCAGCCGACCGCTCGCAAAACTGCCGTCCAGGCCCATCGATGGCCGCGACACGATCTCGCGACGTCGGACAAAAGCGTCGTGACGCACCATGCCCGCCGCTGCGACGCCCACGCGGTGCGCGACCTGCACCGCACGATCGTCGCCGACATTGCGCCCACCCAGGAGCAGGCGGCTTGAAGCAATCAGCTACAATCCTTTGATGTCCCCGAATCCTCCTGCTCGTCTTGGCCGGGCTTGTCCCGGCTATCCACGTCTATGGGCAGCCGGCAAAAGGCGTGGATCGCCGGGCCGAGCCCGGTGATGACCGATAGAAGGAAGCGGAAGCCGTTACGTTCATCAGCCCCTAACCGGAAAGGACCTTGCCATGCTCGATCTCCACTTTTGGCCGACCCCGAACGGCAAGAAGGTCTCGATCCTGCTCGAGGAATTGGGCCTGAAATACAATTTGGTGCCGTGCAACATCGGGCGCGGCGACCAGTTCAAGCCCGATTTCCTGAAGATCAACCCCAATCACCGCATGCCGGTGCTGGTCGACCACGACCCGAAGGGCGGCGGCGCACCGATCAGCATCTTCGAATCGGGTGCCATGATGATGTATCTGGCGGAGAAGGAAGGCCGCTTTTTCCCGCAGGATCTGCGCGGCAGATACGAGGTCACCCAATGGGTGATCTGGCAGATGGCCAATCAGGGGCCGAAGCTCGGCGAATGCGGCCATTTCCGCCGCGCCGGCCCCGATGCCGGCGATCTGACCTATGCGATCCGCCGCTTTACCGACGAGGCCAACCGGCTCTACGGGGTCATGAACAACCGGCTCCACGACCGCAAATACCTGGCCGGCAACGAATACACGATCGCCGACATGATCTCCTATCCGTGGACCGTCAATGCCGAGGCCCAGGGCCAGGACATCGGCGAGTTCAAGCATTTCAAGCGCTGGTTCGACGAGGTCGGCAACCGCCCGGCGGTCAAGCGCGGCATGGAGACCGGCAACAATCTGCGGGTCGACCCCGCCACCCTGACCGCCGCCGAGCGGGAGCAGATGCGCAAGATCATGTACAATCAGCGCGCGATCCCGGCGCCGGCGTAGCGAGCCCATTCCTTCGGGGCTGGGTCCCCCCTCTCCCGCATTGCGGGAGAGGGGGCCGACCCCCGGACTACGATCCGGGGGGAGGCGGGTGAGGGCATGCCCGCCGTCAGGGCCGGGCGAGCTTGCGCTCGGCCAGCCTGGCGTAGAGGCTGGCGCCGAGCGGCAATGCCGCATCGTTGAAATCGTAGCCGGGGTTGTGGACCTCGCAGCCGCCGGCTCCGTCGCCGTTGCCGATCTGGATATAGGCGCCCGGCCGATGTTCGAGCATGTAGGAGAAGTCTTCCGACGCCATCACCAGGCCGCCGTCGCGGTTGACGTTGTCGGCGCCGACCAGCTCGGCCGCGGCATCGGCAATAAACCCGGCCTCGGTCGCGTCGTTGACCAATGGCGGAAACAGGATGCGGAAATCGAGCTCGGCCGTGGCGCCAAACCCGCTCGCCACCCCCGAAGCGATGCGCCGCATATTTTTCTCGATCAGCGCCATCGTCTCGGCGCTGAACGTGCGCGCCGTCCCGCGGATGAAGGCGAGTTCCGGGATCACGTTGTAGGCGTCGCCGGCGTGGATCTGGGTGATGCTGAGGACTGCGGTGTCGAGCGGCCTCACATTGCGCGATACGATCGTCTGCAACGCCGTCGCGATGTGGCTGGCGGTGATCACCGGATCGATCCCAGCCTCCGGGCGGGCGCCGTGCGCGCCGCGGCCGGTGACGGTGATGTCGAAATAGGCGCCGCCCGCCATCATCGGCCCGGTGCGGATCTGGAATTTGCCGACCGCCAGCCCCGGCCGATTGTGCATGCCGAAGATCGCCTCGCACGGGAAGCGGTCGAAAAGGCCGTCCTCGACCATCGCCTTCCCGCCGCCGAGCCCCTCCTCCGCCGGCTGAAAGATCAGGTGCACCGTGCCGTCGAAATTCCGCGTCTCGGCCAGGTAGCGGGCAGCGCCGAGCAGCATCGTCGTGTGGCCGTCATGGCCGCAGGCGTGCATCCGGCCCTCGTGTCGAGAGCGGTAGGGGAGATTGGTGGCCTCGTGGATCGGCAGGCAATCCATATCGGCCCTGAGGCCGATCGAGCGCGGTGAGTTGCCGGCCCGCAACCGCCCGACCACACCGGTCTTGCCGATGCCGCGGAACACCTCGCAGCCGAATTCGGCGAGCTTTAGCGCGACCAGGTCGGAGGTTCGCCGCTCCTCGAAACCGAGTTCGGGGTGGGCATGGATGTCGTGCCGCCACTCCGTCAGCTCGTCGTGAAATTCTGCGATGCGCTGAATGGCCTGCATGGCCCCCTCCCTGCTGCCAGCCGAGTGTTGCCGAGAGCGCACTTTCTTGCAATCCGCCCGGGGCGCTATAGTGGTGGCCGATAATCTTTTCGGGAGGAGTGAGGAGCGATGGCTGCAATCACCGGCGTGGAGCTCGATTGTCTCGAAGGCGTCAAGGTCGTGGACTTCACCCAGTTCGAGGCGGGGCCGTCCTGCACCGAGGCGCTCGCCTGGCTCGGCGCCGAGGTGGTCAAGATCGAAAACCCGAAGACCGGCGATCCCGGCCGCCGGCTGCGCCCCGGTCACCCGGACGACGACCCCTGGTACTTTCACCAGTTCAACGCCAACAAGAAATCGATAACGCTCAACCTCAAATCGCCGCGCGGGCTCGAGATCGTCAAGGAGATGCTGAAAAAGGCCGACATCACGGTCGAGAACATGGCGCCCGGCACGATCGAGCGGCTCGGGCTCGGCTACGACGTCGTCAAAGAGCTCAACCCCGGCATCGTCTATTGCCAGGTCAAGGGCTTCGGCGAGCATAGCCCGTACGAGAAGAACCTCGCCTTCGACATGATCGCGCAGGCCGCGGGCGGCCCGATCAGCGTCACCGGGGACGCCGACCGTCCGCCGGTCAAGCCCGGCCCGTCGTTCGGCGACACCGGCACCGGCATGCTGATGGCGATCAGCATCCTTGCCGCGTTGCGCCAGCGCGACCGCACCGGCAAAGGGCGCCGGCTGCAGGTGGCGATGCAGGACGCGATGGTCCATTACATGCGGGTGCCGTTTTCGCGCACCCAGCTGAGCGGCAAGGCCCAGCTTCGCGGCGGCAGCAGCCGGTCGAGCGCCATGCTGGCGCCCTCGGCGCTCTATCCGTGCAAGCCCGGCGGGCCCAACGACTACGTCTATGTCTTCACCAGCCGCGCCAATCCCGAGCATTGGACCCGGCTCCTGAAGGTGATCGGCCGCGAGGATCTGATCGGCGACAAGCGCTACGACACCGGGCCGGCGCGCGGCGAGCGCGCGGCGGAGGTCGACGAGATCATCGCCTCGTGGACGCGCCAGCACACCAAGGAAGAGGCGATGAAGATCATCGGCGCGGCCGGCGTGCCGGCAGGTGCTGTGTTCGACACGCTCGAGCTGTTGAACGATCCCTCGCTCGCCGAGCGCGGCATCATGCAGGATGTCGAGCATCCGACGACCGGCGGCTACAAGATGCCGGCTTGGCCGGTGCGTTTCGACGGCGCGCCGCCCAAGGTCAAGCCATCGCCGCTTCTCGGCCAGCACAATGCCGAAGTGCTGGGCCAATGGCTCGGCATCGGCGCCGCCGAGGTCGAGGCGTTGCGCACCGAAGGCATCGTCTGACCCGTCATTGCGAGCCCGCGGGTCTGCGCGGTGCGCGGCCCGAGGATCAACTCCGCGAAGCAATCTCGTGCCGGTTACAGTCCTTTTTCAGCGAGATTGCTTCGTCGCGGAGCCTTTCTCCGGCCGGCGTAGCCGGACCCGGGGGCTCATCGCAATGACACCATTTATTCACCCTAATGTGCGAGGAGACCCGCGATGAAGCTCTACTACGCCCCAGGCGCCTGCTCGGTCGGCATCCACGTGCTGCTGGAGGAGATCGGCAAGCCCTATCAGGCCGAGCCCGTAAATTTCCGAGACAGCGCGCAGTACAAGCCGCCCTTCACCGGCATCAACCCCAAATCCAAGGTGCCGACCCTCGAGCGCGACGACGGCTCGATCCTGACCGAGTTTCCGGTCATCGCCCGCTGGCTCGCGCGCCAGAACCCGCAGGCCAATCTGATCCCAAAGGACGAGGAGACCGACACCCGGGCGATGGAGGCGATGGAGTACATCGTCGGCACGATCCACTCGCAGGGCTTCACGCGCCTGTTCCGCACCGAGCGCTTCGCGCCCTCGGCCTCGGACCACGACAAGGTCAAGGCGCAGGGCCGCGAGGCCATCGACAAGGGCTTTGCCGTCGTCGACAAGGCGCTCGAAGGCAAGAACTATCTCGGCGGCAATGATCTATCGATCGCCGATGCGGCGCTGTTCTACGTCGAATTCTGGGGCGCCAAGCGGGTCGGAATGCAATTGCCGAAAAATTGCGCCGCGCATTTCGAGCGCATGATGGCCCGCCCGGCGGTGCAGCGCACCCTGCAAGCGGAGGGGCTGAACTGAGGGGGCCCGCGCCCGTCATTCTCGACGGCGGATTGCCATCCGCCCTACCCAACGATGGCCCTGCACTCCGAGGAGAGTAAACATGGATCAAACTACTCCTGTATCGCCGAATTGTCTTGCCGGCATCAAGGTCCTGGACCTGACCCAGTTCGAGGCTGGGACGACCTGCACCGAGGCGCTCGCCTGGATGGGCGCCGATGTCGTCAAGGTGGAGAACCCCGAGGGCGGCGAGGCCGGCCGCCGCGGCGTGGCGGATCCCTATTACTTCATGATCTACAACGCCAACAAGCGGTCGATCACGGTCAATCTCAAATCCGAGCGCGGCCTGGCGCTGGTCAAGGACATGGCCAAGAAGGCCGACGTCTTTACCGAGAATTTCGGGCCCGGCGTGGTCGAGCGGCTGGGCCTCGGCTATGACGTGGTCAGTGCCTTAAACCCGCGCATCATCTATGCCCAAGTCAAGGGCTTTGGGGCCGGCAGCCCGTACGAAAAAGGCTTGTGCTTCGATCCGATCGCGCAGGCTTGCGGCGGGGCCATGAGCATCACCGGCGAACGCGACGGCAAGCCGTTGAAGCCCGGCCCGACGATCGGCGACACCGGCACCGGCATGCTGCTGGCTTTCAGCATCCTGGCCGCGCTTTATCAGCGCCAATCGACCGGCAAGGGGCGGCAGCTGCAGGCGGCGATGCAGGATTCAGTCATGCACTACAGCCGCGGCATGTTCATCAGGCAGGCACAGACCGGCAAAGCGGCACTACGCCAGCCGGCGGGCGGCAACGCGCCATCCGGCATCTTTCCATGCAAGCCCGGCGGCCCGAATGACTACGTCTATCTGTTGACCAGCCGCGCCAATCCCCAGCATTGGCCGCGCCTCCTCAAACTGATCGGGCGCGAGGATTTGATCGGCGATCCGCGCTACGACAAGGCCTCAGCCCGGGTCGAGCGCGAGGCCGAGGTCGATGAGATCATTGCCCAATGGACGCGCCAGCACACCAAAGAGGAAGCTATGGCGCTGATATCGGGCGCCGGCGTCCCGGCGGGTGCGGTGTTCGATTCGATGGAGTTGACCAACGAACCGACCTTCTGGCAGCGCGGCATCCTGCAGACCATGCACCACGGCGATTGGCAGATGCCGATGACGACCTGGCCGGTGCGTTTCGACGGCGCCCCAGCGCCGGTCAAACCGGCGCCCTTGCTCGGCGAGCACACCGCCGAAGCGCTCGGCGATTGGCTGGGATTGAGCCTCGCGGAGGTCGAAGCGCTGCACCGCGAAGGCGTCGTCTGAGGCCGCCTAGCCGGCCTTGCCGGGCGCCGCCTCGGCGTCCAGCATCGGACCGGCGCCGTCTCGAGCGAGTTGAGCGAGCGCTGCATCCACAGAGCCGCCGAAGCGTTGTGCAAACGCTTCGGCCTCTTCCGCCACCTTGAAATTGACGCGAACGAGCACGCCCGCTCCGCACTCCCGGCAGCTGAAGCTCGACGGTTCGAAACGCCGCTCGTCCAACCATATCCGCATCGCCGCCATCAGCCCGGAAAGCTCGTTCGGCTGCAGGCGCATCTCCACGGTTCGCATCAGGGCATGCTCGGTAGTGGCTGCGAAGGCCAGGATAACAGCCTGCGGCGGTCGTGCTGCGCTCCGCGGAATGCTCACTTTTTTGCTGCACCCCGGCGGCGATCGGTTGACGCCTTGCGCCGTGAGTTTCTTTCACCCGCGGTTTGGGCATGGCTCCCGGCGGTAATGGTAGCGGTACAGCTCCTCGAACCCGAGCGTGCCGTAGAGCGCGCGCGCCGGCGCGTTGGCGGCTTCGACCTCAAGGCAAGCGCCGCGGGCGCCGTGGTCCGCAGCCCAGGCCGCCAGGCTGGCGACGATCCGGCGGCCATAGCCGCGCCGCTGCCGGCTCGCATCCGTCACCACCGACTCGTAGCAGATCAGCCCGTCATGGATCGCGCCGTAAGCGAGCGCGGCGATCCCGCTCTCGTCGAAAATCGCCGCGAAGCCGGCCGGTATCGTGAGGTGGCCGACGATCCGGCGATAGAGGCTGGCTTGCCTCCCCGTGTGACGCTGCAACGCCGCCATTGCGGCGAACCACTCCGAGGTCGGGCGCGGCAGCAGTTGCACCTCGGGATCGGCGACCGCCGAAACCGCGCCGATCTCGCCGTAAAGAACCAGGGACAGGCCCTCCTTGCCATAGCCCAGTGTTTCGAGCCGCGCGTCGATCGCCGGTTCGATGATCGAAGGCAGCCGGAAGATCGTCGGCAGATGCTGATATCGATAGAGCGCCTCGCAGCCGGCGATCACGGCGTCGGCATCCGCGCGATCGATCCCGAGCGGGTTGGCCGAATTGCCCCGTCGCGTCAGCCCGCCGCTGAACCGCAGCACCCAGCCGCCGAGCAATGCCTGGCGCAGCGCTGGCCAGGCATTGAGACAGGTTTCCTCGACCCTCCACGGCAGTCCGGGCGCGCTCATGTCCGTTTCTCGGGCGGCCGGGAGGTCCCGCCTCTCCCCCGCCGTGTCTCGGGAACCGAAGCCTGAGGTCCAAGGGACCATGCAGCCGGATAGAGCGCCCGGTCCCGTGGACCGCTATTCCTGCGGATATCGCCAAACATTCTCCGGCTGGGGTGCCGCTTCGTCGATTGTCCATTGCGGCAGGGCGAGGCCGGCGGCAACGTCGCTGAACACCATGCGCACCCGGGTGCCGATGCCGACCCGGCGCACCGTTTCGGGCGGCGCCAGCTGGCCTTCCGGAGTCGTGAGGTTGCCGACGACGCGCAACGCCTCGTCGGGCGTCGGCTCGCCTTTTTGGGTGTCGAGATCGACCAGCAGGATCAGATAGGGCGTGTGACCGCGAAAGGCCGGCTGGATCGCGTGATGCACCTCGCTGTAGGAATGCACCGCCCCTTTGCCCTCGACCTTTTTCCAGGCCGATTGGAGGCTCATGCACCACGGGCAGGCGGTGGTCGGCGGATAGCGCAGCCTTCCGCACTGGGCGCAGGCCTGCAAATGGAAGTCGTGCCCGGCGCAATGGCGGAAATATTCGAGGTTCTCGACATCGAGGTCATCGATCGTGAGCCCCATGCCCAGATATTCGGCGCGGATTGGCATGTTGTTTCTCCTTCCTCAGCCGCGCCGCATGACCATCGACGAGGCGGTCGCCGGGTTGGCCCAGCCGAGATTGGCGCTGACCTCGACATTCCTGACCTGGCGGCAGCCGCCTTCGCGATAATCGTAGGTGTGCTGGCGCTTGCCGTCGGCCCCGACCGGGCAGGAATCATCGGCATCGTGGCGCAGCTGACGGGTGTTTTCGATGACCATGTTCATGCCGTGGGTGTAGCCCTCGCACAGGTGGCCCCCGCTGGTGTTGTTGGGCCGCCGGCCGCCGAGCTGAATGGCACCACTCGACACGTAGTCGCCGCCTTCGCCCTTTTTGCAAAAGCCGTAATCCTCGAGCTGGAGCATCGTCGTAAAGGTGAAGGCGTCATAGGACCCAGTGATGTCGACATCCTCCGGCCCGACCCCGGCATTGGGCCACAGGATGCGGGCCGCGTAATGGCCGGCGACGGTCGAGATCGGCCCGTGCTGGTAGTGCATGTCGAGGCGCGGCTTGCTGCAGCGCCCGACGACGCCGCGGATCAGCACCAGCGGCTGCTTCATGTCGCGGGCGCGCTCGGCCGAAGTCACGATGACCGACGTGGCATTGTCGGTCTCGACGCAGCAATCGAGCAGATGCAACGGCTTGCAGATAAAGCGGCTCGACAGCACGTCCTCGATCGTAAAGCGCTTTTTGTAATAGGCCTTCGGGTTGTTCGAGGCGTGACGGCTGTGCGCGACCTTGACCGCGGCGACCTGCTCGGGCCTGGTGCCGTAATCGTACATGTGGCGCATGAAGGTCGGGGCAAAGCTCTGCCCGGCGCTCTGCCAGCCATAGGCGCGGTTGTGCAGCATATCGCCGCCGACGGGTGCGGCCGAGCGCGCGCCGGTGCCGCCGATGCGCACCTGCGAATAGCCGTTCATCGAGCGGAAGATCGCCACCGTCTTGCAGCACCCGGCCTCGATCAGGCCGATGGCGATGCCGACGAGCGCCTCGGTCGACGAGCCGCCGCCGACCACATCCATGTAGAAATTGAGGCGGATGCCGAGATCGCCGGCGATGAACGTCGCCGAGGTCGAGTCGCCGCCCGAATAGGACAGCATGCCGTCGATGTCGGCGGCCTTGAGCCCGGCATCGAGGATCGCGTTCCTGACCGCCCAAGTCCCCAAGGCTCGCGTCGTCTTGCCCGAGCCGCGGGTATAGGTCGTCTCGCCCACGCCGACGATCGCATATTTGTCGCGCAGGTATTTGGGGGTGGTGGCATCCACCTCTGTTGTCGGTAATGGCATCTGTTGAGTCTCCCTTATAGCGGCCCAATTCCCGTCGCTTGCCGCCCCTCACCCTCCCGCTGACGCGGGTCCCTCCCTCTCCCCGCAAGCAGGGAGAGGGAGGGGTGAGGGGCTCTTCACTCAGACGTTCAGCCGGTACGCTTTGGTCGCCGCGCCGCTGAACAGCGCGGTCTTCTCGGCCGCGGAATAGCCGGAGGCGATACGCTTGAACGCGTTCCACATGACCGGGTAGCTGCACATGCCCTTGTCGACCGGGAAATTGCTCTCGAACATCGAGCGCTCGGGCCCGAACGCCTCGATGCAGACCTCGACATAGGGCCGCCACGCCTTCTCCAGATCCTGCGAGGAGGGCGGCATGTCGTTCTCGAAAAAGGTGAAGCCCGAAATCTTCATGCCGAGGCCGCCGACTTTGACATAGGTGTTCGGAAGGCCGGCGAACTCGCCGATCAGCTTCTTCCACTCGGCGAAGGCCTCCTGGCGCTTGCCGGCATAGGGTCCGATCGCCAGCGGCCCGCCGACATGGTTGACGACGATCGTCGCCTGCGGGAAGGCGCGCGCGAGATCGACCACATCGTCGAGCTGGGTCTGGAACATCCAGGCGTCGAAGCTGAGGCCGAGCGAAGCGAGCCCCGCGAACCCCTCGCGGAAATTGCGGTCGCGGTAGAGGCCCTGGGGCGCGCCCGAGCAGTAGATCTCCAGGCTCGGATCGGCATGCCAGGTCGCGCCGTTGCGGATGCCCTTGAAGCGCCCGCCGGATCTGGTGACGTGCTCTTCGAGGATGCCTTTGGCGCGGCTGCCGATGCGCAGGTCTACGTTGCCGATGATGCCGGCGATGCACCGCGTCTTGCCGTATTTGCCGGACGCGCTCATCGCCGCGACGCCGTTGACGAACTCGGTCTCGCCGAGCGACTTGAGCTCCTGCGGCCCGTCGGCGCGGTACATCTCGCGGCATTCCTCGAAGCAAGTCGCGGCGATGTTGTGGCCGCTGCCGACATCGGCGAGCAGATCCTGAAACAGATAGCGGTTGCCCGGCCGGTCCCACATGTGATGGTGCGGATCGACGATCGGCAGCTGGGGCTCGATGATCTCCTCGCGCCCTTTGTCGAGCCAGTCCTGGCGGATCGGCGCATGGCGGGCGGGCGGGATCGCGGATTGGGGCATGGGGCAGTCCTCCCGAGGTTGCTCTTCGGCTCGCCCAACTCTGCCCCGCCGCCGCCCGCAACGCCACGGTTTTGATGCGAGACATGCGCGGGAGCCCGCGTCGGCTTCGCGAATGGCGGCCGGTTTCCGCGCCCTCTTCGCGTGCGATATACCCGGGGCAGATATCGGGTGCTTGCCGGCAAATTTTTTTGCGTCCAGCTGCCGGGCGGAAATGGTTCGCTCCGGTTTTGCGGATAGAATCCCCGATCCGGTCGGGGCGGCAGAGCCGATCCGCGCATAGTTTTGCCATAAGGATGCGGAACTCTAGGCTCCAAATCCATCGCGGGTCAGGGGAGAAAGAGCGTGACCGATACTGCGCAGGCGCCTTTCCAGATCACCATCTGCGGGCTCGACGAGCTCGCTTGCGACGGTGCGCACGACTTTACCCATGTCCTGTCGATCCTCGATCCGGGCTGGCCCGAGCCTGCAGCGTTGCGCGCCTTCGGCCTGCACCGGCGCTTGAAGCTGCACTTTCACGACGTGATCGAGCCCGTGCCGGGCTGGGTCGCGCCCGAGCGCTGGGATGTCGAGCTTCTGCTGGCCTTTGGCCGCGATCTCGCCCGGTTCGGGCATGAGGGCGGCGGCGAGCAGACGCACCTTCTCGTGCACTGTCACGCCGGGGTGTCGCGCTCGACCGCGGCGGCGATCCTGATCCTGGCCGAGCGCGACCCCGCCCGCTCGGCGCGCGAGGTGGTGGGCCGGGTCCTCCGGCTGCGCCCGCGAGCGTGGCCCAATCTGCGGATGATCGAGTTCGGCGACGCCCTGCTCGGTCGCGACGGCGAAATCGTCGCCGCCGTGCGGGCGCTCTACCGATCAGCGCTCGACCGCGAGCCAAGGCTGGCCGCAGCGATGATAGAGGGCGGGCGGGGGCGCGAGGTCGCGGCTGCGGGCAAACCCTAGCCGAGGCCGCGCCCGTTCGGGGGCGCCGCCGATATCGCGGTCGGCGGAGCGTTTCCGTCGCGCTGGTACAGGACCTTCAGCACGACGAACCAGTGATGGTCGGGGTCGAGCACGGTGCCGTCGGGCCCGGCGAGATGGCCGTCGGCGGTGACCGGGATGTATTTCATCGCCACCGCGTTGTCGACGTTGCCACCGATCACGTCGAGCCGACCCGGCTCGATGGCGGCGACCATATCGCAATGGCCGGGGAATTTGTCCGTGGGCAGCTGGTCGAACGTGACCGGCTGTCGGCCGCGCCACAGGCAGATCAAATCGCCGCGCTGCGGGGCATAGACCTCGACCCGCTCGGCCGCCAGCGCCACGCCGGGATCGTGCCGGGCGGCGGCATTGATGTAATCGGCGTGGGTGGCCGAATAGGGGAAGCTGCCGCCGGCGCCGGCCAGCCGCATCACATACGAGATGAAGGCCGCTGACCAGGCAAAGAACCCGTCGCGGCCCGCCGGAAAGATCTGGCCGTTCTCGTCGTGGATGCCGGTCCAGCTCGATTCGCGCCAGCTAGGGTCGAGGCCGAGCCACCAATAAACTCCGACCCGCTGCCACAGCCCTTCCTCGCGCTCTTCATCCTCAGGCAGCTCGGTATTCGGATAGACCACCGGCTGGCGAAAGGCGCGCCACTCCCCCAGCGCGACCTGGACCGCGGCCTCGCGCGAAAACGGTTGATAGGGCCAGCGCGCGAATGGTGGGACATGAGCGGTCGACGAGGTCGTCGCCGGCGGCCTTGCCGGAGCATGGGCCAGCGGCGGCGCACCAGCGCAGCCGGCCACGACGAGCGCTGCCAATATGCCGGCGGATCGCCGCATTCCCCGTCTTGATCCCGCGAACGTGCTTGAGAGAGCCGGATACCTCAGGCGCAGGGCTCGGCCGGGGGTTCCGTTGCGCCCGAAAGGTCGCGGCTCGGCGCGGCGCCGGCGTCCGCCGCCTGGTCGTCGTGCGCGATCGTGCCCGCCGCGGTATGCGTCTGCGGGTCCTCCCGCCACAAACCGATCCCGCCCGTCAACCCGTCGGTGTTCGACACGATCGTCACGTCGTCGGGCAGCGGCAAGCTCAGACTCTTGGCATTGCCGCCGCCGATATAGAGGTGGTCGAACCGCACCACCTCGCGCAGGATGTCGATCACCTTGGCGACCCGCTTGCTCCACTCCTTTTTGCCTTTTTTCTGACGGGCGGCGTTGCCGACATACTCGTCATAAGTTTTCTTGCCGCTGACCGGATGGTGGGCGAGCTCGAGGTGAGGCATGACCTCGCCGTCGCGGAACAGCGCCGTGCCGGCCCCGGTTCCCAAGGTCAACACCATCTCGAGCCCTTCACCCTTGATCGCGCCGAAGCCCTGAACGTCGGCGTCGTTGAGAACCCGAACCGGCTTGCCCCAGCGCTCGGCCAGGGCCGATTGCAGGTCGAAGCCCGCCAGCACCTCGGTCCCGAGATTGGGTGCGGTCAGCACCCGGCCTTGGCGCACATAGCCCGGAAAGCCGACCGACACCCGCTCGAACCCGCCGAGCGGCGTCGCCACCTCGTCGATCGCGCTGACCAGCGCCGCGGGCAGGACCGGCTTGGGCGGGGTCGGCACGCGTCGCCGCTCGCTGATCATCCGGCCGGCATCGTCGAGCACGGCGGCTTTGATCCCGGTGCCGCCGATGTCGATCGTCAAGGTGCGAGGTTCGTTCATGGCTCCCTTTCCCGGCCGGGCTCCCGGCCGAGGCTGCGGTGCGACGATAGCGCAGCCTCCGGTCTGCTGCCAGCGCCGGCGGCTGCAGCCACCGTCCGGCTCAGCTCTGCATCGCCTGGGTCACCGCACCACCGACCGCGGTGCGCCCGCCGTCGACGACGTACTGCGCGCCGGTGATGGCGGCGGCGAGATCGGAGCACAGGAATAAGACGGTGTTGGCGATCTCGTCCGGGGTCACATAACGGCCCATCGGGATCGCCGCCTGATAGCGCCGGCTGACACTTGCCGGGTCGGCCGGGTTGAGCTGCGCCTCGAGCGAATGGATCATCCTGGTGTCGACCGGGCCGGGACAGACGGCGTTGACCCGCACGCCCTGGCGGGCGACCTCGCCGGCGGCGGTCTTGGTCAGCCCGATCACCGCGTGCTTGGAGGCGACATAGGCGGGCATGCCCGGCGTTGCGACCAGACCGGCGACCGAGGCGGTGTTGACGACGGCGCCCCGCTTCTGCCGCAGCATGACCGGCAGCACATGGCGCAGGCCCAGGAACACGCCCTTGACGTTGACCCCTATGACCGCGTCGAACATGTCCTCGTCATACTCGGCGGTGTGCGCCCATTTGCCCTCGATGCCGGCATTGTTGAAAAAGCAGTCGATGGCGCCATGGGCGTCGAGCGCCGCCTTGACGTAGGCGCGCACCTCGGCCGATTTGGTGACATCGGCCCTGACAAACAGCGCCTCGCCGCCCTGCTGCCGGATGATCCCGGCGGTCGCCTCGCCGCCGGCCGCGTCGCGGTCGACGAGCACGATTTTGGCGCCGCCTCTGGCGAAACCGAGCGCCGTCGCGCGGCCGATGCCGTTCCCGCCGCCGGTAATCAGCGCAACTTTGCCGGTGAAATCCAGATCCATGACATTCCTCCCGCTACGCTTCGTCATTCCCGCGCAGACGCAGGGCTGTCCAGTGAAAATTTTGCGGCCGCAAAAGAGGCGGAATCATTTCCCCGTTTCGTCTTGGCCGGGCTTGACCCACCGCTGTCCGGTTTAAAATCGTCACAACGTTAGGTCGGTTGTCGTGAATGCCAACGCAACCCCAAGCACCCTTGCCCGGACTTGTTGCCGGCATCCACGACTTTGGGGCGCCCGAAACGAAGACGTGGATGCGCGGATCAAGTCCGCGCAAGACGATGTTAAATTTCATTGCGGCAGTTATAGACACGTTCACCTTGAAGCCGAAATTTCCCCGGACAGCCCTGCGCTTCCGCGGGGTGACGATAATAACTGCAAACTCGAACGCCCACCTTCGGCATAGATCATTGTCAGCTTTTGCGGCCGATCAGTCGGGTCCAGCTCTCGAGTGCCCCCAGCAGATCGCGAATGAAGCCGCGCCCGGCCTCGTCGGTGAAACGGCCCGAACTGTCGAACTTGGTTTGGGCCTGGCCGATCAGAACCTCGGGCTTGTTCAAGGGATGCATGTCGAGAAAGACGCAGCTGCGGCGCAGATCATATTGCGCCCGCGCCGTGCCGGCCATTCCGGCACCCGCGCCCATGATCGCCACCGGCTTGCCGGCAAAGGGCTGGTCGGGCGGGCGCGAGGCCCAGTCGATCGCGTTCTTCAGCACCCCCGGCATCGAATAGTTGTATTCCGGCGTGACGAAGAGCAGCGCATCGGCAGCGGCGATCCGGCGGCGCAGGGTCTCGACCGGGGGCGGGAAGCCCTGAGCGCGCACATCTTCGTTGTAGAGCGGGATCGTGCCGATCTCGGCGGTCTCGATCGTCATGCCCGGCGGCTTCAGCTCGATCGCGGCGCGTAGCACCGCACGGTTGTAGGAGCCCGCGCGCAGGCTGCCGCAAATGCCGAGGACGGTGATGCCCTTCGCCTCGCTCATGCGCCTCTCCCATGTCGACCAGTGTAGGTACTACGAGCCGCAACCCCTTATCCCACCGCGGCCGAGCCGGCAAGACGGTCACTCGTCGAGGTGCGGGAACTGTCGCGGCGCCGACGCGCGGTGGGCGCCCGGGCAGGAAGCGCCGGATGATCCCGCTGACCGCTTTATCGCATTCGTAACCTCCTCGAAGCACCCTCGGGTGTCGCGCCCGTGCGGGAGATCGCCAAATCGGCTTGCTCCCGTGTCGAGGCATGATCCGTCGTGAGCCCCGCGTGCGGAAGAAGCCGGGCTTTGTGAAGAGAGGATAAGAAGATGAAGGCATTCGGGATGAGCACGGGCGCATCGGCAATTCACGTCGCTAGCCGCGCGCGGCCCTGGAGCAACTCCCTGGCGAGAGCGCTTGCAGAGGCGATATTCGGTCTGAGCGCGCTGGTTCTGACCTGCTCGGCGAGCGATCGAGGCGCGTCGGCCGCGGAGCACGACATCAGGATCTGCAACGGATATTACGCTCTTTGCGCGGCCTCGACCTGCACGCCGACCGGAAAGACAATATCGGTCAATGTCAGCGGTGGCGGCACCGCGCGATACCCGGCGGCCCAGTGCACGTGTCCGATCTTTTCCGGCAAGGCAATTGCAGACGTGGCCGGGGGCAACATGAAAGGTTCGTGCAAGCCGAACTCGCCGGAGGAAATCTGGTCGCTCTACTCGGTGCAAGAGTACATCCCGCAGGAAATCAATCGCTGGCTGACGAATGCCCGCGCGGCCGCGGCGCCGGTGCTGTACTGCAGCAAGCACCTCAACCTGGGAAATCAGCTTGCCAATTGCTGGAGCTTCTCTTGCGATTCCAAGCGTTACATCAACGGCGTCCCGGTCGCCACGTGCAGCTGCCCGATCGGGGAATCGCCCGAAGGCGCGCCGGTTGCGCCGCATACCGGGTTTGTGACGTCGGCCGGTCAGGACGACAGGGAATTCTGTGCCCGACATCCGGTCGGCGGCCCAATTTCGTTTCCGTGACCTCCGGTCGATAACTGCCGGGCGCAACGTCGAAATGCCCGACCTTTCTCGGCGCGGATTTTGCCGAGCCCGCCGCCGGTCGCGATAGTCGACCCGGTTGCGGCGCGACGCCCGATCCGGCTTGTGCCTGTCGCCGGTTGGATCTAAAAATCCTCCCTGCAAGCGGAATGCGGCTGCACGTCAGGGAGGAACGATGATCACTCGCATCGACCGGCGCAGACTTCTCAGACTGTCCGGCGCCGGTGCGCTCGCGGCGGGAACGGGCGGGCTGGCCGGCATTCTCGCCTCGGGGCGGGCGCCCGCCTATGCGCAGACGGCAACGGTCCACTGGTTGCGCTGGTCCGATTTCGTGCCGGCCTCCGACCAGCTCCTGGTCAACCAGATCGTGCCGGAATGCGGGAAGGCGCTCGGCATCAAGCTGACCATCGAGAGGGTCAACGCCAACGACATCCAGGCGCGCGTCACCTCGGCGGTGCAGTCCGGTTCGGGGCCGGACATCATCCTCGCCCTCAACAACTGGCCGCAGCTCTATGCCGACAGCCTCGCCGACGTCAGCGACGTGGCCGAGAAGCTGGGGTCGGAGCAGGGCGGCTATTACGAAATATCGAAGAAGGTTGCGACCGTCGGCGGCAAATGGATCGGTGTGCCCTGGTGCGTCGGCGGTGGGCTCGTCGCCTATCGCAAATCCTGGTTCGCCGAGATTGGCCACGACAAGTTTCCGGAGACTTGGGATACGCTCCATGCCGCCGCCAAAACACTCAAGGCCAAAGGGCGTCCGCTGGGCCAGACCCTCGGCCACACCTTTGGCGACGCGCCGGGCTTCTGGTACCCCTATCTGTGGTCGTGGGGCGGCAAGGAGGTCGAGGCCGACGGCAAGACCGTGGCGCTCGACAGCAAGGAGACCGTCGAGTCGGTCAAGTTTGCGGTCCCGTTCTGGAAGGATTGCGTCGACGAAGGTGGGCTCGCCTGGGATGATTCGAGCAACAACCGCGCCTTCCTCTCCGGCAGCATCAGCGCCACCAACAACGGCGCCTCGATCTATCTCGAAGCCAAGAAAAAGCCCGACAGCTACCTGACCGAGAAGGGGGCGCCGCTGTGGCAGGACATCCTGCACGCGCCCATTCCGCGCGGCGCCGGCGGCCAGTTCAATCTCCCGGGCCCGTTCACCAACATGCTGATGGGCTATTCGAAAAACCAGCAGGCAGCCAAGCAGTTTATCAGTTGGGTCAACTCGAAACCGGTCTTCGAAGAGTGGTTCACCTCGCAAAAGGGCTACACCGACGGGGCGACCAAGTATTGGGAGAAGGACAAGCTATGGGGCGCCGACCCGGTGCTGCTGCCGTTCCGCAGCATTCCGCTGAAGGGGCGGCTGATGGGCTATGCCGGGCCGCCCGGCCGGGCCTCGGCCGAGGCGCAGACCAAGTACATCATCGTCGACATGTATGCCAAGGCGGTGCAGGGAATGCCCGCCGAGGACGCCGTCAAATGGGCCAATGGCGAGCTGGTGAAAGTCTACGCATGAAGGTGCACGCAATGGCTGGGCGCCCGTCCGGCGGAGAGACCCCGAGATGACCTTCACCACCGTCGCGGCTCCGCGAGCCTATGTCGGCTCGCCGCGGCGCGGGCCGATCACCCGGCTGCTCGAAGACGAGCGCTGGCTGGCGTTATTGCTGCTGCTGCCGACCGTGGTGCTGCTCGGCCTCTTTATCGCCTACCCGTTCGTCAAGGGCATCATGCTGTCGGTGACCGACACCAGGGTCGAAGTCCCGGGCCATTTCGTCGGCCTGCAGAACTTCAAAGATGTCTGGAACGACAGCATCTTCCGCGTCGCGGTGTCGAACACCTGCGTCTACACCTTCGTCGCCACCGTGTTCAAGCTCGCGCTCGGACTGTGGCTCGCGGTCCTGCTCAACCGCCATTTCAAGGGCAAGGCCTTCACCCGGGCCTTTATCCTCTTACCCTTCATCATTCCCACGGTGCTGTCGACGCTCGCCTGGAAGTGGATGTTCGACCCGACCTTCAGCGTGATCAATTGGGGGCTGTTCCGGCTCGGCCTGATCGAAGGGCGGATCAATTGGCTCGGCGATCCGAATTTGGCGCTGATCTCGGTGATCATCGTCAACGTTTGGCGCGGCGTGCCGTTCTACGCGATCACGCTTTTGGCCGGCTTGCAGACGATCAGCCCCGAATTGCACGAGGCCGCGGCGATCGACGGCGCCCGGGCCTGGCAGCGCTTTCGCCATGTGACCTGGCCATTGCTGTTGCCGGTGACCCTGGTGGTGACGCTGTTCTCGGTGATTCAGACCTTCGCCGACTTCCAGCTCGTCTATGTGCTGACCGGCGGCGGACCGGCCAACGCCACCCAGCTCTTCGCCACCTATGCCTATCAGATCGGCATCGGCACCGGCCTGCTGAGCCAGGGTGCGACGATCTCGCTCGCCGTCTTCCCGGTGCTGCTGCTCGTCGTCATCGTCCAGCTCTTCTACATCCGCCGGGCGGAGACCCACTGAGCCATGATCGAGGGCGCTCTGTGGCGACGATGGGTGTTCTTTTACGTGCCGTTGACCGGGTTCGTGGTGGCGCTGCTGTTTCCGTTCTATTGGATGGTCATCACCACGGTCCGGCCGGACAGCGAGCTCTATCGGCCGTGGAATGCGCCCAATTACCAGCCGTTCTGGACGACCCATCCGACCCTGGAGCACATCACCGACCTGCTGACGCAGAACTCTGTTCACGACCTGGATGCTGAACACGATGATCATCGCCTTTTCGGCGACCGCGATCTCGCTGTTCTGCGGCCTTCTCGCCGGATACGCGCTGTCGCGGCTCAAGTTTCCGTTTGCCGGCACGCTCGGCACGGCGATCTTCATTACCTACCTGGTGCCGCAGACCCTGCTGTTCATCCCGCTCGCCGACATCATCCGCAACTTCCGCCTCGGCGACACGCCGTGGGCCCTGATCCTGACCTATCCGACCTTTCTGATCCCGTTCTGCACCTGGCTGATGATGGGCTATTTCAAGTCCATCCCCAAGGAGCTCGAGGAATGTGCCCGAATCGACGGCGCGACCCGCTGGAAGGCGATGCTGTACATCGTCTTCCCGATCGCCGTGCCGGGGATCCTGTCGGCCGGGATCTTCGCCTTTACCTTGTCGTGGAACGAGTTCATCTACGCCCTCGTCTTTCTGTCCTCGCCCGAGGAAAAGACGGTGCCGGTCGGGGTGACTTCGGAGCTGATCCGCGGCGACGTGTTCTATTGGGGTGAGCTGATGGCCGGGGCATTGCTCGGCTCGATCCCGGTCGCCTTTGTCTATTCCTTCTTCGTCGAGCATTACGTCGCCAGCGTGACCGGCTCGGTCAAGGGCTGAAGCAGGTCTTTGTCAAAATGAACCAACAACGTCGAGTTGTCATTGCGAGCGGAGCGAAGCAATCTCGGCCGACAGGCGCCCGTTCGGTCGAGATTGCTTCGTCGCGCGAGGCGCTCCTCGCAAAGACATCTGGTGCTTTTTCGGAAACATTGTCGCAGATGCCAACAGCGCGATTGAATCCATAAAGAGAGAGAGATGGCCGAGGTAGTCCTCCAGAACCTCAACAAGAACTTTGACGAGGTCTATGCCGTCAGGGACGTGAACCTGTCGATCCGCGACAAGGAGTTCATGGTGCTGGTCGGCCCGTCCGGCTGCGGCAAGACGACGACGTTGCGCATGGTGGCCGGGCTCGAAATCGATCTCGTCGGGCCGCATCCTGATCGACGACAAGGTCATCAACGGGCTGGCGCCGATGGATCGCGACATCGCGATGGTGTTCCAAAACTATGCGCTCTACCCGCATATGAGCGTCTACGACAACATGGCCTTTGGCCTGAAGATGCGGAAATTCGACCGCGCCGATATCGCCCGACGGGTGCAGGAAGCGGCCGAGATCCTCGGTATGCAGGAACTGCTGAAGCGCAAGCCGCGGCAGCTTTCGGGTGGCCAGCGCCAGCGTGTCGCCCTCGGCCGCGCGATCGTGCGGCACCCCCAGGTCTTCCTGTTTGACGAGCCGCTGTCGAACCTCGACGCCAAGCTCCGCGTGCAGATGCGGGTCGAGCTCAAAAAGCTGCACGACCGTCTCGGCACCACCGCGATCTACGTCACCCACGACCAGGTAGAGGCGATGACCCTGGGCGACCGGGTCGTCGTCATGAAGGACGGCCTCGTCCAGCAGGTCGGCGAGCCGCTGGAGCTCTATAACGAGCCGGCCAACCGCTTTGTCGCCGGGTTTCTCGGCTCGCCGGCGATGAACTTTGCGACCGTCGGGGTGCGCGACGAAGACGGGGCGCTATGGGCCGAGGATGAGGCGATCCGCATCAAGGTGCCGGGCCAAATCGCCGGCCGCCTCGGCCGCTATGCCGGCAGCCAGGTGACGATGGGGATCCGGCCCGAGGATCTGCACGTCGCCTCCGAAGCCGACCCGGCCGAGCTCGGTTTCGACGCCGTAGTCGAGGTCATCGAAAAGCTCGGCTCGGAAATTCTGCTCGACGTGGCGGTCGGGAACAACACGATGGTGGCCTCGGTCGAGCCGCATGTGCGCGTCGCCGTGCACGAAAAGCTGCGACTGGCAATGAACCCGGAACGCCTGCACTTCTTCGACGCGGCTTCCGAAGCCGTGATCTGAACAGCGGGAAAATTCGGAATAACGGGGGGGACGGCAACATGCGAAGGCACATCGGAATACTGTCGATCATCGGATTCGTCGGTTTGGTTGCTGCCGTGAATGCACAAACGTCGGCGCCTTCGACCGCCGGAGCGGCATTCGACGGCACCTATCGGTTTGTCTCTTCGGCGAAGGTCGATGCAACCTACGTGACGAGGAACGGGCGGACGGGCCCGTGTCCGGAACGAAGAGCGGGGCCGCTCCACATCGCGAACGGTCGGGCGCATTATACCACCGCGACAGGCTACCGGCTCAGAGGAACGGTCGGGCCGCAGGGCGAGCTGGCGATGCGCATACTCGCACCATCCAACAGCAGCAACGCCGGCTCCTCGCCAATCGACATAACCGTCAGCGGTAGCATAGACAGCACCGGCACGGCACGCGTCCGCCAGAGCAGTCATTCCTGCAGTTATGATTTCACCTGGCAGAAAGCGGCGAGGTAAATTCGGCCCGGTAGTGCCCGACTCAAAGTGACATGAACGATTCCAGCACTTTATCGTCGCCCCGTGCGCCTTCAGCCCACGAGCTTGTCCCGTGGGGAAAGCGGGAGTTCAGAGCCTGCCCCTGGCCTGAACAGGGGGGCGACCGCACGCCGCTTGCCCTGGGTTCCCGCTTCCGCGGGAACGACGGTCAACTCCCTGACCTTGGAATTCGATTCTGGTCGGGCACTAAGACAGAAGGGCGAAAAACCCGCGAATGGGAGGGCAAGCACGTGTTAAGAGCCGCTGGGTGGTTGTGGATCATCGGATTTTTCGGTTGGTTCGCTGCCGCAAACGCGCAGACCCAGCCACCTTCGACGCCTGTGACGGCGTTTGATGGCACATACGTGTTCGTCTCTGCGACGAAGGTGAATGAAACTTATACGACGAGAGGAACAGAGCACATCTTAAGATGTGGGGACTACAAAGGCGGGCCGCTCATCATCGTGAACGGCCAGGCGCGATACTTAGGCCGGTATTACCAGGGAACGATTGGGCCGCGGGGCGAGTTGGCGATGCGAAATGTCCCCGAGCCCGTGAAGTGGGGCGGAATACCCGGTGTCGAGAAATTCATCAGCGGCGGGATAGACAAAGACGGAACGGTACGAGCACGCCAGATTAGTGGTGGTTGTAGTTATGATCTAATCTTGCGAAAAGAGTCGAAGTAGAGAGCTGGATAGGAAGAAATACGATGCCATATACCAGTCGACGCCGCTTTTTAAAGCTATCCGGAGCGGGCACGATGGCCGCGAGCGGCGGCCTGGCCGGCATGCTCGCTTCGGGGCGAGCGCCGGCGTACGCGCAGGGGACGACCTTGCATTGGCTTAAATTCGTCGATTTCGTGCCGGTCTCCGATAAGCTGCTGCGCGGCACGATCGCCGATGAGTGCCAGAAAGCCCTCGGCATCAAGCTGCAGGTCGAGACCATCAACGGCGACGGCGTCCAGGCGCGCATCAGCTCGGCGATCCAGTCCCGGACCGGCCCCGACATCCTGATGGCGGTCAACAATTGGGCACAGCTCTATGCCGACAGCGTTACCGATGTCAGCGATGTCGCCGAGGAGATCGGCAAGGCGCAGGGCGGGTATTACGACACCTCGCACGCGGTCGCCAATGACGGCAAGAAGTGGATTGCGGTGCCCTACACGGTCATCGGCGTGCTGTTCGCCAACCGCACCTCGTGGTTCAAGGATGTGGGCTCCGGCCCCGACAGGTTTCCCCAGACCTGGGAGGAATATCGCGCCGTCGGCAAGCAGCTCAAAGCCAAGGATCGGCCCTACGGCCAGACCCTCGCCCACGCCTTTGGCGACGGCCCGGCCTTTTGGTACCCCTATCTGTGGTCGTGGGGCGGCAAGGAGGTCGAGACCGACGGCAAGACCGTGGCGCTCGACAGCCCCGAGACGATCGAGTCGGTCAAATTCGCGGTGCCGTTCTGGAAGGAGTGCTACGACGCGGGCGCGCTCTCCTGGGACGATGCCGGCAACAACCGCGCCTTTCTCGCCAACACGATCAGCTCGACCAGCAACGGCGCGTCGATTTACCTGCTGGCCAAGGCCAAGCCCGACAGCTACCTGACCGAGAAGGGGACGCCGATCAAGGACGACATGTTCCACGCGCCGCTGCCCAAGGGGCCGGGCGGCCAGTTCAGCTATCACGTGCCGTTCTCGAACATCATCCCGGCCTATACGAGCAATCAGAAGGCGGCGAAGGACTTCCTGCGCTGGTTCCAGTCCAAGGACATCTACGAGCAGTGGTTCACCTCGCAGCAGGGCTTCTCGGTCGGCAGCACCAAGATGTGGCAGCAGGACCCGCTGTGGAAAGTCGATCCGGTCATGGCGCCGTTCCGCACGGCGGCGCTCAGCGGCCGCTATGCCGGCTATGCCGGGCCCGCCGGGCGGGCGGCGGCCGAGGCCATCTCCAAATTCATCATCGTCGACATGTACACCAAGGCGGTCCAGGGCATGGCCCCCGAGGACGCGGTCAAATGGGCGCATGCCGAGCTCGTCAAAATCTACGCCTGACGATCAGGGACCTCGCCTCGAAAGACCGCTCAAGCGGCTCGGGAACAGTGCGGCAATCGATTGCGAACCCGCTGCAAGGATCGGCATCGCTCGATGCCGGTATTCTTACAGCACGACTCGAAATGAGCCCTGAACGATCAAACATTCACACGTCGTTCCCGCGACGGTAACGTGCTGGGAACTTTCATTTCATTTCGGGTCAGACACTCATAGGTTCGCGATAATCGTTTTGAGCTTGGCGACCGCGCTGCCGGGGCTGGTCAGAACCGGGCGGTCGAGCACGGCGCCGACCGCGGGTGCGGCGCGCGCGGTCGAGAAATGCGCGAGCAACACCGCGTCGCACCCGCTAAACCGGGGCGCAGCCTCGGCGATCAGCCGGTCATGGGTTGCCGCATCGCCGGCCTTCAACGCAGCCATCGCGCCCGGCACGCAATAGGTTTCGAGCGTCGCCCGGGATCCCTGGGCGTTGGCGATCGTGCGAAACTCGTCCTCCATCGATTGCACGCTCGGCGCGAAGGTCGCCAGCATGGCGATATCCCGGCCGGCCGCCAGCGCCGCTTCGAACATCGCCTCGTTCGGCTTGAGCACCGGGATCCGAGCGCGCACCGCCGCCGCCTCGATCGCCGCGCCAAAGGCCGAGCAGGTGAACAGGATGCCGGCGGCCCCGGTGGCGGCGGCGTATTCCGCGAGCGCCAGGATGCGGCGCGTCATCGCCGTGGTCAGGACCCCGTCGCGCTCGCGGTCGAGGCTCAGCGAGTCATCCAGGATGTTGCCGCATTCGGCTTCCGGCCACAGTTCCCCGAACGCCTGCTGCACCGGCGCGATCGCCACGCCTACGGCGTGGATCAAGGCAATGCGGATCGTCATCGAGGCTCCTTTGCTGCGCTGCGGCGACGAGCCGGCGCTGGCTTACGATCAAGCCCGGCTCGTGCGGTGCGTCAAGCGCGAAAAGGAACCGCCGCTGTTGCGTTTGCGGAAAGTTTGTTGTAAGCGATCTTTATGGTTGAAGAAGCCCGGTAGCTGCGCCCAACATTGCGATAGGCAAGAGCAGCCCCGACGACGGACTCCGCTGCTGCAGGGAGCTCGCCAGTGTCCAGAATCCTCGGCTTCGTCATGTTCAGCCTCGCGTCGATGGCGATTGCAGGATGCGCCCAGTTCGGATCCAAGCCCGGCATCGAACGTGCCGACGATCTCGGCCTGCAACTCGAACCCGCAAACCTGCCGGCCCTGCCGCCGCTGCCGCCTCTCCCGGCCCCGTCGGCTCCGGAAGCCAGCGACCGGCTCTACCGGGACGGGTTTGTCGAGCAATGGATGTCGCGTTCCGACTATCTGTGCCGACAATACAAGGACAAGATAATCCTGATCTCTCGGAACACCCGATTTGCGAGCGATGCGGCGACGACCATCCTTTCCGGTTTGGCAACGATCTTCACAGCAGTGGGTACGATCCACCCCCTGACCGGCGCGGCCACGATCATAAGTGGCGTGGGAGCGGCAGCGCAGACCGACACCTTCGAGCAGCAGAGCGGCGAGATTATCGCCGCGGCGATTCAGACGGCGCGCGAGAACCAGGCTACTCAAATTGAAACAAATCTGAAGTTGTCGCCGACGGAGTACAATATATATCGCGCGCAGCGCGATGTCATAGACTATCATAACATGTGCAGCCTCGAGACGGCGTTGTCTCAGGTCCGGGCATCATTGAAGGCTACCGCGCCGGACGAAGGGAAAACGCCGCCAGCCGCGCAGGGTGTGCCGCCGGCCGAACCGCGCCCCCCGATAACTGTGCCACCGAGCATCCCAGCACCTCTACCGCGGAGCCCTACCGGGCCGATCGTTCTCACCCCCGTGCCGCAGGTCGGGATCGTCGGCGCCATCTCCCAGGCCGAGAGGCGAATGAACCCGGCGGAGGGCCGCAAGGTCCAGGCGGCGCTGTGCTTGAAGCCCGATAGCGGAACGGTTAACTTCGGGCCGGCGACGCGTGCGGCAATCGAGATGTTTCGGACGGTCGGCGGGCATGAAGGACCGACTGACGGCCTGACGGCGCCAGAGGCCATCCTGCTGAGCCGGACCCCGTCGTGCGACACGAGGCAGTTCGCCAATGCTTTCGAATATTTCCAATACAGCAGCGACACCCGCGCCACGAGCGCCGACAAGATAACCAGGCTGCAGCAGAGGCTGGCCGCCAACCTCCCGGCGGGGCATCCGCCCGGGGCACCCACCGGCGCCTTCGACAAGAATACACGAGCGGTCATTGCCGACATTCAGCGGGCGAACAACCGAACGCCGACCGGACAGGTCACCAGGGATTTCTTGGATCTCTTGATCAAATAATGCAGAAACCTTGGGCACTCGAAACTTCTGGTAGGAGGCACGGGTCATGATCTACATCGTGGTCGAAGCCGTGGCCGGGCTCTCGCAGACGCCCGAAGACGGAGCGCCTCACCCCGCCGGCACGGTCATCGAGGGCGACAAAGTCGAGAAGATCGCCGACGCCGAAAATCTGGGTTGGATCAAGGTCAGGGTGCTCGGCGGGGCGCCGCGGGAGGGTTTTCTTCCGCTCCGTGCGCTGGCGCCGGCCGGGCCGCCCGGCCCCGAGATCGACCAGGACCAATTTTTTGTCGCGGCGACCCTGGCGGCGCGGGTTTTCGGCACCGACAATCAGTACCTCTATGCGCTGGCAAATGCGCAGAGCGGAGTAAAGAACATCCCGAGCCCCGTTACGGGATCCGATGCCTTCGGCCCCTTCCAATTCTCGGTGGCGCGCTGGGCCGATCTCGTCGCGCGTTTCGGCGCCGAGGAGAATATCATCGCAGACGACAGATCCGACCCGTTCGAGCAAGTGGTGCTGGCGGCCCGTTACTCGCAGACGCTTGCCGACGCTCTGAAGCCGGCACTGGGACGTAAGCTCAACTTGAACGAGCTCTACCTCGCCTATCTGCTCGGCGAGGATGGCGGGCGCGCGGTCCTCACCGCCGGTCCGGGCACGCCCGTCGACACGGCGCTGCAGACCAGGCTCGACGCGGCAAGCGCAGGCAAGCTGGTGGCCGGCAATCCGGGCATCCTGCAGCAGGGCGGCCGACCCGCTACCCTATCCCAGGCGCTCGATGCCGCCGCCACGGCTCTTAAGCCGGGCTTGGACGAGGCCGCCGCGCTCGATGCCCGGCTCGACCCCCAACCGGCGCCGGTAGCGCCGGGCGCGCTCAATTTCAACTCGATCACCACCGCACCGGAACGCGCGATGGCGCAGAAGATCGTCGACGCCTTTGCCAGCGCCGGTTTCGACACGCTTCGGCAAGCGGTCGCCGTAGCCACCGCGAGAAAGGAATCCGGGCTCATCCCGGGTGCGAGAAATACCAGAAACGAGGATAGCGTCGGCCTCTTCCAGCTTAACATAAACGGCGGGCGAGGTGCCGGTCACAGCGCACCTGAGCTCATGGACCCGGATACCAATATCGGAATAGCCGTCGCCGCGGCCCGCAACCCGCATGATCCGTTCGGCCGCAACCTCGCTCGGGCCAACACTCTCGAACAGATCGTCCAGGCTTTCGTTGTCGATTTCGAAAACCCAAAGGACAAGCCCCAGGAGATCTCCGACGTGCTGAGGCTGGTGCGGCCGCTCTTGGCGTGAGCGCCGACGGCGGAACGTCCCAAAGCGCCGCCGATCCTGGCGCCTTCGCCGCGACAGGTACAGTCGGAACCGACAACCTGGGCAACGGGTTGCGCTCGCCGGTCCCGACGCCGCGGCATGACGGCGCTGTCGTCTCAGGTCGCGGGCTCCCGAGCGCCGCTCGGCGAGGGGGCGCCGTAGAGGTCGCGGGCGCGCTTTTCAAAGGCGCCGACCATGCGCCGCACCGCCTCGCCGAACAGGATCTCGATGACCTTTTGCATCAGCCGCGACTTGAATTCGAAATCGACAAAGAAATCGATGCGGCAGCCCTGCCCGACCGGGGTGAAGGTCCAGTGGTTGTTCAGGTAACGAAACGGCCCCTCGGCGTAGGCCACGTCGATCTGCCGCGGCGGGTCGAGCACGACGCGCGAGGTAAAGCGCTCGCGGAACACCTTGAACCCGATGATCAGATCGGCGACGACCAGATCGGCCTTGCGCTCGCGGATGCGCGCGCCGATGCACCACGGCAGGAATTCGGGGTAGCGCTCGATATCCGCGACCAGCGCAAAAAGCTGCTCCTGCGTGTAGGGCAGCACACGCTGCTCGGCATGGGTCGGCATCGCAGCGGGTTCAGCCGGCGGCGGCGAGCTTGGCGGCACGGGCGGCGCGCAGCTGCGCGAAATCCTCCCCGGCATGGTAGGACGACCGGGTCAACGGCGCGGCCGAAACCAATAGGAAGCCCTTGCCGAGAGCCAGCCGGCGATAGCTGGCGAACTCTTCCGGTGTCACAAAACGTGCGATCGCGTGGTGTTTCGGCGTCGGCTGCAGGTATTGCCCGATCGTCAGGAAATCGACTTCCGCCGAGCGCAGATCGTCCATGACCTGCAATATCTCGGGCTTGTCCTCGCCGAGCCCGACCATGATCCCGGATTTGGTGAACACAGCGGGATCGAGCCGCTTCGCCTGATCGAGCAGCCGCAGCGAGTGGAAGTAGCGCGCGCCGGGCCGCACCTCGGCATAGAGCCGCGGCACGGTTTCGAGATTGTGGTTGAAGACGTCGGGGCGAGCCGCGAGGACGGTTTCGAGCGCGCCCTCCTTGCGCAGGAAATCGGGGGTCAGGACTTCGATCGTCGTGCCCGGAGCGGCGGCACGGATCGCCCTGATGGTACGCGCGAAATGCCGGGCGCCGCCGTCGTCGAGATCGTCACGGTCGACCGAGGTGATGACGACATGATCGAGGCCGAGTGCCGCGACCGCAGCACCGACGCGCTCGGGCTCGTGCGGGTCGACGAGGTCGGGGCGGCCGGTCGCGACATTGCAAAAGCTGCAGGCCCGGGTGCACACTCCGCCGAGGATCATCACCGTCGCGTGCTTCTGCTTCCAGCACTCGCCGATATTCGGGCAGGCCGCCTCTTCGCATACGGTATTGAGCCGCAGCTCGCGCATCAGCAGCCGCGTCGCCTGGTATTCGGGCGAGCCCGGCGCCTTGACCCGCAGCCAATCGGGCTTGCGCGGGATCGGGCGATCGGGACGGCCGGCCTTTTCCGGATGACGCAGCGGCGCCGGCGCCGCGGTTCCGGTCGGAATAATCATCGGCTAGAAGTGGATGGCGCGCCCATAGGCGTCAAGCACGGCCTCGTGCATCGTCTCCGACAGGGTCGGGTGCGGGAAGATCGTGCGGATCAGCTCGGCCTCGGTCGTTTCCAATGTCCTGGCGATCGCGTAGCCTTGGATCAGCTCGGTGACCTCGGCGCCAATCATATGCGCGCCCAACAGCTCGCCGGTCTTGCCGTCGAACACGGTCTTGACCATCCCCTCGGGCTCGCCGAGGGCGATCGCCTTGCCGTTGCCGATAAACGGGAAATGCCCGATTTTGACCTCGTAGCCGGCATCGCGGGCGCCTTTCTCGGTCAGCCCGACGCTGGCCACCTGCGGGCGGCAATAGGTGCACGCCGGGACGTTGCGGACATCGAGCGGATGCACGTCGTTGACCCCGGCGATGTGCTCGACGCAGACCACCCCCTCGTGGCTCGCCTTGTGCGCGAGCCACGGCGGCCCGACCAGATCGCCGACCGCATAGATGCCGGGCTCGCCGGTGCGCAGCCACTGATCGACGACGACATGGGTTCGCTGCACCTCGACTGCGGTGTTTTCGAGGCCGATACCCTCTACATTGCCGACGATCCCGACGGCGAGGATCACCTTTTCGACCGAAACCGCGGACACCTTTCCATTCGCTTCGACCGTTGCGCTCACCTCGTCGCCGGTATGCTCCAGCGCGTTCACCGTCGCTCCGGTATAGATCTTGATCCCTTGCTTTTCAAACGACTTGCGCGCGAATGCAGAGATTTCCTCGTCCTCAACCGGCAGCACCCGGTCAAGCACCTCCACTACTGTAACCTCGGCGCCCATATCGCGGTAAAAGCTGGCGAACTCGACGCCGATGGCACCCGATCCGACGACCAGCAAGGATTTCGGGATCACGGCCGGCATCATCGCCTCCTTGTAGGTCCACACCCGTTCGCCGTCCGGTTCCAAGCCCGGCAACGAACGCGCCCGCGCCCCGGTCGCCAAAACGATGTGCGGCGCGCCGAGGTCGGCAACCGGCTTACCGTCCTTCGCGACCGCAAGCCGGCCCTTGCCGGCCAGGCGCCCCTGCCCGTCGAACACGCTGACCTTGTTCTTTTTCAGCAGATAACCGACGCCGTTCGACAATTGCTTGGCGACGGCGCGTGAGCGAGCGACCACTTTTCCCGCGTCATAGCGGATCTCTTTCGCCGAAAAGCCGTATTGATCGAGGTGATGCAGAATGTGCGAGATCTCCGAGCTCCGCAGCAGCGCCTTGGTCGGGATGCAGCCCCAATTGAGGCAGATCCCGCCCAGCTGATCGCGCTCGACGAGCGCCGCCTTCATGCCGAGCTGGGCCGCGCGGATCGCCGCGACATAACCGCCCGGCCCCCCACCCAAGACTATCAGGTCGAAGGAATTGTCGGCCATCGCACGGCCTCCGTCACCTCATGACCGCAGGCTCTGGCCTGCATGCGGGCGGGACGCCCGCGTTCCGGTGGACCCTGCTCCGCGAAAGGATCGTTAGGTTCCGGCATCCTGCCACCCTCACTCACAGCAGCATCGTCAGCGGGTCCTCGACGAGCCTTTTGAAGGCGGCGAGGAAGCGCGCGCCGACCGCGCCGTCGACCGCGCGGTGGTCGCAGGACAAGGTGCAGCTCATGACCGTGGCGATTGCGAGCGCGCCGTTCTTGACCACCGGGCGCTGTTCGCCGGCGCCAACGGCGAGAATGCCGCCATGCGGCGGGTTGATGACCGCGGCAAACTCGCGCACGCCGTACATGCCGAGGTTCGAGATCGAAAAGGTCCCGCCCTGGAACTCCTCGAGCTTCAATTTGCCGGCGCGGGCCCGCGCGACCAGATCTCTGGTCTCTTTGGCTATCCCCGCCAGCCCCTTGCGGTCGGCCTGCTTGACGATCGGCGTGATCAGCCCGTCGTCAAGGGCCACCGCGACGGCGATGTCGACCGTGTCCCACAGGATGATCGCCTCGTCGCTCCACGACGCGTTGGCGGCCGGCACTTGGCGCAGCGCCAGCGCCGCCGCGCGGATCACAAAATCGTTGACGGAAATCCGGTGAGCGTCTGATTTCGCGTTGAGCTCGGCCCGGGTCTTCAATAGCGCGTCGATCTCGCAATCGACCGTCAGATAAAAATGCGGGACGGTCTGCTTGGCTTCGGTCAGCCGTCGGGCGATGACCCGGCGCATCGCGCTGAGCGGCCGCTCGGTATAGGGCAGATTGCCGGCCAGCGCCACGACCCGCTCTTTCGACAGGGCCGGCGACGGCGGCGCAGACGGCATCGGTTGCGGCGCTGCCGCCGGGCGTCCCGGCTCCGCCGCCCGACCGCGCGAGAGCGCTGCTTCGATATCGGATTTGACGATCCGCCCCTGCGGCCCCGAGCCGGTGAGCGCCGCAAGATCGAGCCCGGCCTGCTGCGCCATGCGCCGCGCCAGCGGGCTGGCGAAGATCCGGCCGTTGCCGCCGTCGGCCGCGCGCGCCGGCGAGGTCGCCGACACCGGTTGTGCCGCGCCCGGAGCGGATGACGGGGCAGCGGGTGACGGGGCGGCGGGTGACGGGGCGGCGGCCGGCTTCGCGGCCGGCTCGGGAAGTTGCGCCAGGATCGAGGAATCCTCGCCCTCGCCGAGCAGCAATGCGATCGGCTGGTTGACCTTGACCCCCTGCGTGCCCTCGGGGACGAGGATCCTGCCGACCCGTCCGTCGTCGACCGCCTCGACTTCCATCGTCGCCTTGTCGGTCTCGATCTCGGCGAGCACGTCGCCCGAACGAACCTCGTCGCCCTCGCGCTTGAGCCATTTGGCGAGGTTGCCCTCGGTCATCGTCGGCGACAGCGCCGGCATCAGGATTTCGATCGGCATGACCTCTTCCGTGGTTCGTCGAGCCGGCCGGCCACTACCGGTAGGCGACCTCGCGCGCCGCCGCGACGATATCCTCGACCTGGGGCACTGCGAGATGCTCGAGGTTCGCGGCGTAAGGCAGCGGCACATCCTTGCCGGCGACCCGCTTTGCCGGGGCGTCGAGCCAATCGAAGCACTCTTCCATGACCAGCGCGGCGATTTCGGCGCCGATGCCGGCAAAGGGCCAGCCCTCCTCGACCGCGACGATCCGGTTGGTCTTTTTGACCGAGGCGACGACGGTTTCGACGTCGAACGGGCGCAGGCTGCGCAGGTCGACGATCTCGGCCGAAATGCCGGCTTTCTCCAGCTCCTCGGCGGCTTGCAAGGCGAGCTTGACCATACGCGAGAACGCCGTGATCGTGACATGCTCGCCGGCTCGGGCGATCCGCGCCTTGCCGATCGGCACCAGGAATTCCGGGTCGTCGGGGACGGCGAAGCTCTCGCCGTAGACGAGTTCGTGCTCGAGAAACACCACCGGGTTCGGGTCGCGGATCGCCGATTTCAGCAAGCCCTTGTAGTCGGCGCCGGTATAGGGAGCCACGACCTTGAGCCCGGGGCAGTGCGCGTACCAGCTCGCATAGCATTGCGAATGCTGGGCGGCAACCCGCGCGGCGATGCCGTTCGGCCCGCGAAACACGATCGGGCAGCCCATCTGCCCACCCGACATATACCGCGTTTTTGACGCAGAGTTGACAATCTGGTCAATTGCTTGCATCGCGAAGTTAAAGGTCATGAATTCGACTATCGGGCGCAGCCCGGCGAAGCCGGCGCCGATCCCCAGCCCGGCAAAGCCCTGCTCGGTGATCGGCGTGTCGATGACCCGCCGCGGCCCGAATTCCTGCAGCAGGCCCTGGCTGACCTTGTAGGCGCCCTGATATTCGGCGACCTCCTCGCCGAGCAGAAACACTGTGTCGTCGCGCCGCATCTCCTCGGCGATCGCATCGCGCAACGCCTCGCGCACGGTGATGGTCCGGGTCGCCCCGGCGTAGTCGGGCTCGGTCGTCGGGCGGAAGCGGGCGGGCCTCGGCGGCGCCCCGGGCGGCGAGGGCTGCGGCGGCCGCGCCCGCACGTCGTCCTCGGCCCGAACGGCGGCCCCGGACGGAACTTGCCGCGGGCCGTTCGCAGCCGGCGCGGCCGGCCGATCGGGCACCGCCGCGTCTTCGCCGTTCCCAGCGATCAGCGCGATCGGGGTGTTGACCGCGACATGGTCGGTGCCTTCGGGGATCACGATCTTGGAGAGAACCCCCTCGTCGACCGCTTCGACCTCCATCGTCGCCTTGTCGGTTTCGATTTCGGCGAGGACATCCCCGGCTTTGACCGGCTCGCCCTCGCTCTTCAGCCAGCGCGCGAGCTTGCCCTCGGTCATCGTCGGCGACAGCGCCGGCATCAGCACTTCGATAGCCATGACCTATCGCATTCTCCCGCACGCTCCGCCGCGCCTCGCAGCCCGATTTCGGCGCCCCGGGCATGTCGCGGCGAGCACAGTAATCGGCGGCTCAGGCGTCGACCAGCACGTCCGTCCACAATTCGGCCGGATCGGGCTGGGGGCTGTCCTGCGCGAATTGCGCCGCCTCGGCAACCCGCTGCCTGACCTCGGCATCGACCGCCTTCAGCGCCGCCTCGCTGGTCCCGCCCTCGATCAGGTGGCGCCGCGCCAAATCGATCGGGTCGTGCTCGGCGCGCATCCGGTCCACCTCGTCGCGGGTACGGTATTTGGCCGGGTCGGACATCGAGTGGCCGCGATAGCGGTAGGTCAGCATCTCCAGGATCATCGGCCCCTGCCCCGAGCGGGCATGCCCGGCGGCGCCGAGCCCGGCTTCGTGCACGGCCGAGACGTTCATGCCGTCGACCTGCTCGCCGAGGATACCGTGGGCCGTACCGCGATGGAACAGATCGGTCCGGGCCGACGCGCGGTCGATCGACGTGCCCATCCCGTAACGATTGTTCTCGATCACGTAGACGATCGGCAGCTTCCACAACGCGGCCATGTTGAAGCTCTCGTAGACCTGGCCCTGGTTGATCGCGCCGTCGCCGAGATAAGTGATCGAGATCAGCCCGTTCTCACGGTAGCGATGGGCAAAGGCGAGCCCGGTCCCGATCGGCACCTGCGCGCCGACGATGCCGTGGCCGCCGAAAAAATTCTTCTCGCGGCTGAACATGTGCATCGAGCCGCCCTTGCCGTGCGAATAGCCGTTGCGCCGCCCGGTCAATTCGGCCATCACCCCCTTGGGGTCCATGCCGCAGGCCAGCATATGGCCGTGATCGCGATAGGAGGTGACGATCGTGTCGCCGGGCGCGAGCGCCGCCTGCAGGCCGACCACCACCGCCTCCTGCCCGATATAGAGATGGCAGAAGCCGCCGATCAGGCCCATGCCGTACATCTGCCCGGCGCGTTCCTCAAAGCGCCGGATCAGCAGCATGTCATGGTAGAAGCCGAGCAGCTGCTGCGGAGACGCGTCGAGCTCGGCGACACCGACCGGCTTGGCCCCGCGTGCTGCTGGCATCTCGTTCCCTCCGGGCGGCGCCCAAAATTCCCGCCGAAAAACCTGGCCCGGAGCATGCTGGCAAATCAGTTCGTTTGCAACCTCGACCTGCTCAAATCATTGCCGGCAAAGCAGAAATCGGCAGGTCCGCAGCGCCGCAATCGCTCCGCGGGGTGCGACGGGCCGGTCAGCGGGCGGGAGCATCCTGCATGATCACAATCTCGTTGGGCGCCGCGAGGTTCAAGGACGCCCGTACCCGTTCGTCGAGCAGGTCGGGGTCGAGATGGTTGGGCTTCAGATTCGACACCTTCAGGCTCAGCGCCTGCTGCTCGGCGCGCAACGCGTCCAAACGGGTATTTTCGGCGCGAATTTCCCGGGCCAGGCGGAGCCACGCGTCAAACCCACGATCGCCCTCGACGAGATTGTAAGCGAAATAACCGGTCAGGGCGAAGCCGAGCACCGGGCCGATCAGGCCCCGCGCCCGCCGCCGCAGTTCGCGCATGACGATCATCGCCCAACAGGATCACCGACGGCCCGACCCGTCAACCCTGGTATCGTGCCGCTACCGCCGATGCGCCAGCACCGAGCGGCCGGCATAGACCGCCGCGCCGCCGAGCTGCTCCTCGATTCGGATCAGCTGGTTGTATTTGGCGAGCCGGTCCGAGCGCGACAGCGACCCGGTCTTGATCTGGCCGCTGTTGGCGGCGACAGCCAGATCGGCGATCGTCGCATCCTCGGTTTCGCCCGAGCGGTGCGAGAACACGGTGCCCCACCCGGCCCGCTGCGCGATCTCGACCGCTTCGAGGGTTTCCGACAGGGTGCCGATCTGGTTGACCTTGACCAGCAGCGCGTTGGCGGCGCCGCGCGCGATCCCCTCGCGCAGCCGCGCGGGGTTGGTAACGAAGACGTCGTCGCCGACCAGCTGGATCTTGCCGCCGAGCTCGCGGGTCAGCATGACCCAGCCGTCCCAGTCGTCCTCGGCCATCCCGTCCTCGATCGAGACGATCGGGTAACGCTCGACCAGGTCGCGCCAATAGGCGATCAGAGCCGCCGCATCGAGGCTCTTGCCGTCCAGGCGATAGGCGCCATCGCGGTAGAATTCGCTCGCAGCGGGGTCGAGCCCCAGCACTACGTCGTCGCCGGGATGGTAGCCGGCGGCTTCGATCGCCTGCATGATGAACCCGAGCGCCATATCGGCCGAGGCGAGGTTCGGGGCAAATCCGCCCTCGTCGCCGACATTGGTGTTGTGTCCGGCGTCGGCGAGCTTTTTGCGCAAGGCGTGGAAAATTTCGGAGCCGGCGCGAATGGCTTCGGTCACCGAGGCGGCGCCGACCGGCATCACCATGAATTCCTGGATGTCGATCGGGTTGTCGGCATGAACCCCGCCATTGACGATGTTCATCATCGGCACCGGCAAGGTGCGGGCAAAGACGCCGCCGACATAGCGGTAGAGCGGCTGGGAGAGGTCGGCGGCGGCGGCTTTGGCGGCGGCGAGGCTGACGCCGAGGATCGCGTTGGCGCCGAGCCGGGCCTTGTTCGGGGTGCCGTCGAGCGCGATCAGCACCCGGTCGAGTGCCAGCTGGTCGGCCGCCTCAAAGCCCGAGAGCGCATCGAAAATCTCGCTATTGACCGCGTCCACCGCCTGGCGCACGCCGCGCCCACCGTAGCGCGTCCCGCCGTCGCGCTTTTCGATCGCCTCGTGCGCCCCGGTCGAGGCGCCGGACGGGACCGCCGCGCGGCCCATCGTTCCGCTGTCGAGCGTGACCTCGACCTCGACCGTCGGATTGCCCCGGCTGTCAAGGATCTCGCGGGCATGGATGTCGGCGATCGCGGGCATTGAGGGCTCTCCAACGCTACAGCCTCTCTCCCGCATCGCGGGAGAGGGAGGGGCCCGGCGCGAGGCGCTGGGAGAGTGAGGGCCTTTCGGGGAACCGCCGAGTGGGCGGCGCAAGCCCCCTCACCCCATCCCTCTCCCTCGGTGGGGGCAAGGGAGATTTCTTCACGTCGGATACGCCGGCTGGGCTTTGGCCAGCCGGTCGAAGGCGATCAGGGTTTCGAGCAGCGCCGGCAGGTCTTTGAGCGGCAGCATGGTCGGACCCTCGCAGAGGGCGCGGTCGGGGTCCGGGTGGGTTTCGATGAAGACGGCGGCGATGCCGATCGCCACGGCCGCACGCGCGAGGACCGGTCCGAATTCGCGCTCCCCGCCCGAGCGGTCGCCAAGTCCACCGGGCTGCGCCACGGCGTGAGTGGCGTCGAACACGACCGGATAACCGGTCCGCGCCATGATCGGCAGCGCGCGCATATCGGTAACCAAGGTGTTGTAGCCAAAGCTGGCGCCGCGCTCGCACAAGAGGATCCGCTGATTGCCGGTCGAGGCGATCTTGGCCGCGACATGCTGCATGTCCCACGGCGCCAGGAATTGGCCTTTCTTGACGTTGACCGGCTTGCCGGTCGCGCCCGCGGCCAGCAGCAGGTCGGTCTGGCGGCACAGAAAGGCAGGGGTCTGCAGGACATCGACCACCTCGGCGACCGGCGCGCACTGCTCCTTTTCATGCACGTCGGTCAGCACCGGCAGGCCGGTGCGTTCGCGGATTTCGGCGAGGATCGGCAATCCGGCGTCGAGCCCGATGCCGCGCGCGCCAGCGATCGAGGACCGGTTCGCCTTGTCGAACGAGGTTTTGTAGATCAGACCGACCTTCAGCTTGGTTGCGACCTCGGCCAGCGCCGCGCTGATTTCCAGCGCGTGCGCGCGTGATTCCAATGTGTTCGGCCCGACAATGAACACCAACGGCAGATCGTTGCCGAGGATGATGTCGCCGATCGCAACGTGGCGAGGGGTCACGGCGCTAATCCAAAACTCGACCAGCAGGGGAACCCGTCAAACATCATCGCAATCGCCGGTGCGTCGTCATTGCGAGCACCACGAAGCAATCTCGCGCCATCCGCCGCGTCGATCCGATCGAGATTGCTCGCCGCCTGCGGCTCCTCGCAATGACAATGAACAGGTCCAATTGGCTCGCCTCGCTCATACCAGCCGCGACTGGTCGCGCGCGGCGCGGATGAACGAGGCGAACAGCGGGTGCGGGGCAAACGGGGTCGATTTGAGCTCGGGATGAAACTGCACGCCGATGAACCAGGGATGATCCGGCAACTCGACGATCTCGGGCAGGACGCCGTCGGGCGACATGCCCGAAAAGCGCAGCCCGGCCGCCTCCAGGCTGTCCTTGTAGCCGATATTGATCTCGTAACGGTGGCGATGGCGCTCGCTGATGTGTTCGGCGCCGTAGATCTCGGCCACCCGGCTGCCGGGCGTCAGCAGCGCGTCGTAGGCGCCGAGCCGCATCGTGCCGCCGAGATCCTCGTTCGAGTTGCGTCGCTCGATGGTGTTGCCACGTGCCCACTCGGTCATCAGCCCAACCACCGGATGCAGGCACGGCCCGAATTCGGTCGACCCCGCGCCGGACAGGTCGGCGAGATCGCGCGCCGCCTCGATTACCGCCATGTGCATGCCGAAGCAGATGCCGAAATACGGCACCCGCCGCTCGCGGGCAAAGCGGGCGGCTTCGATCATGCCCTCGGTGCCGCGCTCGCCGAACCCGCCGGGCACCAGAATGCCGTGCACCCCTTCGAGCTTGCGGACCGCCTCGGCTTCGGCCTCGAACACCTCCGAATCGATCCAGTCGAGATCGACCCCGACATTGTTGGCGAGCCCGCCATGGGTCATCGCCTCGGCCAAGGATTTGTAGCTGTCCGGCAGGTGGGTGTACTTGCCGACGACCGCGATCGTCACCCGCCCCTCGGGCTTGTGGATCAGGTCGACGATCTCGTTCCAGCGCTCGAGATCGGGCGCGGGGGCGTCGAGCCCGAAATGCCGACACACCTCGCGGTCGAAGCCTTCGGCATGATAGGCGGCAGGCACGCCGTAGATCGTGTCGATGTCGAGGGCGGGAATGACCCGGCTTTCGCGCAGATTGCAGAAGAGGGCGATCTTGTTGCGCGCCCCCGGCGGGATCGGCCGGTCGCAGCGGCATAACAGGATGTCGGGCTGGATGCCGAGAGCGAGCAGTTCTTTGGTCGAGTGCTGGGTCGGCTTGGTCTTTAATTCGCCGGCGGACGGGATATAGGGCACCAGGGTCAGGTGCACGAACAGCACCCGCTCGCGTCCGAGCTCGTTGCCGAGCTGGCGAATCGCCTCGAGGAACGGCAGGCTCTCGATGTCGCCGACGGTGCCGCCGATCTCACACAACACAAAATCCTCGCCGGCGAGATCGGCCTGGATGAACTCCTTGATCGCGTCGGTGACGTGCGGGATGACCTGAACCGTGGCGCCGAGATACTCGCCGCGCCGCTCGCGGCCGATCACGGTCGAATAGATCCGCCCGGTCGTCACCGAATCGCTGCGCCGCGCGGCAACCCCGACATAGCGCTCGTAATGGCCGAGATCGAGGTCGGTCTCGGCGCCGTCGTCGGTGACGTAGACCTCGCCGTGCTGGTAGGGGCTCATCGTCCCGGGATCGACGTTGAGGTACGGGTCGAGCTTGCGCAGCCTGACCCTGAACCCGCGCGCCTGTAAGAGCGCGCCGAGCGCCGCCGCCGACAGACCCTTGCCGAGAGAGGAGACCACGCCGCCGGTAATGAAGATGAACCGCGTCATGGAATCTCAGTCTATAGCATCGGGCGGCCAAATCCCATTCGTAAATGAAGGGGGCGGGATCGGGCCGCCGCCCGTCGGCCTTCCTCCCTCGCCCCGCCTCCCGGGAGAGGCCGGGTCGAGAGGCCTTTCAGCTCGACTGCGATGCCGCGGGTCGCGCTCAATGCGCCAGCGGGGCGCTCGGCGCCGCCGGAGAGGCGGGCGGCTGCGGCTTGGCCGGAGCGGCTGGACTCGCCGGGGCCAGCGGGGCGCCCGGCACCGCCGGTCCGCCCTGGTCGATAATCGACGGCGGGGCGCGCTCGCGGTTGTGCATGACCACCAGCAGCACGCTGGTCGACATGAAGGCGGCGGCGAGGATCGCCGTCGCGCGGGTCAAGAGGTTCGCGGTCGAACGGCCGGTCATGAAGCCCGACATGCCGCCGCCGCCCATGCCGAGCGCGCCGCCCTCGCTTTTTTGCAGCAGAACGACCGCGACGAGGGCGATGGCGACCATGATATGGATCACGAGAAGCAGGATGATCATCGGCGGAACTTAGCCGCTTCGCCGCATTCTGGCCAGCGCCGCCCCCAATCGCTTACCCGCAGCAGCGGGCGATCGCCCAGAATGCCTCGGGGTCGAGGCTGGCGCCGCCGACCAGCGCACCGTCGACATCGGCGAGACCGACGATCGCCGCGGCGTTCGCCGGGTTGACCGAGCCGCCATAGAGGATTCGGGTATCCGGCATCAGCCGCGCGCGGATCGCCGCATGGATGCGGGCGATGTCGTCCAAGGTCGCGCTGAGCCCGGTGCCGATCGCCCACACCGGCTCGTAGGCCACGATCAGCACGTCGCCGGCGGCGCCGTCGGGGATCGAGCCCGCGAGCTGGGCGGAGACCACCGCGACCGCCTCGCCCGCCTCGCGCTGCGCTTTGGTCTCGCCGACGCAGAGGATCGCGATCAGCCCGGCACGCCGGGCTCCGCCGATCTTGGCGCGGATTTCGGCGTCGGTTTCGCCGTGGCCGTGGCGACGCTCCGAATGCCCGAGAATGACGTGGGTGCAGCCGCAATCGGCCAGCATCTCGGCGCTGACGTCGCCGGTAAAGGCGCCCTTGGGAGCGCCGTGGCAGTCCTGGCCGCCGAGGGCGATGCCGCTGCCGCCGATGATGTCGCGCACCGGCGCCAGCAGGGTCGCCGGCGGGCAGACCAGCAGCTCGCAACCGAGCGCTTCGCCGCCGCTCGCCATCCGCGCCCGCTGCGCCAAGCCGCTTGCCAGCGCCAAGCCGTCGGCGCGCAACCCGTTCATCTTCCAATTGCCGGCGACGAGCTTTGTTCGATCGGCCATCCGCCTCTCCCCGCTGCCCCAGCGGTGCCCGAGCAATCTTGCGGCCCCGCCCGCGCGTCCCTATCATCGACAGATCTACGATCACACCAGCGTTCGGGCGGGTCAACCGGCCCGGGCCGTCAGCGAGACCGGCCGGCTCCATGCTGCAAGCGATCCGCTCCAAGGCGGGGTCCATCGTCGTCAAAGGCCTGTTCGCGCTCTTGATCGCGACCTTCGGGATCTGGGGCATCGGCGACATCTTCCGCAACCGCGCGCCGGATACGGTCGTCGCCACGGTCGGCAGCCAGAGCATCGACGCCGGCGCCCTGCAATCGGCGGTGCAGCCTGCGCTGCAGCGGCTGAGCACGAACCTCGGCAGCGCCGTCGACCTCAAGCAGGCAAAGCAGATGGGCGTTGTCGACGAGGTCCTCGGGCAATTGATCGACCGGAGCCTGGTCGATCAGGAGGCAGCGCGCCTGCGCCTCGACGTCTCCGACGACGTGATCCGCAACGCGATTACCCGGGATCCGGCGTTCCGGGGTCAGAACGGGGTATTCGACCGCGCCGCGTTCGAGGCGCTGCTCGCCGCAAATCATATGACCGAGGGTCAATACATCGAGCAGATGCGGCGGGAGATCCCGCGCCGCGATCTGCTGCTGGCGTTGACGGCGGGGGCCGCGGCGCCGCAACCTATGGTCGACCGCCTTTATCGCTACCGTAACGAAACGCGGATTGCCGACATCGTCGCCTTGCCCGACGCCCGCGCCGGCGATGTCGGGCAGCCGACCGACGCGGAGCTGACCAAGTTCTACGACGCGCACCAGGATCTGTTCCGGGCGCCCGAATATCGCGGCTTTACGTTGGCGAGCCTCTCCCCGTCGGATCTCGCCCCGAAGATCGAAGTCCCCGAGGCCAAGCTGAAGAGCGCCTACGATCAGCGGCAGGACGAGTTCGCGCTTCCCGAGCGCCGCGACGTGCAGCAGATCCTGACCGCCTCCGAGGACAAGGCCAAGGCGGCCGAAGCCGCGCTATCCGCCGGCAAAGCGTGGGACGAGGTCGCGAAGACGATCGCCGGACAGGATCCGCAGACGATCGATCTCGGGCTGCTGAAGCGCGAGGAGCTGCCGCAGGCCTTGGCTGACGTCGCCTTTACGCTGCCGCTCGACAAGCCGAGCGGGCCGGTCAAGTCGCCACTCGGCTGGCACATCCTGCGGGTCGTCAAGGTCGAGCCGCCGACGACCATGACCTTCGACCAGGCCAAGGCGAAGCTGCGGGCCGACCTCGCCCACGACGAAGCCGCCGATCGGCTCTATACGATTGCCAATCACGTCGACGATGCGCTCGCCGGCGGCGCCGAGATCGGTGATGCGGCAGCGAAATTCGGGCTCAAGAGCATGGTCGTCGCCGCTGTCGACGAAAAGGGCCGCGGCCGCGACGGCAAGCCCGCGGCGCTGCCGGTGTCGCCGGCCGAGGTGCTGAAGCTCGCTTTCGCGACCGACGACAAACGTACGAGCCGGGTCACCGAAACCTCGGACGGCGCGGTCTTTGTGCTGCGCATCGACAAAATAGTCCCGCCCGCGGTCAGACCGCTCGCCGAGGTCAAGAACAAGGCCATTGCCGCCTGGCAGGCCGACCAGCGGCGCGACCGGGTCGCCAAAGAGGCCGAGGCCCTCGCGGCCGCAGTCAAGCCCGGCACCCAGCTCGCCGCGATCGCCGCCGCAAAGGGCCTCAAGGCGACGACGTCGCCGCCCTTGAGCCGGCAATCGGAGGGCAGCGAGGCGGCGCCGCCGGCGCTGGTCGCCAAGCTGTTTGCGCTGAAGCCAGGCGCCGTCGCCACCGCCGCCGACGCGACCGGCTCCTATGTCGCCCAGCTCGATCGGGTGCAGCAGCCGCAAACCGCCGCAAAAACCGCCACCGCCGAGCTGTCGCGCGCCGTCGGCGGCGGGGTCCAGGCCGATCTCGGCGACGAGCTCGCGCGGGCCCTGCGCACCCGCTTCCCGGTCCAGATTCAGCACGAGACCCTCGACCGGCTATTTTAAGCCGGCGGGACGAGGTCGCCGCGGCCCCGCTCGAGGCGGCTTGAGCGGACGACGGGAAGCGTCACCGCGGCTTGAACTCCAGAGCCGACAGCACTGCGGCGATGATCGGCATGCCGATCTCGTCGCGCAGCGTCATCACCAATTCGGGGTGGAACTGGACCGCGGCGATCGGCAGGCTGGCATGCTCAACCGCCATGACCACCCCATCGGTGGTTTCGGCGGTCACCGACAGCGCCGCCGGCAAGGTGCTGCGGCGCGCGTGCAGCGAATGGTAGCGGCCGACGGTGAACTCCCCCGGCAGATCGCGCAGCAGCCTGCCGCCGAGCACCCGGACCAGGGACGGCTTGCCGTGGAACGGCACCTCCAGCACATCAAGCGCGCCGCCGAAATACTCGACGATCCCCTGCAATCCGAGACAGACGCCGAACACCGGCAAGGACCGCCCGACCAAGAGATCGATGGTCTCGGCCATGGCGAAATCGGCGGGCCGTCCCGGCCCCGGCGACAGCACGACGAGATCCGGAGCGGCGCCCCGGCGCAACTCGGCGCGCGCCAAGTCGGGGCGCATCGTCACCACCTCGGCGCCGGTGGTGCGGATGTAATTGGCGAGGGTATGGACGAACGAATCCTCATGGTCGACCAGCAGCACCCGGGCATGTCGGCCGGCTTCCGCCCCCGCCACGGCTCGGGCACCCGAAGCGGCAGGGGCCTTCCCCCTGATCGCGGAAAACATCGCCGAGGCCTTGAGACGGCATTCGGCCTCCTCGGCCTCAGGGTCGCTGTCGTAGAGCAGGGTGGCGCCGGCCCGCACCTCGCCGACCCCGTCCTTGATACGGATCGTGCGCAGGGTCAGGCCGGTGTTCATGTTGCCGTCAAAGGTGACGCGCCCGATGGCGCCGCCGTACCACCGGCGCGCCGAGCGCTCGTGCTCCTCGATAAAGCGGATCGCCCAGAGTTTGGGGGCGCCGGTCACGGTCACCGCCCAGGCGTGGCTCAGAAACCCGTCGAGCGCGTCGAATTCAGGGCACAGTTCGCCCTCGACATGGTCGACCGTGTGGATCAGCCGCGAATAAAGCTCAATCTGACGCCGGCCGATCACGCGCACGCTGCCCGGCATCGACACCCGCGACTTGTCGTTGCGGTCGACATCGGTGCACATCGTCAATTCGCTCTCGTCCTTCGTCGAGTTCAGCAATTCGCGGATGCGCTCGGCGTCCTCGACCGGGTCGCGGCCGCGGGCGATGGTGCCGCTGATCGGGCAGGTCTCGATCCGCCGCCCTTCGACGCGCACGAACATCTCGGGCGAGGCCGACACCAGAAACTCGCCCTCGCCGAGGTTGATCAAGGCGCCATAGGGGGCCGGGTTGGCCTGGCGGAGCCGCTGGAAAACGAGGCTCGGCGGATCGGCGCAGCGATCGGCGAGCAGCTGTCCGACGACGACCTCGAACAGGTCGCCGCGCGCAAAGGCTTGCTTGGCGCGCGCCACCAGCGCCGCATATTCGCCGGGGCCGTGGTCGCTCTCGCTGGGCCTTACCGCCGGGACATGGTCAAGGCGGTAGGGTGCGGCCGGGGTCGCTCGCGGCACCCCCGCGGTCGACCTCCCGCCCGCTGCGAACTCGTAGCGGTGGGTCGCCGCGATCTGGCGCATATGATCGACGATCAGGATCTCGTCGGGCAGATACAGCACCAGGTCGCGCTGGTCCTCGGACCGCGGCAGTTTCAAGCGCATCGGCTCGAACTGAAACACCAGATCATAGCCAAAGGCGCCGTAGAGCCCGAGATGCTGATCCTCGGGACTGGCGAACAGATCGACCAAGGCGCGCAGCACCGAGAAGACGGAAGGCTGCCGGCTGCGCATCTCTTCCGAAAAACGCTCGGTGGTCTCGGCGATCTCGCCGCCGAGACAGTCATCGCCGACCGGGTCGAGGCTGGCCGCGGCCAGCCCCGACAGGGCCTCGTGGATCGCCGGCAGCAGAACCCGGCCGCGCCGGTTCAGCGCGTCGATTGCAAAGCGCCGCCCGCGCGCGGTAAACGCCAGCGGCGGATCGACAAAACCCATGTCCCAGCGCGTGTAGCGGCCGGGAAACTCGAAGCTCGACGAAAACAGCACGCCGCGCCCGTTGTCGAGCGCCTCGGCCAGCGCGCTGTCAGCCGGCTGATAGACGCCCTCGGCGATCTCCCGCCTGACCCCGATGCCGCCCTTTGTCGTGTAGCTCGTGACGCGCATGCGAACCTCCCTCTGCGCCGCAGGGAGATCCGGGCAGGTTCGCCTGAAACTGCAAAGGCCGCCCGGAACTCCGAAGCGGCCTTATCGGAAACGTCAAACGACGGCCGCCCGCGTTATACGGGCCACCACCAAGTTGCCGACAGTGCGATGCGAACCATAGCGTCATGCTAGCAGTTCGCCGCCCGCGCTGCAACCGCAGTCTGAAGCCCTGTCTCTGCGGGCCGGCTCGGCGCAGGCGCCCGCAACCCCTGCTCGGTTCCCGACCAGAGGGGAGAGATCGGCCTCAATCGTCTCCGTCGCTTCGCCGGTTCAGCACGATCGTGTAGCTTTGAACGAAATCATTGGCCTGCGCGGAATCGGATATCACGCTGATGGTCAACGTATCGTAGGCGAGCCCGGTCGGCGAGCGCAGGCGGGTGGGATCGTAGGCGACGGTGACGCCGCATGCCGCGCCCCTCGGAATATTCCCGATGCAGGTCGTGCTTTTCACCGCCGCCCGGCCTTGGAGCGCGCTTGCTTCCGCCGTCGCGATGCGCAGCGCCACGTCGCCATCGCTTACCAATGTCGCGGTGAAGGTGTAGAGCTGTTGCCGGAGAACCGCGTAGGCATTCGCCGTCTCCCACGAATAATGGGCGCCCGGCGTGTTGACGAACCCGCCAAATTCATTGGCGGCGTCGATGCCGGTGAAGTCGCCCTTTGCGTTGCGGGCGTAAACCGTCAGGCTCCCCTTGGTATAGAGCGGCGGCGGCGCTGCGGGTTCGCCCGGCGTGATGCCCAACAAGTTGCCGGCCAGGTCCCAGGCGCAGGTCTGCTTGTAATCGGTCCTGCTCACATGGTAGCCGCCGCCACGCCCGGAGCCGCCATGCAGTGTGTAGTAGCTGCAATTGCCGACGACCGTATTTCCCTTGAATCCATATCCGGCCACGACCAAGCCGCGATAGCCGGGGTTGGGCCTGAATTGCAGATGATTTTCGTAGGCGTCGGCCTGGACGGCGAGGACCGTCCCGACAAGAGCCAGCAGCCATGCCCGCGCTCTCACTCGCGACTCTCCGGAAGATTTCCCCGATCGCGGCGATGATAGCGGTTTTCGCGGGTTTCCAAAGCAAAAGCGGCTTCGGCCCGGCGGGCTGCGTCGGGGCATGGCGGAGACTGCGACGCGCCGGCTCTCGGATGGCGCGGCTTCTCAGCGCCCGGCCGCCTCGCCCTCGCCCATCCGGTGACGCACCACCGCGCTGAGGGGGACGAGGACGATTCCCTTCCCCGCGAGCGACCGCAGCCACGGCCTCAGCGCCGCCAGGGTGGTGGGCGTGGGCGTGGCGATGGCGATGGCGCTGCCGAGACGGCGCGCCACCCGTTCGACCTCGACGAGCTGCCTCGCGATCGCGGCGGGGGCGAGGTTGTCGTCGAGGAACACGTCGCGTGCGGCGCGGGGCAACCCTTCGACCGCCGCCAACCGGTACCCGATGCTATCGGACGTCGTGCGCGAATTGAGAAACAGCAGGCCGCGGGCGCGCAATTCCGCGATGACCGGGGCCATTCCCTGCGCGTCGGCGGTGAATTTGCTGCCCATGTGGTTGTTGATCCCGACAAAGCCGTCGAAGCGCCGGAGACCCCAACGCAGCCGCTCGAGGATCTCGTCGCGCGTCAGCGAGGTGTAGAGCGCATGCGCCCCGGGGTCCTCGTGCCGGTCAATCGCCTCCATCGGCACATGCAGCAGCAATTCGTCGCCGCGGCGGCGCGCCGCCGCGGTCTGCTGCGGCGGCTCGTCGGCATAGCATGAAGAAGGTCAGCGGCCCGGGCAGTCTCGTCGCCGCCGCGGTCCGCACCCGGTCGAGGCCGAGACCGTCGAGCACGACCGCGACCAGCGGCCGATCGCCGGCAATCGGCGCCGGCACCGCAAACCGCAGCCACGCCGGCTCCGCTCGCGGCGGCGCCGGCAACGCGGGCAGCGGCGCGGCCAGCGGCGGCGCAGGCAGCAGTGGCGGCGGACGCCGCACCGCCTCCTCGACCGGCCTGATCGGCGATTGCGGCTTTGCCGCGTGCGCCATGGCCGCCGATTGAGCGCCGACACGATGCGGGCTTGGCGCGGCTGATGCTGCATGGTGCGGCAGCGCCGGAACCTGATGCCGCGTTGTGTTGAGAACCGGCCGCGTCACGAGCCAGATTCCGACGGCGCCGAAAACCAGCAGGCCGATCATCCCGACGCGCGAATGCCGCCCGGCATGCCGCCGCCAGACCCGCACCAACCGGCGCCACCTCGCCTTCACCATCCGGCCGGCGCCCACGCGCATCTCACGCGATCAGCGGGTTAGCCTGGGGGTCATCTCGTAAGGCCACGGCGCAACGCTTCGTTGACGAGTTCCTAGAGATCGACATGACGCGCAATGCGTAACCGCTCGAGCGCGGCGGCCATATCATTTCCGATCGTCAGCGTGGTTCTGATGCATCAGCTCGTAACGGGCATGATGCGATGATGTCAATCAGGGCCGTCGCGGCGTTTCTCGGCTGGCGGTACGTAGCGCCCTCCCTCTCCCCGACCCTGTGAGAGCATCGTTTCCGCCGCGCGGCGGAGGCTGATATAACGGCGCTTCGGCTCGGACAGGCGCCGCAGATGCTGCTGATCGATAGTTGGGTAAGCGCCGCGTGACCGGCGACCTGAAATCGCTGCTCGCCGTCGTCGCGCAGGGCCGGAGCCTAGGCGAGAGCGAGGCCGAGGCGGCGTTCGACATTATCATGAGCGGCAACGCCACGCCGTCGCAGATGGGCGCCTTTCTGATGGCTCTGCGGGTACGCGGCGAGACCGTCGACGAGATCGCCGGCGCGGCGCGGACCATGCGGGCCAAGGCTGTGCAGATCGACGCACCGCCCGGGACCATCGACACCTGCGGCACCGGCGGCGATGCCTCGGGCAGCTTCAACATCTCGACCGCGAGCGCCTTGGTCGTCGCTGGCTGCGGCGTGCCGGTCGCCAAGCACGGCAACCGCGCGCTGTCGTCGAAATCGGGCTCGGCCGATGTGTTGACCGCGCTCGGCGTCGATATCGACGCGGATCTCTCGGTCGTGCGCGCCTGCCTGTGGGAGATCGGCATCGGCTTTCTGATGGCGCCGCGCCATCACAGCGCCACCCGCCATGTGGCCCCCACCCGCGTCGAGCTCGGCACGCGGACGATCTTCAACCTGCTGGGCCCGCTGTCGAGCCCGGCCAACGCGCGGCGCCAGCTCGTCGGGGTGTTCGCTCCCGAATGGGTGCGGCCGATGGCCGAGGTGCTGGGCCGGCTCGGCGGCGAGCGCGCCTGGGTCGTGCACGGCGACGGCCTCGACGAGCTGACCACCGCCGGGCCGACGACGGTCGCGGCGCTCGACAACGGCATGGTCGAGGTGTTCGAGATCGTCGCCGCGGATGCCGGGCTGCCCTCGGCGCGGCTCGAAGATCTGCGCGGCGGCGAGCCGGCGTACAACGCGCGGCTGATGCGCGACCTCCTCGCCGGTGTAGGCGGGCCATTGCGCGACGTCGTGCTGCTCAACACCGCCGCCGCCCTGCTGATCGCGGGCCGGGCCGCGGGTCTCGCCGACGGCGCCGAACTGGCCGCGCGCTCGATCGATTCGGGTGCGGCACGGCGCGTGCTGGAAGATCTCGTCGCGCGAACGAACGCCCCGCTGACCGCAGAGGCGGTCCGATGAGCGACGTGCTCGACCGCATCTGCGCCGAGAAGCGCGCCCATGTCGCGCGCCGAAAGGCGGCGGTTCCCGATTCCGCGTTGCGAGCAAATCTCGCCGCCGCGCCGCCGCTGCGGCCGTTCGCGGCAGCGCTCGAACGCCGTCTCGGCGAGGGCGGCTGGGGTCTGATCGCCGAAATCAAAAAGGCCTCTCCCAGCGCCGGGCTGATCCGCGCCGATTTCGACCCGGCCGCCTTGGCGCGCGCATACGAGGCCGGCGGCGCGACCTGCCTTTCGGTGCTGACCGACACCCCCTTTTTCCAAGGCAGCGACGACGATCTGCGCGCCGCCCGGCACGCGGTCGCCTTGCCGGCGCTGCGCAAGGATTTCATCCTCGACCCCTACCAGATCCTCGAAAGCCGCCTGATCGGCGCCGACTGCGTTCTGTTGATCATGGCGGCGCTCAGCGACACGACTGCGCGCGAGCTGGCGTCGGCTGCGTTCGAGCTCGGTCTCGACGTGCTGGCCGAGGTGCACGACCGCGAGGAGCTCGACCGGGCAGTGCGCCTGGAGGTGCGGTTGATCGGCATCAACAATCGTAATCTCAAGACCTTGGCGGTCGATCTGAACACGACGCGACAGCTGGCGCCATTAGTGCCGCCCGACCGTATCGTCGTCGCCGAAAGCGGAATCCGCGGCCCCGACGATTTCGGCCGTCTCGCCACGGCCGGCGCCCGCTGTTTTCTGGTCGGCGAAACCCTGATGCGCGAGCCCGATGTCGCCGCCGCGACCCGGCGCCTCCTCGGCCTCCCCGAATTCACCCATCTCGACGCGCAGGGCCGCGCCCGCATGGTCGACATCTCCGGCAAGGGCGAGACCGACCGCATCGCGGTCGCCGGCGCGCGGGTCGTCATGCGCCCGGAGACATTGGAACGCATCCGCTCGGGCGACGTCGCCAAGGGTGATGTGCTCGCGGTGGCTCGGCTCGCCGGCATCATGGCCGCCAAACGCACCGCCGAGCTGATCCCGCTGTGCCACCCGCTGGCGCTGACCTCGGTCGAGGTCGCGCTCGCCTGCGTGCCCGAGACCAGCGCGGTCGAGATCACCGCTACGTGCCGGTTGCGCGGCCGCACCGGGGTCGAGATGGAGGCGCTGACGGCGGCCGGCGTCGCGGCGCTGACCATCTACGACATGTGCAAGGCGGTCGATCGCGAGATGATCGTCACCGACCTGCGCCTGCTGCGAAAGTCGGGCGGTCAATCAGGTGTTTGGGAGGCAATACCGTGATTTCGGTTGAAGAAGCCCTGGGCCGCCTGCTGGCCCTGGTCGACCCCCTTCCGGCCGAGCAGGTGGCGCTCGCCGACGGGCTCGGCCGGGTCCTCGCCGAGGAGCTCGCGGCGCGGCGCACCCAGCCGCCCTTCGCGGTTTCGGCGATGGACGGCTATGCCGTGCGCGCCGATGATTTGACCCGGATCCCGGTCGAATTGCGCATCGTCGCCGAGGTCCCTGCCGGGGCCGGGTTCGGCGGCCATGTCGGCTCGGGCGAGGCCGCGCGCATCTTTACCGGGGCGCCGATGCCGACCGGCACCGACACGATCATCATCCAGGAAGATACCGAGCGCTCCGGCGACCGCGTGCGGGTCCTCGAAGGCGCGCGGCGCGGCCGCTATGTCCGCCGCGAGGGCCTCGATTTCGCCGCGGGCGACATGCTGCTGCGGCCGGGCCGGCGCCTGACAGCCCGCGACATCGGCCTCGCGGCGGCGATGAACCGGCCGTGGCTCTTTGTCCATCGCCGGCCGCGGATCGGCATCCTGTCGACCGGCGACGAGGTCGTCATGCCGGGCGACCCGATCGGGCCGCACCAGATCGTCAGCTCGAACAGCCTGGCGCTGGCCGCGATCGTCGCCGCCTGCGGCGCGGTCGCGGTGTCGGTCGGCAACGCCCCGGACGACCCCGAGGCATTGCGCCGCATCGCCGCCGCGACGCGAGGCGTCGACCTTCTGGTCACCACCGGCGGGGTTTCGGTCGGCGAGCACGATCTGGTGCGCGAGGCGCTGGCCGCTGACGGGTTCGATCTCGATTTCTGGCAGATCGCGATGCGCCCGGGCAAGCCGTTGATGGTCGGCCGCTACCGCGGCGCCGCGATGCTCGGGCTGCCCGGCAACCCGGTCTCGACGTTTGTCTGCGCGATGCTGTTCCTGGTGCCGGGGATCGAGCGGCTGAGCGGCCTCGCGCCGACGGCCGACCCTTTGCCGAGCGCGCGGCTCGGCGCTGCGCTGGCGGCAAACGACCGGCGCCAGGATTATCTGCGCGCCCGGCTCGCCCGCGCCGCCGACGGAATCGACGAGGTGTTCGCGTTCGAGGCCCAGGACAGCTCGATGATGCAGCTCCTGGCCGGGGCCGACTGCCTGATCCTGCGCCCGCCGCATGCCCCCGCCGCGGCCGCCGGCGGCATCGTGCCGATCGTCCGCTTCCCGGCCGGGGCATTGCCGGTCTGATTCGGCCGCCGCCCGAAAATCGGGTCTTAATGCGGCACTTGACGTGGCGCGCGAACTAAAGTAGAACGATGTCGGCGTTTAGGATTTGTTCCGCACTGGTGAGTGGGGGTTTCATGCTGACCGTAAAGCAGCGCGAATTGCTGCTGTTCATCAACCAGAGGCTGACCGCGACCGGTGTCTCGCCGTCCTTCGACGAAATGAAGGATGCGCTGAACCTCAGATCGAAATCCGGGATTCACCGGCTCGTCAGCGGGCTCGAGGAGCGCGGCTTCATCCGCCGGCTGCCGCATCGCGCCCGCGCGCTCGAGGTGACGAAATTGCCCGAGGAGAGCGCTGCGCCGGCGGTGGCCGACCGCAGCCGATTCTCGCCGACCGTGATCCGCGGCGATTTCCAGGCTGCGTTGCCGGGTGCTCCGGTCGCCCCGGATGTCGAGGCGGTCGACCTGCCGCTCTATGGCCGGATCGCCGCCGGCACGCCGATCGAGGCGCTGCGCGATCAGAATGCCACCGTCGGGGTGCCGGCCAGCCTGCTCGGCCGCGGCGGTGAGCACTACGCGCTCGAAGTCGCCGGCGACAGCATGATCGAGGCCGGCATCCTCGATGGCGACACGGTGATCATCGAGCGCAACGACACCGCCGAAAACGGCGCCGTCGTCGTCGCCCTCGTCGACAATGAGGAGGTCACCTTGAAGCGGCTGCGCCGACGCGGCGCCTCGATCGCCCTCGAGCCGGCCAACAAGGCCTACGAGACCCGCATCTTCGGCCCCGACCGGGTCAAAGTGCAGGGCCGCCTCGTCGGCCTGCTCCGCCGCTACTGAACCGCGACTGCCGCCCCGATCTCTCCCTCTCCCCGCTCGCGGGAAGAGGGTCGGGGTGAGGGGCAATCCGGTCCGGAATCGAGCCATGTAGCTATAGAAGGCGCGCGTGAGGACGCGCGATGCTCACGCGCGCGCGGGAGGATGATTTGTGGATTGCTAATTATTGTCATGGATCTGATCCTTCTTGGGGTACTCAAGGAAGGTTGGTTTGGCTCTCAGAAATACATCTTCTATGGGGTACTCGCATTGTCGGTAATAATTGAAATCGTTGCAAGTTTTACAATCGCAGCATATTACCAATGCCTAATCTTCTACAATAAAAAAGGCGGCGAGCTCCGGGAGATCCACCGGCAAGAACCGCGTGATAAAGCTACCAAAGACTGAGGCGGCAAACGAACCTGACGCGGCGCCGCTCGCCGCTCACTCGCCCGCGGTCGGGTTGCCCTTGCCCGCGAGCTCGGCCTCCTCTTCGGCCTCGCGCTTGGCGCGCGCCTTTTCGACCATGCGGCAGGAGATGATCGAGGCCTCGAACAGCACGATCAGCGGGATCGCCAGGCTCGTCTGGCTGATGATGTCGGGTGGGGTCAGCACCGCGGCGATGATGAACATGGCGACGATCGCATAGCGCCGTTTGGAAGCCAGCCCGGAAGCGGTGACGAGCCCGACCCGAGCCATCAGGGTCAGCAGCACCGGCAGCTGAAAGGCGATGCCAAAGGCGAACAGCAGGGTCATGACCAACGACAGATACTCGTTGACCTTGGCCTCGAGGACGATCGGCAGGGTGCCGGGGCCGCCCGGCGATTCGAAGCCGACGAAAAAGCGCCAGGCGAACGGGATCACGACGAAATAGGCGAGCGACGCGCCCATCGCGAACAGCACTGGGGTCGCGAACAGGTAGGGGTAGAACGCCCGGCGTTCGTTCTTGTAGAGGCCGGGGGCGACGAATTTCCATATTTGCACCGCCACCACCGGAAAGGCGATGAACAGCGCTGCCCAGAACGATACTTTGACATAGGTGAAGAAAGCCTCGGTCAGGCCGGTGTAGATCAGGTGCCGCCCGGTCTGGCCGGCAAAGATCACGGCGAGCGGGTGGACCAGAAAGCCGTAGATCCGCACCTTGAACTGATAGCAGACGAGAAACGCAACCATGATCGCGCCGATCGACCACATCAGCCGGTTGCGCAGCTCGATCAGGTGATCGAGGAGCGGCATCCGGCCCTCTTCGAGCTCGGCCTCCTTGTCATCCGCCATCACGCTCACCTACGGCTTGGGCGGCACGATGCCGTGAGCGACCACGTCGGGCGGCGGATTCGCCGCCGGTGCTGGTTCGCCGACCGGGGCTTCGCCTGATCCGGGTTCGGTCGGGGCGGTCGATGACGGCGCGATCTCGCCCGCTGCGGGCGGGCGCGCCGCAGGTGCTTCGGCCGCGACCGCGCTTTCGCCAACCGCCGCCGGCGACCGTTCGGATTGCGAAAAGCTCGGCAGCTCAGGGGGTTTCAGGCTTTCGCTCAGGCTTCCGGTCGGATCGATCGCGTTGTGGAATTCCTTGTCGAGATCGAACTCGGTCGCCTTTTTGAGGTCCTGCCGCATCTCGTCGAGCTCGGCTTCGCGGATCATCTGATCGATGCTGCTCTGAAACTCCCGCGACAGAGTGCGCGCCTTCCTCACCCAATAACCGGCGACGCGCAGCGCCTTCGGCAGGTCCTTCGGCCCGATGAAGACGAGCGCCACGACCCCGATCAGCAGGATCTCAGACCAGCCGAGGTCAAACAGCATCGCTTCGCGTTCCGCTTCTCAGGAAAGCCATCGCCCAAGTCCCGCTCGCGGCGCGATGATGTCAGATAGGGCCGAGGCGGGCAACGCCGGCCGGGACGGCGCGACGCCCGCAGCGGCGTCATCGCTCAGTTGGCCGCGGTGATGTGGCTGCGGAAGGTCAGCGGGTCGGCCATCCGGCGCATCGGTTCGAGGCTCCCGCCGGTGCCGCGCACGACGATCGTGCCATAGCCGAGAATACGCCCGAGGATCGTCTGGTTGACGTCGACGCTTTCGACCTTGGAACGATTCATCTCGAGGGTATGGCGCGACAGGAGCCCGGTCTTGTAGATGACGCGATGGTCGGTGACCGCGAGCTCGGTCGTGGCCCGGCGAACGAACTCGACGAACCCCGCCGACAGCGCGAGCAGCGCAAAGATCGCCGCCGCGATCCACAGGGCGAGGCTGATGCTTTGGCTGTTGCCGTCAACCTGGGCCGCCCCACCGATCAGAAAGCCGCAGACGATCAGCGCCAGGATCGCCCGCAAATAGATCAGCCAATGAAGTCGCGTCTCATAGACGACTGTCTCTCCCGGCTGCAGCACCCGTCTGACATACCTCATGGCTGCGGGTATCCTCGTTCCTCCCACGGCCCGGCCCGCGGATAGGCCGCGACCGTCGCTTCCGCCGGCCGCCCTCGACAGCGGCTTATACCATATCCCGATCGACGCCTTTGCCGCGCGTTAGCCGCCGGACAGCTTCGCGCCGTCACCCGGCGCCGCTGCCCGACCTCGCCCCGCCCAACGCCGTCCCGCCCAACGCCGTCCCGCCCAATGCCGTCCCGCCCAATGCCGTCCCGCCCAATGCCGCCGGCCGCCCAATGCCGTCTTATAGGCGCGGACCGCCGCGGCGAAGCCCATGACAAGCGCGTCGGCGGTCAACTCGTGCCCGATCGAGGCTTCGGCGGCTTGCGGCAGGGCGGCGACGAGGGGCGGCAAATTGTCGAGGTTGAGGTCGTGGCCGATGTTGACGGCGAGGCCGAGTTCGGCGGCGCGGGCGGCGGCGGCGGCGCAGGAGCGCAGGAGCGCGGCGGAATCGCCCCGGCGAGAGGCGGCGGCGTAGGAGCCGGTGTAGATCTCGATCCCGTCGGCGCCGGTGTTGTGGACGGGCGCGATCGCGGCCGGATCGGGATCGACGAAGAGAATCACCCGGATGCCGAGCGGCTTCAGCTCGGCGAGCGCGCGGTCGACGAGGCGGTGCTGCGCCGCGTCGAGCTTCCAGCCCTCCTCGGAGGTCAAGGCGTCGGGCGCGTCGGGCACCAAGGTGCATTGCTCGGGCTTGATCTCGGCGACGATGTCGAGGAAGCGGCGCGCGGGATAGCCTTCGAGATTGAGCTCGAAACCCGGCCGCCACGGCCGCATCAATTCGGCCAGCTCAAACACGTCGCTGCGGCGGATGTGGCGCTCGTCGGGGCGCGGATGCGCGGTCAGCCCGTCCGCACCGGCATCATGCGCGATCCGGCCAAACCGCGCCACATCCGGCACCCCGGTACGCCGCGAGTTGCGTAAGAGTGCGATCTTGTTGAGATTGACGCTGAGCTTCGGCATTGCCCCGATATTATAGCATCGGGCCGCGCGAGTCAGCCCGCTTGGCCGACGATGCCGGGCAGCGGCCGATCCGCCGGACGCCGCCCCGCAGAAGGCGCGGCCCGAGCGGCGGTGCATCATTCGTCGGCAGGCCGACGCGAAAGCTCGCCGACACGGCGTGCCGCGAGCCGATCGAGATCGGGCCCGAAATTGCGCCCGGCTCGGGGATAGCCTTCAGCTCCGCCACCGGCCGGCGATGGCGGGCAATCACCAGATCCTCGCCCCTGCGGCCTCGCTCAAAGGCCCGGACAGCCGGCTCTAGGCTTTCGGCGACGGCTGTCTGTTGTCAGCAGTTGATTATTGCCGTCAGACGGCCAAGGCCGGAGCCGCCTCCAAAGCCCCGGCGCTTGTCCGAGCACGCACCGTCAACTCAGCACGAGGCCCCAAGTTGGTCCGTCACGGTTCGTTGAACAGGTAATGCCGCAACATATAAGTGAGGCCGTGTCGCCAGGTCTCATCTGTGTTTCCACGAATGTCGACGCTTTTTACAAACTCCATCTTTCCGGTCTCGCCATCTTCCATGTAGAGGTTGATGTTGAGGATCAGATTGCTCACCTTCTGCACCGTCCCCCAGGCGGCCCAATCCGCGCCAGCCCTCTTGGCGAAATCGCGCTCGCAGCCGTTGCAGCCGCCGATCTCGGGTCCGACCGCGATCGCCTTGTTCATGTCGGGCGATATCGCGATCAAACTGAACCGGTCCGAGGCACCCACCGTCTTTCGAAACAAATCGTCGAGCATCAGAATGCGCTGATCTTCGCTGGGCGCAGTCGGCTCGAGCGACGTGTTGATCAGGTGAAAGCCGAAAAATGCGATGCGCGGGGCGACGCTGCCGTCCCTAGCTGCGCTGGCGACGCCGCCCAGTCCGAACACGAGAACAGCCGCAAGCACCGTCGGCTTCATTGTTGAGCAGGTCTCCGAAGGGCTGCTGAGCGAAAATACTCAGCCCTCATAACGTCGCTGGGCGCCGAGACGCAAGACAAGGCATGGGTCAGTGCGGGGAGGGGGCCGAAGCGGAACGCATTGATCAGCCGACAGAATGGGACGATGCCCGCATTCCGGACTTCAGACCGTGTGCCCGAAGCGGCCGATGGTCGCGGCACGGGTGCCAGCCCTTGGCCGCAGATCACGTCGCAATGCCGCTCGTCTTCGCTTCCGACGAGGATCGGCGCCTCGCCAAGCGCACCGTTCCGATGCGGCTCGACCCCCCGCAACCTAGCGCCGGCGGCGGCCGTGGCGCCACAGGCGTTGCCGCCCCTTCAGCACGCCACGCCGACCGCAGAAGCGAGCCGGCGGGTCGCGGTGACCGCGCCGAACCGGCCGCGGAATCTCGGGTCGGGTGGGTAAAGACCGCTATCCTTGTTCCCCCGCACCCTCGTGCTGCTCAAGCGGCTCAAATCAGACCGCGCAGCCGGTCAGCGAAGCGTGCGGCCCATCGCAATCGGGGGGAAGCGCCCCTATTTATGCCGCGGCCCGCATCCCCTCGGGGCTGCCGATCGCGTGATTTACAGACGAAGGGACACCGAACTGTCCGCGACGCCCGCCCTCACCTTACCTGTCGAGCCGACGCCCCGCACCAGCGGCGAAGAGTTCTTCCGCGTGGAAGGCGCCTACACTGGGCTCGGTGCACCGATTGCAGGCGGCCAGGTCGCGCACTGGCTGCTGGTCGACGGTCCGCACATCGACAGCGGGGTCGAACTGTTCGACGAGCTGTGCTGGAGGCTGCTCGGCGACGAGGTGCCGTTGTGGCGGGCCACGTTTCATACCGGCACCTTGCATCCGCAGATCAGCGGCGTCGGCGTGCGCTGGTGGCGCGACCGCAAGATCGTCGAAGAATACCGAATCCTGCATGGCTCGGAAGAGACCGATGAATATCGTCTGAGCCCGATCCGGGCCACGATCGAGCGCGGAACGCCGTTCCGCCGCCCGCTCGACCGCCCGGTGCCCGAATACCCGCTGCTGGAGAAAATCAGAAAGGCCGGCGGCACCGACTATTTGGCGCTGCCGTTGAACCGCACCTTTCGCCGCTTTCCGGTGGTGAGCTGGGCAACCGACCGGCCGGGCGGATTCAGCGAGGCAGACATCGCCAAGCTCGATGATATCAACCCCGCCCTGGCTGCGATCGCCGAGACACGCGCGGTGCGCCGGATCAGCACCAGCCTGCTCGATACCTATCTCGGGCCGCAGGCCGGGCGGCGCATCCTCGCCGGGCAGATCCTGCGGGCGCAGGGCGAGCGCATGCGCGCGGTCATCATGATGACCGATATGCGCAACTTCACCGGCTGGTCCGACCGCCTGCCGGGCGACGCCGTTATCGAATTGCTCGACGATTATTTCGACGCGATCGTGTCGCCGATCCAGCAGAACAAGGGCGAGATCCTGAAATTCATGGGCGACGGCGTGCTGGCGATCTTCCCGGCCGACGACGACGAGGATTTTGCGCCGTCGAGCCTGCGCGCGCTCGAAGCGGCGACCCAGGGGCTCGAACGTCTCGCCGCGGTCAACCAGGCCCGCCGGGAAAACGAGCTGAGCGAGGTGCGCACCGGCATCGGGCTGCATCTGGGCGAGGTCATCTACGGCAATGTCGGCGCCGCCGACCGGCTCGACTTCACGGTGATTGGGCCCGCGGTCAACCTCGCCTCGCGCATCGAGGGGCTGACCAAGCGCCTGCTGCGTCCGTTGTTGACGTCGTCCGCTTTCGCCGAAATCTGCCCGCGTCCGCTGGTCTCGCTCGGCTTCCACCCGGTCCGCGGCCTCAACCAACCCGAAGAGGTTTTCGGATTGCCGGACTGAGGCGCGGTGCGCGGCCCGCTGCGTCAGGCGGCACTGCTAAGCCGCACTGAATCGGCGGACATTGAACTCCTCCGCACGTGCGCAAGCCCGCCCCAGATCGTGAGCCTTCTGGCAAGCCCGGCCAGGTTCAGGAACCAAAAGGTTTCGACAGGCGAATCGTCATCTCTACCGACAGTCTTCCCTTCGCGTTGACCGGATCCGACCGGGCTTGCCGGGTCACGCCCTAGGCCTTCGGCAGCCTCGGCAACTGATAAGCCCCGCGCCGCCGCCGAGCACCCGGCCCGATTTGCCCCTTCGAAACAATTCGGCGCAGTTTCATCCGTCCGGCGGCGCTCCGTTGAAAAGCGAGTTCACGACGGAACACGCCGATTTCGGTTGAAGCGGCTTCGGGCGGCTCATAATTTGGGCTGATCCTGCCGAGGATCCCTCATCCCAACCCTCTTCCCGCCGTGCGGGGAGAAGGAGGGATCTTTGCAGCGGGAAAGCCTGCCCCGGACTCCGGGGGTGAGAGGCACGCTATGAAAGTTTTCGTCTTCGACCTGCTGGCTTACGGCGAGCCGCTCGACCATCTGAAGGTCGGCAGCGAGCTGCCCTATCCGCTGGCGAAACAGCACTTCAAGCCGGACGTGGCGGCGCGGACTTATGCCGAACACCTCGATGCGTGGGAGGAGCTCGACCGGCTCGGCTATGACGGGGTCGGGTTCAACGAGCACCACTGCTCGCCTTATGGGTTGATGAACTCGCCCAACCTGTTGGCCGCGGCCGCGGCGCAGCGCACCAAAAACCTTAAACTCCTGATCTACGGCAACCTCCTGCCGTTGCACGAGCCGCTGCGACTGGCCGAAGAGCTGGCGATGCTCGACTGCATGTCGAACGGGCGGCTGATCTCGGGCTTCGCCCGCGGCATCCCCCGCGAGTATCAAGTCCACAATGTGCCGCTCGCCAACTCGCGCGCCCGCTTCGACGAAGCGTTCGACATCATCACCCGATCGTGGACCGAGGAGGTGTTCTCGTACAAAGGCCGCTTTTGGAGCTACGAAGACGCTGCCTTGTGGCCGCGCCCCTTGCAGCAGCCGCACCCGCCGGTCTGGATGCCGATCGTCGGCAGCAAGGAATCGATCGAATTCGCCGCCGCGCATGACCTGCCGATCACTCCCGGCCTTGGCCGCTCGCGCGGTTTGCGCGACGACATCATCCGCTACTACGCGCGCTGCCTCGAACGCGCCGGGCACCATATCACCCCCGACCACCTGTCGCTCGGCATCAGCGCCTATGTCGCCGACAGCAAGGCGCAGGCGGTGCGCGAGATGGGACCGCATCATCTCTATTTCAATCGGACGTTGTTCAGCCACGGCAACTTTACCGAGACCAGCCGGCAACGCGAGACCGGATATTCGAGCGCCGCGTCGACCGATTACGTGAGCCCGGAGAATCTGCGCGCAGCGCAGTTCGCCCGCGAGGATTTCCGCAACCTGACGATGGCCGATGTCGAGCGCCAAGCCGAGGAGATGCCGTGGGGCACCGCCGCCGAAGTGACCCGGCGGATCATCGATGCGGCCGACAGCGCCGGAGCCGACAATGTACAGGTCAGCCTCAATCGCGGCGTGCTGCCGCACGAGATGTTCATCGAGCAGATCCGCCGCTTTGCCCGCGACGTGCTGCCGGTATTGCAAGCGCACCGGGTCGCGCGCGTCCCCTTGGCGGATGAGGCCCTGCAACTGCAAGCCGGATGAGAAGCTTGCACCTCTCACTCGGGGTCATGACCGCAATCGGCCGCGTCGTAGCCGGCCCTGCGCGATCAGCCTTGCGGACCGGTTGCCTCGGGTAGACGCCCCAACCGGCCGGCCGCTGCGGCGATGCGCTGGATCACGGCGGGGCGCGCCGTTGCGACTTGCCCTTGCTCGAAGGCGACGACCGTCAGGCCGGCAAAGGCCGCGAGCAATTCGCCCGGGCGCAGCAGGAAATCGCGGTTCTGGGGCAGCCGAAGCGCTTGTTGCCGAAGGCGAAGGTTTCGTAGATCAGAGTTCCGCCGGGGGCGAGCGCCCGGCCGATCGCGGTCAGCAGCGGCCGATACAGGTGATTGGTCACGACGACCCCGTCATAACCGCCGCCGAGAGGCCAGTCTGCAGCGCTTTCGAGGTCGATCTCGACGATCCCGCAGCCCGGACCGGCAAAGCGCAGCAATTCAGAAGCGTCGCGGTCGACGGCGCGAACGGCAAAGCCGCGCTCGCGCCGCAGCCGCACATGGCGTCCGCCCCCGGCCGCAAGGTCGAGCACGAGCCTGCCCGGCTTGACCAGCGCCAAAAACCGCTCGACCCAAACCGATGGCGGATCCGACGAACCTCGATGGTGCGGTGTTTTTCAACATTATCGCCGGAGAATTGCTAACGCCGAGGCTGCCGGTGTAGAACCCCGGTCAGGAGGTTGTTCCGATGATTTTGTTCGCCTTGCGCTGCGCTCGCGACCACGAATTCGAGGGATGGTTTCGCGACGGCGACGCGTTCGAGGCGCAGCGCGCGGCCGGCGAGATCGCCTGCCCTCATTGCGGCGACACCTCGGTCGAAAAGGCGGTGATGGCGCCGCGTCTCGGACGCTCCCGCGAGGCGCCGCCGCCAGCGCTGGTGATGGCCCGGATGCGCAAAGCGCTAGTCGAGATGCGCCGGCAGGTCGAGTCCCATTGCGACTACGTCGGCAACCGTTTTGCCGAGGAAGCTCGGCGCATTCATTATGGCGAGGCCGATCCGCACGGCATCTACGGCGAGGCGAGCGACGCCGAATCGCGCGATCTGGCCGATGAGGGGATCAGCTTCGGCCAGATCCCGTGGATCCCGTCCAGCGACGCGTGAAAATGCGCGGCAGCGCCTCACTGCCGCACCGCCATCACGAGATAGTTGACTTCGATATCCTGTGACAGCACCCACTCGCCACGGCGCGGATCGTAGCCGACACCGGCGATTTCGGTCGCATGGAGGCGGTTGCGGCGCAGGCCGAGGATCAATTCGGACGGGCGTAAAAACTTGCGCCAGTCATGGGTGCCCCGCGGCAGCCAGCCGAGGACGTATTCGGCGCCGACGATCGCCAGCGCGAAAGATCGGGCGGTTCGATTGAGGGTAGCGACGATGAGAGCCCCTCGCGGGTTCGCCAGCAGCCCCAGAGATCGCCAGAAGAGGTCGGGATCAGCGACGTGCTCGATCACTTCGAGCGCCAATACGGCGTCGAAACGCTCGCCAGAGGCGGCCATCAATTCGGCGGTGGCGACCCGGTAGTCGATCTCGAGCCCGGCCGCTTGCGCGTGCGTCCGCGCCGCGGCGACTGTTTCCGTCCCCCCATCGACACCGGTCACGCTAAAGCCCAGACGCGCCATCGGCTCAGCCACGAGCCCGCCGCCGCACCCGATGTCGAGCAGGGTAAGCCCGGTGAACGGCCGCACCAGGCCGGGATCGCGCCGGAAATGCGCCTGAAGCCGCGAACGGATGAAGCCGAGCCGGCTCGGATTGAGCCGGTGCAGCGCCCGGAAACTTCCCTCGGGGTCCCACCAGGCATCGGCTTGCGCGGCAAACCGGCCGAGCTCTTCGGCATCAACCGTGGTGCCACTCGCGTGCACGGTTCGATCTCCCCTTCGATCCTTCGCTCGGATGGCCGGATCACTCGGAAAGGAGTATGTGATCGGGCTCGCAACGCGGCAACTGCTCAGATGGTGTTCAGCGGGACATGGCGCGCCTCGTGCAAAAGTTCGGCGGCACATCGCTTGCCGACATAGCGAGAATTAAGAATGTCGCCCGACGCGTCGGAAGCGAAGTCGAGGCCGGGAACGAGGTGGCGGTCGTCGTCTCGGCGATGGCCGGGGTGACCAACCAGCTCGTCGACTGGACGCACGAGACGAGCCGACTGCACGACGCCCGCGAATACGACGTTGTCGTTTCTTCCGGCGAGCAGGTGACCGCCGGCCTGCTGGCTCTCGCGCTGCAGGATCTCGGGATCGACGCGCGCTCATGGCTTGGCTGGCAGATCCCGATCCGCACCTACGGGGTGCACGGCAAGGCGCGCATCGAGGCCATTGATGTGACCGAGATCAGTCGCCACCTGGGCCGAGGCCAGGTCGCTGTCATGGCGGGGTTCCAGGGGATCGATCGGAGCGGGCGGATCACGACCCTTGGCCGGGGCGGCTCCGACACCTCGGCCGTGGCGCTCGCGGCGGCGCTCAACGCCGACCGCTGCGATATCTTCACCGACGTCGACGGCGTCTACACAAGCGATCCGCGGATCGTTGCGAAGGCGCGCAAGCTCAGTAGAATAACTTACGAAGAAATGCTGGAGATGGCCTCTCAGGGCGCCAAGGTACTGCAGACGCGCTCGGTCGAGCTGGCGATGAACCACCGGGTGCGGGTCCAGGTGCTGTCGAGCTTTGTCGACACCCCCGGAACCCTCGTGGTCGACGAGGAAGAGATCGTGGAACAACAAATAGTGAGCGGCATCGCCTACAGCCGCGACGAAGCCAAGATCACGGTGCAGAAAGTGGCCGACCGTCCGGGCGTCGCGGCGGCCATCTTCGGCCCGCTCGCCGACAACGCGATCAATGTCGACATGATCGTGCAGAACGTCTCGGAGGACGGGCTCGCCGACCTCACCTTTACCGTGGCGAGGGCCGACCTCGAGCGCGCCGTATCGGTGTTGGAGGAACGCCGCGCGCTGCTCGGGTTCGCGGCGCTGAAGCCCGATTCGAACGTGGTCAAGATCTCGGTGATCGGCGTCGGCATGCGCAGCCATGCCGGGGTCGCCAAGCAGATGTTTCAGACGCTCTCCGAAAAGGGGATCAATATTCAGGTGATTTCGACCTCTGAAATCAAGGTCAGCGTGCTGATCGCCGCCGAATACACCGAGCTCGCCCTGCGGGCGCTGCACAGTGCCTATGGGCTCGACGCCAAAGAATGACCGAGGGCATCGCCGCGGCGGAAATTGCAGCAGGCGGGGAAGGCGCACCGAGCGGGGAGGGTTCCGCGGGCAACCCTCTTCGTGCCGAGCTCGACCGGTTATGGGCACGCGGCCGGGCTGTGCTCGGTTGCGATTTCGCGATTATGGGCGGTGCGATGACTTGGGTCTCGGAGCGCAATCTCGTCGCGGCCATCACCAACGCCGGCGGCTTCGGGGTGATTGCCTCGGGATCGATGTCGCCGGCGCTGCTATCCGCCGAAATCGCCGCGACCAGGGTGCTGACCGAACGGCCTTTCGGGGTCAACCTGATCACCTTGCATCCACGGCTGCTCGAGCTGATCGACGTCTGCGCAGCCCATCGCGTCGGCCATGTGGTGCTGGCCGGCGGCCTGCCGCGCGGCGCCGCGATGAACCGCATCAAACACAGCGGCGCGCGGGTCTTCTGCTTTGCCCCCGCGCTCGGCTTCGCGCGCAAGCTTGCGCGCATGGGCGCCGACGCGATCATCATCGAGGGCAGCGAGGCGGGCGGGCATGTCGGGCCGGTTTCGACCGGGGTATTGGCACAGGAGATCCTGCCGCATTTGCCTGAGGTTCCGGTGTTCGTCGCCGGGGGCATCGGGCGCGGCGAGGCAATGCTGGCCTATCTCGAAATGGGCGCAGCCGGCGTCCAGCTCGGCACCCGCTTTGTCTGCGCTGAGGAATCGATCGCCCATCCGCGCTTCAAGCAAGCCTTCATCCGCGCCGCGGCGCGCGATGCCGTGGCTTCGCTCCAGCTCGATCCTCGTTTTCCGGTGATCCCGGTCCGGGCGCTCGCGAACCCCGCGACCGAGCGGTTTATCGCTGTGCAGCGTGAGGTCATCGGTCGGTGTGCGCGCGGTGAGCTGTCGCAGAAGGCGGCGCAATTGGAGATCGAGCATTTCTGGGCGGGCGCCTTGCGCCGCGCCGTGATCGAGGGCGACATCGAAGCGGGCTCGTTGATGGCCGGGCAGAGCGTCGGTTTTGTGACGCGGGAGCAAAGCACCGCCGAGATCCTGGAGGAGCTGATCGGACAGGCGGTCGCGATGCTCGCCGCCCGGAGCGGAAGCATGCAGCGCGCGTTGTCTTTGTCTCGCCCAGCTGCGCCGGAGAGCCGGGGTGCGCCAGAATGACCGAGGCTCGAACGACCGAGGTCCCCGGCAGCATCAGCGGAACCCGCCGGCTGCTGCGCCGCTTGCGCGACGTCATGGCGGGCTCCGCCAGCGCGCAGGAGCGGCTCGATCGGATCGTTCGCATCGTCGCGGCGGAGATGGTCGCCGAGGTCTGCTCGGCCTATATCATGCGCGCGGGCGAAGTTCTTGAACTGTTCGCCACCGAGGGGTTGCGATCCGAGGCCGTGCACCGCACCAGACTTCGCGTTGGCGAAGAACTCGTAGGGCTGATCGCGGCGACGGCACGTCCGCTCGCACTGGCCGACGCCCAGGCGCACCCCGAATTCGCATACCGGCCGGAAACCGGCGAGGAAATCTATCACTCGCTGATGGGCGTGCCGATCTTGCGCGGCGGGCGCGTCCTCGGCGTGCTGGTCACGCAGAACCGGACCTTGCGTCATTATGATGATGACGAGATCGAGATATTGCAGACGATCGCGATGATCGTCGCCGAGCTGGTCGCCGGCGGCGAGCTCGTGAACCCGCTCGAGGTCGCGCAGAGCCCCGCCGGGGGGATGCTCCCAGTCCGGCTCACCGGTGCTCGGCTCAATCCCGGGCTGGCGATCGGACCGGCCGTGCTGCACGAACCTCGGCTGGCGATCCGGCAGGTTATCGCAGAAGATATCGCCGCCGAGATCGAACGCCTGCGGAAGGCGACAGCGGCTATGCGCGAGTCGGTCGACCAGCTGGTCGCGGCCAGCCGGGGGCTCGGCGCCGGCGAGCACCGCGACGTGATCGAGACCTACCGCATGTTTGCTGCCGACCGCGGCTGGATCGCCCGCATCGCCGATGCGATCCGCAGCGGCCTGACCGCCGAGGCAGCGGTGCAGAAGATCCGCGAAGAAACCAGCACCCGAATGGCGCAGGTCAGCGACCCGTATCTCCGCGAGCGCCTGGTCGATCTCGAGGATCTCGCCAACCGTCTGCAGCAGCATTTATCGAACCGGCCCTCGAGCGCCGCATGGGCCGATCTGCCGCCCGAGTTTATCCTGATCGCCCGTGCAATGGGGCCGGCCGAGCTGTTGGATTACGTCCAGCGCCGGATCATCGGCCTCGTGCTCGAGGAAGGCTCGCCAACGGCGCATGTAGCGATCGTCGCGCGTGCCCTCAACATCCCGGTCGTCGGCCGGGTCGATAATGCGACCAGCCGGATCGGGAGCGGCGATATCGTCATCGTCGATGGCGATCACGCTCAGATCCTGATCCGGCCAAGCGAGGATATCCAGCAAGCGGCGGCGGCAACGGTCGAGGCGCGAACCCGCCGGCGCGTGCTCCACGACAGCCTGCGCAGCGCGCCCGCGACCACACGCGATGGGGTCGGGATCAAGTTGTTGCTGAACGCTGGGCTGCTGCTCGACATGTCGCAACTGGCGGCAACCGGGGCGGAAGGAGTCGGGCTGTTTCGCACCGAGATTCCGTTCATGGTGCGCGACACCTTTCCGGCGGTCGACGACCAGACCGAATTCTACCGCAGCGTCTTCGAGCACGCAGGCAGCCGCCCGGTCGTGTTCCGCACCCTGGATATCGGCGGCGACAAGCTGCTGCCCTATCTGCCGCATGCGGCTGAGGACAATCCGGCAATGGGCTGGCGAGCGATCCGCATCGGGCTCGACCGGCCGGCGATGCTGCGGGAGCAGCTGCGCGCGCTGGTGCGCGCCGCCGAGGGCCGCAATCTGCTCGTCAAGTTCCCGTTGATCGCCGAGATCCCCGAGCTCGAACGCGCCCGCGCGCTGCTCGATATGGAGCTGGCCCGCGCCGCCGGCGAGGGCCGGACGCCGCCGGCATCGGTCAAGATAGGCGTCATGCTGGAGGTGCCGGCATTACTGTGGCAGCTGCCGGCGCTGTGTCGGCGGATCGATTTTCTGTCGATCGGCACCAACGACCTCTTACAATTTCTGTTCGCCTGCGATCGCGGCAATCCGAGGCTCGCCGATCGCTACGACCCTCTCTCCGCGCCGATGCTGGCGCTGTTGCGTGAGGTCGTCGCGCAGACCCGCGCGTCCGCGGTGCCGCTGAGCATGTGCGGCGAGATGGCGGGCAACCCGATCGAGGCCTTGGCGCTGATCGCCCTCGGCTTCCGGACGTTGTCCATGGCCGGGACTGCCATCGGCTCGGTCAAGACGATGATTCGCAGCCTCGACGCCGCCGCTGTCGCACAGTATGTCGACGAAATCGGCGCTCGGCCGGACCATTCGCTCAGACCCAAGCTCGAAGCTTATGCCCGTGACCATGCCATCGCATTGTGAGGGCAGGAACGCTGGCGGCCAGCTAACGATTTGTCATTGAAGTTCATGAGACCGCGCCGGGCCCATCGGGCTCATCGAATATGCGCAGCGCGGGCAGGAAGTCGGACGAAGTGGCCGCGTGATTGGACAAGTCGGGTTTACTTTGGTTAAGATCACGCCCTAGGGCGACCGATTGATGGCTTTGTTTCAGCGGATCAAGACCCCCTTCGCGGAGAAAGGACCCGAAAGCGACGCGGCGGTCCCAGTCGGGCCGCGATCTGCGGGCGGTGTGCTGCGGCAACAGCGCGAAGCGCTCGGCCTCGATCTCGGCGACGCCGCGGAGGCTCTTCGGATCAAGACCCCTTATCTGGCCGCGATCGAGGAGGGATGCCCGGATCGTCTTCCCGGGCCAGCTTACGCGATCGGCTTCGTGCGCGCCTACAGCGATTATCTCGGGCTCGACAGCGTCGAGATCCTGCGGCGCTTCAAGCTAGAGGCCGCGGGACTTGATGCAAAGCCCGATCTTTCGTTTCCGATGCCGCTCGGTGAGCGCAGCGTGCCGGGGGTTGGAAGCTTGCTGGTGGCGCTGATCCTGGCGATCTGCGGCTACGGGGCATGGTATTACCTGTCGACCGGCGAGCATTCGCGGCCGGAGCGCGTCACCGAAGTGCCGGTATCTCTCCTTCCGCCGAAACCCGTGCAACCCACACCCGCGCCAACCACTGCGCCGGTTGCAGCGGCTGCCCCGGCGACGAACACAAGTGGGCCCAATGGCAATCCGCCGCCAGGGCCGGTACCGTCGAGCGAGAAGCCGGCTGCGATCGAGGCTGCGGCAGCCCGAGCAGGATCACCGCCGGCCGCCGCGGCAACTCCCGTCATTCGGGCAACCTCCGCTTCGGTAGCCGGCTCGGTTTTGGCGACGCCGGCTGCCGCGTCGCAATCCGCCGTGGTTCCAGCGACGCCCGTCGCGAGTGGCCGCGATGCGGGATCGAGCCCCGGGTTGGTGGCTCCGACCGAAACGCCGCATGCCTATGGCGCCCTCGACGGGGCGGTACGGATTGTTCTGCACGCCAACGCCGACAGCTGGATTCAGGTACGCGATGCCGATCGTGCAGTGCTGTTTACAGGTCTGCTGAAGCCCGGCGAGAGCTATCGGGTGCCGGACCGGCCCGGCGTGTCGATGCGGACCGGCAACGCCGGCGGCCTCGACGTTCTGGTCGACGGCAAGCCGGCGCCCACGCTCGGCCCGGTCGGCGCCGTGCGCAACGTCGTGCTCGATGCTCAATCTTTGGCGGCGGAGAGTGCGGTTCACAACTGAGGCCGCCGGGCTTTCAGCGCTGCCGGGCTTTTGCCCGCGCCTATTGTGCGCTGCCGAAGCGGCCTATATGCGTCTTATGCGAGATCACCCGAGCGAGGTCGAGGATGAGCGTCAGGCCCTACCGTGACATCCACCGCCGCACCTGCCGAAAGATTTATGTCGGCAAGGTGCCGGTCGGCGGCGACGCGCCGATCACGGTGCAATCGATGACCAACACGGTGACGAGCGACGTCAAGGCGACGGTCGAGCAGGTTCAGGAGCTCGAGCGCGCCGGCGCCGACATCGTCCGGGTCTCGTGCCCCGACCAGGAATCGGCGCTGGCGCTCAAGGAGATCGTACGCCAAGCCACGGTGCCGATCGTCGCCGATATCCATTTCCACTACAAGCGCGCGATCGAGGCGGCGGAGAGCGGTGCTGCCTGCCTGCGCATCAATCCCGGCAATATCGGCTCGTCCGGCCGCGTGCGCGAGGTGGTCAAGGCGGCGAAGGATCATGGCTGCTCGATGCGGATCGGGGTCAACGCCGGCTCGCTCGAGCGCGACCTCCTCGAGAAATATGGCGAACCCTGTCCCGAGGCCATGGTCGAGAGTGCCTTGAACCATGCCAAGATACTTGAGGACAATGATTTCTTCGAGTTCAAGATCTCGTGCAAGGCGTCCGACGTGTTTCTCGCCGTCGCCGCCTATCAGCAGTTGGCCGAGGCCTGCGACTACCCGCTCCATCTCGGGATCACCGAAGCCGGCGGCCTGCGCAGCGGCACGGTCAAATCCTCGATCGGTCTCGGCATGCTGCTGTGGTCCGGGATCGGCGACACGATCCGGGTGTCGCTGTCGGCCGACCCGGTCGAGGAGGTCAAGGCCGGGTTCGAAATGCTGAAATCCTTGAACCTGCGCCGCCGCGGCGTCACCGTGATTTCGTGCCCGTCCTGCGCGCGCCAGCAATTCGAGGTGATCAAGACCGTCGAGCGGCTCGAGGAGCGCCTCGCTCACATCACGACCCCGCTGACCGTGTCGGTGATCGGCTGCGTCGTCAACGGCCCGGGCGAGGCGCGCGAGACCGACATCGGCTTTACCGGCGGCGGCAACGGCACCCATCAGGTCTACATCAGCGGCCTGACCGACCACCGCCTGAAGAACGCCGACATCGTGGATCACCTGGTCGAGTTGGTCGAAAAGAAAGCGGCCGAGATCGAGGCGCAACGCCAATCCGCCGAAATGCTCCTGGAACCCGCAAGGTAGCTCGGCGACCTTCTGCACCGCGTGCCCCGACACGCAGACGGCGTCGACCCTTCAGGGCGCCCCCACGGTTAGCCCGCGCTCGCCGCGGCGGAATTCGGGTGTGTCGTTGCGGCCGGCGAGGAAGACTTTGATGTTGCGGGCCGCCTGGCGCAGACGCTGGCGGTTTTCGACGAGCGCGATGCGCACGAACCCCTCGCCGTATTCGCCGAAACCGATCCCCGGCGACACTGCTACGTTGGCGCGCTCGAGCAGCAGCTTCGAGAAGGCGAGGCTGCCGATTGCGCGATATTGGGGCGGGATCGGCGCCCAGGCGAACATCGTCGCCTCAGGCGGCGGCACGTCCCAGCCGGCTTGGCGCAGCCCGTCGATCATCACATCGCGCCGGGCCTGATAACGCGCGCGAATTTCGCCGATGCAGTCCTGCGGGCCGTTCAGGGCCGCGGTGGCCGCCACCTGGATCGGGGTGAACGCGCCGTAATCGAGATAGGACTTGACCCGCGACAGGGCGGCGATCAGCCGCTCGTTGCCGACGGCGAAGCCGATGCGCCAGCCGGCCATCGAATAGGTCTTGCTGAGCGAGGTGAATTCGACCGCGATGTCGCGCGCCCCCGGCACTTCGAGGATCGAGGGCGGCGGCTTGCCGTCGAAATAGATCTCGGCATAGGCGAGATCGGACAGCACGACGATGTCGTGCCGCCGGCAGAACGCGATGATCTCGCCGTAGAAATCGAGATCGACGGTCTGCGCGGTCGGATTGGCGGGAAAGTTGAGGACGATCGCCAAGGGCGCGGGGATGCTGTGCCGCACCGCCTTTTTCAGCTCGGCGAGAAAGTCGAATTCGGGGCCGACCGGCACATGTCGCACCGAGGCGCCGGCCATGATGAAGCCGAAGGCGTGGATCGGGTAGCACGGGTTCGGGACCAGCACGATATCGCCGGGCGCGGTGATCGCCTGCGCCAGATTGGCGAGCCCTTCCTTCGAGCCCAGGGTGACGATGACCTCGCGCTCGGGATCGAGCTCGACCCCAAAGCGGCGGGCGTAATAGCCGGCGCAGGCACGGCGCAGCCCGGTGATCCCGCGCGACACCGAATAGCCGTGGGTCTTCGGGTTCTGCACCGCCTCGACGAGCTTGGCGACGATGTGCGGCGGGGTCGGGCCGTCGGGGTTGCCCATGCCGAGATCGATGACGTCGCGCCCGGCGGCGCGCGCCTTGGCTTTCAGCGCATTGACCTCGCTGAACACGTAGGGGGGAAGACGCTTGATGCGGTAGAAATCCTCGGGCATGGCGGCTCGGCGGCTGTGAACAGCCGCCTTTTACCCGCGTGCGGCCATTTTGGCGAGGGCCATGGCACGGACAACTCTTGATTGTTCCGGCCGGCCCTCGATGTCTTTGGTGGTTGGCCGAGCTTTGCCTCCAGTTCGGCAGCCCGCCGGGTCAACCCTACTCTGGGGGCTCGTCCGGTCGCGGCGGTATTGGCCGTTCTGCTCGATCAGATGATGCCACTCGTGGCCGGGAGGCGAGGAACCGAGATATTGGCGAAGCTCCCGTTCGCTGTCGAAGCCTTCCGACGGTTTTTTGATTGAAGCTGATCGAGCGGCTGCGGGTGATCGAACAGGCTTCTGATGACATCGGGCAATTCGTCCAGCCTCAGGCCGTGTTCGGCGAGATAGGATTCGAGCGCCGCGATATTGCCGCTGCTGCCCATGAAAGCGCGATAGAGGTCGCGGACGGGTCGCCACATCTCGGTGGAGAGATTATAGCCGGCATCGATCAGATGCGCTTCGCGCCCGCCGCGGCGCTGTCGGGATCGCCCTCCGAGGTCTAACGGCCGGACGGGTCGCGCGGCCCGTCCGGGTCGAAATTTGCCTTGATCAGCGGCGCGGCGCCGGCCAGTTGCCTGTGTTGCCGATCATCAAGATCGGTTACCCGGTATGTAGAGCCCGAAGATTTGGGCCGGCGCGGTCTCCCGGTCGGCCAGCGCCTTGGCGATATGGCAGCACTGGCGGAAAGCCGGTTCGTGGCATTGGCTCGACCGAACAGGAAATTCTGCAGCACCGCCGCTTCGCCGCGACCGAGGCACCGATGTCAGTCGGGTGTGCGCCGGACGAGGATTCAGTCGGGACCGAGCAACACCCTCTTGTCGACGACGATTCCCCGGCTCGTAGGGCCGCTGGGATGAAGCCGCCGTGGGTTTTCGAATGCTGGCCAAATCGGCCTCCGATTTCAGCGCTCCTCGGTCTGCGGCGCGGCAGTGACCCGCCCGATCGGCCGGGAGGCGGTTAGTGTCTTTACCAGGCCGGCGGCGGTCCGGATGGCCGAGCAATCCCCGGAACGGTATACCGCGAGGCAGTCCAAGCCGGCACGGCAAGGCCGCGTCTGCATCGAATATTTGCGTAACACGCCCGGAGCGACGGCGATCGGTGCCGGCGCGGCTGGCCGCCCTGAAATCGGACCTATCGTCGGAAATCGCCCAGCTCAAGCAACCGATTACCGCCGCGGCGCGGCGCCAGGTGGGTATTATCCGGGCATGGGCCTGTTCGAGACGAGCATCGCGCTTGCAGTTTGCCTGCTCGTTCTCGCCGTCGCGGTGGTCCTCGACCGCCGCCCCTATCGCCCCGGCAAGAGCAACTACATCCCGCTGATGATCCTTGCTCTCGCGGCCGGCTTGGTGCTCGCCCGGCATCTGTTGGCACTGATCCCGTAGCGGCCGATAAAATCGGAAATCGGTCAGTGGGTCCCGGCAGGGCAGAAGCGCAAATCGTCGCGTTCGTTCTCGTAATCGTCCATCGCCTCGTGCAGTGCGTTGTCAGCGGGCAGGGCCTTCAGCGCCTGGGTGATCTTCTTTAATGTCGCATCGTCATAGGCGACGGGCTTGGGACATTGGCAGGCGGTCGAGCCGGCACTGCTGCAGCCGGACACTATCAGAACTGCGGCCAGCGCCGCAAATCCCGTCCCTGCCCTCGATGCCATGCCCGCTCCCCGTCCCCGCGCCGCCGCACCATGGCCAGGGCCGGGCTTCCGATCAAGCCGAAACCACGGCGATGTTATACGGAGAAACGATTTACTCGGCTTCCGTACAGCGACGAGCCAGCCATCAGAACGAGCACGTGGATCACGGCCAACGTTTGCGTTGCCGGCCGGGCCATGGTCGCTTTGGCGCGGTACTCGAGTGGGCTGTTACCGCCGAGCCCATAGCCGGCTGCGGTAACGCAACGCACTCCGTTCGCGTCACCCGCATTTAGTACCGCACTGGTCTTCTTATTGCTTGACCAGCGTTGCCACAGAGATGTGCGGCCAATCGATTCCCAGGAAGTTAAGGATCACCGTCTGCGTGTATTGCAGCTGCATGAAAGTCCCGCTGCCGTCCGGCTGTTGAACGGTTTCGATCCAAAAGATCGCATCGAGTTTTGTCGCGTTGGCATTTTGGACGACGAACGGAATGTTGACGATGCCGCCGCTCGGAGTCGTCGAAATTATCAGCACGACGGTACTGGTGATGTCCTGTCCGAGGATCGCTTCTTGCAAGGCAAAGTTTGGATTTTTGACAAAGGGCGGTTTGAAGCCCGGGGGCAATGGCGGGTTGGCAAAAGGATCGAGATAGCCAGGGGTCAGAGGCGGGCCGGGGGAATTCTTTGTCGGTGTCGAGTCGACGGCGGCGATTACCGGGCCTCCGGCCACCGTCAAGGCATGGCCTTGCGCCAGCAGCGAATCACCATGCGGAATCGTGCCCTGGCGTACCACGGTTGCGGGCTGAACGGGATCGGTCGTGCTCGGCACGTTGAGCCAAAGACCCGGCTCGATGTGCATCGCTTCATTCGTCACAGCGTCGCTGACCCGCTGCAGGTAGGTCAACCCCGCAAGAAAGATGTCATCCTGCCCGGAGCCTCGGTTCGGAACCTGTCCGCCGATCGGGGCGAATTGCAGGGTCTCCAAGGTGGCGCTGAGCTTGAGGCGGAAGGGTTGATTATCTGCTTGTCTGGCAGTGAGATCAGGTTGAAACCGGTGCCGACCCAGGTGCCGGCGAGATCGGTGAGCGGTCCAAGCTGGTCCGCGACCTTCTTCAGCGGAGCGCTAGCGCGAAAGCGGATCGGGGCGGAAAGCATGGCCTTGCCTTTCCTCCACTGATTTCCTAAAATATTATCCATATTCGGGAAATCCCCGTCAAGCTATTTATCCTTAACGATTGGCGGCCGTTAACGCGATTGAGGCTTGGATTCCTCGGGTGGCCAAACCTCCGACAGAGCAAAAAGGAGGAGATCGGGTGCGACGGATAACTCTTCGAAGCTCGGTTTATTTTTCAGCAGTATTGACGCCGTATCGCAGGCACAACTCCTCAAGCTGATAGTCTGCCTGATGGACCCCGTCCAGAGTTGCGATGCGTGCAAACTCTGCGCGATAGCCGCGCCTGTGCTCGGTGACGTCGCCCCACAGCCTCACCGACCCGTAGGCAACCGAAAGCCAGGGGGTCGACACACGCCGCGCCTCCTCGATGGCCTGATCCCGTTCTTTGAAGGCGAAGACTCCAAAGCCCGATCGAGGATCGCCCGCTATGAACCCGTCTGTTGGCCAGGGAATTTCCCGGAGGGGGCTCAATAAATGGCCGTCACGGATGATCCAGATGCGCCATCCGATGATCTCCCCGAGCGTTATGCGGGGACCTTCGCGGGGACATCTGGCTGCGAAGGCGTCTTTGGCGGCGGCGACCGCGACGGGATCGAAGGTGGCGTCGGCTCGCGGGAGGGTGATACCGGCTCGGTCAAGGGTATGACGATGTGCCGCCGCACAGGGACACCAATTTCCATCGCATCTACCTCCTGATTCTCGATCTGCGACATATGCGCGAAGCATCGAACAAAAGAGAGTATGGGGACATCCCGCCTCCCCAAAGGATATTCCCTCGCAAGTATTCATATCGTGGCTTTACCGAGAACGGTCGCGGTTACATTGATGAACGCCGCATCCCTCAGAATAATTCATTATTAGAGGCACTGCCCGGCAGGCCTGCGCACTCCGACCCCCCGCCACTTTACACGGAGCCTCAAGCTCGACGCTGGGGCGAGGCTGTTTTTTCGGGCATCAGCACAGCGACAAGACCGGCGAGAGATATCAGCACTTGGATGACCGCCTGCAAAACCGAGTCGTCGGCGTGCACTCCGGCGGCGCCGAGCACCGCGCCGAGCCCGGCATAGCTGGAAGGCTCCTTCAACCGGGCGACAAGAAAGGCAAGAAAAGTCACGGGATCTCCTTTCGATATAACAGAGCCTTCAGTGATCGGCGCATCCGCGAGCATGCCGATCGCCGGAACCCAGCGTTACCGGGCCGCGACGACGATGCGCAGCCCGTCTGGCCCGAAATTGAATTCCTGACTGGCGCCGTTCGAATGCCGCATCAGGCACAGGCCGGTTTCGACATTGGCCGACAGAATGAGGCCGGGCACGTCGTCCATCGTGTCGCGGCGCACGATCTTGTATCGGCGCCGCTCGCTCTCGGGATCGACCGCCGTCAACTTGCGCGGAAGCATCGTGTCCCCCTCAATGCGCTGATTACCCGCCGGTCGCCGGCAGTCATTTATTTCCTGTCTTGCTTTTGCACGATCTGGGTGCGCAGATCGCCGATAGCGTCGATGATGCGCGCCAATGCGGCGCGCATCTCGGCCTGGAAGTCGCGGTCGTCAAGACGGCGCTGATCGAGCACCCGCTCGGCGGCTGCGATGCGCAGGTCGTGCGAGGCGACCTGCACGCCAAGATCGGCGCGCAGCTGCTCGATGTCGCCGCGCAGGCTGATGTAGCTGGTAACGGCGCCGCCGCCGACAGTCAGCACCAGCACGGTCGCCTGCATGACATGCCCGAAATTGATCTCGGGCGAAAACCGCGGCTTCAGAGTCAAGGGATAAACGGCGCCGCCGGAGTTGCCTTCAGCAGCTCGGCCAGCACCCCGGCCCAGACCGGCTGACAGGCCGGGGCTTGCAGCGCCATCTGCACCGCCCGCTTCTCCTCGATCGCGGTCAGCAGGCCCGCCGAATTGCCCGTGGCGGCGACCGCATTTCCGGTCGCAGCGAGCACCGGCCAGCAGGTCGCGCCGGCGCTGTCGCCAACGGCGGTTGCGATCGCCGCCGCGTTCTGCGCGTCGCCGGCGGCAAATTGCCCGATTTGAGCGCAGCCTCCGAGCCATATACCCAGCATTATCGCCAGTGACACGGCGCCTGCCGTGACGATCCCATCGCTGACGCCGATTGCCCGACCGTCAACGTAATTCCACAACTTCGACATTTGCGTCATGCTCCCATTGCTCCCATAAACGTCCATGCCAAATTGGCGAGAGTTGCGTCGGGCGCTGCCGGCGCGACCAGGGTCAGCACATCCCCGGCATTGAAGGTGGTTGCCGACGCCATTGTGAACGTCGCGGTCGTAGCCGCAGTGGCGAACGCCATGCTGCCGACATTCGCCCCATTCTTTTGCACCTCGAACGTGACCATTGCCGTCGCCGCCGTTCCAGCGGTTCCCCGGCTGCCCGCGAGCCCGGCCGGAAAGGTGACGGTCATAACAAAGACGTAGCGCTGTAAAACGAGGCTGGCGGTCGGATTGCCGTTGAGAAACGTGCCGGTGACGACGGCGACGGTCGCCCGCCCGGCGCCGGTGATGGCATAGGTGTAGGCCGGCACCGAGGCCAGATCCTGAATCCCCCCGCCGACGATGTTCAGCGAGACGAATTTCAGATAGATCGTCTGCCCGATCAGATTTGCCGGATAGGAAAAGTGCCCGATCGCCTTGTCCAGCCGGGCGAATTGCGACCCTACTGGATGGTCGGCGATGGCGGTACCGTAAGCGCCGCGGTACAGCGTCGTCAGATTATATTTGGAGGTCCCGGTCAGTGTCGCCGTCTGATAGGCGAGCAGTTCGCCGCCGACATAGCTCAAAGTCACCAGGTTCTGCGCATCGGTCGCGGATACCGAGACCAAGGTGCCTCGGCTCTCCGTCAGATCGACTGAAAGCGTGTTAACCGTGTCCGGCGAGGAATGCGGTGGCAGATCGGCGGCCAGGACGCCCTGCGCCGCCGGCCCGGCGACCGTTCCGGCCAAGGCATAGGAACTGCCGTCGCTCGAAATCCAGACCTGCGCCGAGCCCCAATTCGGACCGCCCGACAGTCCCACCCAAATTTCGAGATCGCTCGACAGCAACCCTGCCGGCGGTTCGAAAATCAGCGGCGGATTGACGTTGCCGGGTGCCGAATTATAGTTCGGCACGTAGCCCGCAGCGCCCTGCTTGGGATAAAGCACGGCGGTCGAATAGCCGCCGAAGAAATCCTCCGCGGTGATCGTCAGCGTTCCCTCGTCGTCCTCTTCAACGGCGGTGACCCGCACGGTCAGCGCGGCGGCGCCGAGCCGCGCGTCGCTGATCTGGACCAGGTCCATCGGCTCCAGCAGGCAATATTTCCAGCCGAGCCGAAAGGTGTAGGTGTTGCGAAAATAGAGGCTGCGCTGCAGCAGCAGCTGGGCCGCAATCGGGCCGGCATAGGTCGCATCGACGATCGCTCGTGCCTTTAACGAGGTGTTGCGGCGCACGCCGTAAAGGTCTATCGACGCTTGGTCGAATGCTTCGACGATTGTCGTGTTGTAGCTGTTCGACCGGTCGAGGCATTCGACCTGGATCATGTTGTCTGCATCGGCCGGGGTCGAACGGGCGATGTGCACCGGGTCGTCGGTGAACCCGCCGGTGATCGGACCGGCACCGGAGCGCAGCGCGGGCCCGCCCGGAGCTACGCCGAGATTGGTGCCGACGCTCGACTCCTGGACGATGAAATCGTCCTCACCGAGGCTGTAGATCACGGCAGTGTTCGGGGTGAAGGTATAGGGCGCGCTGGTCGCGCCGACCGTGATCGTCTCCGCTCCGCTGGCGCTGCCGGAGATCGCGGTGCCGCCGTGGATCTGCACGATGACCAGAGAATTGACCGAGCAGGATGCGTAAATGCCGTAACGGCTCAAGATCGCATTGCCGGCCACCTGTTGCGCCAGCCCGGCCGCAGCGCTGGTATAAGAAGTTTGGTCGGCAAGGCTGGCACCGTACCCCACCGTGATCGGCGATCCGGCGAGCGCCGGGTTAGTGAAGGTCAGGCTCAAGGTGTCGCCCGCAACGATCGTCCCGGAAACGCCGATCTCGGTATAGGTAACGCTGAGCGGCTGGTCGCCATAGGGCAGGATCTTCAATAGCGCACCCGACCAGACGATCGCGCTGTTGGTGATCTTGACGATATCGCCCAGTGATTGCTGCGCCTCCTGCTGGGTGTCGAGGAGCGGCGACAAAAACAGCCCGGCAGCGGAGCAATATTCGGAATAAAGGGTGAGACTGTCGAGATTGGCGGCCGGAAAACCAGCGCCATAACGCGGATTGGTCAGGAAATCGACGGCGATCGCCGCCGGGTTGGCATCGACCCCGTTGACCCCGCTGGCTGCTTCGATGCCAATGATCTCGAACGAGAAATTAGGCAAGGTCGCGGTCATGCCCAGTTGATAATTGTCGAGCGTGATGTTGGCGGTGCCGGAATAGCTCAGTGCTTTGGCCGGATGATTGGTAACCCAAAACGGGTCGGCTGCCTGCCCGTCGGCGCCGAGATTGATGCTCGACAGGCCCGACAGCGCAACGAGCGGCGCCGTGTTCTTGTCCCACCAGACCATGCCGAAGCCGGCAACCGGCCCCTGGCAAACGCCGAGAATGATCGAGGCGCTGTAATTGTATTGCTGATTGCCCGACTTGCCGCCGCCGCCGCCCTTGCCCTTGACACCGGAGCTCGCCGGGGTCGCGGTAAAATCGTCGTAATCGATTAGGTTGGGCGCGGCCCGCGTCGTCCCGTAGACGAGCGGGATCACGCCGCCCTTCTGCGAGGTTTGGAATTGCAGCGAGCCGATCGCAGTCTTCTGCTTGGCGTTTGCGCCGCCGCCGAGAATGCCGGTCATTCGACCATTCCCCTCGATCCTTCATTTGACGTGAGATCTCTGCCGGATGCGCAGCGTACCGAGCTATCCGCTGATCGGCCGCGACTTTATGGGTCCGCTGGGGCGGCTGGCCCGCGGCGTAGCGAGCCCGCGCTGCGATGCGCAGGGTTCGACTGCGTTCGTATTGCGGCTTGACAAGGGCCAGCCGCGGATGCGCGTCGAGCATTAAGCTCTGTCGAGACGGGACGGTCGAAAAAGATATGCGGTCGCGGTGTGCTGCTCGGGGCAGCTAAAATACTGGCCTGAGACCCGCCTGTTTCAGGATGCCGTTAGCCGTATGACGTGACTTTATTAGATTGTCGACCACGATCGGACGCTGCGACTTCGGGCAAAGCCAAATTTCGTGATCAGCCTTTCCCTGCCGGTGAAATCGGCAATCAGCTTCCCGTAAATGCGACGTACCTCTGTCGCATAATTGGAGGCGATCAGGCCGAAGGGAAGGGCGAGAAAAAACGGACCATCCGTCCGGCGAGCTGGCCCTGACCGGCGTCGGCGTAGACGACCCCGGCATTGTGCCAGGCATGGATCAGCCGCGGCCAAGCAACAACGATCGCGCCATGAGCAAAGCAGCGGCCGAATTTGAACAGCACCGCATCGCCCGGTTGCGGCGGCCCGTCAATTTCGCGGGCGTACTGCATCAGCCCGTCGAGATAGCGCTCTACTCCACGATGCAGGTGCCAATCGGGCGGGTAGAACGGCACCTCGACATGCGGAATGACACCCGCCGCCTCGTAGACCTCTGCCAACAGCATCAGGCAGTCCGTCCCGCTTCCCTTGGCCCGCCCCATGTGATGATAGGGTGTGCGCAGCCAGGTCGCCGCCTCGGCGATTACCGCCGCCCGGCGCGGGTCGGTCATACCGCGGTCTCCGGGGTCGGGACGTAGGGGAAGCCGCCGAAATGGACGGCGTTGTTGAAGACGTTGGTGCAGGTTGCGATCGACCGGTCGCAGCCGGGCAGCAGTCGGAACTCGTCGCCAGTCGCCGGCGGCGACAGGAAGGCGAGCTTGACGGAGACGGCCCCGTTGCTCATTCCGGCGATGGTCCGGCTGTAGCCGGCATTCACGCCGGTCAGGCCGATGATCGTGCCTTGGACGTAGAGCCCGGCCGGTGTCGGATTGACGCTACTGAAGATCTGAGTTTCGGTCGAACCGGACAGGCAGGCAAAACTCGCCTGCAAGCTCTCGCGATTGAACTGGCACATCGCGTCGCCGAAGACGTGCGTGCACGAGGACTGCCACAGTCGCCGCGGCATCTGGATGTTAAGCAGCTCCAGATGCGAGCGGCATTTCATGTCGATGCCGGTGCGGCTGCAATCGATGTCGGAAACCCGGCCGGCAAAGAGGACCACCGTCCCGGGGCTGGTATCGCCGTAGCTCGGCATGAACGCGCGCTCCAGCTGCAACAAGGCGCCGTCGAGCTGGCCCTGCCAGGCCGCTTGCAGCCATGGGGTCGCCCCGATCAGGTCGGTCGTCTCGGGGTAGATCTTGATGTCGAGCTCGTCGACCTGCGTCCCGATCACGATCTTGGTCTTCGAGCGTTCGAATTTGGGGCCGAGGCCGAAAGTGAATCCATCGGCAACGATCGCCGTCGGCGCCGCCGAATACCGCAGCACAGCTCCGCCGACCAGGGTGAAAGTGTAGAGGTCGGCCATGACGAACTGCGTGCTCGAATTCAACAGCGCAATCAGCGCCGGCGAAGCCGCCTTCATGTCCGCACGCCATTGCCGCAGCGCGTCTGGTCGAGTGAGCCATTGCCCGCGGGCGCGACCCGCGGGACGAGGGTGACTTTCCCCAGCGCGTTCACGGGCGCACGCTGATGAAAGTCAGCTTTTTGAGTTGCCACAGCCGATACATGAAATTCTCGAAGTCATAGCTGTCGTCGACAAAGCGGCAGCGGAACCAATAGGTAAAGTCGGCGGTGACCACGAGGCCGGTAGCGGGCGGCGTCACGAATGTGATCAAGCCTGTGTCGGGATCGACGCTATAGCTCGACGGGCTCTGCGTGATCCCGTCGAAATAAACCGCGGTGACGAGGTTGGGGGCGACGATCGGCTCAACGAAACCACCGCCGGGCAATGCCGTGCCCATCGTGCGCTGCAGCGGAAAAACGGGAACGCTGGAATTTCCGGTGCCGAGATACTGACCGGTTATCTGATCATCGCTGGGATCCTGAAACAGAAACGTGCCATAGGCGCCCTGGCACGACAGATAGAACCCCATCAACGTGCGCAGCTCGTCGAACCCCGCTGCCGGGCTGTCGCGCAAGAATGCAAAGGCGAGGGTGAACTGCCACAGCGGATAGGGATAGTCGAGCGCCCGCAACTCGCGGCCTGAGACCGCGCGCTGGATGCGGGTCTGGAACGTCGGCGCCTTGGTGACGCTCCAGGCGAGCCCGGGCAGGGCCGGGAAAACCAGTGCCATCAGGCGCTCCGCAGAGTTGCTCCATTGCGCATCGCCCGATTAATCGCGGCGACGAGCACGCTGCCGTTCGACTGGAAGAATTTGGCGACGGACTGGCTGTCCATCGCTGATACGTTGAACATGACGTTAGCTCCGCCGCCCGATGCACCGCCGCCGGCGATCATCGACTGGAGGCCCTGGCTGATATTGGCCGGCAATACCATTTCGTTGGCGTGCAGCATCGCCAGCGAGGCCGATGGCACCATCCAGCCGGCCTGCGCCGATGGCACAATGCCGCCGTGCTCGAACCCGAATAGCGACCCGATGCCCTTGAACAGGCTGCCGAAGATCCCGCCGCCCGAAACCAGGCTGCCGAGCCCGAGCGCGCCTAGGAGACCGCCGGCGCCGAACAAACCTTCGGAGAGCCCGCCGCCCGCGACGTCCTCGCCGGCGCCGGTGATGCCACCCCAAAAATCCTGATTGCCGCTGCCGCCCCCGCCACCACCGCCCGCCAGGCTCGCGCCGAGCAATTTGCCGAGCTCGCCGAAAACGCTTTTGACCGCCGAGTTGACGAATTCAGCGATAATCGACTGAGCGAGGTTCGACAGTGCCTTTTGCACCGTCGTGGTGCCCATGATGATCCCGGTGATCGACGTGTCGAGCGCGCGCTGTATCGGCTGCAAGAGGCTCTGCCACTGCTTTTCACTGTTCTGCACCGCCTGTGCGTCGAGCTTCTGCTTGTCGGTCAGGTATTTCTGATAGGCGAGCTCCTCTTCCCCGGTCAGTTTTTGCCGGGTGTGGACATCGTTCTCGGCGGCCGCCAGCTTCTTTTCGTAATAATCCTGGTCGAGCGCCCATTTCGCGTCTAGCAGCTCCTTGAGCTGCACACCCTCCTCGCTGGCGGAGGTCTTCCCGAGCTGAGCCTGCTGCTGAATTGCCGCCTTCTGGCGAGCATAGACCGCTTCGCTGAGCTTTTCGCCGGCGTCGAGCGAGGCAAGCGCGTCACGCTCGTTTTGCACCGCGAGCTGTTTTTCGAGCTGATAGATGTTGTTTTCGACCGCCAGCTGCTCCTTCGAGCCTGCTTGGGTCAGCGCCAGCTTGTCCTGCCAGAACGCCAGCTCCTCGGCTTTTGAATCGGCGAAAAAGGACTGCTCTTCGCCAAGCTGGCTGTGCAGCTCGTCGCGCCATTCCTGCGAGCGATTTTGAACTCCACCGGCCTGCTGATTGCTGCCGCTCCGCTGGGTAACGGAAATTCCGGGGACCTGCCCGCGGGCATCGGCAGCGCCGGCTATCGGAGCCACTCCGCTGCCGACGAAGCCGGCGAGGTTGGCCGCTTTGGCCTGCAACGCGCCGATGGTCGATCCGATCTGCGCGGCGGCGGCACCGATGTGAGTCTGCGCCTGCTGGGCAGCGGCGCCCAGATCGGCAAACTGGGCTTTCATAGCCTCCGTCGCCGTTTCCACCGAACGAGCAGCCGACTGCATCCCCGATTGGAGATCGTCGGTCTTAGCGGTAATGGCGACGCTGGTTTCAATATCGGCCAAGACAGCCTCTCAATCAAAAGGCGCCCGCAGGCGCCTGTCGGCGACGATCGCCAGAGCGCCGCGCCTCGCGCGGACCTCAATCGGTCGGTCTGACCTTGCGCTTCAACTCGGCGAAATCGAGCACCACCGGAGCGAGGCCGGCGTGCACATCTTCGACCCCGAAGCTCGGCCCGAGCTCGGCGAGGAGCGCGCCCATGTCCGAATTCGCGCTGATCCGAGGGACTGGTGCCGCGACCCTCCCGGCCGGCCTACGCCTGCCGTTACTCTTGCCGATGCCGAGATAGCTGGCGGCCATCAGGTGCAGCGGCGGATGATCGATCCAATATCTGGTCAGCTCCTCGACATCCAGGAGCGTCATCGCGTCGATCACCGGATAGCTGTAGCCGCAGGTGGTGGCGAGCAGACCGTAGATGTGTCCCCAGCCGTCGCCAACCTCGACGCCGGCATTTCCAAGCCTGCCCCCGGGCTCGGCCCGGGGGCCGCCGCTTCCCCCGGCGATCGCTCCGGTGGCCTCAGACCCGACCCGGTCAGGACCGCATTCAGCACGGCGCCAGCGTTGCCAAGATCGAGCAGGTTCTCGACCGTCTCCGCCGTCATGTCAGGATAATTGCGCTGCAATGCCGCGGCGACGATCTCAACCAGAACGCCGATCTGCCTCTCGCCCATTTGCGCGCCGATCTCCGTCAGCTGACGTACCTTTGGCATCAGCCGGCGAAGCTGACCCAGGGTCAAGGGCGGCACAGTCCACTCCTGCCCGCCCATCGCGACCATCACGCCGGGGATCATCCTGTCTCCTTTTCACTCGATCGTCATTGCGAGCGCAGCGAAGCAATCTCGTCGTCCAGATTGCAGCGGTAGGTGCTGGCGCCTCGCAATGACCGACTAGCTGCTGTCGGATTTATTCCACCGTCGAGAGGTAACCGATCGTGCCCGACGCGTCCGCAAAGGCCATGAAGTCGAGCTCGCTGATCGACCAGTCGTCGATCTTGGTCGGCATCGACAACTTGTTGGCGGTGCAGGCGTTGAGCCGCAATGCCAGCCCGCTGCCGCCGTATGTCGTATAGAACGTCGACTTGAACGTCGGGGTCGTGCCCATCAGCTGGTTAGTCAGGGTCAGCTTGCTGCCGCTGGTGGCGACGTTGTATGTGTAGGAAACCAGCAATGCCGCATTCGCATCGGCGGCCGAGAAGGTGTAGACGCCGGTGGCGAAATTGACCGAGTATTGACCGGCAGCAGCGGGCGTCGTCACCCGGTTGAAGCGCTTGCCGGTGGCGGCATAGACGACGCCGAGGTCGTCGTTGTAGCTCGCCGCATTGGCGACAGTCACCGTGTAGGGGGTCACCGCCGGCACGATGGCGGCCTCGAGCTGGGACACTGCGAACTGACCGGTGGCGGCGGTCCCTCCGAAAAAGATGTCGGAATAGAGGAGGCCGAGGATCTGCGCGAACTTGGCCTTGCCGCTGATCTTGCCCTGACCGCGGGCGATCGCCACCGGGAACTGGAGCTGGCCGTAAAGCTCCTTGTCGGTCCAGTCGAAATCGATCTGGATATCCTGGAGCACGCCGAACTGGCGCGGGCCGATCCCCGAGCCGGTCACGTCGGTGCGTTCGCCCCAGACAGCGCCGGAGCCGAAGCTGAGCTGCATTTCAGATACTCCCTTGCAAATCGTCGTCGCCGGGTTTTGCCTCGGCCTTCGCCAGGGGCAGGCTCCGAGGTAGGCTATGGGCTCGAGCCAGGAGCCGCTTCAGCGTCTCTTTGGCGGCGTGGGCGACGTTCCAGGCCTGCGTGTCGCGGGCGACGGATGAGCCTGGGAAATGGTCTTCCCACCAGCGTTCGATCAGCAGATCGACGGGATTGGCAGGCGTCTCGATGGCCCCGTTGATATTGTCCATGACGCTTCTCCGATACTGCCGACCGCATGTCGCTGGCCTCGCGCCAGTGTGGTCAGACGCACAGAATTTCGACCGGGACGATCGCGATCGCCTGGTCGCCGAGCACGCCCTCGTCAGTCTCGATCTTGCCGGCGATGTAGGCGTGCTGAACCATCAGCGGCAGATCGAGATTCTGGATCCCGGTCGCCGGCGACGGGGCCAGCGCCGCCTCGAGCGCATCGAGCAGCGGGTTCAGGATCGTCGCCGGCGCCGCATAGGGATCGCTCGAATGGACGTAGATGTAGAAATCGGCGTAGAGCGTCCACACGATCGGCGCGCCCAATGCCTTGACGATTGCATGGCCGCCTTTTTCGCTCATGAACAAAGCCGGCTGCTCGGCCGGAGCGACATCGGCCCAATGCCGCAACCGGCGATTGGCGCTGGCAAAGCTGCCTGCGCCCGAGCCCAACGTCCAGAGTGCCCCATAGATCGATTCACGGATGATCATCAGGTTATCGCCTCGCGCAGGGCGTCTTCCACGCCTGCGCTGATGTCTGGCGCCATGTCGTCGAGCGCAGAGCGCAGGAACGAGCGCTCGGGAAGGTCCACCCGGCGGCTGTGCGCGCTCACACCGATCGTTTTTTCGGCGATCGGGCGGCCAAAGGCTTCCTTGATCTGGCGCAGGCTCGCTCTGACGCCGACCGTCCCGGAGAAACCGTACTCCTGGGCTGCGGCATAATCGAGATTGGTCGAGACCGTTGCTGTGATCGCCGCAGCGCTCTGATCGGTCTCGACGTCGATGCTCGACTTCAGCGACCCGCTTCTGACTTTCAGCACTTGGCCACTGAGCTTATTCTGCTGAACATTGTTCTGGAGATCGATCCCGAGCTTGGCGATCGCGCGGGCCAGGCCCGAGCGAGCCGCGTCCGGCATCGCCCGCAACCGATCGAGCGCCGGCTCCGCGCCGAGGAGACAGGCGGCGATCACAGCGCCGCAACCAGGCTCGCCGTGTCGGTGCCGGTCGGGGCCGTCATCACCGAATAACCGGCGATCGGCGCCACCACGCGGTATTGGAGCAGCATCGTCGCGATCGGCGCGCTCATGTCCTTCTGCGCGAAGGTCACCGTCTCACCGCCGCCCAGCGACTTCGATACCTCGCCGATCCGCGTCCGCTCGCGGTAACGCAGCGCGACGAGCTCGATGCAGGCCTGGGCAATCTCGGGCGGGGTCATAGGATAGCCCGCGGTGTAGGTAAGGACGACATTCTGAGCGCGGCGCGTAAAGTGGTAGCCGCGCACCGCCAGCTGGGTCGGCGAGAACACATAGCCGGCGGTCAGGCCGGTGCTCGGCGAGGGCGGGGGCGCCGGCGGGATCGGGATGCCGTCGATCGTCAAGGACAGCACGGTGGAGACCGGAAAGCAGGCGAATTGCAGGCGCTGGCCGCCGGTGCCGTCGCGCACCTCCATATAGTCGGACTGTGCGATCCGGCGATTGAGCCAGGTCTGGATGTACTGGCTCGCCGCCGTGATCAGCCGGGTCAACAGCGCGTCGTCGGTCGGTGGAAACGCGCTCTGCCCGGTCTGCAGCCATGCCTTGACATCGGCGAGGGTCGCCAAATCACCGTATGCCATCAGGCGCGCCCTCGCGGTCCTTCCCCGGCATCCGAGGCCATTGCCAGCACTGGAGCCCAGGCGTGTTCGAGCCGCGCCACCTCCTCATACATCCTGCTGCAGGCGGCGCGGGCTTCGTCGCCGCCGACCGCCGCGATCAGCAGCGACATCAGGATCGTGCTGACGGCGTCGAGGGCCGCAGGCCACCCAAAGGTCTGCGCCGCGTCGGTCACAGAGGGATTGATCGCCTTGATCGCGCGGCGCACGGCCTCGGCGTAAACCGGTTCGCTGATCGCGGCCACCGCTCAGCCCCCGGCCGGCCGGGCAACCGGCGGCGGCTTTGCTCCAGGCCCAGACCGGGGGAGCTTCGACGGCTTCGGCACCACTGTGGGATCGCCCTGAGATTCGTCTTGCGGCACCGGTACGAAACCGTGTCCCAGCAACTCGGCGACCGCTTCGGCAGGAACGAGCACGTCGCCGTTATCGTCGCTTGGATATTCGCATCCGCCATAGCTGCACCCGCCGGCGACATTGTGGTGCAGCCGGACCAGGGAGTTCGGGTCTGCACCCGAGGGTTGGGTCTCCGCGAACCGAGGGGCCATTGTCTTCGCCACGGCGAAGCCTCCTTTGCTGATGAGAAAGGAAACGGCCTCGCGCGGCACATGCACCAGGCCGTCACTTTCCATGCGATAGCGCACCGTGCCGTGATTGGCCTCGTCCTGGCCAAACACGGGACGGAGCGCTATCAACGCCGGCATCGTCGTCAGCCGTTGGTGATGTTGGTGATGACGCCCATCGCGAACGGCGCATAGACGGCCAGGACCTCTTCGGCGTAGACGCCGACCTGGCGCTGACGGGTCACGATCGGCCAGTCGATCTGGTAGTAGTCCTGCCGGGTCTTGAGCTCGGCAACATTGGGGACCTCGTTCGACTGGTACTGGATCGGCAGGTTCTCGGCCCAGCCGATGATCGTGCCCGGGGGCACCCGCGGATGGATTTTGATCGGGATGCGCAGCCCGCCATAGATGGCAAACGGGTTATAATAGAACTGCACCACCCCGGAAGCGGTCAGCTGGTACTCGCCCTGGCTGCCGTCAGCGGGCGTGTCGTAGCGCAGCAGCGGCCCAGACGCGTTCGACAAGACCTTGGTGGTGATGTTCTTCAGCTCCTGGGCGTTGACATAGAGGACAGTGGGCGACAGCTCGAAATTGTTCCACATGGCCTGGAACATCGCATCGATTTCGTTTACCGAGCCCCGGCCCGAGGCGCTCAAGGCCGTGCCGGTGCCCGCCGTCCCGGTCGGCATGATATTGACATAGGCGTTCGATCCGTTCTTCAACGCGGTCGTTAAGAGCCCGTCATAGGCATAGCTCGGATTGGCCGAATTATCGGCGGTGACCGCCGTCTGCGACTGGTTGCCGGTGCTGAGCGGCGCCGAAGCCACGAGGCTGTTGATCGTCGTGATCGCCTGCAAGGTCTCGGTCCCGGTCGAGGTCGAAATGTACCAGGCATAGGCCACCGCGCCCTGGATCGCAGTAACACTGCAGAACAAGCTCTGGCCGAGGGTCACAGCCTGGCTCGCCTCGGCGCTGATGTTGGATGACCCACCCGACAGGGTAAACGTCTTGGTGTCGACGCCGGTGACGGTCTTTGTGGTGGCGACTCCGCCTGAGACGCTCGAATTCTGGTAGCCTTCGAGGGTCAGTCCCACGACCTTGACGAAATAGGTTCCAGCCGGCAGGGTGGCGCCGGCACCCGAAGCCGACAGGGTCGGGGCCGCCGGGGTGCCGAGGGTCAATGAGGCATTGCCGGCGAGGATCGCCATCTCCTCTTTCAGCATCATTTTTTGTAAGAGGCGAAAGGTCATCCGTGACTGGATGTCCTCGAACTGGCGGCCGGCGGAGATCGCTTCGAATGTCGCCGCGTCCTCCTCGCCGATGGTCACGAAGGTGGCTGATTTGCTTGAGGTCGAGTACGACATCTGGCCCGAGCGCTGGCCTTCCGGGACCCAGCCCATCGCGTCAAAGCCGGAGCCGATGATGGCGTTGACCTGCCGCCAATTGGTTGCCGTGCCGGTGCCGCCGCCGACCCGCGGCATGACGTTGCGGATCGGGGTGACGAAGGGATAGAGGTTTTTCGCCGGGGCCTGCAGGTCGTAGGCCAACAGACCGGTCGCGGTCGAGATCGACTTGGCGAGCGCCTCGCTGGGCTCGGCCAGAGCCTTTTTACAGAGCTCCAGCGTTTCCTGGGTGATCGAACTCATCTGAACGTCCTCCCAAAAGGGGGGCAAAGAAAAACCCGCCAAAAGGCGGGTTCGGTTACGGCCTGAAGCCGGATTTCGCGGTAGGGACAAACAAAGAGACCATCCGGGACGTGGCGTTTAACAGGAAATGGGACCTATGGTAGGGCTTGCTCATCCATGATGGGGTAAAACCTGAACGGATCTCATGAGCCAAATGCCGAACCCACCGAATACCCCGACTTCGCAGCCGGCCTCGCCTCCGCCGGCGGAGCCGCGCCGCATCCCGGCAATTCCGCCAGACTGGATTAAAAAGGGTGATTTACCTCCAACCAAAAAATGATAAACCCGCTTCCACAAAAGAATGCCGGCAAGCGCAACGTAAAGCGAGCGCTTAAACAGCCTCGATGATTTGAGAATCATCCGCGCGTTGTAGGCGATGCTGAATTCGGCCAAATTTATGAGCGCCGCACGAAATCTCTGATGATCCGAGACGTCGGCCTGAAGCATGCTGCTCGGCCTGGCCCTGGGAGCGAGGAAATCTACTGGCGCCATTGCTTTCGCGCACATCCCGCCGCAGTAAACAACCCGAGCGCAGCAATGGTTAATGCGGAGGGCAATAGCCAACCCGTGCGGTTTCTGGAGATCAGAGTGATCGCGGCTGCAAACAAGGTGACCCCTACTACGCCGAATACGCCCATCGTGGTCACGGCGCGCTGGTCCGATCCTTGAGCGAGGGTCAAGGTAGCACGGACCCTCATCTCGGCCTGGTGGAGGAGTTCGTGCTGCACCTCCTCTGGGATCGGTTCCCAGAGGATCGGATTAAGGAAATCGGGGTCCGCTGACATCTTTCTGCTCCGTCTGACAACGTGGCGATCGTCGGCGAAATCTTTAGGCCATCATTCGCCGCGCAGCTCCTTTGCGGTGCCGAGGCCGGGGGGACGGATCGGGTTGGCATAGCTGGCCTTGATCAGGGTCAGGGTCTGCTCTTCCTTGCTCATGCGGGAAAAAGCGGCGGCGAGATCCTCGGGCGAGAGCCCGCCGGCACCGCCGCCCGAGTCCTGCTGCTTCGAGACGGCGGTCACGCTCCGGGCCATCGCCAGCGGCGGCAGGGGTGTGCGGGCGATGTCTTCGACCCGCTTCGTCAGCTGATCTAAGCGCGGCACGATGTCGGTCAGGGTCGCGATCAGCGCCGCCTTTTCGGCCCGCTCTCCGGTCAACATCTTGGCCAAGTCGCCCGCCGCAAGTTTGCCAGTGTCAAATTCCGTCCCTTGCCGCTCCGCCTCCGCGCTAAAACCGGCAGCGTCGCATTTGGCGCCGGCTGCGACGAGATGGTCATGGGCCTCGGCCAGATGTCCCAAGGTCTCCTGCGAATGGCGGGCGCCAGCCTTGACCGCGGCGCAGACAGCTCCGTCGGTCAGCTTGCCGATGCAGTCATGCGCCACATCCATCATCGCCTGATGACCCGATCCCCGCTTGCCCAGCGCCGCCGCGATCATTTCGAACATGCCTTCGTCGACGGCCGACGGCGGATGCCTGGAGGTGTCGACCGTGGCGTTCTCGCCGGGACGGAATTCGCGCGTCGGCGGCCGGAGCATCGGCCTCTGGGCCTCGGGATTTCGCGCCGAGTTGACGGTCGACTCCTCGCTCGCGACGGCGCCCGCCGCCTTCAGCGCGTCGCGCGCCTTGCCCATATGGCTTTTTTCGGCAAACAGCAGCCCATTCATTCCCATGCATTTGTCGGTCGCGTGATAGGCGAGGTCGAGCAGCGCCTGATCGCCCTGGCTGCGCTTCACCTTGACGAGGACCGCGGCGGCGAATTTCTGCATTCTCGAACTCCCGGCTTTGCACAGATCGGCTACAAGGGCGGCTCCGGCAGCGCCGGCGGCCATAATCAGAACGTCCGACGCCGATTGTGCAGCGGGTTCGTCGCCGCTCTCCGCATCGTCCAAGATCTCGCTGGTCTCTTCGGCCACCAGCGCGTTCAGAAAACCGCATAGCTCGGCGATGATCGCTTGGAGCCGCGCCGGTTGGGGCGAGTCGTCGCCTTCCATCGCCGCCTCGACCGCCAGGTTCTGCTCGAGCCAATCGAGATCGAGGATGATCCCAGCAAGATGGCCGACGTCCCACAGCGCCTTCGTCAGTGCGACTTGCGCCGCATCGCGTCCCGCCGTCTTGCTGTCACCGGCCGAACGCGGGCCGTCCTTGTCGATCTTCTCCTTCCACGCGGCGATAATCTTGGCCTTTATCTTGTCGAGCTGCGCCGCGGCATATCGCTTGGCATTGCTCGGTCGGTGAATGAAGTTCCAGGCGGCGCGAATGTGATTTTCCGTATCGATCGGATAGCGCTTCTTACCATCCGGCTGGTAGCCGGGATCAGCATATTCGACCGCGCCGTAAGGGGCGTCCCCGCCCGCCTTTTTCTGAGCCTGCTCGACGACTCCCTCGGCGGTTGCGATCGCGCTCCTCGCCGCGGCAATCAAATCCGCCCCTGAACCCGCGATCTCGTCCGTCCGCTGCGCCCCACCGAGCATTGCTCCGGGAGCCTGGCATTTGAGCGCGTCGGCCTTGGCCAGGTGGCGGTGCTCGGGCACGCCGCAAGCCCAGATCTGAATCGGCGGATTGAACCGGGTGTCGGGCATGCCAGAAGCTCCTGCGGCCTTCCAATAGTCGAATACCGCTTCGGGATTGGCCGGGCGGTCGACCAGAGAGATTTCATTCAACACCAGCCCGGTGATCGTCTTGTAATCAGCCGGGTCGCGTTGGGTGACGCGGCCGCCGATCGAGTAGCCCTTGTAGACGCCCTCGACGACTTTCTGCCACGCCTGGTCGTCGACAATCCTGGCGCCGACATAGAGGCCCTTATCATCGACCGCGGCCTCTCTGGCGACGCCGACGGCCGAGAGCTGGTGCATCTCGCGGATATTGGCAAACTTCATATAGTCTCCGAGCGCCGCGATCAGCGCGTCGCGTTTCACGACCTCTCCCTGGTCGTCGCGCCCTTCGGTCGAGGCATAGCCCCAGACCTCGCGCCTCTCGGCATCGACCTTGGCGATCGGGAGGTAAATTTTCATGGTCGGATTTCTGACCTGCGGTTTGATTGGTGATGCGTCAGCAGCCGCCGAGCGCCGCCTGCGGCACGAGGATCTTGGCCTCGGCCTTATCGTGCTCGCGGCATCAAGGCGACCCGACGGCGACGCACTCGACCGTCGAGTTGAGCTTCAGGGTCCGACCGTCGCTCAGCACGACGGTCGCTTCGAGCAGGTAGGTGCCGCCGATCGCGGAGGGCGGCATGCCACCGATCGAGGCGACCGAAAAGAACCCGATCCGGGCGATCAACGAGACGTTGAGAGGCGAGCGCAGCTGGATCATCGTCTGCACCGAGGGCGTGCCGATGACCCTCGATTGCGCCGATGGATCGGTCGCGGTCTGGTAGGGCGCCAGCGCGCAGGTCCAGCTCGTCGAGACCATTGTCGCGGCGCCGATATCGGCAGTGAAATCGAAGGCGAAATTGTCGGTTTCGCCGACCTCGATCGGGTCGAATGACGGCAACAGACGCATCTCATGACCTCCGCAGCAGCCTGACGCGGCCATAGGCGGCGAGCAGTCGGCGCCTGCCGGGGGACGCGAGCAGCCGCTTGAGCGAGACGATGGTCAGCGGTGCGCCCGCCAGCCATTCGATCGCCACTGTCGAGTTGCCGGTAATGATCGTGTTCGCGGCGCCGAGCCATTCGATCGGCAGGCGCTGATCGCGGCGCAACCCGGCGAAAAATTCGAACCTCAGGTTCGGGTCGGCACCGAGCACCACTAGGCTCTCGGCCGGCAGGGCGATTTCGGCGCGGCGCACGGCGAGGTTTTCGAGCGCTGGCGCCATATTGGCGCGGGCCGTGCCGAGAAATTCGAGTGGTACCGGCGCGCCGGCGACCACCACCACGGCGCCAAGCCATTCGGCCGGCGCGCCGCCGTCATGCGCGACCAACAGGCCGAATTCCGCCGGTGCCGGCCGGTCGCTCTGCTGGGCCGCGAGCGTCTCGCCGAGCAGGATGGCGTCGAGCCGCTGGGTGGCCGGCAATTCGACCGGGAGACTGCGATCGGCGCGGAAGCCCGCCAGCATCTCGACGGGACAGGCGAAGTTGGTGGTAACGGTCGTTCCGCCGCCGCCGGTGCTGATGGTCGCGACGACGACAGGTTGCCCCGGCGCCCCGCCCCAGATCATTTGTCTCGGGCCGAGGTCAGGCGGCCAGCCCGTGCAATACCGGGTAGACCGTGCCGGCGGCGCTGCTATAGGCGCTCTGGCCGCGCACCGCGAGGCGGGTGCCGGCCGGCAGGTCGCACGGGAACGGGCCGGCCGGCGCGTAGAACAGCGGAGAGACGCCGCTGGAGCCGTAGCTTGCGGTGCCGATCGAGGTCAACACCCGCTCGCTGCCCGCAGTACCCCAGCCGATATCAAAGATGCAGGCCGCGAAGCCCGGCGCCGTGCCGAGGCTGTCGAGGCCAAGATAGAGACCGGCGAACCGCGCCGGGGTCGAGGCCGTGACCTGGGTCCAGCCCGACAGGGTGGCGCCGCTGAGCGCCAGGCTGTTGGTCGGGTCGGTGCCGCTCCAGTCGGTCGCCGATTTGAGCGCGCGGAACCCCGAAATCATGCGCGCGTCGCCCTGCATGCCGTTGACCGCCGCCAACAGGGTGCCGGACCCGGTCGAGGACTGGCAGCGCGCTTTGACGACGGCGCCGCGGGGGATCTTGACCGGCACGAAAAAGCTGCGGGCGCTGTTGTCGTACCACGCCCCGCTGACCGAGCCGTCGTAATAGACGTCCTCGGCGATGACCTGGTCCGAGCTGCCGGTGTTGACCGCAATGTCGACGCGCTGGCGATAGATCGTGCCGCTGACCACCGAGGTGATCGCCACCCAGAAGCCGTCATAGTCGAACGACGCGGTGCCGAGGGTCGCATAGCTGCCCTTGGTGTTGGCGGTGGCATTGGCGGTGATCTGGGTCCCGCCGCCGCCGCTTCGGCCGAGCATCTGATAGCGCGCCGAGGCGCCGAGGCTGGGGGCATAGCCCATCTCAGGTGCCGTTCAAATTCAGTACCGACCACTGGTAGGCGCGGTTGGTGCCGGCGGTCTGCTTCAGGGTAACCTTGTACCCGATCGTCGCCGGGATCGCCGGCAATGGCGGCAGCGGGTCGGACTGCTTGTTGGCGAAGCTCAGATAGACCTCCTGCACCAGGGACGACGACGCGTTCGCCTGGTTGTAGATGCGGATCTCGGTCTGGTCGCCGTCGGCCATGTTCGAGAGGTCGACCTGCGGCAGAAACGTGCCGCCCTGGCTCAGCGTGCTCGCCGAGGCAAGCGTGTCCTCGAGACCGTCGGCGGACTGGTTGCCGCTCGCCGGGTTCGGGCTGAGAAGGGCGGTGATGACCGGGCCGGCCATCAACTCAACCCGCGGCCGCTTGTGCCGATGCGCCGCCCGCCGGCATCAGCCACAATGGGACGCCGCCGAAATTGTCGGCCACGACGGTGTTGCGATCGATGCCGAAACCCGATACCGGGTTCGGCGTCAGCGACTGGATCACCTGATAGCCGCGCTCGGCGATCTCGGGCACGTCAGAGGCCGACTTCCAGTAGTGCTCGACGATCAATGCTCGGTAGAGCTGGTCTGCGGATAGCGGCTGGTTGGCCCCGACATAGAGCCCGGGAACAAAGCCCTCCGCGGCGACCGCCGTCGACCACGCATTACAGTAGGCGATCGTCGGCGAAGCCGCAGCCCATGGGCCGACGCCCTCGAGGTCGAGCCACAGGCACATTCCCGGCAGGAGGCCGCATTCGACGGCGTTGGCCGCGGCCGCTGCGCCATAGGCTGTGCCGCGCCGCAAGCTCGGAGTCCAGCCGGCCTTCTGAACATGCTGCACCGCCATAACCGCGAGACCGCTGTCGAGGATTGCCTGCACCTCGCTCGCCGAGAGGTCGCCGGTGTTCTGCGGCGTCGTCCGCGACAGATAGCGGATTGCGAAATCGAAACCCACGCCGCGGAGCCGACGCGCGATCTCCGCCGCGATAACCGTATCGCTGTCGAAACCCTGCGCACCGGGGACGGCGGCGGTGATGCCAGAAAGGGTCATTTCGACGGTCAATCCCGTGGACAGAGAACGAGGAGCAAGACGACAAGCGCCGTGCCGATCAGAAACGCCTGGAGCGCCAGCGCGGCACCGCTCACGTCGTGGTGCCCTGAGCACGCAGATCGGCCGAGCCCTTGTAGGCGGCAGTGCCGGCCGGCAGGGTCAGCCGCAGCCATACCCCCTGCGCGCCGGCGGCGTTGGGCGCGGCACCCGAGGGCAGGTTGCCGGCGCCGGCCACCGAGACCAAGGCCGGCTGGGTTACGAACGAGCCGGCACCCGAGGCCGGGGCAGTCTGCCGGTTGCTTGTCGTGTTGGTGTCGTTCAAGCCGGTGCACAGCGCGATGTCGAGCAGCGCGCCTGCGGGCAGGGTGGGGGTCTCACTGGCGATCTCGATCTGCGCCCCGATCAGGGTCGTCCCGGTATTGTTGTTGACGACGAAGACCTTCTCGTAATACGTCCGGCTCGACCCGGTCGGGATATCCGCCACCGCGGTCGAGAAGCACCGGGTGATCGCCGTCACCGCGTTGGGCAAGATCTCGAACAGCATCCCTTGCAGGATGTTGTAGGTTGAAGTGTTGTCCGGGACCGTGCCCCAGTCGCGGCTGACCGCGACGATATCGGCGCCATAGCCGCTGGTGGCGATGATCTGGCGCAGCTGGTTCGGGCCGGTGCCCGACGTGATGCGGATGATCTGCCCGGCCGAAACCGAGGCGCCGTCGCCTGCTTGCAATTTAAACAGCGCCGGGGTGATGCCGGCATGGTTGGCCGAGCCCGTTTGGGCGGTATGCGCACTGATCACTGCGGCATGGGCATATACTGCGACGTCGCCGATCGCGGCGGTGCCGCCCGGGTTCGACAACGCGCCGATCGCCCCGCCTGTGATCACTGCCGCCAGCAGACGCTCGAAGCTCTGCGCGCCGGTCACCGGCGTGGTGCCGTTTAACGTCGCTGCCGCGGAGGTTTGGGTGGCGCCGCTCGCATCGCGGCCCTGCACCTGCATCTTGACCGCCATATCCGAGGCCGAGCTCGACACCACGTCGACAAAGCCGTTCGGGCTGACGTCGTAAAAGGCGATGCGCTTCGTGAAATCGGCCGCACCACCGATCGTGACGCCGTCGGCCTCGGGCATGTTCGCTGAACCGTAGGCGACAATGTCGGAAGGAAGAACGCTCATTAAGGGCTCCTGCTAATTTTATCCTCAGGACAGCCAGTCGGCGGTGCCGCGGCAGCGATCAATAATCCGCCCTTAAAACCAGCGCCGTGCGACAGCCGCTTGGGCAGAACGGCGCGACCCCCCGAGTTTCGTGCAATATCTCAGGCCGCTTCTGCGACGCCGGACAGTGGAATGCTACGATTTGTCCGTGAGCTTTGGCGCAGCTGCTGGAGGCAGCGGAACCGGGCCTTGCCCAGTTTGAAACATTGGTTGGTCGCCGCCATCGACCGGGACGAGCCCGAGAATATCGCGAGCTTCATTCAGGGTATAGACCCCGTCCCTGACATAAATGTCGAGGATGGCCGCCTGATCCTTGGGATCGGTCGACCGCACATCCGACCAGACAAATTCGAGATCGGCATGGCCCATGCGGTCTTGAATGACGGTGTCGACGAGCCGCTTGACCCAGCCCGCCAATGGCGCCAGCCCCTCGTCGAGAGCGGTCGCCTGCGCAGATTGCGCCGTCGCCCGATTGACCTGCGGCGTAAACGCAGTCGGCGGCAGCGAAAAGGCGTAGCAAACAATACGCGCCAGCCATTCGTCGAACTCGTCTTTGTAGGGCGCTTCCTTGAAGGGCTGGTACTTGGCTCCGGTTGGGGCCCAAATAAGCCGGGTGCGGGTGCCGGTATTGCCAGCGAGAATCGAGTTCGAACCATTCCTGGAACTGGCGGATCTGTTCGGCGTTCCAGCCGTCCGGCGCGTTCACCAGCCCAGGCGGGACGTTGCCCTCGGTGAAGTGCTGCAGCTGCATCAGCTGACGGCGCAACCCGATATTGATCGTCATCACAATCTGTTCGCACGGCCCGAAGCCGTAGGCCTTATGCGGGCGCTTGTTGCGCGGCAGATAGAGGAGGTGATCCGAGGTCAGCAGCCGCCACGGGCGCCCGTGAATGATCTGTTCGTAAGCCGGCGCCGGCGGCTGCGGGCGTCGGCCGGTATCGTCGATCAGCACCTTGATCGTGGCGCCGTCGACGACATCGAGGCCGATGATTTCACCGGCGCGATTGCGGCGCAGCTCGAGGGTCGGCGCGTCCAGCACCAGCAGATCTTCGAGCAACTCGCGCAGCCAGGTCGCAAAGGGCTGCTCGCCATCGGGCTTGCGCCAAAACTCGGTCAGTTCGGAGACGCGCTCGCGCGCATCCATCGCCGGCCGCTTCTCGTTGCGTGATCTGATCGCCCAATCGAGCTTTTCAATCTGATCCTTGCGCGTCTCGATCGCCAACCGTGTAATGTCGTGGTTCTCGGCCAGTGCCCGGAGCTCATGAAACCCGATCGGGTCGTACGAGCGCGGCGTATAAATAGTGTTGTATCCGACCGGAAAATCCCACACCCGCACGCGCTCGCGCTCGGGCGGGACCAGCGGGTAGCCGGGCGAAAAGATTCCCTGATCGGGCTGAAAGACATCGCGGAACTGGGTAATGTCGTTTTGCGAGCCGAACCCGCCCCACGTGTAGGAGGCGAGCGACGTGCGTTTTCCACCGGACGGGGGCATCGAGCTACCTCGGGAAACCATGCGCGCCGCGGCGCAGCAACCTTGCCGCAGCAGCAGCGCCGACTGCGTCGGCGATCATGTCGTCATCGGGAAAGATCAAAAATCCGAACGGATCCTGCAGGACGCCGAAGATCGCCTGATCCGGCAGCACCGTGTTCCAGGCGGCGGCAAACAGCATGACGCCGTTGAGGTAGTTGCCCTCGTTGACCCCGGCCACGACTGAATTTCCGAAGTTGGCCTCGTCCCACTGGTTGCCAGTCTCTACAGAACCGGAGATCGTGCTCTTGACTCCGCCGAAGAACAGGCTGGCGGCTCCCGCGTTGTAATCGAGCGTCATAGCGGCGGCGAAAGGCTGACCAAGCACCACCGACTGCGAGAATGCCCCGGTGATCGTCGTGGTGGTGACCCAGTCGAGAAAAAAGCTAGTGGTGTTCGCGGCGATCTGCATCGACGCCCGCCGAGGCACGGCGTGCCCTTCGATTCCGATCAGCGTTTGGGCAGCCGCTTGCACGGCGTTGACCTGAGCGACCACCAGCATGGTCTGCCGGGCCGGGCTCGCCGACCACGGCCCCCGGCCCGCTCCGATAGATGTCCAGATGTACTGCGAACTGCCGTTGAAGCCGCAGCCCTGGCCCGCGGTCGTCGTCGTCGGGCTGAATGCCGCGAATTGCGTGCGATAGGGATAGCCCCGCACTGACAACCCCCACAGCGGGGCGCCGAAAGCTCCCTGGTTGGAATCATAGGCCGATCCGTCGAAATGCCAAGCATCTGCCAGAAACTCGGTCAGCGGACCGTCGGCGAGGCGGGGAAACCCCGGCGGACGGTAAAGGCCCCTATAGGGCCGTATCGGTTGCTGAAACGCCGGTGCCGACCGTGCTGCGAAAAGCCCGGCGCCACCGGCGACGAGACCGGCGAGAAATCGGCGCCGGCCTGGCGGCATCCTCGCAGGTCTCTCCGTCGGATCGCAGCCTGAAGACCGCATCAATATTGTACTGCCGTCGGCGCGAGGACCACGGTATTTCCCGATGCGTTCAACGTCTGGCCGCTGTTATTCTGGCACAGTACCTTGAAACGCAGCGCCGGCAGCCGCACCAGCCCTTGCGAGAGAAATGTGGTGGTTGCCGAAAGAGTTGCCGCGGGGAGCGGAAATACTACCTCCGGCGCACGCGGCGGCGCCGCGGTGCCGGTTTCGAAGGTCACACCGTCGAGCGACTGCAATAGCCAGCACGACAAGTTGCCCCCCGTTTGAAACGCGCCGACGGTCGAACCGAGGGTCAACACCAACGGCGACCAGATCACCTGCCCGGTGCTGGAATTGCTGAACACTCCGCTGGAGCCGCCCACGCTGCTGAGCGCGATCGACCCGGAAGCTACTGCATTGAGTTCGGTGGACATCAGTGTCACCGCCGGCGCGTAAAGGCCGTTGTTCCCAGCGCCCGGCTGCCAAAGAAACGGCGTTGCTGCCTGGGCCGGCAGCGACAGGCAGAGGGTAATAAAAGCCGCCAGCGATCGTCGCATCAATTCACCCATGAATTGCCGTTGGCATCGCAGCTCACCGCCCGCGCTTCATATGGAGGTACGCCTGCCGTGCTCGCGTTCATGACAAAGCTGGCAGCGCCGTCGATGGTCCCGGACGACGGCGTAAGTGTGATCGCATTGGTTGCATCATTGCCGGCGCCGTCTTTCACCAGAAGCGTGAAACCAGGCGTGCAGCTATAATTGACCGTAGTCGGCGCCGGCGTCGTCTTGTCGATTACAATCAGATAATCTGTAGCCGGCGATACGGTTGCCGGCCCTCCCGCCGTCACTACCCGGATCGGGACGAACAGCGATCCGCCCCAGGTTGATGTGCCGGAATAGACGTTATTGCCGGAGAACGTGATGTTTGCCGGAAAAGCGCTCGGAAATCGCGCGGCCGCCAATGTGCCCGATGCAATATTGCCGGCGTTGGTAGCGTCGACCGAACAGGAGGGTGCCGCGCCCGCCAGGTCGCTACATGACGGCTGCGACGCGTGCGGCACGCCAGCAGTCGAGATGCTGTCGAGCCAACTATGAGCAGTCGGCGCAAAGCTTTCGACTCCTCCCAAACTGGTGGAAGCGGGCAGCGGAAGATCGGCGCCGATGATTGCCCTGGGTGCCATCGCGCCCCCCGCACCGCTCGGCGAGGCAAGAAACTGGTTTGCCGTCTGCGACACGCCCGTGACCGCCAATGTTCCGGTCGCGACGACCGGGGAGCCCGAAACGGCCAACCACGGCGGCATCGTCAGCGCGACGCTCGACACGGTTCCGGCAGGATTGCCTCCGTCGCGGATCTGCCCCGATCCCGCCCAAGTGGCAATATCGCCTGCAGTCACCGAGCCGGATTGGGCGACCCCTCCGCCCCCGCTGCTCGGACCGTACTGAACCGACTGTGCCCAGAGCGGCACCGCATGGAGCAGCGCGAGCGCACCGGCGACAGCGCCAAGCCTCATTGCGCGCGCGCTTTGAAGAAAGCGGTCGGACTCGCCGTCTTGATGAAGCATCCGGACGAGCTGAATACCGCGACGATACCGAGCGAATAGATATCGGGCGGCCCGTTGAAGCTGATCGAGATCGTGCTGTTGGCCGGGGCAAACACGCACTCGACCGGACTAACCGTACCGTCCGCGGGCGCGATGTTGGCGTTGAACGTCATCACATACCCCGCGGTTGGACCTGTTGTCACATAGAGGGAGTAGAGACTGCCCGGCGCGGCTTTGATCAGATGGCTCGCCTCGGCGGTGGCGGACACGACTGGTGTAATTCCGGATTTATATGCCCAGGCGCACGGCGCACCGGCGGCGCATGCGAAAACGCATGCGATTGCACTCACTATTCGCATCGTCGCACCTCAGAAAGCCGAAAGCGCTGCACGCTTCCACGTGTTCGGGGCGGTGCAGAAGTAGAGGTAGATGGTGTCGGCTTGAAGCTGTCCGACGCTGCAGGCTGCCGTGCTCGACGCCGGTGTGCCGGGTGAGATCAGGCCGCCCAGATCATTGATGGTCTGCGGCGTCGCGCTGGTAATCCGAAAATTGCTGCCGTCAAAGCGCAGTTGCAGGAACTCGTAGTTCTGCCCCGCGGCGAGCGCAATCGATGCGGCCGAAGTTCCACCGTTCGTCGGTTCGAGGATCGATCCGCCCGAGACCCCGTTGACATGCACGCTCAACGGCTTGCCGTTGTCGGTCGCAAATCCCATGGTCCAACCGGCGCCGATCGCGGTCGTCGGCGGCAGGGCAACGGTCAGACCTGCAGCAGTGTTGTAGCTCGACAGCGCATTGCCATTGTCGCTCTGCCCGGCCGCGTAGGTGGCGGCGGTCGGGACGTTCCAGCGGTTGATGTCCGGCGTCGAGCCCGCCATCCCGATCAATGCCGCCGTCGCCGGCGTCGCCTCGGTGACCCGGAAGTTGCTGCCATCAAACCGCAGCACCAGGAGTTCGTAGTTGCCGGTGGCGAGGGTCGCCGAGGTGGCCGCCGCACCGCTGCCGGGATAGAGGATGTGGCCGCCGGCGGTGCCGTTGACCTGGACCGACATCGTCTTGCCGCTGTCTGTCGCCAGCCCCAGGGTCCAGCCCATCGGGATCGCAGTGGTCAGCGGCAGGGTTACCGCCATATAGGAAGCCGGGCTGTTGTAGCTCGAGACCACATTCCCGTTATCGGCGACGGTCGCGATATAAGCGCTGGTCGAAGGGAAACTCCAATGGCTGACCGATGCGGCTCCAATCATGCCTATTGCCTGCGCCGTGGCTGGCGTTGTCCCGACGACGCGGAAGTTGCCGCTTCCGTCATATTGCAGCACCAGGAATTCATAGGCACCCTGGCTGGTATTGGCCAACGTCACCAAGGTCGAAGAGGCGCCTCCTCCGGGCCAAACGATGTGCCCGCCCGAGGTCCCGTTGACCTGCACCGAAAGGGATTTGCCGTTGTCGGTCGCAAAGCCCGCGCTCCAGCCTGCCGGCAGGCCGGTCGTCGTCGGCAAGGTCACGGTCAGTCCCGCGGGCGTGTTGTAGCTCGACAGGATATTGCCGTTGTCGCCCAAGGTCGCCGCGTAACCCGCGGCCGACGGGTAGAGCCAATTGCTCGGCCAGGGCGGCGGCTCGAACCCCATATTAAGCCGAGTATTGCGGGTCGACGAGACGACCCGCCAATTGTTGCCGTCGGCTTGCAGCCGGAGATACTCGTAGTTGCCGGCGCCGAGCGTCACTGTAGAGACGAATTTGTTGCCGAGCACAATGCTGCCGCTCGGCGCGGTGACTGTCATCCCCTTGGCGTTGTCAGTCGCAAAGCTCATCGACCATCCGGGATTGACGTTGGAAATCGGTGGTAAAGTGACCGCCATCGATGCCCCAGGGGCGTTGTAGCTCGAGATCGCCATCCCGTCATCGACCGGCGTCGCGGTGTACGTCGCGGCGGACGGGAACATCCATTGCGGGCGCGAGCCGGTACCTTGTACCGAAACTCCGGCTGAATTCGGGCCAAAATTAACGACATCGCCGCCATAATTGGGATTGACCAATGTGTTGCCGACGCTCGCGGTCGAATTGACGGCCGTGACGCAGTCGAAATAAGGCGACACAAAGGTATTCAGCCCATTGTGGTTGAAAGTAATCGAAAGGCACGTCGGCGAGACCTCGAGATCGAGGCCCGAGAACGTATTCGAGAAATTGTAGCCGTTCTCCAGCACAACGCTCCGTCCGCCTGGTGCGGCAGCGGTGCCGGCGCCGGAAATCCGCGAGAATTGCGTCTGCTCGAATGCCATCCCCGCCGCGCCGCCGATCGTGTCGCAGACTGCAAAGATGTCACTGTCGAGCACATAGTTGAACTGGCAGGCGCCGGCCGCCGCATTGCTCGACGAATTGTTGACGATCAGATGGTCGATCTTGGCCGAGTTGTGCGCATCAGAAAAATCGGGCTTGCCGAAGACGACGGCGTAAGCGGGGGCATTTGCGTCAACGAACAACGTGCCTTCTTCTTTGAAGTAGAAACAGCCAGTCGGGCTGCTCGGGGTGCCTCCTCCGCATTGGATCTGGAGGACCGGCCCCGCGGCGATAGTGCGGCCGTCGATGACCGCTCCCTGGGAAATCAAGCGAAAGCCGTTGCTCGCCTGGCCGGCGTAATCGATCGTCAGTTGTGAGGTGATTTTGTAGGTCCCGGCCGGCAGGTGCACCGGCCAGTTGTTAGTTATCGCGCTGTTGATCGTGCTCTGGATCGCACTGGTATCGTCATGGCTGTCGTTGCCGATCGCGCCGTTGCAGCGCACGTCGACCCATGGCCGCCCCGAGCACATCAGAACATCGCCGCCGAGGGTCGCGGTTCCGCTTGTCGACAGCGTCGAGAAATTGCCAGGAGACTGCGCCGAACCGGGCAGTGAAAGGCCAAGGCTCAGGGCGAATATCGACATGCCCATAAAGAGCTTCACCGCTTGACGCCCCCCTCGGATGCGACAATCGTCGCACGAAAGATCGTGGGCGCGGCGTGCCGTATAGAAGCCGACGCGGCGATGGGAATCCGAGGTTCGAAGATCATGGTTACCTCACGAGCAGGCTGTCGATACGCCGAACCGGCGGGCGTCCTCTTCCCGCCGTCGCTCGCTACCAGCGCCGCGCCGCAAATGCCTGGGCCGTCGTGGCGCCGAATACACTGACCGGCCCCGCCGGCTTGTACCCCGACGGCGTGGCGAACACCGCGCCCGGCGCGATTGGGATCGATGCGCCGCCCGATACGGCGGCACCGACGTCGGAGACATAGATCGTTGCCGACGAATTGTTGGCGACGAGCCAGCCGTCAACCGGCACGACGCCGCCGAACAGCGTCTGCGCCGTGCCACCGGCGCTTACTGTGCCGCTGCCGTCGATTGCGGTCGACCCGGCGGTGTTGATGACCGGGAGCGGCGCCGTTGCACTGACGGGCGTGGCCACGCCCCCTGCGATCGCCGCCGGCGTATGCAGCGGCACCAAATTGCCGGTGCTGTCAAGCCCGGTCGACAGCGACTGCGTCGTGGTGTTCGCATCTTTCACCAACAGCGTCACGCATGGACTCCTTCGAAGCCGCAAGCAAGGACATCAGCCGCGGGGCTTCTGCCACGGCGTTTCCAGCAACCCGCTACTCAATCGACGGTAGATTTCATAAATCCCCTCGCCCGGCATCGGCTCGACCAAAAGATCGGTCAAGGCCCAAACCAGGGCGTCGACCCGGTCGGGGGAGTATCCCCTGCGGCCGAGAGCGAAATCGTGCGCCGCCCGGCTGAAATTGCACATCTGATCCTCTAGCTGCGGAAGCGCGCCGAGGTGATGGACCCGACCCTGCTCGTAGAGGGCGGCTACCGGCTCGGCACGGGTGATTTTGCCGCGCGAAGCGTGCACAGCGGCGAAAGCGAGGTTCGGGTCGATCACCCTCAGGGTCGCTTCGACCATCTCGCCGCCGTTGTTGACCTCGGCTACGATACGGTCGGCGCTGTGGGCGCGATAAGCCGCAATCGCCGCCTTCGCCCATTCGGTCGGCGGGTACCGCCCAGAGAGGTCGGCGAGCACCCAACCATGGCCTTGTCCATCCGTGCCGGCGACGATGATGCCGGTCTCGTCGGCATCCTCGCCCGACGTCGCCGCCGGATCGATCGCAACCACGATCCTGGCAAGGGCGGGCGCCGCGCGAACGCGCGCCGCCTCGATCAGGCCCCGGCTCCACAGGCCGCCCGGCATATCGTCGAGCATTTCTGCTTCGATCTCCTGACGGCCCAGCCGCGTCCCTTCGTATTTGCGGACGATCTGCTCGATAAAATCGGGCGCCAGGTTGGTTCGATTCTCGTAGGTGGTGCCGCGCGTCATCGCGACCGTCCGGTCCGCGGCGAGCTCGCGCAAGAGCTTCGTCGGCCGCGGGGTCGTCGTCACCACCACCCTCGGGTCGGCTCCCAGGCGCAGACCGAACATCAGCATGTCCCAGGCCTCGGGGTAACGCCAACTGGCCAGCTCGTCGCACCAGGCGGCGTCGTGCTGCGGCCCGCGCAACCGTTTGGGCTCCTCGGCGCTGTAGAGTGTCGCGACGGCCCCGTTGGGCCAGGTCAGCCGCCGCTTTGACGGCTCGTAGCGAGGCCGGTCCCAGGGCGGCGAGATCGCCAGGATGCCGCTTTCGCCCTCGACCATAACGTCTCGCGCATCGGTGGCGGTCGGGGCGACCAGCGCCAGGCGGCGCGCAGTCCGCGCCGTCACCCGCGCCCGCACCAGTTCGGCCCCGGAGCGCGTCTTGCCGAATCCCCGACCGGCGAGGAGCAGCCACACTCGCCAATCGCCCTCGGGGGGCAACTGGTTGGGCCGAGCCCAGAACGGCCAATCAAACAGCAGCGCATCGGCCTGGTCGAGGCTTAGCGCGAAAAACGAGGCTATTTCTGAGCGCCTCCGGCAGCGAGGCGAGCCAACCGGCGTGCGAGCACCTCACGCGCATCCGCCGCGAGATCGGTCGGCGCATCGTGCTCTTGTCGCCGGGGCGGCCCGACAAACATTCTGAAATGGCGGCCAATGGCGTCGAGCGCCGCCGTTTTGTCGTCGTGCTTCACCCGATAGCCCCCACTTCCAGTGCCGGCGATGATTTCCGAGATCGCCCGGCACCCGCGTCGCTCAGCGCTTCCAGCGTCTTCAAGACCAGCCCATCCCCGTCCCCAATCGGCGACGCGGTGCAAATCCGCAGAGTCGATGCGCGCGTATTCCTGCAGCACCCGCTGGGGGTTATCCCGAGCCGGGCCGCGCGCTCGGCGATATCGTCCTGATCCGGTTCAGATCCGACCGGCATCTCTCGCTCGACCACGGTCTCGTCGCGACCTTTGACCGACCTCGATCGAGATGTCGGCCGACGACTGGGAGCAAGATGCCAAATTCGCTGGTCCGCCATACCCGCGGTCCACCACGGCCGCCCAAAGAGCGCGGGGAGATCATGCGCTGCCGGGCGATGGCGGCCCGGGGGCCTCCAGTGAGGAAAGGCTCGGCGATGTCCGCGGCAACCATGGGAAAAGCCCCAAACGCCGAAGTCGCCGAGGCTGTTTCCGCCGACCGTGTGTCTCTCGCCCGGCTTTGCCAATTTGAACGGTTTATATCAGATCGATCCGGATCTGTCAATCGGAAAATTAGATTTTCGCAACGACCCGTGACGATAATGCGCGTCGAGTGCCCCGAGGGCGGCGATCAGAATACCTGACGCGGTCTCCTGACTGACCCGGCGTCCGCTCCAGCCCTGCTCGAAGGCCCACTCTTTCAGCGAACGCTCCCAGCCGACGACGTGCCATAGACACGACCCGCCGGGCGAGCCCGGCCCTCCGACTGCAAGAATTGCGCGCCACACGGCATCGCGCGCGCCCTCGACCCGCAAACCTGGCTGCTCGCCGTCTTGGCGTCGGGCGGCGGCGCCATCCCTCGGTTTCGAGTAGTCGAGGGCACGCAACGGGTCGAGCTGTGCGGTCGCAAAGCGCGTCCGGAAATCCTCTCCGGCCTGGCGCATCGTCGGCGTGATAGAGCCTCGGCGCTCCATTGTCGCCAAGGTGTCGACGGCACGGTAGGGGCGCGCCGAGTTGCCGGCATCGTCAGCGATCGGTCGCTCAAGCCGCTCGACCGGACCGTGGTCGAGGCGTTCCGGGGTTGGCATGAGCCCCGCCGCAACGGAGCTAGAAGGAGCGAGGCGGCGGGAACGGGGACGGGTCATGCGGTTCTCCGAACAAAACAAGAACATTTTGGTCAAGAAAATCTTCGGACCGCTCGTTCGAGGCGTTTGAGAAATCGCGGTGACGGCCCGACGCCAGCGGGCGCGTGGCGGCCGCCCACCGCGCTTGCAAGCGCTTCGACCTCGTGCAGCCACTTGGCTTCCGCCCTCGTGCCGCAAGCGACGTGGCAGAGCGCGTGATGATCTGGGCAATAGGATGAACCCGGTCGCGGCATCGCCCCGCAGGATCGACGACCACGATCGCCGTCCAGGATGTACGCACAACCGGGCGCGTCCTGTGGATCGTCCGACGCTGAAAGCTGCGGAACCTGACCCATTCTGACCCCTTCTTGCTCAATCAAACTCACTTGTCATGATCGCATTGCCATGATACCATGCTCATGCATGTTGTCAACATAGAAATTGCTTGGACCACATCATGGATACAATCTGGTTCCATCAAGCGCTCGAGCAAGTCGAGCGCGACCCAGGCGGATCTCGCTCGCCACTTACGTCTCGCTCCCTCGGCGGTTTCCCGCATGCTCAAGGGCGAGCGTCAGATGAAGCAATTGGAAACGGTGCAGATCGCCGGATTTCTCGGGGTGAGCCCGGAAGAGGTTTTGCGTCGCGCGGTTGACGATGCGGTATCCGCGGCGACCGGCGATCCGCCGCGGGCAGGGCGTGGCCGGCCACCCTCCCTATCCCCCGCCGGGCTCTCGCGGTCCGCCGATCTGATCCCGGTCCGTAGCGCCGGAAGGGGCGGAACCGATCAGGAGATGTTTCTAGAAGACGGCCCGATCGGCTACACCCCCCGGCCAGCCAACCTCGGCGGGGTACGGGCGGCCTACGCGATCTACATGGTCGGCGACAGCATGGAGCCCCGCTACGAGCCGGGCTGGTTGTTGCATGTCAACCCGTTCAAGCCGCCGACCCGCGGCCGCGACGTCGTCGTCTACAAGCAGGGGCAGATCGTCTTGATCAAGCAGTTCGTCGCCTGGGAGGGCGAGACGCTGGTGTTGCGCCAACTCAACCCCCCCGACACGCTGCGGATCCCGCGCGTCGAGGTGCGCGAATGCCACCTCGTGGTCGGTGCCGACCAGGAAGGCTGATGGCGGCCCGGCGCACCCGAGCGAGGTCAACCCACTAAAGGAAACGCGGCGGGTTAGCTCAGGCGGCCTCTAGCCTCGCCGCCTCCTCGATGACCAGGCCCTCGTCGCCGGCAGTAACGTGCACCCCCGATCCATCGGGGATGCGCCCTTCGAGGATCAGTTCGGCCAGCGGGTTCTGCAATTCGCGCTGGATCACCCGCCTCAAGGGCCGGGCACCGTACACCGGATCGTAGCCGGCATTGCCCAGCCACGCCATCGCCGCCCCATCGACTTCGAGGGTGATCTTGCGATCGCTCAAGAGCTTCTTCAGCCGCTCGATCTGGATCGCTACAATCCCCTTCATGTCCTCACGCGAGAGCCGGCGGAACAGCAGGATTTCGTCCAACCTGTTGAGGAACTCCGGCCGGAAAGCGGCGCGCACCGCCTCCATCACCGCCTCGCGCGCGACGGACACGTCGGCCCGCTCGGGCAGCCTCGCCAACGCCTCGCTTCCGAGGTTCGAGGTCAGCACGATCAGGGTGTTGCGGAAGTCGACAGTGTGGCCCTGACCATCGGTTAGGCGCCCGTCGTCGAGCACCTGCAGCAGCACGTTGAACACATCGGGATGGGCCTTTTCGACCTCATCGAACAAAATCACCTGGTAGGGCCGGCGCCGCACCGCCTCGGTCAGCGAGCCGCCCTCGTCATAACCGACATAACCCGGCGGGGCGCCGATCAGACGCGAGACCGAATGCTTCTCCATGTATTCCGACATGTCGATGCGCACCATGGCACTCTCATCGTCGAACAGGAATTCGGCGAGCGCCCGGGTCAATTCGGTCTTGCCGACGCCGGTCGGCCCGAGAAACAGAAACGAGCCCATCGGCCGGTTCGGGTCCTGCAACCCGGCGCGGGCGCGGCGGATCGCGTTGGAAACGGCACTCACCGCCTCGTCCTGGCCGACCACCCGGCGCTCGATGGCGTCCTCCATGTGGAGGAGCTTGTCGCGTTCGCTCGACAGCATCTTGTCCACCGGAATGCCGGTCCAGCGCGACACCACGCCGGCGATGTGTTCCGCGGTGACCGCTTCTTCGAGCATGCGCCCGGATTCGGCCTCCTCGCTTTCTTTCAACCTGCGTTCAAGCTCTGGGATGATCCCGTAAGTCAGTTCGCCGGCGCGGCTCCATTCGCCTCGACGCTGGGCTATTTCGAGGTCGGCGCGCGCCTGTTCAAGCTGCTCCTTGAGCTTTGCCGCACCGGCGAGCTTTTCCTTTTCTGCCCGCCACTGCGCGGTCAGCTCGGCCGAGCGCTGCTCGAGTTCCTCGAGCTCCTTGACCAGCCTTTCCAGGCGATCGCGCGATGCCGGGTCGTTCTCCTTCTTCAAAGCCTCACGCTCGATCTTCAGCTGGACAATGCGGCGATCAAGCTCGTCGATCGCCTCGGGCTTCGAATCGACCTCCATGCGCAACCGCGACGCGGCTTCGTCCATCAAATCGATCGCCTTGTCAGGCAGAAAACGATCGGTGATGTAGCGGTTGGACAGGGTCGCGGCCGCGACGATCGCCGCGTCGGTGATCCGCACCCCGTGATGCAGCTCGTATTTCTCCTTGATGCCCCGCAGGATCGAGATACTGTCCTCGACAGAAGGCTCGTTGACAAAGACCGGTTGAAAGCGACGGGCGAGGGCAGCGTCCTTTTCGATGTTTTTGCGGTATTCATCGAGCGTCGTCGCGCCGACGCAATGCAATTCGCCGCGCGCCAGCGCGGGCTTCAGCATGTTCGAGGCGTCCATCGACCCCTCCGCCTTGCCGGCGCCGACGAGAGTGTGCAGCTCGTCGATGAACAGGATGATTTCACCCGCCCCCGCGGTGATTTCCGACAGAACCGCCTTGAGCCGCTCCTCGAACTCGCCGCGAAATTTGGCGCCGGCGATCAGCGCGCCGAGATCGAGCGCCAACAGGCGCTTGTCCTTCAAGCCCTCCGGCACGTCGCCGTTGACGATGCGCAGCGCCAACCCCTCGACGATGGCGGTCTTTCCGACTCCGGGCTCGCCGATCAGGACCGGGTTGTTCTTGGTGCGCCGCGACAACACCTGGATTGTGCGGCGGATCTCTTCGTCACGGCCGATCACCGGGTCGAGCTTTCCCTCGCGCGCCGCTTCGGTCAAATCGCGCGCGTAGCGTTTGAGCGCGTCGTAGCCCTCCTCGGCCGAGGCGCTGTCGGCCTTCCGGCCCTTGCGCACATCTTCGATCGCCGCATTGAGCTTTTGCGGCGTCAGCTCGGCGGCGGCAAGCGCCCTGCCCACCGCCGTGTCTCGGGTCATCGACAATGCCAGCAACAGCCGCTCGACCGTGACAAAGCTGTCGCCGGCCTTCTGCGCGATCTGCTCGGCCTGTTCGAAGACGCGGGCAATTTCGGGCGACATATAAACCTGGCCGGCGCCGGACCCCTCGACCCGCGGCAGCTTGGCGAGTTCGGTCTCGACCGCCCTCAGTGCGGCGCGCGGATCGCCGCCTGCTGCTCGGATCAGATTGGCGCTGAGACCCTCATTGTCCTCGAGCAGCACCTTCAGCATATGTTCCGGCGTCAGCCGCTGATGACCGCTGCGCAACGCCAGCGCCTGGGCCGACTGGATGAACCCCTTCGACCTTTCGGTATATTTTTCGAATTCCATGACATGCTCCGCAAGCCGGTCGCGGCGCTCCGATCAGGCAGCTCCCGCAATCCTCTTCTCGGGCCCTATATGGCGTGGTTCGAAAGCCAGGCAACCCTGTGATCTGCCGCAAGCCGAGCCTCGGCTCGTGCGAGCTGCAGCGCCCACGAAACCGCAGCGTTGCGCCCCGCGAACAGCTCAGAACCGAGGGGATTGGTCCTCGCTCGGCGATTGCAGCGAGGGTTGCGGCAGGCCGTCGTCGGATTCGCTGCGATCTCCCTCGGACTCCCCTATATCCGCATCGGCGGGCGTCATCGGCCGCGGCGCCCCCTGCTGATTGGCATCACCATTGGCGTTCATGACCCGAAAGTAGTGCTCGGCATGCTGGTACAGGTTTTCTGCCGCGATCCGATCACCGCTCGCCGCTGCCTCGCGCGCCAAGCCAACGTAACGCTCAAAAACCTGATAAGCGTTGCCGCGAATTTTGACGTTCGGGCCGTTGCTGTCGAAGGTCTGAATCCGCTGGGGCATCCGCGGACGGTTGAGATGCGGATTATTTCCGTTGTTGCGACCGCGCGATCGCTTGTTTGGGCCTGGTCTCATGATACCTGTCTGATCTCGGTGGACACGGTCGTAGCCTTGACCGATCAAAGAGTTCGTCGTCCCTTGCACGATCTCACAGGGCGCCTTCGCGCAGATATCCGGCCTCCCCTGCGCGGCATCGAACTCTCCAATGCTCCAGCCTAGACGGGACGGCAGCATATTCCAAGGTTTTTTTGCCCGCCTGCAGCTGACGGATGATCTATCCGGTTTTGCAGCGGGCGATCTGTCCGGTTTTTAGAACCGCTCGAAAAAGGGGCAGGATGGGCCGGGCGGAGGGAACTGGCCTAGGCCGGAATTCGTCTACCCACGGAACTGGCCTTGGCCGGGATCACCACGATCGAGGCGGCGAATCGCCTTATCGCCGAGAGCTATCCGGCGGGCCGTAACGCGGCGTTCGCGGCCGACCCCGTAGAGACCGGCGCGGCCTTTGTGCCCGACCGCGCCGGTGCCCCCCGCGATATCCTATGACTCGGGGGGGAGCGCCGGGTCGGCAATGACGACACCGTCAATGGCAAGGCGCAGCCTGCAGATCGGGCCGAGCCCGCTGCGGGCGCATTGCGTGCGCGCGATGGTGCGGGTGCACGAATGCGCCGACCGTCGGCTGGCCGTCCTCCACGGCTCCATCGGATCGCCAATTCGGGAAAGCTGTGCCGTGACGCCAAACCGGCTGCGTTGTCCGCTTCGGCCGCCGGTCTATGGATTTATGGACAACACTGCGCGTTCCCTTCAAATCCACAGGCCCAACCACCACAGAAGCGGTCAATTGACGCGCTGCAAAAGACCGCTCAACTTTATGCGTCGGCAACAGCCGCTTCCGGCCGGAACCGACGGCGCTCGGCCTTGGACACAAGGTCGTCGGCGCGACGTTCGGGAACCGGGCGCCCCGGTCAGGAAGTCTGGCATGCCCGCGGCCGCCGGTACGCTATTTCTTCTTCTGCTGCCAGAGCCCGAGCATCGCACCGGTCGGGTCGCGGATGATCGACAGAAAGCCCTCGTCCATGACCTTCATGACATCGCGCATGACCGTGGCGCCGAGCGACTTTGCCTTGTCGGTCGCCGCCCTGATGTCGTCGACCCCGACATAGGGCATCCAAGCCGAGGACGCCCCCGGCATCATCTGCTTCATCATGCCGCCGCCGGTGCCCTCGCCGACCTGGATCAAGGTGTACGTCATCCCCCCGCCCATCTCCACGTCATTGAGCTGCCAGTCGAACAAGGATCGATAAAACAACTTTGCCTTGTCGATGTCGGTGGTGCCGAGCTCGACATGCACGAATGGGTTGGCCATCACCGCTCTCCTCTTTCCGTCTTTCCCGGTTCGCTCGGGTAGGTTCACACCTGAATCCGGGTTCCTCACACCGTTCGTGACCGGCCGCAACGAGTCGCCAGACGCTGTTTCGCCTGTTTATCGGATAGAGATCAGGTATCCGCAGCGCCCTCAACGAAGAGCCGCCTCCCGCTGACAGGCGCCGATGATACGATGCGACTATGCCAATTGCTTGGTTGTCGGCGCCCGCATTTTCAACATAGTCGCGCGGTCGGCCATCCCGCACCGCGGAGGCGACCATAGCGAACACGCCCGGCGGGTCGGGATCTCGATCGTGACCCCCGAATTCAAGCCCGCACCCTGGCGGCGCTTGCAAACGTCGCTGTCTGCACCTCGCGCAGGTGGCACGCGACGTGATGGCCGGGGAAGACTTCGCGCATTTCGGGCTCGTCCTCCGAGCACCGGGCAAAGGCGTAGGGGCAGCGGGTGTGGAAGCGGCAGCCGGAGGGGGGGTCGATCGGGCTCGGCACGTCGCCTTTGAGGATGATCCGCCTGCGCGCCGCTTCGGGGTCGGGGACCGGGACCGCCGATAAGAGGGCCTCGGTATAGGGGTGCTGGGGGCGGGTGAAAAGCGCAGCCTTCGGGGCGATCTCGACGATCCGGCCAAGATACATGACGGCGACGCGGTGGCTGATGTGCTCGACCACCGCGAGGTCGTGGGCGATGAACAGGTAGGAGAGCCCGAACTCCTGCTGCAGGTCGGCCAACAGGTTGATCACCTGGGCCTGAACCGAGACGTCGAGGGCGGAAACCGGCTCGTCGCAGATGATCAGGTGCGGGTTCAGCGCGAGCGCGCGGGCGATGCCGATGCGCTGGCGCTGGCCGCCCGAAAACTCGTGCGGAAAGCGGTCGAGAGCGTCGGCCCGGAGCCCGACCCTGAGAGCGAGCTCGGCGACGCGGTCTCGACGCTCGCGGCCGGCCGAGACGCCGTAGTTGACCAATGGCTCGGCGATGATGTCGCGGATGCGCAGACGCGGGTTCAACGAGGAATAGGGGTCCTGGAAGACGACTTGCAGTTGACGCCGGTAGGGCCGCATGTGGCGGCGGGAGAGCCCGTCGATACGCTCGCCGTTGATATGGATCTCACCGGCGCTGGGCTCGATCAGCTTGAGGATCGCCTTGCCCGCGGTCGACTTGCCGCAGCCGCTCTCGCCGACGAGGCCCAAGGTCTCGCCTTGAGCGATATCGAAGGAGATGCCGTCGACCGCATGGACCTGGCCGACGGTGCGCTGCAACACCCCTTTTCGGACCGGGAAATGCTTGACCAGGTTGCGGACCGACAGCAGCGGCTCGGCGGTCACGTGCGGGCTACCCGGTCGGAGTGAAAGCAGGCGGCAAAATGGCCGGGTTCCTTCTCTTCGAAGGCCGGCATCCGGCGATGGCAGATATCGCTGGCAAAGATGCAGCGGTCGGCGAACGCGCAGCCGGGGATCGCCGCCTTCAAGGAGGGCACCGTGCCGGGGATCTCGGCGAGGCGCCGCGGGTGCTCGCCGTCGAGCGAGGCGCCGAGCCGCGGCACCGAATTGAGGAGCCCCTTAGTGTAGGGGTGGAGCGGACGGCGGAACAGCGCGCCGACCGGCGCCTCCTCGGCCATGTGCCCGGCATACATGACGACGACGCGCTGCGCCATCTCGGCGACCACGCCCAGATCATGGGTGATCAGCACGATCGCGGCATCGATCTTCTGCTTCAATTCGCGCATCAGATCGAGGATCTGCGCCTGGATCGTCACATCGAGCGCGGTCGTCGGCTCGTCGGCGATCAGCAATTTTGGGTTGCAGGCGAGCGCCATCGCGATCATCACCCGCTGTCGCATGCCGCCCGACAGCTGGTGCGGGTATTGGCCGATGCGCCGGCGTGCCTCGGGAATGTGCACCAGGCGCAGCATGTCGACCGCCTTGGCGAGTGCGGCGGCGCGGCCCAGCCCCTGATGCAGGGTCAAGGTCTCGGCGATCTGCCGGCCGATCGTCAGCACCGGGTTGAGCGAGGTCATCGGCTCCTGAAAGATCATTGAGATCTCGTTGCCGCGGACCTCGCGCATCCGCGCCTCGCTGAGGCCGAGCAGGTCGCGGCCGGCAAAGCGGATCGCGCCGGAGACGATCCGCCCGGGGGGCGACGGGATCAGGCGCAGCACCGACAGCGCGGTGACGCTCTTGCCGCAGCCGCTCTCGCCGACGATGGCGAGCGTCTCGCCGGGGAGAACATGGAACGAGACCCCGTCGACGGCGCGGACCACCCCGTCGCGGGTAAAGAACCAGGTTCTCAGATCGGAGACATCGAGGATCGGCTCGACCGCGGCGTGCGCCTCGGGGATGGCGGCGGCGTAAGCGGCGGCGATGTCGGCCATTATCCTACATCCGTCGGGCGAGGCGCGGATCGAGGGCGTCGCGCAGCCCGTCGCCCAACAGATTGATGGCGAGCACGGCGACCGACAGAAACGCCCCGGGGAACAGCACGATATAATAGGCGACCTGAAACAGGCTGCGGCCCTCGGCCATAATGTTGCCCCAGCTCGGGATGTTGGGCGGGGTCCCGGCGCCGAGGAACGAGAGGATCGCCTCGACCAGCATCGCCGAGGCGGCGGTGTAGGTGGCCTGAACCAAGAGCGGGGGCACGGTGTTCGGCACGATGTGGCGCCACAGGATGCGCGGCAGGCTGGTGCCGCCGGCAAAAGCGGCCTCGACAAAGGGCAGGTCGCGCAGGGTCAGGACGACGCCGCGGACCAGCCGGGTCACCCGCGGCACCTCCGCGACGGTGATCGCGAAGACGACGTTCTCAAGGCTGGCGCGGGTCAGCGCCATCAGCGCGATCGCGATCAGAACCGGCGGGATCGACATCAGCCCATCCATGACCCGCATCAGGATCGCATCGGCCCACCGGCTGAACCCAGTGAGGAGACCGAAGAGGAGCCCGAGCGCGGTGCTGAGCAGCGCGACCGTGAGCCCGACCGTCAACGACACGCGGGAGCCGTAAATCGTGCGACTGTAGACGTCGCGGCCGAGCATGTCGGTGCCGAACCAGTTTTGCGGCGACGGCCAGTGCAGCCGCTCGATCGGCGACAATGCCTGCGGGTCTGTAGTGCCGAGATAAGGGGCGAACACCGCCATCAGCAGCATCAGGCCGAGCAGGGCGGCGCCGACGACGATCGTCGGATGGCGCCGCAGATAGGTGCGCACCCCGCGCCGGCGCGCGGCCGGAGCGGCCATCAGGGCGAGATCGCTCGGCGCCACGGTCATGCAGGCTCCGCCTTAGTCACCAAGGCGGCCCCGATCCACCGGCGCCTGCCCCTCACCCTCCCGCTGCGCGGGTCCAACCCTCTCCCCGCACGCGGGGAGAGGGTTGGGGTCAGGGGCATTTGCCGCAGCGCCTCAGCCATTTCCTCAATATCGGATGCGCGGGTCGAGGAAGGTGTAGCTTAGATCGACCAGCAGGTTGACCAGCACATAGGCCGCCGAGAAGATCAGGATGATCCCCTGGATGATCGGATAATCGCGGCGCAGGATCGCGTCGACGGTCAGCCGGCCGAGGCCGGGGATGGCGAACACCGTCTCGGTGACGACGACCCCCGATATCAGCAGGGCGATGCCGATGCCGATGATCGTCACGATCGGCACCGCCGCGTTTTTCAGCGCGTGGCCGATCAGCACCTTGTCGTTTGAGAGCCCCTTGGCCTGGGCGGTGCGGATATAGTCCTGGGCCAGGACGTCGAGCATGCTGGCGCGGGTCATGCGCGCGATCAGCGCGGTGAAGACCATCGCCAGCGCAAGGGTCGGCATCACCAGATGCGACAGAAACGGCCGCAAGCCGCGGTCGATGCCGACAAAGCCCTGGACCGGCAGCAGGTCGGTGCGCACCGCGAAGACATAGATCAGCAGATAGGCGAGGACGAAGACCGGCACCGAAAACCCGAGCACGGCAAAGACCATGACCGTGCGGTCGATCCACGATCCCGCCTTCCACGCCGCCAGCACGCCCATCGGGATCGCCGCCAGCACCGAGACGAGGAGGGTTGAGATCGTCAGGGTCAGGGTCGGCTCGACCCGCTGGGCGATCAGGGTCGAGACCGGAAGGTTGGTGAAGATCGAGATGCCGAGATCGCCGTGCAGCAGGCCCCAGACCCAGCTCCCGAACTGGACGTAGAGCGGCTCGTCGAGCCCGAGCGCCCGATGGATGCGAGCGATGTCGGCCGGGGTGGCGGTGTCGCCGGCGATGATCGCCGCCGGATCTCCCGGGCTCAGATGGAGCAGAGCGAAGACGAACAGCGCCACAACCGCCATCACCGGAATGGTGGAGAGGACGCGTCTGACGATGTAGGCGAACATGGTTTTGCGGGTGCGCAGTGCCCCTCACCCTCCCGCCCTTCTCGGTGCGCGCATGCGCGCACCTCTCGGGTGGCGCATCTCCGATGCGCCAGGGGTCCCTCCCTCTCCCCGCATGCGGGGAAAGGGCTGGGGTGAGGGGCTTTCCGTGAGGTGCGCCATCAAGGGCTGCTCAGTCCTTCTCTACATTCCAGAAAAATACCACCGGGGCGATGATGATCCCGTGAAGATTCTTGCGGTAGGCGGTCGGGATCACGAATTGGCCCGTCGGCACATAGGGGATGTCGTTGGCGTAGGCCTCGGTCTGGATTTCGGCGGCGAGCTTTTTCTGCCCGGCGACATCCGGCGCCTTGAACCATTCGCCGATCAGGCTTTCGAGCTTGGGGTCGTCCGGCCAGCCGAACCAGGCCTTGCCGTCATTGGCGCGCAGCGGCCCGTTCAGCGCCGGCGACAACAGGTCGGGGGCGGCGGTCCAGGTATGGAACAGGCTCCATCCGCCGTTGCCGACCGGGGCCTTCGAGGCCCGGCGGGTGATCAACGTGCCCCAGTCCATCGCCTGCAATTCGACATTGAGCCCGGCCTGGCGCAGCGCCGCTAAGGTGACCAGCGCCTGGCCGTGCACGATCGGCTGGTCGGTCGCGTCGAGCAGGACGATCTTTTCCCCCTTGTAGCCGGACTGCGCGATCAGCTCCTTGGCCGCGGCGAGGTTCGGCGCTTTCAGCAGGGCGTCGGCGCCGGCATTGGTTTCGAGCGGGCCGCCGCACGCGAACAGCGCCGCGCAGGTTTTCCAGTATTTCGGGTCGCCGGCAGCGGCGCGCATATAGTCCTGTTGATCGACGAGGTTCAGCACCGCACGGCGCAGCCGCAGATTGTCGAAAGGCGGCTGTATGTGGTTGAAGCGCAGAATCCCATGATTGCCGAGCGGGTCGACGGTGGCGACGACCACATCGGGGTTGCCGGCGAAGACCGGCAAGAGGTCGGTCGGCGGCTGCTCGTACCAGTCTGCCTCGCCGGAGTTGAGCGCCGCCGACGCGGTTGCGGGGTCGGGGATATAGAGCCATTCGACGCGGTCGACCTTGGCCGTCTTACCGCCCGAGGCAAAGCTCGGGGTCTCCTTGCGCGGCAGGTATTCGGTGTTTTTGACAAACACCGCCTTGTTGCCGGGGACCCATTCCGATTTGACGAATTTGAACGGGCCGGAGCCGATCGCCTCGGAGATCTGCTGGAACGGGTCGGTCTTGGCCAGGCGCTCGGGCATCATGAACGGCACGTTGCTCGACAATTTGCCGAGCGCGCCGAGCAGCAGCGGAAATGGTGTCTTGAGGCGAATCGTAAAATCCTCGTCGTCGACCGCTTTAATCTCGGCGACCGCCTCCATCAGCTTCTGCCCGAACGGGTCGCGTTTGCCCCAGCGCAGTATCGAGGCGATGCAGTCGGCGGCGCGCACGGTTTGCCCGTCATGCCATTTGAGGCCGTCGCGCAACCGGAAGCCGTAGGTCAGCTTGTCGTCGCTGACGGTCCAATGATCGACCATCTGCGGCTGCGGCTTGAAATCCCTGTCGAGCGCGAACAAGGTATCGAAGACGAGGTAGCCGAAATTGCGCGTGATATAGGCAGTCGTCCAGATCGGATCGATGCTTCTGAGATCGGCCTGCGGGATGAAACGGATGGTCGTCGGCGTCCGCTGCGCCGCCGCCGTCCCCGCGGCGAGGCAGAGCCCGAGAGCCGCCCATTGCAGGATCCGCCGCAGAATCCTCATCTGTCCCCTGCTCGATCGTTCATTGTTGCGACGACCTTACGCCATCATGCCGCCCCCTCACAGTGCAAAAGGCGGGCCATTGGCATGCTGGCCCGCGCGCTCCGGCTGTCGATACGAGCCGGTTGTCTGTAGCACCATATGCGCTACATCACAGGGTGCGTTATCTGTCGGACAGGGCGAGGATAAGCAAGACCATAACGCTGCGCGAGGCCAACCAGGTTTTGCCCGCTGTATGCGCGAGGTCGAGGCCGGCGAGGAATATGTGATCACCCGCAAGGGCGAGCCGGTGGCGCGCCTCGCCCCGATTCCCGGACGCCGGGTTCTGACCCTTGAACAGCAAGCCGCCCCGCGCCCGAGCCCGCATGGAAAAGGGATGGCCGATCGCGGCGGCTCCGCTCGACCGCGACGCATTGCATGAGCGTCGATAGCGCACGCTTTACCCTCGACGCCAACCTGCTCGTGTACAGCGTCGACAGCGCGGCGGGCACCCGGCACGAGCTCGCGATCGAGATCGTTGACCGCGCCGCCGAGCGCGATTGCTGTCTGACCTTGCAAGCGCCGTCAGAGTTTTACGCGGTGGTTACGCGCAAGGGGATGGTCCGGCCGGCGGATGCGGCTGCTCAAGCCGAGAACTGGCTCGGTGCATTTCGCTGCTGTCCGGCGTCGTCCGTGGCCGTCCGGACCGCGCTCGGCGATGCCTCGGCGGGACGTGCCTCTTACTGGGACGCACTCTTGGTGGCGACCGCCAGCGAGGCCGGGTGCACGATAATATTGAGCGGGGACATGGCGGACGGCGCCGATCTGGGCAACGTGCGAATTCAAACCCGTGCTCGCCCTTGGGAAGGCTCAGCCGGCTGACGCGACGGTTATTGGGGTGCGAGTGATTCGCACCAGTATCGAACCGCGCCGCTAAGCCTTGCTTTCTGAATGGATTTCGACGCCGAAGGCGGTGCGAAAGCCGTCGCGGCCGGAGGGCGTGATCGCGACCGCGCGGCTGTCCTTGAGCCGCTCGATCCAGCCGAGGGCGAAGCAGCGCTGCGCCAACGCCGCGCCGACGGCGCCGCCCAGATGCGGCCGCCGCTCGCTTCAGTCGACACAGAGTCGGCAGAAGCGGCGGCGCCGGCTGGCCGCACCGGCGAGATCGAGGCCGAATTCATCGAGAAACCACGCGCCTTGCGACGTGACCTCGCCGCCGTCGTCGTCGAGGACGACGTGGCCGCTGCCGGCGAGGCTGGCGGCCAAGGCGACGCCGATGCGGCCGGCGAGATGGTCGTAGCAGGTGCGCGCCGAACGCAGCGCCTCGTCGCGCATCCATAGCGGCCGATAGCGCGGCGCCCTGGCGACCGCGGCCGCCATGATCTCTTCGAGCATTCGGGCGACCGCGGCCGAGGCGAGCCGGAAATAGCGGTGCCGCCCCTGCCTGTCGTCGGCGAGCAGCTCCGCGGCGACGAGCTTTGCCAGATGAGCGCTCGCGGTCTGCGCGGTCACGTGCGCGGCGTAGGCGAGGTCGCCGACGCTGAGCGCGCGCCCGTCCATCAGCGCCGAGAGCATGTCGGCGCGCGCTGGGTCGCCGACCAGTGCCGCGATTTCGGCGATGTAGGGTCCGTTTGTCATGCGTGCAGCATAGCACGGCCCTCGGCGATGGCCGGCGCAAACGCTTCGGGCGCGGCCGAAGTTATGGTAGGAACGCGCGCCGGGCGCTCCGGCGCCAGCGAGCGAGGGATCGGGCCGAGCGATGGAAGAAATCTACACCTTTGCGGGCAACCCGCTCGACCGGGTCAGCCAGCGCCGACAGGATGCCGCCTGGGTCGCATCGCTGCTCGACGATCGCGAAACTCGGCTGCTGCCGTTGCGCGAGCTGAAGCCCCTGGTTCGCGACGGCTCGGCCACGGAGCTCGACTGGCAGAAGGTGGCACCGTGGCGCGGGGCGATCGATACCGGCGCCACCCTGATCCTGCTCGGGATCGGCGACGGGCATGCGCATTTTGCGCTCGATGCCAGCGCCGCGCCGATGGCGGACGGAGCCGAGGCCGCGACCGTCGATGTCCGCACCCTGGCTGCCGCGATCCCCGGCGGCGAGGCCGCGATCCTCGCCGAAGCGCGCTCGTTGCTCGACTGGCACGCGCGGCACGGCTTTTGCGCGCAATGCGGGACGGCGAGCGCGGTCGACGCGGCCGGATGGGGGCGGCACTGCCCCAATTGCCGGGCGCACCATTATCCGCGGGTCGACCCGGTGGTGATCATGCTCGCGGTCAGGGGCGAGCGCTGCCTGCTCGGCCGGGGCCGCCGCCGGGTCGGCACCCGGTTTTCCTGCCTCGCCGGCTTCATGGAGCCGGGCGAGACGATCGAGGAAGCGGTGCGGCGCGAGGTGCTCGAGGAATCCGGCATTCGCGTCGGACGAGTGCGCTATCTCGCCTCGCAGCCCTGGCCGTTTCCATCGACCCTGATGATCGGGCTGTTGGCCGAGGCGCTGAGCGAGGAAATCAAGATCGACCCCGAGGAAATCGCCGAAGCACGCTGGTTTGAGCGCGAGGAGGTCCGCGCGATGGTCGAGCGCTCGCGCTCCGACGAACAAATTCCCGGCGTGACGACCCTGCCGCCGCCGCTGGCGATTGGTCATCAGCTGGCGCGGCGCTGGGCGTTCGGGATCGACAAGGTGTAGGCGGGCGGTGCCGATTTCCGCGGCAGCCCCTCACCCCGACCCTCTCCCCGCGAGCGGGGAGAGGGAGGGGCTGATGCAGCGGGTGGCCGTCGTCACCGGGGCGAGCGCGGGGATCGGGCTCCATACCGCGCTGGGTCTCGCGCGCACCGGGATGCGGGTGGTCATGACCGGCCGCGACCCTGCCCGCACCGAGATGGCGCGCCGGTTTCTGACCAACCGGGCGGGCGGGGCGCAGGTCGAGACCGCGCTCGCCGATTTCGCCTCCCTGGCCGAAGTGCGCCGCCTCGCCGACGAGATCCTGTCGCGGCACCGCCGGCTCGATCTGCTAGTCAACAACGCCGGGCTGTTTTCGCCCAAATTCACCTTGTCGGCGGACGGGTACGAGCTGACCTTTGCGGTCAATCACCTGGCCCCGTTCCTGCTGACCAATCTGCTGCTCGACCGGTTGAAGGGCTCGGCGCCGGCGCGGGTCGTGACCGTTGCCTCGCGCGCTCATCACGGCAACCGGATCGATCTGGGGACGATCGCCGGACCGCGGGATTGGACCATGTTGAAGGCCTATGGCCGTTCCAAATTGTGCAACATTCTGTTCACTCGCGAGCTGGCGGCGCGGCTCCAAGGTACTGGTGTCGTGGCGACCTGTCTGCATCCCGGCGTCGTCGCGACCGGGCTCGCCCAGCATGGGGGCCTCGTCGAGTTCGGCTGGCGATTGATGAAGCCGTTCATGATCAGCCCCGAAAAGGGCGCCGAGACATCGCTGTTTCTGGCGACGGCGCCGGACCCGACGCCATTCCACGGCGGCTATGTGGCCGGCAAAGCGCTGGCCCGCCCCGACCCGGCGGCGCTCGACGACGGCCTCGCCCGGCGGCTGTGGGACGAGAGCGCGCGCCTCGTCGGCCTGGGCTAGCCGCCGGCCGACGCCGGCCAGCCACCCTCGCTGGGGTCAGAACATTATCCAGGCGTAAAGAAGCAGCGCGTCGTTATCGCGGGCGTTGCGGCCGTTGCCGTCGAAATTCCTGCTAGCGCCGTCGAACTTATTGTAAAGGGTGTATTGCAGGCCGATGCGCGCATTGAGCCACGGCCAGAACGACGGCCCGCCGTTGCTGAACGGGAGATAGGCGATCTCGGCGATCCAGCCGGCGCTGTCGGGGCTGCCGGTAAAGGTGCCGTAAAGCGCCGGGTCGGCGGTGCCGCCGATCGAGAACCGGCCGGCTGTCAGGCTCCAGGTATGATTGTAGATGTAGGAAACCGAAGCATTGACGCTGCGCAAGACGTCATGCGCATTGTCGGCGAGCCCGAGCGCCCGGCTCGCGCCGAGATTGTGGCTCTCGTGGATCCAGCTGGCGCGGAACGTGACGGTGTGCGGGTCACCGAGATATTGGTACTGGGTATCGACCCCGATATCGGCGAACGAATCGGTGCCGCCGCCGGCAATCCCATTGGGCAGCACGTTGGCGGCGAGCCCGAAGGTGCCGACTTCCCAGGAATGATCGCCAAAGTTCGGCTCGGCCGCCACGCGCCAATAGGGTGCGACCCCGCTGATCGGGCTCTCCCCGGTCGCATCGACCCCGAGCGCGCGCTGGGTGCTGGTCGCCAATGGCCAGTAGCCTCCGAATTCGACATAGAATTTGTCGTCGAGAAAGCTGTAGCCGCTAAGACCGGCGACCTGCTGCGCATAGACCTGCTCGATAAAGGTGGTCGCCGTCGGCGAGGGCGCCAGGACCGGGCTGATGAACGGGAAGCGCCAGGCCGGGATCGTGTTCCAGACGTCCTGTACGGTCGGGTTGTTGTTGACACTGACCCCCCATAGCAGGTTGTGGCTCCCGACCTTGACCTGATCGGCGTAGCGAATGTCGGTGTTGTCCCAGGCGAAGCGGCGGCCCACGCCATCGTAGGTTCCTTGGATGAAGGCACCGAGATTGTCAGTGATCCGGCCGCCGGTGAACAGGCTCATCTGTTGCAGCGCGAAATTGTCGTTGGCTGCGAAATGCGGTGTCGCGCCGCCCGGCTGATCGGCCTGAGTGTGGGTGAAGGTCGGCTGCAGCATGACCGCAAAGGGCGGCCCCTTCCAGTCGCCACCCTGCAAGGTGTAGCCGCCGAGCTTGAAGCGGCGTCCAAACGGGGTCAGCTCGAGAAAGGCAGTGTGGCAGGCGGCACAGGGCTGCCCGGTCTGGCGCGCGTAGAGCGGCAGAGCCTCGGCATGCCATTGCGACAGCGCGTTCAGCAATTCTGCCGCTGCCACGAAGTGAGCGACGGCAATGACGCTTCTCACCGTTCGGCGGGCGCGGCTGCAGGCGAGCCCGCCCCACCGCAGCGGACCACGTATCATCCCGGCTTATTCCTAAGGCAGCGGCAATGCCGCAACAGCGGCAGACTGCCCACTACGACTCGACTGCTCCCGGTTTATTCCACCATTGCCGGGCAGTCGCGGCGTTCGCCGGTCAGCTTGCCGCGGTGCCGCTGCGCGGTAGGAAAATTCGGCACGATCCCTGCGGCGAAATGGCGCCGTCGACGAGCTTGCAGGCGGCGGGCGGCTGGAACTGAGCGCATCTCTCGCACCGCTTGTCCCCCTGCGGATGATCCTGATAGGCGACCGCCGCTTTGGAGATCTTGGGCTGCGCCTTGGGCTTGCCTGCAGCCGCCCCGAGGAATGCTGCGGCGCCGACGGCAGCCGTCACACCATGCAGCAATGCCCGCCGCGAAAACAAATGCGGCAGCCGATCGGCGGATTTACCCGACATGACACCCCGCAATAGACGCGGTCGCGCGCGATGCGGCGAACCGAAGCTTTTTCGAGCACTACGACTTGCGTCGGGCGTGGATATTCCAGTGAGAGCCGTTAACGAAAATGTGATCGCCGCTGGTTGACGCGGAGCCCGGCCGTCTATCTTTCCGCGGAATAAATATCGAGTTCTGGCGAGTCGCAGTTCTGGGAACGACGTGCTGTGGGCCGCGATCGTCGACATGACGGCGGGAACGGCGTTTTGGCGCGTTGGCCTCGCGGCGGCGCCGCAGACGCCTCCAGTCAACAGGAAGGGCATACACGATGAAGCACGTCACCAGACGCCTCTGCGTCGCTGCGGTCATCGCAGCGTCAATGGCTGCCGCGGCGGCCGTCAGCGCCGACGACGGCGATCGCGATCAGGGGGCAAATCGTTATGTGATGACCAGGCTGACCTCCGATATCTCGGGCAAGGCCGAACACACCGACCCGGTCCTGCAAAACGCATGGGGCGTCGCGTTTACGCCGGCGGCCAGTCCCTTTTGGATCGCTGACAACGCCACGGGATGCTCGACACTGTACAACGGTGAGGGGGTGTCGGTGCCTTTATTGGTCAGAATACCGCTGCCCGGAGGCTCGCTGCCCAGTACCGCCTGCAGGCATGCCAATCCGCTGAACCCGCCGAAGCCGACGCCCGCTGCGCCGACCGGCCTCGTGTGGAACCCGACCACCAGCACCACGACCGGGTTTCTCGTGCCCGGCACAAAGCCGGCCAAGGTCGCCAGCTTCATCTTTGACACCGAGGACGGGACGATCTCCGCTTGGACTGGGGGCCTCACCCCGCCTGATGCCGCGGTGCTCGCCGTCGACAACTCGCCGGGTGCGGTTTACAAAGGTCTCGTCTTCGGCACCAACGCCCAGGGCGTCTTCCTTTTTGCGACCAACTTCCGCGCCGCAAAGATCGACGTTTTCGGTCCCGCCGCCGCCGTCAGCAAAGGGCGCTACGTTCCCGTTGCCACCGATGGCGGCTTCAAGGATGCCCTGATCCCGCCGGGTTATGCGCCGTTTGGCATCCAGAACATCAACGGCGATCTGTTCGTCACCTACGCAAAGCAGAACGCGCAAAAGCATGACGACGTCGCCGGCCCCGGGAATGGTTTTGTCGACGTTTTCGACACCGACGGCCATCTGCTTCAGCGTTTTGCGTCGCGTGGGAAACTGAATTCGCCATGGGGCGTGGCACGGGCTTCGTTCGCCTTCGGCCGGTTCAGCGGCGATATCCTGGTCGGCAATTTCGGTGACGGAAAGATAAACGCGTTCGACTCGGAGGGACATTATGTCGGCTCCGTCAAGGACGCCCAAGGCAAGCCGCTCGTCATCGACGGGCTGTGGACCCTCACCTTGGGCGGTGGTGCCAGCTCGAGCTCCGACGCTCTCTATTTTACAGCCGGTCCCAACGGAGAGACCGACGGTCTGTTCGGCATGATTACCCCGGTCTCCGAGCAACCTGACGATTAGGCACAAGCACCAGCTCCACCCTCGGGTCGTGCCGGGCTTGACTCGATCAAGTCCGGCACACCGTGGCGTCTCGCCAATTTTCGCGGATGTGCCGTCCCCACCGCCGCAGCACACGGGTCATGCCGCCACTCCCGGCGTGATCGCAGCGCTGCCCGAGGCACCGGGCCAGCTTTGGAACAAATCGAACCTCCTGGAGCCGCGGGGGGTGCTGCCCTATCGACAGCGGGCCGAAACCTGCGGGCCGCCGAGACATCGCTTCCCGGAATTGCCGTGGACGCGGTGCGCGACCCGACCCGAAAGAAGAATAAAGTTAACGTGAATGTGATCGCCGGATGGGCGCGGCTGCACCGATAATGCGTCCCGCATCCGCGCCAGGATTGGCATTCGAGCCGGAACCGTCGCCGGCCGGCCCGGTATCGGTACGCCCGAATACCAGCCGTTTGTCCGTAGGGGAGGCGATGCCGGTAGAGGCCGCCCTGATCGAAGCGCATATCCCGGGCTTGCGTCGATTTGCCTGCGCGCTGTTGCGCGGCGACCGCGAGCGCGCCGACGATCTGGTCCAGGACTGTCTCGAGCGGGCGCTGTCGCGATGGCACCTGCGCCGCGCCGAGGGCGATCTGCGCGGTTGGCTTTATACAATTCTTTACAATAGGTTCCTTAGTGACCAGCATCGCCGGAAGCGGCGGGGGGTGCACGACGCGTTGACCGAGGCGATCGAAGCCGAGCTGCCGCAGATAAAAGGGCGGCCAGGACGAGGCGCTGCTCCATCGCGATCTGCTGCGGGCCTTTGCCGCGTTGCCCGAGGAGCAACGATCGGTACTGCTGCTCGTCGGTGTCGAGGATCTGTCGTACGACGAGGCCGCCCAGGTGCTGGGGGTTCCGATCGGCACGGTGATGTCGCGGCTGTCGCGCGGCCGCGAACGCCTGCGCAAATTTCTTAACGGAGATTCCAACGGAGGAGATTCGACCGGCCCGGCTTCCAACGGTCGGGGCAAGGCGCTGAGGCGAGCCAAATGAGCGCAATCCCCGACGCCGTCGAAGAGGACGAGCTGCATGCCCGTATCGACGGCCGACTTGCGCCCGCGCGCACGCGCGTCGTCGATGCCTATCTCGCCGCGCATCCCGAGGCGCGGCGGCGCGTGGCGAAATATGCCGAGCAGCAACAGCGGCTGCGCGCGGCCGTTGCCGCGCAGACCGCGGGGCCGATCCCGGCGCGCCTGCGCGTCGCGCGGCTGCTCGTCGAGCAGCGCGGCCGCCGCTACCAGCGCTTCGCCCGGATTGCCGCGGCAGTGGCATTGCTCGCGGTGGGCGGCGGCGTCGGCTGGGCCGCCCGCGACGCGGCGACGGCATTTTTCGCGTCGACCGGCGGACCCCTTGCCACGGTCCGCGCCTTTGCAACCGATGCGATCCAGGCGCACAGGGTTTTCGCGGTCGAGGTTCGCCATCCGGTCGAGGTCGAGGTCGGCCAGGAAAAACATCTCGTGCAGTGGCTGTCCAAGCGTCTGGGCCGGCCGCTGATCGTGCCGGATCTCACTGCGGCCGGGTTCCAGCTGATGGGCGGGCGCCTCCTTCCATCGGAGAGCGGGCCCGCGGCCCAGCTGATGTATCAGGATGCCAAGGGGACGCGATTGACGTGCTATTATGGAGCGGACGGGTTCGCTGGCGAGACCGAGTTCCAATATCGCGAGAACGGCGGGGTCGGCGCGTTCTATTGGTCGGACGACGGCTTTGGCTACGCGATCGCGGCCAAGACCGACCGCGCCTCGCTGCTGAAGCTCGCCGAAATCGTCTACCGGCAGACTTCCGGCGACGGCGCCAAGGCAAAGATCCCGCCGATACCGGGCAAGCCCAGCTAGCTTCGTGGAATAAATCGCGGTTTCGGCGAGTCGTAAGGAAAGAGCGAGCCCGCGTCGCGCTACCTCGGGGATGGTTCCGCGTGGGCGGCCTGTGGGGCGTGCCCGGCCGATTTGACGGGGAGGACAAACCTGATGAAACATATCCGCCGCGGCGCATTGCCGGCGACGGTCGTCGCGATCTCTCTTGCGGCGGCGACAGCCGCGGCGGGCGACGAACGTCAGCCGTTTCTGCCGGATATCGTCATCTCGTCCACCATCCCCGCCAACGGCGACCTCAATCCCTATGGCGTGGCGATCGTGCCCCGCGGGTTTCCGGCCGGCGGGAAAATCATGCCCGGCGACGTGCTGGTTTCCAACTTCAACGCTAAGAGCAATCTCCAGGGCACCGGCACGACAATCGTCAAGCTGACGCCGAACGGGCTGGTGGCGCCAGCGGTGCCGGCCGGGCAGCCGGGGAACGCGATCACGTTCTTTCAAGGGCCGAACGGGCTCGGTCTGAGCACGGCTCTCGGAGTGCTCAGGCGCGGGTTTGTCCTGGTCGGCAACGTCCCGACCGTGGGCGGTGTGATCAAGCCGCCGGGGTCGCTGCTGTTTCTCGACCGCAACGGCAAAGAGATCGCTCCTTCGCCGTACACGAACAAGCTCGACGGTCCGTGGGACCTGACGATCGACGATGATTTCGACCAGGCACGGGTTTTTGTCTCGAACGTCATCAACGGCACCGTGACCCGGCTGAACCTGACGATATCCGCGACCGCCGTGACCGTGACCGGCGCCGCGGTGATCGCCTCGGGCTACACCGTCGAGCCCAATTCCGCGGCGCTGATCCTGGGGCCGACCGGGCTCGCCTATGACGCCGACGCCGATGTCCTCTACGTCGCCTCGACCTTCGACAACAAGATATTTGCGGTCCCAAATGCCGGTTCCAGGACGGGGTCATCGGGTACCGGCACGGTCGCGTTCCATGACCAGCACCTGCGCGGGCCGCTGGCCTTGGTGTTCGCGCCGAACGGCGACCTGCTCGCCAGCAACGGCGACGCGATCAACTCCGATCCGACGCAGCCGAGCGAAATTGTCGAATTCACCAAAAAGGGCAAGTTCGTCACCCAGTTCAACGTCGATGCCGGGCAGGGCGGCGCATTCGGCATCGGCTTGGCAAAGGTCAGCCGCGATGCCGTGCGGTTCGTGGTGATCGACGACAACGCCAACGACATGACGGTGGTCGACCGAAAGGCGGAGACCCGCGACCGGTCCGGCGATTGACGGCGGTCGTCGCGCAGCCGCCTGGGCAGCTCGCGCCCCGACCCGCGGCGGCAAACTTCGCGGAATGATCGCGCGGCCAGAGATGGTCGCCTGGCGATCGGCGCGCCCCCGCTCACGCTGTTTCGGGGTTTGGTCAGGCGGTTGCCTGAAAATCAGACGGCAACTGAGGATCGCGGTAGCCTCGACAACCCCCTAAGAAACCTTGTGCCAACGACGCAGCAGCCGGGATTCCACTGGCATTGCGCGACGCCGAACACGCGCAGTGCCCAACGGGGCCTGTCCGCCGCTCACGAAAATTTGACCATGTTCAGGGCGAGGCACGCGCCGGCGAGGCATTGCCGCCCCAGCTTGTGCCGTCGCCCCGCTATTGGAAGTGCCGTTCGCGTCATTGGGACCGTGTGCAGCGGTGGGTTCTGCACTGCCGCGGAATAAACGGTGGGATTGTGGAGTCTTACTGACCGAGGCACGGCCTGCCCTCCCAGCGATCGCAGCAAGGAGGGTTTGCCCGTTCAGTCACGGCCACAGCTTCTGCGAGTTGCGTCGGTGAGCGGCGCGGCGCCGGTGGGCGATCATCAGCCTGCCGCGGACGCGCCGCTTTGCCCGGCAATCGGCGGAGGTGCGGGCCAGTGAATGACGGTGGGTGCCCTAATGCGATAGAGACAATGGAGCAGTGTCATGAGGTTACAATCAACGGGCGGATCGCGGTTTGCCCGGCTCTGCCCGGTACTGGCGCTTACCACCATCGGGGTGTGGAGCATGGGAGCCGCCAGAGCGGAGCAGCCGCCGTCGCCGTGCCATCCGAACCCGACAGCGGCTGCTGACGAAGCGGCAGTCCGCGCCCGCGGGGATATCGTCAAATTGCCAATGCCGGTGAAGGACCGGCTGGCCCAGCTGGCCAACCGGCCGCATACCTACCTGCCGTTGCAGGTGTTCAACGAAGCCAATGGAAAAAGCCAACTCTTTCAATATTACCTGCTGGACACCAAGGGGTTCGAGCCGAACGTGTTCACGACGATCACCCACGGGGTCAACGACCACGTGCAGCTGACCGTCACTGGAGGCAATTGCGGGCTGGACACGGTAGGCGCCGTGCGCATTGTGCTCGAACCCAAGCCCGGGCTGCCGACCAATCCTAATAACCCGCGCGCTTTCAACGATGTCTTCACCGACATCTCGCCGCTGTTCGTCATCAATAACGAAAGCGGCTGGTACGAAGGATGGATGATCCACGACATCATCGTCGCGGCGCCGGCGGCTCCACGGACCGACGGGCATGCGCAATTCGGTAAGATCACGCAGCAGGACGCGATGATCCTGTCGAAAATGGGCGCCGGCAACAATGCGAAGCCGGGGAAAATCTTCACCATCGACGGCCAGGTTCCGCATTTCCCGAATGCGTCCGACCACTTTCCCGACAAGCAGACGAACGTCGTCCCTCTTCATGTGAGCATGGGCGCCTTCAACGCCATGCAGCAATCGGACGTCCACTCCTATTGGGAATTCAATTACCAGGGCACGAACTGGGTTCACCCGCTTTACGAGCTGCCCTTCACCGGGGGTTTTCCCGACAAATTCGGACAGCCTGCCGATACCTTCCAGGACGGCGAGATCGGCGCGCTGCAGTCAATCATTCCCGGCGCCGGGCCGAGCGGCGAACAGAACAAGCCGCAAGCTGTCGGGGACAATCCGAGCCTGCCGCGCGATCCCGACAAGTTCGACGCGGACAACGGCTTTGACGTTCAGCGTGAGTTTCGCGAGCGCGGCGTTCCGAGCGGGCTCGCCGACGAGATCTATCTCGACGTTTACGAACGGATGGCCTCGTTCGAGCCCAATGTGCGAAACCTCCAGAAGCGGCTGTTCGACGCGTATGCTGCCGAAGTCCGTCGCGTCTCCGGGGACGACGAGGGCATCATAACCGCCGCACGCGGCGACATCGACACCGCGACCGACGGATTTGCCGACAATACCCGCCTCTATCTGCCGCCGACCGTATTCAACCGGTTCGCGGTGACGCGGGAAATCAACGACGGGATGCTGGCCCCCCGCTTTGCGCCGAGCCAGCGCGGATGGGTCCTGACCGGCGTTCGGGTGGCGGTCAGCCCGACCGTCGACGCCTCGACCGGGCGCGACGCCGACGATCGCTGACCGATCGCCGACATAGCCCGCGGAAGAGAGGCGGCCGCCCGGGTCGCCTCTTTTCTGTTCGCCCTGGCCCCGCCGTTGCGCGATGCGGCACGTACGAAGAGGCCCTATCTTATCGGGCAGCGCGCGCATCGAGCGCAATTTGCTGGCTGGTCGAATGATCCTCACGCCGATCCCCCGCGATCAGCTCGCGGCTGCCCTCGATCGCTTTGGCGGCGGGCTGCGCGACGCGTTGTCGCGCCGCGCGTTCGGGCAGATCCGCGCGACCTCGCCCGATCGCGCCGTGGGAGCGCAGGCGGAAAGGCATCGTCTGGCGGCATTGGCGCTCGCCCACCGTTGCGGTATGGCGGTGCATCCGCCGGGCACCCGGTGCCGGTTCAATTGGGATGGGGCGGCGCTGAACGGGGCGACCGAAGCCTATGTCATCCTGCACGAGATCGCCCATTTCGTGCTGGCCCCGCCCGAACGCCGGACCCTCGTCGATTTCGGCTTGGGCCCCGGCCCGGACACCATCGACCGCGATAATGCCGAGCGCGCGGCGGTATTGCCGGCCTCGGCGCGCGAGGAGGACGAAGCGGCGGCGTCCTTGTCGGGCATCCTTTGGGAAGCGGCGCTTGGCCAGCCGGCGCTCGCCTCGTTTCTCGATCAGAACTGGCTCGAGGGCATCGAGCGCTCGGCCGCCGGCCATTTTAGCCGGGTGCTCGCGGGTCTGCAGCGCCGCGGATTGCTGCGCCGGTTGCCGGGATCGGCGAGCTGTTCGCTCTCAGCCGCCAGGCTGATCCGGTAGGCGGCAGGCCGACGCGGTCGCCAGCCGCCAGAGCGACCGGATGGCTGTTCCGCAGCAAGGATCGCCGCTCTATGGTGCCGCTGCCGGCGAGCGGTTCCCGACGGGAGGGGGAGGATTCATGTCCGCAGTTCAGCAGGCCGTAGAGCGTGCCGCGCCGATGCCGGCCGGGTTCTGGCGCGCCGAATACAGCGCGCAGAAGGGTGCCGTGGCGCTGGCGCTCTACCGCAAGCGGAGGTCGGCGCCGCTGCCGGGCAAAGCGCCGCTGCCGGTGCTGTTCCTGGTTCACGGCTCGTCGATCTCGGCGATGTCGGCCTTCGACCTCGCGGTGCCGGGAGGCGAGGAATATTCGCTGATGAACGTCCTTGCCGGCTGCGGCTTCGACGTGTGGGCGATGGACCACGAAAATTACGGCCGCTCGTCGCGCACCGACGGGAATTCGGACATCGCCAGCGGCGTCGCCGATCTGCTCGCCGGCACCGAATTGGTGGCGCGTGAGACCGGGCAGAGCCGGATGCATCTCCTCGGCAAGTCATCGGGCGCGTTGCGCGCCGCGGCCTTTGCGATGGCGCGGCCCGATCGCGTCGACCGGCTGATCCTGACCGCGTTCACCTGGACCGGCAGCGGCTCGCCAACCCTCGAAAAGCGCGCCGAGGGGCTCGACTATTTTCGCCTTCACAATCAACGGCCGCGCGACCGCGACATGATCCGCAGCATCTTCACGCGCGACCGGCCCGGAACCAGCGACCCCAAAGTTGCAGAGGCGTTGGCCGACGCCGAGCTGGTCCACGGCAACACGATCCCGACCGGCACCTATCTCGACATGACCGCGAATTTGCCGGTCGTCGATCCCACCAGTGTGCTGGCCCCGGTCATGATCATCCGCGGCGAGCATGACGGGATTGCCAGCGAGGCAGACATCCTCGGCTTTTTTGCCCGGCTGCCGAACCCCGACCGGCAATTCGTCGTATTGCCGGGTGCGGCGCATTCGCTCGCCTTCGGGCTCAACCGCGAGCAGCTGTGGCATGTCGCGCGCGGGTTCCTGACGATGCCGCGCCGGCGCGATCCCGACCGCGCAAGCTGATCTCTGAAGGCCTCGGCCGAGGCCGCCGTCGGTTTAAATCATCGGGCCTCTCCGACGAAGCTGTCGTGCAACGCCTTCAGCCGGTCGAGCGCGGCCGGCGGCAGCGGCCCCTTGTCGACCGCGGCGGCAGCGTATTCGAGCTGCTCGATGGTCGAGTAGCCGACCAGCGCGGTCGAGACCGCGTCGTGGGCGATCACGAACCGGATCGCCGCCTCGACCAAGCTGTCGGCGAACCCTTCCCGCACCAGCGGTTCGAGCCGCCGGGCACGCTCGACGTCGACCCGATAGTCGCGGCCCGAGCCGATCGGCTCGACACTGGGCGAGCCCAGCGGATGACGGGTTTCGACCCCGCTCAGGGCGCCGGCGGCGAGCACCCGGATCGCGATGACGCCCATCGAGGCCGCCCGGGTGCGCGTCAGGAGGTTGGCGAAATCGTGCGCCGGATAGCCGGATGCTACCGCGGCCCCGGCGCTCGGGTTGAGCAGGTTGTAGCTGACCTGCGCGGTGTCGAAGGCGTGGGCGTCGACGACCCGGTGAAGGGCCGTGGTGTCGCCCACCGCGGTGAGGCCGTAAAACCGGGTCTTCCCCTGCGCGCGCAGCCGTTCGAAGGCCGGCACGACCTGGTCGAGGACGATCTCCGGCGTCAAATCGGCCTCGCTGCCGTCGAGCATGATGTGGTTGTGCAGCTGGAACAGGTCGACATGATCGCGCTGCAGCCGCTGCAGGCTCGCCTCCAGGGAGGCGGTCACGGCGGCACCGACACGGCTGCGCTCGGCGGCCGGGACCCGCACCTTGGTGCCGATGCGGATGTCGGGCTTTAGGCGTTTCAGAACGCGGCCGAGGTTACGCTCGGATTCGCCGTTGCCGTACATCGCCGCCGTGTCGAAATAGTTGATGCCGAGCGCGAGCGCGCGCGCCACCGCCCGCTCCTGATCGGCCGGGCTGCCGCGCACCATCAGCCCGCCGACCGCGCCGCACCCGAAGCCGAGCACCGAAACCTCGAGCCCGGTGCGGCCAAGCACCCGTGTTTCCATCGCTTCCTCCGACGTTGCGGGCGAGGCGGCGCCCCTGCTGGGCGCCGCTGCGTTGCCCGGATCAAATCCTTGCGCCCCCGAGCTGTCAATCTCGCGCCGACGCCGGCCAATTCGTGAAACCGCGTCGCGCCGACACGCAGGCGCTTTGGGAGGACCGAGCTTCGTCGGCGAGGTTGCGGCGGTTTTTGACGAATTATTGACCGGGCCTAATTTAGGATCGCAACTGCGGGCCGGCCGAACGCGACGGCAATAACGCCGTTCGCCGCGGCGCGGCTGGGGGAGCGCGCAGCTCGGTGACCATCGTCAGGTGGTTCTGCGATCGCGCTCCGCTGGAAAGGCATAATCGGAGGAGGGGAACCGATGGTAAAGATAACGTTGGCATTGGCTGCCGCGCTGTTGCTGACAGCCGGGATCGCGCCTCCCGGCGGCGGGTTGCCATTCGCCGCGTCGGTCGCGCTGGCTGACGATGCGGATGCGCAGCAAAATCCCTGTTCGCCGCCGTCGCAGATCAGCCCGACGATCGAACAGACGGCCTGGCAGCTGTGGGTTGCTGCAACCTGCCCGGTGAACCAGAGCAAGTATCCCTATGTGGTGTGGGAGAACTGGATCGAGCAGGCGCAGATGTATCCGCCTGATCCGGCCAAGGGCTTGGTGGTGCCGAACGCCGCCGCCGCGGCGGGCCCGACCCATCTGCTCCACGGCAGCCCGCTCGCCTTCGTCAAGAACCCGAAGCTCCGCGCGGTCGTGCCAGGTTTGCTCGGCGGAGCCGACGAGAACTGCAACAAGGCCGGGAACCCGCCAAAGGGTCAGCCGAAGCTGATCATTTGCGAGGAAGTCCGGCTGGACGGCGCGACCGCGGATTACATCGCCGGCGACAGCCTGTGGAACCGCACCGGCCAGGCCATGACGGCCGCCTTCAGCGAGGAAATCGCATTTCCTGCGCCAGCCGTGGAAGTCAAGGCCGACTGGATCGAACTCTCAAGTATCGGTCTCAATTGCAAAAGCCTTCCCGCCGGATTCACCAGCAGCATCCATGTCGAGACGGTCAACGGCAACTGCTTTGCACTGGCGGGGATGCATCTGATCTCAAAGCTGCTGAACAAATGGGTGTGGGCGACGTTCGAGCCGCAAAATCTGACCACCAATCCCAACCGTTGCGTGGTGCTGGGATGCGCCGACCTGTTCGGCTCGAACCCGGCCGTGACCCACGGCGCAAATACTCGATTGACCAACAGGCTGGCGGCATTGATGTACGCAGCCAATTTGGCCCCGGAGTGGTTGAACTACCGCCTCGACGGTGTGCAGACCGGCTTTTTCAAGCCCGAGCTGCTGGGAAATTCGATCATCGAGGGCGAAAATGCCGCCGTTCCGCTGACCCAGGCATCGTGCATAACCTGCCACAGCGTCTCGTCGGTCAAGAGCGACGGCACCGACGGCATCACCTTGTTGAACTCGAACCCGGTCGGGTTCCCGACGGCTCTGCCGTCCGACGCCTGGATTCGGCGCGACTTTGTGTGGTCGCTGTCCGAGGCGTGCCCCAAGAGCCCGTTCCAGACCTGCTCTCCGTAACCGGAAAGCGTGGTGCCCGCGGGTCGTGCAGCAGCGCACCCGCGTCCCGCCGCCCCGCCGCTAATCGGTCGCCTGTCGGGTTGCGCGTCGGCGCGTCCGAGTGAACGGTGACCCCGATCCCGCGGGGCCGCCCGTGGGAAGGTATCCGCGGTAATATCGGCAGGCCGGCGGCGGCCGGCTGGTCTTGTGAGCGGCGTGCCCGGTCGCTGGCCCGCCGCCGCACCCGATCGGGCTCGCCAGCGATGCCGAGGGTTTATGATGTCTTCATCGCACCATCGATGCGGCCGCCGCGCCGCCGGCGAGCGTATCGCGCTGCCCGCAGGGAGTTTGCGCCGAGTGGTTCGAAGCACCGTCGGGCGGTTACGCGCTACGCCCTTGGCCGCTGCGCTCTGCGCGCCCGACGGGCTCGCCCTCAAGCCTGCTGCTGGATCGGGTATTTCGCGAAGATCGCCTCGGTTCGCTTGAACGCCTTGTCGATCGCCGCTTCCGGCGTCATGCCGTTGGTCATCACGTCGATCATCGCGAGGGCGAACACATGCTCGGTGCTGACGTGCGCCCTCGCCGGGTTAAACACCTCGTAGGGCGGGATCGTCGGACCGAGCACGCCCTGTCTGGTATAAGCGGCGAGCGGCTCGTTCTTCGGGTCGAGCCAGAACGCCTTATCGTTTTCGACGATCGACGGCATCGGCGGCAAAAACCGGCCGAGCCCCATTTTCAGATAGGCGGCGAGCACTTTAGGCTCGATCGAATATTTGAGGAAGTCCTTTGCCGTTTCGATATTTTTCGCGCCCTTTGGAATCACCGCAGTGGCGACGCCGGTAACACTTGGCAACGGCTTGCCTTCGTTGCTCAGCGGCAGGCCGAGGGTCAGAATATTGTTGTACTCCTCCTTGTTGTCCCACAGCGCCACCTCGGTCGAGATCGTGCCGTCAAAATCCATGACGACCAATTTCGAATGGAACGCATTGTTGTCGTCGTTGTCGTTCCAGCTCAGCACCGCCGGCGGAATGAAGCCTTGTTTGTAGGGCGTCGTCAATTTGGTGATTGCCTTGATCGCCGCCTCGCGAATTTGCGGGTCGTCGGTGTGCACTTTGCCGTCGGGTGTGAAGAGGTTCTGGCCGCCATAGGCGATGTTGAAATGGTCGAAGGTAAAGATGCAATCGAACCCGACCGCGCCCACCTGAAAGCTGTAGGCATAGATGTTGCGCATGCCTTGCTCGCGAAGCTTGGTCTGCACCGGCATGAAGAAGTCGAGAAATGCGTCCCAGGTCTTCGGAATGTCCGACGTTTTGAAACCCGCTTTCTCTACCAGCGGCTTCCAGATGTGAAACGGAACGACGGCGACCCGGTGCGGGATCATGTAGTAGCTGCGCTTCTTAGTTACATTGTTGTAAGCATTTACGGTGCCTAGCGCCGCGGGAGTGAACAGCGATTTCTGCGTCTCGATGACATCGGTCAGGTCGACCAGCTGGTCCTTCCAGGCGCTCAACACGGCAAAGTAATAGTCACCCACATTGATGATATCGGGCACGACGCCGCTGGTTATCGCGGCAATTTCCTTCTGGCGCTGCGCCGCGAACGGCACGATGCTGTAGTCGATGGTGTTGCCGCTCGCCTTCTCGTAGTCGGCGACCATCTGCTTGAAGCCGAGGTCTTCTTGCTGGGCAAAGCCCTGCACCCACCACACGGTCGCGGTCGTGGCCGCGGCGTTGGCGACGTAGGGGCGTGCGATCGCTCCGGCCGCCGCCAGCCCCATCGATGCGTGCAACAGCGAACGCCTTGTCAGTCTATCCATCAGATCCTCCCTCTTGTGGCCGGCGGCCCATTCTCCGAGACCGCCGATCCTCACCGCGGGTAAACGCGACCACCACCCGCCGGCTCATCCGCGCCGGCGCGAACCTCAAGCCTGCTGGATCGGATACTTCGCAAAGATCTCTTCGGTCCGCTTGAACGCTTTGTCGACCGCCGCTTGCGGCGTCACCCCTTTGTTGATCGCATCGAGGATCGCGAGGGGAAACACATGTTCGGTCGAGACCTGCGCGCGCGCCGGGTTAAACACCTCGTAGGGAGCGATCGTCGGACCGTAGATGCCCTGCCGGGTGTAGGCTTGTAGCGGTTCGTTCTTCGCGTCGAGCCAGAACGCCTTGTCGTTCTCGACGATCGACTTCATCGGCGGCAGCCGCCGGCCGAGCCCGCCCTTCAGAAGGGCGGCGAGCACTTTCGGCTCGATCGAATATTTCAGAAACTCCTTGGCGACAGTGATGTTGGGGGCACCCTTCGGGACCACCAGCGCCTGCGGAGCCATGACGCCGGCCACCGGCTTGCCGTCGTTGCCCAGCGGCAGGCCCAAGGTCAGGATGTCGTTATATTCTTCCTTTTCCTTCCACAGCGCGACCTCGGTCGAGATCGTGCCATCCAAATCCATGACGAGCAGTTTGGCATGGAAGGCGTTGTTGTCGTCGTTGTCGTTCCAGTTCTGTATCGCCGTCGGCATGAAGCCTTTTTTGAAGGCCGTCGCCAGCCTCTCGACCGTCTTGATTGCTGCTTCGCGGGCTTGCGGGACGTCGGTGTGCACCTTGCCGTCCGGCGTGAACAAGTCCTTGCCGCCATAGGCGATCATGAAATGGTCGAAGTGTCCGATCGCATCAAATCCCGCCGCGCTTATCATAATGGAATAGGCGTAGATGTTGCGCCTGCCCTGGGCCCGCAATTTCGTCTGCACCTGCTCGAAAAACGCGAGAAAGGGGTCCCAGGTTTTCGGAACGTCGGCGGGTTTGTAGCCGGCCGTGTCGAGCAGCGACTTCCAGACATGGAACGGGGTCACCGCCATGCGGTTCGGGATCATGTAATAGCTGCGTTTCTTCGCGACGTTGTTGTAGGCGTAGGCGGTCTGCAGCGCCGTCGGCATGAACAGCGGCTTCTGCGTCTCGATAACGTCGCTGAGGTCGACCAGCTGGTCCTTCCACGCGCTCAGCACGGCAAAGAAGTAGTCGCCGAGATCGATGATGTCGGGCACGACACCGCTGGTTACCGCGGCGATTTCCTTTTGCCGCTGCGCGGCGAACGGCACGATGCTGTAGTCGATCGTGTTGCCGCTCGCCTTCTCGTAGTCGGCGACCAGCTGTTTGAAGGCGATATCTTCTTCCTGGGCGAAGCCCTGTACCCACCATACGGTCGCGGTCGTGGCCGCGGCGTTAGCGACATAGGGGCGCGCGATCGCTCCGGCCGCCGCCAGCCCCATAGAACCGCGCAGCACCGATCGTCTCGTCAGCTGGTCCATGGATTCCTCCGTGGGTTTGGAGCCGGCTGCCCCGTGCGGCCCGATCCTTATCCCGAAGAAACTATGCGCCGGCGAGACGCCCGCTTCAACCGTTCGCGCCCAGGCCGGTTTCCGCCCGCGGCGCGCTGCGGCGGCTCGCCGCAGCGCGCCGCGGCTCTAACCTTGATGACTCAGCAACGGTGACTTAGCCCTTGACGCCGCCCATCGTCAAGCCGGCTGCCATATATTTGCGGAACGCGTAATAGACCGCCACCGGCGGCAGCGCGTAAATGACCGCGGTTGCCATCATATAGTTCCACGGCGCCTCGTCGCTGTTGAGAAATTGGACGATCGCTATTGGTACCGTCATGCTCTTCGTCGAGGACAACAGCAAGAATTGGTAGAGAAATTCGTTCCACGCCGCCAGCATGGCAAAGGTGCCGATCGCGACCAAGGCCGGCGCCATCAGCGGTAGGTATATTATGAAGTAGATTTGTACCGGAGAGGCGCCGTCGATCCGCGCCGCTTCGTCGAGCTCGATCGGAATGCTGCGGCCGTACTGCTGGAAGATGAAGATCGCATAGGGCGTGGTGAAGGCGACAAGCGCTGCGATCACGGCCCACAGATTGTTCATCATGCCGTATTGCGCCATCAGGCGATAGTACGGGATCGCCAGGAACGAGGCCGGGATCACATAGGTCAACAGCGCGCAATTGGTGACGAGCCAGCCGTGCCGGACGCGCAATCGCCCGACCGAAAAGGCCGCCAAGGACCCGATCGACAAGGTTAGCAGCACCGTCATCACGGCGAGAAACACGCTTCTGCCAAATTGTTCCCAGAAAAATTGGAGATACCAGTAGCCCTGGGTGATCACGATCCAGAAGCTGTAGAGCGAGGGATGCGGCGGGAACACATGGGTCGACAACACATCGCTGTGTGAGTCGAGCGCAACCATGATCATGTTGTAGATCGGCAACAGCGACCATATCACCAGCACGACGCTGAGGATCGCCGCCCCGATATTGGTCAGATAGCGCCGCCGTCGCGCCACGCGAACCGAGTGCAGCACGTCGACATCGGTGCGGGCTTTCGCCCTGCCCTCGACAGCAATGACGGTCATCGTTACTGCTCCACGGCCATCGAGCGCAATTTGCGCATCATGAAAATGACGAGCGGGATCATCAGCGGCAGCGCCGACATCACGGTAGCGACGCCGAGATTGGGATCCGACAAATCAAAGGCGTTGCGGATGCCAAGGTTCGCCAAGGTATAGGTCGTCAACGCCGGGCCGCCGTTGGTGATAAAGAACGGCGTCGCGAAATCGCCGACCGAGAAGATCGTCGACAACAGCGTGTTGACGAAATACAGCGTGGCGAGCAGCGGAAAGGTGATGTGCATGAACCGCCGCAGCCCGGTCGCACCGTCGACGGCGGCCGCCTCATAAAGCTCCGGGGCGATCGCCATCCGGCCGGCGATGAAGATCACGGTCCAGAACGGCATGAATTTCCAGATATAAGAGGCGATGATCGAGCCCAAGGCGATCCAATGTGAATCCAGCCAAAACGGCCCGTTGATGCCGAACAGCACCCACAATAGGTTGTTCAGCAGCCCCCACTGGCCGTCGAGCATCCAGTGGACCGAGATGAAAGTCGGCAACAACGGCACCGCCCACGGCAGCACATAGACGATCAGCAGCGCCTTCACCCACCAGCCGGGCCGCACAAAGAAGCCCGACAGCAGGAACGCCAGAAACATCTTGAGATTGACGGCGACCGCTAAGTAGATCAGCGTGTTGACGAGTGTATTCAGGTAGATCGGATCGGCAAATAATTCTTTGTAGAGGGCCGGGTCGTGGCCCATCCACAACCCGTAGACGATCGGATAGGCGACAAAAATGACAAATACCGCCAGATAGGGGACGACGAAGGCGACCGCCCAGAGGTATTCGTTGCCCTTCAGGTGGCCGCGCAAAGAATCCCACAGGGCGTGCCGCCGCTTGGCCAGCGGGCGACCAAGCTGAATTGCCGATACGTTTGCCATGATCGCTCCTCAGCTCTGCACGATCGGGTATTTCGCGAAAATCGTCTCGACCCGCTTGAACGCCGCTTCGATCGCGGCCTGCGGTGTCATCCCGTTTTTCATGACGTTGATCACGGCGTTCATCATGACATTCTCGGCCCCGACCGGCGCCATGCCCGGGTTGCGCGCCTCGTAAATTGGGATCGTCGGGCCGAACAGGGTCAAGTTGGTATAGGCCTTCCGGTGCGGGTCCTCTTTGAGCCAGAACGGGTCGTTCTTGGCGATCTCCGGCATCGGCGGCGCCCAGCGGCCGAGTCCGGCCTTCAGGTACTGGTTCAGCACCTTCGGCTGGATCGCGTATTTCAAGAACTCCTTGGCCACCGGGACGTTCGTAGCCCCCTGCGGAATCACGACGCCAAAGGTATTGACTTGCGCCGGCAGCTTTTTCCCGTCGTTGCTGAGCGGCAGGCCCATCGTCAAAATGTCGTCATATTGCTCTTTATCGTGATAGAGCGCGACCTCGGTCGAGATCGTCCCGTCGAAATCCATCGCCATCAGTTTCGCGTGGAAGGCGTTGTTGTCATCGGCGTCGTTCCAGTTGAGCACGACCGGCGGCACGTACCCGTCGGTAAAGGCCTTCGCCAAAAAGGTAGCGGCCTTGATCGCTGCCTCCTTGACCTGCGGATCGCTGGTTTGCAGCTGTCCCTGCGGCGTGACCAAATTTTCACCGCCATAGGCGATCAAGAAAGAATTGAAGGTATTGATCGGGTCGACCCCGGTCGCGGTCAGCTGATAGCCCAAGCCATAGACGTTGCGCATCCCGGCTTTCTTCAGGCCATCCTGCACCGGCCGGAAGAAGTTATGAAATGCATCCCAGGTATTCGGGATGTCTGCAACTTTCTGGCCCGATTTCTCGACCAACGATTTCCAGACGTGGTATGGTACCGCAGCCGACTTCCACGGCACCTGATAATAGCTGCGCTTTTTCGCATCGTTGTTATAGGCGAGGCTACAGTCGTGAGCGTTTTGGCTGTAATTCGATTTTTGCGTCTCGAAGACGTCGCCCACATCATGAAAGTTGTTCTTCCAAACGTTCAGGTAGAGGAATTGGAAATCAGCGGTCTCCATCAAATCCGGCACAACGCCGGCGGCAACCGCCGAGACCGCCTTTTGCCGCAGCGGGGCAAACGGAATGATGCTGTATTCGATCGTGTTGCCGCTGGCCTTCTGGTAATCGGCGACCATCGCTTTGTAGGCGGCGTCCTCTTCCGGGATGAAGCCCTGCGCCAGCCACATGCTGGCGGTCGTGGCTGCGGCGTTGGCGATATAGGGCCGCGCCAAGGTCCCGGCCGCGGCGAGTGCCACCGAGCCGCGAAGCAGCGAACGCCTTGTCGGATTTATCATGCCGTCTCTTCCTTCCCTGCACGCACGGCGAAACCGCAGCGGACGCCTTCTGGTTGCCGTTTCTCGAATGCAATATAGTGCACACGCTCGGCAGGCTCAAACGTTATCGCTGCCTGCGCCGCGCCGCCGGTCCCGCTCCCGGCCGCACCTTCGGCACACCTGAAGGCGGCATCGGCGCATCCCGCGGCAATCGGGTCGGAACCGGCGGATGCGGCAGCGACGACGGGCCGCTCAACTCTGCGTGATCGGGTATTTCGCGAAAATCTCCTCGACCCGCTTGAACGCCTTTTCCGCCGCCGCCGGCGGCGCTGCCCCGTCCTTCATGATCTCGGCCCAGGCCGTCTGCCAGACATGCTCGTTCTCGACCTGCGCCCAGGCCGGGTTGAAAACCCAAAAATTCGGCAATGTCGGGCCGAGCAGGCCTTGAGTGGTGTAGCGCCACCCGGTGCGGGTCTTTGAGGTCGAGCCACCACGGGTCGCCCTCACGATCGCCGGCATGACCGGTATTCTCCGGCCGAGCCCCGTCTTCAGGTAATCGTTGCAGACCTTTGGCTGGATCAAATATTTGAGGAAGTCCTTGGCCACCGCGACGTTCTTTGCTCCCTTCGGGATCAAGCCGCATAGGCTGGCAGCTTGGCTCGGCACCGGCTTGCCCTCGTTGCTGAGCGGCAGCCCGTGCGTGATCATGTCGTGGTAATAGGCTTGTTTGTCCTTGATGATGGCGACCTCGGTCGACAAGGTGCCGTCGAGATCCATCACGCACAGCTTCGAGTGGAACGCGTTGTTGTCGTCTGCATCGTTCCAGCTGACCGTACCCGGGGGTACATAGCCTTCCTTGTAGAGCGCGCCCAGATAGGTCAACGCCTTGACCGCGGCGTGCTCGACCTGTGGATCCTCGGCATGCAGCTTGCCATCCGTGGTGACAAGGCCCGGGCCGCCATAGGCAATCAGGAACTGATCGAAGGTGCTGGCGACATCAAAGCCGACGGTGCTGAGCACGAAACCGGTGGCATAGGTATGGCGCAGGCCTTGGGCGCGCAACTTCTGTTGCACCGGCTTGAAGAAATCGATGAAAGCATCCCAGGTATTGGGGATGTCAGATGTCTTGTAGCCCGCCTTTTCGACCAGGTCCTTCCAGAAATGGAACGGTCTCACCGAGCCCTTGTACGGCACGCCATAAAAGCTGCGCTTTTTCTCGACATTATTGTAGCAGCGGGCGCCGAGCAGCGCGTTCGGCAGGTAGCGCGCCTTCTGGGTCTCGACCACGTCGCTGACATCGACCAGCTTGCCGTCCCAGGCCTGCAGCGCCACGATTTCGATAGGGATTGCGTCGATCACATCGGGCACGACACCACTCGTAATCGCCGAGATGATCTTCTGCCGCAACGGCGCGAACGGAACGACGCTGGGGTCGATCATGTTGCCGCTCGCCTTTTCGTAATCGGCGACGATCTTGCGGAATGCCACATCCTCTTCCTCCGCGAAGCCCTGTGACCACCACACGGTCGCGGTCGTCGCCGTGGCGTCGGCGATAAAGGGTCGCGCCAAGCTCCCGGCCGCAGCGACGGCGAGGGAGCCGCGAAGCAGCGAACGCCTGGTCGTATTGGTTATCCCGGTCTCTCCTCCCTGACCCGCTCCTGCGACAAGCGATCCACTAACGCAAAAAGTAACCTGGCGATGCGCGCATCACCTCAGTCGAGCTTGATTTCGATGTCGTCGCCGAGGACGCGCACGGGATAAGTCTTCAAATCCTCGGTGGCCGGCGGATCGAGCACCTTGCCGGTGCGGATGTCGAAGCGCGCCGCGTGCAGCGGGCATTCGATGGTCTCGCCGTCGAGCCAGCCGTCGGAGAGGCACGCGTAGGCGTGGGTGCACACGTTGTTTGTGGCGAAGAGGCCCGCGTCGCTGTCATAGATCGCGATCGAATGGCCCCCGGCCTCGACGCCGATGACCTCCCCCAATGCCAGATCGCCGCGCGCGGCCACCCGCACCCAGCCCGCCTCATCCGCACTCATCGCCAACTCTTCCCGACCCGCCGGAACCGGGATGGCACCGGTTGGGTGCAAATGCAAGGGGAGATGGTGCACGCGCCGCGGCTACGCCGACGAATCTTCGGAGAACGCCTTGAAGGCGATGATCGTAAAAGTGTCCTTGACCCCGGGCAGGGTCTGCAACCGCTCGGTCACGAAATGCCCGGTGTCGGCCGTGTCAGGGAGATACACTTTCATCAACAGGTCGTATTGGCCCGAGGTCGAATAGACCTCCGACACCTGCTCAACATTGGCGACGGCCGCGTCGGCGACCGTATAGGCTTGGCCGAGCTCGCATTTGACCATGACGAAGATCGTCTTCATCGCGGCCCGCGGCGCGGCTCAGGGGCGGGCGACGATGCGCGGCGGGCGGGCCAGGAAGGCCGGCAGGTCATTGCCGAAGCCGACGACCTTGCGATCCTCCTCCGGCCGGCGTTCGGGTTGGCGCGGCCGGCGCGGCTCGGCGGCGCCCGGGAACGGGGTCACGGTCGCGCCGTTCCCGTTTTTCGCGCGAGGAGTGGGCTCCGCGGAAAGATCGGATCGCGGCGACGGGAGATCGGGTCGCGCCGACGGGAGATCGGATCGCGCGGACGGGAGATTGGGTCGCGCCGACGAACGGGCAGCCGGACGCTGCCGCGCGGGGCGCAGGATGCTCCTTCGCCGGCACCGACCGGTCGGTGAGGCGTTCGCCGCCGGCGCGCCAGGGAGCATCGGGCCGGGCGCCGCGAGCGGTTGGCCGCGATCCGCGTCCGCGCCGCGCATTATAGTCGAGCTCGGCGGTGGCAATCCCCTCGATCGCTGTCACCGGGATCTCCTTTCCGATCAGCTTGACGATGTCGGCAACGGCTTTTCCGTCCTCGGGTGCCGCCAGCATGAACGAGCGGCCGGACAGGCCGGCGCGACCGGTACGGCCGATGCGGTGGACGTAATCCTCGGCATGGATCGGCACGTCGAAGCAGAAAACGTGGCTCATGCCCTTGATGTCGAGACCGCGGGCGGCGACGTCGCTGGCGACCAGAAGCCGGATTTCGCCTCGCTTGAAGCGCTCTAAGGTCTCGGTCCGCTTCGGCTGGGGCATGTCGCCGTGCAGGGCCGCGGCATCGAGACCGTGGCGGGCGAGCGACTTGAACAGGATGTCGACATCGCGCTTGCGGTTGCAGAAGATCAGCGCGTTCTTGACGTCCTCCGAAGCGATCAGCCGGCGCAGCGCCTCACGCTTGTCCTGCGGATCGATGACGACAAGCGACTGGATCACGAGCGCGGCCGGCGAGGCCGGCGGCGCCACCGCGATTTCCACCGGATTGCTGAGAAAGGCGTCCGCGAGCTTGCGGATCTCGCCCGGCATGGTCGCCGAGAAGAACAAGGTCTGCCGGCTCTTCGGCAGCAGGCCGACGATGCGCTCGACATCGGGAATGAAGCCCATGTCGAGCATCCGGTCGGCTTCGTCGATGACCAGGACGTGTGCGTCGGACAACAGAATCTTGCCCCGCCCGTGCAGATCGAGCAGCCGCCCCGGGGTGGCGATCAGCACGTCGACCCCGCGGTCGAGCTTGCGCTCCTGATCGACAAAGCTCTCGCCGCCGATCAACAGGGCCATGGTCAGGCGATTATGCTTGCCGTAAAGCTCGAAGGAGGCGGCCACCTGGGTCGCCAACTCGCGCGTCGGCTCGAGGATCAAGGACCGCGGCATCCGCGCCCGCGCGCGCCCCGCCGCCAGCATGTCGATCATCGGCAAGACAAAGCTCGCGGTTTTGCCGGTTCCGGTCTGCGCGCACCCCAAAACGTCCCGACCACGCTGAACGTGGGGGATTGCCTGTTCCTGGATCGGGGTCGGAATCGTGTAGCCGGCGTCGGAAACCGCCTGAAGAACTTCAGGCGACAGGTCGAGTTCGGAAAAATCCATCGAGAAGTTGTAGCCTTTTTGTAATAATTAGTTGCGTTGGACCGTGCATCCTAAATTGGGCGTGACGCAGTGCATGTCAAACCTTTTCTGGGTGCGAGATATGCCGGCGGAACAGGGCAGGACCCCGGTCAACGCCGGCGAAATTGCGGGCGCGGCGACATCGGCGGCGCCGCCCGCTCATCTTTGTGGCGGAAGTTGATCCGGCCCTTGGACAGATCATAGGGGGTCATTTCGACTGTGACCCGATCCCCGGCGAGGATCCGGATGCGATTTTTCTTCATCCGTCCGGAGGAGTAGGCCAGGGTCTCGTGCCCGTTGTCGAGCCGCACGCGAAAGCGTGCGTCGGGCAGCAATTCGAGCACCATGCCGTCGAATTCGATCAGGTCTTCTTTAGCCAAACAGCAGTTCTCCCCGATAAAACGACGGGGGCACCGCAGCGCCCCCGCATAGCCGTCTCTCCTCCCCTCAGACCGGGCGCAGATTGACCGCGGAGACCCGGCCGCGCTGGCCTTGCTCGAGCTCGTAGCTGAGCTTTTGACCTTCACGCAGATTGTCGATACCGGCGCGCTCGACGGCGGAGATGTGGACGAAGACATCCGCGCCGCCGTTTTCGGGCTGGATAAATCCGTAGCCCTTCTGCGCATTGAACCATTTGACCGTACCGGTCGCCATCAGCAGTAACTCCAAGTAGCGAAATAGGCCGCTGCGCGGATGCGCACCGTATCGGACATCGATTGGCTCGGGAGACACGGTCGGACGATCGCATACGAACGCAAGGCCGGGAAGCCGAACCCAAACGGGTCGACGCTTTTTAGGTAAGCGGGTTCCCCGCGTTGCGCAAGAGTCTTTAAAGGTCGAGGTCGCGGACGAAGCGCGCATTTTTCTGGATGTAATCGAAGCGCAGCTCGGGCCGCCGTCCCATCAAGGTCTCGACCAGCGCCGTGGTGCGGGCGCATGGCCCCGCCTCCATCGGGGCTTCGGTCGCGACCCCCGGGCGATCCCGCATCGCCACCCCAACCCGCAGCAGGGTGCGCTGCGCCGGATCCATCGTCGTCGCCTTGAGATAGCGCGCCGGCATTTCGCCGAGGCCCTTGAAGCGGCTGACCTCGATCTTGCCGCGACCGGCGAAGCCGCTGCGCAGCAATTCCTCGCGATGCATGTCGTCGCGGGCATAGATGGTCACGTCGCCCTGGGTCAGGCGATAGAGCGGCGGAAGCGCCAAAAACAGGTGCCCGTCATCGATCAGCTTCGGCATCTCGCGAAAGAAGAACGTCATCAGCAACGAGGCGATGTGGGCGCCGTCGACATCGGCGTCGGTCATGATGACGACGCGCTCGTAGCGCAGCGCCTCCTCCCGGTAATGCATGCCCGAACCGCAGCCGAGCGCCAGGATGATGTCGGCCAGCTCCTGGTTGGTGCGCATCTTGTCGACCGAGGCGCTGGCGACGTTCAGGATCTTGCCGCGCAACGGCAGGATCGCCTGGGTCTCGCGGTCGCGCGCCTGCTTGGCCGAGCCGCCGGCGCTGTCGCCTTCGACCAGAAAGATCTCGGTGCCCGCCGCGCTGTCGCGGGCGCAGTCGGCGAGCTTGCCCGGCAGCCGCAGCTTGCGCGTCGCGGTTTTGCGCGCCAGCTCGCGTTGCTGGCGGCGGCGCTGGCGCTCCTCGCTGCGCTCGACGATCCGGTCGAGCAGCATCCGGGCCGCCGCCGGGTCGGCGCCGAGCCAATGGTCGAAATGGTCCTTGACCGCATTCTCAACCAGCCGCGTCGCCTCGGCCGTGGCGAGCCGCTCTTTGGTCTGACCCTGAAATTGCGGATCGCGGATGAACAACGACAACAGCATCGCCGCAGCACCGGTCGCATCATCGGCGGTGGCCTGCGCGGCGCGGCGATTGCCGGCGAGCTCGCCATAGCCCTTGATTCCACGCAGCAGCGCGCTGCGCAGCCCAGCTTCGTGGGTTCCGCCCTCCGGGGTCGGGATGGTGTTGCAATACGAATGGCTGAACCCGGCCTCCTCGTCCTCGGGCCAGGCCACCGCCCATTCGACCTTGCCGCCTTCGGCGAGATCCGCCTGCCCGACAAATGGCCGTGGAGTCGCCATCGTCTGGCCGTCGAGGCTCGCCGCCAGAAAGTCGCCGAGACCGCCGGGGAAATGCAGGCGCGCCTCGGCCGGAACCCCCTCCGGGCGCGGCAGCGAAGGATCGCAGCTCCAGCGGATTTCAAGACCGCGGAACAGATAGGCCTTTGACCGCGCCATGCGGTAGAGCGTCGCCGCGCGGAAGCCGATGCCGCCGAAGATTTCAGGATCGGGATGAAAGCGCAGGGTCGTGCCGCGCCGGTTGTGCACCGGCCCGCAATCCTCGAGGCCGGTCAATGGCATGCCGCGGCTGTAGCTCTGGCGCCACATCCGGCGGTCGCGCGCGACCTCGACCTCGAGCGCGTCCGACAGCGCGTTGACGACCGACACGCCGACGCCGTGCAGGCCGCCCGCGGTCCGATAGGCGCCGCTGCCGAACTTGCCGCCGGAATGCAACGTCGTCAGGATGATCTCGAGGGCGGATTTGTCCGGGAAACGAGGGTGCGGATCGACCGGAATCCCGCGGCCGTTGTCGCGCACGGTAACCCAGTCGCCGGCGGCGAGCTCGATCTCGATGCGGGTGGCATGGCCGGCGACGGCCTCGTCCATCGCATTGTCGAGCACCTCCGCGGCGAGATGATGCAGGCCGCGCTCGTCGGCGCCGCCGATATACATGCCGGGCCGGCGGCGAACCGGTTCCAGCCCTTCGAGAACCTCGATGTCCTTGGCCGAGTAGCTGCCGGGGGCCGAGTAGCTGTCGGGGGATTTTGGAGCCGGTGGGTCGAACAGATCGGGCATGGCGCGAATATAGCGTGGGAGGAGGTCGGCGCAAGCAGCATTCAGTATGTGCTGGAGCTCGAGCAACTATATCTTGGAGCGGTTCCGCATGGCGCGCGGCGCGGCGGCGGCGATGGTCGATCTTAGGGAACCCTGTACGCCCGCTGGAGTGTTATCGTGACAATGATGATGACCAACGAGCGCAAGATCTGGGAAGCGGCACTGCTTCTCGTCCGCCGGCACGGTGCCGAAGCCGCCGAGGTCGCGCAGCGCGAAGCGCAGCGCTTGCGCCGGCGAGACGACGAGCTGACCTGCGTCGTATGGTGCTGGATCGCGCGCTCGACCGCGGAACTGCTGCGCCCGGTCCCCGACGAGGGCGAGCGGGTGCACTGACGCGCTGCCCTCCCCCTTAACCGCGGCTTTGCTCGTCCCGATATTCGGTGGTGGTGAACAGCGTGTTGGAGCGAAGCATCATGGCTGGGGGTCTATTGGGTCGGCTCGGCGGGAAGGCGCGATCGGGCGGCAAGAAATTCGAGCTGACGATGAGCGAGGCGGAGTGGCGCAGCAAGCTGTCCGGGCCGCAGTACCGCGTGCTGCGCGAGCACGGCACCGAGCGCGCCGGCTCGAGCCCGCTCGACAAGGAATACGGCGACGGGGTCTATCGCTGCGCCGGCTGCGGCCAGCCGCTGTTCGCCGCCGACGCCAAATTCAACAGCGGCACCGGCTGGCCGAGCTTTTGGCAGCCGCTCCCCGACGCGGTTGAAACCGACACCGACCGCAGCTTTTTCATGACCCGCAACGAGGTCCATTGCAGCCGCTGCGGCGGACATCTCGGACATGTCTTCGACGACGGCCCGCAGCCGACCGGGCAGCGTTACTGCATGAACGGGGTCTCCCTCGAGTTTCACGGCGGCGAGAAGCTGCCCGAGGACGGCGCGGGAGATCTCGGGAAGACCGAGACCGGCGCTCCCTAGCCGCCGCCGATCGGCGAGCGCTGCTGCAAGGCTTGGATAACCTGGGTCCCGAAGTCTTCCAGCCAGGCTCGCTGCTGGGCTGGGTCGACCGATTTGTCGCCGGTGACCGCCGCGCAATAGGCGACGATCAAGGCATTGGCCAGCACCGCCGGGCCGGTCTTCGGTTGCCGTACCGCAAAACTCGCGGCCAAGGACGCCGCGGCGCCGCCGCCGACCGGCAAGCCCGGGTTGCCGACCACGGCGGCGGCCTCGCTGAGCAGGGCTCGCGACAGCAGCAGCTTGCTGTCGGCAGAAGGGCAGCTCAGGCTGCCGGCAAAGGGCGCGGGCTCGCGGTAGACCAGCGAGCGGCCCGCCGGGATCGCCCAGATTACATCGACCGCCGGAAACGGAACCGCGGCGGCCTGTGGCGAAACGATCGCCGCTGCCTCCAACCCGAAGCGATGCAGCTCGGCGATTTTCTGCCAGGTCGGGATGCCGCGGGCCGCGACCACCGGGCAGTAGGCGGTGATCAGGGCGTCCACCACCAGCCCCGGGCTCGCCCCTGGAGCCGCTCTCTGATAGAGGTCGGTCAGGTCCTGGATCCGGTCGTCGCCGCCCTGCAGCATCGCCGTGAGCTGAGCCACCGCCCCGGCATCGGGACCTGATGCGCCGGGTGCGCCGCCCAGGCGCGGACAGCCGAAGGCGGCGGCCGCCTGAGTCCCGTAATCGGGAACCGCAGCGGCGGACCGCCAGGCGGCCACCATCTTGTCCGTGGCATTGGCCGCCCCGCGATTGCCCCAGCTGGTGCGCACGTAATCGGCGAGCTCGGCGATCTGCCGGTCTGAGAGCCGTCCGGCGAAAGACGGCATAGCGCCGTAATTGCCACCGGGCGGCAGCCCTTCGAGCACGACCGTGATCACATTGTAGGGCTCGGCAGGGGTCACGGCCGGGTTGCCGGCGAGCGGCGGCACCGCGCCGGCGATGCCGCGGCCGTGGTCCTGATGGCAGGCGGCGCAATTGTCGATATAGAGCTTTGCCGCGCGCTGGTAGACTGCGGCCGGCAGCGGCGACAGCCGTTGCGGCGCGGGCATGTCGGGCGGCGGCGGGCTGTCGAGCAGCCAGGTCGCGATCGCCGCGAGATCGGGTGCGGTCAGGTAGGCCAGGCTGTCGTGCACGACCTCGGCCATCGGCCCGAACACGCTGGTGCGCTGCGGCACCGCGCCGGTTTTCAGGAACTCGGTCAGGGTGGCCCTCTGCCAGGTCTTGGCCAGGGCCGCCGAGGCGATGTCGGGGGCATAAAAGCCGTCGAGCTCGGCCCCGGTGAACTGCGCCTTGCCCTTGACGGCGCCCATGATGTTGCGCGGGCTGTGGCAGTCGGTGCAGTGGCCGAGCGCCTCGACGAGATAGGCCCCGCGGTTCCATTCGGCGTCTTTGCCGGCGGTCGGCGCGAAAAAGCCGGGGGCGAAATAAAGCTCGCGCCAAGCCAGCATCCCGAGCCGGATGTCGAACGGAAATTCCAGCTGGTTCTCGGGGTTTGGCGAATCGACCGACGGGATGCGGCGAACATAGGCCCACAGCGCGCGCAGATCGTCCTCTTCAATCTTGGTGTAGGCGTCGAACGGCATCGCCGGGTAAAGAAAAGCGCCATCGGCGCGAATGCCGTCATGCACCGCGTTCTTAAACTGGGCGAACGTCCAGCGGCCGATACCGGTCTCCGGGTCGGAGGTGATGTTGACCGAATAGATCGCCCCGAACGGCGTATTTAGTGCAAGGCCTCCGGCGTAGGGCTTCGATTTGTCGCCGGTGTGGCACGGCATGCAGTCGGCCGCGCGGGCGAGGTATTCCCCACGTCCGGTCAGAGCGGCGTCATCCGGCAAAGATTGCGCCGAGATTGCCGCCGCCTGAAGCGACAACATCAAGGCCGCCATCGCTGCACGGACAAGCTGGTGCGGTATCAAAATCATCTAATTACCCCACCCGGATCAGCCCCGCTTGGTTTGATAGCCGATCGTGCGGACGGGTCCCGGCCTTCGCCAAGCCTGCGCCGGGATGACGAGAGCGGGGGCTATGGTCACAAGCGTTAGGTTTGTACCACCAGTATCAGAGGGCGCGGAGACCTGCGGCCGATCGAAAAAGAAAGGCGCCCCGGCGAGGGGCGCGCCCCGCTGGGGAGGTGCGTCTTGGGGCGGCAGGCGGCGGCTCGAGCGGGTCAGACGCTGTAATACATCTGGTATTCGATCGGGTGGGGGGTGTGCTCGAAATTGTACACCTCCTCCCATTTCAATTCGATATAGGCCTCGATCTGGTCCTGGTTGAAGACCTCGCCCTTCAACAGAAAGGCGTGGTCGCGGGCGAGCTCGCCCAGGGCCTCGCGCAACGAGCCGCACACCACCGGCACGTCCTTCAATTCCTCGGGCGGCAGGTCGTAGAGGTTCTTGTCGATCGGGTCGCCCGGGTGGATCTTGTTCTGGACGCCGTCGAGCCCGGCCATCAGCATCGCGGCAAAGGCCAGGTAGGGGTTGGCGGCGGGGTCGGGGTAGCGCACCTCGACGCGCTTGGCTTTGGGGCTCGACACATAGGGGATGCGGCACGAAGCCGAGCGGTTGCGCGACGAGTAGGCCAGCAATACCGGGGCCTCGAACCCGGGAATGAGCCGCTTGTAGCTGTTGGTGGTCGGGTTGGTGAAGGCGTTGATCGCCTTGGCGTGCCGGATGATCCCGCCGATGTAGTAAAGCGCGGTCTCGCTCAAATCGGCGTAGAGGTTGCCGGCGAACACCGTGTTGTCGCCCTTCCACACCGATTGGTGGGTGTGCATGCCCGAGCCGTTGTCGCCCATGACCGGCTTGGGCATAAAGGTCGCGGTCTTGCCGTATTGCTGGGCGACGTTGTGCACGACGTATTTGTAGATCTGCATGTGGTCGGCGGTGTCGACCAGGGTCGAGTACTGAAAGCCCAATTCGGCCTGGGCCGGGGCCACCTCGTGATGGTGCTTTTCGACCAGGAGCCCCATGTCGCTCATCACCGACAGCATCTCGGCTCTGAGATCGGCCTGGCCGTCGACCGGCGGCACCGGAAAATAGCCGCCCTTGATCGGCGGGCGGTGGCCCGAATTGCCGTCGGGGAACTCCTTGCCCGAGACCCAGGGGCCCTCCTCGCTGTCGATCTGGTACATCGCCCCGTCCATGCCGACCCGGTAGCGCACGTCGTCGAAGATGAAGAACTCGGCCTCGGGCCCGAAATAGGCCTTGTCGCCGATCCCGGTCGAGATCAGGTATTGCTCGGCCTTTTTCGCGGTCGAGCGCGGGTCGCGGCCATAGGGCTGCCCGGTCAAGGGCTCGTGCACGTCGCAGAACACGATCAACGAGGTCTGCGCCGCAAACGGGTCCAATACCGCGGTCGCGCAGTCCGGCACCAGCATCATGTCCGAAATCGTTGATCGCCTTCCACCCGGCGATCGACGAGCCGTCGAACATCACCCCCTCGTTCAGGAAATCCGCGCTGATCGTGCGCAGATGATGCGCCAGGTGCTGCCACTTGCCGCGCGGGTCGGTGAAGCGGAAGTCGACATACTTGACCTCGTGCTCCTTGATCAGCGCCAAAACCTTGCCGGTGTCGGACATCCTCGGGGTTCCGTTCTCAGGGTTGATTGCACAGATGGAGGCGGCGGGAACGGGCCAGGTCAGACGGCGTCGGGCCCGGTTTCGCCGGTGCGAATGCGGATCGCCTGCTCGACCGGCACGACAAAGATCTTGCCGTCGCCGATCTTGTCGGTGCGCGCCGCATCCTGGATGGCGTTCACGGCGCGCTCGACCAGAGCATCGTCGAGCACCACCTCGATCTTGATCTTCGGCAGAAAGTCGATCACGTATTCCGCCCCGCGATAAACCTCGGTGTGCCCTTTCTGACGCCCAAAGCCCTTGACCTCGCTGACCGTCATGCCGGTAACGCCGACCTCGTGCAGCGCGTCTTTGACCTCGTCGAGCTTGAACGGCTTGATGATCGCTTCGATCT
>CAVPFW010000004.1:0-272450 GCA_963703855.1 uncultured Alphaproteobacteria bacterium
CACCCGGGCCCGGCTCGGCATCCGCGGCTTCAAGCCGACCCTGCGCCGGGCGCCGGAGCGGCTTGCCGGATTGCTCACACCGGAGGCTGTCCCGCTGCCCCCGAACACCCTGGCCGAACGGCGGCGCGAGATGGCACGGCTGCGCTTCGTCATCGGCCAGCTTCGGGAGATCGAAGCGGCGCGCCTGCAACAGCTCGAGCAGCACCCTGAACAGGGTCCTCATGCGATGGTCCGGCTGCTGGCCCAGGTCATCGGCGTCGGCATCGAGACGGCAGATATGCTGGTCCACGAGATCCTGTCGCGCGCCTGGCGCGACCGCAGGGCGGTGGCGCGCCATGCCGGTCTGACCGGCGCGCCGGACGAAAGCGGCGCGCGGCGCCGGGACAGGGGGCTGGCCAGGGCCGGCAACGCCCGCGTACGCCGCGGCATGATCCAGCTCGCCTGGCGTTTTCTTCTGTTCCAGAAGGACAGCGCGCTGGCCCAATAGCCTGCCCCGGCGCAGGCCGGGGGTATCGGGCGCGCACCGCCGATGCCCGTGGCACAACCCGCAAGACCATGATTGTCGCCCTCGCGCGCAAGCTGCTGATCGCGCTGTGGCGGCTGGTGACGACCGGCGAGATCGGGCACGGCGTCGTCCTGCGTGCGGCTGCGTGAGCACCCCGCCACGAGAGGAGAATTGCGAGCACACGCTTTCGGGCGCCCGTCGGCACTTCGCCGGCGAGCCGTCGATAACGATCCGAGGTGGCGGTGACCCGAGGCAGGCACGGCGTGCACGCCGTCTCAGAGAAGGGGCCCGCCGCCCCGAAGCTTCGCCGCCGATGCGCATGGCTGCATCATGGTCGAGGTCCGCACCGGACCTACCGAATACAAGTGTGTGGCGCGATGTTCCGCGCCTGATGGCGAGCTCCCCCTCGGATCGTTCGGCACCGAGCTTTAGCCTGTCCACAGGCTCCAACACCGAGCAGACCCCAACGACAGCGAGCAAAGCCATCGACCCTTTACACGTGACTCCAACAGGCCCCATACAAGCCTGCCCCGGCGAAGGCAGGGGACCGCGACGGTGCGGTTCCGCTGCTGGCCTCGATCCGCTCCAGTTTCCCGTGGCGGCGCCACGTTTTGCCGATGCCGGCTATGCCGGCGCCAAGCTCGAAACGGCGCTGGCCGAGCTCGGGCGATGGACGGTCGAGATCGTCAAGCGTCCCCACGGCACCGAGGGCTTTACCCTGTTGCCGCGGCGCTGGGTGGTCGAGCGCACCATCGCTTGGCTCAACCGCAACCGCCGGCTGGCCAAAGATTTTGAAGCCTCCATTGAAAGCGCCCTTGCCTGGCTGATGATCGCCAGCGTCAAGCTCCTCACAAGGAGAATTGTTATGCACATCTGCCCCTGACAAGAATAGCAATACAACCTATCCGATTCTGAGTCAGGCTCTGACAGATCTCCGACAGAGGCCGTGCCCAGAACCACAGGTCTGTTCCTGCTTGGTTCCAGGCACGATCGCGATGGCCTGACGGCTCCGCCGCCCGAGGCCCCCTCAACTTCTGCTGAGGGGGCGGGACGGATTATTCCTCGCCGGTGAATTTCGCGAGGATATCGAGGAGCGGGCCCGTCTTCGCCTCACCCTCATAGAGAAACGTGGCGAGGCTGAGCATGTCCAGCGGCAGGCCTTCCGGGTCTCTGCTGGCGATGATCAGACTGTGAGCCTGATCGCGTCATATCCCTCCGGGACTTCCTTGACGAAGGTCAGCGTGGTCCTGCGGGCGTTGTCGCTGTCCATCTCCTGGGTGTCCCAGTCGATATCGTCGGTCACGGCCATCTCGCACGCCATTTCGAGGGTTTCGGCCTCGACGACGATGTGCTGGTACATCGGCACCAGGTACTGGCGCTCGATCACAAATTTGGGCATCGGGGATTCTCCAGTCTGAATGCTTCCGACGCCCGGGGCCCTTCAACTGCTGCTGAAGGGGCGATGGGATTGCCGAGCCCTGAATGGTTCAGGCCGAGCGCAGCGAGGCGTTCTCGCCTGCGGCCGCCTGGCGCGATCGGGCTAGCTCTTTCGGGTTGTTACTGGTATCGAAAGCCCGGAAAGCCGGTGGCTTCGGGGCGTGTGACATTTATTACTCAGGATATATAATCATCACTGCGAATATTTCAAAAGTTTGACAACACTAAATATCGCGTACTAAAGAAATAAAGCTATGATCATTGCTGCAATGTGTTGGGTCGGCTCGCTGCCCCTGCTCCGACCGCAATCCTGGTGTCGGGCTCGGGCCTTCGGAGTAGGATCGCCCGGTGATTCCTTATCGTTGGCGCCTTGGAGGACCCGCATGCCGCTGGAAACCCGACCGCTCGAGGAAGCTTCGCTTGCGAGATCGTCGGGCTGCGTCTTTGGGAGCCTCGAGACGATCGATCCTTCGGCGCGTCGCCTGATGACGCAGACGACGATGTTCCTGGCCCGCGATCGTCACGTCATCCCCGAAGGCTGTCTCGCAGCCTGATAACATGACGACGCTCCCTCCGGGTTGTCGCTTTCGGACTTGCTGACCCGCTAGCGGACGGCCTCTACCGGATGCCCCGCGCGCTGGACGGCGGCGAGGATAGCATCGGCGGAGTTGGTCCAACCGCACCCGATCTGTGGCCGTTACCGTGATGGATATTCTCTTGGCATCGCGCATCCTCGCACAAAAGGCCCAGGGGGGAGTCATCCGTTAGGTGCAATGCCACCAGGGAGATTTAACCGGGAAAATCGTCAGTGATGAGACGCCTGAAAGTCCTAAAAAATATCGCGTGAAGCGCTCCCCGAGCTCGCCGTTTTAGGCGGAGGTGACCAGGTGTGTGACGCAGCTCACATTCGGCTATTGCCAGCGCGCGCTATGACTTAACACCGTTGAACAGGGAGATCAGAGATGGCGAATTCCCCTTATACCCCTCAACCGATGCGGATACAGGCTCGTCCGGGCTCTCTAGCCGAAAGCCGTTACTATCACAACAGTGCGCTGCCCACGGGCGGTTGGCCGAAGCCGGAAGTTATAGCGCCCGGAATCAGCCCGAAACCGCTAAGCGACCTGATCTTTCACGGCGGCAAGCTGGTCCCGCAGATGGAATTTCAGAACGTCTTTCTCGGTGGCCTGGCTTCATGGCAAGCGTCCGACATCGACTTGATCAACGCCTCGATCACGCTGGCGATGCAGGACCTGAAGCTCAACAACGTGGTCAAGCAGTACTTCGTCGACATCGCCAGTCTGGCCTGCGATCCGCGGCCGTCGGTCGTACTCGAGGAACCGAAGCCGGCGGAACTCGACGAGCCCGACGTGCAGCAGACCGTGGTCCGCCTGCTCAAGGAGGGGAAGCTCTCCGACAGCGGCCTCGGCAGCGTGATCTTCAACCTGGTGCTGCCTCCGGGTACCGTGCTGAGACTCGGCGACGCCAATTCCATGGACGGCCTCGGCGGCTACCACGGCTCAGCGCATTTCCAAGACAACGGCAGATCGCTCACCGCCTACTACTCGGCCAATGTCTTTTCGCAGACGCTGCGGAACGGGCAGCAGAACGGCATTCCGGCGTTCGACGCCTCGTGGAAGGACGTTGTCGGGACGCTGTACCACGAGCTCAACGAGTTCCGCACCGATCCGGACGTCAAGGACGCGATCGAGAGCGGCAGCAACAACCCCCTCGGCTGGATGTCGGCGCAGGGCCAGGAGATCGGCGACCAACCGATCGCCGAGGCCAATCCGCTGTCGCTGGTGTTCAAGGAGGTTCTCAGCAGCACAGGGGGCAAGCGCCTGCCGGTCCAACTGCTGTATTCGAACGCGGTCCACGGCGCGGAGGGGCCGATCGATCATCCGCACTGAGCGCTCTCCATCCCCGGCGGTCTCCAGGGGCTGGAGATCGCTGGGGGTGCGGGTTTACCGGCGTTTCCCTTAGCCGACGGCGATTTCTTCCCCATCGGCCACCCGCGTCGGACTTATCAGGTGGCCCCACATTTCGATCAACACCATGAAACTCACCGCGCGGCCCACGAACTGAAGACCAGATCGCCAATCGAAGCCTCAGTTCACCTGGCGCGATACGGCGTTCAACCCTCTCGCAACGTCGCCGGTGAACGGATCTGAAGCGAAATCGTGACAAGGGCCGAACGCGAAGATCGACGAATGATGGGACTTCTAATATTTCTGACCTCCGACCGTCGGGAGTTCACGCAATGGGTGTGCTTCTTCAGGGCTTTTTCAAGTTGCCACCGAACAAAGCGCTGCCGTCGCCAGCGGACGGCAAGCAGGAGGTTCCGTGGTGGTGGAATCATCTCGCCGCTCAGGCCCGCGCCCTCAGCCGCGCCGGCTTCACCGCGGTCTGGCTACCTCCCGCGCTCAAGACGGCATCGGGTGCGAACCCGGGCGCGGACGGGTACGGGCCATTCGACGACTACGACATCGGTTCCAGATCGCAAAAGGGATCGCTGCCAACCCGCTACGGATCACGCGAGCAGTTGCAACGCTGCGTCGCCATTCTGCGCGCCAACGGTCTCGATGTTTACCTCGACATGGTCGAACACCAGAGGGTCGGGGACGTCACCCCTTTCGTGTTTCGCTATCCCGGAGCGAACAGAACGCCGGATATCGGGCGCTTTCCCAAAAATCCGTCCAACTTCCTGCCTCAGGTTCCGCGCGATCCCAACCTCGGCGGTCCGGTAGCCGATGATTTTCCCTTCGGGCGGGAACTAGCCCCGATCAACGCGAAGCCCCCACGCTATGTGTTCGACAACCTGATCGCGGCCGCGGACTGGCAGACGCGCGCGCTCGACGCGCAGGGCTACCGTATCGACGATGTGAAGGGACTTTCCACGGACTTCCTGCTACCGTTCCTGAACAGTAGGGCGATGGCGGGAAAGTTCGCGGTCGGCGAGTTTTTCGACGGCAATCGCGTGCTGGTCAATCAATGGATCTTCAATCCAAAAGGAATGGCGGGCCGCCCGAGCGCGTTTGATTTTCCGCTGAAGTTTTTGCTTACCAGCATGTGCAACAATCCGGGCCGCTTCAATATGGCCGACTTGGATCATGCGGGACTCGCCGGGATCTCGCCGACGAAGGCGGTCACCTTCGTCGAAAATCATGATACGGACCTCGAGGGCGCGCAAAAGATCGTCACCAACAAGATGTTGGGCTACGCCTACATTCTGACCTCCGAAGGATATCCATCCGTTTTTTACAAGGACTACAGCACGGACCCCAACTGCTTCGGGCTCAAACCGCGCATCGACAACCTGATCTGGATTCACGAGGTTCTGGCCGCGGGCGAAACGGTGCAGCGATGGAAGGAATTCGACGTCTTCGCCTACGAAAGGATGGGCGGGCCGCACCTGCTGGTGGTCCTGAACAACGATCCGGGTGTCCGCCGAACAATCCGCGTCGCGACCGGGTTCGGTGCGAACGTCGCATTGCACGACTACACCGGACATGCGCCGGACTTGATGACGGACGGCACCGGTGCGACGACGGTGACGGTGCCGGCGAATGTGAACGGCCTCGGATATGTCTGCTACAGCCGCCAGGGTCAGGATCGGGCGCTCACGCCGGTGTCGCATGGCGTGACCCAGGATTTCGAAGGCGGCGCCGACCTCGACATCCTCCCTTGCACGAACGGCAGGGCAGTCATCGTGGGCAGGATCTGGTGCGCCGCCGGCTCCCCCGTCACGGCGGCCCCGATGCTCGACCGCGCCGGCTGGAGCGCGGCGTCCAAGGTGGACCTTCAATTGCTGGCCCCTGATGGAACCGCAAAGGCGACCGTCACCGTAACCAGCGCGAATGAGCCGGTGTTGCGGACGGCCGCCGATGAGGAAGGCTTCCACACGCTTCGGGTGACCGCGGCTGGCCTTCCGGCGGGCCACCCTGACCAGCCGTACAAGGTCTCGGTCAGTTACACCGCCCCGCGGGATCTCGCGTCCGAGAAGATCGTTTCGCGAACCGACCCGGCCAAAATTGGACAATGGTCCGCACCGTTCGCTCTCAAAAACGTGGCGATCCACGCGCATCTGCTGCCGAGGGGCAAGATTCTTTACTGGGGCCGCCGCAAGGAGTTTGGCTCGAATGTCTTCGCGACGCTCAACGATCACGCCTGTCAGACCTACATATGGGATCCCGCGACCGGAACCAGCAGCGAGACCAAGAACCAACCAACCCTGAAAGATGGCACCGCGGTCAATCTGTTCTGCTCCGGCCACACTTTCCTGGCGGACGGACGCCTGATGGTCGTGGGAGGACACTTGTTCGACAGCCAGGGCGTCAACCAAAGCTGCATCTACGATCCCGCGACGGACACGTGGACAGCCGAGGCGCTGATGAACAATGGCCGTTGGTATCCCTCGGCCGTGACGCTGCCCGACGGCGGAGTGCTGGTCCTCTCCGGATCGTTCGCATCCGGTCCGCTGCAGCCGCCGCCAAACAGCAACGTCGTCAACCCGACCCCGCAGGTCTGGCACGGGACCGGGTGGCGGTCGCTCGCCGACTTCGCGGACGGGCTGACCCTGTTTCCGCGGTTCCACATCGAGCCAAAGCAGGGACGCGTCTTCATGTCGGGGGCGCAAGGCGAGAGCTTCTTCCTCGACACGAACGGTGCCGGCACGTGGATTCCGGGCCCGACCCGCGCGCTTGGTCTCAGGGACTACGCTCCGTCCGTCATGTATGACACGGGCAAAGTGATCTTCATGGGCGGCGGTCTGGACGCGGGAACAAATCTGCCCGCGAACGGCGCCGAAACGATCGATCTCACTGCCGCCAATCCGGCATGGCGCCCGACCTCGCCAATGCATTTTCGGCGACGCCAGCACAATGCCACGATACTGCCGAACGGAACGGTGCTCGTCACCGGCGGGACGCGGGGCCGGAACTTCAATGACGTCGATCCTGGTTCGCCGGTCCACGCGGCGGAACTGTGGGATCCGGCCACCGGAACCTGGACTGTCATGGCCGAGGAGGCGGTCGACCGTTGCTATCACGCGACCGCGGTACTGCTGCCGGACGGCCGCGTTTTCAGTGCCGGCGGCGGTGAGTATGCGCCCGAGAACAATGTAGCGAATCTCGCGAAGGACACGCACGCGGACGCGCAATTGTTCTCGCCGCCCTACATGTTTCGTGAACGTCCGACATTCTCCGGCGCGCCGGATCGGCTCTTCTATGGCCAGGCGTTCGAACTGAGGGTCGCCAATGCGGAGACGATCGCGAAGGTAACCTGGGTCCGGTTGGCCTCGGTCACGCACTCGTTCGATCAAAACCAACGGCTGAATACGCTGGCTTTTACGAAGGGCCAGGGCGTCTTGAATGTCACGGCCCCGGCGAATGCCAATGTCTGCCCGCCCGGCCATTACATGCTGTTCGTGGTGGACGGCGACGGAACGCCTTCGGCCGGACATATCGCGCCCATTTCCGCCCGTCAGATCGCGGCGGCGGTGTTTACCCAGGGCGGCGCGGTTTTCAACGAAGCGCGACCGGGCCCGGTGGAGAAAGATGCCCAGACCATGCGAGCGGCGGCGAATTCACCGGTCACGGTTGGTATCACGCCAACCTGTTTGTACGGGCTCGCCGGGTGCTGGGGTGGCGCGAAGGGTGCATTGCTCCGGCTGACCGGGGTCGAAACGGTCCTCGAGGAAGCAAATGCCTACACCTCGACCGCGTCGGTGTTCCTGAAGGACGACAGATTGCCGGATCTCGACATCTGGCGTCGGGAATTCGAGCGTATCGCCAACGCGTCGTACTCGCTTCGTGGGATCGAGATGAGCTTAAGTGGCACGATCGAAGAGACCCACGGGCTGCTCAGGCTGGTCGGCAACCAAACAAGGCCATCCGTCTTGCTGGCGCCGCTCGATGCCGCCAACAAAGTGCAGTGGGACTTCGCCACGAAAGCGAACTGGCCACTGGAACCGGACGAAGCGAACGCCTACACCAGACTGAAGCAAATTCTGAGCGACCCGAAGCGGCGAGGTTCCTCGATTACGGTCACCGGCACGCTTCTGAAGAATGAAACCGGATTCTTCCTGGAAGTGCGCGCCTTCGCAGCCTGACCCAGCCGAGGCGGCCCCGGCCCTGTTGTGGAACTGAGACAGTTTTGCCGGAATTCTGGGCCTGGTCGAGGCGACGAACATGCCCCGCGCAGGGTGTTCAGCCAACCAAGGCGAGCACCGGTGCCTGTCAGCGTTCGTCGCGGCGTGCAACCTCCGGGACATCATTTGACGTGGGTTTTGGCATCGTCGCCATCAGCGGCTTGCGGCAGTTGCCGGTTTCACGGCATTATGGTTAATAATTCGCGGGGCGGCGATTTGATCGCGTGGCGAGATCCGTCCGCGTCGGGAGGGGAGATGGCGCATGTCACGGCTTCCAGCAGGTCGCTCGGACTGTTCAGCCGAATCCAGAACAACGCTGACGACCGTGCCGCATTGCAGGAGGCCGCGCAGCTGGCGGTGCAGGTCGAGTTCACGACCATCCCCGCATATCTGACAGCACTCTATTCCATCAGCCAGCCTGATAGCGCGGCCTACCAAACCCTGCGCAGCGTGGTGGTAGAAGAGATGTTCCACGTCAACCAGGCAGCCAACCTGCTGCTGGCGATCGGTGGGCTGCCGCGCTTCACACCCCCATACGCCCCCACCTATCCCTCGTACCTACCGCATGCCAATCCGCATACCACGCCCTTCATCGGTCTCTATCGTGCCTCGCCCAGCGTTTTTGAGGAGGTCTTCGCGGCAATCGAGCGTCCGGCGTCCACCGACGCACCGCCGGAGGGCGACAATTACAACACTATCGCCCAGCTCTACGGCGCCCTTCGTCGAGGTCTGGCCAGCTATCGGGGCGAACCGCCGCTGTTTACCCCGAATCCCGTGGGGCGCCAGCGCACTGACATCTATCTGGGCAAGTTTGGCGGCAAGGCTCTCCTGGTGGTGGACCTAAGGAGCGCTGACGCCGCGATTACGCAGATCGTGCAGCAGGGCGAGGGGCACGTCCCGATCGGCCGACCACTGATGCCTTTCGAGCGGTTTGGCGCCTACAACCAATACGGCAAGCGCACCGACGGCACCTATGGTCCGATCATCGGCACGCCTTACGAGCTGTCCCACTTCATCAAGTTCCGCACGGCGGCCCTCGACACCGCGGGCTTCCCTTCCACCTATCCGATCGTCTCCAACGCCAGGCGAGAAGATTTCACCAACCCAACCGCGGTCGAGAAGGCCAAACAGTTCGACGCCGCCTACAGCGTCATTTTGAAGGCCCTCGAAGCGAGCTTCCGGGCTCCCGCCACGCCGACGACGCCGGACCCTTACTTCGCCACCGCTTTGCCGCTGATGCATCAGGTACTGCCCAACCTCGCCCGCGCGCTGATGTCGACCCCGACGCGGGCGGATGGCGATGCCCTGGCAGGGCCCAACGCAGCCCCGACTTTCGTTTACGACGCCAACGCCAATGTCAACGGGTTAGGAAACGGCATCGAAGGCGTGATGGATCTGGTGGGCCAAACTGCCCCCAATGCAACGGCCCGCGATGCCGAACTGAGACCGTTGAAGCGTGCCCTCGAAGGCGTGCACATGCTTGCCGCGACCTGAGCAGAGTGGAGGCGCCTCAAACCGCACCGGGGAACTCATGAGCGAATACAAGATTTATCCCGCGATCGGCGTTGCCCGCGTCGGCAATGCACCGGAGAAATTCTATATCGGCCCCGAGACCTATCGCGGTTTGCCGATCAATCCCGATGGCAGACCTTTCACCGAAGCCGACTTCCGCGATGAGGATGGCCGATTGTGTCGCCAAGCGGCGCGCTTTCGCATCTACCGTGTCGAAAACGGTGCCGCCGAAGAAATCACGCTGAGCACGCCGCGGGTCAAATCGATCACCTGGACAGCCCATCTCGCCAACAAGAAGCCGAGTTGGTACACCTTCGTGACCTCGCTCGGCGAAGACGGCTACGCCCCCAATCATCCTTTGCGCAACGCCGACGCCCCTGACCGTCACAAGCTGATCATCGATGCCGGTCCCCGCTCCATCGCCGGTGCAGCGACCAAGGGCGTTTCATTCGACCGTCACACTGTGCCGCCCGGTTATCAGGGCGCCCATTTTCCCGACGGCGCGCTCAACCCGGTAAACCTCCCGATCGACATCCTGGGCGAACTCGCTACCGACTCCGACGGCCGTCTGATCGTGCTTGGCGGGCTCGGGATCTCCGGATCCACCGACAAGGTCCCTGTGATCGGGAATTATGCCAATAACGACAATTGGTGGGACGACACCTCGGACGGCCCGGTCGGGGCGCGCATCGAGCTCTCCGACGGCACGGCAATCGACGCCGAGCCCGCCTGGGTTCTCGTGGCGCCGCCCGGCTACGTGCCGCAGATCCCCAACCTGGTCAGCCTATACGACACGATCTTCGACGCGGCGGTACGAGCCGGACATTTCCCGGCGATATTCCAGAACGGCTTCTGGAAGGCCGGCAAGAACGGTTACCGTCCCAATTTCCGCACCGAGATCCGCCCCCTGTTTGAGCGCGCGAGCCTCTATCCCTGGGTGGCCGCAATTCCCCCCAAACCGCACGATTTCGATTTCGACAGGCTGGGTATGCTCGGCCCGGACGGCTCGGGACGGGAGGATTTCAAGGGACTACGGCGCTACATTCTCGACTTCGTTCGTCCCCCTGACAGTGAAAACGTTATCATCGGGGCCAATGGCGCGACGATGATGCCCTATCTCGCCGGCGACAACTGCCTGACCCCCGGGCATGCCCCCAACAAATATCTGCGCCTGACCGATACTCAGTATTTCTTTTTGCAGCAATGGGCGGAAGGCTGGTTCGACGATGCGCAACCCACCCCCGACGCGGCCCACGGGCTGACCCGCGCGGTGCTCGAAAATTGCGTCGGCGGCGCCTTCTCCCCCGGCATCGAGATGAGCTGGATCTCGCGCAATCAAGCCATCTATCAAGAGCCCTTCCGCATTCTCGCGCACTTTGTCCCCAACGGCCCGCTGAGCCTCGAGTTCGACCCGGCGCGCGGCATGGAGCCCGGCGATATTACGCGCTATATGGCGGTTCCGTGGCAGGCCGACTTCAATGAATGTTCCTCTCAGCCGATCGACGGCCGCACGCTCTGGTGGTGGCCTGCCCAGCGGCCGGAATTCGTTTATCTCGAGCCAAAACCTCGGGCGTTGACCGCTGCTTTGCCGCCGCCGCCGGATGAAACGACCGGCCATCAGGTGGCATGGATCGGCACCGACTTCGACCAGATGGGCGCTGACTTCATCTCGTTCGCCGATGATGTGGAGATGGTGAAGCACTGGCACGGGCTGGGATTCGTTCTCGAAAAGGAGATTGAGGGCAAGCTGCGCTTTGTTGAGGTGCAGCGTACCTTGCCACGCCCATTCGTGCCCGATGGCGAAGGGTGAGCTTGCCGTCGATGTATTGATCCTCGGGGCGGGGCCGGCCGGGTGCGCCACCGCCTTGGGATTGCTGTCGGCTGGGATCGGCAAGGTTCTGCTGGTGGACCGGCCACTGGCGTTACCGTTCCACATCGGCGAGTCGGCGACGCCGGACGTTGGACGTCTAATGGCCCGGCTGGGTGTGGAAACCGATCTTTGCCGGCTCGGCCATCGCGCCGCTTACGGCAATTTGTCACGATGGGGAGAGGGCCCGCCGATCCTCGACCATTTCCTGAGCCGCGGTTGGGATCATGGCTGGCATCTCGACCGTGCGGCATTCGATAGCTGGCTGCGGGCGGCGGCGACGGGGCGCGGTGCCCGGCTGCTCCGTCCAGCTACCCTGACCAGCATCCTTCCTTATGCCAAAGGCTGGAGGGTGACGCTGAACAGATCCGGTCACATCCTCGCCCGCGTGGTAGTTGACGCGGCCGGTCGCCGGGCGCCGCTCGCCAGCCGCCTCGGCGCCCGGCGGCATCGCATCGATTCATTGATAGCCTTGGCGGTCCGGTCGGAAGCCAAGACCTGCGACCGGCTTGCCGGCCTCTCTGTCGTCGAGGCTTTTCGCGACGGCTGGTGGTATGCGGCACCCCTGCCCGGCGGTGGTGCGATCGTCACCCTGATGACCGACCGCGATATCGCCGTCGCCCGCAAATTCCGAAATCCTGAGATTTTCGCTCAAGCATGGCGACAGACCGAGGAACTGGCGCTGCTGGTGTTGCCGCCGCGCGACCCACCCGCCGTCACGATATTTCCGGCGTTTAGTGGCTTCATCGATCGCGCGGCAGGGCCAGGGTGGATCGCAGTCGGGGATGCGTTGCTCGCCTTTGACCCGCTTACATCTTCCGGGATCGCCGGAGCGCTGAGCGATGCGCTGTCCGCCGTTCCGGTTATCGTTGAGGAGCTCGACACCGGCAAGGCCGATGATGCAGCACGAACCTACAGCCGCGCTGCCGACGCTACTCTCAAACGCTACCTTCGCGAGCGTCAGAATCGTTACCATGCCGAACGCCGCTGGTCGGAAGCCCCGTTTTGGGCAAGACGGGTGGGTTCACGGCCCAATACCTGACAATATATTTAGTTATCGCCATGACCGGCCGGTAATGATCGCGCATCTTCGCGCCGACCGTGACCAGATCGACGTCGGGATGCCTGGCGAGCCGTTCGGGATCGGAAAAGGCCAGAGGAATCCCGAAATGCCTGGCCGCCGCCTCGGCCAAGTCCTGCCGCGTCGTGCAAACGGCGCTGATCTCGAATTCCGGCAGCGCCCGCAAGGCCGGAATATGGGCGATCGAGGCAAAACCCCGGTTCGGACTGGCCCCGATGACGCCGACGCAAATCTTGCTGCTCGTCGCCATGACATTCCTCCCTCAGCCGGATTGGCTTTCCAGTAGACCTGATCGATCAGTCGAGGTCACACTGCAGCACGCGCATAGAAGCGGGTAGCGTTGTCCCAGAGGAGCTTGCGCTTCCGCGCCGGGTCCATCGCCCACCCCAGCACCAGCGAGACCAATTCGGGGAAGTGGCTCTCGCCGTGCGGATAGTCCGACGCGTACATCAGGACATGATCGCCGATCAGGTCGGCGACCGCATTGGTCAGCCTGGCCCCCTCGGGGATCTCGATGCTCTGGAAATAGCGCCCGCCGGTGATGTACTCGCTCGGCTTGTGCCCCAGCTCAGGGAGCGCGGCTTTGATCGTCTCGGCGTGCTCGTCGAGCCGCGCCATCCAAAACGGCAGCCAGCCGTGCCCGGCCTCCAGGGTGCCGACGCGCAAGGTCGGGTAGCGGTCCATCACTCCGCTGCCGATCATCGCCGCCATATTGCGCATGCCGCACCAGGGGTGGGCCGCAGAGCGCTGGAGCCACAGATTGTCCCAGGTGTCCTGCCCGCCCGGCGCATAAGGCGGCATCACCGTAAAGGTGTGGAGTACGACAGCAAGGTCGAGTTCGGCGGCGTTGGCGTAGAGCGGCTCCAGCGCCGGGTGGTCGAGCGGCATGCCGACGGGCGCGTAGACCATCAGCCCCCAGGCCCAGCGCGCGCGGCCCCATCGACGGATCTCCCCGAGCGCACCCTCTATGTCGCGGGCGCCGGCCAGGATCACGCCGCCGAGCCGGTTCGGGTGAGCGCCGCAGTAGTCGTCCATCCAGCGGTGATAGGCGCGGTACATCGTCATTTCGAGGGCGACGTCGTCGCCGGCTGTCCAGGTGCCGAACCAGCCCGACGGGAGCGTCAAGTTCACGTCGACGCCCTCATGATCCATGTCCTTGATGCGCTCGCCGGGATCGGCATCGACCAGCGGCGAAGGCTCGCGCGTCCGCCTTACGCCGGTAAAGCCCGCCATGTACCCGGCCGGCGCCTCGTCGGGTTCGGCCATCCCGAGGCGGCGACGATAGCGGCGCTGCCCCTTGGTGTAGGTCTCGCGCCCATGGCGGTCGACCGACTTGAATGCCGCCCAATCACGCAAGCTGTCCTTTTCGGCCGCGCTCAGATAGCCGGCCAAGATGCGCGCATCCGGGCCGACATGGGTGTCGGAGTCGAAGATCCTGAAGCCGTCGCGTGCCATGGCTCACTCCCCCGCGAATGGGCGTAAAGATTATCGGCGGCGATCGCCCGTCGAGAAGTAGCGTTGCTCGAGCGCCTGCTGCTTGGCGCCGCTTTCGCCCTCCTCGGGCACCTCGGGTACGGGATAGGGCCGATCGCGGCGGCCGTCGACAAAGGCATCCCAGGCCTTGACGCCGCCCGACTGGAATGCGGTCATGAAGTCCCAAAGCGCCGCCCAGGTGACGTGGTGGGTAAAACCCGGATACCAGGCGATGGTGACGCCGAGCGCCAAATGCTCGTCGAGATCGAGATAGCGGCCGAGCTTCCCCTTCATGAACGAAAACGGCCCCGTCACCGCAGCCCGCGCCGCTCTGATCTCGTCGACGGAATGCGGAGATTCGAACTGCACCCAGTCGGCGCCGGCATCTTCGCGATAGGCCCGCAACCGGGCGATCGTGTCTTCCAGCGTGCCGCCGGAGGCATCGCGGGCGTAGCATTGCGCCATAACCACGAAATTCGGGTCGAGCTCGTTCTTCATGTCGACCGCGGCGCGGTAGCGCGCAATCGCCTGGTCGAGCGGCACCACTTCAACGCCGGCGCTCTGGGTCTTGCGCTTGCCTTCGATCGGCTGGTCGTCGATGCGGATTCCGGCAATGCCGGCGCGGATGCATTCGCGGATCATGCGGCGGACGGCCATGATGCCGCCGTGACCGGTGTCGCCGTCCATGATCACCGGGATCGACACGCTGTCGGCGATCCAGCCGGCGATCGTCACGCATTCGGTCATCGTCGCGGCGCCGACATCGGCCAGGCCGGTATAGGCCCCGACCACCCCGCCGGTGCCGACGAACAATGCCTCGCAACCGGCCTTTTCCATGATCCGGGCATGCGCCGCGGTCGGCGGGTGGAGGACCGCCAGAACTTTGTCCCGGCGTCGGATCAGGTCCTGCAGCTGTGCCGATTTCGATCGTGGCTGTGCACTCATGACACTCGCCCTCAAATTTTTGCGCCTTCCAGCGACCAGCATACCGCGTACGGACACACGGTGCTGAACTCGCCACCTTGCCGATTTAGCCGGATCGCGCGACGCCCACGAGCTACCAGGCTAAAAGCGCAACGATTTCGCTGTTGCACATGGCGTTGTTCGCGGGATCACCTTGCCGCAGTCGCGGGGAACGCGGCCTCAGCCCGGACAACACCGGACCGGCAGACGATAGCGTCGATCGCGACGCTTCGCACTCACACGTTCACTCGGTGCATTTGTCCCATCGGGTAGCGAGTACCCGCCGCGGCACCAGGCGGGACGATGCGGTCGATTTCCGCAAGATCCTCGGCCGTGAACACGATATCCGCCGCGCGAACATTTTCCTCCAGGTGCTCGCGCGATTTCGCACCGGGTATCGGGACGATGAAGACTCCCGCACGCTTTCCCTGGGTCATTGGCCACGCGATCGAGAGCTGGGCGAGCGTGGCGTTCTTCCGGCGTGCAATGGCCTCGAGGGCAGAACGCAGCCCGAGGTTCTTCTCGATGTTGATACTCTGAAAGCGAGGTAGCCTCCGGCGAACGTCGTCCGTCGCCAACTCCTGCGCTTTGGGAACCTGGTCGCTCAGCATCCCACGTCCGAGCACGGCATAGGCCATCATTGCCATGCCAAGTGCCTTGCAGGCGTCGATCTGGCCTTGCTCTTCCGCATCGCGCGAGAACAGCGAATACTCCATCTGCAGCGAAACGAGCGGATGAACGACGCTGCCACGCTTCAGCAACTCGGCCGAGCACTCCGAGAGCGAGATGAAACGCGTCTTCCCTTCCGTGACGAGCTCGGCCATTCCCCCGACGCTTTCCTCGATCGGCACGTTCGGATCGACGCGCGACATGCAAAAGACGTCGAGCGTCTCGATTCCAAGATTTTTCAAGCTTTGCTCGCAGGTTTGACGCAGGTAACGCGGATCGCCTCCGCCGCGCACGGCGTCTGGGCTGCCGCCGCGTGGGCTGCCGCTTTTCGAGTGGATAACGACAGCCTGTCTGCGGCCACGGATTGCTTCGCCGATCAAGTGGTGATTGTGGCCTTCGCCGTAGCTTGCCGATGTATCGAGTAAATTGATTCCGAGATCGAGCGCGCGGCGAATGGTGGCGATCAACTCCGCGTCGTCCGCCGGACCATAGACCCCCGACATGCCGTAACAGCCGAGACCGATGGCCGAAACCGTAAAATCAGAATTGCCGAATTTCCGGCGTTCCATGAACGAGCCCCGCGCTTGCAGGCATTTGTATCAGATCTGCCCCCAAACCAAAGGCCGGTTCAAGAGGCAGCCGTGTTCGCGCTTATCGACGATGTGAGCCAGCGGGGTCGACGACGTGACCTCCGCCTTAACAGCGACTAGCACATCGACCATTTCGGCAGCGTTGACGGGATCGTCGGGCGATCGAGAGAGGATCCGCAACCAGGACCGAGAGAAAGGGTCGGGGGGGCGTGTCGGTCTTCGCGCTGCAATTCGCTCGGCTCCTGGGCGCCCCCGTGATCGCCACGACGTCGAGCGCCGAAAAAGCTTAGCGGCTCAAGCGCGGGGAGCGTCCGACGTGATCAACTACCGCGAGACCCCGAATTGTGACGAAGAGTGCGGGCGCTCACCGATGGCCACGGTGTCGATCGCGTCGTCGAGATCGGCGGGCCGGGGACCATCGCGATGTCGCTGAAGGCGCTCGGCGTGGGCGGACACATTAGCCTGATTGGCACGAGCCTGTCGCCGTCCGGAACCGGGCTCGATCCCTTGTTGCTGAGCGGCCGGGGCATTACCATCGGTGCAATCAGCGTTGGCAGCCGCGCCGATTTCGAAGCAATGAACCGGGCCATCGCCATGCATCGCCTGCGCCCGGCGATCGACCGCACCTTCCCGTTCTCCAAGGTCTCGGGGTCGCGGACCGCAAAGCTGCTGATGCCGGCCTCGAGCGCCGAGAACCGCTCTTGGAGCCGATAGGCAACATGGACAAAGCAAATGACGATTTTGTCGGCAAGGGCGATCATGGCGCATAACACTCGACAAAGCACAATCATAAACTTGGAGCGCGCCGCCATCTTTGTTCTCTCTTTGTGCCAGCCGCAATGTGCCAGCTTAGTGTCATCTTGGCAACTGCCGAGCTGGAATGTGGCGCCAACCGATCCTCTGCCGGTGGTCCGCTAAGACGCGAAAGGCGGTGAACGCCGCCTCGGGGACATCAAGGTCGGCTTATGCCAACATCAACGCCAAGGCCGAGGAGATCGAGAGCAAACGGGCCTTTCGCGCGGCATTTGAGCGCCGGCGCTGCCTCGTACCGGTCGACAATTTCTATGAAAGGCAGAAAACCGCGGCTGGGAAGCAATCCTATGCGATCGCACTTGCCGACCGCGGGCTGATGGCGTTGGCCGGCTTGTGGGAGCTGGCGGTCGCCGACGGGCGAGAGGCTGCGCAGCTTCGCGATCACCACCACGACCCCGAACGAGCCGTGCGCCGGGCTGCACGACCGGATGCGAGCGACCCTCGCGCCCGCGGCCTGGCCGGCATGGCTCGAACAGTCGGCGGAGGTGCCGCAACTCAAGGCGCCGCTGGTACCCTACCCTTCTGAAGAAATGAATGCTGGTCGGTGAGCCTGCGGGTCGGTAACGTCAACACAATGATCCCAGCCTGATCGCGCCAATCGCGCGGTCGGCAAATCACATCGGGATCACAAGAAAACGGAGGAAACGTGACCCACTCCCACGCTGCTGACGATTTTGCGATGATCCGCGCACCCCTGGAAGCGCTGTGCCGTGAGCGCGCGACCCAACCCCGTGCCCTTGCCGACTTTGCAATGATCCGAGCGCGCATGTAGGAGTTGCGCCGCGAGCGCGCCCAGTTATTGGCCGAAGCGCGGGTCGTTCGATAACCCACCCGAGGCCTTAGCGCCGTGCCGTGAGTACAAGACCCGGCATGATGGCTGGCAACGCCTCCCGCGCCTAGTTACAGGGTTTTGCGCGGTTCTCTTCAATGTCCTTTTCCCATCCGCCAGATCCATCCGGCAAGGATTCTGGTCCAGAGCTGAGCGGGGGTTGGATACCGTATTGCACTACCCGAAAAGCCCTCACTCTGACCCTCTCCCCGTGATCCTCGGATCATGCCCAGGGAGGGAGAGGAAGCTGCCCGCGAGTGAGGGGCCGCCTGCCGGCATGATGCTGCGCTGGGGGCGACGGTGAGGGGGGAGGCGTTCGCCCCGGTCCCCAACCGCGGCATGATCACGATCTCGATCATGCTGGCGAACATCATGCAGGGCGTCGACAACACGATCCTCAATGTCGCCCTGCCGCACATCCAGGGAGCCCTGTCGGCCTCGCTCGACCAGATCGCCTGGGCGTTGACCTCCTATATCGTCTGCGCCGCGATCATGATGCCACTGACCGGCTGGCTCGCCGGCCGGTTCGGCATCAAATATATCTTTCTGGCCTCGATCATCGGCTTCACGCTCGCCTCGGCGCTGTGCGGCGCCGCCGGGAGCCTCGGCCAACTCGTTTTCTTTCGGGCGCTGCAGGGGGTGGCCGGGGCCGGGCTGATCCCGCTGTCGCAGGCGACCCTGCTGCAGATCAATCCGCCCGAGCGCCACGGGCATGCCATGGCGGTGTTCGGCATCGGCACGATCCTCGGACCGATCATGGGGCCGGCGCTCGGCGGCTGGCTGACCGAGGATTACAGCTGGCGCTGGATCTTCTATATCAACCTGCCGGTCGGTGTGCTGTGCACCCTGGGCGTTCTGGTTTTTATCCGTCAAACCCGGAACGTGCATCACGAGGCGTTCGATTTTGTCGGGTTCCTGACCTTGAGCCTGGGGATCGGGGCCTTGCAATTGATGCTCGACCGCGGTGAGCTGAAAGACTGGTTCCATTCGAGCGAGATCTGGGTCGAGGCGACGGTCGCCGGGCTCGGCTTTTATCTTTTCACCGTGCACACGGCAACGACGGACGAGCGCTCGTTTCTCAACCGGGACCTGCTGAAGAGCGCCAATTTCATGGCCGGCACCGTGCTGATGTTCTGTGGCGGACTGATCATGACCGGCACCCTGGCGCTCTTACCGACGATGCTGCAAAACCTGATGAACTATCCGGTGATGACGACCGGACTGGTGTGCGTGCCGCGCGGCATCGGGAGCATGATGGCGATGTTCATCGTCGCCCCGCTGATCACCCGAATCGACAACCGGCTGATCATTCTGTTCGGTTTTCTGCTTACTGCGGCGTCGATGTGGCAGATGAGCCAGTTTTCGCTGCAGATGGGCATGGCGCCGGTCATCATCTCCGGGCTGATGCAGGGTTTTGGCCTCGGTTGCACCCAGGTGCCGCTGAACATCATCGCGTTGTCGACCCTGCCGCGCCACATCCTGACCCAGGGGACGGCGATCCGCAGCTTGATGCGCAACCTGGGCGGCAGCGTCGGCATCAGCATCCTGGTCGCAACCTTGGCCCAGAATACCCAGGTGGTTCACTCGCGTCTGGTCGAAGCCCTGCGGCCGGACAACCCGCTCGCGCAGGCGCCTTATCTGGCGGCGCCGTTCAGCCTCACGACGCCGAGCGGGATGGCGGCGCTCAATGCCGAGGTGACGCGGCAGGCCGCAATGGTCGCCTATGTCGATGATTTCAAGCTGATCATGTTGATCGCGCTCGCTTCCCTGCCCCTGCTGCTGCTGTTGCGCGAGGCGCGGCACCGGCCGCCGTCGGCCGCGGCAACCGTGGCGGCCGACGACTAGCCGCTCTAATTCAGGACCGGAGCCGAGTTCTCGAGCGCGGCCTTGGAGGGGCCGTAGGTCGGCGAGCAGGCGTTCAACATCGTGCCGAGGCTGGTCGTGACCTTGACGATCCGACCCCAGGCCTGGCGCATCATCTCGGGCACGACGGCGTTCGCGAGCGCCAACGGCGCCGTGGTGTGGACGGCGACGAAGCGGCGCCACTGATCAGAGGTGATCTCCCAGAATTTGAGCGGGCGCTGCCAGCTGTCGGGCCGGATCGCGCCGGGGCCGATCCCGGCATTGTTGACCAGGATATCGATGCGGCCAAACCGCGCGCGCGTCGCCTCGATGATCTCGTCGACGGCCGTGTCGGCGGTCAGCCCAACCCCCCTGCAACAAAAGGCCCGCGACCTCCTCGCCCTCGCCCGTACCCAGTAGACCCCTGCGTAAGCGTCTGGGCATCACGCAAGATCAATGGCTTGCGCGCTCACAAAGACGGAAGCTCCGTCTAAAATTTAGCGCCTATGACCCACCGCGCGATTCACACACTACTCTTGTCACACAGAAGCGGTTTGGTCTGTGCGCCGTTCAGACAGCCAACCCAGCGGGGTGTCGTTTCGTCCAACCGGTGGCGTCCTCGTAGAACTGGGCGACGCGGTAGAGCATCGGCTCCGTGAATGGACGGCCGACGAGCTGCAGCGACAGCGGCAGGCCGGCTGTGGAGAACCCCGCCGGGATGACCAGCCCCGGCTGGCCGGTGACGTTGAAAGGCATCCGCGCCTGGCGCCAGTAATTGGCAGCGAGCGCTGCCTCGTCGTCGATGCGGCAGGCGGGGTCCAGGCTCGATGCGGTGACCGCGATGTCGATGCCGGCAAAGGCCGCTGCCACGGTATCACGGAGCTGGAGCCGCCAGCGCACCGCCTGGAGATAGTCGACGGCCCGCAGCGTCGCCCCGGCGAGCAGCCGCTCGCGCGCCCGGGCCCCGTAATCCTGCGGCCTTTCTTTCAGCCATGGCTCATGCACGGCATAGGCCTCGGCGGCGAGAATGATCTGACCGCAGGCGCTGAAATCCTGCAACGGCGGCAGGGCGATCTCGCTGATCTCCGCACCCGCCTCGGCGCATAGCCTGACCGCGGCATCGATTGCCTCGACCTGCTCGGGATCGCCGGCGACATCGGTCGTGTAGAAATGCCGGACGACGCCGATCCGCAGCCCTTTGACGCCGTGACCGAGCATTGACGTGTAGTCGGGGACCGGCTCGTCGGCGCTTCCGGGGTCGCCCGGATCATGCCCGGCGATCACTTGGAGCATCAGGGCGTTGTCGCGCACCGTGCGGGTCATCGGGCCGACATGGTCGAGCGAGTACGCGAGCGGCGCGACCCCGCGACGGCTGACCCGGCCATAGGTCGCCTTCATCCCGGTAATGCCGCACATCGAGGCGGGGTTGCGGATCGAGCCGCCGGTATCGGTGCCGAGCGCGGCCGGGAAAAACCCGGCGGCGAGGCCGGCGCCGCTGCCGCTTGAAGACCCGCCGCAGAAATGGTCGCGGTTCCACGGGTTGCGCGCCGGCGGCCAGGGCAGGTCGAAAGATGGCCCGCCGATCGCGAACTCATGCGTCGAGAGCTTCCCGAGCAAGACCCCGCCGGCGGCTTCGAGCCGTTCGGTGACGACGGCATGCCGACGGGCGGCGTTGCCGGTCATGACCTTCGAATGCGCCGTGGTCGCGATGCCCTCGACATCGATGATGTCCTTCAGCGCATAAGGCATCCCGTGAAACGCTCCGCGCCAGTTTCCGGCGGTGATCTCGGCCTCGGCCGCGCGCGCCGCGGTCAGGGCCCGCTCGGGCGTCACCGCGATGAAGGCGTTGAACTTGCCGTCGTGCCGCTCGATCTGACCCAGCAGCGCCTTCGTGTATTCGACCGGCGACAATTTCTTGGCGCGGATCAGCTCGGCGGCCTCGGCGATCCCGAGGAAGGCGAGGTCGCCGCTCATGGCGTCTCACCCTTCGCGCGATAGATATGAGCCGGTTCCTGCTCCACCGGCATATTACGCGGCAGCCGCTTCAGGTGCTGCTCCATGCCGCTCGTGGCGCGGTCGAATTGACCCAGGTGCTCGTCGGTCAAACGATCTAGCCCGAGCGCCCGGGCCTTGTCGCGGATCTGATCGCTCATCGTTTGCTTCCCTCACCCGATGGAACAGCTTTCGTACCCTCGCCTGAGCTGGATCGATGGCTGTCAGCGTGCACAAAGCGCGCATCGCCACCGCCTTGACGCACCTGTGCGGCGCTCGCCTCGCCTTCGGTCGGGTGGAGATCGACCATCACCACCGTAGCGCCGAGCCGGGCAAAACCAAGCCCAGTGGGGCGACCCATGCCGATACCGCCGCCGGTGATCAGCGCGCGACCTTGCCGGTGAATTCCATCCGGCATTTCCCTGATAGGGCACCTGAGTGACCTTACGAATTGTACGCTGTGCCGTTGTCCGTTCTGGCGCAACGGGATACCGAAGCAGTTGGGGCAAGCGGCGTCTCGATCGACGTTGGAGGCGATGGTGCTGTTAGAGGTCGTCTTGTCCCCCCGCCAGAGCGGAATCGAAGCGCCGGGCAGGCACGGCTTCGGCCCTGGGAATTGTGGAAGACCAAAGCGCTCTCTGAGCATCCCGACCTACGGGCTTTGGTACATTGCTTACCGACATGCAGGCTTGGCTAGACGAGAACTGCGGCGCCGATAGCTGAGCGATCACCCCGGCGGGAATGCGCGGTGTCGTCGACGATGCGGTCGCGATCTACTTCCTCGACGCCACGTCGGCGGCGGCCATCGGCAATTTCCACCAAGTTCACGACGCGACCAAATCGGAAGGCCCGCAGGTCTATCGCAAAGCCATTCTATCCGGAATGGAGGCGCCGCAGCCGAGCGCTTCATCACGAAACGCCGATCGCCAGTTCCGGGCGACGATGAGCTGGGCACAGTTAAGAAATTGGGCTCCAGTCAAGAAGGCGTCGGCAAGATTGGCGCCATCGAGCACAGCCTTGAAAAAGTTCGCGCCGTCGAGATGGGCACCTGACAGATCCGCGTCGGAAAACCTTGTTCCCCTGAGATCGGCACCCCGCAAATCGGCCCGCGAAAGATTGAAGCCGCTCAAATCAAGCCCTCGCAAGCCGGCCCGAGACAAGTCCGGTGTCTCGTCGTGCTCCGCCCGCCAAGCGTTCCAGATCGCAGCACCGTGTCCGAGCACGGCGACATGCTCATCGTTTGGCATCTTCCACCCCTGTCAAGCATGCGGGGAGCTTTGTACTGCGATTGAGGTGCGCCCGATCGAGCTGAGCCTGCATCAGGCCCTCGACCCCGTCCAGATTCGCATCGGACAGGTCTGCACCGTCGAGCCTTGCCAAGCGCAAATATGCACCCCGCAAATCGGCGCCGCGCAGCGAGGCCCCGACCAGGAACGCGCCGCCCAGCCGTGCTTCGCGAAGGTCGGCCTGGTCGAGCTGCGCATCGCGAAAGCCGGCGCCGCGCAGATTTGTCCGGCGTAGTTCGGCCCGCGTGAGCACGGCACCATCGAGCTGGGTACCGCTCATGTCTGCCTCACGCAAGTTGGCGCCTCGCAGCACGGCATTGGCTATCAAGGCGAACTCCATATCCGCCTTGGCGAGACAGGCGTTCTCGAGGCTCGCTGAAAGGAGGTTTGCCCCGCTCAGACGTGCGCCGGATAGATCCGCACCGTCGAGGCGCGCCTCCTGTAGTATCGCACCGATCAGATTCACCCTTTGCAGATGGGCTCCGGTGAAATCTGCGCCTCTGAGCACGGCGCGGTCCATCTTGATCCCGCGCAGATCGAGCCCCGAGAAATCTCGCCCGGTCAGATCGACGGATGCGAAGTCCGCGCGGTGGCCTTGGTGCCACTCCGTCTCCAGGTAAAGCCGGTGCTCCGCAAGCAACTGCTCGATCTCGTCGGGCGAAAGCATGCGAACAGGTGGCCGGGCCGAAAAATCGGGCATTCCGGCGAAGAGTGATCGAGGCCTGTCCGACTCCGACATCGAGCAATCTTACTTCGAAACGCAGAGGACGACACGAGATCCTCGCGTTCGGCCTCGGCCCCTTCGGCCTGGGCCGGCCGACGACGTTCAGCGGAGGCCGTCCCCCGTAGGGGTGGAAATGCTGGACATCTGGAAATGGCTGTATCCCTGATTTCCAAGAGGCTGCTGGAAGTCATTTCCAGCCGGCGTGCTGGACATCCAAAAGCCCAGGGAGGCCGCCATTTCCAGATTTCCAACGTCTTTTCCACGGACATGCAGGCGGAGCCAACGGGTGGAAATCGCGGACGGGACTACGGGCGTGGGGCCGGGCTCAAATGAGGCGCCGGCCGTAATCTCTCATCCGATCGAGCCACCCCTGCTGCTTGGCTTCGCTCGCCGCATCCACGATCCCGAATAGGATCTCGCGTACCGGGGCGACTGTGTGCCATCGGGCCGGCGCGGCACTGGAGGTGCTCCATACACTCGCCTCTTTGGTGAGCAGGTAATCTCGCACTTCCAGGCCAGGGAGCCGTAACCTGCTTCATGGAGGCCCCCGTCCGTTGGCATTGTTGACAATCCAAGTTTGGCGCACAGATGCCGTGAGGGAGCCATCCACCCGATCAAGCCCGCCATGGCGAAAACCGCCTCAGGCGAGGCCCAGCTTCGGCCGCACCCACTCGGCCAGTTTGCGGATCGCCTCGTCGGCTTCCGGCGCATGTCCCGCGGAAAAATGGAAGACGTGCTGCAACTCCGGGAACACGTCCAGCCTGACATCCACACCGGCTTCCCTGGCACGCTCGGCTAGCCGGCGGCTGTCGTCCAATAGCGTCTCGTCGCCGCCCGCCTGGATATAAACCGGCGGCAAGCCTTTGAGGTCCGCGTAAAGCGGGTTAGCCAACGGGTCCTTGCGATTGCCGCCTTCGCCCAGAAAGGTGGTGGCCATCACCTCGACGATTTCCTTCTGTACCAGCGCATCCTTCTCGCGATTCGAAACCAGTGTCTCGCCAGTGATTTCCATGTCTACCCAGGGCGAGAGCGGCATCGTGGCCGCCGGCATCGGCAGGTTGCGCTCGCGCGCACGAAGCAAGGTGGTGACGGCGAGCGCACCGCCCGCCAAGTCACCGGTCAAGGCGATATGACCGGGCTCGATGCCCTGGTCGAGGAGCCACCGGTAGGCGGTGACGGCATCGTCGACCGGCGCCGGATGCACATGCTCCGGGGCGCGGCGGTAGTGCAGAATCAAGGCACGGCACCCGATCGCCTTGGCCAGATGACCGTAGACCTTGCGATGCGTGTACATCGACGCCGTGACGTAGCCGCCACCGTGCATGCACAGCAGAACCCGGTCCTCGGCGCATCCTTTCGGAACCGCCCACAACGCCGGTACGCCGCCCGCATTCGTCTCGATGTAATCGACGCCGCCGGGCTCCGCCGTCACATCGCCCCAGTGCTCGAACATCAACCGGAGATCGTCCAGCGGCATGTCCGGATTGGCAGCAAGCGCCGCCGCCCAGCCGCGATAAAGGGTCTTCAGTGCCTCGGATTCCTGGCTCGCCATCGTTTCCTCCTGCGCCGACAGCCACGACCGCCCTTCCGCTGCGAGGTCGTCGGTGATCGGAACATGCCGGCTATGACGATAGCAGGTCGGATCGCGCGTCTGCGTGCGAGGCGGCTCGGCTCAGGCGGTGAAATTGAGTCCCCGCGCCGGCAACTCTACCTTTCCGCCGCACTCGCTGGCGATCACCGGCATCACCTCTTCGGCGAAGATCTGCATCTGCTCCTCGATTTCAGGGGCCTCGAACCCGCCGAGCTCGAACCAGCCGAGGAAGCAGAAGTCGTCATAGCCGCACTCCTTCCATCTTCATGATCTTGTCGATGACGAACTGTTTCGAGCCGTGGATCGCGATCTCGCGCTCGCGCAGCATCTGCGCGGTGACTTTCTTGTCGAGATCGAACATCGGCTCGTCGAGGCGCGCCACCACGGCGCCGAAACCGAACGGCCCGTAATAGTCGAACTCGTGCTGCCAATAAGGCTTCCGAGGACCGGGATCACGATCTGATAGTGGTTGGTCTCCGCCTCGGGATCGGGGATGGCGATCAGGACCTCGGCCGCCGGTTGCTGATCATGCCAACGGCTCTCGATCGCCGCGAATTTGACCGGCTGGTAGTGATGGACGTAATCGCCGTTGAGGTGTCCGAAGAAACCCTGGACTGTTTGAGCCATGTATTCCTCCGACGTATTGCTGGCGGCTATCGCCCTGGTCCGCGGGATCGCCGCCGCGGTTCAAACGTGGACCGGGATTCCCCGCGAGCTGCAGCCGCGACAGCAGCAGCGCTGTGAGGTCCATTCGCATTTCCGCGCCTGTATCGTGTGATCCGCTCGGGATGGGTGAACACCTCAAACCCATCGTCCCGTGCGATGCCGACGAGGGTGAGGCCCGTTGCCTCGGCAATGCGGACGGCCAAAGCCGTCGGCGCAGACACCCCGACGATAATAGCCGCCCCCATCATGGCTGATTTTTGCACGAGCTCGATGGAAATCCGGCTCGACAAAACGATGACGCCCTCGGCAGCCGACCAGCCCGTGTGCAGCAATGCGCCCGCCAATTTGTCGAGCGCATTGTGCCGCCCTACGTCCTCGCGCAGAACCAGGCTCTGATCCGGCTGCCAGAACGCGGCGGCGTGAACCGCTCGAGTTTGCATGTTCAACTGCTGTCCCGCCGGCAGCGCGGCCACTGCCTCTACGATGTCCTGCCGGCTCACCTGCAAGTCATAACTCACCGTCGGGATTGCGCGGTTGGCTTCGGCCAAACTCTCCAATCCGCACATGCCGCACCCGGCCGGTCCAACAAACCGGCGGCGCCTTGCCGCGAAGGCATCGGACCGGTCGCCCGTCAGCCACATTCGCAGCACGATACCGTCAGCAACACTGACTACGGCCAGTTCCGCTATTTCAGCCGCCGCCGTAATGATTCCCTCGGTGTAGCTGAAACCGAGCGCAAAATCCTCGAGATCGTCGGGTGTCGCCATCAAGACAGCGTGCGTCGCACCGTCATAGCTGAAGGCGACCGGCACCTCTTCGGCCAAGGTGCGTTCTCCCGTCAGCGTCGAGCCATTGCGCCACGCTTGCCGTAAGACGCGCCGTGCCGGCAGTGGCACGACTTGTGAGGCCTCCAACGCAGACATTCTCATTTCCGGCGTATTGCACCCGTCGGCGACCTTGTACCAGCCGACGAGAAGATCGGGGAGGAGGAGAGTGGGGTAGGTCATATGTCAGCCCTCAAGGGTGTGAAAGCGACAAGCTTGGGTTATTCCCGATTTGCTCGATCTCCTCGTGCCTCAAGGCGTCAGCACAATGCGGCCTCGGCTTCCATGCTCCACTGCCGCATATGCCTCCTTCGCGCAGAAAAGCGGATAACGAGCGTTGACGATCGGTGCCGTATAACGGCCCCGCTCGACGCCGTCTTTCAGGTTCGCGAGCAGGCGCGCAGAGGCTATAGCGTCGCGCTTGCGACTGTCGGCGCCAATGAGGCGAGTTTCGTTATGGTAGAAGTCGATCAAATCGAACTCTACGCGCCGTTTCCCGGTAGAGGCGATTTCGACGACCCGGCCGCGAGGCGCGGCCATGCTCAGCGCGGCTTCGAATGCTATGCCTCCGACGGTATCGAACACGAGGTCGGCGCCTTTGCCCGCAGTCAAACGACGTACCTCATCAGGAGCTGCGTCGTTGCTGGGGATGTACGCGCTGAGCACTCTGGCTGCGGGCGCGGCCTGCGGCGGTTCCCTGCGGTCGACGCCAAGGACAATAGCGCCTTGTGCAGCCGCGATCTCTGCGACCGCGCCGCCGACTCCGCCGCCAGCTCCGATGATCACGACTGTTTCGCCAGATTGCAGGCCGCCATATTCGATAGCACCGAGCCACGCGATGACGAAGTTCACGCCGATTGATGCTGCCTGCTCGAAGGAGAGGTTTGTGGGCTTTCGCACGAGAGCTTCAGCGGGCACGAGTATCGCTTCGGCGTGGCTGCCGTCGCACGTGAAGCCGATATCGCCCCCGGTGCCGAAGACCTCGGCGCCGAGCCAATCACCGGGGCCGTCTACGACGATGCCCGCGAAGTCCCGTCCGGGGATTCGCGGCAGCACCGTTCCCTCCATTTGGCCGGCGACGTTCTTGACGTCCGACGGGTTGCTGGCAGCGGCTGATATCCGAACGACGGCGTTGCCGTCTGTCGCTTTCGGGGTCGGGACATCGATCAGCTCGAGCACGTCTGGCGGCCCAAACCGCGTGAACTGTATGGCTTTCATTCAGCGCTCTGCGGAGCCGGCACGTCGAAGGTGTTGAGCGTCACCGACACCATGCAGTAGAGGCCGATGAGAAAGGAAAGTTCCGCCGCGCCCGCCTCGCCGAACGTCCGTACTGCCGAGCGCCAGGTGAGTTCCGGGAGCGTGCCGCCCGAGACGAGGGCGGCGGCCATGTCGTAGGCGATCCCTTCCTCGCGCGTCAAGTCAGACGGGCGCTGGCCGGCGACGATGGTTTCGAGCTTCTCTTCGGATAGGCCGCGACCCTCGGCGACGATCACATGGGCGTAGAGCTCATAGCCCGAGCGGAAATGCGCGCCCGTCACCAGGATCGCGACCTCGCGCACCGCCGCCGGCAACGAGGGTGCGGTGGCGAGCGCCTTCACCAGTTCCCAGACGGGCTTGCCGAATTTGGCGTGGCGCAACCACGGCGCCCAAGGGCCGACCAGTGCCCCGTCCTGGCGGATCGCGACGAAACCCTTGAAGCTGCGTTCGATGCCCTGACGCATATCGTCGTAGAGTGGCCGTAGGTCGGCACCGATTTCGGCAGGGGGAATGGCGGGCGCGCGCATCGTCAGCTCCTGCGATGTCCGAACGGGGTCCAAACGGGCTCTCGGCTTCTTACCGCCTAAGCGGGAATGGGAGCTTTTGGCAGCATCGAGATACCGCGCTTCAGAGGAAAGTCGTATTGAAGCCGGAACCGGTCTCCGTCAGCCCTGAAGTCACCCAGCATGTTTTCGCTCGCGGTGAAGACCGCGTCTTGCGCGAGCTGATCGTCTCCTTTCTTGAAAATCTGTGTTACGAGCGTCTCATGATCCGGGAACGATGCGATGACGTGGATGTGCGCCGGCCTGTATGACCATCTCTTGGCCACACACAACAGCTCTCCGACCGGGCCATCGGTGGGAACGGGATAGGCAGTCGGCATTAGTGCAACAAACTCGTAGCTTCCGTCTTCATCCGTCTTGAACCGGCCCCGCAAATTGTAGTCGGGTTGGCTGTCGTCCTGGTTCTCGTAAAGCCCGTTGGTCGCCGCCTGCCAGACATCCAGAATGGCCCCTGCGAGGGGTTGGCCATTCTCGACATCCAATACTTTTCCGGAAACACGGACGCGGGTGCCGGGCGTATCATCGCTGGCGATCGAGTCGCCTCTTTTGCGGAATGGGGCGTCGGCGCGCAAAAAGGGCCCGACCAGCGCGAAGCCGACTGATTGTCCCGGCCGATCGTGATTGAGGGTTTCGATCAGTTGACTGACGCCGAGCACATCACCCGCCAACAGGAACTCGTTTCTGTCCGGAACCGCGGCCATCCTGCCCATGAAGTTCCAGGCGAACTCCCATTCTTGATCCGTCAGCTTCGTCTCCCCGACATATGCGTGCAGATGCCTGATCAGGGCGAGAACGAGTGATCGGAGCCGCGGATCTTCGATGCTGGAATATGACTTCAGAACCCTGTCCGTTAACCCGCGGTCCGCGTCTGGCGCATCATTCATGCTAAACTCCTCATTCTGGATCGGGTGCGGTCATAACTGATCATTTTCCGGAAACGGATTGCGGCGGCTGCGGGCGAACCAAGACCGGGATCGACTTTGCCGCCGGTGTACCGCTCTTCAGATCATGGTAAGCGAGCGGCAGCAGCGGATTTGTCTCTGGATAATAGGCCCCGATCGAGCCTACCGGGATACTATGGGGTTTTGCCCAGAACCCACCCACGACTCGCCGCTTTCCGTCCTCGGCGAGCGATTCGATCTCGACCTCGTCGCCTTCCGCGATACCCCGGGTCCGCATATCGGCTTCATTCATGAACACCACCATGCGGCCGCCGAACACGCCGCGATACCGGTCGTCGAGACTGTAAATCGTCGTATTGTACTGATCGTGGCTCCTCAGTGTCGCAAGCCGAAGCATTGCGGGATCAGAGACCGGGGGGTCTTCGTCGACCCCTGAAAGCACCAGAAAATTGGCGCGGCCCGTGGCGGTGTTCCAGACCCGCTGGCGTGGCGGAGTGGTGAGGTGAAAGCCGCCCGGGTGCCGGATCCGATTGTTGAAATCGGCAAACAGATCCGGGAAGACCGCTTCGATCTTGTCGCGGATCCGGCTGTAATCTGCGACAAACGAGTCCCAGTCGATGCCGCAATCGGGCAAGGTGGCTTTCGCCATGCCGCAGACGATGGCGACCTCCGACTTCAGATGCTCGCTCGGCGGTTCGACGAGCCCCGATGATGCATGCACCATCGACATGCTGTCTTCGACGGTGACCGACTGGCGGCCACCCACCTGCATGTCGATGTCGCTCCGCGCCAGACAGGGGAGGATCAGCGCCTGTTCGCCATGAACCAGATGGCCGCGGTTGAGCTTGGTGCTGACGGCGACGGTCAGCCGCAAGCCGCGCATCGCGGCCTCGGCCACGGTCCAGTCCGGTACTGCTCTGACGAAATTGCCGCCGAGCCCGAAGAATGCCTTGGCGCGCCCGTCCACCATCGCCTGTACGGCGTTGACGACATTGTGCCCGCGAGCACGCGGCGGCTCGAAGCCGAACACGTTCTTGAGCTGGTCCAGGAACGCCGGCTTCGGCTTTTCATCGACGCCCATGGTGCGGTCGCCTTGCACGTTGGAATGGCCGCGCACCGGGCAGATCCCCGCCCCGGGTTTGCCGAAATTGCCGCGCAGCAGCAACAAATTCACCATCTGCTGCACGTTATCAGTGCCGAGCCGATGTTGGGTGATCCCCATGCCATAGACGACGATGACGGCGCGCGCCCGCATGTAGACAGCCGCCACGCGCGCCAGTTGTTCGCGCGACAGACCGCAGACGCGCAAGATGTCTTCCCACTTGTGCTGGCGGAGATCGTTCGCGAACGCCTCGAAGCCGTGTGTATGGTTGGCGATGAAATCGAGATCGAGCACCGGTTCCGGCACCGCTGCGAAGCGCCTCGTCGTGCGCCTCCACCACCAGCTTCATGATCCCCTTGAGGGCCGCGACGTCGCCGCCGATGCGGACCTGGCAATATTCGCTGGCGATCTTTGTCTCGCCCAACGTCGCCATCTCGACCGGATCCTGCGGCGCCGCAAAGCGCTCGAGTGCGCGCTCACGCAACGGGTTGAACACGACGATCGGCACCTTGCGGCGCGACGCCCTGTGCAGCTCGGTCAGCATCCGCGGGCTGTTGGTTCCCGGGTTCTGACCGAGGATGAAGATCGCCTCGGCATCGGCGAAGTCGTCGAGCAGCACGGTTCCCTTGCCGATGCCGATGCTCTCGGGAAGACCGACGCTGGTCGGCTCGTGGCACATGTTCGAGCAATCTGGGAAGTTGTTCGTGCCGAAGCGCCGCGCGAACAGCTGGTACATGAACGCCGCTTCGTTCGAGGTGCGTCCCGAGGTGTAGAACTCGGCCTCGTTCGGATCGTCGAGGGCGTTGAGCTCGCGGCCGACCAGTGCGAACGCCTCATCCCAATCGACCGGCACATAATGGTCGGTCGCGGGATCGTGGCGCATCGGCTCGGTCAGACGGCCCTGATCCTCCAGCCAATAGTCGCTTTCTTGTTCCAGTTCACGGACTGTGTGGGCCGCAAAGAACTCGCGCGTCACGCGACGCTTGGTCAGCTCCCAGGTGACGGCCTTGGCGCCATTCTCGCAAAACTCGAATGAGCTCGTGTGCCGCGGATCAGGCCAGGCGCAGCCGGGGCAGTCAAAGCCTTCCGGCTGGTTCATCGACAGCAGTGCCCTCGACCCTTTGAGTTCGACGCTCTGCTCGCGCAGCGCTTTCGCCGCCGCGTGCAACGCCCCCCAGCCGCCGCCGGGCGCATTATACGGGGCGAACACCGGCTTTCCGGAAGCCTCATCAGGAATGTGGGTCGCAGAGGGAGGGGAAGGAGGCTGGTCTGTCATGATCGCTCCATTGGCAATCCGAGAACTGTCTCTTCGTCCAGAAACCGCGAAGAGCATCCTAGATCGAGATCAGGTAAACGGCCGGAATGAGCATGCGTACCGCGGCATTTGAATTGCACCGACTGGCCATACCCAGTTAATCCTGGTTAATTCCGGTAAATTCTGGCGCGGCGCTCCCGGTGCTATCCGGTTGCGGCGAAAGCGGGTAGCGGGACCCCGGAGATTTGCGAGACCTCCTGCCTGCCGGGGAACGCTGCCTGAGCACCAATCGCCTGGGCCCGCATTGGCCATGGCGATGGTGGTGATCCCAGGCGACGTGCCATTGCAGGCGGCCGCCGACGCGTCGCCGCCCAAGGTCAATGTTATGCGGGAGCGGTGTCTTGTTTATCGACGACGCACGGATTGAAAGCTTTCATTTTACCAGAGCTGGCCGCGCAAGCTCAAATCAAGGCGGCCCGTGCGGGTGCACGGCTTTACGCCGCCGGCCGCAAGCTCGCGGCGGAAGATATTGGAGCGACGTTGGTTTCAAGGGGTAGCTCCAACGTCTTCCAAACTTCGCGCATAGCAGTGGCAAGTCGATCGATCAAGCGATCGTTGTGGAACGGCGTCGGCGTGATGCGCAGCCGCTCGGCCCCCTTTGGCACGGTCGGATAGTTGATCGGCTGGATGTAGATGCCAAACTTTTCCAGGAGCAGCGCTGCCGCTTCACGGCAGAGCGTCGGGTCATTGACCGGTACGGGAATGATATGCGAATTCGACAGCATCATCGGAATTCCTGCCTTGCACAAGGCGCGGCGGGTCTTGTCGACTTGCAGCCAATGCGCCATCCGCTCCGCCACGGAGCGCTTGAGATGCAGGATGCTTTGCGTCGCCGCGGCCGCCACTGCCGGCGGCATGGCGGTCGTGAAGATGAAACCCGGAGCGGCGGAGCGGATCGCGTCGCAGATCACCGTGTCGGCCGCGATGTATCCTCCGGCAACGCCGAAACCCTTCGCCAAGGTTCCCTCGATGACATCGACCCGGTCCATGATCCCTTCGCGCTCGGCAATGCCGCCGCCGCGCAAGCCGTAGAGACCGACGGCATGGACTTCGTCGAGATAGGTGAGCGCGCCGTATTTGGCCGCCAGGTCGCAGATACGGGCGATCGGGGCGATATCGCCATCCATTGAATAGAGCGACTCGAATACGATGACTCTGGAACGGTTCGGCTCGGTCTCCGCCAGCAGCTTTTCAAGATGGCCGAGATCATTGTGTCGGAAGATCCGCTTCTCGGCGCCGCTTGCTCTGATCCCGGCGATCATCGAGGCGTGGTTTTTCGCGTCCGAGAAAAAGAGGCAATTCGGCAGCAGCCGGCCAATCGTGCCGAGCGCCGCTTCGTTTGACACATAGCCGGAAGTGAAGACGAGGGCTGCCTCCTTGAGATGCAGGTCGGCAAGCTCTTTCTCCAGCCTGACCACGGCATGGCTGTTGCCGGAGATGTTGCGGGTCCCGCCGGCGCCGGCGCCCATTCGCACCGCCGTCTCGATCATCGCTTTGATGACGGCAGGATGGCGTCCCATCCCGAGATAATCGTTTGAGCACCAAACGACGACCTCGCGGGAAGCGCCATTGCTGCGCCAAATGGCAAAGGGCGGACGGTCGGCGCGCCGCTCCAGATCGACAAAGGTGCGATAGCGATCTTCCCGACTCACGGCGTCGAGATATGAATGAAAATGGTCGCGCAATGTCATCACGATTTCCCCCATTTTTTCGGACGTCTCGAAAGGGCTGGTCTAATCACGGCGCAGAGGCCTGAAATGATGCCGTTTCCGGTGCGTGTGATCGGCTTGCCGATCCTCCGCTCCGGGCGACGAATTTGATCTTCGGCAACTTATCAGCTTGGCTACGTATCATCAAGTTAAGATAAGTAAATCTCGGTAAGCCATATATAAAAATCTGTTAACATTACCGCAGATGATTTATCGTATTTTTATGTATATGTTTGTCCTAATTCACCCGGATTTACTAGTCCAAGTTTACAGCAAACTACAAGCCACGATTTTCGAGGGCGAGCAACAGGGTGCCCCGCTTTCGAGAGGGTACCCCGCTTTAAAGGAAACGGCGCTACGCATAGCGCCAGGCCGGCTTGCTCGGGTCGACCAGTTTCAGATCGACCGGAGCAAGGCCGAAAATCCCGATTACTACCGGTTCCTTCGCACCCCGCTTGACGCCGTCGTAATGCGGCGTGTGGGCGACGCGCCTGACAAAGCCGCCGGCCGGCGCCGGAACCGTCGCATCCGGATCGAAATCGCGACCGCTGTTCACCCACCACGTGCCTGACAGCACCAAACACAACCGGTCGGTGGCGTAGCTGTGCGGCGCGCTCATATAGCCGGGGTACCATTTCATCAACACGAGGTATTCCCCTGGCTGGTCCAACCCGCCAAACAGCGTCGCCATCTCGGCGCTATGCGGCGGTCCGGCGGTCCACGCCGACCATTTGATCTGGTCGGGCAGAGTCACCTGTGTCTCGGCAGGGTTGATCGCTTCTGCTCTTCCGTCGGCCAATCCAAGCGGCAACGCGGCAAGCAACGAGGCCAGCAGCAGCTGGCGCCGGCCGGGCAACAGCAGACTCTCTTCCGAAAAAATTCGATCCGTCATCTTCAATGCACCCAAGAACTATTGTCTCCCGAGTAGAATCTGGCCCGACGCCGGCGCTACTGCGCCGCTTCCAAGATCCCGGCATTGGAGCGCGCGGGCGGCGCCATGAACTCGGGGCCCACCGGATCGGTGATCGACTTCTCGCAGAATGCGATCGATCTCGGTTTTTGCCGCGGCATCGAGCGACCATCCGAAGACCTGGTCGATCGGCTGCAGCTGGCCGGGATGACGCGCTCCCCAGAGTGCCGCAGTGGTACCCTGGTCGAGGAGCCAGCGTACAGCCAAATGGATGACCCGTTTGCCGTAACGCCGTCGGGCGAATTGATCGAGACGGCGAACCGCAGCGAGGTATCGCGGGTAGAGAGGCGGCTGGAATTTCGGGTCGGTCAAGCGAAGATCGTCGCCGTCAAAATGCGCGTCTTCACGCAGCTTGCCGGACAACAGCCCGCGGCACAGCGCGCCATAGGTCAAGGTCGCGAGACCCGATTGCCGGCAATAGGGCAGAAGCTCGGCCTCGATCTCGCGCTCGAACAGATTGTAGGGCGGCTGCACGACGTGCAGTTTGGCGACGCGGCGAAAGCGCTCGATCTGGGCAACCGAGAAATTGCTCACGCCAATGGCGCGGATCTTCCCCTGGTCGAACAGCGTCTGCATCGCCTCGCCCGTCTCTTCGATCGACACCAGCGGGTCGGGCCAATGCACTTGATAAATGTCGATGTAGTCGGTCCGCAATCGCCGCAGCGAATCGCCGATCTCGCGGAGGATGCGGTCGCGGCTGGCGTTCCGGAACACTCTCCCGTCTTTCCACTCGAGCCCGGTTTTGGTGGCGATGACCACGTGTGAGCGCAGGCTGCGGTCGGCAATGGCGCGGCCGACGATTTCTTCGGAACGGCCAAACCCGTAGGCTGGCGCGGTGTCGATCAGATTGATGCCGCCTTCGATCGCGGCATGAATTGTCGCGACCGACTCGGTGTCGTCGGTCCCGCCCCACATCCAGCCGCCGATCGCCCAAGTTCCAAGGCCGACGCGCGATATGGCCAGGCTTGTGCCTGCAATAGTCGCCGGTTCCACATTAACACTCGCTGTCATGGTCATTTCTCCAATATGCAGGCCGGAGCGCCGGACGCGGCCTTGAGCCTCACTCGGCATCCGCTTGGTCTTCGATTCCCGCCGCTTCGGCAGCGACCAAGCCCAGAGCCGACCAATCGAGTTCCGCGTAGCCGTGGGCCAGACCGGTGATCATTCGGTCGCGCACGACGCTGACCGAGGGCATTGGGACGTTGGCCGCCTCCGCTTCCGCCATGGCCAAACGGACATCCTTGAGTGCTAATGGAAGCGCAAAGCCCGCTGGCATGAAACGCTGGGCGACGATCTTGGCGCCGTAAATCTGATGGACCCGGCTGCCGAACATCGTCGACGTCAGTATGCTTAGAACCGCGGCCGGATCGAGGCTGCGCTTGCGCACCAGAGCCAGCGCCTCTCCAAGCATTTCCAATGTGGTCGCCATCATGGCATTGCCGACGATCTTGACCAGGTTGGCGCTCTCGGGGTCGCTGCCGATGACAAAGGTGCGTTGACCGAGCAGGTCGAACAGCGGACGGCAGCGATCGAGCGCGTCACGGGCGCCGGCCGCGATGATGAACAGTTCGCGGGCCTTCGCCGCATCGGGATTGCCGAACACCGGCGCCGCGACATAGCACTGGCGGTGCTTTTCGTGCTCCTCGGCGAATTCGCCCGCTGCGGCCGTGCTGATCGTGCTCATCGAGAGATGCACGGCATTTGGCCTCAGACCCGCGGCCAACCCCTCTTTCCCGGTTTTGCCGAATACCGCCTCGCGAACCACGCGGTCGTCAGGCAGCATGCTGATGACGAAATCGCAGTCGAATAATTCAGCAATGCTGAATTTCGGCTCAACGCCGAGGGCCCGCACTTCCGCCGCGCGGTCCAGATGGCGAATATAGGCGATCACCCGGTAACCGCCGGCGGCGAGGTTGGCAGCCATGGCGCTGCCCATCCGACCCAGCCCGACAAAGCCGATGATTCCATCTAAGGCCGGGCGCTGGTGACGCCCACCGTTGATCGCGAGATCCGCGTCATTGTCGATGGTCAATACACTGCCCTCCATTCTCATTCCGATCGCTCTCCGGCTTACGCGCCGAGGAGGCAGCATCGGGTGCGCTTCATCAGGGGCTGAAGTACCCGCGGGACATCTCGCACTTCCTGCGCACGGTCCGAAGCGGGTGGTGGGGCGTTGCCTTGCGCCTCGCCTTTCCCAGCTATTTGATCAAAAGTCTATTGTGTTACTCCAGACTCGTAGTGGGCAGGGCGCCTCGAGCCGCCTCCGGTATAGCCCCCGGGCTCCCAAACCCAACCCGAGGCGCACTGCTGCTGAATAGGCTGGTTCTCTGCCTGAGCATTGGTGGTGGTCCACTGTTCATTCGCCGGCAATGATTGCGCTCCCAGTCGAAAGGGACCCACGGTAACCGCGAGCGCCCCAATGAAGCATGGCATCTGCAACCGTATGCTGAATCTCCTATCACAGTTCATGCGAACCCAATTGCCGATGGCGTGGTCCGCATTCCAGTAGTTAGATCGTCTAGGGCTCAGAGGTGAGTAAATTCGGGTAAGTGCGGGTAAAAATTTTTATCAGTCAGCCGGTGCGCACGGCAATTTGGCGCCGATCGCTGCCGAGCGATCCGTAGCAGGCGATGCTCAGTTCGAGAACGCCGCAGCGCCGGCAGCGGCGACCTCCGCGGCGGCAATGACGCGGCGCGCAGCACTCAGAGTAACCACGAGGCTGTTTGCCAATCCTAGTGTCGATCGGGCACCAGTCCGTGCGGGTCGATCACGAATTTGTTCGGTACGCCGGCATCGAAATTTCGGTAACCCTCAGGGGCTTGGTCGAGGGAGATGAGTTTGACGTTGACGATTTCGCCGATCGGGAGCCGCCCCCACAGGATCGCCTGCATCAGCTGCCGGTTGTACTTCAGCACCGGGGTCTGCCCGGTGTGCAGGCTGTGGGACTTTGCCCAACCGAGACCGAAGCGAAGGCTCAGCATGCCGCGTTGCGCCGCCTTATCCTTTGCGGCCGGATCGTCAGTCACGTAAAGCCCTGGGATTCCGATCGAACCGGCGGGTCGCGTGATCTCCATCAGGCTGTTGAGCACGACCGCCGGGGCTTCGATAACCTGACCGTCGGAGCTCTGGCTCTTGGCCTCGAAGCCGACGCAATCGATTGCACAGTCGACCTCCGGCACCCCCAGCACTTCGGCTACGAGCTCGCCCAAGCGGTCGTGCGCCGAAAGGTCGATTGGCTCGAACCCGACTTTCGCGGCATGGGCGAGACGCTCCCGGTTCATGTCTCCGATCAGCACCACCGCTGCGCCAAGAATGCGCGCCGCCGCGGCCGCTGCAAGACCGACCGGTCCCGCGCCGGCGACATACACGGTCGAGCCGACGCCGACCTTGGCTGTGACCGCACCATGAAATCCGGTCGGCAGGATGTCGGTCAGGCAAGTCAGATCGCGAATCTTTTCGAGAGCCTCAGCCTTCTCCGGGAACTTCAAACAATTGAAGTCGGCGTAAGGCACCATGACGTATTCGGCCTGGCCGCCGATCCACCCGCCCATATCGACATAACCGTAAGCGCCGCCGGCCCGCTCGGGGTTGACGTTCAAGCAGACGCCGGTATTGCCCTCGCGACAGGTGCGGCAGCGGCCGCAAGCCACGTTGAATGGAACCGAGACGATATCGCCGATGCCGAGGTATTCGACGTCGCCGCCAATCTCGATGATCTCGCCGGTGATTTCATGACCCAGCACCATGCCGGCCGGCGCCGTGGTTCGGCCGCGCACCATGTGCTGGTCGGAACCACAAATATTCGTCGCAACGACCTTTAATATGACCCCGTGCTCGACCGTTTTTCCTACCGGATTGCGGAAGGTGGGAAAGTCGATGTTCCGAACCTCGACCTCGCCGGGTCCGAGATAAACGACACCGCGATTAGAAGACATGATGGCTTCCTCCGTTAGTTGGAAGGGCGAAGCCCAGACAAGCGCCCCCTCAGTCCTTTTCCGCTTGCTAGTGCTCAGACGCATTCAGATGTTGCAGTCTCCCCTCAATCGTCATGCCCGGTCCGCGCGGCCCGCGGACAGGCTCTTGTGCCGGGCATCCACGGAAATCGGCCGAGTTTGGGCTCCGGCTCGTGGATGCCCACGGATCTAGTCCGTGAACCGAAGGCCCACGGGGCAAGCCCGGCCAAGACGGTTTGGGTAACCGTGAATCGCGAATCTACGTGGAGCACTAGGCTCTAGACTTTCAGTTGCTGCGGATCGACCGGCAGGGTTCGGATGCGTTTGCCGGTTGCCGCGTAGATCGCGTTGCAGATCGCCGGCGCGGTCGGCGGCACCCCCGGTTCGCCGACCCCACCCGGCAAATGGGTGTTGTCGACGAAATAGACGTGGGTCTCCGGCGCGATGTCGATGCGTGGGACGAGATAATCGGTGTAGTTGCTTTGCTCTACTCGTCCTCCTTTCACCGTAATGTTGCTGTAGAGCGCATTGCCGATGCTCATGACCGCAGCACCTTCCAGCTGCGCACGGACGCGGTCCGGATTGACCACCGTTCCGCAATCGATCGCCATATCAAGTCGCGGTATCGTGACCTGACCGTCATTGCCGACGGCGACATGCGCGACAACCGCGACATAGCTGAGAAAGCTGCGATGGACTGCGACACCGCGGCCCTGTCTCGAAGGCAATTTCTGGGCCCAATTGCTGTTCGCCGCGGCGAGGTCGAGCACGCCGCGCAGCCGAGCGGTATCGATCAAATACTGATCGGCGATTTTCGGAGCGAGCTGATTGACCGCGTAATTCGGATAGTCGACAAGGACGCCGAGCGCCCTTAAATCGAGGATGCGCGGCGGTCCGATCAGTTCGCGCAAATACTCGACCGGGTCCTTTCCCGCCGCCGCCGCGAGCTCGTCGGCAAACGAGCAGACGGCGAAGGCGTGCGGGATATTGTAGACTGAGCGGTACCAGCCAATCCGCACATGGTTCGCAGCAGCGCCGTTCTCACAGCGCACATTCGGGATGTAATAGGGCATGTCGACGACGCCCTGGCCCAGTTCGCCGCCGCTGCCGTAAACGACGTTCGCCTGGAATGTCGCCTCGATCGGAGGAAAGACGGTGCGGTGCAGCCAACCCGTGGCACGGCCGTCTTGATCGAGCCCCGCCTCAAGGTGCTGCGCGCAGATCGCGTGGTAATAATCGTGCTGAATGTCGTCTTCGCGCGTCCATGTGACCTTGATCGGCCCGCCGACCATCCGCGACAGCAGCGCTGCTTCGGCGACATAGTCCGGCTTCGACTTGCGGCCAAAGCCGCCGCCGAGCAAGGTGACGTTAACCGTCACATCGGCTTGATTGATGCCGAGCACCTCGGCGACAGTCTGCCGCACCTGGGTCGGGTTCTGCGACGGCGACCAGGTCTCGCAAGCGCCCCCGCGCCAATGCGCGACGGCGTTGGGCACCTCCATCTGGGCGTGCGCGAGATGGGGGACAAAATAATCCGCCGAGACGCGCCGGGTTGCAGTGGCCAGCGCACTGTCGACGTCGCCATGGTTTCGCACCACCTTCCCTGGCTCCCGGGCCGTCGCCTCGAGCTCGGCGCGGTAGGCGGCGCTGTCATGCCCGGCATTGGACCCGTAATCCCATTCGATCTTGAGCCGCTGGCGGCCCTGCTGCGCCGACCAGGTGTTGTTGGCGATAACCGCGATGCCGCCCAATGGCTTGAAGCCGGACGGCATCGCAGTCGCCGGGACCTCGACGACGCGCTCGACGCCGGCGACCGATAACGCATCCTGCGGGTCGAACGACTTGACCTTGCCGCCATACACCGGGCACCGCTCGACCGAGGCATATTTCATGCCCGGAACGACGACGTCGATGCCATAGGTCGCGCGGCCGCGAACGATGTCTTTGAGATCGACGATCGGATAGGGTTTGCCGATATAGCGCCAGTGCTTGCGGTCCTTCAGCCGCACCTGGTCCGTCGGCGGGACCGGCATCCCCGCGGCGAGCTTGGCGAGATCGCCAAAGGCGAGCTTGCGCCCGCTGGAGGCGTGGACGACAAACCCGTTTTGCGCCCGGCATTCGGCGACCCGAACATCCCAGGCCTGGGCCGCGGCGGTTTCGAGCATTTGCCGGGCGGTGGCGCCGGCCAGTCGCATCGGCCCAAAGAACTGCCAGGTGCTGCGCGAGCCGTCCGTGTTCTGGTCGCCGTATTTTGGGTCGCCTTGCGCCTGGAGAACCCTGACGCGGCTCCAATCGGCCTCGAGCTCGTCGGCGAGCACCAAAGGCAAATCGGTCTTGATGCCAGTGCCCATCTCGGCGCGGCTCGCGACAATCGTCACCAGGCCCGTCCCGTCGATCGTCACAAACACGTTCGGCTGAAACGCCGGTGGTTCGGCGGCTTCGGCAAAGGGAAGCTTGCGGAACCCGACGTGGAAACCGAGAGCGAGTCCGGACGCGGACGCGGCTCCCTTGATTAGATCCCGCCGGCTCACATTGGCAATCGCAGTCATCACGCTGCCTCCGTCGCCGATTTAATGGCCTGCCTAATGCGCTGATAGGTGCCGCAGCGGCAGATGTTCCCGGACATCGCGTCGATGATCTGCTGATCGCTCGGCTTTGGCGTCTGTTTGAGCAGCGCCGCGGCCTGCATGATCTGACCGGCCTGGCAATAGCCGCATTGCGGAACGTTGTTTGCCTCCCAGGCAAGCTGGACCGGATGCGTGCCATTGCCGCTGAGACCCTCGATCGTGACGACCTCGTGCCCTCGCGCGTCGGCCAAGGCCGTCAGGCAGGAGCGGACCGCCTGACCGTCGAGATGGATGGTGCAAGCTCCGCAGGCACCGACGCCGCAGCCGAATTTGGTCCCGGTCAGGCCGACGATGTCGCGAATGGCCCACAAGAGCGGCATTTGCGGGTCGGCGTCGATGGTGTGCTCGACGCCATTGATCTTGATCTGTGGCAAGGGAATTCTCCGTGAGAAATTAGAACGCCGATTGGGCCATTGGCCTCATTTCTTGAGCGTGTTGAGATAAGCAATCACGTTCTGCCGATCGGCCTCGCTTGAAAGATTGACGAACATTTTGGTCCCGTGAACGAAGCCGACCGGGTTCGCGAGAAACTTGTCGAGATTGGCATCGTTCCAGGTCACGTTTGCATCCTTCATATTGGGGGAAAAGTTGAACCCGGGTGCCGATCCGCTCTTGCTGCCGACAATACCGGCGAGGGCTGGGCCGATCTTGTTCTGACCGGGCGCAATGGCATGGCACCCTGCGCAGTGGGCCGCGAACACCCTCTGGCCGGCCGCGGGATCGCCGGCCAACACCGTCGACGAGCTCCCCAGCACCGTCATCAACGCGAGTCCTGCTTCGCGGAGCGGCCGCTTCATTTCTTACCTCCGAATTTCACCAGCTCTTTTCCAAGTCCCGGGCCGCACTGCATCTGCGAGCGTCCGTGCGCCCCAGACAAGGGCAGGGCCCGCGCTCGATAATTAGATTGCTGACGCTCCAAGCCCAGTTAAGCTGCGTAAAAATGCGTGAAACTCAGCTTCTTGAGCGGGGTCGGGGCCACCTTCTGCCAACCGAACAAAAATGCGGCCGTTCCTGCTGCAATGGGCCGGCCACAGGTGGGCCCGGTGCGGGAGGAGGATCACTGGGTAGGTTGACATAGACCTGGCCGCCACAAACGTCATCGCGGCCGGGATAATGGAAGTCCCGATGACCGCATCTCATTCCAACATAGGCCGGATCGCATGCCTCCCAAGTAAGCTCCGGTCAAAATTGGTAAATCATCGTGGCAGTGGCATTCGTTCTGCGGGATGAGTCGGTCGTGGCCGACCATCTGCTTTGGGTCGACGATTTCGTCAAAACATTTTTTACCGATACCGCCCGACAGGAGTGCGGCCTGCTTTGAAGTCGGATGTCGTTCGTTGGCTCGTGCGTGCTTACGGACGCGTTATCGCAGCCGATCACTGGGGCGAAATCCGTGGGCAGCGCCACCGAAGACAGCTGCTGGTGCAGCAGTCCCGAGCGGTGGTCTGGAGACGACGCTCACTCCGGGGCGCCGCCGGCCGCCGACGCTTCAACCAGGCCCCGGCGAGAGCCCCGCAGGCGGCCCAGCCAATGGCCGAGTTGGTCCATGTAGATATAGACCACCGGCGTGGTAAACAAAGTCAGCACCTGCGACACCAGGAGCCCGCCGACGATCGCATACCCGAGCGGCTGGCGAATTTCTGACCCGATGCCGGTGCCGAGCATCAGCGGGACGCCTGCGAGCAAAGCGCACATCGTGGTCATCAGAATGGGACGAAAGCGCAGCCGGCAGGCCTCGTGGATCGCCTCCTCGGTGCCGAGGCCGCGCTCGCGCTGGCCGGCCAACGCAAAGTCGACCAGCATGATGCCATTCTTCTTGACGATGCCGATCAACAGAATGATCCCGATGATACCGATCACGTCGAGCGGCATGCCGAACAGCATCAAGGTCAGCAAAGCCCCGAGCCCGGCCGAGGGCAAGGTAGAGATGATCGTGATTGGGTGGATCGTGCTCTCGTAGAGCATGCCGAGGATGATGTAGACCGCGATCATCGCCGCCAGGATCAGGATCGGCGTGCTGCTCAGCGAATTCTGAAATGCCTGTGCGCTGCCCTGAAAACTGGTGGCAATCGAGCGTGGCAGGTCGAGCCCTCTCGTTGCCTGCTGGATCGCCGTTACCGCCTCGCCGATCGAGACGTTCGCAGGGAGATTGAAGCTCAGAGTTACCGACGGGAATTGGCCCTGGTGGTTGACCGCAATCGGTGCCACTGTCGAGGTGATCGCGGCGAACTCGCTCAACGGTACTTCGGCGCCGCTGGACGCGGTCGCATAGATGCGGCTCAGCGCGTTTGGCCCGAGTTGGAAATCGGGCTGGACTTCGAGGATCACGAAATATTGGTTCAGCCTCGTATAGATGCGCGCCGCTACCCGCTGGCCGAACGCGTCATAGAGGATCGAATCGACAACCGAGGGGTTGATGCCCAGCTGCGAGGCGAGCTGGCGGTTGATCTCGATCTTCATGACCCGGCCAGTGCTCTGTTGGTCGCTGGCGACATCGGTCAACTGCGGCAATGCCTGCAACTTCTTTAACAGGATCGGCGCCCAGTGATCGAGCTCGTCGCTGTCGACATCGACCAGTGTGTATTGGTATTGGGTCTTCGAGAGCCGCGCGCCGATCGTGATGTCTTGGGCGGCCTGCATGTATAAGGTTACGCCCCAAACCGGCTGCAGCGCCTTGTTCAACCGCGCGATCACCTGGTCGGCGCTGGCCGTCCTTTGACCGAGCGGCTTCAAGGTGATGAACATACGGCCGTCATTCTCGGTAACCGTCGGCCCGCCGGGTCCGATATAGGCGTTCGCCGCGGCGACCGCGGGATCCTTCGTCACTACTGCGAGAACCGCCCGCATGCGGTTCTTCATCGCCTGCGGCGAAATGTTTTGCGCGCCCTCCGCGATGCCGACGATCAGGCCGGTGTCTTGCTGCGGGAAAAAGCTTTTGGGGATCTCGACGAACAGCACGCCGGTCAGCGCGACGGTCGAGAGCATTACCATCAAGGTGGCAAAGCGATGCCGCAGTGCCATCACCAACCCCCGATCGTAAGCAGCGGCCAGCCCCTCAAACAAACGCTCGAGCGCGCGCGCGAGACGGCCCGGCGGGGTCTCGCCCTCCGCGGTCAAGACCCGGGCGCACATCATCGGCGTCAAAGTCAGCGAGACGATGACCGAGACCAGGATCGCCACGGCGACGGTAACCGCGAACTCGCGGAACAAAAGACCGACGATGCCGCTCATCAGGAACAGCGGAATGAACACCGCAATCAGCGAAATCGAGATCGACATGATCGTAAAACCGATTTCGCCCGCCCCTTCGAGAGCGGCCTGCATCGGCGTCTTCCCTTCCTCGATGTGCCGCACGATGTTCTCGATCATTACGATCGCATCGTCGACGACAAAGCCGACCGCGATCGTCAGCGCCATCAGTGATAGATTGTCGAGACTGTAGCCGAGCACATACATGACCGCGAAAGTGCCGATCAGCGACATCGGCACCGAGATCGCCGGGATCACGGTCGCCCAGAGCTTGCGTAAAAACAGGAAGATGACGCCGACGACCAGCGCCACCGTCAACAGCAGCGTGTGCTGAACATCGGTGACGCTGGCCCGGATGGTCTGGGTGCGGTCGGAAACGACATGGATTTTGATCGACGGCGGCAGTGAGGCTTCGAGCTGCGGCAACGCCTTCCTGATCTGGTCGACCGTGGCGATGACATTGGCGCCCGGCTGGCGCTGGACCGCTATGATGACGGCCGGTTCGGTGTTCATCCAGCCCGCCAAGTTCACATCTTGCGGGGCCACGATGGCCCGGCCGACATTGCGCACGCGTACCGGTCCGCTAGAGCCGAAGGCACTGCTGCGGTTGGCGAGGATGTAGTCGTTGAACCCTTGCGCCGTCATCAACTGGTCGTTGGTCTGCAGCGCGAAGGCCTGGTTGGCGCCATACAAGGTGCCTTTCGGCTGGTCGACCGTAGCAGTGGCCAGCGCCGTCCGCACCGCCTCCAGGTCGAGGCCGTCTGCGGCCAGCAGCGCCGGGTTGACCTGCACCCGGATTGCGGGGTTTTGCTCGCCGCCGACATCGACCTCGCCAACGCCCGGCATTTGCGAAATCTTTTGCGCGAGGATGCTGTTCGCGTAATCGCTGACCGTGGTCAGCGGCAGCGTCTGCGAGGTCAGCGCGAGCATCAGCACCGGCGTGTCGGCCGGGTTGGTCTTCCGGTATATCGGCGGATTGGGCATTGTCGGCGGCAGCTGCCCGGCCGCTGCATTGATTGCCGCCTGCACATCCTGCGCCGCCGAATCCACGGTGCGGCTGCGGTCGAATTGCAATGTGATCTCGGCATATTCGGTGGCGCTGCTCGAGGTCATCTGCGTCAGGCCGGGTATCTGTCCGAACTGGCGTTCGAGCGGCGTCGTCACCGTGCCGGCGACGGTCTGCGCGTCGGCGCCCGGCAGTTGCGCGGTGACTTGGACCGTTGGGGAGTCGATGTTCGGCAGCGCCGCCACCGGCAACAGCTCGTAGCCGATCAGCCCGAGCAGCAGGATCGCCGCCATGAGCATCGCGGTGGCGATCGGCCTGCGGATGAACATCGCCGAGATGTTCACGGCAACAGGCCCGCGCTTGCCGGGGTGGGGTTCGGCACAACGGCCGGATCGTTCGGGTCGGCAAGTGACACCACGGTGCCCGGCGTCAGCCGGTATTGGCCGCGCACGACAACAGTCTCACCGGCGCTCAAGCCTGTTTCGATCAGCGCCTCGCCGTTCAGCGTCTCGCGCACCGAGACCGGCTGCATTGCGACTTTGCGATCCGGGCCGACGACAAAAACATACGGTCCTTGCGGCCCCTGCTGGACGGCGTCGAGCGGGACGATCAGACCATTGTCCCTCACCTGCGTCTCGATTTGGACATTGACGAACATGCCAGGCCACAATCGGCGTTTCGGATTGGGAAAGATTGCCTTGAGGCTAATCGTTCCGGAGGTGGTGTTCGCCTGGTTGTCGATCGCGGCGAGCATTCCGGTGTCAAGCGCGGTTTTGCCGTCGGCGCTCAACGCGATGGCCTTGACCCGGCCCTTTGGCAACGCATCCTGCACCTCGGGGATGTCGGCAGCAGCCAGTGTGAACATCACGCTGATCGGCTGGATTTGGTTGACCACCACCAAGGCGTTCGGCTCGCTCGGAGAACCCCGCGACGTGCTCGAGTGAATGATGTTGCCGACATCGAGGAGGCGAATTCCGGCGACCCCGTCAAACGGCGCCACCAGCTTCGTATAGCCAAGCTCAGTCTTGGCGTATTCGATCGCGGCCTGATCGCCCTGTAGCGTGGCCCGCTCCTGGGCGATCATCGCCTGCTGGGTGGCTACCTGCTGTTGCGGCGCAAACCCCTGCTTTGCCAGCGGCACATATCGGCCGAGATTGATCTGCCCATTTTCGAGATGGGCCTGGTCGCGAGCGAGATTGGCCTCTGCCTGGTCGAGCTGCGCCTCGTAGGTGCTGGGGTCGAGCTGGGCCAAGAGCTCGCCTTTCTTGACAAGCTGGCCGTCCTTGAAGTCGATGCCGACGATTGGTTCGGTGACCATGCTGCGCACCGTCGCCGAGTTCAGCGCGGTGACGTTGCCGACCCCGGTCAGCACGATCGGAAAATTTTTCTGCTCGACGGACGCGGCGATGACGGGAACGGGGGGCGGGGACACCGGCTTTGCCGCGAGGGGGTCGTGCGCGAAATGCTGCCAGCCCAGGTAGCCCCCGGAGGCGAGCGCGATCATTACGAGGCCGACGAGCAGAGGGGGGCGTCGCCCGCGCTTCGTGTCGGGTCTATCGGAAACAGCGGTTGCCGCGGCCATGGATCTCATTTCCCCCACCGAGTGCGGTCCCGTTTGCCCTCGCACGTCGAATTAGGCCGATAGTCGTCTCGTCCCAGTAAAATCGGGTAAAAATTGGTAAGGTATCCGTTGACTGCAGTGCCTCAAGGCCGACGCTCCTCTGCGGCACAACGCTTATTTGAAGCATTGACTCCTCGTAAAGGAGCATTTCGAGGCGCCCTGTCACGATTTGCGAGCAGGGCTGCTGCCGCCATTTTTACGATGATTTACTCCAATTCACTGGCGCCCGGCGACCTTCACCGTACTTTGGGGGATGGCGGGTTGACATGCGCTCACCAGGCCATGTGCGGAGGCTAACGACAGTGACTGAAATAGCAATCGAGCCGTCGCGGGTGTTGGCGGCCGAGTTCATCGGCACCTTCGCGTTGATCTTCATCGGCGCCGGGGCGGCACTAGCGCTCGGCGTTAATCATGATCCGCCGTCGCGTTCGCGCATGGCCTTACCATCCTGGTGTTTGTCGCGGCATTCGGCGACATGAGCGGCGGCCATTTCAATCCCTCCGTCACAATCGGCCTCGCAACAGCGGGAGTGTTTCCATGCCGTCGCGTTACGCCTTACCTCGTCGCCCAGCTCGCCGGCGGCGTTGCCGCCGTTTATGTGCTCCTTCTGGCGTATGGCCGGCCGGTCTCAATGGAGAAGTCTCGCTTTACGTTGCCGCCCAGCTGGTGGGTCCGATCTTTGCCGGCGCGCTGTATCGCTGGTTCTGGGTCGAGCGGCGCAGACAGGGAACAGTGACTGTGCAGTTTGGAGCCGCAGCCGAGTACGGGCGAGCGCTGCAATAGAGATCACCTATCGTCTAGATCGGAAATCTCGATTTGATGAAAGCGCCGCTTGGATTGATGTCTGGAGGGTCTGCCAATCGAACCTGCCCGAAGGAGAGGAGGGGTCAGACGATATCGGGTTGGCCCACCGACGAAGATCGATTTGCTGAATGGCGGTTTGCTGGGCAAGAGTTTTTCAGGAGGAAGCAATGACGTTGGTCCGCTTACATGAAATCGACGTGATCCCCAAGCCAGTCGCAGGCATCGTCATTCCCGACAGCAAACTGGCAGGCGAAGTGACCGAATTGGTCAAGGACACTAAATCACCGCTGCTTTTCCATCACTCGAGCCGCGTCTATTACTGGGGCGCGCTTACCGGTAAGCGCCGCGGCCTCCATTTCGATCCTGAGCTCCTCTACGCCGGCGCCATGTTTCATGACATGGGCCTCACCCCCAAGCATGCGAGCGCACATGAGCGTTTCGAGGTCGACAGCGCCAATGCTGCCCGTGACTTCCTCCGCAGCCATGGCATAGCCGCAGCCGAGATCGAGACGGTCTGGACCGCCATCGCTCTGCACACCACGCCCGGCATCCCACCGCACATGCATCCCATCATCGCGCTCGTTACCGCCGGCGTCGAGATGGACGTGCTCGGCATCGCTTTTTCCGAGTTCACCGAGGCCGAGCGCGAAGCGGTGGTCCGCGCGCACCCGCGCCCCGGCCACTTTGAGGAGGAGATCATCCAAGCCTTCTACGACGGCTTCCACCACAAGCCCGAGACCACCTTTGGCACTGTCAACGCCGACGTGCTTGCCGACAAGGACCCGCATTTCACGCCTGTTAATTTCTGCAGCGTGATCCGCGCCTCTGCTTGGCCCGGCTAGGCACATCCGCGCGCCGCACCCACCCCTTCATACAACCCGAGGAAGTTCTCATGTCCACATCGAAAGTTTTCACCACCGAAGCCGGCGCGCCGGTCGCCGACAACACCAACATCATGACCGCCGGCCCGCGCGGCCCGGCACTGCTGCAGGACATCTGGCTGCTCGAGAAGCTGGCTCACTTCGACCGCGAAGTGATCCCCGAGCGCCGTATGCATGCAAAGGGCTGGGGCGCCTACGGCACCTTTACGGTAACGCACGACATCACCCGCTTCACGAAGGCGAAGATCTTTTCCGAAATCGGCAAGCAGACGCCGATGTTCGCGCGCTTCTCGACCGTTGCCGGCGAGCGTGGCGCCGCCGACGCCGAGCGCGATATCCGCGGCACCGCGTTGAAGTTCTACACCGAGGAGGGCAACTGGGACATCGTCGGCAACAACACGCCGGTGTTCTTCTTCCGCGATCCGCTGCGCTTTCCGGACCTCAACCACGCGATCAAGCGCGACCCGCGCACCGGGATGCGCAGCGCCGACAACAACTGGGATTTCTGGACCTTGCTGCCCGACGCGCTGCACCAGGTCACAGTCGTCATGTCCGACCGCGGCATCCCGAAGAGCTTCCGGAATATGCACCTCTTCGGCAGCCACACTTTTTCGATGATCAACGCGGCGAACGAGCGCGTCTGGGTCAAATTCCATTTCCGCACGCAGCAAGGCATCCAGAACCTGACCGATGCCGAAGCCGAGGCCCTCGTTGCCAAAGACCGTGAAAGCCACGGCCGTGACCTGCTCAACGCGATCGAAGCCGGCGACTTCCCGCGCTGGACGCTTTTCATCCAGGTGATGACCGAAGCGGAGGCGAAGACGCACCGGCACAACCCGTTCGACCTAACCAAGGTCTGGCCGAAGGCCGAGTACCCGCTGATCGAGGTGGGCTTGATGGAGCTCAACCGCTGGCCGGACAACTATTTCGCCGAAGTCGAGCAGGCGGCGTTCGGGCCGTCGAACGTCGTCCCCGGCATCAGCTTTTCTCCGGACCGGATGCTGCAGGCGCGCCTGTTCTCGTACAACGACGCGGTTCGTTACCGTCTCGGCGTCAACTTCTACCAGATCCCGGTCAACGCGCCGAAATGCCCATTCATGAGCTACCACCGCGACGGCAAGATGCGGGTCGACGGCAATCTCGGCGGCACCACCAGCTTCAACCCCAACAGCACCGGACTCTGGGACAACCAGCCCGAATTCGCCGAGCCGCCGCTGCCCATTGAAGGCGAGGCGGCCCACTACAACCACTACGCCGATGACGACCACTGGGAGCAGCCGGGCAATCTCTTCCGGCTGATGACGCCGGCGCAGCAGCAGGTGCTGTTCGAGAACACGGCTCGCGCGATGGGCGATGCCCGCCTACACATCAAGGAGCGCCACGTCGCCAATTGTCTGCGCGCAGATCCGGCCTACGGCGCCGGCGTCGCCCGCGCCCTTGGGCTTGCGCTGCCGCCCGCTGCCGAATAGGACACACCGCTGCTGTCGGCGGCGTTTCAGGTCGGCGGCGGCGGCTTGCTCGTCTTCGCGACCGGTGTCGCGATCGGCAGCGGATAAAGGGGCATGATGGGTTACGAGGCATCCAGGGCACCCTGGCGAAAGCCTTTGGCGTTATCTGCGGCGACATCGCCGGCGCGGCGGCGCTGTGCGACGTCGTGCGCGGCTTCGGCTCGGGCTTCATCTTCACGACGGCGCTGCCGCCGGCGGTGGCGGCGGCTCTGGCCGGCATCCGCCACCTGAAGCACAGCTCCGCCGAACGCCGACGATTGCAGGAGCGCGTGGCCCTCTTGCGCCGCTGGCTCGATGCCGCCCAAATCCTGCACCGCGACAGTCCGAGCCATATTGTGCCGGTTGTCGTCGGCAACTCGGTATTGTGCCGAGACATCGGCGATCGGCTACTCGACAAGTTCGATATCTACGTGCCTCCGATCAACTACCCGACCGTACCGCGCGGCATCGAGCGACTGCGCCTCACACCTTCGCCGCTACACAGCGAGGTGGACATCGACCATCTGGTCGCGGGTCCACCGCAAACCCGATCTGGTCGGCCGCTGCGCTCCTGACCGTAACGTACAGAATACCGGCGATGAGCGACATTGCGATGGTGAGTTTTGTCGATACCCGCTCCCTCATCGCAAAATCCAGCGAGTAACCTTCATGCGACATGCTCGCTTATCGTCGTGATGTCCAAGTCTGCGCCCCACACCAGGCCAAAAAGCCGCCGGTACACCGCCTGCGATAACCCCCACGCGATGCAGGCGGTGTCGGGGAGTCGTTGTTCCATGGGGTCGACCGCCTGCCGGAGGACAGAGCACATCGATTGCGTTTGCCCAGTTCGAGAGGATCGACTTGGCTGACGATCGTCAGACTTACGCTCATTCGCCTCATGCCCGTCGATGCTCCTGAACCACTGCTGGGCATCTATGTGGGCGACGCCGGCACGATGATCGTGTGGACTTTGTCGCCGTCGGCCAAATTGGCCGGTGGCTGAAGGATGACCTGATCTCCCTCCTTGACACCCTCGCTGACCTCGACCTCGGTGCCGTAATCGGTGGTGATCGCAATTTTGTGCAGATGGACGATGGCGTTTTCGACCACCGCGACCTGCATGCCGTTCTGATCGAAGATAATCGCCGAGGCGGGCACGATCAGCGCCGGCGACGTGCGGGGGATCTTCAGCTCGACGGTGCAATAGACCCCCGGCTGCAAGGCGCCGTCCGGGTTAGGTAGATCGACCTCGGTCAGCAAAGTCCGCGTCCCCGGCTGCAGGGCGTCGGCGATCCGCGTCACTTTGCCGTGGAAGGTTAGGTTAGGCATAGCGGGCACGCGAATGACGGCCTCAATCCCGGGCTTGACGCCAAATGCGTCGTCCTGCGGCACATACACCCAGACGCGGATCACGTCGCTCTGGGTCATCGAAAACATCGAGGTGCCGCTGGTGACATCGGCCGTGATCAGGCTGCCGACATCGATGTTGCGCTGGGTGATCACGCCGTCGAACGGAGCCACGACCCGCTGATAGAACTTCTGCTGATTGTAATATCTCAGCTGTGCCTGCATCGCCGCGGCATTGTACTGAGCCGCACTTGTCGCATGCTGTTGGGCTTGTAAGGTGTAGCGATCGGCGTCGCCCTGCTGCAGCGTCACCCAGCCTTGTTTGACGAGTACCGCGTCGCGTCCCCAGGTGACCTGGTCCAACGAGCGTTGGGCTTGATTCTGGTGCTGTGTGGCCTGAGCTGCTGAACCGCTGTTCTGATATTGCGCAATCTGGTCCTCGACCTCGGGTGCAGTGATCTCGGCGAGGAGCTGCCCGGCCTTGACGTGATCGCCGATATCGACATAGCGCTTTAGCACATAGCCGCTGGCGCGGGCATAAATATTTGCTGCCTCGAAGCCGAGCGTTGTCGCCGGCAATGTCACATCTATTCTGCTGAGATGCTGCCCCACGTCCTCGACACGCACCGTCGGGACAAAGTCAGCCTGCTGCTGAGCGGTATCCTTTACCTGCCGATACTGCTGGTAGTGCTGCCATATGCCCAGAGCGAGCGCGCCCACGAGAAGCGCAATTCCGCCGAGCCTCAGCACGCGGTGTCCGATCCCGCCCGGCCGCGACTGCCGGCTCGGCGGCGGTTCGGGGGCATCGCAATCTGGTGCCGGGAGCAGCGGCCGCGACGGCGGCCCCTTCAACGTGTGAAGATCGTTCATTCGGGAACCTCCTCGAAAACGCCATGGGCCGGTTTGCCGTCATTGCCTCTGCGCAGCATCGCAAACAGGTAGGGCACCACGAGGAGGGTCGTCGGCGTCGCGAACAACAGTCCGCCAATGACGGCGCGTGCGAGCGCGGCGTTCTGCTCCTCGCCCGGACCGCCAATCGCCATCGGGACCATACCGACGATCATCGCAGTCGCGGTCATCAGCACCGGCCGGATGCGGGTGCGCCCGGCCGAGATCGCCGCATCGAAGGCCTTTATGCCGGCCAGCTGCTGCTCGCGCGCGAAAGTGACGAGCAGGATCGAGTTTGCCGACGCCACGCCGACCGCCATGATCGCGCCCATCAGCGAGGGGACGCTGAGGGTCGTATCAGTGATATAGAGCATCGTGACGATGCCGCAAAAGGTCGCCGGCAACGCCAGGATCACGACAAACGGATCTCCGAAATTCTGGTAATTGACGACCATCAGCAAGTAAACGAACACGGCCGCGAACAACAATCCGATCGTCATGTCGCGGAAGGCCTGGTTCATGCTGCCGATCTGGCCGGTCACCTTGATTGTGTTGCCGGGCGAGAGCTGTTTCTCGAGATCGGCGGTGACCTGGTCGATGTCGCTGGCGACGCTGCCGAGGTCGCGTCCTTGGGTGCTGGCATAAACCTCGTAGACCGGCTGGATGTTGGCCTGGTTGGCGCTGCCCGGGACCGCATCGCGGGTGAAGGTCGCCACATTCTGCAGCTCGCCCGGCACCGGTTGGGTCGTCGGCGGGGCGGTTCCGGTGCTAACCGGCGTATTTCCGAGATCACCCAGCGAGCTGACTTGATACTGCGGCGTCTGCACCGCGATGAAATAGGGAATGCCGTTTGTCGGGTCGGTCCAGAAATTGGGGGCCACCTGCTCGGACGAGCTCAAGCTGGCGCCGATATTATTGCCGATGTCGCTCGTGGTGGTGCCGAACTGCAAGGCCCGCGTGCGATCAATCTGGACGTAGAAATCCGGCGCATAGACCTCCTGCTGCAGATGGGCGTCGACGACGCCGGGGATGGCGGCGATGCGGCGGCGCAACTCCTCGGCGATCTGCAGGTTTTTGACCCGGTCATAGCCGACCGTGCGAACATCGATTGGCGCGGTGAGCCCAAAATTCAGAATTTGCGTCGCCATGTCAGCTGGCTGGAAATAGAACATGTCCTCTGGGAAGGCTGCGGGCAGCACTTGCCGTAATTTGCGGACGTAATCGGCGGTCGGGGCGTGGCCGTCGTTGAGCGACACCATGACCACGCCGTCATTGACCGCGATCGTGGTGCCGTCGGAAAATGCCCAGTTATAGGAGCGCGCCGGCACACCGAAATTGTCGACGATCAGATCGAGGTCCTTCCTCGGAATAACCTGACGGATCTTGTCCTCGACCCTTTGGAAAATCTGCTCAGTCGTCTCGATGCGGGTGCCGGGAGGGGCGCGGACATGCAGCTGGATCATTCCGCCGTCGATCGCCGGATAGAAATCACGGCCGACAAAGACGAACATCACGGCGCCGAGGGACAGTACCAGGACGGCGAGGATCGGGATGATCGCCCGGTGGGTCAGCAGAGTTCTAAGCAATCCGACATAGACTTGCCGCAGATGCTCGAAGCCGCGCTCGAACGACGCGTGGAAGCGGGAGAAGAAGCCTTTGCCGGCGTTTCCCGCCGGTCCGGAGTGCTGGTGACCTTTGAGCAGACGGCCGATCGTGATTGGCGTCAGGGTTCGCGACAGCCCGTAAGACGCGAGCATCGCAAAGACGACGGCGAGGCCGAGCGGCGTAAACAGGTACTTCGCCGGTCCTTCGAGAAAAACCACCGAGGCAAAGACGCAGCTGATCGCGAGTGTCGAAACCAAGGTCGGCATCGCGATTTCGGCGGCGCCATGAAGCGTCGCGTTTGGCAGCGGCATCTTCTCTTCGTCTAGCAAGCGGTAGGTGTTCTCGATCGTGACGGTCGAATCATCGACCAGAATGCCGACCGCGAGCGCCAGACCGCCCAGTGTCATCGTATTGATTGTCTCGCCGAGAAAGTAGAGCACCACGAGTGAGGTCAGCATCGCCAGCGGGATCGAGATCATCACGACGATCGTCGGCCGCCACGAGCCGAGAAAGAGGAGGATCATCAGCGCTGTAAGCCCCGCAGCGATCGCCCCTTCACGCAGCACGGCAACGACCGAGGAGACGACAAACACCGACTGATCGAACAGCGCTTTGATGACCATGCCGGGTGGCGCTGCGGCCCGCGCGATGTTCAGCACATCTTTGACGGCATTGACGACCGTCAAGGTCGACGCGCTGCCGTTCTTGATTATGCTGAGCAGGACCGAGGGCTTGCCGTCGGCCCGCACGATGTTTTGCTGCACCAGATTGCCGTCACGAACGTGACCGATGTCCCGGAGGAAGACGGTGGCGCCATTGGAATAGCTGACCGGGATGTCGTTAAGCGCCTCGATCGTCGAGGGCATCGAATTGGTGCGGACGGTGTAATCGGTCTTGCCGATCTTTTCGTCGCCGCCGGGCAACGTCAGGTTCTGCGCGTTGACCGCAGTCACGACCTGCAGCGGCGTCAGGCCTTTGGCGAGCAGCTTTGTCGGGTCGATATCGACCATGATCTGGCGGTATTTGCCCCCGGCCGGGGTCGGCAAAGTGACGCCGTGGATCGGCGCGAGCATTTGCCGCAACCGATAGATACCGTAGTCGTAGAGCTGCGCCTGGCTCAAATGATCGGAGCTGAGGGCGATTTGCAGAACTGGCACAGCCGACGCGCTGTATTGCACGACGACTGGCGGCTCGATGCCGGTCGGCATCAATGCGCGGATCGAGTTCGTGGCGGCAACGATCTGCGAGATCGCCAGATCGAGGTTCACGTCGGGCTGGAAATAGATCTTCTGCACCGAGATGCCGTTGACGGTTTCGGCTTCGATGTCCCGTATCCCGTTTACATTGGAGCTGATCGAGTACTGGCTGTAGGTGGTGACGCGCTGCTCCATCTCGGTCGTGTCGAGGCCGGTGTACTGCCAGATCACCGACACTACCGGGATGTCGATCTCGGGGAAGATATCGGTCGGCATCTCGACCGCAGCGGTCACGCCGAGAAACAAGATGAGCGCCGCCACCACATAAAAGGTATGCGGATATTTGAGGGCAAAGCGAACGATTCCCAAGCACTGCCTCCGATCACTCTCACGCCCACTTCAAGCTCGGGTTCCCTCCCCGAACGCGCCATTCTCAAAATCCGTCCCTTGCGAAGTGCCTGGCCGGCGCGTGCCTCGGTAGATTTGGGCTTATCGAGCCGTAGCCCGAGTCAAATCACGTAAAAATCCATAAAGCGCACTGATCTTTCGGCGTCGCAAATTGACAGCCGAACGACCGAAGCCACGTCGCTGTTCGCGATATTGCATTAACGAAAATTTACTAAGAATGGTCGGCGCAACAGCACATATCCCGCAATGAAAAGCCGGCTGGGCGGTCAAAATACCCGGCGCGGCTTGGTGCACAAAGGAGAGTCTTCGATGTGCGAATTAAACAGTAGCGGAGCCCCGTCCAGGAAAAGGTGGCCGGTGATTAGTATTGCCGCAGCGTTGCTGGGCGCGGCTGTTCTCTGCCAGCCACATATTGCCCACGCAGCGCCGCACGGAGGCGGAGGCGGTTTCCACGGCGGGTTTCACGGCGGCGGTTTCCATGGCGCCGGACTTGGCGCCTTGCACGGCGGCGGATTTCACGGCCACACCGCCGGCCTGCACAATGGCTTCGGCGGTGACCAGGGTCACTGGTACCACGGCTCGCACAATGGACGATACGGCTGGTGGTGGGGCGACGGGCTGGGATGGAGCAACTACCCCTATGCCGTCGGCTGGGATAACTACGACTACGACAACTACAGCCAGCCCTACGCCAATCAGACCTGGTATTATTGTTCCGATCCGGCAGGCTATTACCCATATGTAACGCAGTGCAACACCAGCTGGCAGGCGGTTCCAGCCAGCTGACGCGCCGAGTGATCTCACCCTGTTGCCTTCCGGGCGGCCGGGTGAGACCGTTCGCGGCTAACGCGGCGTATAGCCGTTAAGCTGTTGCTCGATCGACCGCTCTTGGTAGCTCGTACCCGATGGGTTCTGCTGCAGCAGCTCGCGCTGGTCGTTCATCAGGCCGGTGGCGTAATCCTCCCGCATCTGCTCTTGTAGAGGATTGTCGGCCGGTGCCGTCAGCGACATGCTGGGATTAACGGCGTGCAGATGCAGAGGGGGCTCAATCGCGCGCTCCTGCGCGTCGACGGGGGTGTTCGCAAGGCACGCCAAGATCACGATCGCGGAGAGCGGAAGAGACAAGATTTTCATTTGCAGGACCTCCAGTGGATGTTTGCCTTCAAAAAAGGCTTGGTGGGGACTGGTCGCGAGGGTTGTCGATTGGCCGCCGTGCGCCCTGGGGCAGCGTGCCGGCTCTACCCAGCGGGACCGCGGCAATCTTGCGCAGCAGAGCGCTCGGTCAGCGAACGCAGCTTCTCGCGGCCGCGAGCGACGCGCGACCGCACGGTGCCGAGCGGCACATTCAACACCGATGCGGCGTCTTCGTAGCGCATGCCGTCGAGGCAGATCACCAGAATCAGCGACCGTTGCTCCTCCGGCAGTTGCGCAAGGGCACGTTCGACCTCGCGAACCTGAAGCCGCACATCCTGATCGGGCAGGAGCGTCAACGTTCGATACGATTTCTGTAAATCGATGCTGGCGCGGTGGCGCGCCTCGCGGCGCCGCCGGTCGATATGCCGGTGGTGAAGTATTGTGAACAGCCAGGCCCGCAGATCGGTCCCTGGTTCCCACGAGTGGATTTTCTCCAGAGCGCTCGCCAGACAATCCTGAACGAGATCGTCTGCCGCTGCGGTGTCGTGCGTCAGAACGCGCGCATAGCGCGTCAGGCGCGGCACCAGGGCTAAGATTTCGTTGCCAGGATATGGCTCGACGAAGCCTGGTCTTGGCGGATCGCTTCGCATGGAACCAGTGCGGTCATTGCGCTCCGCATGTGCTTCCACAGCGTCCAAATCAGTAAGTTGCGTCATCGGTGGTGGCTCCTTCAGATCCGCAGTTACGGGTGGTTTCGATGTGCGACGCCGAATGCTGGTGCCAATCTAATCGAGAGCGCGCCCCAAACACCGATAACTGCGGTAAATCGCGGTAAATAATGGTCATGCTTTGGAGATGAATTTGGGAATAGCGGCTACGGAATCGGTTCCACGGTTGCCCAGCAGTCAGACCGGCGGATGTGAGCCACCACAGCGCGTGGCGCGATTGAAAGATTGGGTTGGCCTCAGGCGAGGCCGGAAAGCGTCTTGGTGACCTGCCGCAGTTTCGGATCACGAGGACCGATGGTGATGATGAAACCGAGCTCCCGGCATAACTGCAACATCGCCGTGTTTTCGGGCGGCGCCTCACCGGCCAGTCCATCGATGCCGCGTTTTGTGGGCGATTGGCTGAACCGCATCTGGGACGATTTGAAGGAACCGGTGCGTGATGCCGGGCAAGGGAACCAGCTAAATACCTTCCCTGAACTTTCCGTTGCGTTCTGGCGCTGGGCGATTTGGAAATTGTTCGAGGCTGACAACGCGCCGGGACACGGCGTGGTTGCCTTTATCACCAATCGCAAGTTCTTGACGGGCTGGCCCTATGCCGGCTTGTGCCAGATGATGCGCCAGCGGTTCGACCGGATTGAGATCCTGGATCTGCGTGGCGACTTGCGGCGCGGCGGACGGGCCGGCGTGGAAGGGGATCAGGGTGTCTTCAACATCCAGGTCGGTACTGCAATCACCCTAGCCGTCGCTGACGGCAGTAAGGCAGCGGGCGAACCGGCCGAGGTTTATTATCACGACAGTTGGACGGAGGGGCTTTTTTCAAGACGGGCGAAGTTCGATTGGCTGATGAGCGGCGCCGAAGCCGGAACGCTGCCAAACGCAGTTTCCGTGGTGCGCGACTCGTTGGACGACATGCGGCCCGAGCCGTTCCGGAACGGAGAATGGGTCGGCCTTGCATCATGTTTCGTGTTTTGTCACAGCGGCGTTCAGACCAAACGCGATCATTTCGTTTATTCGCCCGCTCGCGATGCTCTAATAGGCAGACTTGTGGAATTTAGTGGTATGAACGACGACGCTGCGCGTGACGCGTTCGAAAGTACTTCGGCGCGACCTTGGGACGTTGCTCGCGCGCAGCCAATTGACGAAGCATTACTTCGAACGGTCGCTTACCGGCCGCTTGATCGTCGGTGGCTTTATAATAACGTCCGCTTCATTGATCGCCGCAGGCCCGATCTTCAGAAGGTGTGGGGCGAGGGCAACATCTGCCTCTATGCCTTGCCCAGCGGCGTTGGCGCCGGGCCGGCGGTATGGTGCCACGGGCTGCTTCCCGACTATCACGCCTTCCGCGGCAGCTATGGCGGCTATGCCTTTCCGCTCTACAACAGGCGGCCGGAGATCAACGGGCCTAACCTGTCAGCGCACCTGATCGAGAGCCTGAGCGCAGCCTATGGTCAGCCGGTCGCCCCCGAAGATGTGTTTGACACCATCTTGTGCCTGTTATCCGCGCGCTCCTACACGCGCCGCTTCGCAGAAGATCTCGAGGATGTGTTTCCGCATGTCCCGTTCCCAGCCCGGCACGCGGTCTTCGAAGATGCCGTCCGGATTGGCCGCGAGATTCGTGCGGTAGAAACGTTCGCGCGCGAGCCGCGCGAGGCCTTTCGCCGGCCCGGCTTTGCCCGTGTGGTGACACAGCCGCGTGGAGCCATCGCCCCGGTGGATTATACCGAGGGTAGTATTACATTGTGCGCCGACAGGACTGGCCGCATCACGGGAATCCCAGTGGCGGTCTGGAGCTTTTCGGTCAGCGGCTATCGCCTCCTGCCGCGATGGATCAAGTCGCGTGTCGGCTCGCCGGCCGATCTCAGTCTTGTCCGCGAATTGCGAGACATTTGCTTACGAATTGCTGAGCTGATTGATCGCTTTGCCGAAGCCGATATCGTGCTGGAGGCGACATTGCGCGAAACGCTGCCTCGCGAGGCGCTGGGCCTTGATGCTGGAGGGCAAGAGGAGGATGGCGGACCAAACTGACCTGTTCGGGCCGAGGCCGGCGCAGGGCAGCCTCTTCGGAGTCGGCGACGATCGGCTTCAGGCGCCGGCACAACGGATCTTGCCCGACCCGGAGAAAGTCCGGCGCCGCCTGAAGGCGCTGATCGAAAAGGCGCGCTCGGCTGAAGAGATGCCGTGGTCGGAGCGGGACGCACGCATGTGGCAGATCGTGTTTCCCAACATGGCCAATTGGCTGCCGGACGACGAGGCCGAGCAGTTGCGCTTCGAGTTCGCCCAGGAAATGGAGCGCCTGAAGGCCGCGTAAGAGGACGCGCGTTTCGACCGTTTGCGTCCCCTGAGCATCGGAAGGCCGCGCCGAAGCGCAGGGCCGACGTTCCGGTTGCCACCCTGCCGGCGCTGGCCCATCATGAGTTGACCCGACCGGCCCGAAGGGATCACGCCCATGCAAAGCCTTTCGCCGAACCTGCCGCCCGACACGCAGCGGGAGATGCTGCGGCGGATGCTGACGATCCGCCGGTTCGAGGAGCGCGCCTCGGCCGATTATCTGGCCGGCAAGATCTACGGCGTCGTGCACTGCTACATCGGCGAGGAGGCGGTCGCGGTCGGCGTCTGCACCGCGCTCGGCCAGGGCGACCGGATCATCTCGACGCATCGCGGCCACGGCCACTGCATCGCCAAGGGCGCGGATTTGAACCGCATGATGGCCGAGCTCTACGGCCGGCAGACCGGCTACTGCAAGGGCAAAGGGGGCTCGATGCACATCGCCGATTTCGCCATCGGCATGCTCGGCGCCAACGGCATCGTCGCCGGCGGGATCGCGATCGTCACCGGAGCCGGTTTGGCGGCGCAGATGGAAGGCAAGGGCGGGGTCGCGGTCTCGTTTTTCGGCGATGGCGCGTCGAATGCCGGGCCGTTCCACGAATGCCTCAATATCGCGGCGACCTGGAAATTGCCGATGCTCTATGTGTGCGAGAACAACATGTATGCCGCGAACACCGCGGCCGCCGCGACCCACGCCTTGAGCGATGTGGCGGCGCGCGCCGCCGGCTACGGCATTCCCGGGGTCGTGGTCGACGGCAACGACATCTTTGCGGTCTATCAGGCGGCGAACCGCGCCGTCGAGCGGGCGCGCTCGGGCGCCGGCCCGACGTTGATCGAGTGCAAGACCTATCGCTGGCGCGGCCACACCGAGCGCCGGGGGCAGGCCGATGTCCGCGATCCGGCGGAGGTCGAAGGGTGGAAAGGGAAGGACCCGATCGCGCGGCTCGAGCGGCAGCTGAGGGAGCAGGGCGACCTCGACGATTCCGGGCTGCAGACCATAGAGCGCGACATCATGGAAGCGCTCGAGGCCGCGATCGCCTTTGCCGAGGCGAGCCCGTTCCCGCTGCCCGAGCAGGCGACCGACGATGTGTTTGCGGCCTGATGCGGGTGAATTCATCGAATGCGGACCGGATCGAGGCCGTGCGTCCTTCGAGGCCTCGCTCCGCGAGGCACCTCAGGATGACGAGCTTTCTTGATGCCATTATAGGATCACGTCATGGTGAGGAGCGCTCCGGTGCGACCGGAGCGCGTCTCGAACCACGCACGGCACCGCTGCATGCGAGGACCGGACGATGCGAGAGCTGACGTACAACGAGGCCGCCCTCGAAGCGATCGCCGAGGAGATGCGGCGCGACCCCAAGATTTTCTACATGTCGACCGACGCGCTGCCGCCGCTGTTGAAGGAGTTCGGCGCCGAGCGGGTCAGGGCGACCCCGATCACCGAAGCGGCATTGACCGGCATGTCGATCGGCGCGGCCGGCTGCGGCTTTCGCCCGATCGTCGACTGGCGGCAGGTGACGTTCTGCTTTGTCGCGATGGACCAGATCGTCAACCAGGCGGCCAAGATCCACTACATGTTCGGCGGCCAGCAGACCTTCCCGATCCTCTACCGGGCGGCCGTCGGCGGCGGCGGGCTGGTCGCGGCGCAGCACTCGCAGTCGCCCTATGCGATGTTCATGAATGTGGCCGGGTTGAAGATGTTCCTGGCCTCGACGCCCTACGACCTCAAGGGGCTCCTGAAGACGGCGATCCGCGACAACAACCCGGTCATCTCGTTCGAGTTCGAGCCGGCTGATGACGCGCAAGGGACCGGTGCCGGACGAGGACTACGCGATCCCGTTCGGCCAGGCCGACATCAAGCGCGAGGGAACCGACGTGACCGTCGTCGCCCTTGCCTGGCTGGTGCACGAGGCGCTGGCCGCGGCCGAGGAGCTGGCCCGGGAGGGGATCTCGGTCGAAATCGTCGATCCGCGCACCCTGGTGCCATTGGATACGGAAACGATCCGCCGCTCGGTGCAGAAAACCGGCCGGCTGGTCATCGCCGACGAGGCCGGGCCGACCGCCGGCTTCTCGGCCGAAATCGCGGCGGTCGCGACCGAGGATAGGGCGACCTTCGCGCAACTCCAGGCCCCGGTGAAGCGGGTCTGCGCCTTGCAGGTGCCGATCCCCTACAGCCCCGTCCTCGAAAGCCATGTCTTTCCCGACCGCAAGCGGATCATTGTTGGAATCCGCGAGGTGCTCCAAGGCGGGAGACCGGCCGAGGCGGCGTGAGGGCGGCAATCGCGGGGGAGTATGCAATGCAGATCGTCGACGCCCAAATTCACCTGTGGGGCGCTGGATTGCCGAGCAACCTGTCGCATCGGCAGGTGACCGCGTTTACCCCCGAGGAGGCCATCCTTTTGATGGACGAAGGCGGTGTCGACGCCGCTGTCATTCACCCGCCGGGCTGGGACCCGAATTCGACCGACATGGCGTTCGCGGCGGTGCGGAACTACCCCGGCCGGTTCGCGATCATGGGTTCGGTGCCGCTCGACCGGCCGGAATCTCGCGCCCGCATCGCCGGCTGGAGAGAACAACCGGGCATGCTCGGCCTGCGCTATGGGTTTCTCGCCGACCCCGCGCGGCGGTGGCTGCACGACGGCACAATCGACTGGCTGTGGGCGGAAGCCGAAGGCGCCGGGGTCCCGATCGCCGCACTGGCGACGGATTCGCTGGCCGAGCTCGGCCGGATCGCCGAGCGCCACCCCGGACTTCGCCTGACGATCGATCACCTGGGCGGCAGAGGCGGCACGACCACCTTGAAAGATGCCGCCGCGATGACCCACATGCCGGAGCTGCTGGCATTGGCGAAATTGCCCAATGTCGCGGTCAAGGCGACCGGCGCACCGGGCTATTCCAGCGAGGCCTACCCGTTTCCAACGATGCAGACTTATCTGCGACAGATCTATGACGCCTTTGGTCCGCGCCGCATGTTCTGGGGCACCGACATCACCAAGATGCCCTGCTCGTGGCGCCAATGCGTGACGATGTTCACCGAGGCATTGCCGTGGCTCAGCGCCGAGGACAAGAGCCTGATCATGGGCGAGGCGCTGTGCGCCTGGTGGGGCTGGGACCGGCCAGCTTGACATAGGATGTGGCCGCGATTGAGCAAAAGCGAACGTAAAACGGAAAAGCGCGGCGTCCTCCACCAACTCATCTTGCCGGGTGCCGCGGCGGCATAGAGCTGCTAGATTTGGCTCGGCGGAGGGTGCGACGCATAAGACTATCGACGTCACGATCCCAGTCGAGGACGCGGCCGCGCTTACCGACGCGCGCAATCGCGGGGCGGTTGGACGGCTCGACGGCCGCGTGCTGCGCCCGGGCTCCGGCCCGGCCCCGCTTGCCCAGGCGATCGCCGAGATGAAAGCCGATGCGAGAGCGGCGGGCCTCAGCGACGCGGATATCGACGCCGAGCTTGCCGCCTATAACGCCGAGCGGCGCGCTGTCGAGTGATGTGTCGAACCGGGATGGACCTCATTACTTCGCCGGGATGGACCTCATTACGATGTCAGGGTTGAGGACAGGTCGCGCCAGTGGCGATTTTCGCCCTCGATCAGGTTGATCTTCCAGTCCCGCTTCCGAAGACGGCTTGGGCGTACGGGCGACCACCAGCCTGCAAATTTTCCTCGCTCACAGCGGGCCGTTGGGCAGGACCAGCACCTTGCCATTGCGGCCGCCGCGCTGGGCGTGGGCGAGAGCCGATTTGATGTCGTCGATCGGGTAGGTGGCGTCGATCGGGGCCTTCAGCACACCGTCGCGGATTTTGCCGGCGAGGTCGGCGTAAAGCCCGCGCACCTGCGCCTTGGTCCGCTTGGCGAGCCCGTCGCCGAGAGCGAAGGCGGTGACGCGGACGCCCCTCGTCAAGGCGGCGCGGCTGATCACCGGGTCGGCGCCGCTCATCGAGCCGTAGCTGACCACGACGCCGCCATCGGCGACCGCGTCGGCGATGCGCTTGCAGGCCTCGCCCGAGACCGCGTCGATGCCCAGCCGGATCGGCGCGTCGCCGACGGCCTGGTGCGCGCGCTCGGCCAGATCGGGGCCGTCGACCAGCACGATGTCGGCGCCCAGCGCCTTAAGCTCGGCGGCGACATCGTCGCGGCGCACGACATTGACGGTACGGATGCCCTTCGCCTTGGCGAGCACGATCAGGTGCCGGCCGACCGCGGAATTGGCGACGTCCTGGATCATCCAGTCGCCGGGCTTCAGGGCGACGTGGTCTTCGAGCAGCAACAGCGCGGTTGCCGGGTTGATGCGCAGCATCGCCGCCTGGGCCAGGTCGAGCCCCGAGGGCAATGGGATCGCGTCCGCGGCCGGGATGCGGCGGCGCTGCACCCAATTCTCGCGCTGCATGTGGATGACGAGGTCGCCGGGCCGGATGTCGCCGACCCCGGCGCCGACCGCGGCGACCCGGCCGACGCATTCGGCACCGGGCGTGGCCGGCAAGGGCGGGCGCAGGCGATAACTGCCGCGGCAGAACGACACGTCCGCCGGGTTGATCGGAAAGGCCACCACGTCGAAGACGATCTCGCCGGGCCCGGGCGCGCCGACATCGGGCGCCTCGATGCAATGGGCGACGGTTTCCGGCGCGCCGTAATCGGTGATCTCGACCTTTTTCATCCTATCCTCCCATTCGTGCCGGCGTCTGACCGATCCCTTGCGCGGTTATACGCCGGATCTGCTGCGCCCGATCCGATTGCCCGACCGCGCCTCACCCGCGATTGAAGGCGGGCATCACGTCGCGGGCGAACCGGCGCAGCTGGTCCTTGAACTCGTCGGGCGGCAGCCCTTCGGCCCAGTGGATCATGAAGTCCTCGAGCCCGGGATATTTGGCCTCGATCGATTTGATCCCGTCGACGACCTCTTTCGGGGTGCCGCAGAACCACGCCTTTTGCGCCACCCCGTCGGCGAGCGAAGGCACCCGCACCGGCGCGCCGGGGGTACCCCAGGTGCGGCCCTCTTCGTCGGCGTAGCGCACAAAGCCGAACGGCGCGAACCATTTGTAGCGCTCGTCATGCGACGGCTCGACCCGGCGCATCGCCTCCTCGCGGCTGTCGGCGAGGTAGAGGCCGGCCCCCCAGATCATGTCCTGGCCGAGCGCCACATCGCGGCCGTGGCGCAGGCAGGCGGCGTGATAGGCGCGGACCACGTCGTCGAGGATCTTCTCGCCGTTCAGGGTGACCATCGCCTTGATGCCGTATTGCGCCATCATGTCGATGGTCCTGCCGCTGGCGATCGGCATCCAGATTTCGACCGGCAGGTATTTCGGCCGCGGCACGCAAGTGATCTCTTCGAGCTGATAGCCGCGATAGGGCACCCGCGGCGGGCACTCGAAATATTTCCCGTCGTGGCGAAACGCTTCTTCGTTGAAGCACTTCAGCAATAGCTGCAATCCCTCCTCGAAGATTGCGCGATTGGCATCGGTGTCGAGCAATGGCGCGCCGAAGGTCTCGACCTCGCGGGTGTGGTAGCCGCGGCCGACCCCCATGATCACCCGTCCGTCGGTGACGATGTCGGCCATCGCGTAGTCTTCGGCCAGGCGGATCGGGTGCCACATCGGCAATATGTTGAAGCCGCAGCCGAATTTGAGGCGTTTGGTCTGCGTCGCCAGCCACAGCCCGAGCTGGATCAGGTTGGGCAGGCACTCGTAGCCTTCGCGCTGGAAATGATGCTCGGCCGACCACAGCGCGTAATAGCCTTCGTCGTCCATGACCCGGGCCACGTCGCGCACCGTCGCGAACACCTCGGAGAGGCGGTCGTTGGCATAGCGGCGATCGTTCGCCGGGGTGCCGTCGGCCCCGATGTTGTCGAGCGCGATCTGGCCGACATAGAGCGCGTGGAACCGCTTGATCATGACGCCGTCGATCCTCCATAGGGGGGCGTGGTCCGACCAATTAGATCACATTACCGTCGCCCCGGCGACAGCGAGAGTCCGAGCCTGCCCCCGGCATGAGCCGGGGCCGGATTGGCCTCTCAGGATGTTTCGCGTCGCCGGTTCAGCAATCTGCCCATCGGTCGCCGACACGGCCGGGTGTCGGTGCGGACGACAAGGTGCGCTCGCCGGCGCCGCCCGAGGCGCCCGCGGGTCACCGCCCCGCCTGTTTCTGCAAGGAATTTACAGGTCCCCCTCTTCGATCCAATAGCATCATCATCTCCCACCATGCGACGATCCCCGCTTCCCGAGCACCCACTCGGATCGCAATATGCGATGCCAATGTGGCAATTCTACCGTCGCCGAGCCGCAAGCCGCTCAGCTGCGCGACTATCCAACGGACCAGGTCGGAACGGCGAGAAGCCGGAAGGGGCCGCCCCCGCTAATCCTGCCGCTGCAGAAAATCGATCAGCAATTCGCCGACCCGCTGCGGCTGCTCCTGCTGCACCCAATGGCCGGCGCCGTCGATCAGGTGGCAGCCCGCCATGCGGGTGCAGGCGGTGTCCTGCATGCGCTCGAAATTGCCGGGGCGCTGATAGGTCCCCCAGTCGCTCGCACCGGCGATGAACAGGGACGGCACGTCGATCGTCCGGCCGGAAAACAACTGCAGCTCGGGCTCGAAGAGCCCCGAAATGCGCGAGCGATACCAGTTGAGGCCGCCCTGAAACCCGTTTCTTTGATATTCGGCGCTGTAGACCGCGAGCTCGCGCTCGGGCAGCCAATGGCAGGCCGCGATTTCTGCGGCCGACGGCATCACCGGCATCACGGTCTCGGCCATGTTCCGGTCGCGATCCATGATGTAGTAGGTCGGCATCTTGGCCAATTCGCCGGCGCTCCAGGATTCCAGCGGATATGGCCGGTTGCCGCGCCAATCGGCGCTCTTGTAATGGAAATAGCCGCGCATAAAGGCATGGACGCCTTGCGGGCAGTGCCGCATATCGGCATTGGCCGGCCGTGTCGAGTAATACCGTTGGTAATGCTTGCGCGGCCGATCGAGCCTGGCCAAGGCCGCGTGAATGTCGTCGCCCGCCACGGTATCCGTTGGCGGCGCATCGGCGGTAGCGAACGGCAATGCCGGCGGACCCGCAAACGGCGCGCTCATCAATGCGACCGAGCGGAACACATCGGGCCGCACCAGCGCGCACCACGCCGCGACCGAGGCGCCGAAATCGTGACCGACGACCGCCGCGACCGTGGGGTGGCCCAAGGCCGAGACCAGCCCGAGCGCATCCCGGACCGCGTTCAGGATGCGGAAGGGGCGCAGGTCGCCGTCGTAATCGGCGTCCCAGCCGGTGGTGCGGCCGTAGCCGCGCTGGTCGGGTGCGACGACATGAAACCCGGCGGCGGCGAGCGGCAGCATGACCTTGCGCCAGGAATAGGCGATTTCCGGAAAGCCGTGCAGCAGCAGAATGCAGGGCCGGCCCCGCGGCTCGAAACCGGCCTCCAGCACATGCATCCGCAAGCCGTTTATCTCAGGCACAAAGCGCGAGCGTATGCCGGCCGGAAGGGCGGCGCTGTCGAGCGGCGGCAGTTCGGTCATGCTGTCACCAATCTTGAGTTCGATAGAACCGTGCCCCGCGGCGCTCCCGCGCCATACCGGCCCACGAGTCCGGCCTTCGGCCGGCCCGAGGACAGGCTTCGGCCGGTATCCATGGCGGACATGGGTCCCGGCCTGCGCCGGGAAGGCGAGAGGCGAGATACAGAGATCCCGGGCACATGAAGACAGCCGCGTGCGGCTTCGGTACGCCGGCGGCGCGTCAGGTCTGCTTGAAGCAGCGGTTGGCGTTTTCCCAGAACAGCTTCTTCCGGATGTCGGGCCCCAGGCTCGGCCATTCGAGGATCTTGTCGACCGAATGCGGGAACCACAATTCATAGTGCGGGTAGTCCGACCCGAACATCAGGACGCCGTCGCCCAAGGCGCCGGTGACCATGTTGAACATCGGCTCGTGCTCATGCGCCTCGATGTTGCAGAAGACGCGCCCGGCGGCGAAATGCTCGCTCGGCAGGTGCTTCAACTTGGCGGTGCGGCCGACATAGCCGACCTGCTCGTCCATGCGCCGGACCCAGAACGGCAGCCAGCCGAAACCGCATTCGAGCACGCACAGCCGCAGGCCGGGGTGGCGGTCAAGAATGCCGCCGGCCAGAAACCCGGCCATGAACCGCATCGCCCCCCAGGGATGCGAGCACAGCCGCGCCAGGTAGACATTGTCCCACATGTCCTCGTAGCCGGGGAAATAGGGCGGCGACCAGGTAAAGCTGTGATGCGCGATCGCCAGATCGTGCTCCTCGGCGGCACGCCAAATCGGCTCGAGGTCGGGGTGGTCGACCGGCCGGTCGTTGTCGAGCAGGGGCTGCACCGCGACCGCCCATTTTGAATTGCCCCAGTCGCGGATCTCGCGCACGGCTTCGGCGACATCGCGGGTCGAGGCGACGATCGGGCCCTTCAGCCGGTCCGGAAACGGCCCGCAGAACTCGTGCATGTGGCGGTGATACGCCCGGATCAGGCCGATTTCGAGCGACACGTCCGGCAAGCCGACGACGCTGGTCCACACCGAGGGCACGAGGAAATGCACGTCCGACCCCTCGGCATCCATGTCGAGGACGCGGTTGTCGGAGCGGTCGTCGACCACGCCGGGGCTCGGCCGCCGCTCGCCGCGCCACACCCGCCCGTCGGCCGATCCGGGGCGCAGCTCGGCTTCGCCCAGGGTGCGCTCATAGGCACGGCTAGCGAAGCGGTAGGTGTGGCGCACGCCGCCGTCGACGCTGCGCGACTTGATCGCGACGCGGTAGGGCGCGAGGTCGTCGAGCCGCCGGCGAAAGCCCGGATCGACGTATTTCTCCAGCACGTCGGCGCCCGGGTCGATATGGGTGTCGGTGTCGTAGATGCGAAAGCCGTCCCTCATTCCTCGCCTCCTGCGCCGGCAACGGCGGGCACCTCCGGCATAGTGAACCGTCTCGTCGCGTCTCGTCCATGCGGTTGAGCGAAGGGAGTTTTCCTCACCACATCACGATTAAACTGTCCCGTAACCCCCGTCACCGTAACTGTCCGTAACTGTCGCCGTAACCCCCAAAATCGATTTTGTTACCCGACGAAGACGACCACATCTGAGGTACTCCATGACAATCCTGTATATGCTGCGGCATTCATACCAGCCTGATCCCGATGTAGACCACGATGAAGAAGCTTTTATCGGGATCTATTCTACCGAGGAAAAGGCGAAAGCCGCGATCGAGCTGTTACGGACCCAGCCCGGGTTTCGCGATTACCCCGAGTGTTTCGAAATTCAGCCGCAGCGGGTCGACGCCACGGGCTGGGACCAAGGTTTTGTTCGCGTGTGGGGAGATAAGGAGCCTGATCACGGACCCGGCTCGCCGTCGCAAACATCGCGCTGACATCGCTAAACCGTCACCGTAACCCGCAGTTCCTACAGTTCCTAGACTAAGCACCAAAAGAACCCCTCGGCCGGGCTTGACCCGGTCGTCCACGTCTTGAAACCGATCCGGCCTTGCAAAAGAAGACGTGGGTGGCCGGGTCAAGCCCGGCCATGGGGTATTGCCGGTTGAGGCGGAGTATCACCTCGCAATCCGATTTGCGGAACCGGACAGCAGTGGGACGAGGCCGGCCGAGGGAGGACGGCGCGAGCGGACGGATCAGGCCCGCGCCGCCTCGGCTGGAAGAGCCGGGCGGCGGGCGCGGTAATCGGTCGCCTTTTCGAAGGCGTCGGCGATGCGCAGCACGGTCGGCTCCTGGAACGGCTTGCCGACGAGCTGGATCGCCACCGGAAGCCCGCCCTCGCCAAAGCCCGAGCAGATCGAGATCGCCGGGTAGCCGGCGACGTTGAACGGCATCGTAAAGCTCGGCAGTTCGGACACGTCCCATTTCGGCAGGGCGTCGATCTTTGGCGCCTCGGAGAGCTGGGATGCGGTCAGCACGAGGTCGAGCCCGCTCATCGCCCGTTGCAATTCGGCGCGCAATTCGCGCCGCCGCCGCACCGCTTGAACATAATCGACGCCCGACACCAGGGCGCCGAGCATCAGCCGGCGTTGCACGCGCTCGCCGAAATCGCCGAGCCGGCTGCGCGCCCATTCCTCATAGGCCGCGGCACGCTCGACGAGCGAGATCAACGAGCCGCAGGCCATCCAGTCCTGCAACGGCGACAACTGCACTTCGCGGATCTCGGCGCCGAGCCCACGGAACGTGGCGATCGCGTCGTCGATGCCGCGCCGGGTCCCGCCGCTGACCTGGTAGTCGGTCTCGTGGAAATGGTGGATCACGCCGATCCGGAGCCCCTTGATGCCGCTGCCGAGCAATGCCGCGTAGTCGGGCACCGGCCGCTGGGCGCTGGCCGGGTCGCGCGGATCGTGCCCGGCCAAGGCCTGCAGCATCAAGGCGCAATCCTCGGCGGTCCACGCCATCGGGCCGATATGGTCCAGGGTGTAGGCGGCCGGGGCGACGCCGGCGCGGCTGACGAGGCCATAGGTCGGCTTGATGCCGGCGATGCCGCACAACGCCGCGGGGCCGCGGATCGAGCCGCCGGTGTCGGTGCCGATGCCGCCGAGGATCAGCCCGGCCGCGACCCCCGCACCGGTGCCGCTGCTGCTGCCGGCAGTGAAATGGTCGGGGTTCCACGGGTTGCGCGCCGGGGGCGCCGGCAGGTCGAAGCTCGGCCCGCCATCGGCGAACTCATGGGTCGTGGTCTTGCCGATCAATACGGTGCCGGCGATGGCGAGCTGTTCGGCGCAGGCGGCGTCGTGGTCGGGGATGTTGTCGGCGAGGATCTTCGACTGGCAGGTGGTCGGGATGCCCTTGGTGTCGACGATGTCCTTGAGCCCGATCGGGATGCCGTGCAACGGCCCCTTCGGGCCCCCGGCCATGATCGCCTGTTCGGCGGCGCGCGCCTCGGTCATCGCACGCTCCTCGGTCAGATGAACGAAGGCGTGCAGCCGATTATCGAGCGCATGTACGCGATCGAGGCAGGCGCGGGTCAATTCGACCGGCGACAGGCGCTTTGCCGCGATCAGCCGGGCGGCCTCGGCGATGGTCGGGATCGGGTCGGTCACGGCAGGTCCTCCTCGGCAAAGCCATAGGTCAATGCCGGCTCGGCCATGTGCCCGCGCGGCTGGCGCACCCGCGCCGCCATTGCCGCGACGCCGGCATAGACGCCCTTCAGCTCGGCCTTTTGCGCGTCGCTGAGGCTGAGCCCGGCGCGGGCCAGCAGAAAATCGAGAGCCTCGTCCGAGATTTCAGATGGCATCGACGCATTCTCCTGTGCTGGGCGGCGCCGCGGCTGCGGCGGACGGCCCAAATGACGGGGCAAGAACCGGGCCAGCGCGGCCTCGGGTGCCGGGTCGTCGGCATGGAGGTTGCAGGATACCGGCATGCCCCGATCGATGAAAGAGCGCACGAGATCCTTCGTTAACCACGCCCAGCGCCAAACCCGAGGTGCCCGATGACCGGAAGACCGTCTCCCAAGATTATGGCCGCCGCGCTGCTGCTCAGCCTGGCGGCAGCCGTTCCGGGTTTTGCGCAAACTCTTCGCATCGCGATGACCGCGGCCGACATCCCGACCACCAGCGGCATTCCGAACAACGGCGGCGAGGGTTACCGATTCCTCGGCTTTCCGGCCTTTGACGGGCTGGTCGATTGGGACTTCACCCATCCCGACCAGATAGCTGGGCTAACGCCCGGTTTGGCGACCGCGTGGAAAGTCGATCCGAGCGATCATACGAGGTGGATCTTCACCCTGCGCGACGGAGTCAAGTTCACCGACGGCACCGAGGTTACCGCGGACGCCGTCATCTGGAACCTGCAGCGGCTCTACGACGAGAAGTCGCCCCAGTTCGACCCGGCGGCGTCGGCGATCGTGCGCTCGTTCGTCAGCATGCTCGATCATTGGCAAAAGATCGACGCGCACACGATCGCGATCTACACGAAATTCCCGTTCAGCTTCTTTCCCGACATGATCCCAACGGTTCTGATCGTCAGTCCGACCGAATGGGAGAAGTCAGGGCATAGCTGGACCGAGTTTGCCAAGCATCCGGCGGGGACCGGGCCGTTCCAGATCACCCGCGTCGCCCCCGGGCAGTTTGCCGAACTGACCCGCAATGCCAATTACTGGGACAAGACCCGCATCCCAAAGCTCGAAAAGATGATCGTGATCCCGATGCCGGAGGCAACGACGCGGCTCGCGGCATTGCGCTCGGGCGAGGTCGACTGGATCGAGGTGCCGCCGCCCGACGCGATCCCGTCCTTGAAGGCGGCCGGGTTTCAGATCAGCCTTTGGCCCTATCCGCATGTCTGGCCATACATCCTCAAAATGACCGAGGGGTCGCCGTTCAACGACCAGCGTGTCCGCCAGGCATTGAATTATGCGATCGATCGCGACGCCATCGTCAAATTCCTCAATGGCACGGCAAAGCCGGCCTACGGGGTCTACCCGCCCGACAACCCGTATTTCGGTTCTCCGGAACTGCGCTACGGCTATGATCCGGACAAGGCGAAGGCGCTGCTGAAAGCGGCCGGCTACGGCCCCGATCACCCGCTCAAGGCGAAAATCATGATCTCGACCGCCGGCTCCGGCCAGATGCTGCCCTTGCCGATGAACGAGATCATCCAGCAGCAGGTCAAGCCGGTCGGCTTCGACCTTCAGTTCGATGTGGTCGAATGGGGTACGATGCTGGTCGCCAAGCGCAGCGCGCCCTCGGCCCCGGCCTCGCACGGCGACGACGCCTTGAACAACAGCCTCGGATTTGCCGATCCCGCGGTGATGTTCCGCTATTTCAGCAAGGCGAGCTTCGCGCCCAGCGGCATCAATTGGGGCCATTTCAACGACCCGAAAGTCGATGAATTGCTGACTGAGGCGCAACAGGCGTTCGACCCGGCGAAGCAGACCGAGTTGCTGGCGCAGGCGCACGGGCTGGTCGTCGATGACGCGCCCTGGCTCTTTGTCGTGCACGATCTCAACCCTCGGGCAATGTCGCCCAAGGTGAAGGGTTTCGTCCCGGCGCAGAGCTGGTACCAGGACTTCACCCACGTCACGGTCGAATAGCGGCCGGCTCGCGGCCTTAACGGTCATGGCGCGCTTCATCGCCTCCCGGCTGCTGTACACCCTGCTGATCCTGTTCGGCGTTTCGGTCGTGGCGTTCGGGCTCATTCATCTGATCCCCGGCAACCCGCTCGACATCCTGCTGCCACCCGAGGCGCCGAAATCGGTGGTGGATCATCTGCGTGCCGAGTTCGGTTTCGACAAGCCGCTCTACGTCCAGTATCTCGCCTGGCTCGGCCGGGTCTTGCACGGCAACCTCGGGACCTCGGTATTCACCGGGCTCGAGGTCACCCACGAGCTGCTGCGGGCATTCGGCAATACCTTGATGATCGCGGTCCCGGCGGCATTTCTGGGCTTCGGCTTGGGCACGGCGCTTGGCGCGGTGGCCGCCTTCAACTACGGCAAGCCCGCCGACCGGCTGATCTCGGTGATCGTGATTTTGGGTCTCAGCATCCCGCACTACTGGCTGGCGATCGTGCTGGTCATCGTCTTCGCGGTCGAGTGGAACGTGCTGCCGGCGGCCGGCATGGGCGGCACCGGCGGCATCCCGGTCGGCTGGGACCAGGTCCGCTACTTGGTTCTGCCGGTCGTGACCCTGTCGATGATCCCGATGGGCGTCATCGGCCGCATGGTGCGCTCGACCGTGCTGGAGATCCTCAGCAACGATTTCCCGACGGCATTGCGGGCAAAAGGGCTGCGGCTGCGGAAAATCGTCGTTCATGTGCTGAAAAATGCGGCGCCGCCGACACTGGCGGTGATGGGGCTGCAGCTCGGCTATCTGCTCGGCGGCTCGATCCTGGTCGAAACCGTGTTCAACTGGCCCGGCTGCGGCCAGTTCATGAACCTGGCGATCTTCCGCCGCGACATCCCGGTATTGCAGGGGACCGTGCTGCTGCTGGCGAGCTTTTTCGTGCTGATCAACCTGGTGGTCGACATCGTGCAGGCGCTGATCGACCCGCGCATGCGCCGATAGCCCCCGCCGATGGCCGATATTGCCGCCCTTCAGCCGCTTGCCGCGCCCGCGGCCACCGAAGGCGTCGAGCCGCGGGGCTATTGGAGCACGGTCGCCACCCGAGTGCGGCGCGACCCTCTGACCCTCGCCGTGGGCACGATCCTGGTGCTGATCGTCGCGCTCGCGGTGTTGGCGCCGTGGGCAGCGACCGGCGATCCGCTGCAAGGCAGCATTGTGCATCGCCTGGAGCCGGTGGGAACGCCGGGTCATTGGCTCGGCACCGACGAGACCGGGCGAGACATCTGGTCGCGCCTGGTCTATGGCGGGCGGCTGTCGCTGTTTTGCGGCCTGACCCCGGTGCTGCTGGCGACAGCCATCGGCGGCGTGCTCGGCCTCGTCGCCGGGATCGGCGGCCGGCTTGTGAATTCGCTGATCATGCGCGCCGTCGACGTGTTCTACGCGTTTCCCTCGGTGCTGCTGGCGATCGCGATTTGCGGGGTGATCGGCGCCGGCATCGCCAACACGATCCTGTCGTTGACCGTCGTCTTCATCCCGCCGCTGGTGCGCGTCGCCGAGAGCCTGACGACGCAGGTCAAAACCCGCGATTTCGTCGAGGCGGCACGCGCCAGCGCCGCCCGGTTGCCGGCGATCATCCGCCACCAAATCCTGCCCAACGTGCTCGGCGGCATCCTCGTTTATGCGACCAGTCTGGTCAGCATCAGCATCATCCTTTCCGCCGGGCTTTCGTTCCTCGGCCTCGGCGTGACCCCGCCCGATCCGGAATGGGGCCTGATGCTGAACGCGCTGCGTCAGGCGATCTTCGTCGATCCGGTGGTGGCGGCGTTGCCGGGCGTGGCGATCGTCATCACCTCGCTGTGCTTCAACCTGTTGAGCGACGGGCTGCGCGCGGCGATGGACGTGAAGCTGCCGACATGAGCGCCACGACTTCGCCCCGAGTTCGATCGACGCGACCGCGGCGGCCCGGCGCAGCCGCTCTTGGTGGTGCGCGGCCTGAAAAAGCATTTCCCCGGCAAACGCCGGCTGTTCCGGCATAAGCGCGAGATGGTGCAGGCCGTGGACGGCGTATCGTTCAGCCTCGCCAAGGGCGGCACGCTCGGCATCGTCGGCAAATCCGGCTGCGGCAAATCCACGACCGCACGCCTGCTGCTGCACCTGATCGAGCCCGACGAGGGCGAAATCATCTTTGACGGCGAGGGCGTCGGCGAACCGCGGGGGATCACGGTGCGCGAGCTGCGGCTGCAAATGCAGATGGTGTTTCAGGACAGCTATTCGTCGTTGAACCCACGCGCCACGATCGCCGACATCATCGCCTTTGGCCCGCGCACGGCAAAGCGTCTGCGGCCGCACCTCGCCCGCGAGCGCGCCGAGCGCCTGCTCGATCAGGTCGGGCTGCGCCCGTCCTTTTTCGCCCGGCGCTATCCGCACGAGCTGTCGGGCGGGCAGCGCCAGCGCGTCAACATCGCCCGCGCCCTGGCGCTCGAGCCGCGCCTCTTGATCCTCGACGAGGCGGTGTCGGCGCTCGACAAGTCGGTCGAGGCGCAGATCCTGAACCTGCTCGCCGATCTGCGCCGGGAATTGGCGCTGACCTATATCTTCATCTCGCACGATCTCAACGTCGTCCGCCATGTCAGCGACCGCGTCGCCGTGATGTATCTCGGCCGCATCGTCGAGGCCGGCGCCACCGCGACGATCTTTCGCCGGCCGCTTCATCCCTACACCCAAGCATTGCTGCGCGCGATGCCGAGCATGGACCCCGACCGGCGCAAGGTGGCGCCGCCATTGACCGGAGACCCGCCCAACCCGATCAACCCGCCCTCGGGTTGCCGCTTCCGCACCCGCTGCACCTTCGCCGAGCCGGTCTGCGCCCGAGCCTCTCCGAAGCTAGAGGCATCGCCGCGTCTCGACCCGATCGACGGCGATCATGAGGTCGCCTGCCACATCACGGTGCCCGGCTCGGGCCACAGCCGCAGCCGGTTGCAGGCCGATGCCGATGACTGAGCCGGGCGAACTTGCCCTCTCCTCCCCCGGGGGCGGAGAGGAAAATATGGAGGGGCATGGCTTGACCTCTGACCCGCCGGCGATCGAGGTCGAGAATCTCCGGGTTCGGTTTCGCCTGCGCGACCGGGTGATCCATGCGGTCAACGGCGTCGGCTTTCGCCTGGCCCGCGGCGAGGTATTAGGCATCCTCGGCGAGTTCGGGATCGGGCAAGAGCGTGACCTTGCGCGCGCTGATGCGGCTGCTCCCCGGCAATTGCGAAATCGACGGCCGTATCATGATCGGCGGCGAGGATTTGCGCGCCGCCTCCCCTGCCCGCCTCGAGCAGTTGCGCGGCGGCCGGATCGCGATGATCTTTCAGGAGCCGATGACGGCACTCGACCCGGTGTTCACGATCGGCGAGCAGATCGCCGAGACTGTCGTGCGTCACGAAGCCATCAGCCGCCGCGACGGCCGCCGCCGCGCGCTCGAATTGCTGGAGCGGGTGCAGATCCCGTCGGCGCGCCGGCGCCTCGACTCATACCCGCACGAGATGTCCGGCGGCATGCGCCAGCGCGCGATGATCGCCGTGGCGCTGTGCTGCAACCCGCGGGTGTTGCTGGCCGACGAGCCGACGACCGCGCTCGACGTCACCGTGCAGATCCAGATCCTGCTGCTGTTGCGCGAATTGCAGCGCGAGCTCGGCATGACGGTCGTCTTCGTGACCCATGATGTCGGCGCCGCGGTCGAAATCAGCGACCGGCTGGCGGTCATGTATGCCGGCCGTTTTGTGGAGACCGGCACCGCCCGGGAAATCATGCGCAAGGCGGCGCATCCCTACACACAGGGCCTGCTTGCCGCGAATTTGCACGGCGCCGAGCCCGGCAGCAGGCTGATCACGATTCCGGGCACGCCGCCCAACCTCGCGTCATTGCCGCCGGGCTGCAGCTTTGCCCCGCGCTGCACGCTCGCCATGCCGGCCTGCTGCGCGGCCCTGCCGTCGATGCAGTCGTTCGGCAGCGGCCATCGCGTTTATTGCCTGCGTGCGGCCGAAAGCGCCGGGTGAGCGCGGCCTTTATCGGTGTGAGGTCAACCCGGCATCAATTCCGCACGCTTAGCTTGATACCATCAATATATTGTCAGCAACGCAAGGGCCGATCATAATCTGGTCCTGACCTGCGCTCGGCCTCTGGGGCTGAATTTGCAACGCAAGCTTTCCGCCATCCTGGCCGCCGATGTGGTCGCCTACAGCCGGCTCATGGAGAAGGACGAGCGGGGCACCTTCGAGCGCCTTCGCGCCCATCGCCAGGAGTTGTTCGAGCCGGAGATCCACAAGCACAACGGTCGCATCTTCAAGCTGATGGGCGACGGTCTGCTGGCGGAATTTACCAGCGTGGTCGATGCGGTGGAGTGTGCCGCCGGTCTTCAGCGCCGAATGGCGGAGCGCAATCGCGGACTGAGCCCCGACCAGCGCATCGATTTGCGCATCGGCGTCAATCTGGGCGACGTAATCGTCGAGGGAGAAGACCGCCACGGCGATGGCGTCAATATTGCCGCCAGGCTCGAGCAACTGGCCGAACCGGGAGGCATTGCCGTTTCAGGGACGGTTATCGACCATGTGAGAAATAAGCTTGCGCTGCACTTCGAATCGCTGGGCGAACAGCGGGTTAAAAACATCACCAGACCGATCGAGATTTTCCGGTGGGTCACTGACGAAACTCGTGATAGACCGCGCCGGTTCAGACGATTCGTGGTGCCCGCCAATCGGCGCGCCGGACTGATAGTCAGTGCCGCGTTTCTCTTGCTTATCTTCGCCGGAGGCGCAACATTTTGGCACCTCCATTCTGCACGCGAACCACCGCCCACTCGCCGATTGTCTATTGTAGTGCTTCCATTTACCAATCTTACCGATGATCCAAGTCAGAAGTATTTCGCCGAGGCCATCACCAGTGATCTGACTGCCGATCTCTCGCGCCTTCAAGACAGCTTTGTGATCGCGCCGCATACTGCCGCCACCTATGCCGGCAGCAAGGTCGATGTCAAACAGCTGGGGCGCGAGCTCGGCGTGCGCTATGTCCTGGAAGGCAGCGTGCGTCGGACGGAAAATCAGGTTCGGGTCAATGCCCTGCTGATCGATACGGTGACCGGGGCGACCGTGTGGTCGGATCGCTTTGCGGGCGATTGGACGAAGTCGATGCAGTTGGAGGACGAAATTACCGGCCGGCTGGCGCGGCGGCTCGATTTGGAGCTGATTGACGAGGAAAGCCGCCGGGGCCAATCGGAGCGCCCCAATAATCCCGATGCCGTCGACCTGACGATGCGCGGGTGGTCGGTCCTTAATCAGCCGTTTTCCCGTGAGCAGCTGAATCAGGCCCGCGACCTGTTTGAACAGGCTCTGCGCACCGATCCGGAGTACCCTAAGGCCCTGGTCGGACTTGCGTGGGCGCTGACCGTCGAAGTTCAATACCGCTGGAGCACGGCGCCGGGCGAGCAATTAACCCGCGCCGACCATACTATAGCGCGCGCGTTATTGGCATCCCCCGAGGATGCCATGGCGCACTTTGTAAAAGGCGACATTATTCGGGCCCGGGGCAAGGATTTTGACGGGGCAATTCGCGAATACCAGGCGGCGATCTCGATCAACCCCAGCCTGGCCCCGGCTTATGTTGCGCTGGGCGGCGCCGAGATCCGCGCCGGACATTCGGAGGAGGCGTTTGCGCCGCTTCAGATGGCCATCCGCCTGAGCCCGCGAGATCCGCTATTGAACATCTCATATTTCTACATTTGCCACGCCTATACGCATCTCGCGAAAGATGATGAGGCGATCAAATGGTGCCGCCGGTCGGTCGCCGTCAGCCCTTTCTGGATGGCGTATGTCGATCTGGCCTCCGCCTACGCGTGGACCGGGAGAATCGACGACGCCCATGCGGCCGTGGCCCAGCTCCTCAAACTGATGCCGAACTACACGGTCCAACGGTGGGCGAATGAGAAGTTCTCCGACAATCCGATATTTCTCGCGCAGTACCAGCGGATCGTCGAAGGCCTGCGCAAGGCCGGCCTGCCGGAGGGCTAGCCGACCTGCGAATTGCCGCAAGCCGTGGCCTACGCCGCCAGGCGGGCGAGACGGCCCGGCGGCCTAGGCGCTTACCCCGCTTGGCAACCGCCCGCCGCGGCCGCGGGGCAGCGTGTGAAGCTTCAGCTCGACCGGGTTGCCGAGCCAGATCGCGTAGCCGCTGTGGTCCTCCACCGCGTCCGTGGTCAGCGGGTGCACGAGCACGTCGAGCCCGGCCCGGTTCAACATCAGGTACGGCACGACGTGCTCGAACTGGTCGGGCTTGAAAATGACCAGGGCATTGCTGATCGGATGCGGCCCGCGCGGCGTATCGCGGAACTCTTCGATCTCGACCGGGAACTTCTCGCCGAGCGCGGCGCACACTCGCTCGGCGACGGCGCGCGTCCTTGCCACGTCGTAATAGATGTGGGCGTGATAGCCCAAATTCGCGACGGATTGCGCGGTCTTTTCGGTCATCGGGCGGCACTCCCTGCAGGCTTGCAATAAGATGCGGCATCTTGGCACGGCGATGCCGGCAAGTCGATACGGCCGGCGAGGTCCCAGACATCCATTCCGCCGCGGACGGCAGCGAGTGGCTGCTCGCCGTGCAGGCCGGGTCGGCCAACGGCTACGCCGCGAGGCGCATCCGTTGCCGGACCATGTCGGCGGCGCGCTCGCCGATCATGATCGTCGCCGCGTTGGTGTTGCCGGACACGACCGTCGGCATGATCGAGGCGTCGGCGACGCGCAAGCCCTCGAGCCCGTGCACCCGCAGCAGGGGGTCGACCACCGCCATCGCGTCGACCCCCATCTTGCAGGTGCTGGTCGGGTGAAAGACGGTGCCGCCGCGGTGCCGGGCATAATCCAGTAGCTGCTCGTCGCTCTCGACCGCCGGGCCGGGCTGGAATTCCGCCGCGATAAAGCGCTGCATTTGCGGCGTCGCCATGATCCGCCGCAACAGCTTGAGGCCCTCGACGATGGTTTGCTGGTCGGTCGCGGTCGCCAGGTAGCTCGGATAGACCGCCGGTGGGTCGGCCGGATCGGCGCTGCGCAATTCGATCTTGCCGCGGCTTTCCGGCCGCAGCTGGTAAACGATCGTGGTGAACCCCGACCATGGATGCAGCCCGTCCTGCGGCCGGTCGGCGCTGAACGGCGAGCACGAGCATTTGATGTCGGCCGAGGCGAGTTCGGGCCGGGTGCGCGCAAACAATGCCGCGGGCGACGTCCCCATTGCCAGCGGGCCGGTTTTGAACGTGTAGTACTGCAGCCCGGCCTTCAGCTTTTTCAGATTGCTCTGCATCACGTCGTTGACGGTGATCGGCAATGTACATTTGAACTTGAGCGGCGCCGAGTAATGGTCCTGCAGGCTCTGCCCGACGCCCGCGAGATCATGCAATACCGGGATGCCGTGCGCGCTCAGATGCGCGGCCGGGCCGACGCCGGACAGCATCAGCAATTGCGGCGAGTTGACGGCACCCCCGCACAGGATCACCTCGCTCGCGGCGCGCGCCGTGCGCGTTTCGCCGCCAAAGCGAAAGACGACGCCGGTCGCGCGCCGCTCGTCGAAGACGATCGTTTCGGTCAGCGCGTTGGTGACGACGCGCAGATTGGCGCGGCTCATTGCCGGGCGCAGGTAGCCGACCGCGGTCGAGCAGCGCCGGCCGTTGCGCGTTGTCGTCTGGTGGTAGCCGACCCCGTCCTGGCCCGCGCCGTTGAAATCGTCGTTGCGCACAAACCCGAGCGACATTGCACTGTCGATGAACGCCTCGCAGATCGGGTGCTTATCGGGAACGTCCGAGACGCACAGCGGCCCGCCGGTGCCGTGCCAGGCGTCCGCGCCGCGTGTCTGGTGCTCGGAGCGCTTGAAATAGGGCAAGACGTCGTCGAACGACCAGCCGGTGTTGCCGAGCTGGCGCCAATGGTCGAAATCCTCGGCCTGGCCGCGGATATAGACCATGCCGTTGATCGAGGACGAGCCGCCCAAGACCTTGCCGCGCGGCCAGAACACCTTGCGGTCGGCGGCACCGGGGTCGGGCTCGGTCTCGTAGCACCAGTTGACCGACGGATCGGCAAAGGTCCTGCCGAAGCCCAATGGGATATGGATCCAGCGGTTCTTGTCCTCGCCGCCGGCCTCGATCAGAACCACTCGGGTCGCCGGGTCCTCGCTCAGCCGCGCCGCGATCGCACACCCGGCAGACCCGGCGCCGACCACGACGAAATCGGCCTCGATCACATCCTGCTGCGCCGCCATCTGATCGCCCCTCTCTGCTCGGGTTCGGCACTATAGTCGCCTCGCCGATCGGAAAACATTCGATTCGGGGGAGGAACAGCCATGTCGGTTTATCGCTTCGCCTGGGCCGCGCTCGCCATATCGTTCGCTGCACCCGCCAGCGCGCAACTGCTCGACCACAAGGATCTGTCCCTGGCCACGGCTTTGACGATCGCCACGACCGCGGCCGAGACCTGCAAGGCGCAGGGCAACCGCGTGTCGGTGACCGTCGTCGGTCGCGAGGGCCAGGTAATCGTGCAGCTGCACGGCGATGATTCCTCGCCGCATACGATCGAGAACAGCCAGCGCAAGGCCTACACCTCGCGCACCTTCCGGATCTCCTCCGGAGAGTTCACCGAGCGCGTCAAAAACAATCCGACCAATGGCGCGGTGCATCTTTCCTGGATCGTTGCCAACCAGGGCGGCTTGCCGATCAAGCTCGGCAACGAGGTCATTGGTGGAGTCGGCGTCTCAGGTTCTCCCGGCGGCGACAAGGACGAGGTCTGCGCCAAGGCCGGGATCGACAAGGTCGCCGATCAGCTCAAATAGCGATTGCGCCTTCCGGCCTACCGCGAGTTTCTGTATGCCTCGCCCGCAGCCCCTCTCCCGCATCGCGGGAGAGGGTGCCGAGCGCAGCGAGGCGGGTGAGGGCCGGCGCTGCGACGGAGCAGCCCTACCCTCCCAGCCCTGCGGGCCGGGCCCCTCCCTCTCCCGCATTGCGGGCGAGGGGCAATTCGCAAAGGACACGCCGACGATGCCCCAAACCGTCGCCCGCCTCTTGGCCGAGAGCCTCGAAGCGCATGATGTCGACCAGGTCTATTGCGTGCCGGGCGAGAGCTATGTCGGGCTGACCAGCGCGCTGATCGAAAAGAACTCGATCCGCGTCGTCGTCTGCCGCCACGAGGGCGGTGCGGGCTATATGGCGGTGGCGGACGGGCGGCTGCGCGACCGCGCCGGGGTGGCGATGGTGTCGCGCGGGCCGGGCCTGTCGAACGCGATGGTGGCATTGCACTCGGCCTATCACGACGCGACCCCGGTGGTGATGCTGGTCGGCCAGGTCGAGCGCCGGGATTTCGGCCGGCTCGCCCTGCAGGAGCAGAATTATTCGCGCCTGCTGTCGGACGTGACCAAGCAGGTGATCGAGGTCAACGAGCCCGAGCAGGCCTCCGAGGCGATCGCCCGCGCCTTTCACCTGGCCGAGAGCGGCACCCCCGGCCCGGTCGCGGTGATCCTGCCCGAGGACATCTTCGACGCGGAGACCGAGGCCGCCCTCGACCCGGCCCGCCCGCGTGTCGTCGCCGGACCGCGGCCGAACGACCTCGACCGCCTCGCGGTGATGCTCGAAGCGGCCGAGCGGCCCCTGGTGCTGGTCGGCGGTGCGCTATTGGCCGATGCCGTGCACGACAAGGTCGTGTTTGCCGACCTCAATCGCCTCGCCGAGGAATGGGTGCTGCCGATCAACCCGACCCACCGCCGCCCGCAATTGTTCGACGCGGCCCATCCGCATTACGGCGGGTATATGGGCATCAGGGTGCCGCCGGCCCTGCTCGGCGAGATGAAGCGCGCCGATTTGATGGTGGCCTTGGGCGAGCGCATGACCGACTCGGTCAGCCAGTCCTACAGCTTCCCCGCCGCACCCCGGCCGCAATTGCCGTTCGTCCATATCTGGCCCGACCCCAACGAGGTCGGCCGCGTGTGGCGGCCCGATCTCGGCATGCCGTGCAGCCCCTACGAGGTGATCAAGGCATTGTTGCGCCGCGCCGTGCCCGCCGACGCCAGGAAACGCCGCGGCTGGGTCGACGGGCTGCACGCGATCCATCGCCGATTGCTGGCCAAGGAATGGGACCAGACCACGGACGGGATCAACTTCGCCGCGATCGTCTGCGAGGTCGACAAGCACCTCGCACCCGACGCCACGGTCACCACCGACGCCGGCAATTTCGGCAGCTTCGTGCACCGCTATATCGGCTTCCGCCAGGGCCAGGTGTTTCTGTCCTCGGTGGTGGGGGCGATGGGCTCGGGCATGCCGATGGCGGTGGCGGCGGCCTTGCGCCGGCCCAACACCCAGGTGGTCGCGTTCGTCGGCGACGGCGGCGCGTTGATGACCGGGAACGAGATCGCCACCGCGCTGCAATACGGCGCCAACCCGATCATGATCATCTCCGACAACGGCATGTACGGCACGATCGGCATGCACTCCTATGTGCGTTATCCCGAGCGCCCGTTTATGGCCGGCACGCGCCTGACCAACCCCGATTTCGCCCAATGGGCCCGCTCGTTCGGCGCCGAGGGCATCACCATCCGCGATGAGGCCGAGATCGCCGACGGCATCGCCCGCGCCTTCGCGGTCAAGACCCGGCCCGTCGTCGTGCACTGCCTGACCTCGGCCGTCCAGATGAGCGCCTGGCGCCGCTACACCGGTGGGGAGACATTGCCGTAAATGGCGCTTCGTTTATTACTCAGCAATGTGGGGCGGATGCAATCCGCCTCCTTCCCGCGTGCGCCCCGCGGCTCCTGCGTTGGCTGAGCCGCGGCAACAGCCAAGATGGCGGATTGCATCCGCCCGACGCTTGCTGTTCGACGTAGACGAGCCGTCTCAGACCGTATCGGCTGGTGAAGCCATCGGCGACCCCGGCGCGGTGCTCCGACACTCGCCGGGCGAGATCGGCCGTGGCGCCGACGTAAAGCGTGCCATTGCGCCAATTCGTCATAATGTAGACCCAACCGCCCATTGCGATGAGCGTGGGTGAGCGCCTGTCGGGTGGCAACAAGCACGCAATGGGCTCGGGGCAACCTTAGACCCCCGCGGCCGGGCTTGTCCCGTGGGCCTTCAACCCACGGACTTGATCCGGGGGCGTCCACGCCTTTCTCCCGCTGGGCCACATCGGGTTTCAAGACGTGGATGCCCGGATCGAAGTCCGGGCAAGGGGTGCTTTCTGACGTTATGACGATTTTAAACCGGACAGCCGTGGGTCGGGCCCGGGCAGCCGCGTTTGACGGCAGTTCGAGGACGGTTTTCCGACCCGGTGTCTCGCTGACGATCGGGCCGAGCCGCCCATGGCTGAAATAAAAGGCCGCCCGCGACCATTGCTGCGGGCGGCCTCACGAGCAGTATGCGATTTGGGGTTAGGCGTGGTTCGCCTTATAGTAGGTGTTGCGCAGCACCCGGCCGGGGAGCGCCCCGGTGTGCTTGCCGTTCTCGATCAAGACCTCGCCGTTGACGATCGTCGCCATGATGCCCTCGGCCGGCTCCTTCATGCGCCAGCCGCGGGCCGGGCAGCCGCCGCCAATTCTCGAAGGCGATCGCGGCGTCGACCCGGCCGACCCGAGCTGCGATTCTCGCCGACGTAAATCCCGGCCAACCCCAATGCCGCCGCCCGGCGTAACGCCTCGACCGGAAACTCGCCGCGCTCGTCCCAGCCCGGCGCCTGCGGCAGCCATTGCTCGCGGGCGAACGCCCGCTGCTGGTTGTGAAGTCGAAGTCCATGGCGGGAGATTACCGGGGTTGCGCCCCGCCGGGCAACCCAAGCCGTGGTTGCCGCCACATTGCGCCGCAATCTGCAACCGACCTTTCAAAACCTCTGCGCAAATACCTTGTATTGCCAGTATGCGGAAACGGCGATATAGTCGAAGCGCGTAGTCCGGCATCGCCAGGACGTTTTCCATGTTGAAACAACTAGCTGTTGCAGCGGGATTGTTTTTTTTATCAACGACAGCCGGTCAGGCCGCGGCACCCCAACCACCGCAGGTTGTACCCTCCTCGCTTGCCGGCACCGTGTTTGACACCGGCATTTTCGGCCAAGGCTGCGAGGTCAGAGAGGGTTTTGGCGTTTTCGAGCGACAAGGCACTGGGAAGGTGGCATACGTGTCGATCCCCTATATCTTCTTCGCGCCACAAGATACGCTACTGGGCCTAGCCACTCTCAGTTTGACAACACAGGGACATGGGAACTTTTACTGTACCGTGATCAACTTCAATATTCATAGACGATCCATTTCATTCGATCAGTTTTGAATAATTATAACACTCTCTCGGTGTCATTTTTTGACAACTAAAGGTTGTAATTTTCCTTCCTTTGCTACTTATCAAAACATATATTATGAATTTCCCTGACATTCGGAGCGTTAAACATCTCGTTCAGTTTACAGAAAAAGGGTCTTGCCGCTGGAAGGCATATCGCTGCCCACATGATAATGATCCGCTCATATTTTAACGCGAAGATCGCCGTTTTTACCGTCCTTTGGTTGTCCTGCCCGCTTGCCGCTGAGGGGGCGCGAATTCAGCCCTTTTCGCAGTTCGTGCATGGCGTGGAAGCCGCGCGGGCCAGAGCTTACCTCGACGCGCCCGGCACCGCGGTCAAAAGCGCCACCGCGTTCGATGAGATGCGCCGGTATTTGCTGCGGCTCTACCGGGGGATAACGGTCGGGCGCAGTTTCGAGCAGGACGGCCAGATCTTCGACTGCGTGCCGATCGACCAGCAGCCCGCCATCCGCCGGCAAGGCTCGAAGCACATCGCCGCGCCGCCGCCGACCCCACCGAGCAGTTTGCCGGAGGGAGCGAGCGCGCCAAATTCCAACCAACCAATCGAGGCGACCTTCGGTGCGCCGCATTGCGGAAGAGGCACCATCCCGATGCTTCGCGTCACGCTCGCGACGATCACCCGATTTGCCACCTTGCAAGATTTCCTGGCGAAGGAGCCCGCCGGCCCCGCGCCTGGGCCACCCGCCAATCTCACCACGACACCAAGACGGCCGCCCTGACCGCCAACGAGCACGTTCAAAGGAGGTTTTCGATGGAATATTTTCGACGACGGCCGACGTCGGGGCGAGCTTCCAGCAATCTCCGCGGGGCGCTTCTTGTAACTTTCACGCGAGCTTTAATCGCGATCTGTTGCGGTTCGTCCGCCGCAGCGACGGCGAGCGCGGCGATCCAGCCCTTTTCCGAATTCGTACAGAATTTGTGGGCGATGCCAGCCCACGCCTATGTCGGCCAGTCTGGCACTGCTGTGGGCAGCGAGGCGGCATTCGAGGAAATGCGCCAGTATCTCGTGACTTTGTACGATGGCGTCGCACCGAGCCACAGCTTCGCGATCGAGAAAATCAGGTCTTCGACTGCGTCCCCATCGGCCAGCAGCCCGCTGCGCGGCAAGGGCTGACCGAGATCGGCAAGCCGCCGCCGAGCCCGACGAACGCCTCTCCAATACCCGAGAAGTCTCGGGACGCCTTGACAGCGGCGCCGACCGTGGGCGAACGCTGCGAACCGGGGACCATTCCGATGCGGCGAATTACCCTCGATGAGGTCGCACGGTTCGAATCCTTGCAGCACTATTTCCAGAAAGGACCTGACGGCGTTGCACAGGCGGCCGGCGCCCCGCCACCGGCCGTCGCCACCGGAGACCACGCCTACGCGCATGCATTTCAGTGGGTCAAGAACTGGGGTGGATATTCTCTGCTGAATTTGTGGAATCCGCAGGTCATTCAGACCGCACCACATTATGAGGAGTTCTCGCTGGCGCAGCAGTGGTATTCGGGCGGCAGTGGTTGCCAACATCAGACCGCTGAGGTTGGGTGGCAGAGAGATCCAAGATATTATTCAACCGATAAATCGGTCTTGTTCATTTATTGGACAGCCAGCAACTATGGCATGTCTCCTGACAACGGAAAACAAAATGCCCTAACTCGGGATGCTACAACCTGTGCAAATACGATGGTAAGCACCTGGCCTTTATGCCCTTTATGCAGCTTAACAATGACGTTGCCCTCGGAGCACCGTTTGCCACACCATTTTCCGACTACAGCCAACCCGGGGGCACTCAATACGAGATAGGGCTTGGTTTTTACTTTTATCAGCACAATTGGTGGCTCGCGGTTGGCGGGCAATGGGTAGGATATTACCCTGGAGCGTTGTACGGCAAAGGCCAAATGTCACAATTTGCACAGAAAATCGACTTCGGCGGCGAAACCGCCGGCATTTCGCCGACAATAGATAAGAACGCCATCAGCCATGATTGGGCGGCGATGGGCAGCGGTAAGTTTGCGGCAGAGGGCTATGCGAAGGCGGCCTACCAGCGACAGATCATCTTTCGCGACGCGGGGAATTTAGGGCACGTCCCGACCCTGATGGTCGCTCAACCTCTCTCCGCTGCTACACGGCCTCGAACCCAGCAAGGAGCGCGGCGGATTGGAGAACTATTTCTTCTTCGGCGGTCCCGGCGGCAAGCTAGGCGTTTGCTGAGACCCAGTACTGCATTCCGCTTGAGCAAAAAAACCGCCCGCAACGATCGCTGGGGGCGGCCTGCCGTGGGTTATTGACGACGTTAGGCGTGGTTCGCCTTGTAGTAGGTGTTGCGCAGGACGCGGCCGGGGAGGGCGCCGGTGTGCTTGCCATTCTCCAATCATGGGGGCGGGCTGGGTTGACGGGCCGGCAATGGCTTCAACGCATGGATCATTCGGGCCGTGTCGATCCGTCCGTCCCAATATGCGACGAGGGCCTCGGTATTGAGCGCGACCCACTGAAACACAGCCTGCGCATCGACCGGCGACAACTGACCCGCAATCGCGCGCGGCGCGGGCCGCACGCCGACGATTGCGGTGTTCGCGATGTTCATTTGTTCGCCGTGGGTCATGTTGACCTTGATGCGGATATCGTGTCGAGCGTTGCCGCGCGGCGAGACCCAAACCGTCATTGGCAGACCGGTCGTTTCCGGGTACAGGTTCGCCATCTCAAACAAATCTTCCGCATCCGCCTCAGCGATCGAGAATTCGGCATCCTCGGTCGTGCCGCTGGAATTCATCTCAAGCCTCCGTTCCGCCGCGTTGGGCTTTCCCTGAGGGGTGCCGAGACAAGTCTCCCGTCGCGTTTGCCGCGTCCCCGGTGTACCACGGACCATCGCCGGCCAACTCGTAGCGCGGCCCGCCACGTGCGGATCGCGAACCTATCAGGATCGCTAGAAGCTGGCATCCATCAATTGACGTTATCGGCGTCTTGCCGATATCGCGGCGGGATCGAAACGAACCCACGCGAAAAAAGGGCCGCCCGCAACCGAAGCTGCGGGCGGCCTCCCGAGAGTATGCGATCAGGTCAAACGTGGTTCGCCTTATAGTAGGTGTTGCGCAGCACCCGGCCGGGGAGCGCCCCGGTGTGCTTGCCGTTCTCGATCAAGACCTCGCCGTTGACGATCGTCGCCATGATGCCCTCGGCCGGCTCCTTCATGCGCCAGCCGCCGGCCGGGAAGTCGTGGACGACGGTCTCGGGCAATGGACGCACCGTGTCGGGATCGAAGATCACGATGTCGGCCGCCATGCCGGGGCGCAGCAGGCCGCGGTCGAACAGCCCCAATGCCGAAGCGCTGTCGAAGGTCAGCCGCCGCACCGCGTGCTCCAGGGTCATGACCTGCTTCTCGCGCACCCACTCGCTGAGGAGACGCGTGCAGTAGCCGTAGCCGCCATGGAACTGGACATGCGCGCCGCCATCCGACAATCCGACGATCGCGTTCGGGTAGGTCAGGATCTTGGCCATCGCTTCGTCGTCGACATTGTTTTCCGACTGCATCAGGCCGGTGTCGAGGTTCTCTTCGACGACGAGGTCGAGGAAGGCGTCGATCACCCGCTTGTTCTGCTCCTTGGCGATCTGGCCGATGGTCTTGCCCTTCAACCCCTGGTTCTTTTCGAGGACCGGGGTCTCGACCCACATGTAGTTGTACCACTCGCGCGAGTAGCCGGCGGCCGGGACCTCGACACTGTGCTCGACGACTTCCTCATGCAATTTCTGGCGGATCGCCGGATCGGCATAGGCCTTCAGCTTTTCGTCGTCCGAAGACAATAGGATCGGATGCCAGGTCGGCGAGCCGCGGAACACCTGGCAGTTGCGCATCGTGAAGGTCTGGGTCACCCGGTTCGGGCTGCACAGCGGATAGGCCCGGATGCCGGCCTTCGAAGTCTCCTCGACCCGCGCCATGTGCTTTTTCCAGGCGTCGGGCTCGCGCACGGTCTGGCCGAGATTGTTGTAGATGACGGTGCGGCCGGTCGCCTCCGACAGGCGCGCCATCAGGCCGTTGCCCATTTCGGCATTGCGCCCGCCGCCCGATTGGATGATGCCGGTACCCATTTCGCGCAACACGTCGCCGAGCGCGAAGATCTCCTTTTCGTCGGCCCACAAGGCCGGGATATGCACGCCCTGCGGATCGTAATGGCCCTTGTTGCGCGACACCGACAGACCCAGCGCGCCGCCTTCCATGCCGTTGCGCACGACATCCTGCATTTTCTTGATTTCATCGTCGGTGGCGATGCGCTTCTGGCACTCGTCGCCCATCACATAGTAGCGCACCGTCGAATGGCCGATCAGATTGCCGACGTTGACGCCGAGATTCTGGTCGAGCCGGTCCATGTATTGCGGGATCGTCTCCCAATCGACCTCGACGGTGTTCAGCACTTCCATCGGGATCGCTTCGACATAGGACAAGAACTCGGCGACCCGCTTTTCGGTGCCCTTGCGCACCGGCGCCAGGGACAAGGAGCAATTGCCGAACATGACCGTCGTCACCCCGTGGTCGGGCGAGAACGAGCACAGCGGGTCCCAGGTGACCTGCGCGTCGTAATGGCAGTGGTTGTCGACAAAGCCCGGCGCCACCACCCGCCCCCCGGCGTCGATCGTGCGTTTGGCCGGGCCGCTCAACTTGCCGAGCTCGACGATCTTGCCGTCCTTGACCCCGACATCGCCGCGGAACGCCGGACTGCCTGAGCCGTCGACGATGCGGCCGTTCTTGATCAGCAAATCATACGCCATCGTCATCCCTTTCTTGGTGGTAGCAACAGATGCTTCTCTTCCAGTGACAAAGTGTAGCATCCGGCCGCCCCCCTCTCGATGCGAAATCGGACGGCGCAACGCGAAAAATCCGCGTGCGAGCTATGCGCTGCGGCGGGGTCAGATCGAAAATTCGAGGATGGGGTCGAGCGGGGTGCCGCCTTCGACGGCATGGCCCTCGGCGCGCCAGCGCAGCATCCCGCCGGCGAGGTTGGCGATATCGGCAAAGCCGGCCTCGCGCAGGATTACGGTTGCTTGCGCCGAGCGGCTGCCGGCGCGGCAGACCGCGACGATCGGGCGGTCGCGCGCCAGTTCGCCGGCGCGCCCGGCCAGCTCGCCCAGCGGGATCAGGATCGCCCCGCCGATATGCCCGAGCGGGCCGATGAATTCGTCGGGCTCGCGCACATCGAGGATCTGCACCGCATGCGCGTGCTCCTCGAGCCCGTGCGGCTCGATCTCCCAGATGCCGGCAAAGCTGTAGCGCAGCGGCGCCCAGTTCGGCTCCGCCGTGAGGTCGATGTCGGTTTCGGGGCGGCCGCATTTGAGGTTGGCCGGCACCGCGACATCGAGCTTTTTCGGATGCGCCAGGCGCAAATTCTTCATGTAGCCGGCGAAATCGGCTTCGCCGGTCTCGCCGCCGAGACGCGGGTTGAACCGCCGCTCCTCACGCACGCTGGTGGCGGTCAGGCCGCGATAATCATGCGCGGGGTAGAGCAGGCAATCATCCGGCAGGGTAAAAATCTGCTGATGCACCGAGCGGTACATCGCCTGCGGGTCGCCCTGCTGGAAATCGGTCCGCCCGCTGCCCCGGATCAAGAGGCAGTCGCCGGTAAACGCCATGCTGCGATCGTCGAGCACATAGGTCAGGCAGCCATTGGTATGCCCGGGCGTCTTGCGCACCTGCAGATTGCGGCTGCCGAAGGCGATCACATCGTCCGGCACGAGACAGCGGTCGGCCCCCTCGGCGCCGCTGTCGGCCGACATCGCGATGCGGCACCCGGTCTGCTGCTTCAACAGCCACGCGCCGGTCACGTGATCGGCATGAACATGGGTTTCGAGCGAATAGACGAGGGAGAGGCCGAGCTCGGCGATCAATGCCGCGTCGCGCCGCACCTGCTCGAACACCGGGTCGATCACGACCGCCGCGCCGCTCCGGCCGTCGGCCAACAGATAGGTGTAGGTCGAGGACGGCGGATCGAACAATTGCCGGAAGACCAACATCGCCAACCCCCGTGATCCGCATATGCTCCAAGGCTATTCTATCGCGGCTGCCGCAAAATCGAGAGGGGCTTGCCATGCCCGAGATCGTCGTCACCCCGCTTGCCGCACCGGACCGTGCGCGCTGGGCCGAGCTGTGGCGCGGCTACCTCGATTTTTACCAGACGCGGCTGCCGCCGGAAATCTACGAGCACACCTGGCAGCGGCTGATCATGCCGGAAGGCCCGATCCGCGGCCTCGGCGCGCGGCTCGGCAGTGCCACGGCGCCGCTGGTCGGGATCGCGCATTACCTCTTTCACGCGCACGCCTGGACGCCGCGGGACGTGTGCTATCTGCAGGACCTGTTCGTCGATCCGGCGATCCGCGGCCATGGCGCCGGCCGCAAGCTGATCGAAGCGGTGGCCGCCATCGCCCGCGACCGCGACAGCCACCGCCTCTATTGGACGACCAAGGAAGACAACGCGACCGCGCGCTCCCTCTACGACCGCATCGCCCATTTCAACGGCTTCATCCGCTACGACTACGCGCTCGACTAAATGAGGATGGCTCCGACCGCGTAGGGCGGAAAGGCGTCAGCGCATTCCGCCATCGGCGCATTTCGCGACCACGGTATCTCGGGCATGCTGCTGGCAGGTGCGCGCCCGCGCATCCTTCCGCATCGACGCCTGGGTTGTTTTGCCAGTTGCCCGACCACATGCACTGCCTGTGGACTCTCCCCGAGGGAGATTCCGATTTTCCGAGCCGCTGGCGGCACATCAAGACGGCGTTCTCCAAGTCGCTGCCCGCGACCGAGCAGCGATCGGCGGTCATGGTCCACCGGGGCGAACGCGGTATCTGGCAGCGCCGATACTGGGAGCACACAATTCGCGACGATCACGACTATGCCGCCGATATGGACTACATCCACTTCAACCCGGTAAAGCACCGGTTGGTGGGACAAACCGGCGGAATGGCGATATTCAAGCTTCCGGCGCTGCGCGACGGGTGGGCTTTATCCAGCCGACCGGCTCGGTGGCGGCGCAGAACCGGCGGAGACCGGAGAACGGCATAAGCTAGCGGCGGAATGCGCTGCGCTTTTCCGCCCTACGCTTGCTGTCACCGTAATTGTGGCGGTAATTTCTGCGCGGTAATTCCTGGATCGTCATGCCCGGACTCATGCCGGGCATCCACGCAAGCAGCCAGGCGTGTGCCTGCAACTCGTGGATGGCCGGGACAAGCCCGGCCATGACAGAGGCTGAATCCGCGGTTTGCTTCTTAAGAGCTAGCCCTTTCGAGCTAGCGGAACATGCGGCCTTCCGGGGGGAGGCCGAGCAGGATCTGGCCGACGGTTTCGAAATGGACCGGGCGGCCTTGGCCCTGCTGGGTCCCGGCGTGGATGTCGCGCAGGCGGCGCTCGAACGGGTTCTCGTTGAAGACCGCGTTGGAGCCGGCGGCGCTGTAGACTGCCGCGACGACGTCGCGCGCCTGTTGGATCGCCCAGGTCGAGGCGAGGCGCAGCCGGGCGTGCTGCTCGGGCAGGAAATCCCCGGTGCGCTCGGCCGCGTCCCACATCTCGGCGAGGGTCGCGTGGATGAAGGCGCGCGACGAGCGCAGCCGCGCCTCGCATTGCGCAACCTGCGACTGGATCACGTTGTTCTGGCGCAACGGGTTGCGGGCGCCGCGCGGGATCTTGTCGCGGGCCAGCACGATGAACGCCTGGAGCGTGCCGCGGGCGATGCCCAGGGACACGTTCGAAAAGCCCATCGCATAGACCATGCCGCTGGTGAATTTGTACAGGAGACCGGGCTCGCGCCGCTCGGCCTGGTTGTCGCGCGAGGCGGTGTATTTCTGCGGCACAAACAGATCCTCGACCGCGTAGCTGTCGCTGCCGGTGCCGCGCAGGCCGATGACCTGCCAGTTGTCGATGATCTTGGCGCTCGATTTCGGGAACAGGACGGTGCGCACGAAAGGGCGGCCGTTGGGGTTCATGCGCGGGGCGCCGTCCTCTTCGAAAATCGGCACATGGGCGCCGAGCCAGGTCGCGTGGCGGCTGCCGGTGGCGAACCCCCAACGCCCGGTGACCCGAACGCCGCCCTCGACCGCGACGCCGCGGCCGGCCCCGGGCAATTCCGGCCCCCAGGCGAGGATGCCGCGCCGCGGCCCGAAGACCTCGCGCGCCACCGCCGGGTCGAGATAGGGTGCGGTCATCGAGCAGCCGGAATTCTGCCCCAAGGACCAGGCGGTGCTGGGCTCGGCCTTGGCGATCTCTTCGAGCACCTGGACATAGGTCAAGGGGTGCAGCTCGGCCCCGCCCATCGAGCGCGGCAGCAGCAGGCGGAAAAAGCCGCCCTCGACCAAGGCCTCGACCACCCGTTCGGGCAGCTGGCGCTGCGCTTCGATCTCGTCGGCGGCGTCCTCGAGCAACGGCGCGAGCGCGCGCGCTCGCGCTACGTAGTCAGGGGAGTTGGTGCCGCAGGTCTCGGCGGGGGCCAAATCGAGCTCGATCGACGCCATTTTTTTCTCCCTTTGCCGGCGGCGGCTGGTCGCGGCCGGAGCTGCCGCGCGCCGAGAATACATCGCCGCGGCCTGTGCCGAGAAGATTTCCTCGAAACCTGCCGTCACCCGAGGTAGGAACGGGCGGGTGCGGTCACCCCGGCGCGACGAGCGGGCGCCACCAGCGCCGGGTCAGCAGCATTGCCAGAAGACCCTCGGCGCCGGTCGCCGCGGTCGCCCACGGCGCGCCGATCAGCCCGGCGAGCAGGCCGATCAGGATAAAGCCCAACATGCCGACGCCGATGCACACCGACAAGACGCCGTAGACCCGGCTGCGCATCTCGGGCGGCGCCGACAGATAAACCAGGGTCGCCTGCATGATGCTGAAGCAGGCATTGGCCACTCCGGTCAAAAGCAGCACGGCGCCGGCCGCCGCCGCATGCGGGACCAAGGCGAAGACCGGCACCATGACCAGATAGGCGAAGACCCCGCCGAGATAGATCCGCGAGAACCGCGGCGGCCTCGCCAGCAGCGCGATCGCGACCGCGCCGCAAAAGGCGCCGACCCCGCCCATGCTGGCGAGCACGCCGATGCCGGCGGCGCCCAGATGCAGATTGTCGTGGCCGATCACCGGGACCATGCTGGAGGCCGGCCAGCCGAACATGTTGTAGACGACGGTGATCGTCAAAACCGCGATCAGGCGGCGGTCGCGGCGCACCAGGACCAGCCCCTCGACGATCCGCGCCAAGACGCTCTGCGCGCCGGAGGGGCCGGCGGTGTTGCGGTGGCGGACCCGCAACGCCGCGGCGATCGCGACCAGGTAGCACAGCACGCTGACGGTGAAGGCGCCGCCGATGCCCGAGGTCGCGAGCAGCACGCCGCCGACCGTGGGGCCGAGGATCTGGCTCGCGTTGTTGGCGCCGACATCGATCGACATCGCCGCACTCATCCGCTCGAGCCCGACGACCTCGCCGATCATCGTGCGCCGCACCGGGTTGTCGGTGGTCCAGGCGATGCCGTTCAAGAAGCTCGCGACCGCGAGCTGCCACACCGCGAGCGCGCCGGCAAAGGCCAGCAATGCCAGGGTCAGGGAGGTCAAGCCCATCGACAGGATGACGAGGATCAGCGCGGTGCGCCGTTCGAGCCGCTCGGCCACGGCCCCGATCACCGCGCCGAACAGCGCCATCGGCAGCATCCGCAGCATGGTCAGCGCGGCGACGATGAAGGGCGAGCCGGTCTGCTGATAGGCGAACACCGCGACCGCCAGCATTTCGAGCCAGCGCACCGCGAAGACCACCAGCCCGACCACCCACAACCGCCAGAAATCGGGCTCGCCGATCAGCCAGGCGCGCGGCGCCGGAGCCGTGAATGCGAGGCTCCCGGCACAGCTCGCCGCACCGCCGGGCGGAACCCGCCGCGCCCGCGGCCACCGCACCGCACCCATTGCCGCCCTCCGACCCCGTTTCCACCCCGGCCGCGGCCCGGCGACGGCCGGGGTCTCGGCAAGCCCGCTGCGGTTCGTTGCACCGGCAGCCGCTTTGCATCAGACTTAGCAGAGAATTGGCGGCTGGGCGATTTTTAGGCAAAGTCGGCCGGGGGCGGACGGTCCGCGAGGGCCCGGGGTCGGATTGCCTGCGGCCCGGGGTCGGATTGCCTGCGGCCCGGGGTCGGATTGCCTGCGGCCGCGGCCTGGTGAGCAATCGGCGCGGTCCGGCGTTTGCAGGAGCGATGTCGCGACCGCAACCGGGGAGGCACTCATCCCGACCGAAATCGAATTGAAGCTCGCCGCCGACGCTGACGCCCTGCCCGAGCTGCGGCGCGCGCTGCTGGCGATGATGCCCGGGTCGGCCACGGTGCGGCGCACCCTGGTCTCGACCTATTTCGACACCCCGGACCTCGCGCTGAAGCGGGCGGGGGCGAGCTTGCGCGTCCGCGACGCGGAAGGCCGCTTCACCCAGACCTTGAAGACGGCCGACCCCGCCGGGGCGAGCCTGCTGGGCCGCGGCGAATGGGAAGACCCGGTCGCCGAGAACCGCCCGGACCCGCTGGCGCCGTGCAGCGGGTCGCGGCTGCCCGATGGCGTCGCCGGCGAGCTGCGCCCGCTGTTCGTCACCGAGGTCACCCGTGAAACCATCGGGATCGAGCCGGCGCCGGGGACGCGCATCGAGGCGGCGGTCGACACCGGCGAAATCCGCGCCAAGGACAGCGGCCGCAGCGAGCCGATCAGCGAGATCGAGCTCGAGCTCGAAACCGGCGACCCGGCCGCGCTGTACGACCTCGCCCTGAAGCTGCTCGAGACCGCGCCGCTGCGGATCGACACCGCCAGCAAGTCGGCGCGCGGCTACCGGCTGGTCGAAGGGGTCGAGGCGCCGCCGCGCGCGGTTCATGCCGAGCCGCTCGCGCTCGATCCCGGCATGGCGGTCGAGGAGGTCCTGCGGCATATCGGCCGCTCCTGCTTCGCCCATCTGCTGCGCAACGAGGCCGCCGCGCTTGCCGGGCAGCCCGACGGCGTCCATCAGATGCGGGTCGCGGTGCGGCGCCTGCGCTCGCTGCTTTCCGCCTTCAAACAGCTTCTTCCGCGAGACGCGCGCCGCGCGGTCGCCGACGAGCTCGCCGGGCTCGCCGCACCGCTCGGGCCGGCGCGCAACCTAGATGTGTTCTCCGCCGAGCTCTTGCAGCCGCTGCGCCGCGAGCGCCCCGACGAGCCCGGCTGGGGCGAGATCGCGGCGATGGTCGAGCAGGCCGGGGCCGAAGCGCATCAGCGGGTCGGCAACGAAATTCGCTCGGCGCGGCACACCGAGGCGGTGCTGCGCCTGCTGCGCTGGTTCGAAGGACGCGGCTGGCGCGCGCCGCAGGCCTCGGCGGCGCCCGAGGCGCTGGGCTCTGCGATCGGCGCGATCGCCCCGGACATCCTCGATCGGCGACGGCGCAAGGTGCGCAAGCGCAGCCGGCGCTTCGCCCGGATGACGCCCAAAGATCGGCACCGGCTGCGCATCGCCGTCAAAAAGCTGCGCTATACCGTCGAGCTGCTGCGCAGCCTTTATCCGCAGCGCGATATGAGCCGGTATGCCAAACGATTGAAGCCGGTTCAGGACGAGCTCGGCCATGCCAACGACATCCGCGTCGCCTACGGCCTGGTCATCGAGCTCGGCCGAAGGACCGAAGAGGCCGGTGCTTTCGCCGAAGCCGGCGGCCAGCTGCTCGAGCGGCACGAGCGTGCGCTGCTCAAAGGCGAGCCCGAGCTGCACCAGCGGCTGCGCCGATTGAACCGGGCCCGGCCGTTCTGGCGGGCGTGACAGCGGGCGGACGAGGCCCGCCGGACGCGGCTGTCAGGCGGCGGCGGTCTGCGCCGGGATCGCGCAGGCGACCCCGGTGCCGCCGAGCCCGCAATAGCCGTGCGGGTTTTTGGCGAGATATTGCTGGTGGTAGCCCTCGGCGAAGTAGAACGGCGGGGCGTCGGCGATCTCGGTCGAGATCGCGCCGTAGCGGGCGGCCTCCAGCCGCGGCTGATAGGCCTCGCGGGCCGCTTCGGCGGCGCTGCGTTGCTCCGGCGAATAGGTGTAGATCGCCGAGCGGTACTGGGTCCCGACATCGTTGCCCTGGCGCATGCCCTGGGTCGGGTCGTGGCTCTCCCAGAACAGCTTGAGCAGCGCTTCATAGCTGGTGACGGCCGGGTCGAAGACCACCAGCACCGCCTCGGTGTGGCCGGTGCGGCCGCTGCACACCTCCTCATAGGAGGGGTTCGGGGTCGAGCCGCCGGCGTAGCCGACCGCGGTGACCCATACCCCCGGCGCCTGCCAGAACACCCGCTCGGCACCCCAGAAGCAGCCGAGCCCGAACAACGCCTTCGCGAACCCCGCGGGATAGGGACCGACGAGCGGATGGCCGTTGACGAAATGCCGCTCGGACACCTTGATCGGCTCGGCGCGGCCAGGCAGGCACTCCTCGGGCCGCGGCACCACCAGCTTCTTACGCATCGACGGCCACATCTGCCACCCCTCTGTTCAGGATCCGGCCGCGCTCGCCGGATGCAATCTCGATGTCGGCAGGCAACCGGCCGCCGTCAATTGTTGTCGCGCGATCCCGATAAAAATGCCAGCTTCCTTCACCGTGATCGGCGCGCGCATCGGCGGCATCAGGAGGGAGCGCGATGTTGAAGGCGTTCGTGGCGGGCGTCGCGGCGGCAATAATCGTTGCCCTGGTCGGCGGCTACATCGTGCTGCAAACCGGCCTCGTCCCGGCCAACGCCGACGCGACGCCCGGCCGGCTGGAAACCTGGGCGGCGGGCATGTCGCTGCGCGCGACCCTGGCGCGCGAGGCGCCCAAGGGCCCCAATCCGGTCGCGCCGACGGACGCGAACCTGGTGGCCGGCATCGGTCTCTACGGACAGCACTGCGCGATCTGCCACGGCACGGCAAAGGGCGACGCGTCGGCCTCGCCGGTGGCCAAGGGCGAATATCCGCCGCCGCCGCAGCTGGCGACCGACGGCGTCGAGGACGATCCCGAAGGCGTCTCCTTTTGGAAGATCGAGCACGGCATCCGCTGGACCGGCATGCCGTCGTGGAAGGGTTCGCTGACCGACCAGCAGATCTGGACCCTGGCATTGTTCCTGAGGCACATGGACAAGCTGCCGCCGGCCGCCGAGCAGGCCTGGCAGCAGGTCAAGAACTGAGCCCTCGAGCGAGACCGGATGCCGGCGCGCACGGCGCCGCGCGACACGGTTGTCAGACGCCCGCCGCCGAGGTATTAGAGCGCAGCGAGCCAAGGCCGGAGGGGACGGTGACCATGGCTTTATCGAGCCGCCAGAGACCTGTCGCACTGCACTACGAGCGGATCGTCGCGCCGCTGGCGCGCGGTCTGCTGCTGCTCGCGCTGTCCGTGGCGATCGCGGCCGGACCGGCCGCGGCGGCGCCGCCCGGCGAGGGCGGCGGCCAGGCGACCGTGTTCATGAACCATATGTGGAACCGCGCGATCGAGCTCCTCAACAGCAAGACCCCGTTTGCCGTCAGGCAGGCGCGGTTTCGCGATTTGTTTCACAACGACTTCGACAGCCCCGGTATCGCCCGCTTTGTTCTCGGCCGCTATTGGCGCAGCGCGACCCCCGAGGAGCAGAAGGAATTTCTCAAGCTGTTCGAGGACTACGTCGTCTTTGTCTACACCGCCCGGCTCTCCGATTTCGGCGCCGAAGAGTTCAAGATCAAGGGCAGCCGGACCGACCAGGACGCGGTCATCGTGTCGACCGACGTGATCACCCCGGGGGCGCCGATGCCGCTCGCGATCGATTGGCGGCTGGTCAGCGACGACGGCGCCTACAAGATCAGCGACGTGATCGTCGAGGGGGTCAGCATGATGGTGACCCAACGTTCCGAATTCGCCTCGGTGATCCAGCGCCATGGCGGCCAGGTGCAGGAATTGCTGAACCTGATGCGGCAAAAGACCGCGAGCGCCGAGCACCAGCCCGCCGAGCATTAGCCCGCCGACCGCCACCCCGCCGACCGCGAGCGCCCACCGCCGCCCCGCCGAGCATCAGCCCGGGCAGTTCGCGCCGGCGCTCGATCCGCGCCGCCTGAAGGGCGCGCTCGGGCGCAAAATCGCCGGCCCGGCCGCTATCGCCGATACCAGCCCGATCGCCGTCCTACGGGTCCGCCGGCGGGCACAAAGCCCGCGGCGAGGTTCGATCGCTCCCGGTCTCGGCTCGCGCCGCGGATATTCCTTTCCGGCCCGTCGTTCAGAACTTCTCAATCGCATCGCGGCGAGAATGCCGGCGCGCTCGGGAGGTTCGCATGCGGTGCCGCACCTGCGTCATATGGATCGCGGTCATCCTGCTGTCGATCGTCGACCTGCTGCTGTGCCATCGGTTGCAGCTGAGCTTCTCGAATTGGGGGCATCTGCTGCTGGCCGGCATGGCCACCGGCGGCGTTGCGCTGTTCTACCAATTGTCGGGGCGAAGCGCGCGTCTGGCGCATCTGGCGCAATGGACCCTGCTCTGGGTCGTCTTCTCCAACGCCGGAGCGGTGCTGATCTATGTCGCGGCGGCGTGCGGCGGGCGGGCCTACGACACCGAGCTTGCGGCCGTCGACGCGGCGCTCGGCTTCGACTGGTCGGCCTGGTTCAACTTCCTCGCGCCGCATCCCGTTCTCCAATTCGCCCTGTGGCTCGGCTATCTGAGCCTGCTGCCGCAGATCCTGATCTCGGTGATCTACTTTTCCTTGCGCGACCTCGACTGTCTTAACTATGAGCTGCTGCTCAACAACCTCGTCAGCTTGCTGCTCGCCACGGCGCTCTTCCTGTTCTTCCCGGCGCTCGGGCATCAGGAGATCGGCCGAGGCCCCGATCTGCCGGTGCTGCTCGCGCTGCGCGGCGGCGGGGCATTGTCGTTCGACATGTCGCAGCTTGAGGGGCTGATCTCGTTCCCGTCCTATCACACGGTCCTGGCGGTGCTGCTGACCTACGCCCACCGCCATTCGCCGCTGCTGTTGCCGGTCGCGGTGGTCAACGGCGTCATGGTGGTCTCGATCCCCACTTTCGGGCCGCACTACCTGATCGACATCGTCGCCGGCGCCGCCGTCGCGGTGCTGTCGATCGTGGCGACGGCGGTGGCCGACCCGGCGCGACCGATCGCGCGAGCGACGACCGCCTGAGCGGATTGCCCTCTCCCCCGGCGCGCCGCGACAAACGGCTGTCACAGCCCACCCGCGATCCGGTAGACTGAGGCCGTGACGATCCGTCTGTTGCCGCCGGTCCTGGTCAACCGCATCGCCGCCGGCGAGGTCGTCGAGCGCCCGGCGGCGGCGGTCAAGGAATTGGTCGAGAACGCGATCGACGCCGCGGCAAGGCAGATCGACGTGACCCTGCGCGAGGGCGGGCAGGGCTTGATCATGGTCGCCGATGACGGGGCCGGCATGACCGCCGACGAGCTCGCGCTGGCGGTCGAGCGCCATTGCACCTCGAAATTGCCGGATGACGATCTGCTGCGGATTTCGGCGCTCGGCTTTCGCGGCGAGGCCCTGCCGTCGATCGGCGCGGTCAGCCGGATGCGCATCGTCTCGCGCCCGCCCGGCGCCGCCAATGCCTGGGAGATCATGGTCGAGGCCGGGGCGAAGAGCATGCCGGTCCCGGCCGCGGCCCCGCCGGGGACCCGGGTCGAGGTGCGCGAGCTGTTTTTCGCGACCCCGGCGCGGCTCAAATTCCTAAAGACGCCCAGGACCGAGCGCGAGCTCGCGGTCGACATGGTGCGGCGGCTGGCGATGGCCTACCCGCAGATCGCCTTCACCGTGACCGCCGAGGAGGAGCGCGTGCTGCTGCGGCTGCCCGCCTGCGGCGACCGGCGCACCCGGCTCGCCGCCCTGCTCGGCCGCGATTTCGCCGAGAACTCGCTGCCGATCGAGGCCGAGCGCGGCGGGTTTCGGCTGACCGGGCTCGCCGGCCTGCCGACCCTGAACCGGGCCCTGCCGCGCGACCAGTACCTGGTCGTCAACGGCCGCCCGGTGCGCGACAGATTGCTGGTCGGCGCGGTGCGCGGCGCCTACCAGGATGTCCTGGCGCGCGACCGCCACCCGATCGTGGCCCTGTTCCTCGACGGGCCGGACGACGAGATCGACGTCAACGTCCACCCGGCCAAGGCCGAAATCCGGTTTCGCGACGCCAATCTGGTGCGCGGGCTGATCGTCGGCGCGCTCCGGCATGCGCTGGCCGCCGCCGGGCACCGCGCCTCGACGACGGTCGCCGCCGCGGCATTCGGCGCCTTTCGCCCGGGAGGCCCGCATCCGGCCGGCGTCGGCGCGGCCGGGGCGCCGGGCTTCGCCTTCCCGTCGCCGCCATCCGCCGCGGCGCTCGCGCTTGCCGAGAGCGCCGACCCCTTTATCGGCTCGACGGCCGAGAAGCCGGCGCCGGCAATGCCCGCAACCGAAGCCCGGCTCGGCGCCGCGCGGGCGCAATTGCACGGCACCTACATCCTGGCCGAGACCGCGACCGGGATCGTGCTCGTAGACCAGCACGCGGCGCATGAGCGGCTGGTCTATGAGCGCATCAAGCAGGATCTCGCGCGCAACGGGGTCGCGCGCCAGGCCTTGCTGCTGCCCGAGATCGTCGAGCTCGACGAGGGGGTCGCGGCGCGGCTCGCCGGCCGCGCCGCCGAGCTTGCCGAATTCGGCCTGGTGCTCGAAGCCTTCGGCCCGGGTGCGGTCGTCGTGCGCGAGGTCCCGGCCCTGTTGCCGGGGCTCGATGTCGCCGGGCTGGTGCGCGACCTCGCCGACGAGCTCGCCGAATGGGGCGATGCGCTGTCCCTGAAGGAGCGGGTCGAGACGGTGTGCGGCACCCTCGCGTGCCATACCAGCGTGCGCGCCGGCCGCCGTCTGTCGCCCTCCGAGATGGACGCCCTGCTGCGCCAGATGGAGACCACCCCCAACAGCGGCCAGTGCAATCACGGGCGCCCGACCTATGTCGCGCTCGACCTCGCCGCGATCGAACGCCTGTTCGGCCGCCGCTGACCAGGAGCGGGCGGGGCCGGGAAGCCCGCGCGCCGGAGTTACGCGGGCCGGGGAGAGCTCAGCCGGTGTCCGTCATCCGGCGCCGTAGCGGATGGCCAGCACCTCGATCAGGTCGGTCCCGGCCGGGGCGCGCAATTCGACGGTGTCGCCGGCGCGCGCCTTCAAGAGGGCGCGGGCGATCGGGGAGACCCAGCTGACCTGGCCGCGGGCGAGATCGGCCTCGTCGATGCCGACGATCGTGACCGTCTGTTCGGCGCCGCGCGCGCTCGCATAGGTGACGGTCGCGCCGAAGAACACCTGGTCGCGGTTTTTCTGCTGCGCCGGGTCGACGATCGCCGCACTCTCCAGCCGCTTGGTCAAGAATCGGATGCGCCGGTCGATCTCGCGCAGGCGGCGCTTGCCGTAGATGTAGTCGCCGTTTTCCGAGCGGTCGCCGTTGCCGGCGGCCCAGGCGACGGTTTCGACCACCTTCGGGCGCTCGACCCGCAGCAGCCGGTGCCATTCGTCCTGCAGCTGGCGGTGGCCGTCAGGGGTCATGTAATTCTTGACCCCCCGCGGGAGCGCCGGCGGCTCGTCGGGCAGATCGGCCTCGTCGTCGGTTTCCTTGACGAAGGCTTTGCTCATCGGCTCCCCCTTCCCTGACCCGGCACCCGCAGTCTCCGATCCCGCCACTCCAGGCCCGCCTCCTTGTAGGATAGCGCAAACGGCCGTGCCACAATGCCCCCGGTGCGGTTGGGAGCGACAGCGGGAGGAACGGCGATGGCGGGGCTGCAGGACAAGATCGTGCTGGTGACCGGCGCCGGCGCCGGGATCGGCCGGGCGACGGCATTGGCGATGGCCGAGGCGGGCGCCGTGGTCGCCGCCGCCGACATCGACTTCGCCGCGGCGCAGCGGGTCGCGGGCGAGGCCGCCGGCAACAACCGCCGGGCGATCGCGATCGAGGCCGATTGCGGCGATGTCGCCAGCATCGACGCGATGGTCGCGCGCGCCGTCGCCGAATTGGGCCGGCTCGACGCCATCGTCAACAACGCCGGCGTCACCCGCTACGCCCCGATCATGGATCTGAGCGAGGCCGATTGGGACCACATCCACCGGGTCAACGCCAAGGGCGTGTTTTTCTGCCTGCAGCGCGCGGCGAAGGAGATGATCGCGCAATATCGGGCCGACGGCAGCGGCGGGCGGATCATCAACATCGCCTCGATTTCGGGGCGCGGCTATCCCGGCGCCTCGAACGCCGCCTACGCGGCGAGCAAGGGGGCGGTCATCGCCCTGACCAAGACCGCCGCCCAGCAGCTCGGCCGGCACAACATCAACGTCAACGCGATCTGCCCCGGGGTGACGCGGACCGAATTGGGCGCGCGCAACGCCGTGGCCCGCGCCGCCGAACGCGGCATCACCACGGCCGAGCTAGAGGCCGAGGCCGAGGCGCGGATTCCGATCGGCCGCGCCAACCTGCCCGAGGACATCGCGGCGATGGCGGTGTTCCTGGCCTCGCCCGGCGCGCGCAACATCACCGGTCAGGCCTACAACGTCGACGGCGGGTTGGTGCCGAGCTGAGCGGCCGGGTCGGATCGGCCCGCTCGATGCCGAAATCGGCGCCTCGCCGCCGCAGCTTATCCGGTTCAGAGGGCGAGGTCGCGCAGACTGCGCCGACAATCTCCGATCGCCGTGGCCGGGCTCAGCCCGTGGGGCGCGATTCCTGGGCTCTGGACCAGGTGAATGAGGCAGAGCGCCGCCAGTGGTTCGAACCTGACGGATGGTTCCCAATTTGCTTTGCATCGTCGCCCCCGCGCAAGCGGGGGTCCAGGGCCGCGGGCGACTTGTTTGTTGCCCCTGGGTGCCCGCTTTCGCGGGCATGACGACGAACGGCACGGGATACCAAGCGTCAAATTCGCGCCGCTAGCCGGCGCCGCCCGAGCCCTCAAAACCGACCAGCATATAGTCGGTGACCCAGCACAAAAACTTCCCCGCGCTGTCGTGCTTCGCCCAACGGTATTGAATCCGGACCGCCAAGTGCACAGTCTGCGATTCTCCTTTGAATTTCCAGGAATCTGCATAATTATCCTGCAGCTCCAGTTGAAAATGGCGAAGATCAGCTTCGACGACATCATCCATCTCTGCAGCAGGAGCGGCGCTGCTCCGCGTCATTGGGGTCGAAGTGCATCTTCTTCCCTTTGGTGTAGGGGTTTAGCTTCATAATCAGCGAACCGAGATCGCGTTCGACACTCATTTCAGCTCTCCTCTGCGGGTAAACTCGGTAGGGTCGGGGACCACCTGTTGGTTGTCTTTTTTGATTTTACGTCGAGGATTGTTGACAGTCGAAACCGGCGATCTTCCCAACTTTCACCAAGTTAAACCGGCCGAACCAGCCACGAGTGTGAGCCAGGTCACACCGGCAACGGTCCGTTCAGAAAGATTTCGGTCCAACCGCTTATTCAAAGAGGTCGCTTCAGCCCTGCACGGACGCATCATGACCTTCTACAACAGCGCGTCACGCCGGACGAAGGGCCGCTAGCGCCGCCTCGACCCGGGCAAACTCGCCATGGGTGCCGAGGGTCCGGAAGATCCAGTAGGCGCGGTCCAGCAACTGCCGCGCCGTTGCGACATCGCCGGCCGCCCGGCGCAGCGCCGCTCGCGTCACCATCGCCTTCGCGAGATCGTTCTGGGCTCCTACCCGCTGGAGAATTTCCATCGCCTGCCGAGCGTGATCCTCTGCGGCGGCCGGGTCCTCGGCGGCGAGGCAGTCACCCATCAACCAGCGTGCGCGGCCCTCAAAATGCCGGTACCCGGCCGCCCGGCTCCGGGTCAGTGCCTGATCGAGCAAGGGTCGGGCATTGGCGGGATCACCGCGGCACAGGTGTCCCTCGGCAAGCCACAGCGCATAATTCAGTTGGGTGAAGCGCGACTGGGAACTCTCGAACCAACTCACGGCGGCGCTGAGTTCGGCAATGCCGACATCGATCCGGCCCGCCTTGATTTCGGCGTAGCCGCGCGCCGCCTTGGCCATGGCAGCATCGCGGGGTATCGTCGACAGCAGCAACGATTCGTTGCAGCATTGTTGCCCGCGCTCGAGATCGCCGCGCTGGATGTAGGCCACTCCCATGCGCCACCAGCTCACCGCCTTGAGCCGGACATCGCGAAGAGCGGTTCCGTATTCGAGGGCGCGGCGGCAATAGCTCAGGCTGGCATCCCACTCGCCCCGATAATTTGCCGCGACGCTGAGGTGCCAGAGCGTCCGGCCTGCCCACCAGTAATTCCCCGTCGATTCGAAAGTCGAGAGGGCCCGTTCGCCGATCTCGATCGCCTCGCGCAACCGGCCGGCCACGGTGTAGACCTGGGCGAGGCAGGATTCGGCAAAGGACGTTATCTCGCCCAATCCGACCTTTGCGGCGATCGATGCGGCCTCGCGGCAATGCTCGATGGCGACATCCGGCTGCCCGCCGGTCAAGCTTTCGAGGAATCCGGTCCAATAGTGCCAGGCGGCGCGGCGGCGCGGGTCGCCGGTCTCGTCGACGATGCGGCGGATTCCTGCCAAGGCCTCGATATGCTCGGTATGCTGCCCGAGGGCGAACTTGACCTCGGCCTGCTTGAGCACGGCGTCGATGCGGCGCAGCCGGTTGGGCGCGGTGTCGGGCATCGCGCCAAGGCGGTGGAGCGCATCGTCGAAATAGCTCAGCGCTTCGCCGTTGGCCCAGCGGCGCTGGGATTTTTCGGCCGCGGCAATCGCGTAGTCGACGGCCTTCTCAGCGTCGTTGCTGCGCCCGAAATGCAATGCCAGCAATTCCGCCGTTTCTTCGGTGCGGCCGACATAGAGCGCTTCGAGCGCATGACCGATGGCGGCGTGAGAGGCCCGCCGATGGCGTTCCAACAGACTGCCGTAGGCAGCTTCCTGGGTCAGCGCGTGGCGAAATACGTAGGTGGCCCCTTCGGCCTCGGCCCGCTCATAGAGAAATTCGAGACGGCACAGCTCGCGCAGGCGGGTCTCGATCGGCCCGGGCCCGCTCCACACGGCATCGAGCAGCCGAAGCGAAAATTCGCGCCCGATCACGGCGGCGGTCTGCAGCAGCTGCTTTGCCTGGTCGGGCAGGCGGTCGATCCGCGCCATCACCACATCGTGGATCGTAGCCGGCACCATCAGCTCGGAGCGGCCGCCCTTCGCCTCGCCGGCATGCAATGTCAGTTGCTCAAGAAACAACGGGTTACCGTCGGCCTTGTCGACGATTTCCTCGGTCACCGGCTCGGCCAGGGATTCCTCGCGCAGCACCGAGCGAACCACATGGAGAGCGTCGTCCCGCCCCAGCGGTTGCAGCGGGATCTGCCCGCCATAGAATTTGTCGATCCAGGGCGGGCGGAATTCGGGGCGATAGGTGGCGAGGATCAGAATCCGGGTGCCGGAGACGCTTTCGGCCAGGAACCCGGCGAGCTCTTCCGACAAGGTGTCGACCCAGTGAAGGTCCTCCAGCACCAGCACCAGGGGGCGGCGCTGACTGCCTTTGACTGCAAGCTGGCGAAAAACTTCGAACGTCTTTTGCTTGACCGCTTCGGGTCGTGACACAGCCGACGGATCATCGAGGCCCTTGATCCCGAGAACGTGGAGAAGAAACGGGCCATCCTGGTCGCAATCCATACCGACCTGACGCAGACCCGCGCGAACCTTCTCGGCGATTTCTTCGGGCGTATCGTTTTCGACGATGCCGCAATTGCTGCGCAACAGATCGAGAGCCAGCAGGTAGGGGATCGCGGTGCCGTAGGAGAGGCACCTGCCCTCGACCCAGGTGACCCGGCCGGGAGGGCGCCGGCGGCGGACCTCGTCGATGATCCGCGACTTGCCGATGCCGGGCTCGCCGACGATCCCGACGGCTCGGCCATGCCCGTTTTCGGCCTGATCGAGAAAACGCTGCAGGGCCGCGACCTCGCCGGTACGGTCAATGAAGCTCGTAGCGCTTTCCGGCATCACCCCGTCGCGAGCCGCGCGCCAACGCCACACCCCATTCAGGCGATAGGCCGGGATCGGCTCGGCTTTGCCCTTCAGAGCGAGCGGCCCCACCGGATCGACGCGGGCATAGCTCTGCGCCGACCGGCGGGTCGCCTCGCTCAGCAGGATGGTGCCGGGCTCGGCCGCCTGCTGCAAACGGGCGGCGAGGTTCGCGGTGTCGCCGATCGCCGTCTCCATCGCGAAATTGCTGCTGATCGGGCCGAACACGACGGGGCCGGTGTGGATGCCGATGCGGACCGGCAGGTCGAGATGGCCAATCTCGTGCACGCCACCCTCTCCGCCGAGCGCCTGGCGGATGCCGAGCGCCGCCAGCAATGCCCGCCGCACGTGGTCCTCGTGGGTCCGCGGCGCGCCGAAAACCGCCATGAAACCGTCGCCGGCGAATTGCGGCACGGTCCCTTCATAGCGCTGCACCTCGGCGATCGAGAGGTCGAGAAACCGGCTGACGAGATCGCGCATCGCCTCGGCGCCGAGACGCTCGGTCAGGGCCGTGGAGCCGACGATGTCGCAGAACAACACGCTGACCTGCTTGATCTCGCCGGCAAGACCGGGTGCGGCGGCCGGGCCCGGCAAACCGGGCATGCCGGGCGCGGGGTCGGCAAAGCCCGGAGCGCGGGCGAGGTCGAGCGGCGCGGCACAGGCACCGCAAAATCGGCTTTCCGCGGGGTTGGCGGCGCCGCATGACGGGCAGGCGGCGCCGAGGGGCGCCGCGCATCGACCGCAGAACCTCATGCCGGCGGGATTCTCGGCATGGCACCGAGAGCATCTCATACCGGGCCTCCGGAGGTCGCGCCGGGATGCTGCGTGGGCGGGGAATTAAGGATATTCGACGCCCGCGCCGATTTGCAAGTTTCGCCGCCCGCGGACACCCCGACCAGCGGCGGAGCCCGGACCGAGGGCGGAATTCCGCGCTGGTGTGAGGCGGCTCACAGCGCCGCCCGGCAGACCATGCTACGCGCTGCCGATCGCGTCAGGAAAACGTCAGGAAAACGTCATGACCGCAAAAAAGCCGACACTCCTTCGCTGGACCGAAGAGGCCGAGGCCGAGCATGTCTGTGCGCTCGCTACCCTCGAGCGCGAGCCGCAGAATGCCGCGGCATCCCCGGTCGCGTTTGCGCCGCAGCCGTTTTCGACCTCCCGCCGCCCGGCGCTGCTGCCCCGGTTGCTGAGCTGGCTCGGCGGCCCGGGCCGCAAATAGAGCGAGACGACGATCGGCGAGGCCATCTATCATAAACTCGGTTAACCCGCTGACCGTGACGGCCGAGGCCCGGCGCCGCGCTCTTCCCGGCGACGCGAACCACATCGTTGGCCCCGGGTGTGTCCGCCAGGTCGCTGCAGCATGCAGGGGATCGTCATGACCGGCCCGACTTACCAGGAAAAGCGGCGGATCTTCGAGCACCATTTTCTGCTGGGAAAGCTCGGCAGCAGTGAAATTGACGCGCTGCTGACCTATTCGCGGGTCGAGCGGTACCACGCCGGCCATGAGATCTTCGCCAAGGGTTCGCCCGGGCAAAGCATAATGGCGGTGCTGCGCGGCGCGGTCAGGATCAGCTCGATCTCCTTGGCCGGACGCGAAATCGTCCTGAACATCATCAACCCCGGCGAGATCTTTGGCGAAATCGCCCTGCTCGACGGCGGCGAGCGGACCGGGGATGCGGTCGCGATCAGCGATTGCGAGCTGCTGGTCCTGAACCGTCGCGACTTCATGCCGTTTCTGGAAAACCGCTCCGACCTGTGCCTGATGCTGATCAGGATCCTGTGCCAGCGTCTGCGACGGACCAGCGAGCAGGTCGAGGATCTGCTGTTCCGCCATCTCGAAGCCCGGATCGCCAAAGCCCTGCTGCACCTCGCCGAGCATTCCGGCCGGCCGGATGTGCACGGCGCGGCGCTCGAATTGCACCTCTCGCAGAGCGATCTCGGCAATATCGTCGGCAGCTCGCGCGAGAGCGTCAACAAGCAGCTGCAGGTCTGGCAACGGGCCGGCCTGATCGACCTCGCCAAGGGCTCGATCGTGATCCGCGACGCCGCGGCGCTCAAGCGGCTGATCTGAGCGCACCGGCGCGCCGCCGGCTGTGACCCGCGCGGGCGCGGCCCGCGGTTTTCGCCCCGGCGTCCGCGCCCCATATCGGGGGTGATTTGGAACCATCAGCGCCGGAACCCCGATGCCGATCGCTGCGCCGCGGCCGGAGACCTGGATAAGGACGACCCCGGCCGGGCTCTATTGCGAGCCCGGCGACTTTCACATCGATCCGCTGGGTCCGGTGCCGCGCGCGGTGATCACGCACGGGCATGGCGACCACGCCCGTGCCGGCAACGCGCGGGTGCTGGCGACCGCCGAGACGATCGCGATCATGCAGGCGCGCTATGGCGAGGCGGCCGGCGGCGCGTTGCAGCCGCTCGCCTATGGCGAGACCGTGTCGATCGGCGCGGTGCGGGTCCGGCTGATACCCGCCGGCCACGTGCTCGGCAGCGCCCAGATCGTGCTCGAGCACCGCGGCAGCCGGGTCGTCGTCTCCGGCGACTACAAGCGCCGGCCCGACCCGACCTGCGCCCCGTTCGAGCCGCAGAATTGCGACCTCTTCGTCACCGAGGCGACCTTCGGCCTGCCGGTGTTCCGCCATCCGCCCGATCGCCGGGAGATCGACAAGCTGCTGCATTCCCTGGCGCTGTTTCCGGAGCGCTGCCATCTCGTCGGGGTCTATGCGCTGGGGAAATGCCAGCGGGTGCTGGCCTTGCTGCGCCGCGCCGGATACGAGGAGCCGGTCTATCTGCACGGCGGGCTGATCGGCCTGACCGAGCTTTACGAGCAGCTCGGGGTGGCGCTGGGGCCGGTCTTGCCGGCGACCGGGGTCCCCCGCGAAGCGCTGAAGGGCCGCATCGTATTGGCCCCGCCCGGTGCTGTCGCCGAAATCTGGTCGCGGCGGCTGCCCGATCCGCTGGTGGCGCTGGCCTCGGGCTGGATGCGGGTGCGCCAGCGCGCCAAGGCGAGCGGGGTCGAATTGCCCTTGGTGATCTCCGACCATGCCGATTGGGACGAATTGACCGCGACGATCGACGAGGTCGCTGCCGACGAGGTCTGGGTCACCCACGGCCGCGAGGAGGCGCTGGTCCATCACGCGACGAAAAAGGGCTACCGCGCCCGCGCCCTGGCGCTGGTCGGCTTCGAGGAGGACCAGTGAATGCCGATCATGCCCTGATCGATCGCGAGCCAGCCGTGCGCCCGGCGACGGCCCTGACCTTGCCGGGCGCCGCCAGCCAGATCGCCGCGGCCGAGACCGCGCTGAGGCCGATCGAGATCCAGAACGCCGGCGCATAGCCCCCGCTATGGTCGTGCACGACGCCGGCGATCCAGGGCCCCGCGGCCCCGCCGAGGATAGCCGACAGCATCACCGTCCCGAAGATGCTGCCGTAGTGCCGGCCGGCAAAGATCTCCGCCGGGATCGCGCCCATCACCGAAGTCAGGCCGTAGCCCAGCGTTCCCTGCGTCACCACCATGACGCACAGCAACATCGCCGTCGGGTGGCCGGCCAGCAGGATCAGGGCGAGCCCGCAGAGGACGAAGCCGCCATTGCCGATCGTCCACACCCATTCCCGGCCGATGCGGTCCGACATATGGCCGAGCGCGATCTGGCCCGGGACCGCGACTAGGCTCACCAAGCCCAATGCCCAGGCCGCGTCGGCCGGGGAAAAGCCAATCTCGGTCAGATACTTGGTCTGATGAACCTGGACCGCGTACCAGGCGAAGAGAGCGCAGAAATAGGCAATGGCCATCCACCAGAAGCGGGCAGTGCGCAGCGCCCGGCCGAGGGTCCAATCCACCGCGGCCCAGGCGGGGTCGACGACATTCCCCGCGCGATCGGCGGGCATACCCGCCGCAGCGGCGCCATCGGGCTCGAGGCCTAAATCCTCGGGGCGACGTTTCAGCAGCAGGTTCAGCGGCCCCAGCAGCGCCAGCACCAGAAGGCCGAGCGCCCAGCATCCGGTGCGCCAGCCGCCGGTCTCGATCCGCGATTGCAGCCAGGGCAGGATCGTGATCGAGCCGATGCCGACCCCGGAAAACGCGATGCTGAGCGCCAGCCCGCGCCGGCGCACGAACCAGCTGGTCAGGTACAAGGACTGGCCGGTGTAGGCGAGGCAATTGACCCCGCCGCCGACCAGCGCGCCGAGCGTCAGATAGAGCTGCCAGGGCTCGCGCACGAACGTCGCCAGCAGCAGGCCCGACGCCATCGCGGCGACGCCCAGCTCGATGACGAGCAGCGGCCCGCGCCGGTCCATCAGTCGGCCGACAACCGGCGTCACCAGCGCCGAAACCAGAAATCCGAAGGAAAAGGCGCCGGCGGTCACGCCTCGATCCCAGCCGAATTCGTCGAGGATCGGCGGAAACAGCAGCGAGAAGGCGGTGCGGGCATTGACTCCTACCGCCATCGTCACAAACGCGATCGCGACCAATACCCAGCCGTAGAAGAACGGGAGCCGCAGCGGCCTTCCCGGGATTGGCAGCGCCGGCGGCGGGGTGTCGTCGCTCATCGGGGGACCAGGTTGAGCGGCGTCTCGTGGGTTGCCACCCGCCGGATGTTCTCGGCGATCAGCCGGGCGCGGGCCACCAGCATGCCGTCGGTCCAGCCGGCGACATGCGGGGTCATCAGCACGTTCGGCAATTCGTGAAAAGGCCGGGTCGCCGGCGCCGCCGGACCCGCCTTGCGCGGATAGCGGTACCACACATCGAGCGCCGCGCCGGCGATCTTGCGTTGCGCCAGCACGTCATAGAGCGCCGCCTCATCGACGATTTCCGCCCGGGCGACATTGATCAGAAACGCCGTCGGCTTCATCAGCCCGAGCTGCCTGCGGCCGATCGATCCGACGGTGTCCGGCGTGGCGGCCATCGCGATCACGACATAATCGGAGGCTCGCAACACCTCGTCCAGCATCTCCGGGCCGCCGACCAGGTCGCGGGCGTCGCCGGTCGATCGGCCGGCATCGCGACGCACCGCGCACACCGCCATGTCAAAGGCGCGGGCGCGCCGGGCGACGGCGCGGCCGATATGCCCATAGCCGAGAAGCCCGATGGTCTTTTCGGCCAGCTCCGGCCATGCCGGCGGGGCCGCCGCGCCGACCGCCCATTGGCTATGCCATCGGCCGCCGCGCAGCCCTGCGTCGAGACGGGAAAACTCGCGGGTCAGCGCCAACATGGCGCCGATCACGTATTCGGCGATGCCGGTTTCATGACCGTAGACATTCGCCAGCGAGGCTCCGGCCGGCACTGCCGAGCGGTCGATCCGATCGAGCCCGGCGCCGGGCACCTGCACCAGCTTGAGCCGGGTCGCCAGGCGCCCCATCTCGGCGGTCAGCGCCATCGTCACCAGCACGTCGATGTCGGCCAGTAGCGGAGCGACCTCGTTCTCGTCCGCGACGACGATGCCGCACGGCGTGGTCAGATGGCGCCGCACCGCCGGTTCGAGACTGGCCGGGAAGGTGCCGGCGAACGCGACCTGCAGCATCGGAATCCCCTGTCCATATTCCGCTGGAATTGTCTTTGCCGGGGCATGGCGGCTCAATTCCCTCGGAGGGAATTGGCGGGCGCTCAGCGCGCGCCTATCGTACCGCTCATGAATGCGGCCCCGGCGCGAGGAAACCCGATCGCGGCGTCGACCGAGCACCCTCTCGGCCGCCTTCTGAAGAAGTGGCGCGGGCGGCGCGGATATTCGCAACTCGACCTCGCCCTCGCGGCGCGCACCACGCAACGGCATCTGAGCTTCATCGAGTTCGGGCCGCGCCGCGCCGAGCCGCGAGATGGTCCTGCGGCTGGCGGCGACGATGGACGTGCCGTTGCGCCAGCAGAACGCCTTGCTGCTCGCCGCCGGCTATGCGCCGGCTTGGCGCGAGCGCGATCTCTCGGAGCCGGGCCTCGTTATGGTCAGCCGAGCGCTCGACCACATGCTGGCGCAGCACGAGCCCTATCCGGCCTTCGTCGCCGACCGGCGCTGGAACCTGCTGCGCGCCAACCGGGGGGCGGCGAAGCTGACCGAGTTCCTGACCGGTCCGGCCCCGGCCGGAGCCGCGGCCGCGCCGGTCAATCTGGCGGTCGCCTTATTGTCGCCGGGCGGCCTGCGGCCTTTCATCGCCAACTGGCAGGAGGTCGCCTTCTACTTCCTGCGCGGCGTGCAGGCCGATGCGCACGCCGACGGCACGCCCGAGACCCTCGACCTGCTGACCCGGCTTCTGGGCATTCCGGGTGTTCCCTCGTTGTCGGATGCGCTGCCCGCGGAGGAAGGCCAACCCCCGGTGCTGCCGATCCATTTCCGCCGGGACGAGACGTCGCTGCGCCTGTTCACCACGATTGCCACGCTGGGCACACCGCGCGATGTGACAGCGCAGGAGGTCCGCATCGAATGCTTCTTCCCGATCGACGACGCGACCGAGGCGATCTTTCGGGCCTGGGGCGCCGGCGCCGAGGAGGACGAGTGAACCGCTTTGCCGCATTGCTCGACGCGCTGCTGTTCACCCCGTCGCGCAACGGCAAATTGCGGCTGATGCAGGAGTATTTTGCGGTCGAGCCCGACCCCGACCGGGGCTGGGCGTTGGCGGCGCTGACCGGCGAGCTGTCCTTTGCGGAAGCGAAGCCCGGTCAGGTGCGGGCGCTCGCCGCCGAACGGGTCGACCCCGAATTGCTCGGCTGGTCCTATGATTTCGTCGGCGACCTCGCCGAGACCGTGTCCCTGATCTGGCCCGGATCTCTCGAAGGGCAGGGCCAGGTGCCGAGCCTGGCCGAGATCATCGACGCTCTGAAGGGGGCGAGCCGCGCCCAAGTCGGTCAGCTGCTCGGGCCCTGGCTCGACGCGCTCGACCCGACCGGGCGCTGGGCATTGCTCAAGCTGGTCACCGGCAGCCTGCGGATCGGCGTCTCGGCTCGGCTGGCCAAGACCGCGCTGGCCGAATGGAGCGGCGTTGCGATCGATCGCATCGAGGAGGTCTGGCACGGGCTGGAGCCGCCGTACCAGCCGTTGTTCGCCTGGCTCGAGGGCCACGCCCCGGCGCCGCAGATGGGCGACCTGCCGAATTTCTGCCCGCTGATGCTGGCCCAGCCGCTCGAGGACGCCGACATCCCGGGCCTCGACCCGCGCGATTACCTGGCCGAGTGGAAATGGGACGGCATCCGCGTGCAGCTGGTCAGCCGGGGCGGGCACAAGCGGCTCTATTCGCGTTCCGGCGACGAGATCGGCATGGCCTTTCCCGACATCTGCGCGGCGATGCCCGAGGAGGTGACCCTCGACGGCGAGCTTTTGGTCATGCGCGATGGCGAGGCGGCGCCGTTCAACGATCTGCAGCAGCGGCTCAACCGCAAGACGCCGACCCCGAAGATGCTGCAGGATTTTCCGGCCGCGGTGCGGCTCTACGACATCCTGCGCGAGGGGGATGAGGATCTGCGCGGCCAGTCGTTTGCCGAGCGCCGCAAGCGGCTCGAGACGTGGCACATGCGGGCGCCGCGAGCGGCGCTCGACCTGTCGCCGCTGGTGCCGTTTGTCAGCTGGGACGAGCTGCGCGAGTTGCGCGACGGCGCGCGCGACCGCGGCATCGAAGGGCTGATGCTGAAGCGCGCGGATTCGCTCTATGTCGCGGGGCGGCCGAAGGGGCCGTGGTTCAAATGGAAGCGCGGCGCCCTGACCCTCGACACGGTGCTGATGTACGCCCAGCGCGGCCACGGCAAGCGCTCCTCATTCTATTCCGACTATACTTTCGGCGCCTGGGCCGGCGACGCGCTGGTCCCGGTCGGCAAGGCCTATTCGGGCTTTACCGACGACGAATTGCGCCGGCTCGACCGCTGGGTGCGCAACAACACGGTGCAGCGCTGGGGGCCGGTGCGCGAAGTGGCCCCCGGCATCGTCCTCGAAATCGCATTCGACAGCGTGCACCGCTCGACCCGCCACAAATCCGGGGTGGCGATGCGCTTCCCGCGCGTCCACCGCATCCGCTGGGACAAGCCCGTCCGCGAAGCCGACACCCTCGAGACATTGGAGAAGCTGCTGATTTGAGGAGCGTCAGCGCAGCCAATTCTCGCACGAGAGGTCGGTGATTTGGGTGAATTCGCGCTCGTTATCGGTGACGATGACATGACCGAGGGCAACGGCCTGGGCGGCGATCAGCAAATCGTTGCCGCCGATCGGTTGGCCAGCTTGTTCGAGGCCGGCACGAAGCACGCCGTAGGCGATATCGGCCGGTGCCTCGAAGGGCAGAATTTCGATTGCGCCAAGCACCACCTCAAGCTGAGCCGTGAGCCGCGACGATCCTCGCTTTGCGGCGCCGTACCGCAGTTCCGCGGCGACTATGATGCTGGTGCACACCTCCGCTTCGCCCACGTTGCGGATATGCTGTGCCGCACGGCCCTTTGGATTGCGAACGAGGTCGGAGACGATGTTGGTGTCGAGCAGATAGGCCATCAGAGCTCGATCGGATCCACCGCCAGCTCCGGGATCGGCGGAAAGTCCTCGTCGAGCGGCTCAAGCAACTCGAGCACTGCCAGCAAGGATCGCGGCGGGCTCGGCTCGATGATCAGCCGGTCGCCGTCCTTGCGAAGGATGGCTTCCTCGCCGGGCAGCTCGAACTCTCGGGGAATGCGCACCGCCTGGTTTCGGCCGTTTTTGAAAAGCCTGACCCGTCGCTCTTGAGCCATCGTCATCTCCATCGGCATATGCCTTAACATATGCCGATGAGGTATGCGTGTCCACTCTCCGAGCCTCGATGGGATCAACGCATGCGGCGCGCCGGCGGCACCCACTCACAGCGGCAGGCCGCGGACGAGGCGGGGGAGGTCGCCGGTGATGCCCATCGCGTCGCGCATCAAGAAGCGCTTCAAGGGCGGCAGCCGGTCGACCGCGGCGAGGCCGAGACCGCGGACCAGGCGCAAGGGCGCGAGCGAATTCGAGAACAGACGGTTGAGGCCGTCGGTCACGGCGGCGAGCAGCACGGCGTCGAGACGGCGCCACCGCTGATAGCGGGCGAGCACGGCGTCCGCGCCGATGTCGAGCCCGAGCCGGCGCGCGTCGATCACCGCCTCGGCCAGCGCCGCCATGTCGCGGATGCCGAGGTTCAGCCCTTGACCGGCGATCGGGTGGATCACGTGGGCCGCCTCGCCGACCAATGCCAGCCGGCGGTCGACGTAGCGCTCGGCCAGCATCAGCCCGACCGGATAAGACCAGCGCGGCCCGACCGGCTCGACCGGCCCGAGAAAGTCGCCGAAGCGCGCCGCCAGCTCGGCAGCGAAGTCTGGGTCGGGCAGCGCCATCAGCCGCGGGGCGAGCTCGGCCCGCTCGGTCCACACGATCGACGAGCGCCCTCTCGGCGCAGGCGAGGGTTGCGCCGGCGTCGGATCATCGGTCATCGGCAGGATCGCGAACGGCCCGGCCGGCAGAAAATGCTCGACCGCGATGCCGGCATGCGGGCGCTCGTGGCGCACGGTCGTGACGATCGCGGCCTGGGGATAGCGCCATTCGACGGTGCCGATGCCGGCGGCGCGGCGCAGCGGCGACCCGGCGCCGTCCGCCGCTGCGACCAGACGGGCGGTCACCCGGCGCCCGTCCGACAAGGCGGCCGCGGCCGCGAAGGGCGAGGTTTCGACCGGCCCGACCTCGAGCGGGGCGAGGAACGCGAGGCCGGGGATGGATCGCGCGCGCTCGATCAGGGCATGGCGCAATACCCGGTTCTCGACGATCCAGCCGAGCGGCGCATCGGCTCCGAGCTCGCGGTGATCGTAATGCAGGAAGCGCGGCGCGTTGTCGTCGGCGACCCGGATCTCGCGGATCGGCTCGGCCTCGGCGGCGAGCAGCGGCCACAGCCCGAGCGCGCTCAAAACCTGCTGCGAGCCATAGGCGATCGCCGAGCTGCGCCCATCGAAACCCTGGTCGAGCATCGCCGCCGGGTGCTCGCGATCGACCAGCGCGACGGCGAGCCCGGCGCCGGCGCAGGCAATGCCCAACAGCAGCCCGTTGAGACCGCCGCCGGCGATCAACAGCTCGACATCGTCGCTCATCGTCCGCAGCATGGGGCGCCGCCGCGAGGCTGTCCAGATGCCCGGCCGCTCCGGCTTTCGCCGCGGCGGACGATCGCGTAAGCTCTCTGCCGTATTGCGTCAGGACTTGGCGGCGCCGCCCAACCCCGAGCTTTGAAACCGTTTCCGACGCGGGGATGCGGGGCGAGCTGGGGCGGGCCGCAGGTTTTGAGGCGGGCCGGCATCGGGGGAAGCATGGCCAGATCGATGGGGTTTTCGGCGGGGACGGGCGCGCGCCGCCTGCGCGGCTGGAGCGAGGCGCTGGCGGCGCTGAAGCGGCGCGTCTTCGAAACCTTGGGCTTTGGCCTGCTGCTGGCGGCTCTGCTCGTCGCCGCGGCTCTCGTTTCCTATGACCCGGAGGACCCGTCGCTCGACACCGCGATCGACGGCGGGGTGCACAATTTCCTCGGACGTGACGGGGCGATCGGCGCCGATCTACTGCGTCAGGGCGTGGGGCTGGCGGCCTTCCTGATCCCGATCGTGCTGTTCGGCTGGTCCTTGCGGTTGCTGCTCGACCGCCCGCTGCAATCGCTGTGGGTCAAGCTCGGATTGCTCCCGCTGGCGTTGGCGACGGCGGCGCTGGCGCTCTCGGTTCTCGACCACGGGTCCTTGTGCGGCGCGGCGAGCTGCGGGGGCGCCGTCGGCTGGGGCTTGCAGCGACTGCTGGGAGCGGCCGGGCTCGGCTACGCGGCCTTGCCGATCTCGATGATCGCGGCGGCTGGGCTCGGCCTGCTGCTGCTGTTGATCCTCGGGCTCTCCTGGCGCGACTGGCGCGATCTCGGCGGCGGCGCCGGCCGAGGAGCTGGCCGGTTTGCGGTCTTCTCGGGACGCGGGACGATGGCGGCGGCCGGGTTTGGCGGCCGGCTGCTGCGCGGCCGGTGGCGGGCGCGATTTCCGCGCGGCGGCGATGCCGCGCCCGAGCTGGGCCTTCGCGCGGTCGTGACCTCGTTGTCCGAACGGCGCGAGCCGCGGCTCGACCGCGCCGCGCCGCCGCGCGCCCCGAGCCAGGAGCGGGAACGCGGCGGCCTGATCCGCCTGGTCGCGCCGCAGATCAAGCCGGCGGGGCCGGGAAGACGCGGCGAGGGCGAGCGCCAGCCGAGGCTCGATCTGGTTCCGGACGAACAGCCGGTGCTGCCCTCGCTCGACCTGTTGGAGAGGCCGCCGCCCGCCAGGGCCGCACAAATCGACGAGGAGGCGCTCGAAAAAAACGCCCGCATGCTCGAAACCGTGCTCGAGGATTACGGGGTGCGCGGCCAGATCGTGCAGGTCCGCCCGGGCCCGGTGGTGACGCTCTACGAGCTCGAGCCGGCGCCGGGGATCAAGGCGTCGCGGATCATCGGGCTGGCCGACGACATCGCCCGCTCGATGAGCGCGCTCTCGGTTCGCGTCGCGGTCGTGCCGGGGCGCACGGTGATCGGCATCGAGCTGCCGAACCGCAGGGCCGAGACGGTGTATCTGCGCGAGCTGCTCGATTCGCCGATCTACGAAAAGCATCCGGGCCGCCTCGCGCTGATCCTCGGCAAAGACATTTCGGGCGAGCCGGTTCTGGCCGACCTCGCCAAGATGCCGCATCTGTTGATCGCGGGCACGACCGGGTCGGGCAAATCGGTCGGCATCAACACGATGATCCTGTCGATCCTGTACCGGATGCCGCCCGACCGCTGCAAATTCATCATGGTCGATCCCAAGATGCTGGAGCTGTCGGTCTATGACGGCATCCCGCATCTGCTCGCCCCGGTCGTCACCGATCCGAAGAAGGCGGTTCTGGCGCTGAAATGGACCGTGCGCGAGATGGAGAACCGCTATCGCAAGATGTCGAAGCTGGGGGTGCGCAACATCGACGGGTTCAACGCCCGCCTCGCCGAAGCGGGGGCCAAAGGCGAAAGCCTGATCCGCAAGGTGCAGACCGGGTTCGACGCCGAAACCGGCGAGCCGATCTTCGAGCCGCAACCCTTCGACACCAGCGAGTTGCCGCTGATCATCGTCGTCGTCGACGAGATGGCCGACCTGATGCTGGTCGCCGGCAAGGACATCGAGGCGGCAATCCAGCGCCTGGCGCAGATGGCCCGCGCCGCCGGGATCCACATCATCATGGCCACCCAGCGCCCGTCGGTCGATGTGATCACCGGCACGATCAAGGCGAATTTCCCGACCCGGATCAGCTTTCAGGTGACCTCCAAGATCGACAGCCGCACGATCCTCGGCGAGGGCGGCGCCGAGCAGCTGCTCGGCCGCGGCGACATGCTCTACATGGCGGGCGGCGGCCGCATCACCCGCGTTCACGGCCCGTTCGTCTCGGATGAGGAGGTCGAGCGCGTCGTATCGTTCCTGAAGGCGCGCGGCGAGCCCGACTATATCGACGAGATCACCGAGGACGACGATGCGCCGTTCGACCCGCTCGGCGGCGATGACGACGGCGAATCGGGCGACACGCTCTATAAGCAGGCGGTCGCCGTAGTGTGCCGGGAGCGCAAGGCGTCGACCAGCTTTGTGCAGCGCCACCTGCAGATCGGCTACAACCGGGCCGCGCGGATTATCGAGCGGATGGAGGCCGAGGGCGTCGTCAGCGCCGCCAACCATGTCGGCAAGCGCGAGGTCCTGGCGCGCGGCGGCGATTGAGCGCAATTGAACGCAGCGGCAACGAGCCTCATGTTCCCGACACCGCTGCGCAGGCGGGTTGCTGACGGAAAAGTCGGGATGGTCCGGATCGGGAAAAGCCGGGGACGGGTCGGGATGTGGCGCGGCGCCTGGGGCATCGGACGGCGGGCGCTGTGCGCGGTCGGGTTGGCGTTGGCGGTGCTGCTGTCGCCGGGCGCCCCGCGCGCGGACGTTCCGCCGCAGCGGGCCGCCCTGAGCGCTCAGGACCAGGCCGACCTGCAGCGCATCGCCGCTTATCTGAACAGCATCGGCACGATGACTGCGCGCTTCCAGCAGTATTCGGCCAATGGCGGCACCGCCAAAGGTTGGCTGTGGATGGAGCGGCCGGGCCGGATGCGCTTCCAATACGATCCGCCGACGCCGATTCTGCTGATCGCCGATCGGTTCTATGTTTACTATGTCGACACCCAATTGGCCGAGATGTCGAAGGTCGGGTTGAAGTTTACCCCCGCCTGGTTTCTGCTGCGGGTGCCGATCAGCTTCAATGATCTCGTCGTCACCCGGTTCGAGCGCGGCGACAATTCATTAACGGTCACGGTGGCAGATCCGGCGGCGCCGGACAACGGCAGCCTGACCATGGAGTTCGGCAACCAGCCGCTCTCCTTGCGCCAGTGGACGATCGTCGATCAGCAGCGCCACGTCACCACGGTGTCGCTGACCCAGCAGCAATTCGGTATGGCGCTCGACCCCAGCCTGTTTGTATACCAGGATCCCTACGCCGCCGCCCGCCGCTACAACAATAATTGAGCCGAGCCCGCCCGATGCCAGCCCGCCCATTGCCGATCATCGGCATCCCCGCCTGCATTCGCACGGTCAACGAGCGGGTTTTCCACACTGTCGTCGACAAGTATCCGAACGCGATCATCGAGGCGACCGGGTGTCTGCCGGTATTGATCCCGGCGATCGGATCCAGGGTCGATGCCTGCGGCGTGCTCGACGCGCTCGACGGCTTGCTGCTGACCGGCAGCCCGTCCAATGTCCACCCGAGCGAATACGGCGGCGATCCGCTCGATGCCGAGATCCTGCACGATCTCGCGCGCGATGCGACGACCTTGCCGCTGATCCGCGAGGCGGTGCGCCGCGACATGCCGGTGCTGGCGATCTGTCGCGGCATCCAGGAGCTGAACGTGGCGCTCGGCGGCACCTTGCATCAGCGGGTGCACGAGATTCCGGGACGGCTCAACCATCGCTACCGCAAGGAATCGCCGGACGGCGCCTATGGGCCGGCGCATTTGGTGGCGCTGACCCCGGGTGGGTTGCTGGCCGGGCTTGCGGGCAGCCTCGAGGTGATGGTCAATTCCCTGCATTCGCAGGGGATCGACCGGCCCGCCGAGGGGCTTTGCGTCGAGGCGGTGGCGCCTGACGGGCAGATCGAGGCGGTGAGCCGGCCGGAGGCGCGGTTCGTCGTCGGCGTGCAGTGGCATCCCGAGTACAAGGTGCTGGAGAACCCGTTCTCAGCGGCGCTCTTTTCGGCGTTTGCCGCGGCCTGCCGCAGAACCTCTGCGGGTCTCGTCCCAACCGTGCGCGCGGCTTGAGCGATCGGCGAATCGTTCCCGCCCGCCGCATGCGTTTTTTTTGTTTCGGACATGCACGAATTGGGGTTGGCTTCGCCACGGCGAACCCCATTTCTTGTTTCCAGAAGCGGAGAGGGCGTAAATCCCTCTCGAAAAGCGGCCCCGTCTCCCCTGCGGGTCCGATTTCCCCCAAACGCTTCTGACATGCAGGCGCCCGGTCTCCCCCCGACCGGGCGCCACTGCGTTTTGGCGCCGGCGCATCGAACCCTTCCTGAACCGGACGCATACTGAGCGATGAGCTTGCGGCTGGCTACCTGGAACATCAACTCGGTGCGGCTGCGCATCGACAATGTGCGACGCCTGATCGCGGAATGGGCCCCGGACGTCTTGTGCCTGCAGGAGACCAAGACGCCGGACGAGCTGTTTCCAAACGAGGCGTTCGACGAGCTCGGCTACCGCCACCGGCTGGTGCACGGGATGAAGGGCTACAACGGGGTGGCGGTGTTGTCGCGGGTTCCGTTCGAATTGCCCGAGACCCGGAGCTGGTGCGCGCGCGCCGACTGCCGCCACGCGGTCGCCGTGCTGCCCGGTGAAATCGAGCTGCACAACATTTATATTCCTGCGGGTGGCGACATACCCGATCCTGAGACCAACCCCAAATTCGCCCACAAGCTGCAATTCCTCGACGAGATTACCGCCTGGTTCGCCGGCGAGCGCGGCGACGGCCGAAAGATGGTCGCGGTCGGCGACCTGAATATCGCGCCGCTCGAATCCGACGTGTGGTCGCACAAACAGTTGCTGACCGTCGTCAGCCACACGCCGGTCGAGGTCGAGCGGCTCGGCCGGCTCCAACAAGCGGGGGGCTTTGTCGATGCCGTGCGGCATTTTGTCCCGCCGCCGGAGCGGCTCTATACCTGGTGGAGCTACCGCGCGCGCGACTGGGCGGCCTCGAACCGCGGCCGCCGTCTCGACCATATCTGGGCAACCCCCGGTCTCATCGGCGACTTGTCGGAGGCGCGGGTGTTTCGCGACAGCCGCAGCTGGGAGAAAGCCTCCGACCATGTCCCGGTCATGGTGACGATCGGGAGCTGAGGCGGCGGTAAATGTGATAGCGGCCCGCGGCCACCTCTCCGGGCAACGCCAAGGGAGCGAATTCGGGCAACGCGATCGCCGGCTCGCTGACCAGCACGCCGCCCGGACGCAACAAGGGCCCAACCAGCGGCGCCAGCTCTCGGGCGAGCATCTGGCTGGCGGCGATATCGCCGGTTCCGGGGTCGAGATGGGCCAGCGCCGCGCGGCCTTCGAGGCGCGCGCACGCCGCGGGCAGGGTCTCGCGCATGTCGCCCAGCAACAGGAATTCCGCGGGTGGGATGCAATCGGGGTGCGCCGCGATCCGGCGCTCGCAAACAAAGATGTCGCGATCGGGAAACAGTTCGCGCAGATGGTCGTAGGTCCGGCCGTTGCCGAGCCCGAGTTCGAGCACCGGCCCGTCGAGACCGTCGATCAGCGCCGCTGCCAGGTCGAGGCAGGCGCGCTGCGCCTCGAGTCGGCGGATGTAACTATCGAGCCGGCTCACCGCGCGGATGTCAGGCGGCGATCCCGATTTGATCGCGTAAATGCTTGTTCTCGGCCATTGCCGCCCGCAGCTGGTTATTGGTCACGTCCAACCGGTGCGCCAGCTCCTGCATGATCGAGACCGAGATGTTGGGGAATTCGCGCACCATCCGCATAAACGGCTCTTTCGAGATGCGCAGGGCGATCAGCCGATCCTTGGCGCGCACCGTCGCGTTGCGCGGCGCATTGCACAGTATGCCCATCTCCCCGACCGTCTCATTGGCGCCGAGCGTCGCCAGGATCACCGGTCCGGCGGACGTTTCGGCGATGACCTCGGCGTGCCCCTCGATGATCAGATACGCCGCGTCCGCAGTATCGCCCTGGCGGACCATGATCTTGCCGGCGTCGTATCCGACGCGCTCGCTCATGAACGCCAACAGCTTCAGCCGCGACGGCTCGATCTCGGCGAAGAGCGGCACCCGCCGCAACAGTTCGAATTCCTGTTTCAGGCTCATCTTCCTCCCTCCCTTCATACGCCGCGCGGGGTTTTGCTCATTCGGCGGCGGCGAGCAGCGACATCAGCGACCCGTTGCCCTCCAGCCCGACCGGCGGGCCCTGCTCCTGCAGCTTGCCGTTGCTCATGACGAGGACATGCTCGAAATTGCGGGCGAGGGCGGCGCGGTGCAATACCCAGATCATGCCGCGGCCGGCAAACTCCTCCATCAGCCCCTTGATCGCGTTGGCCTGGGCCGGCCCGTCGAAGGCCGAGGTGGCTTCGTTGAGGATCAGCAGGTCGGGCCGCTTGAGGACGGCGCGGGCGATCGCGGTCTTCTGGCGCTGGGCGAAGGAAAGCCGGGAGCCGCCGCTCCCGACATTGTACTCGAGCCCGACATCGATGATGGTCTGCCGCAAGGACAGCGCGTCGATCACCTCGGCCAGCAAGGCCAGGATGCGGACCGGCGCATCCGCTTCGCCGTAGGCGATCTTGCCGAACAGGATGTTGTCCTGCACCGACGCGGCGGCGTTGTAGCGCTCGGCGTCGAAGAACTCGATCTGCCGGCGCGCTTCCGGCGGAAGATCGGCGCGAAACACGCGGCGCGCCTCGAGCAGGCGCTGCTGCATCGCCGCATCGAGCACGTCGAGCCGGTGCCGCGCCGCGATCAGCTTGAACGGCAGGGACAACAGCTTGGTGCGGTCTTCGCGGGCGAGAGCCGCGGTCCCGCCGTTGCCGATGCGGCCGAGGATCGCGGCGAACTCGGGCAGATCGTGCGCGTCGATAAAGCTGAACTGCTCGAAGAACGCGTGATCGGGCGGCAGGTCGGCGAACAGCTCGACCATGGTTTCGGCGACCTCCTTGCCGGCGTCGACGAGGTCCTCGATCAGCCCCACCTTGGTCAGAACCTGGAGCACGTAGTTGTTGTCGGCGAGGGCCTCGAAGTCGAAGGCCGGGCCGATCGGCGTCCCGAACAGCAGATTCTCGGCCACCGAGGCGTTCGAATTGAAGCGATCGACCTCATAGGTCTCGACCAGATGGGTGGCCCCGTCCTCGACAAGACGGCGGGCCAGCGCCTTGCGCGCTGCGAGAAGCCGTTCGCCCGCCTCGGGGGCGCTCTCGGGATCGAGCCGCCAGCGCAGCCCCAGGCCGTACACGTCGTCCTCGCCGTCGAGCCGGGCCAGCACCTCGGTGATGCGCCGCGACAAGGCCTCGCGGTCGGTGACGCCGGCACCCTCGTAATCGACCCAGTCGGCGTGGATGTCGAGCTCGATATTGCCCGATTTCTGCGCCTCGGAGAGCTGCCGGGCGCGGCGCTTGGCGGTGTCCGGATCGTATTCGGGCGGCCGCACCGGGACGTGGCGCAGGCCGAACAGCAGATTGTCGCGCAAGGTGCCGGCGAACAGGTACGGCGCCGCCCCGGCATAGCCGATCCGGCGGCCGATCACCGCCGCCGGCAAGGTGGCGATGTCGGTGCCGCCGATGGTGATCCGGCCGCCGCTCGGCTGGGCGAGCCGCGCCAGCAGCAGCGCCAACTCGTTCTTGCCGCTGCCGCCCTGGCCGACGACGGCGACGTGCCGGTCGAGCGGAACCGTGAAGCTGACCCCGTCGAGGATGCGGCTGCGGTCGTCCTCGGCCAGCGAGAGATTGGCGACGGCGAGCTCGCCCACCAGCCGCATCGGGGTCTCGGGCTCGGCCAGCTGCAGGCGCGCGTCGACCATCCCGGCGGGTGCGAACTGCTCGACGATCTGCTCGTACTTGATCCGCGAATCCTCCTTGATCTGGTAGAAGTCGAGCAGCTCCTTCCACGGCGAGGCCAGGTCCTTGTAGGCCGCGAGCACCGCCACCAGCGCGCCGAACGACAGGCTGCCGCGGATCACCAGATAGCCGCCGATCGAATAAAAGAAAAACGGGGTCAGCTGGGCGATGAAGTTATTGAGGAACTTGACAAAGAATTTACGCTGATAGATCTCGAAGCGGATGCCGTAGATCGTGCCCAGCAGATGCGCGAAACCGGTCAGCTGGAGCTTGACGGCATCGTTGCTCTGGATGTCGATGATCCCGGCCGCGGATTCATGGACCCGGTCGGCGACCTGACGAACCGTGCGCACGCGCTGCTTGTTGAGCTGGTTGACCTTGCGCTGCAGCTTCGGGATCACGTAGCCCTGGAACGGATAGAGCGCCACCGCGGCGGCGCCCAGCACCGGGTCCTGCATGAACATGAACAGGACGATCGTCAGCAAGGTCCCGCCTTGGAACGCCGGCGTGACAAAGGAGTCGCCGATGAACCCACCCAACAACTCGCACTCTGCCGTGATCATCGGAATGATCTGAGCCGACGAGGTCTTGCTGAAATAACCAAGCGGGAAGCGCAGTAGCCGATGATAGAGATGATAGCGGAAGCGCCGCAGCATCCGCTCGCCGAGCTGTCCTTTCATCGTATTGATATGATATTTGAAAGCCCCGGTGATCAACACCATCAGCAGAAATATCGCGCACAGCACCAAGAGATAAGGGACGCGGTCGAGCTCGACCCCGAAGATACTCTGCGGGAAATGCTTGCCGCCGATGGCGCGATTGATGATGGTCTTTGGCAGCTCCAGCGAGTAATAGAGGAACGGGAAGGAGAGCAGGGTCAGTGCGAGCAGCCACAGTTGCTGGCGCAGGCTGTGGCGCAGGATAAAGCGGTAGACCGACGGCTCGAGGGCGTTGGGATCGTCGCTCTGCGCTTCGGGCGGCCGGGCCGGTGCGGCGACCGCCGGTTCGAGCGGCGGCCGCGACACGCGGCGACGCCGGGCGCGCGACGGCGGCACCTCCTCGTCAGCGGCGGCGACGGCCGCCAGTCCTTTGATCGCTGCGAGCTTCATAAAAAGATCATTTCGCCACCGGGGCCGCTATGCAATAGTCGAGCCGCAGGCGTGCGTGAGGGGGCCTGAGTGGCTGGTCGGCGTCGTCACAAACGTGTGCTCATCTACAGCCATGACAGTTTTGGTCTCGGTCACTTGCGCCGCTGCCGGGCGATTGCCCATTCCCTGGTCGAAGCGGACCCGGCACTGTCGATCCTGATCCTGTCGGGCTCGCCGATCATCGGCAGCTTCGATTTCCGCTCCCGCGTAGATTTCGTGCGTGTGCCCGGCGTCATCAAGCTGCGCAACGGCGAGTACGTCTCGCTCGGTCTCCACATCGACATTGAGGAGACCCTGGCGATGCGCTCCTCGATCATCCGCCATACCGCCGACATCTTCGACCCCGATCTCCTGATCGTCGACAAGGAACCGCTGGGGCTGCGCGGCGAGGTCCGCGACACCTTGCAGCTGGTGCAGCGGCGCCGAGCGACGATAATCCTCGGGCTGCGCGACGTGATGGACGACCCCGAAGCGCTCGAAAGCGAATGGGAGCGCAAGAACGCGGTCCCGGCCCTCTCGGAATATTACGACGAGCTCTGGGTCTACGGTCTGCCCCAGATCTGCGACCCGCTGGCCGGGCTCCCGGTGCCGGCGAGCGTGCGCCGCCGCATGGTCTATACCGGCTATCTGCGGCGCAACTCGACCGATCTGGCGGTGACGCCGGATCTGCAGGACATCGTCGAGAACGCGTTCCTGCTGGTCACGCCGGGCGGCGGCGGCGACGGCGACGCGCTGGTCAATCTGGTGCTGGCGGCCTACGAGCACGACCGCGAGATCCCGCTGCCGGCCTTGATCGTCTTCGGCCCGTTCATGGTGCCCGAGCAGCAGGCGGCGTTCGCCGCGCGCGCCGCGCAGCTGCCCAACGTGCGCGCCATCACCTTCAACGCCCGGCTCGAAGCGCTGATGGCGCGCGCCGCCGGCGTTGTCGCGATGGGCGGCTACAACACCTTTTGCGAAATCCTGTCCTTCGACAAGCCGGCGCTGATCATGCCGCGCACGGCACCCCGGCTCGAGCAGCTGATCCGCGCCGAACGCGCCGCCGAGCTCGGCCTCGTCGCGATGCTGTCGGAGCAGCAGGGCCGCGACCCGCGGGTCATGGCCGCGGCGCTGCGCCGATTGCCGAGCCAGCCGGCGCCGTCGTCGGTGGTCATCCCGGGCCTGCTCGACGGCATGCCGACCGTCAATCGGCTCGCGAAAAAATGGCTCGATCGCGGCCGGCCGAGCCGCGTCGCGGTCCGGGCGCGCCTCGGAGCCTGATCGTGTCTGCGCCGTCGGCCGCTTCCCGCGGACGGGTCGCCTTTGTCCTGAAGGGCTATCCGCGGCTGTCGGAAACCTTTATCGCGCAGGAGATCCTGGCGCTCGAACGGCGCGGGCTCGGCATCCTGATCGTCTCCTTGCGCCGGCCGACCGACCGCGCCATCCATCCGGTGCACGAGGCGATCCGCGCCGACCGCCTCTACCTGCCGGAATATCTCTACCAGGAGCCGTCGCGCGTCTGGCGCGCTTGGCGGCGCGCGCGCCGCCAAGCGGGCTATCCCCGCGCCCGCCGCGCCTGGCTCGCGGACCTGGTGCGCGACCCGACCCCGAACCGGGTGCGCCGGTTCGGCCAGGCGATGGTGCTGGCGGCCGAGCTGCCCGAGGATGTCGGCCGCCTCCACGCCCATTTTCTGCATACGCCGGCATCGGTCGCGCGCTATGCCGCGCTGATCGCCGGGCGCGACTGGACGGTCTCGGCGCATGCCAAGGACATCTGGACGATCCCGGCCTGGGAAAAGCGCGAAAAGCTCGGCGAAGCCCGCTGGGCGGTGACCTGCACCAAAAGCGGGCATGCCCATCTGGCGAGCCTGGCGCCGGCGCCGGAGCGGGTGGCGCTGTGCTATCACGGTCTCGACCTCGAGCGCTTTTCGCCGCCGCCGCTGGGGCAGAGGGGCGGCGACGGCAGCGATCCCCTATGCCCGGTCGTGCTCCTCTCGGTCGGCCGGGCGGTGCCGAAAAAGGGCTATGACGACCTCCTCGCCGCACTGGCACTGCTGCCGCCAGGTCTCGCCTGGCGCTTTGTGCATATCGGCGGCGGCGGTCTCGCCGCGAGATTGCGGGATCTGGCCGAACGCCTCGGCCTGTCGCCGCGGATCGAATGGCGCGGCGCCTTGGCCCAGCCCGAAGTTCTGGCCGCCTGTCGCCGCGCCGATCTTTTCGTGCTCGCCGCCAAGGTCGGCAGGGACGGCGATCGCGACGGCCTGCCCAACGTGCTGATGGAAGCGCAGAGCCAGCGCCTCGCCTGCGTCGCGACCGATATTTCCGGGATCCCCGAGCTGATCGAGGATGGCGCGACCGGCATCCTCGTCCCGCCCGGCGACCCGCCGGCATTGGCCCGCGCGCTCGCCGGCCTGATCCGCGATCCGGTGCGGCGCACGGCCCTGGGTGCTGCCGGCGAGCAGCGGGTCCGCAGCGTCTTTGCCATGAATGCGGGGATCGATCTACTCGCGCGCCGCTTCGGGCTGGAGACCGCGGGCGTCCTGAACGCGGGCGCCGACGCGCCACAGCTCGTCGAGGCGGGCTAGCGCGCACAGCCATGCGCATCGCCTTTTATGCGCCGCTGAAGCCGCCCGATCATCCGATCCCGTCGGGGGATCGGCGGCTGGCGCAGCTGTTTCTGGCCGCGCTGCGCTGCGCCGGGCACGAGCCCGCGCTGGCCTCGCGCCTGCGCAGCTTCGAGGGGCGGGGCGACCAAAGTCGCCAGGCGCGGCTCGCGGCGCTCGGGCAAAAGCTCGCCGAGCGGTTTCTGCGGCGCTGCCGAGCCGCGCCCGCGAGCACCCCGGAGCTGTGGTTTACCTACCACCTCTATCACAAAGCGCCCGACTGGCTCGGGCCGCGCATCGCCGGAGCGCTCGGCATCCCCTATGTCGTCGCCGAAGCCTCGTTCGCGCCAAAGCAGGCGGGCGGCGCCTGGGACCTCGGCCATCATGCCGCGCGGCGGGCGATCCGGCATGCCGACGCGGTGATCGGCCTCAACCCGGTCGATCGCGATTGCGTCCTGCCGCTGCTGGCCGACCCCGGACGCTGGGTCGCGATCAAGCCGTTTCTCGACGCCCGGTCCTATACGCCGGGGGTGCGGCCCGGCGGCGGTCGGTTGCGGCTGATCGCGGTGGCGATGATGCGCCGGGGCGACAAGCTCGCCTCCTATCGAATTCTCGGCGACGCCCTGTCGCGCCTGATCGACCTCGATTGGTCGCTGGAGGTGGTCGGCGACGGCGCCGCCCGGCCCGAGGTCGGGTCCGCTCTCGCCCCGTTGGGCGCCAGGGTGATCTGGGCCGGAGCGCTCGGCCCGGCGGCGATCGCCGCGCGCCTCGCCGCGGCCGATCTCTGCGTGTGGCCGGCGGTCAACGAGGCGTTCGGCATGGCGCTGCTCGAAGCGCAGGCGAGCGGGCTGCCGGTGGTCGCCGGCGGCGGCGGCGGCGTCGCCGAGATCGTCGTGCCGGGGGTGACCGGGCTGCTCGCGCCGCCGGGCGACGCGGCGGGTTTTGCCGCGGCGGCGCGGCGACTGATCGTCGACCGCCGCCTGCGCGAGCGCTGTGCCGAGGCGGCGCGGCGGCAGGTGCTGGCCGAGCACGATCTGCCGGCCGCCGCAGATCGCCTGGCGGCGATGATCCTGGCACTCCGGCCGGCGCATGCCGCCTAGCTCGGGCCCGTCCGCGTCGGGCGCGCCGAGGTGACCGGCTGCGTCCTGTTCTACGTGCAGCACCTGCTCGGGATCGGGCATCTGCGGCGCGCGCTCCACCTCGTCGACGGGCTGGCGCAGGCGGGGATCAGGGTCACATTGGTCTCGGGCGGCGAGAAGCTGCCGGAGCTGGCCGGCGCCGCGGCGGAGCGCACCATCCAGCTGGCGCCGATCCGGGCCCGCGATGCGAGCTTCCGGGACCTCGTCGACGGCGACGGCAGAGCGATCGACGACGCCCTGCGAGCACGACGGCGCACGGCGCTGCTCGACGCCTTTGCGGCCGTGCGCCCCGACGCCGTGATCATCGAAGCCTTTCCGTTCGGCCGGCGCGCCTTCCGCTTCGAGCTCGATCCGCTGATCGAGGCGGCCCGCTCGCGCCGACCCCGCGCGCTGGTGCTGTGCTCGCTGCGCGACATCGTGGTCGCACCCGAGGACATCGAGCGCCGGCGCGCGATCGTCGCTCGGGTGCGCGCCGATTTCGACGCCGTGCTGGTTCACGGCGACCCTGCCCTGATACCGCTCGAAGCAAGCTTTCCACAGGCCTGCGAGATTGCCGACCGGGTGGTCTATACTGGGTATGTCGGCGCGCCGGCCGGGCCGAACGGCGCCGAAGACGATCGGGGCGACGGCGAGGTCCTGGTCTCGGCCGGCGGCGGTGCGGTCGGCGGCGCCTTGCTGGCGGCAGCGCTCGAGGCCCGGCGGCGCGGCTGTCAGGCCGGTCGGCTCTGGCGGCTGCTGGCCGGACCCAACCTGCCCCCGGGCGAATTCGCGGCGCTGGCGGCGGAACTCCCGGAGGGTGTGGCGCTCGAGCGCTATCGCAATGATTTTCCGCAGATGCTGCGCCGCTGCCGGGTTTCGGTCAGCCAGGCCGGATACAACACCGTGTTCGAAATCCTCGCCGCCGGCGCCGCCGCGGTCCTCGTGCCGTTCGCCGAGCTGCGCGAGACCGAGCAGACCCTGCGCGCGGAGCGGCTCGCCGCGCGCGGGGTCGTCGAGATGGTCCCGCATTCCGAATTGTCGCCGGATCGGCTCGCCGCGGCGATCGAGCGTGCGGTGCGTCGCCGGCCGGCGCCCGCCGTCGACCCCCCCGCCCTCAAGACGCCCGCCGTCGAGATGGGGGGTGCGCGCCGGACCGCGCTGCTGGTCGCCGGCATGATCCGCGAGGCGGTGGGCGGCGCTCCGCTCGCGCTTGAGAATTCGGTAATCCCGCCGGGTGACTATTCGATCGGCAGATGGTAACTCTTTCCGATACCTGCTCGGCCGCGACGGCAGGCTGGTCCGATCTTGCCGACGAGCTCGACCGCTGGGGAGAAGAAGGGAGGATCGCTACCTTGTGGTGGCGTGACGACGACGCGGCGGCGCCGTGCGACCGTCTCGACCGGCTGCTGGCGATCGCCGGCGAGGTTCCGGTGGCGCTCGCGGTGGTTCCGGCGGCGGCGCAGCCGGCGCTGGCAGCGCGGCTCGGCACGCGCCGCTGCGCGGTCGCAGCCGGTCGGTATCCTTCAGCACGGCTGGCGCCATGCGAACCACGCGATTCGGACGAAGAAGAGCGAGTTTCCGGCGGAGCGCGCGCGCGACTGCGTGGCCGGCGATCTCGCCGCCGGCAGAGCCCGGCTGACCGCGCTGTTCGGGAGCCGCGCACTCGCTGTCCTGGCGCCGCCGTGGAACCGGTTCGACGAAAGTTTCCTCGCGCTGCTGCGCGGGTGCGGCATCGGCGCGATATCGCGGGTCGGGCCGCGGCGCGCGCGATGGCCGGCGCGGGGTGTGTTCGCAGCCAATGTCCATGTCGATCTGGTCGCCTGGCGGGGCGACCGCGGCTTTATCGGCGGGGCGGCGGCGCTGGACGGCCTCGCCGGTCATCTGCGGGCCCGCCGCCGGGCGCAGGTCGACGGCGACGAGCCGAGCGGCATCCTGACCCATCACCTCGTCCAGGACGAAGCGACGGGCGATTTTCTCAGCCGCCTGGTGGCGCTGACCGCCGCCCACCCGGCGGCGCGCTGGCTCGATGCCGGCGAGGTTTTCGCTCCGGGCATCGGCCCCTCGGCGCCGACCGCTCCGGCATGACCCGGCACGCCTATCCGAGCTCGGCCATGATCGGCGACTATCTGCGCGCCGCCGCCGGCTTTGTGCCGGCCGCCGCGATCCTGGCGATCGCCCCGGTCGGCGCCGCCGCGGCGGCGATATTGGGCGGCCTCGCGGCGTTGTTCTCGGTCTTCGGCATCCGCACCGCACTGCGCCACGGGACGCGGGTCGAGATGACCGAAGCCGGATTGTCCGCGGCGGGGCCGATCGCCGCCGCGATCCGCTGGGCCGAGCTCGACCGCATGAAGCTCGCCTATTATTCGACCCGGCGCGACCGCCGCGACGGGTGGATGCAGCTCGAGCTGCGCGCCGGCTGGTCGACGATCCGCATCGACAGCCGGATCGACGGGTTCGCCGAGCTGGTCGAGCGCGCGGCGGGGGCGGCCGAGCTGCGCGGGCTCGAGCTCAATGCCGCGACGGCGGCCAATCTGGAAGCGCTCGGGATCCGGGTCGCGGCCCTTCGCGCGGTCGGGGACGCGGGTGGAGCCGGCGCGTGAGCGATCTTCTGTCGATCCGCGACCTGCATGTCCGGTTCGCCGCTCCGGGCGGCTTTATCCGCGCCGTCACCGGCGCCTCGTTCCGCGTGCGCCCGCGCTCGACGGTGGCGCTGGTCGGCGAATCCGGCTCGGGAAAATCGGTGGTCAGCCAGGCGATCATGCGCATCCTGCCGCGCAGCGGTCAAATCACCGGCGGCGAGATCCTGTTCGCCGACCCGCGCGGCGACGGCACCGCCGTCGACCTCGCTCGGCTGCCGCGGGACGGGGCGGCCATGCGGGCGATCCGCGGCGGCCGCATCTCGATCATCTTCCAGGAGCCGATGACCTCGCTGTCGCCGGTGCACACGGTCGGCAATCAGGTCGGCGAGGCGTTGCGGCTGCACCGCCCGGTCGGCGCCGCGGAGGCCGCCGAGCTGACCAGGGAGATCCTGCGCCTCGTCGGCTTCCCCGATCCTCAGCGGGCGCGGCGCAGCTATCCATTCGAGCTGTCGGGCGGGCTGCGGCAACGCGCGATGATCGCGATGGCGCTGGTCTGCCGCCCGGCATTGCTGATCGCCGACGAGCCGACGACGGCGCTCGACGTGACCATCCAGGCGCAGATCCTGAAGCTGATGCTCGAGCTGCAGCAGGAGCTCGACATGGCGGTGCTGCTGATCACCCACGACCTCGGGGTGGTGGCCAACGTCGCCGAAGAAATCGTCGTCATGTACCGCGGTCAGGTGGTGGAGAGCGGCACCCTCGAGGACATTTTCCGGCGCCCGGAGCACCCCTATCTGCGGGCGCTGCTGCGCGCCGTGCCGCGTTTCGACATGAAGCCCGGCGAGCGCCTGGTGCCGATCCGCGAGGTGGCGGCGGGCGATGCACCGCATCTGATGGCCGAGCGGACGCAATGGCCGGCCGGACCCACCGCCCCATTGCTCGAATGCGCCGGGGTGCGCAAGGTTTACGCGATCCGCAACAGCGGGTGGTTCGGCGGCGGCAGCGGGGCGGCGCGGGTGGTCGCGGTCGACGAGGTCAGCCTGAAGATCGAGCGCGGCGAGTGCCTCGGGCTGGTCGGCGAAAGCGGCTGCGGCAAGACCACCTTGAGCAAGGTGCTGCTGCGCGCGGTGACCCCGGATGCCGGATCGATCAGCTTCAACGATCGTGGCCGGCTGATCGACGTGCTGGCGCTCGACGGCGACGGCCTGAAGCGGTTTCGACGCCAGGTGCAGTTCATCTTTCAGGACCCGTTCGGCTCGCTGAACCCGCGCATGACGGTGTTCGACATCATCGAGGAGCCGCTGGCGATCCACGGCATCGGCGACGCGCGCTCGCGCCGCGAGACGGTCGACGAGCTGGTCGCCCTCGTCGGTCTCGATCGGCATCATCTCAGACGCTATCCGCACAGCTTCTCCGGCGGCCAGCGCCAGCGCATCGGCATCGCCCGCGCGCTGGCGCTGCGCCCCGATCTGGTGATCTGCGACGAGCCGACCTCGGCGCTCGACGTCTCGATCCAGGCCCAGATCCTCAACCTGCTGATGGACCTCAAGCAAAAGCTGGGGCTGACCTACCTGTTCATCTCTCACAACCTGGCGGTCGTCGACTATATCGCCGACCGGATCGCGGTGATGTGCGCCGGCCGCATCGTCGAGATCGCCGATCGGGCAACCTTGTTCCGGCAGCCGGCGCATCCCTATACGCAGGCGCTGCTCGCCGCGGTGCCGGCGCCCGATCTGTCGCAGCCGCTCGACTTCGACCGGCTGATGGAGGACAGGGCTTCCGACCCGCGGGCCTGGCCCGAGCCGTTCCGTCGCGAGCCGGCGAACCCGCCGCGGCTGATCGAGATCGCTCCTGGCCACGCGGTCGAGGCGCGCGCGTCGCCGCCGTTGCCGGCTCTGGCGAGCGGTCTGGCTCGGGCATGATCGAGAGCGGGCCCGGATGAGCCCCGGCGCGCGCGGCCCGATCGGGAGCGGCGGGGTGAGGCGGCGGCTCGTCGCCGTGGCGCTCGCGGCGGCGATGCTGCCGGCGGCGGTTGCGGGCGCGGCCGGCGCCGCCCTGCGGGAGACGCCGTTCTTCACCAAGGCGGTGGCGAGCGGAAGCTTGCCGAAGGTCGAAGATCGGGTGCCCCAGGACCCGGCGACGATCGACACGACGGGCAAGCCCGGAGGCCAGCTGCGCATGCTGATGGCCGGCCCCAAAGACACCCGGATGATGGTGGTCTACGGCTATGCGCGGCTGGTCGGCTACACTCCGGCGCTGGAGCTTCGACCCGACATTTTGAAATCGATCGATGTCGAGGATGGCCGGGTTTTCACCCTGCACCTGCGCAAGGGGATGAAATGGTCGGACGGCCAGCCCTTTACCGCCGAGGATTTCCGCTACTGGTTCGAAGACGTGGCGACGAACCCCGAGCTGTCGCCCTCGGGGTTGCCGGTATCATTGCGTCCGCAGGGCGAGGCGCCGCGTTTCGAGGTGCAGGACGAGGTCACGGTACGCTATAGCTGGTCGCGGCCGAACCCGCTGTTTCTGCCCACTCTCGCCGGGCCCGACCCCCAGTTCATCTATTGCCCGTCGCATTATCTGAAGCAATTTCACGAAAAATACGCCGACAAAGCTGCGCTTGCGGCGCTCGTCAAAAAGGCGAAGTCACGCAACTGGGCGGCCTTGCATAATAAAATGGACAGCATGTATAAAGACGACAACCCGAAGCTGCCGAGCCTCGATCCGTGGGTGCTGAAGACGAAGGCGCCGGCCGATCGCTTCTTGTTCGAACGAAATCCATACTATTACCGGGTCGATGCCGCGGGGCATCAGCTTCCATATATCGACCGCGTGATCCTGTCCTTGGCCGACAGCAGGATCATCCCGGCCAAGACCGCCGCCGGCGAAAGCGATCTGCAGGCCCGCTATCTGAGCTTCGACGACTACACGTTTCTGCGCCAGAGCGAGGAGCGCAATCGCTTTGCGGTGCGGCTGTGGCGCACCGGGCCGGGCAGCCAGCTCGCCCTTTACCCCAACCTCAACGTCGACGATCGGGTGTGGCGCGGTCTGCTGCGCGACCAGCGCCTGCGCCGCGCGCTGTCGCTCGCGGTCAACCGCCATGAGATCAACCAGGTGATCTATTTCGGGCTGGCGATCGAGGGACAGAACACGGTCCTGCCGCAGAGCCCGCTCTACCAACCGGCCTACCGCTCGGCTTGGGCTCAATTCGATTTGGCGGAGGCCAACCGCCTGCTCGATGTGATCGGGCTCACCAGCCGCGACAGCGACGGGGTGCGGCTGCTCCCGGATGGTCGGCCGATGGAGCTCGTCGTCGAGGATTCGGGCGAATCGACCGAGCAGACCGACGTGCTCGAGCTGGTCCGGGATTCGTGGCGCCAAATCGGGATCCGGCTCTTCGCCAAGCCGTCGCAGCTGACCCTGTTCCGGCGCCGGGTGTTTTCCGGCGAGGCCTTGATGTCGATCGACAAGGGGATCGAGGACGGTCTGGCCAACGCGTCGTCCTCGCCCTGGGAATTTGCGCCGACCACCCAGCAGCAGCTCGAATGGCCGAAATGGGGCCAGTACTACGAGACCAAGGGCCGGGCCGGGGAAGCGCCCGAGCTGCCTTCGGCCGTCCGGCTGAGCGAGCTCTACCAGGACTGGCTGGGCACGGCATCGCCACAGGAGCAGACGCGCATCTGGCACGACATCCTGCAGATTTGGGCCGACGAGGTGTTCTCGATCGGCACGATCGGCGGCGTCCTCCAGCCGGTCGTCGTCAACGACGCTCTGCGCAATATCCCCGAGAAGGGGATCTACAACTGGGATCCCGGCGCCTATTTCGGCATCTACAAGCCGGATCATTTCTGGTTCGACAACGAGCCGCGGACAAAATCGGCGTCCTCCGGCGCCGGCGCGCGGGCGGCTGATCCTTGAGTATCTTCGCAATAAAGCGCCTGCGTTGGTGCGGCGGCGGCGGCGACGGCGGGCCGACCCGCTGGGCGACCTCCCGGGCAGCAATCTTGCGACACCTCGGGGCGACCCCCTGGGCATTGCGCCGATCGGGATTCAGGAGATTGGGAACCATGTGCTATTCTCGCTTCGGACGCTGACGGGACCGTCCTCATGCTCGGCTACATCGTCCATCGCATTCTGATCATGGTCCCGACCCTGATCGCGATCAGCATTGTCATTTTCACGATAGTCAACCTGCCGCCCGGCGATTATTTCTCGACCTACATCGCCGAGCTGCAGAGCTCGGGTGAAACCACCGATTTGGCCAAGGTGAAATTTCTGGAGGACGAATACGGTTTCAATCGCCCGCTGTGGCAACAATACGTCTATTGGGCCGGTGGTCTCCTGCATGGCGATTTGGGGTATTCGTTCTCTTATGACTTGCCGGTCAACAAGGTGGTCGGCGATCGCATGCTGTTGACCACGATCGTCTCGATCACCACGATCGTGTTCACCTACCTGGTGGCGTTTCCGATCGGCGTCTATTCGGCAACGCATCAGTACAGCTGGACCGACCACCTCTTGACCCTGGTGGGGTTTCTCGGGCTGGCGACGCCGAGCTTTCTGTTGGCGCTGGTGCTGCTTTATCTGGCGAATGTCTATCTCGGGGTCTCGATCGGCGGGCTGATGGACCCGCAATACGTCGATCAGCCGTGGAGCTGGCCCAAGGTGTGGTCCTTGCTCGCCCATATCTGGATCCCGGTCATCGTCATCGGCTCGGCCGGAACCGCGAGCATGATCCGGCGGTTGCGCGCCAACCTGCTCGACGAGCTGCAAAAGCAGTATGTCGTGACGGCGCGGGCGAAGGGCCTGCACCCGTTCAAGGTTCTGTTCAAATACCCGCTGCGCATGGCTTTGAACCCGTTCATCTCCGATATCGGCTCGCTGCTGCCGCAGGTGATCTCGGGAGCTGCGATCGTCTCGATCGTCATGTCGCTGCCGACGACGGGCCCGATGCTGCTCAACGCGCTGCGCAGCCAGGACATGTACCTGGCCGGCTCGTTTCTGATGTTCATGGCGTTTCTGACCGTGATCGGCGTGTTCGTGTCCGATATGGCGCTGGCCCTGCTCGACCCGCGCATCCGGCTGCAGTCGGGGCGCCGCCAATGAGCGATCTGACCTTCGCTCGGGGGGCGCCGCGCTCCCCGGCGGACGGCGGCGCGGAGCCGGTCCCGCTGCCGCACTACGTCTCGGCTGCACCCTACGATCCCTATGCCGTCGAGCGGATGACGCCGGCGCAGGAGCGCTTCTATGTGGCATCGCAGTGGCGGATGGTGTGGTGGAAGCTGCGCCGCCACCGGGTCGCCGTCGTCGCCGGAGCAATCCTGCTGGCGATGTATTTCGGGGTTGCGATCTGCGAGTTCCTCGCCCCTTACGCCGTCGACTCGCGCAACACCGATTTTATCTACGCGCCGCCGCAGCCCGTGCACGTGTTTGATCGGGGCCGGCTCGTCGCCCCGTTCGTCTACGGCTACGACTACCGGCTCGACATGCGCCGGCTCGAGCGCATCTACACGCCCGACCCGAGCAAACGCCAGACCCTGCGGTTTTTTTGCCGCGGCGACGGCTATCGATTCTGGGGCTTGATCTCGGGCAACCTGCATCTCGTCTGTCCGGCTCGAGGCGGCCAGCTTTTCATGCTCGGGACCGACCGTCTGGGCCGCGATCTGATGTCGCGAATGATCTACGGCGCCCGTATCTCGTTGACCGTCGGGCTGCTCGGCGTCGCCGTCAGCCTGACCCTCGGCATCGTTATCGGCGGGATCGCCGGCTACTACGGCGGCTGGACCGATATCCTCAGCCAGCGCGGCATCGAGGTCGTGCAGTCCTTCCCGCATCTGCCGTTGTGGATGGCGCTTTCGGCGATCCTGCCGGTCAGCTGGAGCCCGATCCTGGTCTATTTCGGCATCACCCTGATCCTCGGGATGATCGACTGGACCCATCTCGCCCGCGCCGTGCGCTCGAAGCTCTTAGCCCTGCGCGAGGAAGATTTCTGCACCGCCGCGGTGCTGATGGGCGCGCGCCCGGCGCGGATCATCGGCCGTCATCTGCTGCCGAGCTTTACCAGCCATCTGATCGCCTCGGCGACGTTGATGATCCCCGGGATGATCCTCGGCGAGACCGCGCTGTCGTTCCTCGGTCTCGGGGTGCGGCCGCCGATGACGAGCTGGGGCGTCCTTCTGAGCGACGCGCAGAACATCAACGTCGTGGCGCTCTACCCATGGCTGATGACGCCTGTGCTGGCCGTGATCGTCGCCGTTCTCGCCTTCAACTTTTTCGGCGACGGGCTGCGCGACGCCGCCGACCCCTATCACTGACCTCGGTCGCTGACCCCGGGGGAGAGCGGCTGCCGCCGGCCCATTCACCTCACGGCCGCAATACCAGCCCCTCCTGGGCGACGATCGTCCCCGGCCGCGCGCTCGCCGCCGCGGCTGCGACGCGGTCCATGAAGGCGTCGTCGTGACCGGGGTCGTGATGGAACAGGACGAGGGTGCTCACCCCCGCGGCATCGGCGAGGCGCACGCCTTCCTCCCAGGTCGAATGGCCCCAATCCTTGTGGCTGGGGTATTCGGCATCGGTGTAGGTGGCGTCGTAGATCATCACGTCGGCGCCGCCGATCAGCCGCAATACGTTGCGGTCCAGCCCGTCGGGCCGATGCTCGGTGTCGGTGATGTAGGCCACCGCCTTGCCGGCATATTCGATGCGGTAGCCGGTGGAGCCGTTCGGATGGTTGAGGGCGGCCGTCGCCAGGCGGATCCCGCGATGCGGGGCGAGCTTCTTGCCGGCGGCAAAATCGACGAAATCGAGCTTGGCGGCGAAGATCCCCATCGGGATCGGAAACAGCGGCGCGATCATCATGTTGTTGAGCACCGCTTCGATGCCGACGCCGTTCAGATGCCCGGCCCAGATCCGGATGCGGCTGCGCGCGTCGTAGCACGGGGCGAAAAACGGCAGGCCGCAGATATGGTCGAAGTGGCTGTGGCTGTAGAACAGGTCCAATTCCGCCGGTTTCCCCGAGCGCACCAGCTCGTTGCCGAGCAGGCGCAGCCCGGTGCCGCCGTCAAAGACCATCAGCCGCTCCCCGCATCTGATCTCGACGCAGGAGGTATTGCCGCCGTAACGCACGGTGTCGGAACCGGGGCATGCGATGCTGCCGCGCACGCCCCAGAAGCGTACCGAATAGTCCAGCTGGACCAAGGTCCCGCTCCCTAATCCGCTCGTCGCCCGCGTCGCTCCTTATATCGTCGGGTTTCGCAAAAAAAGCTACCCGGACCGCGGTGCTCGCCGCCGTTTCGCAGCTTTTTCGTGATCTTCTTCTAAACCTGTCGTTAACCAGAAGGGTTTATGACGGGCTTACCCCCCAACCAGATGGAGCATCGGTCATGTCGCAGACCGATTACGAAGCCGCGGTCGCCGTTTTTCTGCGAACCAGGGGCGTGACCCGCTGCCCCACGGTCTGCGCGGTTCCGACCCAAGCGATCGTTGCCGATGCCGACCGCGCCGCCTACCGCGATCATATCGCTGCCAAGGAGGCGGCGCGGCTCGAAAAAGCCCGGTCGCTGCGGCACCTGGTTCATTTCTGGCCGTCCCCGCCCATGTAATGCGAAGAACCCCGCCCGAAACGGCGGGTTCCCGATCCGCCGCCAGCCGAGGAAGGCCGATGACGGACAGCGCAGCGTCGGTCCGTTGCTGCATCGCCGGGGGCGGCCCCGCCGGCATGATGCTGGGCCTGCTGCTGGCCCGCGCCGGGGTTCCCGTGCTGGTCCTCGAAAAGCATGCCGACTTTCTGCGCGATTTCCGCGGGGACACGATCCATCCCTCGACCCTCGAAATCATGCACGAGCTCGGCCTGCTCGAGGAGTTCCTGCGCCGCCCCCACCAGGAAGCGCGCACCCTCGGTGCGCAGATCGGCGACGAGTTTGTGGAACTCGCCGATTTCACCCATCTGCCGACCCATTGCCGGTTCATCGCGCTGATGCCGCAATGGGATTTCCTCGACTTTGTCGCCGAGCACGCGCGCCGCTACCCGGTGTTTCAGCTCAGGACCTGCGCCGAGGTGACCGACCTGATCGAAGAAGGCGGACGGGTGGTCGGGGTGCGCGCCGCGACGCCCGCGGGCGGCCTGACGGTCCGCGCCGATCTGGTCGTCGGCGCCGATGGGCGTCATTCGACCGTGCGCGAGAAGGCCGGTCTCCAAATCGACGATCTCGGCGCCCCGATGGACGTGCTGTGGATGAGGTTGACCCGCCACCCCGATGATCCGGGACAAACCTTGGGCCGGATCGACGCCGGCAGAATCCTGGTGATGCTGAACCGCGAGGACTATTGGCAATGCGCCTTTGTCATCGCCAAGGGCGGGTTCGACGAGATCCGGGGACACGGCCTGCCGGCCTTCCGCGAGGAAATCGGCCGGCTCGCCCCCTGGCTGCGGGAGCGCACCGCCGAGCTCGCCGACTGGTCCGACATCAAGCTGTTGAGCGTCGCCGTCGATCGCATGCGGGTATGGCACCGGCCCGGCCTGTTGTGCATCGGCGACGCCGCCCACGCGATGTCGCCGATCGGCGGGGTCGGGATCAATCTGGCGATCCAGGACGCGGTGGCCGCGGCCAATATTCTGGCGCAGCCCCTGCTGAAGCGGGCGGTGTCCGACCGCGATCTGCGCGCGGTCCAGCGCCGGCGCGAGTTCCCGACCCGGGCGACGCAGCGGCTGCAGGTGGTGGTGCAGAACCGGGTGATCGGCCGCGTCCTCCAGAGCACCGGAAAGCTGTCGCCGCCGCTGCTTTTGCGGCTTTTTGGAAAGTGGGCGTTCCTGCGGCGGCTGCCGGCGCGTCTGATCGGCCTCGGCTTTCGCCCCGAGCACGTTCGCCTGCCCGAACGAGCCTGATGCCGGGCGCGCGATCGTCTGTCGATCGCGGCGCTGGGCCGGCGGTCCCGTTGCTGCGCAACAGCGTTCGCCAGTTATGAGCCGTGGGGCAGATGTGGTCGGTTCCGCCGTCAGACCCGGCCCGGCCCGCCGCCCAGCACCTCGGCCAGTTTGTCGAACGACCCGGCCCGGCCGCGATCGGGCTTCCTTGCTCTTGGCATATTTAACGTATCAGTTAAATATGCGTGCCGGTAGACGTCCGGCAGCCTCCCAGGAGGGCGACCGTGTTCGCGGTGTGCGATACCCATCCGATTGTCGCGTGGCTCGCGGGTGGCGCCCGGTCGGCGTCAGATGGACCACAGGTACTAACGCAATTGTCCGAGCGGCTCGTCGCGTGCGGCATTCAGCTGTGGCGGGTGGCCGTGTTCGTGCGGACCCTGCACCCGCAAATCATGGGTCGGCGGTTTGTATGGCGGCCGGGCCACGAGGTGGAGGTTCGGGAGTCACCATTCGAAACGTTCGAAACCGCGGATTTTCGTGAAAACCCGGTCGCGCACGTCTACGCGACGCGCGAGGCCATCCGGCGCCGGCTTGCCGACGCGCATTGTCCGATGGACTTCCCGATCCTTTGCGGGCTTCGCGACGAAGGGGTGACTGATTATCTGGCTTTGCCGCTGGTCTTCACCAATGGCGCGCTGCACGTAGTAACGTTGACAACGCGGCAGCCCGGCGGCTTTTCAGAGGTTCAGATTGCCGGGATCGAGACGATCATCGCGCCGTTGGCCCGGGTCGCCGAGATCCACGCTTTGCGGCGGACGGCGAGTAATCTGCTCGACACCTATGTCGGACATCAGGCCGGAGAGCGCATTCTCGCCGGGCGGATCCGGCGCGGCGACATCGAGGAAATCCACGCCGCGATCTGGCTGTCGGACATGCGCGGGTTCACGGCCTTGGCCGACCAGGTGCCGCCGCGCGAACTGATCGACCTGCTCAACCGCTACTTCGACTGCCAGGTCCCGGCGATCGTCGAGCATGGCGGCGAGGTCCTCAAATTCATCGGCGACGGGCTGCTGGCGATCTTTCCGATCGACCGAAGCGAGGCCGATGCGGCTGCGGTCTGCCGCCGCGCCTTCGCCGCCGCGCGCATCGCCCGCGCCGAGGTCGCCGCACTGGCGGGACCGGCCGGGACCGAGGATTTCCTCGGATTGCGCTTTGGCCTGGCATTGCATCTGGGCGAGGTCCTGTACGGCAACATCGGCGGCGGCAACCGTCTCGACTTCACCTGCATCGGCCCGGCCGTCAACCTCGCCGCACGCATCGAAAAGCTCGCCGGGGAATTGGGGCGGGTGATCCTCGCTTCCGGCGAGTTCGCGCGCTGTTGCCCGGACGAATTCGCCGCGATCGGGGAATTCGCGATGCGCGGCTTCGGCGCGCCGCAGCTGGTGTTCGGCCTCGAGGATGAAACCGCGTAGCAACAGACCGCGGCTCGTCGTCCTCCTCACCCGCTCCGTGCTTGGCCGCGGCAACGATGTCACCGACGACATCCACCTGCACCGGGTCAGCGGCGGCGGATGATGCGCGATACGTGGCCGGCCGCCGCCGGATAAGCGGGCGAAGGGCTGAGGGCATGCCGGCTGAGACAGGCTTCGGTGAATTTGATCACGTGCTCGTCGCCGTTGGCGACGGCGCGGTCGACCAAATCGTCTTCCTCCGCATCGCACGGCTCGACGTGGTCGGCCGTCGCGGTGGCTCCGCCGAAGCAGGCGTAGAGCCCGCACCCCGTCTGCCAGGCGTAGCGGAGTGTTGCACGGGCGGTCGCATCGCTGACCTGCGCGGCGACATGGCCGAGAGCGGCATGGCTGGTGACGCCGTGGATAAAGGCGATCACGGTCGGGATGCTGTTGGCGTTCGCCAGGTAGACCCGCGCGAAGGTTTCGGTCAGCTCGCCGATCAGCGGGGCGATCGGGCCGGTCGTGTCGATCAGCCCGATCACCGGCGCGAAATCCGCAAAGTCACCCAATACGCCGAGACCCGCCACGATGTTCCCGGGACGCCGCTGGGCGGCGGGGACAGTGGGGACCGCGTGGATCGCCTGGCGTGGCGTCATCGTGCCGTTTGCGAGCCGGTCACCGATGGGCAGCTTCTGCCAGGTCGCCGCCCAGCCGGCGAGCGCATCGGCGAGCTCGCGCAGCCGCGGCGGCGTCTCGCCCGAATCGAGGCTGCGGACGGCATGCCCGAGGCGAATGACGCCATGGGTCGCAGCGGCGCAGAAGCCGGGCGCGAGCCTGGCGGTCCAGTCGTCGAGCACGCCCCGCCACGGCCGTTCCTTCAGCTCCTCGCCAAAGAACGCGCTCCAATCGGAAAAGCGCTCGCGCCGGCCGAGCGCCGGGCGCCAGTCCTCGCGACCGATATGATCGGCCGCCGGCGGCCGCGGCGACATCCTCTCGCGGTAGCGCGCGATCCACGGCATCACCGCCTCGGGCCGGCCCATCGCGCACAGCACCTCGGCGACCATCGGCGCATGGTTGCTGTTGCCGTTTTTGAGCTCGATCCCGTACGGGGCGATCTGTTCGAGGGCATCGTCCAGCGACGTGTAGAGCGGTGCGCGCATTCGTTCCTCCCTGGTCTCTATATATTATAATGGTTCTAATTAACTTGGCAAGGCCGATGCCCGCGCTGCCTCTTTGGACAGCAGGCGGGCGCGGACGACCCCAGGATCTGCTGCGGGCTTGAGAAGAAACTCCGGTAATCTCGGCGCTCGGCCGCGGGCGCCGGTGGGGGTGGAGAAGCACGAATGTCTGATCGTCAGTGGACCGGCGGCAACCTGCCGACCTTTGTCACCCATCTCGAATGCAGCCTGACCGGAGAGCATTACCCGGCGGACAGCCTGCAAACCCTGTCGCGGGTCGGCAGGCCGCTGCTGGTGCGCTACGATCTCGACGGGGTGCGGGCGGCATTCCCGCGCGAGGCGCTGTCCGCTCGGCCGCAGACCTTGTGGCGCTACCGCGAGCTGTTGCCGGTGCGCCGGGCGGAGAACGTGCTGTCGCTCGGCGAGGTGGTGACCCCGCTGGTGCCGCTGCCGCGCATCGCAGAACGGCTCGCCCCAGGCGGCGAGATCCTGGTCAAGGACGAGGGCCGGCTGCCGACCGGCTCGTTCAAGGCGCGCGGGTTGGCGTTGGCGGTGTCGATGGCAAGGGAGCTCGGGGTCGCAACCATGGCGATGCCGACCAACGGCAATGCCGGGGCGGCGATGGCGGCCTATTGCGCGCGCGCCGGGATCGGGGCCTACGTCTTCTGCCCCGACGACACCCCGGCGGTGAACGTGCGCGAGATCGCGATGCAGGGCGCTGAGGTGTTTCTGGTCGACGGCCTGATCGACGATTGCGGGCGGCTCGTCGCCGAGGGGGAGAAGGCGGTCGGCTGGTTCAACTGCTCGACCCTGCGCGAGCCCTACCGCATCGAGGGCAAGAAGACGATGGGCATCGAGCTCGCCGAGCAGCTCGGCTGGGAACTGCCCGACGTGATCTTTTACCCGACCGGCGGCGGCACCGGCATCATCGGCATGTGGAAGGCTTTCGACGAACTCGAGCGCATCGGCTGGATCGGCCCGAAGCGGCCGCGCATGGTCGTGGTCCAGGCCGCTGGCTGCGCGCCGATGGTCAAGGCTTGGCAGGACGGCGTCGAGCACGCGACCCGGTGGGAAAATGCCCACACCTTTGCCGCCGGCATCCGCGTGCCGCAGGGGATCGGCGATTTTCTGATCCTGCGCGCGGTGCGCGAGAGCGGCGGGTTCGCCATCGCCGTCGACGACGACGCGATCGCGCGCGCCTGGCGGCAGGTGGCGCGCGAGGAGGGCTTGCTGCTGTGCCCCGAGGGGGCGGCGACCTTTGCCGCCTATGAGCAGGCGCTGGCCGACGGGCGGGTCGGCCCGCATGAGCGGGTCGTCCTGTTCAACTGCGCCAGCGGGCTCAAATACCCGATGCCCGAGGCCGGGCGGCCGCTGAAGCTCGGCAGCGCGATCGATTGGCAAGAACTGATCACGGCGACTGGTGCTCCACTTACGCTTTCTTGAACTGCAGCTCTGCAGGTCACCCGCCCGTATACGGTGAGCAGGAGCGGCGACCCCGCTCCCAAGACGGTGTCTATGAGCCTGACTCGAAACGATTCGGTTGAAATCAGGTGCTTCTCGTCATTCCCGCGAACGCGGGAACCAGGGCCGCGAGCGCACAAGCAGATTGCGCTGGACCCCCGCTTCCGCGGGGGCGACGATAACCTATTCAGATCGCTTACTTCATTTTTAGTCGGTGTCTGTGTCACCAGTTGGTTTTCGCCCGCGACGACGAGGCCGATCCGAACCCCTACGACGCGAAAATCTCGCCGAGCCGTTGGATCGAGCCCAGCACCTGCTCCTGCGGCAGCCCTGGCCATTGGCAGCGCATGATGAAGTGATCGACGCCCAGAAGCTCGTGATACCGGGCTATCTCCTCCTTCACCGACCCCTTGTCGCCGATGATGAACCGGTCGCGCGCGAAATCCTCGAAATCAGGCGAGGTGCGGTCCTGCAGCCCCCAGGCTGCGTAGGCGTTGTACTTGTATTCGAGCGGGCCGCGGCATTCCTCATATGCCGTGGCATGGCGGGCGCCGACATAGCATTCGACGGTGATCGGGAAGTCCATCGGGGTCCGGCCGTATTCCTTCAGTGCGGCACGATAGGTCCGCATCAACGGCATCACCGTGCCGAGCCCGCCGCTGTTGACGATCAGCCAGGCGTCGCCGATCCGCGCCGCGCGCCTCACCGACACCTCGGCCTGCCCGGCAATGTAGAGCGGCGGCCCACCCGGGCGAACCGGCTTCACGCCGATACCGGCGTTGTTGACGGTGTAGAACCGGCCCTTGTGGTTCACCCGCTCCTCGGTCCACAGCCGGCGCATCAGGGCGATGCTTTCGTTGAACCGCGGCGCCCGCTCCTTGAGGCTGATGCCGAAGGCGTCGAACTCGGGCTGGCGGTAGCCCAAGCCGATGCCGAGGATGTAGTTGCCGCCGGTCAGCACGTCGAGGGTGGCGGCTTCCTCGGCCACATGCATCGGGTTGAGCGGCGGCAGGATCAGGATGTTCGGCCCGATCGTCATTCCCTGCGCGTGCGCCGCGACGTAGCCCATGACCGGCGTGATCTGCAGCATCTGCATCGGGTGGGTCAGCCAGTGATGCGGGAACCAGAGGGACGCAAATCCGGCGTCACGCGCTGCGCGCACCTGCGCGACCAGTTCGGGGACGCGTTCCGCGACGTTGAAGCCTTCCGGGAACTGCGTGTTGACGAACAGACCGACTTTCATGACAGGCTTTTTCCTCCGCTTGCTGCGCGCAGCTTACTCTGGCTCTGGGCGCACCAGGCCTGAACAAGGTGGGGACCCGCGCGAAGGGCTTGCGGGGAAACAGTCGGACGCAGTGTCGTTTGGCATTTTATCCCGATCCCAGGCAGCGCGGGTTCTCCGAGTGTCCGGCCTCGCCCCAGGGCAGCATCGCCGGGCCAATCAGGGAGGGAAGCCCGGAACCGTCAGATGCTGCTGCGATCGCGGGCCATTTCGACCTGCGCGACCTGCGGCGGGATCAACCAGGCATAGAACGTGTCGCGCTGAAAGGTCCTCGAGCCCGAGACGCCCACCGCCCAGGATTTCAACGAGACGATCTTGACGTAGAGCTGCTGACCGGGGGCGAGGTAGACATTCGTGTCCTGGTTGATGTCCCTGCCCCAACTCTCGGGGGCGATGCGATAATACCCTGGCGGAACGTCGCGATAGAACGCGCTGCCGTTCGCGACAGCCCCGACATAGCTGCCGTTCATGTCGATCAGGGCGAGGTTGAGGCTCTCGTAAGGTTCCAAGGGGCGGTAGAACCAGACCCGGGCCTCGCCCGCCGGGAGCGGCGGCGCCGCAGCCGCGACTTGCGCCGAGCCGCCGGCGTCGGCGCAGCCCGCCACGATCAGCAGCAGGCCGCTCGCCCATGGCAGCCATCTTCGTGGTCGTGGCGCGAGATGTCTCGCCATCGGCATTCTCCTTGCTTCTTTCGCTCCCGCCGGCGTCCTCAGGACCACCGCCCTCGGGCGATGTTCGCGCGAGGCAGCCCGCGCCCTCCCCGAGGGCCATGACCCACGCCCGATGTTATCCATAGGGACACGCCGAAACGGCGATTTATTCCGCGACCAGGACGCAGCGGTCGTGGCGGCAGCGGGTCGGGATCGTTTTCGGGCGTGCTCTTAAGCAGCCGGGCGTGCGCTTCAGCAGCCGGGCCAAAGCGATCTTTTTCATCGTCCGTAAGGGTCGAGCGGGTCATTCCCTGCCAACCTCCGGGCTGTCCTCGACCAGGGTTCCGATCAGGCGCAACAGCGCTTGATGCTCGGGATTCCGCGGGCCTCTGTTGAGGAATGCACCGATGTCGATATCGGTCGACTGGCCGCCCGATGGGGCGTTCGCTTCGTGCCTGACGAAGACGCGTCCGGTGGCCGGATCGCGGCCGAGAAACCACCGATCCCCGTTGGGGCTGCTGTAAAGCTCCCTCGTTTCGACCGCCATCCATCGCTCCTATCATCGCCGCCCAGCATATGGGGATCGGAGCCGATCGGCGAGAACGGCGGGCGAGCCGCTTGCACCGCGGCAGAAACCGCACGATGCCGTCCTCGCAGCGCGCCGCTTGCCCGAGGCGGGGGAGGCCCCTCAGCCTGCGCGCCCCATTCTCAATCCCGCCGAACCGCCGAAGATCAGTTGTGTCGCGACATCGGGGATGCGGGCGCGCCAGGCATTGTTGTCGTAGGCGGCGATCGGCAAGCCGAGCGTGCGTGCCCAGGCGCGAAATTGTCGGCGGGTCACCGGCGGCCTTAACCGGCTCGCAGCAAGAAACGACACGAAATTGGCCTCCATCCCCCAGTAACCCGCCGCTTTGGGCCGCAAATTCCGGCACATCGCGCGCGTGTCGGCTGCCGCTTCGGCGGCGCCGAGCTTGTCCCAGATGTCCGCGTAGAGATAATCGACCGGCTTGGACGACCGCCACGCGCGGCCATCGATCTGCTCGATCGCAAACCGGTCGGCAGCAGGCCAGTCGGAACCGCCGATTGCGCCGAACAGATCGATCACTTCGGGGTCGCGCTCGAGCACCGTGACGTGGCGCACCGCCGGGCGCAGCAGCGCGTTGTAGAGCGCCAGTCCCATGCCGAGCCCGGCGATCACGACATGGCCGCGCATCAGTGCGAGATGCGGCGCCAGGCTTTCGATCTCGACCGGGCTCAGCGACATCCAGACGCGATCCTCCCGGATCAGCAGATAGTTCTCGGCGCAGATCTGCAGGCCGCGGAAATAGCCGCGCAGCACCGGCTGGTGTTGGCGTTTGAGCTCCCACGAGCCCGCCCGTCCGGCGCGGTAGGGCGGCACTCGGATCTCCGGCCAGGGCAGGGTCCAGCGCTCGATGATCCCACCCTCGGAGGCATCGATTGTCACGGCTCCGCTTATAACGGCGCTTTCGGGGGCAGCGCCGGCGGCGGCATGTCCTCGAACTCGATCGCCGGCATGTGCTGAATGAATGCGGCGGGATCGCCGGCGCTGCCCGGCTCGTTCCGACGCGGCGGCGCGCCGGCAAGCCGCCGGTCCTCGTCCGGCGGGCCCTTCGGCACGTCGAGGTCGCGCGCGGTGCCGGCCTGGTCCATGCCTTGCTCGATCCGCTCCTTGGCATGCCCGATGCGGTCGGCGAGCTCGCGGCTGTAGGGCACGCGGAAGGCGCGCGGCGTCCCGGCGGGCATGTTGTCGCCGTCCAGCGCCTCGAGCCAAAGATAGATCGACCCCGGCAGCCCGTTCAGCTTGTCGGGCTCGACCACGGTCGCCCAGTGCAGCTGAAAATGCTCGGGCACACGCGCCTCGCTCGGCCAGCCGATGAGCCCGGCGATCGAGGCGTAGGATACCCCGAAGAACAGGGTCGTCAACGCAATCGCCGCCGATTTTACGCCCCAATGCCAGCGCGAGGCGACGTTGAGGCTCAGCAGCAGCACCGCGATGGCGACATACGACAGGACGACCCCGGTCAGCGGCAGGGCCATGGCTTCCCCACAGCGTCGCCCGGCACCGTCACTGGCGGACCGCGGCGCCGACCGCGGACAGGTTCGAGCGGACCTTGCGGGTTTCCCGGATCAGCGATTTCGGGCGCGTGTTTATGTCGGTGACCTTGCCGTCCCCGCTGATCGTGAAGCGCACCGCGGTCTTCTCGTCGCCGGTATGGTCGAGGAACAGGCGGTCGTAGAAGACCACCTCGACCTTGGGATTGATTTTCTCGACCGTGACGCTGACCGGGACCGGGTCGGGTGTGGTGGCGAGAAAGTGGTGGACGTTGACGACGTATTCGCCGGGAATGAGACCGCGCATTTGCACGATTTCCTGACGGATCGGGTTGCGGATGGTTTTGCCGTTGACCACGATCGTGTTCTTGTAGTCCCCGCGGTCGTCACGATCGAGGCTCATCAGCCCGGCCTCCATCACATGGTACCAGACGATGTTGCCCTGCGGGTCCTCGACATAGGTGTCGATGTCGTCGGGGTGGTTGTCGGGCCAGCTGACGGTCACGAGCATTGCGGCCTTGGTGTCGACCTTGCCTTGCTTCGCATCTGTGTTGATTGCGAGATAGGCCAGAAAGAACATGAAGGCGACAACCTGGAGCCCCTTGAACAGCATTACCGTGAACGGTTCGAACGGCTCCTCCCGGTCCCAATTGCTAAACCCTTCCATGCGCCTCCCGCTCGAGCGTCGAGACGACAAAAACCTCGGTCAGGTCGGTAGTGATATCGAACAAATAGGCCGACGCATTGTCGAGGATATAGTATTGCGCTTTTACCAGGATCGAACCGACAAGACCGGCGAGGGTCGTATACATCGCGACTGCCATGCCGCCGCTCATGACCTTCATCGACAACTTCATCGAGGTCGGGTCGAAATTGTCGAGGGTGGCGATCGGGAACAGCATCAGGATGAACCCGACGATAGTGCCGAGCAACCCGAGTTTCAACAGCGCGTCGCCGGCGAAGGCGCCGAACTGCATCGGCGATCTGAGCTTGTCGGCGAGCCCGCGCAACAGCAGGGTCTGGTCGAGACGCCGCTCCCGCCCCTGCTTCTGCGCCTTGACCACGAGGTTGCGGATGTAGTCCGTGATCCGCCCTGCCGGCAGCGCGGCGCCGTTGTCGGTGACGACCCTCCGCCCCTCGATCCGATAGGCAGCGACCCCGTCCATGACGCGATCGCGCACCCGATGCGCGGTATTGATCTCGCGCGAGATGGTGACGATGCTGACAAGGCAATGGGCCGATATCGCAATATAGAGGACGCAGATCAACACCGAGATGCCGCTGCGGTCCTGCGTCGTCATCAGCTGGAACAGGCTGTAATGCCAGGCGATCGCGAAGCCGAACAATGTCACGCCGGTGAAGATCATCCACCGCAATAACGGGAAGTAATCTCGGGCCCCCCGCTCGGCACCGAACCAGCGGAACATCATCCGCGCCCGTCACCTTTCCTGCGGATGGCCCGCGAGCATCTCGCGGTAATCGGCGGGAGCCGTGAACGGCCCGCGCCAGATGCCGATGCCCTTGGCCTTGGCCGCCGCCTCGACGGCGACGTAGTCGGTCGTTTCCTTGGGCAGCGCCACCGCCATGCCGGCCTCGACCAGCGCCCGGTTGAGGTCGACCCCGCCCGCCTTGCACACCCCGAACACCCGCCCGAACCGGTCGACCCGGCGTTGCTCGCAGGTCACATCCTGCGTGCCGACGATATTGAGCAGGGTCTTTGCCGATGCCGTGGAGCAGTCCCATGCCCGGCTTCCGGCATAGCATGGCTGCCCTTTGACCGGCGCATCGACCCCGAAGAGGATGATGTGCTTGCCGTTCAGGCTCAGCATGGCCGGTCCGATCACCTCCGCCGAGCCGCGATAGACCAGCGGATCGCCAGCGGCTGCTCGGGGCGCGAAGCCCGCTAACGCAATACCGGCGGCCACAACGATAGCTTTACCCGTCATGGTGACGGATGATAGTCAACGGCCGTCATGAAGTCTTCGATCTTCGCGGCCCTCTGGATCCTCACCCTCGGGCTTTTGGTCACTTCCGCCGGATCGGGTTGGGCCGATGATCGCGGTGAATTCTTGGCCGGGCGGGTCAAGAATTGCGTCGGCTGTGATCTCGCCGGCGCCAACCTCAAGCGCTTCGACCTATCCCAGGCCGATTTGGCCGGCGCCAATCTCGCCGGCGCCGATCTGCATCGTGCGAACCTCGCCGGCGCGAACCTCGCCGGCGCGAACCTCGCCGGCGCCAATCTCAATAAAGCCGACTTGAAGCGGGCCAACCTCGCCAATGCTCGCCTGCCCAAGGCAATGCTGTTCGAGGCCGATTTGAGCGGGGCCGATTTGAGCCGGGCCGACCTCTCGGGTGCAATGATGGGATCCAGCCATCTCACCTTGGCGATGATTGAAGGCGCCAATATCGTCGACGCCGATCTCGCTGACGCGCTGATGCACGGCGCCAAGCTGAAGGGCGCCGATCTCTCGCGCTCGGATCTCGGCCAGGCGACATTGCGCCGTGCAGAGCTCAGCGGCGCAAAACTCGAAGGAGCCGGCCTCGTCCGGGCCGACCTCAGGGGCGCCCACCTGAACGGCGCCGATCTGCGCAGCGCCGACATGCTGCGCGCCGATCTGACCGGCGCCGACCTCGCGCACGCCGATCTGAGGGGCGCGCGGCTGCTGCTGGCGACGCTGATCGACGCAAAACTCGACGGGGCCGAGCTCGCGGGCACGATCATGCCGGACGGCACGACGCACCAATAGCCGGCGGTCATTTGACCGTGACAGCCGGCGGCCGTTTGACCGAAACATCGGGCTGCAGCAGCTCGAGCCGCGTCGAGCTCTCGAACTGACCGATCGTGAGCTTGCCGCTGCCGCTGAATTCCGCCTGGCCGGGCTTGCGCAGAAACCGGGTCTCGAGCACGACCCGCATGTCGCTGGTGGCGAGCTTGCTGCAGCGCCGGTTGATGTAGAGGGAGCCGACCGGGGTCTCATCCGGCGCGGGAGCGGTGTCGACGCACTCCCATCCGTCGCGGCCATAGCGCGCCCTGAAGAAATTGCCCAGGGTGTAGGCCTCTTTGCGCTCCTGGGGCCCCACTCGCGGGTCGGTGACGATGCGCAGGCCCGCGAGCGTGCCGCCGCCATCGAACAGCGCGGACACGATCACCGGGAAATCCAGAACCTTGGTCCCACTGTATTGGGCGATCAGGGTCCGCGCACGATGCGCCTTCGCCCAGTATTCGAGCTCGTCGTCATAGCGGAAATACACCTCGCGCAGCCCGTTCGGCTCGGGCCGGCACTTCTCGTAATCGGACCAGCCGGAAAGGGCTTGCTGCGGCGGGCCGCCATTGCTGCCGCAGGCGTAATCGACAAAAGCGTCGCGCGGCAGCGCGGCCGCCGAGGTGCCGAGCTTCAGGGTCCAGATGTCGGCGCGCGCGGGCTGCTCCTCGGCACCGGTCGAGCCGGCGCCGAGGACGAGCGCGGCAACGACGAGGACGGCGCGGGCGGTCCGAAACGGACGAGGTGGACGGGCTCGCCGGTCCACCTCGCGCCACCTCATCAGTCCAATGCAAACACGAACAGCGACGAGCCGCCCTCGAGGTTCTCGAGCTCCGGCGCGGCCTTCAGCAAGCCCACGTTCCACGGGTTGCCGCCGCCGACATGGACGGCGATGTACTGCTTGCCGCCGACCGAAAAGCTGATCGGCGGAGCGGTGATCGCGGTGCCGACGTTGAAGCTCCACAGCGGCTTCAGCTCCTGGTCGTCGAAGGCGGTGAACGTGCCGTCGATCGTGCCGGTAAAGACGAGGCCGCCGGCAGTCGCCAGCACCCCGGCGTAATTGGGATAATCGAGCTGGGTCGCCGCCTTGACCTTGCCGGTGGTCATATCGATTGCGGCGATCTGACCTCCCATACGCTTGCTGCGGGTGGGGATCCCGCCGTTCCAGAACGGGCCGCCCATGCGGGTCTCGTCGACCTTGAGCTGCGCGCAGCCGTCGATGCCTGCGCCGTAGGCCAGGTGCTTCGACGGATCGTATGCGGTCGGGAAGAAATTCACCCCGCCCTGCACGTCCGGGCAAACATCGCCCTCGCCGCTGGTGCGGTTGCTGACGGCCGCATATTGCTGCAGCTTCTTTGACGGATCGTATTCGACCGGCTTGCCGGTCTTCGGATCGATGCCTTTGGTCCAGTTCAGGTTCTTGACGTATTGCGCGGCGCTGATAAACGACCCGTTGGTTCGGTCGAGCGTATAGAAGAAGCCGTTGCGGCCGAAATGACCCAGCGCCTTGCGCGGCTCGCCGTTGATCGTGACGTCATAGATCATCTGCGAGCCGACTTCGTCATAGTCGAACTTGTCGTTTGGCGTGTACTGGAAGTACCAGACGATCTTGCCGGTGTCGGCGTTGATGGCGAGCGTCGAGTTCGTGTAGAGATTGTCGCCCGGCCGGTATTCCGCGTCGAACATCGGTGTCGGCTGACCGGTGCCCCAATACATCAGATTGGTCGCGGGATCGTAGGATCCGACATACCAGAAGGCGCCGCCGCCGGTTTTCCAGGCGTCGTGGTCATCCGCCCAGGTCTCGTGGCCCGGCTCGCCCGGCGCCGGCACCGAATAGGTGCGCCACAGCACCTTGCCGGTCTTGGCGTCGATCGCCATCAGCCAGCAGCGCCCGCCGATATCGGCGCCCGATCCCGGGACGATGATCATGTCCTTGACGATCAGCGGCGCGCTTGTGAATACATCCGTGTTGGCGACCTGGTAATTTTTGTCCCGCAGGACCTTGCCGGTATCCTTGTCCATCGCGATTACCCGGCCGTCGGTGGTAAGCACGATAACCTGGTTGCCGTACAGCGCGACCCCTCGGTTCGACGGCAGCCACACGGTCGACTTGTCGACGCCGGGGTCCATCTTCCAGACAATGCGGCCCTTTTTGCCGTCGCGCACATCGATCTTGTAGACGTCGTCCCAACCGTCGGTCATGTACAGAAAGCCATCCTCGACCAGCGGCGTCGACTGCTCGCGGGCGTGCGGCTTGTCGCCGCCGGGTTCGGAGCCGCCGAGCTGCACCACGTAGGCAACGTGCAGGTTCTTGACGTTGGACTGGTTGATCTGGTCGAGCGTAGAGAACCGCTTGGCGTCATAGGTCTTGTGGTTGGTCAGCCAGTTGCCCGGTTCACTTTCGGCATTTTGCAGGCGTTCGGAAGTCACCTCCGCGGCAGCAAGCGGCGACGACAACAACGCCGCCACGATTCCGCCGGCAGCGATCCCGAGAAGACCACGTGCAAAGCATTTCATGGGTTTCGGTGTCGTGGACGCATGGTCGAAAAAGTCAGGCAATTGTCCCTCCCTTATTTCCATTGGATGCTCTATTGTCGTCTGCCGGCAGCCATGTCGCGGCAGCGCCCGCTTCCCTGGCCGAAATAATCTTCGCAATCGGCGACCGTCGGCGGACCCTTGCCGACGATCTTGGCCTTGAGATACGCCACGATCGCTTCGATCTCGCGCTTTTGCAGCGCGGCGGTGGGCGGCGGCGGCTTCTTGTCGCCAACCTGCGCAGCGGTCATCCCGTAGCACTCCTCGCCCTTGGTCCAGGCGAATTTGTCAAAATGCGGCATCGCTGTTCCGCCTGGCACCCCGCAACGGATCACCTCGACCAGCTGATCGTGGTCGAGCTTGGTCTCGCGTAGATTGGCGGCCTTGCCTGGCGACTGCGGATCGCCGGCGCCGTCACCGGACCAGCCGTGGCAGAACCCGCAGGTCGCCTTTTCCTGGTAGAGCCGCTTGCCCATTCCGATATCGCCGGCGGTCTGCGCCGCCGCCGGAAGCGCCATCGCCAGTGCCGCGGCGAGCGCCAGGAAGGGGGCGGGGTTTGCCATCTGCGTCTCCTCGACACCTACTTTGCCATCCGCGGGAGACAACTGCTCCTCCGGCGGCAGCAGGGAGAACGGCCCCAAACCAGGGCTCTGGCGCTAGTTTTTGATCAGCGCTTTGTACACCGTGAGGTCGACGACCGCGGTCTTCCAATCACTGTTCTTGACCAGCATGACCGTGGCCATGGAATGACCGTCCTTGATCTCCGACCACACGGCGGCGGCGCGGTAGCCGGGATTGTCGCGCTTTGCTTCCTTGACTGCCTCGCTGAGCTCCCTGGTAGCACGGAACAGACCGTCGTTCTGCTTCTTCGCCGTGGTCAGATCATCGCCTCCGGCGATCGGATCGGCCTTGGCAATGTTGCCCGAGCTGTGGTCTACGATGACTTCATAATACTTGCTGCCGTCCTTGACGGTGTAGATCGAGAGCCGTGGTTTGCCGTTCTCGATTTCGAATTTCCCGGAGACCGGCTTGCCGTTTTTCTTGCTCGCGATCAGCCCCTGCTCCAAGGTTACCGTGGCGCCGGCGACAACCGGCGCGATCTCGGCCTTATCCTTGTCGCTCATGGCGGCGCTGGCCGGGATCACCCAAAACGCCATGAGGATTACCGACGATATCGTCCGCGAAATCCGTGGCATTGCGCCCTCCCTTGATATTGACGTGTTCCGGCTCGGCACGCGATCCCGCTGCCGGCATCTCCCTGGATCGGATGCTGCGAATGTCGGCCGGACGCCTGCGCCTGACGACCACAGCATTGATTGCGCGGCCCCACCATGACCCCCGCGACGACCGGGGTGACCGCGGTCGGTCGTTCGAACCGGGATCGCGGGTTCCAGGCCCGATCCCGGTTCTGCGGAGGCAGTTCTTAGTCGACGTCGGCGCAGGCGTAGGCGTTGATTTCCAGGCCGATGGCGATCTCGATGATGACCGGGGTCTTCCACTTCATGGCGATTTCCTTGGTCTGATTTTTACCGTGGCAAGGTAGAAGCGCGGCGGAGCGCTGTCAACCGACGGCTTCGATCGCCGGGGGGCGACCGTACGGCATGTTCCCGGCGGCCCGCCCCGCCGAGGGAGCGGCCCCGGGCGCGATCGAGCAATCGGAAATCACATCGGGGGCGCCGAGCCCGCCGATTGGGGGCGGCCTGAACGGGGTGCCGGCGTCGCCGCGGTGCACGCCCGGCAATCGGGTAATGACAGGCGGCGAAGTGGCCCGAGGCGATCTCGCGCCGAGCCGGCATGGCCGTCGCAAACGGCAATGTCACCGCCGCGCAGGCGCCCGGGCGCGTCGTTGAAATGCCGGCGAAAGTGCGCATTCCAGATCCGCAGCGGCGTGCGCGATCTTCAGTTCGGCGGTGCTCGCCTTCTCGAAGGTCGCCAGATCGGGGCGGTAGCGCGGCCAGGCAATTGTGCAGGGGCAGGCCGCCCGGCGCAACGCCTTCCGCCTAGAGCGGAATGACCAGCAAGGTATCGATTTTTTGGCTGTCGAGGATGACGAGGCGCTCGACGAAGCGATAGGGCTCGGCCGAGATGTCGATCCGGTCGAGATAGCGGCCGGCGGCGAACAGGCTCATCTCGCCGTCGTGCATGATCCTGACCGCGATGAAGCTCGAGCGCACCGGCGCCACCCCATCTTCGATCTTGCCGACCCGGATCGGGCCGACGATGTGCCGGTAGCGGTGCGGCTCGAAGATGTTGGCCCGGCGCAACGCCAATACCCGGTCCTTCAGCATGCCTTTCGAGGCGGCGTAGACGACGCCGTGCCGATAGCCGGCCTCGTGGCTCTGCCGGCTGGTGATCAGGTATCGACAGTTCTCGACGAAGAAATCCGGCCACTCTTCGAGCCGGTCGTCGTCGATGCACTCGGCATAGGCCGCGATCAACTCGTCGACGCCGTGCCGGATGGCCTCAATCGCCGGTTCGGAGTGGACCATGTTCCCCTCGAAGAGGTTATCGTCGCCCCCGCCCACGGGTCCGGCCTTTGGCCGGCCCGAGGACAGGCTCCAGCGGGGGTCCAGGGCCTGCCCCCTGTTCGGGCCGGGGGCAGGCTCTGGCCTGAACCGCGGGCTGGCGCTCGGCTTTCGGCCTCCTGGGTTCCCGCTTACGCGGGAACGACGAAGTATGACCGTGCACTATTGATTTTATTGGATTATGCCTGGGGGCGAACTCTCAGTCGCCGACGAGCGCGCGGTATTTTTTCCAGAAGCCGCGGATCGCCGCTTCGCTCGAGCGGAACGGCTGCGACTGTGCGTCGTAGCCGCCCATCATCACCACGCCGCTGTCGTCGTCGTTGTAGCGCAAGGCGCGCTGCACGAAGCCGCCGACGCAGCCGTCCTCCATCGAAATATAGCCGGCGGCGCCGACGAGGTTGCCCTGGCGCAGGCGACGCTCGGTCATCTGTTCGTCGTCGCCGTCGAAGCCCAGATGGATCCATTCGAGCTCGGTCTTTTCGAGGCCGCGCGGCTGGATCGCCCGCACCGCGATCGAATTCCTGATCTGCTGCAGGATCATGCCGGGAAAGATCGTCAGGATCTGCACCGAAACGCCGTCGCCATACTCGTCGACCAATTCGATGACCGAGGGGTCCTCCAGCCGCATGTCGGTGTCGGCGCGCAGCCCCTCGCGCTGGTAATCTGCGTCCTCGGCGGCGTAGTCGAGCTTGGCCTGGCTGAAATGGTGCCCGCCGCTGTCGTCGATATGAATGCCGCCCGGCATCGACAGCCGGTTGATCCGGAACGTCGTCAGAAAGGCATGCAGGATGCTGGCGTGATAGGTATCCTTGGTGTTCTCGGCGTAGAGCTTCCAGTTGTTCGGCAACACCTGGGTGCTGCGGCCGAGGATGTGGACCGGCCGGTTCAGCACCCGGCGGATGCCGCCGACGACCTGCGGCCCGAGATAGGTTTTGAGATCGGGCGCCTCGGCGCTGAAGGTGCCGAACACCAGGCCGGCCAATTCGGCGACGCGCAGCCGCGGCAGATCGTGCTCGTCCTTCCTGAATTCGGGCGGCATCCCGCCCTGCCGTTTGACCCCGCGCTCAAAGGCGACGCCGGTCAATTTGCCGCCGAGGTCGTAGGTCCAGCCGTGATAGATGCACTTGATTTCCTTGACGTTGCCCTGGCGCTCGATGCACAGCAAATTGCCGCGGTGGGCGCAGCGGTTGGCAAAGGCGTTGATCCCGCCCTCGAGGTCGCGGGCGACCACCACGGCGGTCTCGCCGATCGTGGTGGCGACATAATCGCCGGCATTGGCGATCTCGGCGGCGAGGCACAAAAAGCTCCACGCCGGCCCCTTGAAGATCCGCTCCTGCTCGAGCCGGTACTGCTCGGGATCGGTGTAAACCCGGAACGGGACCTCGCTCAACCCGTTCGACGGCCACGAAACCCCCCGCATCGCCTCGGCGCCGAGCTCGGACATCGTGCAATCTCCTCCACGCGGTAATCACCTGCAGCATAGCACCCGCCGCCGGATCAGGTACAGCAGGGCAGAGCCACTGTCATTTCGGGCGGCCCGAGCGCCGAACCGGGAGCCCGTGCACACGGACCAGGACGGGCAGCGGCGAGCGCCTGTGCCATCCGACCGAATATCGCGCGCTGATGCAAACCGTCTGCCGCAATCTGTCGGAACTTCTTGCCGGACCGATCGTGCGCATGACGACGGCGGCCGACGGAGGGGACAGCACAACCGGCGTTGCGAATTTGGGGAATGGCCGGTCCAGCAAGGGCCGGTCGGCTGGCGGTCGTGGCCCGCGGCGGCGAGATCCGCTGGTGTGCAGAAGCAGGTGCCGCCCGATATCGAGCTTCGGCGATAGCTTGTCATTGGCCGATCGCTTCGAGATGTGATGGGTTCCCCTCCCGCTCAACCCATCCTGCATGCTGCCGGTGCGCCGCGTGTCGGCTGGCGCAACCCTGTCGCGGCGGATTGCCGGCTGGTTTCCCGGCGCTCACTCGCCTAACTAAGCGGTATGACCGATCTCGTCCTCGCGCACGGCCTTCGCTTTGCCGACCTTTACGACCGCGACGGTCTTGTCCACGTTGATCGGGCCTTCGTCTGCCATCTCGCGGGGGCCGACGCCGCATTGCACGACCGGCTGATGACGGCGCGGCGCGATCCGGACGGGCTCGGGCACGAGGCCGAATTGGACCTGCTCGTCGAGCTGGCGCCCCATCTTGAGGATTTCCTCGGCGGGCTGTTCGGGATCGCGGACGAGGTGCGGGCATTGCAGGCGCGCCATCACGCGCTGGCCCCGCTCTATTCGGTCAAGCGGCTGTTCGTGCAGCGCCGCGCGGTCAAGGGGGTCAAGGAAGTGGACGCGGCGGCGCTCGACGGGCCGGGCCTCGCCGGTGCGCTCGATGCGCTGATGGGCCTTTCGCTGGATACGGGACTGCTGTCGATCCCCGATTGGGAGCGGCGCTACGCCGACCACGTGACGGACTGGCTGGCCGACGAGGCCGGCAACGCCGCGGCGCTCGATATGGCGCAGCGCTACGCCGCCTGGGCCACTTTGTCGCCGGAGGGCCGCAAGAAGCACCGGCGCGGGGTGCTGTTCAAGGTGCCGCACCGGCTCGACATGCACCACCTGGTCCCGGTCGAGACCATCGAACGCGACGGCGTCGCGATGCTGCGCCTGCCCGAGGACGAATGGCGGCATCGCGAGGGCTTTGCGCTGACCGATCACGGCACCGACCTCACGGGCGCGCTCGACCAGGCGAATTACTGCATCTGGTGCCACAACCAGGGCAAGGACAGCTGCTCGAAGGGGCTGCGCGAGAAGGACGGCGTGTTCAAGAAGAGCGCGTTCGGGGTCACCCTCGCCGGCTGCCCGCTCGAACAGAAGATTTCCGAGATGAACCTGGTCAAGGCGCGCGGCAACAGCCTCGGCGCATTGGCCATCGTCGCCGTCGACAATCCGATCTGCGCCGCGACCGGGCACCGCATCTGCAACGACTGCATGAAGGCCTGCATCTATCAGCGCCAGGAGCCGGTCGACATCCCGCAGATCGAAACCCGCACCTTGAAGGACGTGTTGGGCCTGCCCTGGGGCTTCGAGATCTATTCCTTGCTGACCCGGTGGAACCCGCTCAACGTCAGGCGGGCGTTGCCGAAGCCGGCGAGCGGCTACAAGGTGCTGGTCGTCGGGCTCGGCCCGGCAGGGTTCACCCTCGCCCACCATCTGATCAATGACGGCCATTTCGTCGCCGCGATCGATGGGTTGAAGATCGAGCCGTTGCCGGCCGAGATCTCCGGCGTGATGGCCGATGGCAGCCGGCATCCGTTTCGGCCGATCTGCGACGTGGCAAGCCTCGTCGACGGGCTCGACGACCGGGTCATGGCCGGTTTCGGCGGGGTCGCCGAATACGGCATCACCGTGCGCTGGGACAAGAATTTCCTAAAGATCGTGCGCCTGTTGCTCGAACGCCGGTCGAATTTCGCGATGTATGGCGGGGTGCGCTTTGGCGGCACGATCACGATCGACGGCGCCTTCGGCATCGGCTTCGATCATGTGGCCTTGTGCGCCGGGGCGGGCCGCCCGACCGTGATCCCGATGGCAAACAACCTCGCGCCGGGGGTGCGCCAGGCCTCGGATTTCCTGATGGCATTGCAGCTGACCGGGGCGGCCAAGACCGACAATATCGCCAATCTGACCGTGCGGCTGCCGGTGGTCGTGATCGGCGGCGGGCTGACCGCGATCGACACCGCGACCGAGTCGCTCGCCTATTACCCGGTCCAGGTCGAGAAGTTCCTCGCGCGCTATGAGACCCTGGTGCTCGAACGCGGCGAGGAGGCGGTGCGCGGGCAATGGAACGCCGCCGAGCGCGAGGCCGCCGCCGAGTTCATCGCCCATGGCCGCGCCATCCGCGCCGAGCGCGAGGCCGCCCGCCGCGAGGGCCGCTCACCGCGATTGGCGGAGCTGCTCGACGGCTGGGGCGGGGTGACGATCGCCTATCGCCGGCGCCTGATCAACTCGCCGAGCTACACCCTCAACCATGAGGAGGTGGCGAAGGCAATGGAGGAGGGGATTCGCTTTGCCGAAGCGCTGACCCCGGTCGCGGTCGAGGTCGATCTGTTCGGCCAGGCGGCGGCGTTGCGGCTGACCCGCCATCGCCGGGAGGAAGTCGGCGGGCGCGGCCCTGAGTTGGATCAGGGGCCGGGCGAGGAGGTGGTGCTGCCGGCGCGCACTATCCTGGTCGCCGCCGGGACGCAGCCCAACACCGTGCTCGCCCGCGAGGACCCGGAAAACGTCGTGCTCGACGGCCGCTATTTCCGCGCACTCGACGAGGCGGGCAATCCGGCGACCCCCGAGCGGGTGGCGAAGCCGGCGGCGGTGCGGGTATTGATGAACCTGCGCGAGGACGGCCGCGCGGTCAGCTTTTTCGGCGATCTGCATCCGAGCTTTTCGGGAAACGTGGTCAAGGCGATGGGGGGCGCCACCTTGGGCTATCCGGTGGTCAGCCGGATGCTGGCGCGGCTCGAACCCTCCGCGCCGTCGCCGGCCGAATTGGCGGCCCGGCTCGATGACGAATTGCGCGCGCGCGTCCAAGAAGTCATCAGGCTGACCTCGAAGATCGTCGAGATCGTCGTGCGGGCGCCGATGGCGGCGCGCGCCTTCCATCCCGGCCAGTTCTACCGGCTGCAGAACTACGAGACCCTGGCGTCTCGCGTCGACGGGACGACGTTGGCGATGGAAGGGCTCGCTCTCACCGGCGCCGGGGTCGATCGCGACAAGGGGCTGTTGTCGACGATCGTGCTCGAGATGGGCGGCTCCTCCGACCTGTGCGCCCTCTTGAAGCCGGGCGAGCCAGTGATCCTGATGGGGCCGACCGGGACCCCGACCGAGACACCCGCGGGCGAGACCGTCTTGCTGGTCGGCGGCGGGCTCGGCAACGCGGTGCTGTTCTCGATCGCCGCGGCGTTGCGGGCGCAAGGCTCGCGGGTGCTCTACTTCGCCGGCTACAAGACGATCGAGGACCGCTACAAGGTCGCCGATATCGAGCATGCCGCCGACAGCATCGTGTGGTGCTGCGACGAGGCACCCGGCTTTATGCCCGGCCGGCCGCAGGATCTCGCCTTTGTCGGCAACATTGTCGAGGCGATCGCGGCCTATGGCTCGGGGGCGCTGGGGCCGGTCGAGATCCCGCTCTCCGGGGTGGATCGCATCGTCGCGATCGGCTCGGACGGCATGATGAACGCGGTCGCCGAGGCGCGGCACGCAGCTCTAGAGCGCTATCTGCGGCCGGGCCACCGGGCGATCGCCTCGATCAACTCGCCGATGCAGTGCATGATGAAGGAGATCTGCGCGCAGTGCCTGCAGCGCCACCGCGACCCCGCGACCGGCACCGAGACGGTCGTGTTCTCCTGCTTCAACCAGGACCAGGAGATGGACCGCGTCGATTTCACGGCCTTGCGCCGCCGCTTGGCGCAGAACGGTGCCCAGGAAAAACTGACGAAACTGTGGATCGACCGTTGTCTCCACCGTCTCGGCCAGCGCCGGGCGCTTGCAGCGGAGTAGGGGAACGCCCGGTCAGCCTGCTCCCCAGAGCCGGCGAAGCCGGTCGCGGTGGCGCAGCAGCCAGTAAAAAGCGATCAGCGTGTGGCCGCTGTCGATCGCGCCGGTGTCGAGCAGAGTTCTCGATTTCGCTCAGCGATCTGACGAGGACGCGGATGTCCTCGCCCTCCTCCGGCAATCCGTGCAGCCCTGTCGCCGCGGTCGAGTTGACCCGAGCGCAGAACAGGAAAACGCTCTCATCGGAGTTGCCGGGTGAGGGCAGGTAGTGTTGGATCGGGACCAGTTCGCCCGCAAGCGCAAGACCGGTTTCCTCCTTGGTCTCGCGGATCGCGACCATTTCCGGGGTCTCGCCGGGGTCGACCAGGCCGGCGGCCACCTCGATCTGCCAGGGCGATTTGCCGGCGAGCAACGCCGGCAGCCGAAGCTGCTCGATCAGCACGACCTCGTCGCGGTCGGGATCATACAGCACCACCGCGACGGCCCGGCCGCGCCGCAGCACGTCATAGGTGCGCTCGGCGCTCCACCCGCCGGAAAACAGGCGATGACGGAAGCGAAAAACGTCGATCCGCAAAAAGCGCTCGAAAGCTTTGGTTGCTTCGACGATCTCGACATCGCGGTGAGCGGGCGGTCGGGTTTCAGTCATGCCGCGGCGCCGGTCGCGGCGGCGGCTGCCATGTTCCGGGGAAGGCGCACGGTGAACTCGGTAAATTCTCCCTCGCGGCTGTCGACGCTGATCGTGCCGCCATGCTCCTGGACGACGATGTCGTAGCTGATCGACAGCCCGAGGCCGGTGCCTTCGCCGGTCGGCTTCGTCGTAAAGAACGGGGTGAACGCCTTGTCGCGGACCCCTGGCGGCATGCCGATGCCGTTATCGCGCACGCGCACCTCGATATCCCCGTCGCTGTTGCGGGCGGTGATTTTCAGCACCGGCACAAAGGCGGGGTCAACCTCTATGCGGCGACGTTTGTTGACCGCGTAGAATGCATTGCCGAAGAGGTTCAGAAAGACCCGGGTGATGTCCTGGGGGACGATTTCGACCAGGCCCAGGTCAGGGTCGAGGTCGCGTTCCAGGGTGACGTTGAAGCTGTGGTCCTGGGCGCGGGCTCCGTGAAAGGCGAGATTGAGCGCCTCCTCGATCAGCGCGTTCAGGTCGCTGTGCCGGCGCTCGCCGCTGTCGCCGCGCGAATGCAGCAGCATGCTCTTGACGATGCCGTCGGCGCGCCGGCCATGCTCGGCGATCCTGGCCAGATTCCCGTCGAGCGTAGCGATCAGCTCAGCGAGATCCTCGCCCTTGTCCGCGGCCGGCGAACCCGCCTGCGACCCGATCGCCTCCTTCAGCTCGTCGAGCAGCTCGCGCGACAGGTCGGCGAAGTTGTTGACGAAATTGAGCGGGTTTTTGATCTCGTGGGCGATGCCGGCGGTCAGCTGGCCCAACGACGCCATCTTTTCCGACTGGATCAGATTCGCCTGCGCGGCTTTGAGCTCGTCATGGGCGGCGCGCAGGTCGCGCTCGCGCCGGCGTTGTTCCTCGAACAGCTTGGCGTTGCGCACGGCGAGCGCGGACTGGGTGGCGAAGGCTTCGACCAATCCCACGATCTCCTCCGAAAAGCTGCCGGGCTCGCGGCGAACCACGACCAAGCCGCCGAGGATGGTCTCTTCGTGCAGCAACGGCGCGGCGAGCAACGAGCGATAGCCCAAGCTTCCGAGGATATCGGCGAGCTTGGGAACGCCGAAGCCCTTTGGATCGAGAAGATCGGGCACCTGGACAGGAGCGGAGCTGATAGCCGCCCGTCCGATCGCGCCTTCGCCGAGGCGGATCGGCTGCGCCCGGAGCTGTTCGGCCAGGCCCGCCTCCGCACCGTGGCTCATGCTGAACTGAAATTCGCGCGCCGCCTCGTCGTATTCGTAGATCATGCCGGTGCGGGCCTGCGAAAACTCCACTGCGCGCGCGACGATCAGCCCGAGCACCGCCTCGAGGTCGAGGGTCGAGCCGACCGCCCGCCCGACGCCGCGCAATGCCTCGAATTGCGCCAATGTCAGGCGCAGCTCTTCGAGAGTGTCGCGGAAGGCGCCGAGGGTCCGCGCCATCGCGCCGATCTCGTCTGCGCCGGCCGCGGGGATCGCCACGGCGAGGTCGCCGGCGTTGAGGCCATGCATCGCGACCACCAGCCGACGCAGCGGGACCGCGATCGAGCGCAGCACCAGAACGGTCAGCAACGCGCCGACCAGCACGGCGATCGACACCACGATGCGCGACACCCGGCTCGCCGCCGCCGCGTCGGTGACCACTTCCTCGCGCGCGGCGATCGCTTGGCGGGTCAGCTCGGCTACGATCGCGGCGAGCCGCCGATCGACGGCGACGCTGTGCTCGCTCGCCTGGGCCAACAGCGAGTTGCCGATCACCCGGTGGTCGTCGGTATATTCGTCGACCGCCTGGTGGACGAATTTTTCGTATTGCGCCAGCTCGCGGCGGATTTCGGCGACGGCACGCGGCCGGTACCGCCCCAGCTGATCGAGATCCTGCTCCATCCGCTGCCGGGCCGCGTCGGCATTGTGCTCGGACAGCATCAGCATGCTGACCGCGAGATCGGTCATCCAATAGCGCATCTCGCCGAAAGCGATCTGCGCGCCGTTCGCTGCTTCGATGACGCCGAGCCGCTCGGCCGCCTTGACCATTCCCGCCGAATTCTCGGCGAGAATGCGGTTCAAGTAGGCATTGGTTCCGATCAGCGCCAGGAGCAGCGCGCTCGACAGCACAATGAGCCGGGTCCGGATCGTCAGCCGGGCCATCATCGTGTTCCCGCCACCGCGGCCCTTCAGCGAAACAGGGTGATGCTCATCACGCCGCCGAGGTCGCCGAGCCTGCGCCCCTCCTTCGGGTACCCGGTTACGTCCAGTTCGCCCTTTGGCGTCCCGTGACAGGCGAGGCAGGACGCCGTGTAATATTCGGGAACCGCGAACCGGTACGCCGGCCGCCCGTTGGTATCGACAGTGGCCGCATAGGGTTGGCCGTGCGGCCAATCCGGGCTGAGCAGCCTGGTGTTGATGATCTGCGTCTCCCACGCGTCGGGGCGCGCCTTGCGGTTGCGCACCAGATCGAGGGGCGCGGTTACCTTCATCTCGGCCTCGCCTTTAGCCAGATTGTTGAAGGCTTCGCTGACGAGACGCCCGAACACCGCCGGGATGAAGCCTTTGAACCCGGTCCCCTTCTCGTTGATGGTCACCTGGTTGTCATCCATCACCTGGGCGATGGCGTTCATCATCGCGCGCATCAGACGGCCCGGGTACGAGGCCGGATCGATCGTCGTCGGATCGACGCCGGTCGTCTTCCGATAGAGCTGCACGGTCTCGCCGAGCACCTTCTGCGCGGTCAGCTGCTTGTCGCCGAGATCGGGATTGTTGATCAGGTTCTCGCTGTTCGAGATCACGGTTCGCGCGTCGCGCAGCATCTCGGACAGGTTCTGCGCGATGGCCGCGTCCTTATCCGGCGGCGCTGCGTCGGCGAGGGCCGATGCCGGGGCCGCGCCGGCGACGAGCAGGGCGAGCATCGGGATCAGCATTCCCCGCAGCCACTTCCGCGCCCCAGCCGCCGACATCTCCGTGCGCCTCGCCATCGCTCACCGCACTCTGCACGCGGCCCCCAGGGTGAGGCAACGAATTTGGCGTGCGGCAGAGCTCGGCCGATCCCGCGGCAGCCGATCATTCATCAGGTCCGCGCGGGATCAGTTGAGCCAGCCGGCGCTTCAGCTCGTCGAAATCGACTGGCTTGGGAAGAAAGGCCGCGGCGCCCAGGTCGAATGCCCGCCGCATGCGCTGCTCGTCGCCGTACGCGGTCACCATCAGCACCGGCAGCTCCGGTCGCCGGTGCTTGATCTCGCCCAACAGCGCCAAACCGTCCATCCCCGGCATGTTGATGTCGGAGAGGATCACGATAAGCCCCGCGCCGATCTCGTCGAGGCGGCGCAGACCCTCCTCGCCCGATGCTGCGAAATGCAGCACATATCGGCCCTGGCGCACCTCGCGGCGAAAGCGCTGGCGGAAGAGATCGGCCACGTCGGGCTCGTCGTCGACGATCAAAATGCTGATGCCCATGTCCTTTGACCTCGGATGTCGCTATGCCCGCCGATCAAACGATGCGGCCATCGAGCACGGTTCCGGGCGAGGCGCTCTCGATCTCGACGACCCAGAGGTCGGGATCGCGCCGAATTTGGCGCGCAATATAGGAATTGGCGTCGGCCTCGGCGACCGGGGCGGCGCCGGTGGCCCGCATCCACACCAGCTCGCCATCCGGGCCACGTGCCTGGGTCAGCACCGCGCAGCCATCGTCGCGACCGATGAGTTTGATCAGGACCGCGCCCGAATCCCCATCGCCGCGCGACACCACCACGACCGCGATCGCGGCGAGATCGCAGCGCCGGATCAGCGCTTTTATCCATAGGCCGGTTTTAAGCCGCGCTTCCATACCTTTCTGTTAACCGGACGGCGGGCGCGCCGGCTCAACCGCGGCCAGGCGCCAGCGGCAGCCGGATATGGACCGTCAGCCCGCGCGGCGTCCGGTTCTCGGCGGCGATGGTACCGCCCATCGCCTCGACATTGCGGCGCGCGATCCACAGCCCGATCCCGAAATAGCTCCCCGGCGCTTCGCCCGCCGCATCGGCGCGGCGCTCGGAGTAATACCGCTCGAAAATACGGTCGATCCGTCCCTCCGGCACCCCCGGGCCGTGGTCGCAAACGGTCAGATGGGCGAAGCGGCCGTCATGGGTCAGATGGACCAGGATCTCGCTGCCCGGCGGCGAGAACGAGACGGCGTTGTCGATCAGATTGTCGAGCACGGTCTCGATCATCACTTCGCTGCCGAGAACATAGAGGCCGGGCAGCAGATCCGCCGTGATCGTCAAGTCGCGGCTGGCCAGCACGATGGTCACGTCGCGGTCGTCGAGGATGGCGGATCGGGTTTGGACCATCCTGCCGATGACCCGACCGAGATCGACCGGCGCCAGCGGCTGGTCGATCAACTCGGCGGCGGCGACGTCGAGTTCCCGCGCCGAGGCAACCAGCCCGTCGAGCCGGTCGAGCGCGTGCTCGACGACGCCGATCGCCCGCTGGGAGCGGCGATTGTCTTCCGGCAGGCTGCGCCGCAGCGGCTCGAGCGACTGCCGGATCACCGCGATCGGCGTCTTGAACGCATGGGCGTTGTCTTCCGCAGTCTGCCGGATTTCGGCGGCGGAGCGGTGCAGCGCGTCGACCATGCGGTCGAACTCGGCGGCGACCTCCGCCAGCTCGGGCACGTCCGCACGGGCGCCGAACGACCCGGCGTCGGGTCCCTGGTCGCGGATCCGCCGCGCCCGCCGGGCAAAGCGACGCAGCCCGCCGCGAACCCCGAGCAGGGTCGAAAACGTGATCGCCGCCATCGCCAGATAGATCACCGCGGCGATCCTGACCGGCGGCGTCGCCCAATAGGGCTGGCCGAGATGGGCCGACGGGAAGGCGCCCTGTGAAAACGAGGCGACCACCGCCCAGCACCCGGCCGCGGTCGCCAGCGGGGTCACCGCGGTGACGATCTCGGCGCCGCCGGTCGGGAGATGATAGATCAGCGAGAACGGCATTTCGCCGCGGCAATTCTGGGCGAGGCGGTCGAGCACGCCCTGCTGCGCCAGGGTCTGCCGCTCCGCCTGGAGGTTGGCCGGCTCGACCGCGGGCCACGACGCCACATAGTAAAACCCGTCGCCGCCGGCGCCGGCGGGCGCCAGCAGCAGCTTGATTGTCGTCACCTCGCCGGCAAAACGGGCGAGGGTGGGGCCGAGCCGGGGCAGGGATTCGATGTCGGCGGTTTGCAGCAACGGCAGCAGCGACTGGCTGATCACCCGCCCTTCGTCGCGCACGCTGCGCAGCAGCAGGTCCTGGCTCTCCTCGTAAGCAGCGCGGAACTCGATGTAGAGAAACACCGGGACGAGAACAAAGATGACCGCGAGCAGCCCCGTTTTGGCCGCCAGCGACCACGCCCAGCGCAGGCCGCGCCGCGATCTATGTTTGCCCGGTCCAGCGGTATCCAAAACCGGCATAGTTCTGGATATGATCGAAATCGGCGTCGCAGTCTCGGAACTTCTTGCGGATACGCTTGATGAAGGTACGGACATTGGCGCGGTACCCCTCTGCCCCATGGCCGGCGATGAAGTCCTTGCCGTGGACGAGATCATAGATATCGCGGTAGCCGACGTCCTGCCCGGCCTTCTCGGCGAGCAGCGCCAGAATCCTGAATTCGGTCAGTGTCAGGTCGACCGTCTTTCCGGCCCACCGCGCGCGATTGATGTCAAAGCGCAGCTCCAGGGGGCCGAGCCTGATCGAATCCGGTCGCGGCGGCTCGGAATCGGCGGTGGGGCGCGCACCGTCGGCGATCAGCTGCAGCCGTTTGACGAGGATCGGCAGGCGCCGCGACTTGTCGATGAAATCGACCGCGCCGCCGGCCAGCGCTGCTTCTTCGTAGATGTCATCGGACAGCGCCGTCAGAAAGATCACCGGGATCGCGATCCCGCACCCGCGCATCCGCCGCAGAACCTCGATGCCGGTCAGCTGCGGCATCCGCCAATCGAGCAGCATGGCGTCGGCGCCGCCGCCCTCTTCGAGATAGGCGAGCGCATCGCGGCCGTTGTCGAAGCTGGTGACCTCGTATCCTTCATCGATCAGGTTGAGGCCCAGAGATTCGCGGAACAGGTCGTCGTCGTCGACGAGAAGAAGGTGCGGCATCGGCAAACCAGCCCTAGCTCCCACGAGCGACGACGAGAGATCGCAGGCAATCCTGCCGCCCGGCCGGGTCGGCAGGATCGCCCTTGAAGGCGTAGTGCAGGGCCCGCATCCTGCCGCTGCGCAGATCGAGATAAAAGTACAGGTCGAGCTCGCAGGTGGCGGTGCGGTAGCGCCACACCGTCGCCGGAGGCGCCTCGGACTTCTCGGTCGCAGTCCCGAACAGGTGCGTCGCCGCGGGCTGGTCGAGCCCGATCAGCTCGCTCGCCCGCGGCGGCAGCGCGGGGGTCGGGGGGACGTGCATCGCCGGTTCGGGCCCGGCCATCGCCATGGTCTCGTCGGCAGCGTCGGGTTGCGAGGCGGCATCGGGCGGCGGGGTCGGCTTGGGCGCCGGGACCGGGAAAACCCGCGACCGCGGCGCAGGCGGCAGTAATGCTGACGGCGGCGACGGCCGGAGTGCGACCGTTTGCGGCGGCGGCGCGGGCGATTTTTCGGCGCAAGAGGCGAGCGCGCCCAGCCCGAGGCTCATCAAGGCGGGATAGAAAAGCGCACGCCGCCGCTCAGTCCACGATACTCCTGGCACGCTCCAGCCCGCACCTGCGCTGCCTGTCACGCCTTAAATATAACACAGGTCAACGCCGCGCCAGACGCTCGATTGCGCCGATGTCGCCGTCGCGATAGATCGCCACCAATTCGCGATCGTTCAGCAGGACGTAGGTGTGATCGCCGTGGTCGCAGTGGAGCACCGCCACCGGATAAGTCGGCGCGACCAGGAGGTCGGACAAATTCTTGCCGAGGCCGGGTTGGCGCGGGAGGAGCCCGGCGAACGCCTGGCTGCTCCAGGTGGCGAACGCGAAGCTGAAGGAGCCGCTGCAGGTGCTGCTGCCGAGCGCGATGCGCTGGCCGTCCGGCTGATTCTGGACGATCGTGTCCTGGCGGATGGTTACGGTGTCGTTGTCGGCGTCGGCCCAGGTTCCGACGAGAGGGTTTTGCACCGGCGGGGGCTGGGGCATCGTGCAGGCCCCCGGCGCCGCCAACATCAGCACCAGAATGGCGGGCGGAAGGGGCCGTCTTCGGCAGCTAGGCACGTTTCGCCTCTGATCCAGCACGACTCTGGGTAGCATATCACGACTGCCGGCAGGAAGGGCGAAGCACTTGCGACGACGGTCGATCAGGCGCTTACCGGCGGCTTGAACTCCGTCAGCCTGAGCCGGGTGCGGTGATCGGGCGGGGCGACCCCGAATGAGGCGGCGCCGGTGAAATAATCCTTCTGCCATTTCCGGGCGCTGGGCTTCCGACCCGGCCCGCCGCAGATCTTGGTTGAACTCGCGCCGGCTGTCGGCCCAGGCATGATAGGTCTCGTAGACCTCGGGGTCGGCCTCCAGCGCGCGGATCTCCGGCACGACCTCCTCGACCAGCCCGCGCTTCAGCGGGAAGATCATGCAGAACGGCTCGTCGGCTTCAAACGGGACCGGGGTGGCTTTGCGGGTGAACTTCCAGTTCATCGTAAAGGTAAAGGGCGACCAATCGGTTTCGACCACCGCGGTCAATGGCTGCATGCCGTCTTTGGGCTGGTTCAGCGGGCCGGTCACCATCAGATCGTAGCCGGGCTCGGTGCGGAACAGGGCGTTGACCGTGAAGGTCAGCACCCCGGAGCCAAAGTGGCTCGACGCCAATGGCGGCCCGCTCGCGGCATCGGCGTGCACGCCGATCGCCTCCAGCCCCGAACCCCCATCCCACTGGGCGACGAAAGGTACGGTGTTCAACAGCAGCCAGCCATGCGCATTGGCGATGTTGAGCGGCAGGCAGCGATAGGCGAAGCCCTCGGCGGTCCGGTCCATCCACGCACGTCCCACCGGCGCCGCGACGATCCGCGGCGGCTCCCCCGATGTCGGATAGCAGATCAGGCGCAAAGTGCCGATCCTTCGAGCAGGACAGGACGGCGCGCCCCGGTCACGGGACCAGACCGCCGCGGATCCCGGCAAAGACGCCGGAGGCCAGATATGCCGGACCCTTGAGGGCAAAGTTGCCGCCGGTTTCGGTCGCGGGGTTGCCCGGGATGTTGCCGAAGAATGTCCCGTTTGCCGATCCGCCAAACCCGGCCGGGCCGGTCAGCGCGCCCGAATAACCGGCGCCGACGCCGGTCACCGTGCCCTTGAAGCTCCTGGTGTCGAAATTGTTGATCGCGAACGCCCCGGTATGCGTGCCGAAATTGTAGGTGTTGGTGAATTGCCCGGCGGCGAGGTAGCTCGCCCCGCCGTTGACGACGGAGCCGAGGGCGTTGCCGCTGAAGCTTCCGGTGCCGGTCGCCGGCAGGGTGATGCTCGGGATGCCCGCGACCCAGGTGTTGATGTGGGCGGCGTCTTGGCGGACGACCGCGGTTTCGGCCGCATTCGGGGTGTCGAGCGTCCCGGTCCAGTAGCCCCATTGCAGAAACTGGCACTGCGCGCACAGCCCGCCCGACGGCAGCAGGTTGTTCGACACCACCCCCGAGCTGACCAGGGCGATTTGCGAGGCCTGCGTAGGGTCGCCGTTGAGCCGGATGTTGACCCCGTTGACCTGCGACGGCGTCACCGGGTTTTCGAGCGCCGCGTATCGCGCATTATCGACGAACGCGCTGCGCGACCGGCCGTTGCCGGTGATGCTGCCGAACTGCACCGCCAGGGTGGCGCCCTTGGCGTTGAATGCGTCGGCTCCGGTGAAGGTCGCGGCGACCCGGTTATTGGTCGCGTCGGTCGTGACCGAGGTCGTTCCAGTCGCGGCATAGGGCGAGGCCAGCTTGCCCCCGACGACCGGATACATGATCCCGCCGAACGATCCGGAATAGGTCGTCGTTCCGGGAGTTCTGACGCCGAACTGGGTGCTCGGCGTCACGGTCGGGGTTGCCGGCTGGTTGAAGGCGTAATTGGACGAGGTGCCTCCCAACGGGGTTTGCACTGCCGTCTTGTTCGGGACGAAGTTGTCGCTTGTGTTGTACTGATTTTGATCGAGCACAAACCCGCTGATCGGCAGCGAGCCGGTTCCGGTCCCGAAGATGTTGCCGCCGTTGCCGTTGGGAACCGTGGCGGCGCCCGAGCGGATCTGAACCGGGGGCGAAGTGCCGTTCGCCAGGTAGGAGCCGCGGATCACCCCGTCGGCGACCACGGCGCCGTTGTCGCTGGAGGTGAAAAACGCCCCGGTCTGGACGACCAGAGCCGAGCTTTGAGACGCCCCGGCGCCGTTGATCGCCAGGCTCGCCTGCAAGGTATGGGGAGCGGTGACGTTGGGGTTTGTTTTCGCATTGAACGACCCGAAGACGGATTGCCCCGGGGCGACGACGTAAAGCGGCGAGACGCTCGGGTTGGCGATGTTGCCGCCGGTGCTCTGCGTGATGAACGGGATCGGCGATTGCAGGGCGGCGTCCTGCTGCAATGCGAAGGTATAGAGCTGCGGCTGCCCCGGCGCCGTTGTCAGCAGCGGCGAGGTTGACGGAACCGGCTGCCCGCCGAAGATAAAGCCGCGATTACTGGCTAGTGCGGGCGCGACCGGGGTCAGGTTGGCGTAGAAGAACGTCGAATTGGGCGACATGTAGCTCGTCCCGGTGACCGGGCCGAACGTGCTCGCGGTCCCGGCGGGTCCGAAATTGACAAACCCCGGTTTGACCGACCCCGGGGCGAGCGGAAATTTCACAACGACCGGGCCGTTGACGGTGGCGAGCGTCGCGGTGAACACGCCCATGAGGGGCTCGCCGACCGGGAAGCTCAGCTCGCCTCCAGTATAGGGGATCCGGCCGACTCCGGGGGTCTGGTTGATAAAGCCCTGGGTCTTCGGATCGGCGACCTTGGCGGTGCTCTTGGCCAGACCGGCATAGGCGATGATCACCGGCGGCGGGGGCGGCGGCGGGGGCGGCGGTGATGGCGGCGGCGGGGGCGGCGGTGATGGCGGCGGCGGTGATGGCGGGGGCGGTGGCGATGGCGGCGGGGGTGGCGGCGGTGGCGGCGGGCGGGGGCGGCGGGGATGTCGCAGCCACCGCCAGGCCTTGGTTCGCAGCGACCTGAAGGTTGGTTTGGCTGCCCTGGACGACGGCGCTAACCCGCGGTGTCTGCGGCTGGCTTTGCAGGCTGGCGCTGATACTGTTCGAAATCGTGTTGGCGACGCCGCTGCTCGCGACCATGCTGTCGGTCGGTACCGTGCGCGCGCCGCCATTACCGCCGGGGCGGCCGTCGAGCTGGGCGAGCAGCGCCGTGGCGGCGCCCGGCGGCGCCGGGGCCGGCGTCGACGGGGCGGCGCCAGGCCGCGCCACGGTGATCTCGAACCCCGGACGCGTTACCGTCTGCGAGAGGCCGTTCAACCCGGTCACGGTGACGCCGTTGCCGTAGGCGAAGATGACTTCGAGCGCGTTGCAGCTTGCCGCGGCGCAGTTGGGGTTCAAATTCACCAGCATGATGCCGCCGCGAATCCCGATCGTCGCGGTCGGCGTGCGCATCGTGATCGCGTTGTCCTGCTTGCTGAGCGCGCCGCCGACAAAGCGGAACACCCCTCGCGTCAGGCTGGCCGCGAGCTTGCCGGTCCCGGCATTCGGGTCATAGACGAACTGGTCGATGACCATGTCCGAGTTCGGGCCGACCGACATCGTCGACGCGTCGACGAACAAGATCTGGGTCTGACCGGCCTGCTGGGTGGTGATCCGCTCGTTGAAAACGACGTTTTCGCCGATCACCAGCCGCCGCGGCGCGGCTCCCGGGGCGATGCCGGTGGCGTTGGGGTTGACCGCGCTGTTGACGCCGATGCGCTGCTGGGCCAACGCCGCCGGGCTGACCAGCGCGGTGCTGAGCAGCAGCGGGGCGAATGCGGCGGCGCGCAGCGGATACCGGACGATAGCCATCCCTCGAACGCTCCCTAAAAGCGGATCTGCGGACCGATCAACACCGAAGTGCTATTATAAGCGTAGAGCGGCAGGTTCGACGAGACGATGTCGCGCTCCAGCTGCAGCACGATCGAAACGTTCGCCATCACCGGCCAAGTCTGGGTCACGCCGAAGCGCCAGCGTTGGGTCAATTGCGTGCTCGTCGAGGGCAGCAACGGGTTGCCGCTGGTGTTGCAGCACGGGTCAGGAGCCGCGTAGATGCTCCAGGCGCGGCCGACATAGGGGGTGGTTTCCCATTGGTTCGGCGTCAATCCGGTCGGGTCGTTGTAGTGAATGTCGTAGGCGCCGGACACGATGTAGGTGCTGTTCGTGTAGAACGCGAGGTGGGTCGTCTGATCGAGATAATCGAACTCCAGGTTCAACGAAGAATTCGCGGTGATCGGCTTGGCCGCCGACAAGGTGACGAGCTTATCGCTGCCGTTTAGTCCGGTCGACAAGGGACGGGTCGGAGCGTTCGCGAAATTCTTGCGCCGGAACTCGAAGGTCGACTTCAGCGCCAGATCGTTCCATACGATCTCGTCGTATTCGAGACCGCCGCCGTAAGCGGCAAAGTATTGGTCCCAACCCAGCCCCACCTCGTCGATGATCGCGTACGGCCGGAACGATGCCGGCCGATCGCTGGCGATTCCGGCGTTGGGAAAGTTGAAGCGCGGGCCGCCGGTCAGTTCGAGCACGCTGAGATCGAGCCGGTTGACCGCGGAATTGAAATAATGGTTGAGGTAGCCGACCGCAGTGACGTCGATGGTGTCGCGGTTTTGTGTTTCCAGATCATAGCTGTAGAGCGCGGAAGCGCTGCCGAAAATGCTGCCCGAGGCCTGCTTGGCGAACTGGGTGTTGAGCAGGACCGGAAACGGGAAAACCGGCGTCAGGATCGACGAGGAGCCGGCGACGTTGGCATCCGATTGATATTGGCCGCCAAAGAAGACGTAGCCGGAAAAGTGATGGCGCGATTGGGCCTTCTCGATCTGCGCCAAATATTCGGCGACGCGCCTGCGGACTTCGGGCGGCGGATTGCCGGCCTGCGCCTTGGCGAAATAGTCGCGGGCGAGTTCATACGACCCCATGCGGAAGTACAGCGCGCCGAGCTCGAGCTGAACGCGCGGTAAATTCGGGTTGAACAGCAGCATTCGTTCGAGCGCCGACACGGCCGCTTCGTAATCGCCCAGCCGCGCCGAGACGTCGGCATAGGCGAAGGTCACGTCAAGGTTGGCCGGATTGTTCAGCATCTGTTGGAGGAGGGTGTTTTTCTGCGTCTCGAGCGCGGCCCGGTCGGCGGTGGAAAGCGTCTGCGCCGCCGCCATCATCGGCAGCATGACAACCGCCGCCGCGGCAATGGCCCGAACGACCTTCGAGACCTTCGATATCCAACGCGCTGCTCGCCGGTGTCTGTCCAGAGCGCTCACCACTTCTTCCCCCCGACTTGTCCCGCGCCGCGTTCGCGGTCCCGCAGAATATACAACCTTACCTAGCTGCGGGCGAGGCTGCAAGGGGCCGGCGATCCCGCCGGCCGGGCGGACGGCGCTTGCTGTGGGCATTCGATCGGGAGCAGAGTGAGGCGCGTTCGCGCCGGCTGCCGGCGACCGGTCCGCGCGAACGCATGTTGATCGCCGGGTTGCCGACCGGAGGGAGACTTGGGTGGAATCGCGGTTTCCCGATGCGCTCGAAACGCGCGATCCCGCGGTGCGCGAGGCGGCGTTGATGGCGGCGCTTCCCGGGGTGATCGCCGCGGCCAAGGAGCGTTGCCCGGCCTACCGCAACCTCCTTGCCCCGGTCCGGGCCGAGAACGTGACCGATCGGCGGGCATTGGCGGAACTGCCGCTGACGCGCAAATCCGAGCTGATCGAATTGCAGCGGCGCGATCCGCCCTTCGGCGGGTTTGCCGCGGTGCCGGTGTCGGCGCTGCGGCGGATCTTCGTCTCGCCCGGCCCGATCTACGAGCCGGAAGGAAGGCGCGCCGATTACGGCCGCTTTGCCCGCGCGCTCTTTGCCGCCGGGTTTCGCCCCGGCGACCTGGTGCACAACACCTTCTCCTACCACTTCACGCCGGCGGGTGCGATGGTCGAGAGCGCCGCCGAAGCGCTGGGCTGCCCGGTGATCCCAGCCGGCCCCGGCCAGACCGAGCAGCAGCTGCGGGCGATTGCCGATCTGAAGCCGGTCGGCTATGTCGGAACCCCGTCTTTTCTGAAGATCCTGCTCGACCGGGCGGCGAGCGAGGGCCTCGACGTTTCTTCGCTGAAAAAGGCGCTGGTCTCGGCCGAAGCCCTGCCGGGGCCGTTGCGCCGCGAATTCCGGGGCCGCGGGCTGAGGGTTCTGCAGTGCTACGGCACCGCCGACATCGGCGTCATCGCCTATGAGAGCGCGGGCCCCGACGGCGAGGCCGAGGAGGGAATGGTGCTCGACGAGGAGATCATTTTCGAGCTGGTCCGCCCCGGAACCGGCGAGCCGGTCGGCCGGGGCGAGGTCGGCGAAGTCGTGGTGACGACCTTGACCCCCGAATATCCGCTGATCCGCTTCGCCACCGGCGATCTGTCGGCGATGCTGCCCAACTCCGGCATCGGCTCCGGCACCGGGCGGACAAACCACCGGATCAAGGGCTGGCTCGGCCGCGCCGACCAAGCCACCAAAGTGCGCGGGATGTTCGTCCATCCCGAGCAGATCGCCGATGTCCTGCGCCGCCATCCGGCGATCCGCCGGGCGCGGCTGGTGGTCGAGCGCCCCGGCAATGCCGACGAGATGACGCTGTTCGTTGAAATCGGGGAGAGGGCGGAAGATCTCATGCCGATTGCCGAGACGGTGCAAGCCTTGACGCGATTGCGCGGGAGGGTCGACGCGGTGCCGCCGGGGAGCCTGCCCGCGGATGGAAAGCTGATCGAGGACCGCCGCGGCCTCGATTGAAATTCACCAAAAGGTCACACTTTTTTCAAACCAAAGTCCCAATCCGCTCCCCATATGTTAGGCGTAAGGTCTACCCTTACAGGTTTGTCCCCCAAACCTCGTTATCGGTCGAAGCTTTCGACCGACGGCCAAAGCGGCTCCGGGTTCCCCCTCCGGAGCCGCCTTTTTTGGCGCGATTTCCGGCAGATCCAAGCGGCGCGGCCGTGCCCGGGCCGGGCCTGACAGCCCCCGACCTGGCCGTTCCCGACCTGATCGCCCCCGACCTGATCGCCCCCGACCTGATCGCCGAGGACCTGGCGTGCCGGCGCGGCATGCGGCTGGTCTTCGCCGGGGTCTCGTTCCGCCTGCCGCCGGGCGGCGCGCTGGTGGTGACCGGGGCGAACGGCAGCGGCAAATCGAGCCTGCTGCGGCTTGCGGCGGGTCTGCTCGCACCGGCGGCGGGCCGGCTCTGGTGGGGGGCATTCCCGGTTGCGGCCGATCTCGCCGGGCATCACGCCCGCCTCCACCATATCGGCCATCAGGATGCGGTGAAGCCGACCATGACGGCGCGCGAGACCCTGGGTTTTTGGGCGGCGCTGCGAGGTCGTCGGCTGCCGTCCTCGGCGCCGGCTATTGACGATGCATTGACCGCCTTCGCGCTCGACGCGGTCGCCGACTGGCCGTGCCGCTGGCTCTCCGCCGGGCAGCGGCAGCGGCTGGCGCTGGCCCGCCTGCTGGTCGCCCCGGCCCCGCTCTGGCTCCTCGACGAGCCGACCAGCGGCCTCGACGACGACGGCCAAGCCCGGCTCGCGCGGGCGCTCGTGGCGCATCGCGCGACGGGTGGGAGCGTGCTGCTGGCGACCCACGCCCCGCTCGCCCTCGACGCCGCTGCGAGCTTGGCATTGGACGCCTTCGCGCCGCGGTTCGACCCCGCCTCCATCGAATCGGGATGACGGCGCTTCTCGGCATTTTTCGCCACGATTTCGGCCTTGCCATGCGGCAGGGCGGCGACGCCGGCCTCGTCCTCGCCTTTTTCGTTCTCGCGATCGTCCTCTTCCCGTTCGGGGTCGGCCCGGAGCCCGAGATGCTGGGACGCGTCGCCGCCGGGATCGTGTGGGTGGCGGCGCTGCTCGCGGCGTTGTTGTCGCTCGACCGGCTGTTCCAGGCGGATTACGAGGATGGCGGGCTCGAGCTGATCGTGCTGTCGCCGGTCCCGCTCGAACTCGCGGTGGTGGCGAAATGCGCCGCGCACTGGGTCGCGACCGGGCTGCCGCTGGTGCTGGCGAGCCCGGCCTTGGCGCTGGTCGTCGATCTCGCTCCGCGGGCGATCCCGACCCTGATGCTGAGCCTGCTGCTCGGCACGCCGTTCTTGAGCCTGATCGGCAGCGTCGCCGCGGCGCTGACCCTCGGCGCCCGGCGCCAGGGCGTGCTGTTGTCGCTCCTCGTCCTGCCGCTCTACGTGCCGCCGCTGGTGTTCGGCGCCGGCGCGGTCGAGGCGAGCGCGCTCGGAACCGGGCCGCGACCCGACCTGCTGATCCTCGCCGCCCTCGCTCTGGCGGCATTGCCGCTGTGCCCATGGGCGAGTGCGGTGGCCTTGCGCCAAGCGCTCGAATGAGGCGCATGCGCACCGCCGCCGTGCCCCAGCGGCCGATGCGACCGCATCGACGCTGACGGGCGGCCGGCTTTGCGCTACAAGATGCCGGTTGAGACCATAACTCGGTGGGCGATGCTGAACCGATTTGCCAACCCGGCGCGCTTCATGCGGTTCAGCGCCGCGGCTTTGCCGTGGTGCGGCTGGCTGACCCTCGGCGTGCTCGGGCTCGGGCTCTGGCTGGCGCTGATCGCTGCACCGCCCGACTATCAGCAGGGCGAGGCCGTGCGCATCATGTACGTTCATGTGCCGGCAGCGTGGATGGCGCTCGCGATCTATCTGTTCGTCGCGGTCGCGAGCGGCATCGCGCTGGTCGCGCGGCACCCGCTGGCCGAGATCGCGGCCCGCTCAGCGGCGCCGATCGGCGCCGCCTTCACCTTTGTCTGCCTGACGACGGGATCGCTGTGGGGTCGCCCGATGTGGGGCACGTGGTGGGTGTGGGACGCGCGGCTGACCTCGGTTCTGGTCCTCTTCTTCCTCTATCTCGGCTATATCGCGCTGGTGAACGGCTTCGACGACCCCGCGCGCGGCGTCAAGGCCGGCTCGGTGTTGGCGCTGGTCGGCGTCGTCAACCTGCCGATCATCAAGTTCTCGGTCGATTGGTGGAACACCCTGCACCAGCCGGCCAGCGTGCTGCGCCTCGGTAAGCCGACGATCGCGCTGTCGATGCTGGTCCCGTTGCTGGTGATGGCGGTGGGCTTCATGCTGCTGTTCGCGACGTTGCTGATGGTGCGCATGCGCACCGGGCTGAACGAGCGCAAGGCCCTGGCTCTGTACCTCAACAGCGTGCCCGCGCCGAGGGCCGCGCGCCCCGGGTCGGACGCCGCGGCGCCGGCCCGTCCGGTGCTGCGCTGAGGCGCAACGATGGGAGCCATCAGCGGCTACTTTGCGATGGGCGGCTATGCCGTCTATGTGTGGCCCGCCTACGGTCTGGCCTTTGCGGTCTTGGGCGGCTTGGCGTTCGACTCCAGCCGGCGCTACCGGCGGAGCGTCCGCACGCTCGACCGCCTGCAGCGGCAGCTCGGGACCAGGCGATGACCCGCAAGCAGCAGCGGCTGGGGCTGCTCGCCCTCGGCATGGCGGCCCTCGCCGGGGCGACGGCGCTGGTGCTGACCGCGTTCAGCAGCAATCTGGTGTTTTTCTACAGCCCGAGCGATCTGAACACGCAAAGGATCTCGGCCGACCGCCGGGTGCGGATCGGCGGGCTGGTGGAGAAGCAGAGCGTGTCTCATGCCGAGAGCGGGCGCACGGTCTCGTTCCGCGTCACCGACGGCAAGACCGACATCCCGGTCGTCTACCGCGGCATCCTGCCCGACCTGTTCCGCGAAGGGCAGGGGGTGGTCGCCGAAGGAAAGCTGGAGCCGGACGGCGTTTTCGCCGCCTCGACCGTGCTCGCCAAGCACGACGAGAAATACATGCCGCGCGAGGTCGTCGAGGCGCTCAAAAAAAGCGGGCATTGGCAGGAGAGCGGGGCGTCCGCGGGCGCCGCCGCTCCGTTGAAGGCCGCGGTCACGGACGGCCGTTGACGCCCGGCCGAGCCGATGGTGCGCAAGCTCGCTTTTGTGCTGCCGGCGGCGCTGTTCGCCGTGCTGCTGGTCGCCTTTGCGATCGGCCTCCATCATGACCCGCAGCTGCTGCCGTCGGCGCTGATCGATCGCCCGGCCCCCGATTTCGTGCTGCCGGGCCTTTACGATCCGGCGCGCGGGCTGGCGCGCAAGGATCTGAGCGGCGGGGTCACCCTGGTCAATTTCTTCGCCTCCTGGTGCGCGCCCTGCCGCGAGGAGCAGGCGGGGCTGGCGGCGCTGGCGCACCGTCCCGGCGTCACCCTCGACGGCATCGCCTACAAGGACAAGCCAGCCAACTCGCGCCGCTTCCTCGCCGAGCTCGGCAACCCGTTCAGCCGCATCGGGATCGATCGCGACGGGATGACGGCGATCGATTTCGGGGTGTACGGCGTGCCCGAAACCTATGTCGTCGACGCTTCGGGCCATATCCGCTATCGCCAGGTCGGCCCGCTGAGCGTCGAGGATATCGAGCGCAAGATCCTGCCGATGGTCGCACGGATCGCCGCATCCGCCGGCTCGCCCCGGGCGGCGCAGGAGTAAGCGGGATCAGATACCGAGCAGCAGCCGCGCAGGGTCCTCGACCAATTCCTTGACCCGCACCAGAAAAGTCACCGCCTCGCGCCCGTCGACGATGCGGTGGTCGTAGGACAGCGCTACGTACATCATCGGCCGGATCTCGATCTTGTCGGCCCCCGGGCTCGGCCCCGGCAGCGCGATCGGCCGGCGCTCGATCTTGTGCATGCCGAGGATGCCGGATTGCGGCGGGTTCAGGATCGGCGTCGACAAGAGCGAGCCGTAGACGCCGCCGTTGGAGATCGTAAAGGTGCCGCCCGACAATTCGTCGATCGACAATTTGCCGTCGCGCGCCTTATGGCCGAGTGCCGCAATCGTCTTCTCGATCTCGGCAAAGCTCATTCGGTCGGCGTCGCGCACGACCGGCACCACGAGCCCGTGCTCGGTGCCGACCGCGACCCCGATGTCGTAATGGTTCTTGTAGACGATGTCGTCGCCGTCGATCTCGGCGTTGACCCCGGGGATTTCCTGCAGCGCGACGATCGACGCCTTGACGAAGATCGACATGAAGCCGAGCCGGACCCCGTGCTTTTTCTCGAAGGCCTCGCGCCAGCGCTCGCGCAAGGCGATCGCCTGGCTCATGTCGATCTCGTTGAAGGTAGTCAGCATCGCCGCGGTGTTCTGCGCCGCCTTCAGGCGCTCGGCGATGCGCCGCCGCAGACGGGTCATCCGCACCCGCACCTCGCGCTCGCCAGAAGCTGGCGCGGGCGGGGCCGACGGCGGAGCCGGCTCCGGTACGGGCGCCGGGCGCACCCGCGCTTCGATCACATCTACTTTGGTGATGCGGTCGCCGGGCCCGGTCGGCACGATCCGAGCGGCGTCGAGCCCGCTCTCCGCAATCAGCTTTCGTACCGCTGGTCCAGAGCGCTCGACCGCAATGCCCGCACCCGCCTTGCTTCGCTCGGCACCCTCTCCCGCAATGCGGGAGAGGGTGGGGCCCGTCGCGGCAGCGGCGGGAGGGTGAGGGCTAGCTGTGGCAACGGCTAACGCCGCCCCCTCGCTGATGCGACCGAGCACCGCGCCGACCGGCAAGTTCGCGCCTTCCTCGGCGAGAATTTCGGCGATAGTGCCGGCGGCCGGCGCCGGCACCTCCAACGTCACCTTGTCGGTTTCGAGCTCGACCACCGGCTCGTCGAGCGCGACCGCCTCGCCCGGCCGCTTCAGCCATTTCGCCACCGTCGCCTCGGTCACCAATTCACCGAGGCTCGGCACCTTGATCTCGGTCGCCATCAGCGGCAGGACCGCGGGCCGAGCCTGCCCCTGCGAAGGCGGGGGGCCCGCATGCGGGCGGGACGCCCGCGTTCCCGGCTGCGTGCTGGACTGAGCATTCCTCGACACCCTTTCAGGCGGCGAGCGCGTCGGCGACGAGCTGCGCCTGTTCCTCGGTGTGGCGCTTGAACAGGCCGGTTGCCGGCGACGCGGCCTCCGTCCGTCCCGCAAAGCTCGGGCGCTTGGCCCTTATATCAAGCCCGGCCAGCACCCCTTCGATGCGCCGGTCGACGAAATTCCAGGCGCCCATATTCTGCGGCTCTTCCTGGCACCACACGAGCTCGGCGTTGCGGTAGCGCTGCAAGATTCCGCCGAGCGCGTCGGACGGGAACGGGTAGAGCTGCTCGACCCGGATCAGCGCCACCCGCTCGTCGCCGCTGTCGGCTCGCGCCTTCAGCAGGTCGAAATAGACCTTGCCGCTGCACAAGACGACGCGGCGGACCGCGTCATCGGCCGCGATTGTTTCGGTTTCCGGGATCACCCGGCGGAAGCCGCTCCCCTCTCCCATCTCGTCGAGCCGCGACATCACCTCCCTCGCGCGCAGCAGGGATTTCGGGGTGAAAACGATCAGCGGCTTTCGGAAATTGCGCCGGATCTGGCGCCGCAACGCGTGGAAATAATTGGCGGCGCTGGTCAGGTTGCAGACCTGGATGTTGTCTTCGGCGCACAGCTGCAGATAGCGCTCGATCCGGGCCGAGGAGTGCTCCGGCCCCTGCCCCTCGTAGCCGTGCGGCAGCAGCAGCACGAGGCCGCTCATGCGCAGCCATTTGGCCTCGCCGGCGGAGAGAAACTGATCGATGATGACCTGGGCGCCGTTGGCGAAATCGCCGAATTGCGCCTCCCACAACACGAGGGCCGACGGATCGGCGAGGCTGTAGCCGTATTCGAAGCCCACGACCGCGGCTTCGGAAAGCGGGCTGTCGATGATCTCGAACGGCGCCTGCCCGGCGCGGACATGGTTGATCGGGACCCAGCGCGCCTCGGTCTCCTGATCGATCAGGATCGCGTGCCGGTGCGAGAAGGTGCCGCGCCCGCTGTCCTGTCCGGACATGCGGACATGCGTGCCCTCGGCGCACAAGGAGGCGATCGCCAATGCCTCCGCGGTCGCCCAGTCGATGCCTTCGCCGGCCTCGATCGCGGCGCGCTTGGCTTCGAGCTGACGCACGACCTTGGGGTTCAGCCGAAAACCCTCGGGGACGGTCGTGAGCCCTTGTCCGAGTTCCCGCAACAGCCCGGGTGCGACGCAGGTGTCGCAGCCGTCATCATCGTGCGGCGCCGGCTCGAACCCGGCCCAGGCGCCTTCGAGCCAGTCCGCCTTGTTCGGGCGATAATTTTTGGCCGCCGCGAACTCGGTTTCGAGCCGGGCGACAAAGCGCGCCGCCATCGCCTCGGCCTCGGCCTCGCCGACCACTCCCTCCTCGATCAGGCGCCTTGCATAGATTTGCCGGGTCGTCGGATGGCGCGCGATCGCGCGGTACATCAGCGGCTGGGTAAAGGCGGGCTCGTCGCCCTCGTTGTGCCCGTGCCGGCGATAGCAGAACAGGTCGACGACGACGTCCTTCTTGAACTCACTGCGATATTCGGCGGCGATGCGGGCGACCGCGACAACCGCCTCGGGATCGTCGCCGTTGACGTGAAAGATCGGCGCCTGCACGCCCTTGGCCACATCCGAGGGGTAGGGGCTCGACCGGGCAGCAGCGGGGGCGGTGGTAAAGCCGATCTGGTTGTTGACGATCAGGTGGATGGTGCCGCCGGTGCAGAAGCCGGTCAATTCCGACAATTCGAGCGATTCGGCGACGAGCCCCTGGCCGGCGAAGGCCGCGTCGCCGTGCATCAGGATGCCGGCGATTTGGGCCTGCTCGCCGTCGCCGCGCTGCTGCTGCTTGGCGCGGACCTTACCCAGCACGACCGGATCGACTGCCTCGAGATGCGACGGGTTGGCGGCGAGAGACAGATGCACGGTGTTGCCGCCGATTTCGCGGTCGGCCGAGGTGCCGAGATGGTATTTGACATCGCCCGAGCCGTGGACGTGCTCGGGGTTGGTCGCATTCCCCTGGAACTCGGAAAAGATCGCGGCGAACGGCTTGCCGACGAAATTGGCCAGCACGTTGAGCCGCCCGCGATGCGGCATGCCGATAACGAATTCGCGGATGCCGAGTGCCGCGCCGCGGCGCAGGATCGCCTCCAGCGCCGGCATCGAAGATTCGGCGCCCTCGATGCCGAACCGCTTGGTCCCGGTATAGCGGCGGTCGAGAAACCGCTCGAAGGTCTCGGCGGTCGTCAGGATCTGCAGAATCTCTTTCTTGTCCGCCGCCGAAAGAACCGTCCCGCGGTCCCGCGTCTCGAATTTCTGCTGGATCCAGGCGCGCTCGGCCGGGACCTGGATGTGCATGTACTCGACACCAATCTTGCCGCAATAGGTTCGGCGCAGGATGGCGATGATCTCGCGCAGGCTCGCGCGCTCGCGGCCGAAGATGTCGTTGATGAACATCTCGCGATCGAGGTCGGCCTCGCCGAAGCCGTAGCTGCGGTAATCGAGCTCGGGATAGGGCCCGCGCCGATCGAGCCCGAGCGGATCGAGATCGGCTTCGAGATGGCCGCGCACGCGGTAGGCGCGGATCAATTGCAGCGCGCGGATCGAGTTGGAGGTGGCCCGGCGCAATGCCTCGGCATCGGCCGCGTCGGCGCCGTTGCCGATCGGCAGCGCCGTCGTCTTCTGCCACGAGGCAGCGCGCAATTCGCCGAGCGCCGCCGGCACGTCATCGCCGATCTCCGAGAAGAACCGCCGCCAGCTCGCATCGACCGAGGCCGGATCTTTGAGATAGCGCGCGTGGAGATCGGCGATGAACCCGGCATTGGCGCCGGTCAGAAAGGTGGTGCTGTCGATGTTCGTCATCGGTGACCCTGAACTGCTTTTCCTATCTCATCACGCTGGCCAGAACCGAGGACCCGCCCTGCCTCCGATTCCGACCTCGCTAACACAATATAAGGAACCGATATCCGAAATCCCTCGCGATTACGGCGGTGCGCGCCGCACGAAGGCGGCGGGCGCGATAATCGAAATGCCGCCGAACGGATTGAGCGTGAGCAGGTCAGCGTCGCCGCTGACAATGAGGTCTGCATGGCCGTTGACGGCCAGTTCGAGAAATTTGTCGTCCTTGGGATCACGGCAGGCGACGATACGCTCCGTGATCGGTACCAGTTCGGCCGCCGCCAGCACCTCCTCCAACCACACGAGGAAATGCTGCGGGATCAGCGACGTAAGGCGCGGCCGCGCCAGAGTGATGAACAGCTCCTGCTCGGTGGTGCTGGATTTGAGAAGGAGGTCACGTTCCGCGGCAAGATGAACTGCGTCGCTTGGTGGCGATCTCTCCTTTAGCGCCGCGCTGATGAAAACATCGGTGTCGACGACAACCCTCATCGAATGAGCGGCTGCGCCTCCGTGCGAGCCTCATCAATCAGTCGGTCGATGTCGTCGTCGGTCAGGCCCGCGGCGACCACACGCAGGCGCGCCTCGCGGCGGCCGGGGATCAATTCGTCGGGCTGAATCGTAACGGTCACGCGATCGTGCGGATCAAGGCCGCGACGCGCCAGCTCGACGGCAACTTCGCCCACCGTGGTCTCGATCACTTCGGCTTGTTGCGACATCGGCTTGCTCCTCATCCGATTGTACGCATCCTGCACGTAGTAGTGTGTCGCGCCTAGGTCAAGCCCTAGCGCGCATTACTCCCCGCTGGACCGGGCGCGCGAAAACCGATTACCCCGCAGCACGTCGCGCATGGTCGTGCCGATCGCGGCGGGCGACAGTGCGACGGTGACCCCGGCGCTGCGCAAGGCCTCGATCTTGTCCCCGGCGCCGCCCTTGCCGCCGGCGATGATGGCGCCGGCATGGCCCATCCGCCGGCCCGGCGGGGCGGTGCTGCCGGCGATGAAGCCGACCACCGGCTTTTTGGTCCGCGCGGATTTCAGGAACGCGGCGCCGTCCTCCTCCGCGGTCCCGCCGATCTCGCCGATCATAACGATCGCCTCGGTCTCGTCATCGGCCAAGAACATTTCCAGCACTTCGACAAAGCTGGTGCCGTTGACCGGGTCGCCGCCGATGCCGACGCAGGTCGACTGGCCGAGCCCGACCGCGGTCGTCTGCGCCACCGCCTCATAGGTCAGAGTGCCCGAGCGCGAGACGATGCCGATCCGGCCGCGGCGGTGGATATGCCCCGGCATGATGCCGATCTTGCATTCGTCGGGGGTGATGACGCCGGGGCAGTTCGGCCCGATCAGGCGGGTCTTGCCGCCGGAGAGGCTGCGCTTGACCCGCACCATGTCGAGGACCGGGATGCCCTCGGTGATGCAGGCGACGAGCGGGATGCCGGCGTCGGCGGCTTCGAGGATCGCATCGGCGGCAAAAGGCGGCGGCACGTAGATCACGCTTGCGTCGCACCCGGTCTTGGCGCGCGCCTCGTGGACCGTGTTGAACACCGGCAGGTCGAGGTGGCGGGTCCCGCCTTTGCCGGGGGTGACGCCGCCAACCATCCTGGTGCCGTAGGCGATCGCCTGCTCGGAGTGAAAGGTGCCCTGCGAGCCGGTGATCCCCTGGCACAGCACCTTCGTCGACGCATCGACCAGGATCGACATCAGCGCGCCTCCTTGACCGCGGTCACGATCTTCTGCGCGGCATCGGCGAGGTTCTCGCCGGCAAGGATCGGCAGCCCCGATTGCTGCATGATCCTTTTGCCGAGGTCGACATTGGTGCCTTCGAGGCGAACCACCAGCGGCACGTGCAGGTTGACCTCGCGCGCCGCGGCGACGACCCCCTCGGCGATCACGTCGCAGCGCATGATCCCGCCGAAGATGTTAACGAGGATGCCTTCGACGTTGGGGTCGCTGAGGATCAGCTTGAACGCGGTCCCGACCCGCTCGCGCGTCGCGCCGCCGCCGACGTCGAGGAAATTCGCGGGACTGCCGCCGTAGAGCTTGATGATGTCCATCGTCGCCATCGCCAAGCCGGCGCCGTTGACCATGCAGCCGATGTTGCCGTCGAGCTTGATGTAGTTGAGCGCGTGCTTGCCGGCCTCGACCTCGGTCGGGTCCTCCTCGTCCTCGTCGCGCAGGACGGCGATCTCCGGCTGGCGGAAGAGGGCGTTGTCGTCGAACCCGATCTTGGCGTCGAGCGCCATCAGCTCGCCCGCTCCGGTCACCACCAAGGGGTTGATCTCGGCGACCGAGGCGTCGAGCTCGGTAAAGGCGCGATAGAGCGCGGTCACGAACTTGACCGCGACGCCGACCTGCTTGCCTTCGAGACCCAAGCCGTAGGCGATCTCGCGGGCATGGAACGGCTCGATCCCGCTCGCCGGGTCGATCGCCACCTTGATTATCTTCTCCGGCGAATGCTCGGCCACCTCCTCGATCTCGACCCCGCCCTCGGTCGAGCCGATCAGGGTCACCCGGCCGGTCTCGCGGTCGATCAAGAGCCCCAGATAGAGCTCGCGGGCGATGTCGCAGCCTTCCTCGACATAGACGCGCTTGACCTCGCGCCCGGCCGGCCCGGTCTGGTGGGTGACGAGATTATGCCCGAGCAGCGCCTTGGCCGCTGCTTCGACCTCGTCCTCCGAGCGGACGAGCTTGACCCCGCCGGCCTTGCCGCGGCCGCCGGCATGGATCTGCGCCTTGACCACCCAGACCGGCCCGCCGAGCCGGCGCGCCACCGCGACCGCTTCGGCCGCGGTATAGGCGACCCCGCCGCGCGGCACCGCGACCCCGAATTTCGCCAGCAGCTCTTTCGCCTGGTATTCGTGGATGTTCATCGATCAGCCCAGCAAATTGGATCAGCCCAAAACCTTCATCTTCTTGACCACCTCGATCAGTTCGCGGACTCCGGCGGCCGATTTGTCGAAGGCAGCCTGCTCCTCGCGATCGAGCTCGATCTCGACGATGCGCTCGACCCCGCCGGCGCCGATCACGACCGGGACGCCGACATAGAGGTCTCTGACCCCGTACTGGCCTTGCAGCAAGGCAGCGCAGGGCAGCACCCGCTTCTTGTCGCGCAAATAGGCCTCGGCCATCGCGATCGCCGAGCTGGCCGGCGCATAGAACGCCGATCCGGTCTTGAGCAAGCCGACGATCTCGGCCCCGCCGTCGCGGGTGCGCTGGACGATCCGGTCGAGCCGTTCCCGGGTCGTCCACCCCATCTTGACCAGGTCGGGCAGTGGGATGCCGGCGACCGTCGAGTAGCGCACCAAGGGCACCATCATGTCGCCATGGCCGCCGAGCACGAAGGCGCTGACGTCCTCGACCGAGACCTTCAGCTCCTCGGCGAGGAAATAGCGGAAACGCGCGCTGTCGAGCACGCCCGCCATGCCGACGACGCGTTCTGCCGGCAGCCCGCAGGCCTCGCGCATGACCCACACCATCACGTCGAGCGGGTTGGTGATGGTGATCACAAAAGCCTGCGGGCAATGTTTTCTGATCGCCTGGCCGACCGTCGAGATCACCTTGGCGTTGGTGCCGATCAGATCGTCGCGGCTCATCCCCGGCTTGCGCGCGATGCCGGCGGTGACGATCACGATGTCGGCGCCCGCAATGTCGGAATAGTCGTTGGTGCCCTTGACGACCGCGTCGTAGCCTTCGATGGTCGAACCCTGGACGATGTCGAGCGCCTTCCCTTGCGGTACCCCTTCGACGATGTCGAACAGGACGATGTCGCCCAATTCCTTGAGCCCGGCGAGCAGCGCAATGGTGCCGCCGACCTGCCCGGCGCCAACGAGCGCGATCTTGTTGCGTGCCATAGCCAATTGCCTCGTTTCTGCGGGCGCCGAATGCGGGCGCGCGGACCGTCGCGCGTCTTAGCGCGAAACCCCCGGGTGGGCAAGGCGATGGGCACCGGCGGCAGGCCGCTCATCGAGCGCGATCGGCGGGCGTCGGGCACCGGCCGAAAATCCGTTGTCGACACGGCACCCCGTTTGTCCGGAAAACTGACCGCCCAGCACATGCACGCGAGGAGAACCGCATGGCGGAGCCAACCGGCAGCGCCGCATCCCCGAGCCGGGTCATCCCCGCCGGGCACGCGGCACCGAGCGCCGCCGAGGAGCGCGAAGGGCCGCAGCCGCCGGCTGGTCTGGCCGGGCTCTCGGTCGCGGCGCTCGGCGTCGTCTTCGGCGATATCGGGACGAGCCCGGTCTATACCTTCCGCGAGTGCTTCAACCCGGAGCACGGGCTGGCGCTCCGGCCGGAAAACGTGCTCGGCGTCCTCTCTCTGATCGTGTGGGCATTGATCCTGGTCGTCGCGGTCAAATACGTCCTCTTGATCATGCGCGCCGACAATCAGGGCGAGGGCGGGATCATGGCCTTGCTGGCGCTCGCCCAAGAGGCGGTGCGCAAGCCCGGCGCGCGGACCGCCCTCGTGCTGCTCGCCATCGGCGGCGCCGCGCTGTTTTACGGCGACAGCATGATCACGCCGGCGATTTCGGTGTTGAGCGCGATCGAAGGCGTCGGGGTCGGGACCCCAGCGTTGAACCGGTTCGTATTGCCGCTGACGGTCGTCGTGCTGGTGGCGCTGTTCCTGGTTCAAAAGCGCGGCACCGAGAAGGTCGGACACCTGTTCGGCCCGGTCATGCTGGTGTGGTTCGCGGTGATCGGGGTCGACGGGCTGATCCAGGTTGCCCAGGCCCCGCGCGTGCTGATGGCGCTGAACCCGGCCCATGCCGTCACCATCTTCGTCGCCTCGCCGCTGACCGGCTTTCTCGTGCTCGGCGCCGTATCCCTGGCGATCACCGGCGGCGAGGCATTGTACGCCGATATGGGCCATTTCGGCCGGTTCCCGATCAGGCTCGCCTGGTATGGCCTGGTGCTGCCCGCCCTCGTCCTCAATTATTTCGGGCAGGGCGCGCTGATCCTCGGCGACAAGACCGCGATCGAGAACCCGTTCTTTCGCATGGTGCCGGGGTGGGGGCTGTTCCCGTTGGTGCTGCTGTCGACCGCGGCAACCGTGATCGCCTCGCAGGCGGTGATCTCCGGCTCGTTCTCGCTGTCGGGCCAGGCGATCCAGCTCGGCCTGATGCCGCAGCTCGACGTCTTTCAGACCTCGGCGCGGGCGCGCGGGCAGATCTATATCCCGCAGGTCAATTGGCTGCTGCTGGTCGCGGTGCTGGCCCTGGTCCTGGGCTTTCGCAGCTCGAGCGCCCTCGCCTCGGCCTATGGCCTTGCGGTCACCGGGACAATGACCCTGACGACGGTGCTCGCCGCAGCGGTCATGCGCGGCGTGTGGCGGTGGCGGTGGCCGTGGGTCGCGGTTGTGCTGGTGCCGATCATGACCGTCGACCTCGCTTTGTTCGGCGCGAACTCCTTGAAGATCCCGACCGGCGGCTGGTTCCCGTTGGGGATCGGGCTCGTCATGTTCACGATCATGACCACCTGGCGCACCGGCCGTCGCCTGGTGCTGGCGCGGCTGGAGAGCGAGACGATGCCGCTCGACGCCTTTCTCGCCACCGCCGAGGCGGCGCCCGAAGCCCGGGTCTCCGGCACCGCGGTGTTTCTGAGCGCGGATACCGAGCACGTGCCGCTGACCCTGCTCAACAACCTCAAGCACAACAAGGTGCTGCACCGCAAAGTCCTGCTGATCCGGGTGATGACCGACAACGTTCCGCGGGTCGCCGGCCCCGACCGGATCAAGGCGCGCGAGCTCGGTTGCGGCTTTTGGCAGATCGCGGCGCATTTCGGCTTCGCCCAGACGCCGAACCTGCCGCGCGAGCTGGGCCGGGCGGAGATCCCGGGGCTCGATCTCGACCCCGGCAAAGTCTCGTTCTTCGTCGGCCGCGCCAACGTCAAATCGACGGCGCGGCCCGGAATGGCCCGCTGGCGCGAGCGCCTCTATATCGGCCTCACCCGTCTGGCGACCCGGCCGACCGAGTTCTTCCGCATCCCCCCCGACGAGGTCCTCGAGCTCGGCGGCGAGGTCGAGATCTGAGCGCCGACGACAGCGCCGCGACCAGCCTTGATCGGGCTTTTGGGCACGGCTACCATCTACCCGACGGTTATTTGGCTGCCAGCGGTGCAACCGTCCGTTTTCTGAGGCAGCCACGCGCTGAGCAAAGGAAGCAGGCGATGAAACCACTAGCCGCAGTTCGAGGCCAAGCTGGGTTCACTCTGATCGAGCTACTGGTGGTGATCGCGATCATCGCGGTCCTGATCGGGTTGCTCCTCCCCGCCGTGCAGAAAGTCCGGGACGCAGCCGAAGCGATGGAGCAGCAACCTCACCTGGCGACGCTCGGAGCGAGCCTTAGTCGCTTCGCTGACGGTTCCGTGAGCATCCAACAATACGCGTCGCAACTGGGGGTCGACGCAGTGAACAGTGGGGAAAAGGGCAAGCTGAACCCAACAGCCTTGCAAAACTTGTGCGAAGATGTCCTTGATAACGATCGCACCGCGGCGGGGCTGCTGAAGCAGATCGCGACCCTTCTTGCGCAGAAAAGTCTCACAGCCAACGAACGCCCGCTTCTGGCTAAGGCAAAGACTGCGCTGATAGATTGGGGGGACGGCACGACGCGGCTGAAGGCCGTCCTCGCAAAAGTCATTCAGTGCAGGAACCCTTCATGAGCCACATGATTGGCATGAGCCACATGATTGAGTAGCGAGGCTGTTTTGCAGCGCCGAGCCCGGGCGCGGAAAGGCGCATCTCGCTCCTGATCCCGAGGCCGGGCAACCCGGCAACAGCATCCCCGGATCGGGCTCACCGTCGCGGGCGGTCGGCGATGTAGTCGTGGCTCTGCATTTCGATCAGGCGCGAGACCGTGCGCCGGAACTCGAAGGTGCCGTCGCCGGCGGAGTAGATTTCCTCGGGCCGCACCTCGGCCGAGGCGATCAACAGGGTGCGCGCCTCGTAGAGCGTGTCGATCAGGATGTTGAAGCGCCGGGCCTCGTTGCGCTGCTCGCGAGCGAGGCGCGGGATGCCCTCGACGATGATCGCGGCGAAACGCCCGGCAATCGCCAGGTAATCGGCGGCGGCGAGCGGCTTGGCACAGAGATCGGCAAAGCCGAACCAGGCGACGTTGCGCGCCGCGCGCGGGACCGCGAGCATGCGCCCCTTGACGGTCAGGCTGGTGCTGTCGCCCACGGCGCCGTCGGTCAGCTCGGCAAAGGCGGCTTCCAATGCCTGGTGCGCCGCTTCGCCGAGCGGATGGTGATAGACCCGCTTCCCGCGCAATCGGGCGAGCCGATAGTCGCGGCCGCTGTCGAGTTCGAGGACGAAGAGCTTTTCTTTCAGCAGCGCGATGAACGGCAGAAAGCGGTCGCGGTGCAGCCCGTGCTCGTAGAGCTCGTCCGGCACCAGGTTCGAGGTCGCCACGACCACGATCCCGGCGTCGAACAATGCGGTGAACAGGCGCTCGAGCATCATCGCGTCGGCGATGTTGTCGACCTGGAATTCGTCGAAGCACAGCAGTGCTGCCTCGGCGGCGATGTCCGCCGTCACCTTCGCGATCGGCTCGCGGGTCTTCTCTCGTCTCTCCTGCTCGATGCGGTCGTGCACTTCGAGCATGAAGGCGTGAAAATGGACCCGCCGCTTGCGCGGGCCCGGCGCGGTGGCGAAGAACAGGTCCATCAGCATCGATTTGCCGCGCCCGACCGGCCCGCACAGATAAAGCCCCATCGGCGCATCGGCGCCGTTGTGCTCGCCGAGCCCGAAGCGGGCGAGCCAGCCGTGCCATCCCGATTCGGGATGGTAGTCGAGCAAAGCCCGGTAGAGGCTCTGCAGCCGCTCGACGGCGAGCTGCTGCGCCGCGTCGGGTTCGAGAACACCCTGCCGGCGCAGCGCGCGATAGGCCGCCATCGGCTGCTGCGCCGATCCCAGATCGAGCGGGCTCATCAAGACCGGAAAAGATCGAGAGGCATGGTGCCGGGAAAGGTTCGGGTCGGGCTGGAGTGTTGCGGGACGCGGCCGGGGGATCTACTTCAGCTTGGGGCCGAGGCGCAACCGGCCCGCTGCGCGCAGGAGTGGGAAAGCGATGAACGAAGACCGCTTCAACATGGACATCCGCAAGTTTCTGAAGGTCGTCGGCGTGACCTCGCAGCGCGAGATCGAAATGGCGGTGCGCGCGGCTCTCGCCAAGGGAGAACTCGCGGAAACCGCCGTCCTGAAGCCGCGGATAACCCTGTCGATCCCGGAAATCGGGCTCGACCACGTCATCGGCGGCGAGATCGGCCTGTCGTAGCCGCCCTCTGGAACCGCCCCCTGTAATCGTCCTTGGGGGATCAGGCGTCGAGCGCCGGCGTCTCGGCCGCGCCGTCGAGACGCAGCAGCAAGCCGGCCTCGCGCTCCGGCAGGGTCTCGACATTGGCCAGCCTGCGATCGATCTGCCGGCGGCGGGTGGCGACCTCTTCGATCGTGCTCGAGGCCTCGCGCAGCTTTTTCTGCACCCGGTCGAGGATCTCGCCGTATTTTTCGAACTCGGTCTTGACCGCGCGCAGGACCTGCCAGACTTCGCTGGAGCGCTGCTGGATCGCCAGGCTGCGAAACCCCATGCGCAGGCTGTTGAGCAGCGCCATCAGGGTGGTCGGCCCGGCGACGACGACGCGGCAGTCGCGCTGCAGGGCGTCGACCAGCCCCGGGCGCCGGACGACTTCGGCGTAGAGCCCCTCTGTCGGCAGAAACAGCAGCGCGAAATCGGTCGAGTGCGGCGGCGCCACGTATTTCGTGCAAATGTCGCGCGCGGCCTGGCGGATGCGGGTCTCGATCGCCTTTCCCGCGGTCTCGACCTGGATGGCGTCGGCGCGATCGGCGGCCTCTGACAGCCGCTCGTAATCCTCGGTCGGGAATTTGGCGTCGATCGGCAGCCACAGCGGGCCGTCACCGTCCGCGCCGGGCAGGCGGACCGCGAATTCGACCCGCTGGTTGCTGCCCGGCCGGATCTCGACGTTGCGGTCGTACTGCTCGGCGGTCAGCACCTCGGCAAGGATGCCGCCGAGCGAGACCTCGCCCCAGGTGCCGCGCGCCTTGACGTTGGTCAGCACGCGTTTCAGGTCGCCCACCCCGGCCGCCAGGCTCTGCATCTCGCCGACGCTCTTGAACACCTGCTCGAGCTGGTCGCTGACCAGCTTGAAGCTGGCGCCGAGCCGATCCTCCAAAGTCTTGTGCAGCTTTTCGTCGACCGTGGCGCGCATCGCTTCGAGCTTCTCGGCATTGTCGGCGCGCATCGCATCGAGCCGCTGCTCGACCGTGCGCCTGGCCTGGTCGAGGACCTGCAGTTGCAATTCGCCGAGCTGCTTCAGCGCGGTCGTGATCTCCTCGCGCAGCAATTTGGCGCCGGCGGCGCCCTCGCTGCGGCCGCGCGACAGCTCGTCGCGCAAGCCCCGGTCGAGACGGGCCAGCGCCGGCTCGATGCTGGTCTCGGTCCCCCGCGCGAGCCGGCCAAAGCGAACCAGCAGGAAGATGCCGACGATCAGCGCGCCGGCGGCCACGACCAACGCCGCAAGCCCCAGCGCCTCCGCGCTCACCCGCCGCTCCTCGCCCCCACCGCGCTACTTCGCGGCGGTCACCATGATTTCGACCAGCAGCTCCGGGCGCGCCAGATCGGCCTTGACGCAGGCGCGGGCCGGCGGGTTCAGGGGATCGACCCAGGCGTTCCACACCGAGTTCATGTCGGCGAACAAGGCCATGTCCTTGATCCACAAATTGGCCGCGAGCAGGTTCGATTTGCTGGTTCCGGCCTGCGCGAGATACCCATCGATCTTGTCGAGGATCTGTTTGGTCTGCCCCTTGATGTCCTGCGCGGTGTCGCCGGCGGTCAGCCCGGCGAGATAGACGGTGTCGCCGCGCACCACGCAGCGGCTCATGCGCGGGCCCGGCGGCTGGGTCAACTCGATACGGCGGATGTCCATGGATCTCCCCTGTGAATGGCGGGAACGACAGGCCTCAGCCGGCGCTCGCCGGCGGCGTCCGGTAGTCGACGATGCGCTTGCCGAAAGTGTGGATGCCGAAGGTGACCAGCGGCCGGTCCCCGGTCGCGCGAAAGCCGTGCACCCGGTTCGCCGGCAGCGAAATCGTGACCCCGGGCTCCAGCGCGACAACGCCCTCCTCGCCATCGAGCCACGCCTCGCCCTTACCTTCGAGCACGGTCAGCAGCTCGACATAGGGATGCGAATGGAGCGGCGTCTCGTAGCCCGGCGGCGACACCTGGATGCCGGTGCGAATCGGCAGGCCCTCGCCGGTGTCGTCGCCGATGATCGGGCGATAGGTGGCGCCGCCGGGGAACACCACACTCGGCCGTTCGGCATGGCGAATGAGGGTGAGCGCGTCTTTCATCCGATCCTCCGTCGCCGCCGATCGTCCGTTCAACCGATCGTATCACACATGACCCATGGTAGACATGGCCATGCCGCCGATCGCGCTCGCCGAACGGTTCGCCCTGCTTGTCGCCCTGGCATTCTTTCTCGGCCTTGCTTTCGAGGAGGTTTACAAGCGCGACGAGCCGACGATCCCCGGCGGCGTGCGGACGTTTCCGCTGGTGGCGCTCGCCGGGGCGCTTTTCTATCTGATCGAGCCGAATTATGCGCTGGCCTTTGTCGCCGGGCTGCTCGTTCTCGGGGCGTGGCACTATGCCTTCCTCCGGGTCGAGCAGCCGCGAACCGGGCCGGGCCGGACATTGGTCATCCCGGCGGCGAACCTCCTCGTCTACGCGCTCGGGCCGATCGCGCTGACGCAACCCCCGTGGGTCGCGATCGGGGCGACGGTCGCCGCGGTGTTGCTGATCGGAGCGCGCGAGCGGATGCACGGCCTGGTCCGCCTCGTCCCGCAGGACGAGGTCCTGACCGCGGGCAAGTTTCTGATCCTCGCCGGCATTATCCTGCCGCTGCTGCCCGACACCCGACTGATCGCGACCGCGCCGCCGACCCCCTACCGCGTCTGGCTCGCCGTGGTCGCGATTTCCGGCCTGTCCTATCTGACCTACCTCGTCCAGCGCTACCTTCCGGCAAAGGGCGCGCTGTTCCCGGCCTTGCTGGGCGGCGCCTACTCGTCGACGGCCGCGACCGTCGTGCTCGCCAAGCGGCAACGAGAATCGGCAACCGGCCGCCCCGACCTCTCCGCCGGCATCGTCGCCGCGACGGCCGTCATGTATCTGCGGCTCGCCGTCGTCGTCGGTTTGTTCAGCCTGCCTCTTGCGGCGGTGCTGTTGCCCGCCTTGGCCCTGCTCTTCGTTGCCGGGGGGCTCGCCGCCTGGTGGGGGTGGCGCAAGGTCGGGCCGGGCTCGATCGAGGACCTGGCGGTGCCTGTGGTCAACCCGTTGCAGCTGACGACGGCGCTCGTCTTCGCCGCGCTGTTCGTCGTGATATCGCTGGCGACCGCCTGGGTCGAACGCTCATTCGGCCAGGCCGGGATCTTCACCCTGGCGTTGCTCGTCGGGGCCAGCGACATCGACCCGTTCGTCCTCAACCTCGCCCAGGGCGGCGCGCCTGGCATGAGCCTGACGGCACTCGCCGCCGCAGTGCTGATCGCCGCTTCCGCCAACAATCTCGCCAAGGCCGGCTATGCGCTCGGTTTCGGCGGCTTCGCGCGCACCCGGCAGCCGGCGGCGATTCTCGCGCTCCTCGCGCTCCTCGGGTTCGCGGCAGCCGCGGCTTATCTCGTCTGAGGGGAACGGGTTCATGACCCCCTTCGCCCGCGCCGGTCGCGAAAGAAGGCGCGCAGCAGCTCGGCGCAGTGCCGCTCCTCGATGCCGCCATAAATCTCCGGGCGGTGATGGGTGGTCGGCTGGTCGTAGAGCCGCGGCCCGTGCTCCACGGCGCCGCCCTTGGGGTCCCAGGCGCCGAAATAGAGCCGGCGCAGGTGGGAGTGGGCGATCGCCGCGGCGCACATCGCGCAGGGTTCGAGCGTGACCCACAGATCGCATTGGGCGAGATGCTTGGCCCCGAGCCGCGTCGGCGCCGGCGCGCAATACCAGCATCTCGGCATGCGCGGTCGGGTCATGATCGGCCTCGACCCGGTTGCCGGCGGCGGCGACGACCCGCCCTCCGGCGTCGGCCAGCACCGCGCCGACCGGCACCTCGCCCCGTGCCGCCGCGGCCTCGGCCTCGGCCAATGCCAGCGCCATCGGCGACGGGGTCGCGGTCATCCGCCGTGCCGGCGTCGGATCGGCTCGGGGATCGCGATCGGGCGCCGCGTCGAAAGCCGCATGAACAGCCCCTCCTGCTCGGCCTCGGCATGGATCGCCCCGCCGACGGTGAATTCGGCGGCGAGCCGCCAGCGCACCCGGCCGAGCGAGGCCACCCGCATCCGCCCGACCAAGGTGTGGGCGATCGTCACCGGCCGGCGATAGGCGATCCGCGTCGACACCAGAATGGGCGCCACATCCTCGGCCAAGGCCTGGACCAGCGGATAGGCCTCGTCCATCAGCCCGAGGCGCAGATCCTCGAGCCAGCGGATGAACACGATGTTGCTGACGACCCCGGCGAAGTCTATGTCGTAGGTCTGTACCCGCAGCCGCTGCTCGTAGAATTCGCCCATCTCCTCACCCGGATCGATCGGACCCCAGCATGGCACAACCGGTCATCGGCCTCACCCTCGATCACGAGCCCGCGGGCGGCTGGTCGAAGTTTCCATGGTATGCGATCCGCGAGAACTACTGCAGCGCGGTGCGCCATGCCGGCGGATTGCCGATCCTGCTGCCGCACGACCCCGATGCCGCGGCGGACTATCTCGACCGGATCGACGGGCTGGTCGTGACCGGCGGCGGCTTCGACGTTGACCCGGCGTTGTTCGGCGCCGAGACGCGCCACCCGACCGTCACCACCAAGGACCGCCGCACCGCGTTCGAGCTCGCCGCGACCCGGGGCGCGCTCGCCCGCGACATGCCGGTGCTGGGGATTTGCGGCGGCCAGCAACTGCTTAACGTGGCGCTCGGCGGCACCTTGATCCAGCACATCCCGGACGAGGTGCCGGACTGCCTGCCGCACCGCCAGCCGAACCCGCGCAACGAGCCGGGACACGATGTCCGGGTGATCGCGGGGACCCTGCTCCACCGCATCGCCGGTGCAGAACGTCTCGCGGTCAACAGCGCCCATCACCAGGCGGTCAAGGCGGCGGGGCCGGGCGTTGTCATCGACGCCGTGGCCGAGGACGGCGTCGTCGAGGGCATCGAGGACCCGCGCCAGCGCTTTTGCCTCGGCGTGCAATGGCACCCCGAATTCGAGATCGGCGCGGCCGACCGCCGCATCTTCCGCGCCTTTGTCGAGGCCGCGGCCAGGTGAAGAACGAACTCGCCGAGCCTGTCGCGGAGGCTAGGGGGCCGCCGGAGCGCATCGCCAAGCTGCTGGCGCGCGCCGGGCTGTGCTCGCGCCGCGACGCCGAGCGCTGGATCACCCAAGGGCGGGTCTCGGTCGACGGCAATGTGCTGACGACACCGGCGGTGACGGTCGGCGCCGCCAACGACATCCGCGTCGACGGCAAGCCGATCCCGCAGCCCGACCGGCCGCGCTTGTGGCGCTATCACAAGCCGGCCGGGCTGGTCACCACGCATCGCGACGAAAAGGGCCGGCCGACGGTCTTCGCCGCATTGCCCAAGGAATTGCCGCGGCTGATCTCGGTCGGCCGCCTCGACCTCGGCTCGGAGGGGCTGCTGCTGCTGACCAATGACGGCGCGCTCGCCCGCCGGCTCGAATTGCCGGCGACCGGCTGGGTGCGGCGCTACAAGGTCCGGGTTCACGGCGAGGTCGAGGAGGCGCGTCTTGCCGCTCTTGCCAAAGGCGTCAGGATCGACGGCGTCGCCTATGGGCCGATCCGCGCCGGCCTCGAGCGCACCCAGGGCAGCAACGCCTGGGTCGCGATGGCGCTGACCGAGGGCAAGAACCGCGAGGTGCGCCGGGTGCTCGAGCATCTCGGGCTGCAGGTGACGCGGCTGATCCGGCTGTCATTCGGGCCGTTCCAGCTCGGCAGCCTCGAGCGCGGCTCGCTCGACGAAGTGCCGAAGAAGGCGCTCGCCGAGCAGCTCGGAACCGCGGTGCCCAAATGGGCGGCGCATGCGGATCGTCGGCGGTAGGCATCGCGGCCGGCGCCTCTCGGCCCCGCCGGGCGACATGGTCCGGCCAACCAGCGACCGCGCCCGCGAGGCGCTGTTCGACATCCTGTCCCATGGCCGCCTCGCTGCGGATGGGCTCCCCTTTGCCGACGCCGCCGTGCTCGACGCCTTTGCCGGGACCGGCGCGCTCGGCCTCGAAGCATTGTCGCGCGGCGCCGCCGAGGCGATTTTCATCGAGCGCGACCGCGACGCGCTGGCGATCCTGCGCCATAACATCGAGGCCTTGGGCGAGACCGCCCGCGCCCGCATCATCCCCGGCGACGCGACCCGCCCGCCGCGTGGCGCAGCCATCTGCGCCGTCGCCTTTCTCGACCCGCCCTATGCCAGCGGGCTAGCCGGCCCGGCATTGGCGGCCCTCGCCCAGGCGGGATGGCTGACCTCGGACGCGCTCGCCGTGATCGAAGCCGCCCGGCGTGAAGCCGTGGCCCCGCCGCCCGGGTTCATCCTGCTCGACGAGCGCGCCTATGGCGCCGCGCGGCTCATTTTTCTGCGTCGCGAGCATCGGAATCCGGCCGCCGCTCCGGTTCAAAATCCGCGGGGGTGAGGGCGATCGGGATGCCGTGCGGGGTGCGTTCGGCGGCACGATGCCAGGCGGCGCGGCAGCGGGCGAGGGCAGCCGGGTCGGCGGCGGCTTTCTCGGCGACGAGGCGTTCGAGGGTGGCCAGCCAGTGCCGGTAATAGGTGTCGCCGGTGTCGGGATCGCCCTCGGCCTGGGCATGTCTGATCTCGTCGGCGAGGGCGGCGGCCCATTCGCTCCAGGTGAACAGGCCGCGCTCGTGCAACGCCAACGCCATGGCGAAGGCGTGGGCCTCCCACGGCGCGCGGAACACCGGGCCGTCCGAGTCGCGCGGCAGGCTCGGAACCGCTCTGGTGACGAGGTCTACGGCGCTCATGCCGGTATCAGATAGGGCTCGAATGCCTCGATCGAGACCTTGACCGCGGGATCGGCGTCCTCGCCCCACAATTCGCGCGCCGGGAAGACGACCGCGTAGAGCCATTGCGGGTTGTCGCCGGCGCCGAGGGCGGCGGTGTCGGGGAAGACGTGGCAGCCGCGCACCGCCTCGATCGTGCCGGTTTTGCCGCGGGCATAGCGCGGGAGGCGGGTGTGGGTCGTGGCATTGATGTTTTTGGTGCGCACCCGGTCGCCCTCTTTGAAGCGCGCCGGCTGGTTGGTCGCGCGGGCGAACTCGCCGCGCTTCAGGGTCCGGCCGACATCGGCCGGGGTCAGGGTGCGTGGCAAGCCCGAGCCGGGGCGCAGCGAGCGGCCGGCGGCGATCTCGTCGTCACCAACGAGCCCGCGCTGCAGAAGCCGGTTCTCCAGGCCGAGAAACCAGCGCCGGTAATAGGACGAGCCCAGATATTCCAATGGCGGCAGGGCTTCGAGCGAGGCGCGGCCGGCGTCGATCGTCCACAGCCCGGTAAACCCCATGGCGCGCTGCATCGCGAAGACGCGCCCTTCCCATGTCGCATGAAACGGCGGCTCGTTGGGCTCCGGCTCGACCCGGCCAAAGCCGTGCATGCCGCCCATGTCGTGCAGCGAGTTGGTCACGCCGACGCTTCCTCGGCACGCGTCGCCAGCCCGGCGCCGATCATGCTGTCGCGGGTAACGAGGTCGGCGAGCCGCTCCTCGCTCCACCCCTCGGTGCCGGCGGGCCGCATCGGCACCACCAGAAACCGGGTCTCGGCAGTCAAATCCCAGATGCGGATGCCGGTATCGGACGGCAGGGTCACGCCGAAATCGGCCAAGACACCCTTCGGGTCGATGACCGCGCGCGAGCGGTAGGGGGCGGATTTGTACCAGACCGGCGGCAATCCCAGCACCTCCCACGGATAGCACGAGCACAAGGTGCAGACGACGAGGTTGTGTGTGGCGGGCGTGTTCTCGACCGCGATCAGGTGGCTGCCGACCGGGCTGACATGGCCCAAGGAATTGGCCGCCGCGGTCGCGTCCTCCAGCAGCCGTTTTTTGAAGTCGGGATCGGCCCAGGCGCGGGCGACGATCCGGGCGCCGCTGTGCGGCCCGATCCGGGTCTCGAACGCCTCGACGATCCGGTCGAGCGCCGCCGGGTCGACATAGCCCTTTTCGGTCAGGATCGTCTCGAGCGCCCGCACCCGCACCTCCATCTCGGACAATTCCGAGCCGGTGCATATGATCATGGGCATGGTCGTCGGGCATTGCCGAACCTCCGCGATGGTGCTCTTCCGCGATGGTGCTCTGGTGCCGTGGCGGACAGGGTCATCGGTCGAGACCGCGCCTCGCGGACGGCGCCCCGGCCTTTTGCGCCTGATCAATGCGACTTGCAAGCCCGTGGTTTTGCTCGCTTCCGATCCAGCCGCAAAACCGTCGTCTTTGCGCTTCCGCGGGGGCGACGATAGCCTCTAACGACCACCTATTCAGACGGCTCGCTTCATTTCACGTCGGGCCCTCACTCGGTGATCGGCGCGATCGTGTCGAGCGCCAGCCCTTTTGTCTCCTCGCCGATTTGGGTCACCGCATAGGCGGCGATCGCCAGCATCACCGCGATCCCGCCCATCACATAGCCTAGCCCGTAAGTGCTGACGATCCCGATCACCGGGAACGACACCGCCGAGCCGATGCGTCCGCCCGCCTGGGCCAGCCCGAAGCCCGAGGCGCGGGCGTTCGACGGGAACACCTCGGAAGTGAAGATCTGCATCGAATTGCCGGCGAGCTGCGTAAAAAACGTCATGCCGAACCCAATCGCCAGCACCATGATGTCCGAGTGCGAAAAGTAGAACAGGACCGACAACATCGTGGCGAGGACAAAGGCCGTGACCGCGGTCGGAACCCGGCCATATCTTTCGAGCGCATACATCATCAGCAAGCTGCTGGCGGGAAAAGCCAACTGGATCGTAAAGACAAAGGTCAGCGACTTGGTGATCGTGAACCCGCGCTCGGCGAGGATGTTCGGCAGCCAGCCGCCGAGCCCGACCGCAGCGCTGAAAAATGCGAAAAAGCAGATCATCGCAGCGAGAATGCGTCCGCGATAGCGGCGGAAGACCACCCCCATCGGATCGCTGCGGATGTCGGCGAGCGCGTCGGCGACGAGCGCCTCGCCGGCCGGCGGGCGGCCCAGCCCCATCCGTTCGAGCTGGTCGAGCGCCTCGTCACCGCGGCCGTGGGTGACGAGCCAGCGCGGCGATTCCGGCAATCGAAAGCTCGCGGCGAAGACGGCGAGGCCGCCGAGGCCGATGATGACCCACACCCCGCGCCAGCCGATACTGTCGCGCAGGGCGAGAGCAAGCAATGTCCCCAGCGGCCACACGCAGGCGCCGCCGACGAACTGCATAAAGGCGGTAATGCGGCCCCGAATGCGCTTTGGCGAGTATTCGGCGGCGTATGAAAAGCACAGCGGCGCGGCACCCCCCAGGGCGATGCCGGCGACAAAGCGCCCGACCACCAACCATCCGATGCTGGGCGCCAAGGCCGCCGCGATCGTGGCGAGGCTGTAGAACGCCACCGCGAGCCTGAATACCGCCTTGCGGCCAAAACGGTCCGTCAATTCGCCCTGACCCAGAGCGCCGAGAAAAAGCCCGAGCAAGGTGGCGCTGCCGATCGTGCCGATGCCGGCCGGCGTCGCGAAATGCGTCCGCACCATGTCCGGCACCAGCGAGCCCAGGATGATGAAGTCGATGACGTCGAAGAACAGGCCGGCGGTGATGATCGCCAGCACGCGCTTATGAACCGGACCCAGCCGCGCGTTGTCGAGGGTCTCGTCGACATAGGCCACGATCGATTGTGCCAACGGCGTCCCCCCTTCGCCGGCTCTGCCGCCCCCGCGGCGTAACCGATCCGTTCGCGTGCTCTAGCCGTTCTCGAGTTTGCCGGGAAATTTCTCGGCGCGCCCATGCCGTTCCCGGGCCGGACCGTCGACTGTGCCGACCCGCCACCGACCCGGCGCTCAACGACTTCGGGCACTGCCGAGGGAGACGCGGATTACCGGGGAGCCCGGTGACGGGCGATTATGGGGCGGCCCGAGCCGCGGGTTCGACCGAGAGCGGGCTCGCAGCTCCGCCGACGAGCTGCTACTTCACCGCCGAGAAATTGGTCGGCTGCAGGATGCTGTTCTCGACCCTGGCGACAATCGCGCCGTTCTTCTCGGTCTCGGCGCGCTTGGTGTGCCACTCGGGATCGGCCTGGAACGCGTTCCATTTCTTTTCACGGTCGGCGAGCGAATCCCATTTGAGCAGGTAATAGAGCGCCTGGTTCGAATCGCCGATCGCCGTAGTCCAAAAGCCGGCCTGCTCGATGCCGTGCCGCTTCCAGATCCCTAAGGTGATCGTGTCGAAGCGTTTCAGCAGGTCCGGGAGGCGGCCCGGAATGCAGTGGTAGATACGCAGTTCGTAGAGCATGTCGTCTCCTCGCTTTACTTTACCGACGAAAAGCTCGTCGGCTGCAGGATCGTGTTGGTGATCGACGCGACGATCTGGCCGTTCTTCTCGGTCTCGGCCCGCCCCGACACCCAAGCAGGATCGGCCTGGAAGCCCGCGAACCTCTTCGCGCGGTCGTCGAGCGATTCCCATTTGAGCATGTAATAGAGATCCTGGTTCGACGGCCCGATCGCCGCGGTCCAGAACCCGGCCTGCTGGATGCCGTGCTTCTCCCACAGCGGCAGGGTCAGGGTGTCGAACCGCTTGATCAGGTCGGGCAGGCGGCCGGGCACGCAGTGATAGACACGCAATTCATAGATCATCTCGTCTCCTCCTGGTGGTGAGCCTAGAGAATGCTGCCGCGGAAGGCCGCCGGCAAGCGTGGCGGATTAGCCGAGCCGGGTCTCGACCCAGGCGGCGGCATCGAGCAGGGCCTCGTCGCCGAAGCGCGCGCCGACGAGCTGGATGCCGAGCGGCAAGCCTTTGCGGCCGGGGCCGGCGGGCAGGGTCACGCAGGGCGTCCACGCGAGGGTCCAGATCGCGTTGAAGCGCGCGTCGCCGGTCGAGCCCAGGCCCTCGGGCGCCTCGCCGACGGCGCTTGGGGTCAGCAGCACATCGAATTCGGCGAAGACCTCGTCTTCGAGACGGCGGCGGAAGGCCTCGGCGGCTTCGATGGTCTCGATATAGGCGGCGAGCGGCAATGCGCGGCCGGGCTTCAGCAGCCCGTCGCGCAACGCCGGGCTGAGCTTGTCGCCATGCACCTCGTACTCGTAGGCGTAGTTGCGCGCGGCCTCGAATTCGAAGACCCGGCGCTGGTGGTCGAGGATGTCGGCCGGGGTCAGGGCCACATCCTTGACCGTCGCTCCGGCCGCCGCCAGCCGGCTTGCGGTGCGCTCGAGCAGGGCGTGGGTCTGGGCCTCGGCATGGTCCCAGGCGGGGGTGCGGCAAAAGCCGATCCGCGGCGCTGCCGCGCCGCGATCGACCGGGCGGCGATCCTGCACCAGCAGCACCGCGCGCATCAGCGCCACGTCGTCGAGGCTGCGGCAGATGATGCCCAAGGTATCGAGGTTGTGGCACTGCATCTTGATGCCGACGCGGCTGAACTCGCCAAAGGAGGGCTTGTAGCCGATCACCCCGCAGAACGCCGAAGGGCGGATCGTCGAGCCGCCGGTTTGGGTGCCGAACCCGACCGGCACCTGGAAATCGGCGACCGCGGCGGCCGAGCCGCTCGACGAGCCGCCGGGCGTGTGCGCCGGGTTGTGCGGGTGGACCGTCTCGCGCGGGTGGCGGTTGGCGAACTCGGTCGTGACCGTCTTGCCGAGGATGACCCCGCCCGCGGCGCGGGTCAGCGCGACGCAGGCGGCGTCGGCGAACGGCCGGTTGCCATGGTAGATCGGCGAACCGTGCTGGGTCGGCATGTCGAAGGTGTCGATCACGTCCTTGACCCCGACCGGGACGCCCTTCAGCAGACCGGGGCGGCCGGCATGGTCGGCGGCGCGCGCCTGGGCCAGGGCGTGCTCCGGGTCGAGCCAGACCCAGGCCTTGACCTCGGCGCGGGCCTGCGCGCGGTCGAGGCAGTCGCGGACCAAGGTCTCGGCGGTCAGATTGCCGGCTTCGAGGCGCGCCGCGGCCTCGCTGGCGGTCAGCCGCTCGGCGCCGCTCATGGCTGCTCTCCCCGTCCCAGCCGGCTTTCGACCCACAGGCCGACTTCCAGCAACCTCGCATCGTCGTGACGGCGGGCGATCAGCTGGATGCCGACCGGCAACCCGTCCGACCCCTTGCCGGCGGGCAATGTCAGGCACGGCATCGCGAATTGCGTCCACAGCGAGTTGAACACCGCCGACCCGGTGTCGGCGAGGCCGCGCGGTGCCTGGCCCGGAGCCGGCAGGGTCAGGATCGCATCGAAGCCCCCGGCCCATTCGCGCGCCGCGATGCGCGCCTTTTCGGCCGCGCGGCAGGCGTCGCGGAACTGGTCGAGGGTCAGCTTGCGGCCGAGCGCGATCTTTTCCTCGCGCAATCGCAGGCTCAGCAGGGCTTCGTGGCGATAGAGCTCGGGCATGTGGTTGCGCAGCCCCTCGAACGCGCCGAGAACCTGCTGGATCTCGTCGGCCGCTTCGCATTCGCGCGGCAATGCGGTCTCGGTAATCTTTGCGCCGGCCTTGGCGAGGCGATCGGCGGCGGCTTCGAGCACGGCCCGGCCTTCCGGCTCGGCGTCGTCCCAATGCGGGCCGCGGCACAGGCCGAGGCGGGGTGTCGTCTGCGGCATTACCGGCGGCTCGTACGGGATCGCCGTCATCGCCGCGCGGAACAGCGCGATGTCGCCGATCGAGCGCGCCATGATGCCGACCGTGTCGAGGGTCTCGGTGTTGATCCGCATGCCGGCCGGCGGGAACAGGCCGAAGCTCGGCTTGAACCCGACCACCCCGCAATAGGCCGCCGGGCGAATGACCGAGCCGCCGGTCTGGGTCCCGATCGCCAAGGGCACCATGAAATCGGCGACCGCCGCCGCCGACCCGCTCGACGAGCCGCCCGGCGAAAAGCCGGGATCGTGCGGGTTCGAGGTCGGGCCCGGCTGGCGGTTGGCGAACTCGGTCGTGATCGTCTTGCCGAGCAGGATGCCGCCGGCCGCCCGCGGCAATGCCGCCGCGCTCGCATCGCTCGACGGCCGCCACCCGCTATAGATCGGCGAGCCGTAGGTCGCCGGCATGTCGGCGGTGTCGAAGATGTCCTTGATGCCGAACGGCACGCCGCCGAGCAAGCTCTGTCTTCCCCGACTTGTCGAACGCGCGCGCCTTGGTCAGCGCCGCCTCAGCCGCCAGATAAGCCCACGCCCGCACCACCGGCTCGCGCTCGGCGATCCGCTCGAGGCAGCTCGCGACCACCGCCTGCGCAGTCAGGCCGCCGCCCTCGATCCGGCGGACGATATCGGTCGCGAACAGGCGATGCGGTTCGACATCAGGCATGGCTGGCTCCCCGACCCGGCAGCGGAGCGATAATCTACCAGGGCGCCGCGCATGCAGGAAATTTTTGCGGCAGCCGGTCTCGCGCGCCGCCTGCTCGTCGCGACCGGCGCTTTGGCCGCTGGACAAGGCCTCTACCGGCGCTGCGTAGAGTCATCAAAATTCCTCTCGCTCTGCGACCATGACCCGCAAGCAAGGCTGCCCCGCGCTGATGGCAACTCCGGGCTCTACGATCTTGTCGCGCGACACCCATCTTCAGCCCGCCGGCAACTGAGACCGGCAGCGGCGGGCAGCGGCTAAACGATTTCGCAACCAGCTGCGCCGCTCAATCGAAGGCGTCGCACTTCGATCCATCGGACCACCGATGCGATGCCGCGAAATTCACCGGCGGGGTGAAGCGCGTCACGAGGCTCTTTGAACGCTGCTTGCCATCTCAGGCCGGCTCCGTGTTCCAGAGAGGTGTCGCCATGTTGCGACGTTCGGTTCTTGCCGCCCTGGTCCTCGCCGCCGGCGCGCTGGCGCCGGCGCACCCCGCCGCGGCTGCGGACCCGGCCGCATTCATCGACAATCTCGGCAGCCAGCTGCAGGCGACCAGAAACGCCTCGCCACAGCAGAGGCTCGCCGAATTTCGCGAGCTGCTGCGCGAAGATTTCGATGTTCCCGACTTGGGCCGCTTTGTTCTCGGCCGATTTTGGCGGGTCTTCACCCCGTATGAGCAGCAGGAGTTCCTCGGGCTGTTCGAGAATTACGTCGTGCTCGCTTATAGCGACCGGTTGTCGGAATACCTCGCCGACGGCGGCGAGCTCAGGGTGACCGGCAGCCGGCCCGATGCCGACGGGGCAATCGTCTTCAGCCAGATCAGGCGCGGGTCCAGGCCCTGGGAGATGCGCGGCCCGACGGCCCAGCCGATCGAAATCGATTGGCGCCTGAGCGCCTGCGACGGCTTTTACAAGGTTACCGACGTCGTCGTCGATGGCCTCAGCATGGCGGCGAACGGCCGCTCCGAGCTCGAAGGCGTGGTCGAGCGCAACGGCGGGCAGGTGCAAGCTATTCTCGCCGTCATGCGGCAACAGATCGCGAGCGCTTCGCGCTGAAGCGGTCCCTCACCCGGCCGGGACGGGAGCGGAAGCGGCGCGGCCTCTGCGCAACACCAACGCCGCGGCGAGGAGGGGGAGGCCGCTCGTCAGTAAGGCCAGCAGAGAGCCGCCGGCGAGGCCGCGCACCGCCCCCGCACCACCGGCTCGCGCTCGGCGATAAAGCTTTGCGGCAGCCCTTCTCGATCGCTCTTAACCCTCCGAGACCGGCTCTTTGGCCCTCCCGATCGATCTGCTAGAATCGAGGGCGGTTACGGCTCTGAGGCGCGGGTTTAAAAATTCTGCCGCGAGTGTGAGCGCTCTTACACGCGCAGCCGCAATCCCCGCCGATGCTGAAACCGGGCATGCGAGCAGAGGAGGGTGCGGTGGACCAAAATCTGGCTGGCCTGACCTATGCCGCCTGCGGGCTCTTGATTGTCGCCTATGCCTGGGCGCGCTTCAACACGCCGCCCTCAAACCGCTCGTCGACCCGCCAAGCGCTCTATTGGTCGAGCGGCGTGGGTTACGTGCTCAGCGCACTGGCGCTGTTTGCGGCGCTGTCGATCCTGCTGAAGGCTGGCCCCTGGCGGAAATTGCTGCTCGGTCCGGCCGACGATCCGTCGCTGCCGGCGCCGCTGATCGCCACCTTGGCGATGACCACTCTGCTCCCCGCAATTCCGGCGCTCAAGCGGATGGACGAGTGGTTCCTCTCGATCTTCCTCGACTGGGCGGAGATCCCCGGAGAGGTCAGGCGGCGCGCCGCGGCGATGATCTTGGAGAACTTCAGCGTAACCAGCGAAGATGTGGCGGCGCTGCGTCAGAGCTATGGCGAAGCAGGCTACGGCGACACCCTGACCCGGCATTTGCGGCGGCGCGGCGGCGACGGGTTCGAGCAGTCGCAGCGGCGGTTGACCCGCGTGGTCAAGCTCTACGATCAGCTTCGCAAGCTCTCGGGCGAGCCGCGCTATGCCCGCTTCTTCGCCGAAGCCGCGAGCGAGTTCGACGACCTCGACCGCAAAGCGACCGATTTCTTGCGCCGCGCCGCCGCCTCGCTGACCCTCGCCGAGCGGCTGCGCGAAGTCGAGAAAGAGGATGCCTACGACGAGCTGGTGCAGGAACGGCGGGAGGATTTTGCCAATGGCTGCCGCGACATGTTCCGCGTATTGGCGCTGTTCCTCGCCCGCGCGGTGCTGCGGTCGGAGGCGAGCGAAACCGGCATCGTGCGCCGCTTGCGCGCGACCGGTTTCGACGCCGCCGAGCCGATGAACCTGCCGCGTTTTCCGATCCACAGCCTGACCGTCCTGGCCTTGGGCATCTTTCTCTACCTGCTCGTCGCGATCCTGTTCTTCGGCCAATTCATGGCCATGCCGCAGTACCAACAGGCGGGCGGGCTGATGATAGCCGCCAAGGTCGCGGTGGTGCGGCTGGGGACCATTGGCGTGACGGTGTGGCTGTTGCAGCATTACGCGTTTTTCCGCCGTGCGTCGGGCGATCCGCCGCGCTTCTTCGCCTATGTCGTCGCCGGCCTGATCGCCGCCGCGGCTGCCGTCGTTATCTGCTTGCTGTTCCATCTTGGCGATGCCGATCCGGTAGCTGCCGCCGGCGGCGACCTGCCGATGATCCTGCTCAGCTTCATGCTTTGCGCCGCGCTGGCGGCATGTTGCGACGACTGGGTTGCGGATCGGATGCCGCCCGCTTGGCTGCGCCTCGTCGAGGCGGCGGGCTGCGCCGCGGTGGCGGCCTTGGGCATAGGCTTTGTCGTGACCTATCTGAGCCAGGACCTGCCATTCCCGACCGACCAGCTGACCGGCTCGAAACTTGCGATGCTGTTCGCATTCCCGAGCGCGATGGCCTTTGTCATCGGCGCCTGCGTGCCGCACATCTACCGCGCTGCCCGCCGGGCGGCGACGGCACGGCGTGACGAAGCCAGCCGGTTCGCTGCCGACCCCCGATCATCGGCACCCGAAATCCCGTCACCCGGCCGGGATCAGGACAGGCTCGATGCGGCTGACGCGCAGCACCAGCAGCGAAGCGAGCAGGCAGGCGAGGCCGCTCGTCAGGAAGGCCAGCAGGTAGTCGCCGGTCAGGCTGCGCACCGCGCCCGCGCCAAATGCCGCAAGCGCGCCGCCGACCTGGTGCCCGGCGAAGATCCACGAGATGACCACCGGGGTGTCGCGGCGGCCGAACACTTCGTTGGCGAGCGCAAAAGTGGCGGGGCCGGTGGCGACCCAGTCGAGACCGTAAAAGATCGCGAAGATCGACAGGCTGACCGCGTCGAACTGGGTGAACGGCATCACGATCAACGACAGGCCGCGCAGCCCGTAATACCAGAACAGCAGCACGCGCGGGTTGAAGCGGTCGCACATCCAGCCGGAGAGCGTGGCGCCGATCAGGCTGAACACGCCGAGCGCGGCCAGGATGTCGGCGCCGGCGACTTGCGAGATGCCGCGATCGGCGCAATAGGCGATCAGATGGGTGTTTATCAGCCCGTTGGTCGATAGGCCGCAGACCGCAAAGCTGCCGGTCAGCAGCCAGAAATCGAGCGAATGCGAGGCTCTTGACAACGCTCCGACGGCGACCGCGAAGGGGTTGCCGAGATGCCGCGCCGGGCGCAGATCCGCCGCCGCGCTCCCGTAAGCGCCGACGCCGATATCCGAAGGCCGTTCCGGCATCAGCCAGGCCACCACCGGCACCACCGCGACAATCGCCAACGTCACCGTCACCGACACCCCGCGCCAGCCGTAGCGTTGCGCCAGCATCGCCAGCAAGGGCAGAAAGACGAGCTGCCCCGCGGCATTGGCCGCGGTCAGGAGGCCCATCGCCAGCCCGGTGCGCTTGGCGAACCAGCGGTTGGCCACCGCCGCGGCGATGCCGACGGCGCCGGCCCCGGCGCCGATCCCGACCATCAGCCCCCAGGTCAGGAACAGCTGCCACGGCGAGGTCATAAAGTTCGACAGCCCGGTCCCAGCGATCAGCACCAGCATGCAGCCGATGATCGTCCGCTTCAGGCCGACGACGTCGATCAGTCCGGTCAGAAACGGCCCGGTCGCCCCCATCAGGATGATGTTGAGCGAGACCGCCCCCGAGATCGTCGCGATGTTCCAGCCGAAGGCCCGCTCCAACGGGATGATCATCACCCCCGGCGCCGCCCGCACGCCGACCCCGGCGAGGGTGGCCGTAAACATCACGGCCAGCACGATCCAGGCGTAGTGCAGCCGCCCGCGACACAACCTCGCCAAGCCTGTCGGCGTCATGCAACCCCGCTTCTGCCCAATTCGCAGGCGAGCTTACGACAAGCTTTGGACCCGGCGGAGGAAATCTGCCTGCGATGCCGGCATGCCTGCCTCGCGAGCGCGGCCGTCATCGGCGCGATCAGTTCAGACCGTCGGCAACCAACTCGGCGCGCGCCGCTTCAGGACGCGCGGCGATTGGCGCGTTCGGCCAGCCGGGCGTCGATCGCATCCCAGATCTTGCCGGCGATGTCGACGCCGTCGAGCCGCGCGATCTCCTGGATGCCGGTCGGCGAGGTCACGTTGATCTCGGTCATCCAATCGCCGATCACGTCGATGCCGACAAAGACCAGCCCTTGGGCGCGCAAGGTCGGCCCGATCGCGGCGCAGATCTCGCGCTCGCGCGGGGTCAGCTCGGTCTTGACCGGACGGCCGCCGACATGCAGGTTGGCGCGCGCCTCGCCTTCGGCCGGCACCCGCATGACCCCGCCCATGGCCTCGCCTTCGACCAGGATGATGCGCTTGTCGCCCTGGCGGATCTCAGGCAGATAGCGCTGCACCATGACCGGCTCGCGCTGGACCCTCTCGTACATCTCCAAGAGCGCGGTCAGGTTCTCGTCGCCCTGCCGCAGCCGGAATACGCCGGCCCCGCCATTGCCGAACAGCGGCTTCAGGATGATGTCGCCGTGCTCCTTCCAGAAGGCGCGGATCTCGTCGCGGTCGCGGGTCAGCAAGGTCGGCGGCATCAATTCCCTGAAGCGCAGCACGAACAGCTTTTCCGGCGCGTTGCGCACCGCCGCCGGATCATTGACGACGAGCGGCCCGTCCTCAGGGAGCAGCTCGAGCAGATGGGTCGCGGTGATGTAGGCCATGTCGAACGGCGGGTCCTGGCGCATCAGCACCACGTCGAAGCCGCCGAGGTCCAGCTCCTCGAACGCGCCGAAGCGGTGGTGCCGGCCTTGAGCTCGCATCACTTCGAGCGGGCGCCCGCGGGCATAGAGCCGCCCGTCGCGCAACGTCAGCGCCTCCGGGCAGGTAGTGAAACAGCGCGTGGCCGCGCGCCTGCGCTTCGAGCGCGAGGGCGAAGGTCGAATTGGCATCGATGTTGATCGTGTCGATCGGATCCATCTGGATCGCGACGGCGAGACCCATGGCGACCTCCCGAATGCGTCGCCGACGATTATAAGCGGCCTTCTGGCCGCCGCGCGCCGGTTGGTTTAACCGGCCAGTTCAGCCGATCAGTTCAATTGCGCCCGCAGCTGCTGCAGGATCGCGGCGGCCTGATGGCGCGCCATCCCGTCGGGGGCGCGCACGATGAACTGCTCGAAGGCCGCGGCGGCGGCCCGCAGGTTGCCGAGCCGCCGGTGCAGCATGCCCGCCTCGCCCCACAGATCGGCCAGGTCGGGCGCCAGCATCAGCATGGTCTCGACGGTTTTGACCGCGCGCTCGTGGCGCTGCTGCTGCAGCAGCCGCGATTTCAGGTTGTTCTGCAGGCGCAGCAGCACGTCGCGGTCCGAGACCGGCGCGTAGTATTCCGGCGACAATTCGCTGTCGCCGCCGACGACCGCCTTCAGCAGGTCGCGCAATTCGGCCGCGCCGCAGACCTGGCCGGCGTGGAACGGGTCGAGGATCAGCCGCTCCGCCCGGTCGGACAGGCGAACCAGAAAATGCCCGGGAAAGGCGAGCCCGGCGGCCTCCCAGCCCTGGGCCCGGGCAGCGTCGATGAACAGGATGCCGAGCACCACCGGCAGCCCCTTCCGGCGGTCGATGACCCGCATCAGATTGGCGTTCTGCAGATCGTCGTAGGTCAGCTCGTCGCCCGAATAGCCATATTTCAGCAGGATGATCTCGTTGAGCGCGCGGGCACGGCCGGCGAGGTCGCCCGATGCTCCCGGATGGCCGCCGACATCGCGGGCGATCAGCTGCAGGTGATCGCGATAGCGGGCGAAATCGACCCGCCGGCGCTCGAACGCGGCGAGCGCCAATGCCGCCTCGGCGAGCGGCAGCACGCGCCCCTCCGAGGCGCCGAGCTCACGCAGAAAGCGCGCGCAGCTTTCGGGATCCGGGCGTGGGGGCGGCTCGTTCATGTTCCCGTCGCTGAATGTCGACTGGCGCCAACATATTTTTTTGGATCGTCCTCTGTCCACTCAGGCGAGGGGCAGTCGTGACGATTCCGCGCCGGGCCGTCAGAGAAACTCCCTGACAAGCGCGAGAAACGCGTCGAGCCGGTCGTGGTGCACCCAGTGGCCGGCATTCTCGAAGGTGACCACCCTGGCGTTGCCGAAGTGCCTGACCCGGCCGTCGTCGAGCGGGTTCGAGGCCCAGCTCTCCTTGCCGTAGACGAGCAGGGTCGGGCAGGCGATGCGGCCCCACAACTCCTCGGTTTCGGAGGCCGTCATCTCGTAGGGCGGCTCGGCACGGACGTAATTGTCGAATTTCCAGCTATAGGTGCCGTCCTCGTTCTGGTTGACCCCGTGCTGGGTCAGGTGGCGCGCCTGCTCGGGCGACAAATGCCGGTTTTCCTCCTGCATCCGCGCCAAGGCGTCCTCGATCGAGGCGTAGCGCCGCGGCAGGCGGCCGGAGAGCCCGCGCTGCTCGTCGATCCAGCTTTGCATCCGGACCGCGATGCTGCGCCTGCGGCGCTCGCGCAGCCGCCGCGGCGATGCGCCGAGCCCCTCGACGGCAACGAGCTTGTGGACGAAATCCGGGTAGATCCCGGCATAGCGCAGCGCGACCACCCCGCCCAGCGAGTGGGCAACGATGGTCACCGGGGCCAGCTCCTGCTGATGGATCAGCTGGGCGAGATCGTAGACATAGCCGGCGACCGTGTAGTTGCCGTCGGGCGACCATTGGCTGTCGCCGTGACCGCGCAGATCGGGGGCCAGCACGTGCCAATCCCGCCGCAGCGCGGCCGCGACCCAGTCCCAGTTGCGGCAGTGGTCGCGGCCGCCATGGACCAGCAGCAGCGGCGGTGCCTCGGGGTTGCCCCAATCGACGTAATGCAGCCGCAGCCGCTGCGAGAAGTAGATGCGCGAGGTCGGGCCGGCGCTGTCGAGGGTCATCCATCGGGTTCCGTCGTTCTCGGATCGCGCCCGCGACCCTATCGTCCGGCGCCGCCGGCGAAAAGCCGGGTGTGACCGGCCCGGCATGCAAAGACCCCCGCACGCTCAGGGGCGTCAGGCGGGGGTCGCTGATGCGAAGCCGTAGCTTCGCGCCCGGGATCGAAAACCCAGGCTAGGTCTTGGACTTTATGCTCGGTTGCCGATGCCAAGCGGTCGGCAACTCGGACTTCCCAGGTGGACTCATGTCGATCGGACATCCTCCCGCTGAGTTGACGACGATCAGGATTTGGGACTCTTCGCCGTCGGGGTCAAGGGGGGATGAGCCCGGAGCGGCGCTGGAAGCCAGACCCTCCGGTCCGCGATAATTTGTTAGCACTCCCCATCCAAGAGTGCTACACCCCCTCGCGACAGCCAGGCTTTTGATGGAGGTACCCGGTGACATTTCGACCGTTGCAGGACCGCGTGCTGGTTCGGCGCATCGAGGAGGAAGAGAAGAGCAGAGGCGGCATCATCATCCCCGACACGGCCAGGGAAAAGCCGATGGAAGGCGAGATCCTCGCCGCTGGCCCGGGCGCCAGGGGCGAGGACGGCATATTGCATCCGCTCGACGTAAAGGTCGGCGATCGTGTGCTGTTCGGCAAATGGTCGGGCACCGAGATCAAGATCGACGGCGAGGATCTCGTCGTCATGAAGGAAAGCGACATCATGGGCGTCGTCGACAAGACCGCCTGAGGGAGAGGATCATGGCAGCCAAGGAAGTCCGGTTTCACACCGACGCGCGCGACAGGATGCTGCGCGGCGTCGATATTCTCGCCAACGCGGTCAGGGTGACCCTGGGGCCGAAGGGCCGCAACGTCGTGCTCGACAAATCGTTCGGCGCGCCGCGGATCAGCAAGGACGGGGTCACCGTCGCCAAGGAGATCGAGCTCGCCGACAAGTTCGAGAACATGGGCGCGCAGATGGTCAAGGAGGTCGCCTCGAAGACCAGCGACCAGGCCGGCGACGGCACCACCACCGCGACCGTGCTGGCGCACGCGATCGTGCGCGAGGGCGCCAAAGCGGTGGCCGCGGGGATGAACCCGATGGATCTGAAGCGCGGCATCGACCGCGCCGTCGAGGCCGTGGTCAAGGACATCGAGAAGCGCTCGAAAAAAGTCTCGACCAACGATGAGATCGCCCAGGTCGGCACGATCTCGGCCAATGACGACCGCGAGATCGGCCGGATGATCGCCGAGGCGATGCAGAAGGTCGGCAACGAGGGCGTGATCACGGTCGAAGAGGCCAAGAGCCTGGAGACCGAGCTCGACGTGGTCGAGGGCATGCAGTTCGACCGCGGCTATATCAGCCCGTATTTCGTCACCAACGCCGAGAAGATGGTGGCCGAGCTCGACGAGCCGTACATCCTGCTCCATGAGAAGAAGCTGTCGAGCCTGCAGTCTCTGCTGCCCTTGCTCGAAGCGGTCGTCCAATCCGCGAAGCCGCTGCTGATCGTCTCCGAGGATGTCGAGGGCGAGGCGCTGGCAACCTTGGTCGTCAACAAATTGCGCGGCGGACTTAAGGTGGCGGCGGTCAAGGCGCCCGGCTTCGGCGACCGGCGCAAGGCGATGCTCGAAGACCTCGCGATCCTGACCGGCGGCCAGGTGATCAGCGAAGACCTCGGCATCAAGCTCGAAAACGTCACCCTCGACATGATGGGCAAAGCCAAGCGGGTGCGGATCGAGAAGGAAAACACGACGGTCATCGACGGCTCCGGCGCGAAGCAGGACATCCAGGGCCGCATCGCCCAGATCCGCCAGCAGATCGAGGAGACCACCTCGGATTACGATCGCGAGAAGCTGCAGGAGCGGCTGGCCAAGCTCGCCGGCGGGGTCGCCGTGATCCGGGTCGGCGGGGCGACCGAGGTCGAGGTCAAGGAGCGCAAGGACCGGGTCGACGACGCCACCCACGCGACCCGCGCCGCAGTCGAAGAGGGCATCGTCCCGGGCGGCGGCGTGGCGCTGCTCTATGCGGCCAAAGCGCTCGACGGGCTGACCCCCGAAAACAGCGACCAGAAGGTCGGCATCGACATCGTCCGCCGCGCGTTGCAGGCGCCGGTCCGCCAGGTCGCCGAAAACGCCGGCGGCGAGGGCTCGGTGATCGTCGGCAAATTGCTCGACAGCAAGGATCCGAACTACGGCTACGACGCGCAGTCGGGCCAATTTGTCGACATGGTCAAGGCCGGCATCATCGACCCGACCAAGGTCGTGCGGCTGGCGCTGCAGAACGCCGCATCGGTGGCGGGCCTCCTGGTCACGACCGAGGCGATGGTCGCCGAGAAGCCCGAGAAAAAGGCGATGCCGTCGATGCAGCACGACCACGGCATGGACGGGATGGACGACTACTAGAAACTGCTGCGAGCAATCGCCGGGGCCGGTGCCGCGAGGTATCGGCCTCTTTTTTTTGCTGTTTCGCTGGCCCTCGACAAAGTCGGGGCGGCCCGCGATGCCGCCCCTTGGAGGGGTTCTGTCCGCCCTTATTCGGGGCAGATCTTCCACACGACGCCGGTCCCCGGGATCTGCACCAGCGGGCCGTTGGCGGCGCCGACAAAGTGCGAGTTGGATCCGAGATCGCGCACCGCGCCGTAATCGACGACATAGGCGCAGCCGTCCGGGCCGAACCTGATGCCGGTCGGGCGGTTGAAACCGTTGATCCCGGTCACGAAGGCCTGGTCGCCGGTCTCGTTGCGGGCGAAATTCTGGAACTTCAGGGCGAGCGGAGCTGCCCCGCGATTGTCGGCATCGTCGCCGTCCTGCCACCCGGACTCCTGGCCGAAGTTGATCAGCTTGACCTCGTGCCCCACTTCGGGTGCAGGCGAGGTGGCGTTCGGCGCCGAGAACCCGAAATCGCCCTCCAGGCTATATAGCGCAGCACCCCGGTGCACCGGGCCGCCGGCAAAGGATGGGGGCGCGAAGTCGATCCCGGTGAACGAGGAATTGGCCGCCTCGAGGGCGATCGGCGCGGTGATCTGCTGCGGCGGGCCGGCCAGCACGTCGCGCATCGGGGCATCCTCCTTCAGGATCTTGGCAAGGCTCGCCGGCGTGCAGCCGCTGGGCGGATTTGAGGGGTCGGGCACGCACAGATCGTCGCTGGTCCCGCCGACCGGGTTGAACACCGCCTGGCTCGACGGCAGGAAGCCGTAGCGGTCCGGCCAGCCGTGATAGCCGGGGCTCCCGTCGCGGTGCTGGGCGTCGATCGACAGCACTTCCGGGGCGCCGTTGGAGGGACGCGCGCCGCGCTCGTCGGCACCGTCCTCGCCGACCACCAGGGCCCCGGCCAACGGATGGTCCTCGGGCGCAAAGCGGATCGCGTAGCCGTTGCGATGTCCCCACGCGACAGGCTCGATCACGGTCGGGTCGCTGAGCTGCGCCCGCAGGGTGGCGCCGTCGCACACGCCCTTGCGAACCTTGCCGGTAAACGAGTTGAAGAAAGCCGGTATCGTGGCGCCCGGCTGGGTCACCCCGAACGGGGAATACCCGCTGGTGAGCTTCCCGCCGCCGGAGTTGAACACGTTCTGGCTCAGCTTGATGGTCTGACAGGGGATGTCGGACTGGTTCTGGCCGCCGCCGTTGTCGCGGCCGACGACGCCGCTGTTGGTGGTCGAGCCTTGCGACCAGTAGATCCATTTGCCGCGAAACGCCAGCTGCTCGGTCGGGTGGTCGCCGGTCGGCAACCCGGTGATGAACGGGGTGACCTTTCCGGTCGACAGATCCACGGTGACGATGCGCGAACTGTTATTTTGCCCGTTGTGCGTGTGGGTCGCCTGGTTCGAGTCGGTGGCGAACAGCCGCCCGCCCTCGACCCCCTTCTCGAAGGCGATGTCGACCGCGGGCCCGGCCGCCTGAAAACCGGTCCCGCTCGCATTCGGCTTGCCGAGCGGGCCGCCGATCCGCTTGCCGGCGCTGTTGAAGACCAGGATGTCGGGGGTGAACGGGTTCTTCGGGTCGAAATCGCCGGTCCCGAACGAGGATTGCTCGTTGCAGACGCTCGGCAGGCCGTGCCCCGATTCGAGCACGTAGACGTTGAAATCTGTCGAATTTTCCTTGAAGGCGATGCCGGTCGGCGCGTTCAAGCCGCTGGCAAAAACCGTCGCCTTGAACCCGGCGGGGAGCGTGATGTCCGGCGGCAGCTTTGGCCCGAAGAACGCGGTGTTGCTCTTGCAAAGCGGGTTTGCGACGGTGGCGGCGCCGGCTGCGGCCGGCAACGCCAGCAACGAGGCGAATGCGAGCGCGGCGCCCAGGGCGTTCGGACGTTGGCCCAGGGCGTTCTGACGTTGGACTGTCATGACGCGAGCTTCCTCCCTTTTCTCCTGGTCCTGACCAGGAGAGCGTGGTTATCGAGCGATTTTGCTTCGTCGGGGCAGGCGGGCCGCGGCTGGGCCCATAGCGGCGGCGTTTGGCCGACACCGGCCCGATTCCCCGCTGCCGAAACACCCCCGACACTTCGAGACACGAATCACGCAGCGTGGTTTCGTGCTCCGTAACTAGGACGATTTAAATTCGGATTTGTTCCACACAAATGCCTAAAAAATGGCGGACTGTCCTAAAAAATGCCGGACTCTCCGGAAAATGGCCGGTTCCCGCAACGCCGCTGCCGGCGTCCTCCGACACGGGCCGCCGCGGTGCGCCGGTGCGGCGCCCAACGCGACCAGGACCGGCAGCCACAGCAGGCGCCGCATCTCGCGCGCGGCAGCAACGATGCAGCAACGATATGGGGGCGAGCCGTCGCCCGATCGCCGGATGACCGGTCAGTGCCGCTCGAGCTGGTAGATCTCGTCCTTGATGCGGAGCTTCTGACGCTTCAGATCGGAGATGGCGTCGTCGTTCGGAAGCGGACGGCCGTTCTCTTCGTCGATGGCGCGTTCGAGAGCCGCGTGCTTTTCCCTCAGCGCCTCGATGCGATCCTGCAGCGACATGCACATCCTCCTCATAGATGATGACCGCCCCCGATGGTAACGCCGGGCCGACGGTCCGGCCAGGGCTCTCGCCGTCGATGACGAAAATATGTCAAGACCGCAAATTTCAAAGAGGTCGCGATGACCGAAATATCTGCGCTGCCACGCATGATCGTCGGGATCAGCGGCGCCTCCGGCGTGATCTACGGCGCGCGGCTGCTGGAGCTGCTGCGGCCGCTGCCGGTCGAGACCCATCTCGTCATCAGCCGCGCGGCCGAGGTGACCCTGGCTCTCGAAACCGATCTGAAGCCGGCGGCGGTGCGCGCCCGCGCCGATGTCGTGCACGCCATCGGCGACATGGCGGCGCCGATCTCGTCGGGCTCGTTTCGCACGTTGGGGATGGTCGTCGCCCCGTGCTCGATCCGCAGCATGGCCGAGATCGCCAGCGGCGTGACCACGACCTTGCTGACGCGGGCGGCGGATGTGGTGCTGAAGGAGCGGCGGCGTCTCGTTCTCGTCGTGCGCGAAACCCCGCTCCACACCGGCCATCTGCGCACGATGACCGCGTTGTCGGAGATGGGCGCGGTGATCGCCCCGCCGGTTCCGGCGTTTTACGCGAGGCCGTCCACGATCGCGGAGATCATCGATCACACCTTGGGCCGTGTCCTCGACCTGTTCGGTCTCGACACCGGAACGGTCAGACGCTGGGGCGAGCCCGTTGCCGAGCAGGACCGCCGGGCCCTCGAAAAGCCCGGCGGCAGCGATGGCTGAATGCGCAGAGCGCCAGCGCGAAACCCCTGGGCTCCTCGCTCGACGAATCCGGGTCGCAGGTTGTTTTCACGCCCGGTTGTGGGATGTCGGCGACCGGGCTCATTCACGATGATATGATGATACAATGATGGAGAAATCGTGCGCCACGGCCATGGACCTCGACACCGAAACGCTGAAGGCGAGACTCGACGCGCTGAGGAGCGAACATCGCGATCTCGACGAGGTGATCGCCCGCCTCTCCGAGCACGCTCCGTTCGACCAGCTTCAGCTGCAGCGGCTGAAAAAGCGAAAGCTGCTGCTCAAGGATCAGATCTCCAAGATCGAAAGCGAGCTGCTGCCCGACATCATCGCCTGATGCCGGCCCGGCCCGGGGTTGCTTGTGCCGGCCGGACGCGCACCTATAATGCCGGTAATGCCGGCCGGCATGCGCCGCCTGCGAAAGGAGCCGAATGAGCGAGGCCGGTCCCGCGGTGGGCATCATCATGGGCAGCCAAACCGATTGGCGGACGATGCAGCATGCCGCGGCGACCCTCGACCGGCTCGGGATCGCTCGGGAGGCGCGGATCGTTTCGGCGCATCGAACACCCGATCGGCTCTATGACTATGCGCGCACCGCGCGATCGCGCGGGCTGCGCGTCCTGATCGCCGGTGCGGGAGGTGCTGCCCACCTGCCCGGCATGGCCGCCGCCTTGACCTCGCTGCCGGTGCTCGGGGTGCCGATCGAAAGCCGGGCGCTCCAAGGCGTCGACAGCCTGCTGTCGATCGTGCAGATGCCGGCCGGGGTCCCGGTGGCGACGTTTGCGATCGGCGAGGCCGGCGCCGTCAACGCGGCGCTGTTCGCCGCGGCGATCCTCGGACTCTGCGACAGCCCGGTGGCGCAGGCGCTGGAGGGGTGGCGGCGGGCGCAGACGCAGGGTGTGGCCGACCGCCCGGACCCGGCGTGATGCCGGCGACGGCGCGGGTGCTGGCCCCGGGGGCGACGATCGGGATATTGGGCGGCGGCCAGCTCGGCCGCATGACCGCGCTCGCCGCAGCCCGGCTCGGCTACCGCTGCCATGTCTTCGCGACCGAGAGGGACAGCCCGGCCGAGCAGGTGTGCGGCGCCGCGACGGTCGCCGAATTCTCCGACCCGCAGGCGCTCGACCGCTTTGCCGCGGCGGTCGACGTGGCCACCTTCGAGTTCGAAAACATCCCGGCCGAGGCGGTGCGGCGGGTGGCGGCCTCGACCTCTGTCCTGCCGCAGCCCGGGATCCTCGAGATCACCCAGGACCGCCTGCGCGAAAAGGATTTCCTGCGCTCGATCGCGATCGCCACCGCCGCCTACCGCGAGGTTTCCGAAGCCGCGGCGCTGGCTCGGGCAATGCGCGATTTCGGCCATCCGGCCGTGCTCAAGAGCGTGCGCATGGGCTATGACGGCAAGGGCCAGGTGACGTTGACCGCCGAGACCCGGCCCGAGGAGGCGTGGCGCCGGATGGGTGGCGAGATCGGCATCCTCGAACGCTTTGTCGATTTCTCGTGCGAGATCTCGGTCGTCGTCGCGCGCGGCCGCAACGGCGCCTGGGCGACCTATCCGCCGGTCGAAAACCAGCACGCGTCCCATATCCTCGACACCACCATCGCGCCGGCCCGGGTCGCCCCCGAGATCGCGATGCGAGCCGAGGCGATCGCGCGTCACGTCGCCGAAAAGCTCGATCTGGTCGGGGTGCTCGCGGTCGAGATGTTCGTGACCCCGTCGGGCGACATCCTGGTCAACGAGCTGGCGCCGCGGCCGCACAATTCCGGGCACTGGACGATCGACGCCTGCGTCACCAGCCAGTTCGAGCAGCTGGTGCGGGCCTTGTGCGGATTGCCGCTGGGCTCGGTCGAGCATCATTCCGACGCGGTCATGAAGAACCTGATCGGCAGCGACGTCGAGAAATGGCGCGACGCGCTCAACGATCCGCTGGTCAAGCTCCATCTCTACGGTAAAGGCGAGGTTCAGCCGGGGCGCAAGATGGGCCACGTCACCCGCCTGATCCCGCATCGCTGAGACCCGGGTTCAGCGCAGCGCGCGCAGCAGGCGCAGCGGGTTCGGCAGCCGCTCGACGAACTCCTCCAGATCGCGGCGGACGCGGCCGATGCGGGCGGCGTCGGCGAGCCGGCGCTCGACAAAGGCGCGGGTATCGGCAAAGCCCTCGGACCGGTCGCCGAGCCAGTAGAGCACGGCGGCGCCGTAAATCGCGACTAAGCTCAGGCGCTTCGAATAAAAGCTGAAATCGGTGGCGCTGTCGCCGGCCGCGTACCACATCCCGTCGACCGTCTCGTAGGTCAGGCGCATGGCCAATGGCCCATTCTGGGGCAAGGCCAGAACCATCAGCGCGCGGCGGACCGCTTCGCGCCACGGTTCGACGATTTCGAGGCGGGCGCCGATCGCCAGCGCGATCCGCTCGTGAACCCGCAACGGGTCGAGCGGCAAGGCTTCGAGGCGGTCGAGCATATGGCGGTCGGCCCAGCGGCTGAAGCCGCCGACGAGATCGGCGGCACCGCCGGGAAACAGCGCCAGCGCCTCGCCGGCCGGCATGCCGAGCCGCCGCGCCGCGCCGCGCAATGCCGCGCGCGACCAGCCGTCGAACGCCACGTCGGGCAGCATCGCCTCGATCAATGCCTCGCGCTGGCTCTCGGCGAGCGGGCTCCTCATTGCGGCCGGGCCTCGGCCAAAAAGGCCGCGAGATCGATCGGGTGGCGCTGCAGCTCTTCGAGGAAGACCAGCAGCCGATGGTCGGTCATGCGCTGCGGGTAGAGGATGCCGTCGAGGTGATCGCATTCGTGCTGGACGACGCGGGCGTGAAAGCCCTCCGCCGCGCGCTCGATGGTTTCGCCCTCGAGGCCCGACGCGCGGTAGCGGATGCGCAGATGGCGCGGCACGACGCCGCGCAGCCCCGGCACCGACAGGCAGCCCTCCCAGCCGAACGCCCGCTCGCGGCCCAAGGGCTCGACCACCGGGTTGATCAGCACGGTCAAATCCTGGGCCAAGTCGCCCGGCATCCCGCTCAGGCGCTCGCCAGAGACGAAAAAGACGACGATCCGCCACGGCTGGTGCACCTGGGGTGCGGCGAGGCCGGTGCCGCCGGCATCCTCCATCGTCTCGATCATGTCGTCGATGAGGCGGCGCACCCAGGGTGCGGTCGGGTCCTCGACCATGGCGGCCGGCGCGCGCAGCACCGGGTTGCCCATATGGGCGATTTTCAGCAGAGCCATGTGGGGAATATGTGACCGCCGGCGGTCGCGGTAAAGCACCAGCCCGCCGATCGCGATCTCCGCCTTCACAGCCGGCCGCTCGGGTGCTTAAATGAGCGACCGAATGCCGCGCCGCCTGCTGCGGCCGATGGCCCTTACTGGAGCAGAGCCCCCGTGCAAGTCCTCGTTCGCGACAACAACGTCGACCAGGCCCTCCGGGTCTTGAAGAAAAAAATGCAGCGCGAGGGCGTGTTCCGAGAAATGAAATTGCGGCGCAGCTACGAGAAGCCCTCGGAGCGCCGCGCCCGCGAACGCGCCGAGGCGGTCCGCCGCTACCGCAAGCTGCTGCGCAAGCGCATGGAGCGCGAAGGCTACTGAGGCGAAAGCGCGGCCGGGCGTAACTTTCGCCTGGCGGCCCGGTTCCAGCCGCCGCCGATCGGCGACGTTGCGGCGCCCGCACGATCTCGGGCTGACGTTCGAAGCGCTGGTCAAGCCCGCTTCCGCTCGGGCGCCTCGAACAAAACCGCCACCTGATAATACAAACGAAATACAGGAGGGCCCCTCCCCTCCGCCGCGGATTCCCCGGGTTTTCGCGACAGCGGCGGGCGATGATCAGGTGACGGCCGCGCAGCAACCGAGAAAATACGATATCTCTCAATGATATAACGAGGAAGTACCGCGATCGCCGGGTGTCGCGCGATCGGCCTTCGACAGCCCGCGGCAGGCGCCGACACGCGTGAGCGGCCAGGATGGCGGGTACCATTGTCGCTGCCCTGGAGTAATTCCAACTGCCACCCGAGATAGCACGCATTTGCGGCGATTTTCGGGATGCGGCGTGGCTGAGCCGCCCGCGAAACGAAGGTGGCCCCCGTTAACGGATTATCGGTCAATTCGTCAGGAAGGCTTTGGCCTCCGACAGTTCGGGGCGCTCGGGCACGGCCGATGAGCTCAGCGCCACCAGCTTCTGGTAGGCGTCGCGCGAGGCCGCGACGTCGCCCGATTGCTTGGCGGCCCGGGCCTTGCCGAGGAGGCTGCGGAAGCGGTTGGGATCGGTGCGCAGGACCCCCTCGTACTCCTTCAATGCCACGGCGGGCTGGTTGAGTTCGAGCAGCAGGTCGGCGAGCAGCTCGCGCGCCGGGAGGACCGCGGCGGGGGTGGCCGGATGCTTGTCCATCGTTGCTTCGAGATCGGCCGCCGCATGCGCCTGTTCGACCGCCTTTTTGTCGTCGCCCTGAACGTGCGCAAGGACGGCGGCGGCTCCGAGGCGCTGGACCTCGACCTGATTGGCCCAGTACGAGTCTTTTGCCTCCAACAGCTTGTCTTCGAGCGATCGCAACCTGGCGATTTCCGCCTGGGCGCCGGGAATGTCCCCGGTGTGCGCGGCGCCGAGCGCGCGGGCAAACGAGATCATCGCTTCGGCCCAGGGGAAATGTTCGAGCGGGAACCCGACCGGCGGCGCCGACAGGGTTGCGGCGGCATGCCAGTCGCGGCGTTCGAGCGCAAAGCGCACCGGGATCGCCGCGACGGCGTAGGCCGTGGGCAGGACCACGGTGTCGGTGCGGCGAAAGCCGGTCAGCTCGTCAAGCACCGCCTTGGCCGGGCCATCCTGCGCGGTCTGCAGATAGGCGTATTCGAGATAATCCAGCGCATGGACGGTGTCGCCGTCGTAGCCACCCGGCCCGAGGCGTTTTTGGACATAGGAGAGCGACGCGGCCTGAGCGGCGCGGTTCGAATCGATCGACTGCTGCCACATGCCGAGCCGGGTGAAGATGTGCGAGGGCATGTGCAGCGCATGCGGCACGTTGGGTGCGATCTTGGAGTAGCAGATCGCCGCGGCTAGGCCGGCCTCGGCAAATTGCGCCGAGTCGTCGCTGTGGATCAGGTAATGCACGACACCGGGGTGGTTCGGCTGCTCGGCCCAGATCTTGTTGAGGATCTGCGCCGCCTTGCGCTGATTGGCGTAGGTCTTGTCGGTGGGCAGCACGGTTGCGTTCAGAGCCAGCGCATAGAACACCGCGGCCTCGCGATCCTCGGGATAGCGCAGGTAGACCTGTTCCATCGCCTTCTCGTAGGCGACGGCCCGGGTCCGATGGTCGAGCTTGTCGCTGTCGCGGTAAAAGACTGCGATCGCCGCGATGTAGTCCATTTCACGATCGGTCTTCGGCGCCGCGGCGACCGCCTTCTCGACCGCCTCCGATCCCGCCTTCAGTGCCGCCGCGTTGGGCGGAAACCACAGCGGGTACCAATGGCTCATCGCCATGCCCCAATACCCCATCGCGCAGCCGGGTTCCGCTTCGGTCACCGCGGTGAACCCCTTCAGCGCCTCGGGATACCAGAACGAGTGCAGGGTCCACACCGCATGCTTGAACGTCTTTTGCGCGGCCGGCCCGCAGGAGATCGCGAAATCGACCTCGTCGGTCACCTTTGCGGTGGGCGACGCGGCCCCGGCATCCGCGCGCGCCCCAGGCTGGATCGGCAAAGCAAACAGCGCGGCGGCGGCGAGGATCACGCGAATTCGACGGCGCGTCATGGCGATGTGCCCCCTTGGGGTGGCTTGCTGATCCTTACCCCAAGCTGAATTTACTCTTTCGATGACATTTGTCCATGCGCGAAAAGCCGAGGCGGCGCGAACCGGTCAACTCCGACATTCGCTAGCTTCCGATGCCGCGCGTTCACCGTGTCCCTCGCCGCAAAAGTGATGGGTCAGGCTCTCGCCGGGCCGCTCCCTCATGATGACGACGCCGGTCACTCCATCGCCTTGACGATCTCCTCGGACATTTTCTTGGCGTCGCCGAACAGCATCATCGTATTGTTGCGGTAGAATAATTCGTTCTCGACGCCGGCGTAGCCCGAGGCCATCGAGCGCTTGACGAACAATACGGTCTTGGCGCGCTCGACATCGAGGATCGGCATGCCGTAGATCGGCGACGAGTGATCGGTCTTGGCCGCCGGGTTGGTCACGTCGTTGGCGCCGATCACAAAGGCGACATCGGTCGACGGGAAGTCGCGGTTGATCTCGTCGAGCTCGAACACCTCGTCATAGGGGACGTTGGCTTCGGCCAAGAGCACGTTCATGTGTCCCGGCATGCGCCCGGCGACCGGGTGGATCGCATAGCGCACCTTGACCCCGTCCTTCTTCAATACATCGGCCATTTCGCGTAATGCGTGCTGGGCCTGGGCGACGGCCATGCCGTAGCCTGGGACGATGATCACCGACCCGGCATTCTTCAGGATGAAGGCGGCGTCCTCGGCGCTGCCCGATTTGACCGAACGGTCGCCGACCCCGGCACCGGCCGCGATCGCGCCGCCTTCGGTGCCGAACCCGCCGAGGATCACGTTGACGATCGAGCGGTTCATCCCCTTGCACATGATGTAGCTGAGGATGGCCCCCGACGAGCCGACCAGCGCGCCGGTGATGATCAACAGGCTGTTCGACAGGGTGAAGCCGATGCCGCAGGCGGCCCACCCCGAATACGAGTTCAGCATCGAGATCACGACCGGCATGTCGGCGCCGCCGATCGGCAGGATCAGCAGAAAGCCCAAGCCCAAGGAGACCAGCAGGATCAGCCAGAACGCCGCCGCCGCCTGGCTCGCGACGAAGACGACGATCAGCAGGACGAGCAATATCCCGAGCCCGGCGTTGGCCGGATGCTGGCCGGGGAAGACCAATGGCCGGCCGGTGACCAGCCCTTGCAGCTTGGCGAAGGCGACGATCGAGCCGGTAAAGGTGACGGCCCCGATCGCCATGCCGATCGACATCTCGGCGAGGCTGGCGCGCTCGATCGCGCCCGGCACCCCGATCCCGTATTCGGCCGGAGCGCTGAAGGCGGCGGCGGCGACGCACACCGCGGCGAGGCCGACCAGGCTGTGAAACGCCGCCACCAGCTGCGGCAATGCGGTCATATGGATGCGCAGCGCGATCCAGGTGCCGATCGCACCACCGATCAGGATGCCGGCGACGATCAGCCAAAAGCTGACCACATGCGGGGTCAGCAGGGTGGTGGCCACGGCGATCACCATGCCGGCGATGCCGTAGAGATTGCCCACCCGCGCCGTCCGCGGCGACGACAGGCCGCGCAGCGCCATGATGAAGCAGATCGAGGCGACCAGGTAGAAAACGGCCGACAGATTGTCGCTCACCGCGGCCCCGCTATTTCTTTCTCTGGAACATCTGGAGCATGCGCTGGGTGACGATGAAGCCGCCGAAGATGTTGACCGCGGCCAAGGTGACGGCGACGAACCCGGCGATCTTGGCAAAGCTGAGGCCGAGCGGGCCGGCGGCGATCAGCGCGCCGACGATGATCACGCTCGAAATCGCGTTGGTCACGCTCATCAAGGGCGAGTGCAATGCGGGGGTGACCCGCCACACCACGTGGTAGCCGACAAAAACCGCGAGCACGAAGATCGTCAGCTCGAAGACAAAGGGGGTGCCGCCCGCCGCCGCCGGCGCCTGCACCGCCAATTGCCGGGCGAGCGCTTCGAGGTTGTGCGCGAGCGCGCCGGCATCGCCGGCGAGCTCCCGGGCGCGCTCGGCCAGAGCGGCGGGGTCTGCCATGGCCAGCTCCGTCAGTTGTCCGGGACCGAGGCCGCGGCCGGCGCCGCCGCCGACGCCATCAGTGCCGGATTGACCACCACGCCGTCTCGGGTCAGCAACGTCGCCTTGACGATCTCGTCGCCAAGGTCGATCGCGAGCCGGCCCTCTTTATCGACGATCAGCGACAAGAAAGAAAACAGGTTGCGGGCGTAGAGCTGGCTCGCATCGGCGGCGATGCGCGACGGCATGTTGACGTGGCCGATGATCTTGACCCCGTTCGGGGTGGTGACGATTTCGCCGGGGCGGCTGCCCTCGACATTGCCGCCTTCCTCGACCGCGAGATCGACGACGACCGATCCCGGGGTCATCTCGGCGATCATCGCGGCGGTCAGCAGCACCGGCGCCGCGCGGCCCGGAACCAGGGCGGTGCAGATCACCACATCGATGCGCTTCAGGATCTCGGCGATCTTCGCCTGCTGCCGCCGCTGATAGTCCTTGCCCATTTCGCGGGCATAGCCCTGCGCGGTTTCCGCCGAGCGCGCGGCCTCGTCATCGACCGTGATGAAGCTGGCGCCGAGGCTCTCGACCTGCTCCTTGGCGGCGGCCCGCACATCGGTCGCCGAGACGATGGCGCCGAGACGCCGCGCGGTGGCGATCGCCTGCAACCCGGCGACCCCGGCGCCCATCACCAGCACCCGCGCCGCCTTGATCGTCCCCGCCGCGGTCATCATCATCGGAAAGGCGCGGCCGAACTCGTCGGCGGCGTCGAGCGCCGCCTTGTAGCCGGCGAGGTTGGCTTGCGAGGACAGCACATCCATCGCCTGCGCGCGGGTGATCCGCGGCAGCAGCTCGACGGCGAAGGCGGTGATCCCGGCATCGGCATAGGCCTCGACGTCTATCGGGTTGTGCAGCGGCTGCAGCAGGCCGATCAGCACGGCGCCGCGCTTCAAGGGCCGCAGCTCGTCCGCCTCACCCTCGCCGCCGAGCAGCGGGCGCTGCACCTTGAGCACGACATCGGCGTCGCCGAGCGCCGTCGCCGGGTCGGCCGCGATCGCGGCCCCGGCCGCGGCAAAGGCGGCGTCGGTAAAGCCGGCGCCGTCCCCCGCTCCCGATTCGGTAACGACCTCAAGCCCGATCGCGACCATCCGCCTGACGGTGTCGGGCGAGGCCGCGACGCGGCGTTCGTGCGCCCGCCTTTCCTTGACGACGGCAACCTTCATCGAGCGGCGGTTCCTGAATGCGCCGGCTGGCGGGCGCGCACAATGCCGCGACGGCGCCGCTTTGTGAAGAGCCAACCCTCGGCGGCGGCTTCTGTCGCGGGCCCGCGGGCGAGCGGCCGAGCTCGGCTCGCGGCTCCCGGTCGGGGTTTGAGACTGCCCGAAGTCGTCACGCTTTCGCCCGATTTCGCCGCCGTGATACGGTGCCGGGGGGCGCCGATCCGATGCAGGCGGTGGTACGCGAGCACTGGGCTGCTCGGGTCTGGCGGGGGGTGCGCAACGCGGTGGTGCAGGACCGCCGGGAATAACCCGTTCAGGAGGTGCGTTGTCGCTGGGCCGAGATCGGCAGGATCGCCGAGCCATCGCGTCGCCGACGGGAGCTCCGCCGGCAGCCGGTTCGGCGACCAGCTGATAGCGGTGCTGCCGCGGCTTCGCCGATTTGCGCGCGGGCTGACGGGGTCCGCGGTCGACGCTGACGATCTCGTTCAGGCGGCATGCGAGCGGGCGCTGGCGCGCCGGCATCAGTTTCAGGAGGGCACCCGGTTCGACAGCTGGATGTTCCGCATCGTGCAGACGATATGGATCGACCAGATCCGCTCGCGCGAGGTGCGCAAGCAGGACAGCGATTACGGCGAGGACCGCCTCGGAACAGACGAGCCGGTGCGCCGTGTCGAGGCGCGACTGGCGCTGAGCGAGGTGCGCCGCGCCGTCGATCGCCTGCCGCCGGACCAGCGCACGGTGCTGTTGCTGGTGACCGTCGACGGGCTCAGCTACAAGGAGGCTGCCGAAGTGGTGCAGGTGCCGGTCGGGACGGTGATGAGCCGCCTCGCCCGCGCTCGGACCGCGCTGGTGCTCCAGCTCGAAGCCGGCGGCGGAATGCGCAGGAGTAGGAAGGATGCAGAAGCGCAGTGACGGCCTTCTCGTCGCCTATCTCGACGGCGAGATCGAGGCGGCCGAGCAGCGCGAGGTCGAAGCTTGGCTCGACAGCGACCCGGCCTCGCGCGAGCGGCTGGCGGCGCTCGCGGTCTCGGCGAAGCTGGTGCGCGACGCCTTTGACGAGGTCGTGCACGAGCCGATGCCCGAGCGCTTGATCGCCGCCGCCCGCGGCGAGACCGAAGCCTCTCGAACCGGCTTCCGGCTGCTGTCCTTCAGGCGCCGGTCCGGCTCGGAAAGGCCGGCTTCGCTGCGCCGCGGGCGTCTGGGATTGCCGTTCGCCGCTTCGTTCCTGGGGCTGCTGATTGGCGGCGGTGCGGCGTATCTCGGCGTCGGCCGGCTGCCCTCCGGGGTCGCTGCCGGCGATGTCGGGCGGCCTGCGGTCGAGGCGACCGTCGCGAAAAACCTCTGGCTCGACAACGCCGCCGGCTATTTCAAGCTGTTCGCCAGCGCCGGCGACAACGCGCTGGTCGACGTTCCGGCCACCGGCGACACCCGCGAGGCATTGCAAAAGATCAGCGGAAGCCTGCCGCAGCAGGTGCACCTGCCCGATCTCAAGCCCTGGGGTCTCAATTTCCGCGGCGCCCGGCTGATCGTCATCGACGGCAGCCCGGCCGCCCAGCTCGTCTACAACACCGACAACAAGGCGATCGGCCCGCTCGCGCTGATCATCGGCTCCTCCAAGCAACCCGATATCCCGCCGACCTTCGATCGCCGACAGGACGTGAACCTGATTTATTGGCGCCATCAGGGGCGCGCCTATGCCCTCGTCGGCCAAGCGAATATCGGTTACCTCTGGGGCATCGGCAACGACGTCGCCTGGCAGCTCGACGCGATTTGAACCGAGGGCGCCGGCCGATCGTGTGCCGTGGCCCGCTCGGCCGGGCCGGCAGGTCCCGGGCGGCGTCGCGGTATTGGCGGATCGGCGGCGGCCCGAACTTTCCCGAATCTCGTCGAGCTGGGGAACGCGGCCTGGAGGGGCGGCCGAACCCGACAGGATAAACCCGATGCGGTTGCTGCTCATCGAGGATAACGAGCGCTTCGCCGAGCTGCTCAGGCGGGGTCTCGCCGCCGCCGGGTTCGTCGTCGATGTCCTGGCGACGGCTGCGGATGCGACGGCGGCCCTGCGCACCAGCCGCTTTGAGATCGTCATCCTCGATCTCGGGCTGCCCGACGCCGATGGCCTCGAGGTGCTGAGCGAAATGCGCAAACGCCGCGACGCAACCCCGGTCCTGATCCTGACCGCGCGCGGCAGCCTGAAGGATCGCGTCACCGGACTGGGCAGCGGCGCCGACGACTATCTGGTCAAGCCCTTTGCCCTCGAAGAGCTGATCGCCCGGCTGCGGGCATTGCTGCGGCGGCCGGGCAACTTGCTGGGCGTCCCGCTCGAACTCGGCAACCTGACGCTCGACACCGTCGCGCGGCAGGTTTTTGTAGGCGAGGAGCCGATCTTCTTTTCGCCGCGCGAGATCGCCGTTCTCGAGCATCTGCTGCGTCGCAGCGGACGGGTGGTCGGCAAGACCCTATTGGAAAACAACCTCTACGGGCTGTCGCAGGAGGTCGGGTCGAACGCCGTCGAAGTTTATATCCATCGACTGCGCAAGCACCTCGCCGAAGTCGACGCTTCGGTCCAGATTCACACTTTGCGCGGCGTCGGCTATCTGATCTCCGAGAGAAAATGAGGTGATCCGGTTCCGCTCGGTCGTCTCGCGGATCGTCGCGTTTCACCTGCTAGCGATCATCGCCGCCGCGATCTGCATGCCGCTCGCGCTGTTCCTGATGCTGGACTATGCCGCGCAAGGGCTGCACCAACGAGCCCTGCGGGATCAGGCGGCCGAGATCCTGCGCTATCTCGACCGGGGTCCCGACGGGACGCCCCGATTATCGCTGCCCGCGGGATTGGCCGAATTCTATTCGGAAGCCTATGGGCGCGCCGCCTTTGCCGTACTCGACGGCGACGGCCGAGTGTTGTTCTCCTCGCTGTCGGGTAAGCGCCCGATCACGTCCAAGCGGCCAAAAAGCGCGCCGTTCCAGTTCTTCTCGCAACATCGCGACGGCGACGAGTTCTACGGGGTGACGGTGACAACCGATTTCGGCGGGCGGCCGCTCCTGATCGAGGTCTCGGAGGACCTCGCCCACCGCGACGTGCTGATCGACGACATCGTCGCCGAATTCTTCACCCGCGTCGGCTGGATCACCATTCCCCTGCTGTTGCTGCTGCTGTTCATCGACGTTGCCATTTTCCGACGCGCGATCAGACCGATCGTCGCCGCCTCGGCGCTGGCCGAACAGATCGGCCCCGACCATACCGAGCTCAGATTGCCGGAAACGGGCATGCCGCGAGAGGTGCTGCCGCTGGTTCGCGCGGTCAACCGGGCGCTCGATCGGCTCGACGCCGGGTTCCGCGCGCAACGCGAGTTCACCGCCGACGCCGCGCACGAGCTGCGCACGCCGCTGGCGATCCTGCGCACGCAAATCGACATGATCGAGGATCGCGAGGTGGTGGAGCCGCTGCGCCAGGATGTCGAGAGCATGAGCCGGCTGGTCAACCAGCTGCTCGAAATCTCCGAGCTCGAGGCCTTTGTCATTGCCGAGGATGAAGTTGCCGACATCGTGGCCATCTCGGGCGAGGTCGCGGCCTTTCTCGCGCCGCTGGCGCTGTCGCAGGGCAAGACCCTGGCGGTAACCGGCGCGCGCCGCCCGGTGCGGGTCCGCGGCAATGGCGACGCGCTCGCCCGCGCGGTCCGCAATCTCGTCGAAAACGCGCTCGCCCACACCGCGCCCGGATCGACCGTCGAAATCGCGGTGGCGGGAGAAGGCGTCGTCCGCGTCATGGACCGCGGCCCAGGTGTGCCGAAAACCGAGCGCGAGCACATATTCAAGCGGTTCTGGCGCTGCGATCGGCGGCGCGGCGGGCATGCCGGGCTCGGTCTGGCGATCGTTGCCCGCATCGCCGAGATGCACGGTGCCGCGGTCGAGGTCGCGGACCGGCCTGGCGGCGGCGCCGTCCTGGCGATCCGTTTCCCGGCGGTTCTGCCGCCCGGAACCGTCGGCGCGAACCAATTCGAGACCGTGCGCTGAGCGGCGCGGGGCGGCCCGCGGGACGGCGATCCGGCGGCCCACCGGCGGCCGCGAGAGCGAAGATTTCCTGGACGGTTTCGACCTCATCGGGCATCATCGCCGCGCCGTTGTTCGACCGGCATCCTTCCATCGAGCTCCGGTTTTCTCTTCGCGCGGCGTAGACAAGATCCTGCTCGTGCTGGCGCCTTGAAGTATCGGCAAGAAAGGCTACACAATGGTTTCTATCAATTCGACCCCGGAAATGGCGGCTGCCGTCTACGCGGCGATGGCGCGCAATCTCGCGGTGGTCCGCCGCCGGCTTGCGAAGCCGTTGACCTTGGCCGACAAGGTCCTGCTCGGACATCTCGACGACCCGGAACACCAGGAGCTCAAGCCCGGCGACAGCTATCTGCTGCTGCGCCCGGACCGCGTCGTGTTTCAGGACGTGCTGGGGCAGACCGGTCTCTTGCAATTCATGCAGACCCGGCGCGACCGGGTCGCGGTGCCGGCCACGATCCATTGCGACCATCTGATCCAGGCGCGGGTCGAGGGCTCCGCCGACCTGCGCGAGTCATTGGCCGAAAACAAGGAGGTCTATGATTTCCTGCGCTCGGCGGCGGCCAAATACGGGCTCGGCTTCTGGGGGCCCGGCGCCGGCATCATCCATCAGGTGGTGCTGGAGAACTACGCGTTTCCCGGCGAGCTGATCATCGGCACCAACTCGCACACGCCCAATGCCGGGGGCCTCGGCGCCTGCGCCGTCGGGGTCGGCGGCGCCGATGCGGTCGAGGTCATCGCCGGGCTGCCGTGGGAAGTGCTCTATCCCCGGCACATCGCGGTCTATCTGACCGGCGAGCTCAATGGCTGGACGGCGCCCAAGGACGTCATCCTCTACGTCGCCGGGGCATTGACCGTCTCTGGCGCCACCAACGCGATCGTCGAGTATATCGGCCCCGGCGCGCGCACGATCAGCGCCACCGGCAAGGCGACGATCACCAATATGGGCGCCGAGCTCGGCGCCACCACCTCGATGTTTCCGGCCGACGAGCGCATGGCGCGCTACCTGCGGGCGACCGGCAAGAGCGCGCTCGTGCCCTTGATGGAGCAGCATCGCGAGCTCCTGGAGCCCGACAAGGAGGTCGAGGCCGACCCGGCGAAATATTACGACCGCGTCGTCGAGCTCGATCTGTCGAAGCTCGAACCCTACATCGTCGGGCCGCATTCGCCGGACCGGGCGCGGCCGATCTCGCGGCTTGCCGCCGAGGTCGCCGATGCGAAAAACGGGTTCATCGACCAAATCTCGACCGCGCTGATCGGCAGCTGCACCAACTCGTCCTACGAAGATATGAGCCGTTCGGCCGATATCGCCGAGCAGGCCAAGGCGCACGGGATCAAGGCCGGCGTGCCGTTTCTGGTCACGCCGGGCTCCGAGCAGGTGCGCGCCACGATCGAGCGCGACGGCCAGATGCAGTCCTTGAAGGACATCGACGGCACGGTCTTGGCCAACGCCTGCGGCCCGTGCATCGGCCAGTGGCGCCGTTCAGCCGCGGAGGGTGCGGTGCCGAACACCATCGTCACCTCGTACAACCGCAACTTCCCGCGCCGCAACGACGGGCAGCCGACGACGATGAACTTTATCGGCAGCCCCGAGATCGTGACCGCGATGGCGCTGGCCGGGCGATTGTCGTTCAACCCGCTGACCGACAATGTGACCGACGGCGAAGGCAAATCGTTCCGGCTCGATCCGCCGAAACCGGCCCCGGACGTGCCGCCCAAAAATTTCGATCGCGGCCACGCGACCTATATCGCCCCGCCCGAGGACGGCAGCGGCATCACCCTGGCGGTCGATCCCAACAGCGAGCGGCTGCAGCTGATGGAGCCGTGGCTCGCCTGGGACCACAAGGACTTTGTCGACTGCCCCGTATTGATCAAGACCAAGGGCAAGACCACGACCGACCATATCTCCCCGGCCGGGCCGTGGCTGCGCTATCGCGGGCATCTCGACAGGTTCAGCGACAACATGTTCATGGGTGCGATCAACGCCTATACCGGCGAGGCCGGGACCGCGGTCAACGTGCTGACCGGCGAAAAGGGGCAGGCGGTCGCCAAGATCGCCCGCGACTACAAGGCGCGCGGGGTCAAATGGGTGGCGGTCGGCGATGACAATTACGGCGAGGGTTCGAGCCGCGAGCATGCGGCACTGTCGCCGCGGCTGTTGGGCGGTTGCGCGGTCATCGCCCGCAGCTTTGCCCGCATCCACGAGTCGAACCTCAAAAAGCAGGGCCTGCTGGCGCTAACCTTTCAGAAGCTCGGCGGATTACGACCGCATCCGCGCCGACGATCGCCTGAGCCTGGTCGGGTTGGAGGAGATGGCGGCCGGCCAACCCGTGGAGTGCCGCATTAAGCACGCCGACGGGTCGGGCGAGACGCTCCGCCTCAACCACACCTTCAGCGCCTCGCAGCTCGAATGGTTCCGCAAAGGCTCGGCGCTGAATTTGTTCCATCACTGAATGCCGGTCACCGCTGGGCGATGCCTCTTGGCTGACGAGGGGCGTCGCCGCGGCGGGCGGCACGAACGGTTCCCGAAAAGCACCGCCGGCGGGGTGCCGCCGCACGAGGGGGAGACTCATGTTTCGCAGCACCGGGCACAACAGCCGGAGGAGATCGGTTCGCGCAGCGGTCGCCGCGGCTCTCGCAGCGATGCTGGCCGCGCCCGCCTTGGCGCCGGCGGCCGAGCCGGCGGGCAAGCCGATCGTGATCGGCTTCAGCATGGCCTTGACCGGCGGGCTCGCGGTCAACGGCACCTCGGGCCTGTTGGCGATGCAGATCTGGGCCGACGACACCAATAAAAAGGGCGGGCTGCTCGGCCGCCCGGTCAAGCTCGATTACTACGACGACCAGACCAACCCCTCATTGGTCCCCGGCATTTATACGAAACTGCTCGATGTCGACAAGGTCGATTTGGTCGTCTCCGGCTACGGCACCAATATCGCCGCACCGGCGATGCCGGTCGTGATCGCCCACAACATGAATTTTATCGGGCTGTTCGCACTCGACATCAACGAGGAGTTCAAATACTCCAAATACTTCTCGATGCTGCCGGTCGGCCCGGACCCGCGCCCGGCGATCTCGGAGGGGTTCTTCGACATCGTCAAGGCGCAGAAGGACAAGCTCGGCCTGAAGACGATAGCGCTCGCGGTCGATGACGGCGAGGCGACGCGCAACGCCGCCGACGGCGCCCGCATCAACCTCAAAAAGGCCGGGCTCGACATCGTCTACGACCGCACCTACCCGCCGACGACGACCGACTTCACCCCGATCATCCGCGCGATCCAGGCGACCAACGCGGATGTCGTCTACATATCGTCCTATCCGCCCGACAGCGTCGGCGTCATCCGCAGCGTCCACGAATTGGGGCTCGACACCAAGATTTTCGGCGGCAATCTGACCGGGCCGCAGAGCACTTCGATCAAGACGTCGCTCGGGCCGATGCTGAACGGCATCATCACCTTCGACTGGTGGCTGCCGGCGCCGGCGCTGCGCTTTCCCGGGGTCATGGAGTTCCTCGCCGAGTACCAGGCGCGGGCCAAGGGCAAGGGCGTCGACCCGCTCGGCTATTATCTGGCACCCTGGGCATACGCCGATCTGCAGGTGCTGGGCGACGCCGTCGAGGGCGCCAAAGGCCTCGACCAGGACAAGATCGCCGACTGGATCCGCAGCCACACCTTCAAGACCGTGGTCGGCGACGTGACGTTCGGCAAAAACGGCGAGTGGGCGAAGCCGCGGATCATGACGATCCAGTTTCAGAACATCAGCAGCACCAAGGTCGACGACTTCCGCGACGGCAACGGCGAAACCGTGCTGTGGCCCGACCAATACAAAGCCGGCGACCCGATCCTGCCCTACTCGAAGATCAAGCACTGAACGTCCCCACTTTTGCGTCATTCCCGCCGAAAGCGCCGGGCCGTCCGAGGAAGGTTCTGGTACAATAACGACGGGTCTGGACGTATGACGCAGTCCAAAATCGTCGTGCCCGGCCTTGTGCCGGGCATCCACGTCTTGCCGGCGTCACAGGAGAGGCGTGGATGGCCGGGTCAAGCCCGGCCAAGACGAAAAAATGGCGTCTCGTGCCGAGCGCTCGAGCAGCAGCTCTGGGTCCCCGCTTTCGCGGGGATGATGGCAACTCACAGGACCAGCCCGTCTCGGTCCCTCGTTCGGGGACGCCTTCGACGCGGAAGATTTCTTCGAGCTGCGGGCTCATCGGCAGGTCGAGGCGCTCGCCGGTCGGCAATCGCAGCTGAAACCATTTGTTGTAGAGCTGGACCAGCTCGCGGCTTTGGGCGAGCCTGGTGAAGGCGCGGTCTACCACCGCGGCGAAATCCGGATCGTCCTTGCGGTACATCAGCCCATAGGGGTCGTAGGACAGATAATCGCCGACGATTTGATAGCGATCGCCCAAATCGTGCGTCGCCACCAGGCCGTAGAGCAGCACGTCGTCGGTGGGACCCCCCAGGGGCTGGGTGGGTGAGGGTGACGAGGTATGGAATTTAACGGCGGCGGCGCAACCAGAACGGGGGCGGGTGGTCGGGCTGGGTGGTGACAATTGCTCGCGGGGTGACCGGGAGGTCGTCGGCGCGCTCGATGTGGAAGGCCTGGATCATCGTCGCCAGCACCAGCACCGCTTCGGTCAATGCGAACTGCGCGCCGATGCAGACCCGCGGGCCGATGCCGAACGGCAGATAGGCGAAGCGGTCGGGCGGCGGTGCATCGGGCAGAAAGCGCCCGGGGTCGAAGGCATCGGGCTCGGCCCAGAGCAGGCGGTGGCGGTGCAGTACCCAGGGCGCGATCAACACCACCGTGCGCGCCGGAACCGGGATGCCGCCGGCGATGTCGGCTCGGATCGCCTGGCGCGCCAGGGTGAAAGCCGGCGGGTAGAGCCGCAAGGCCTCGTGCACGACCGCGCGGGTATAGACCAGCCTCGGCAATGCCGCGGCGGCGCGGTCGGGGCCGAGATCGAGCGGGCCGACCTCGGCGGCGAGCCGCTCCTGGATGGCTGGCGCCGACGCCAGCAGATAGAGCGACCAGAACAAGGCCACCGCCGTGGTCTCGTGGCCGGCGACGATCATCGTCGCGACCTGGTCGGCGAGGCGGTCTGGCGGGAAGAGGGCGCCGCTCTCCGGGTCGCGCGCGGTCGACAGCAGGTCGAACAGGTCGCGCGGCGCCCCGGCCGAGCCCTGGCCGCGGCGCGCGGCGATGATCCGGCGAATGAGGTCGAGCCAATGGCGGCGGAAGCGCCAGCGCGCCACGTCGCGCGGGCTCGGGATCGACGGCGGCAGCAGGAAGTCGAGCAGGCTCGGCCGCCCGAGATGGGCGGCATAGCGCTTGATCAGACCGCGCAACTCGGCGCCGTAGCGCTCCATCTCGAGCGAGAACATCGAGGCGCCGGCGATCTCCAGCGCGAGAAACTGCATCGCCGCGAGCAGATCGACCGGGGCGTTGCATGCGGCTTCGAGCCTGGCGGTCGCGGCGCCGGCGGCCCGGGCGACATGGCCGGCCAGGATCGGCATCGTGCGCGGGGCGAAGGCCGGGGCCAAGGTGCGGCGCTGATGCCGCCAATCGTCGCCGGTGCTGAGCAGCAATCCTCGGCCGAGCAGCGGGCGCAGGATGCGGATGCCGGCGGCGGTGCGGCGGTAATTGCCCGGATTGTCGACCAGGATGCGCTGGATGCCGGCCGGCCGGCTCATGATGATCTGCCGGCGGCCGAAGAATTCGCGGAAGACGACGTCCTCCTCGAAGGCCTGCGGCGGAAAGATGGCGAGCGCGTTGTTTTGCATCGACCGGGCGAAACCGCGCGATGACGGCGGAGCGGCCCGCCTGTCCGGCGGTGGTGCGGCAAGAGGCTGCGCTTCGGTCACCTTCCCCACCCTGCTCCGCTCTCGATGGTGCGGTCTCATCGAAAAATCGCGATCCCTCGCGCCTATTCCAAGCCGCTCGCGGCAAAGACGTGGTTGACCGGGCCAAGCCCGGCCAAGGGGTGGCTGGATTGCATCGGGTCCGGTGCGCCAGCCCTCCCCTCAGCCGGACGGCATGCCGCGCGGGAGGCGCATCAGCGGCAGCAGCAGCAATGACAGCAGGATCAACCCGCCGATCCAAAACCAGGCATCGTCGAAGGCGGCGACGAGCCCGGCGCGCCCGACCAGCGGCGCGACAAAGTCGCGGGTGGCCTGATCGACGGCGCCGATCGGCACCCCGGTGAAACGCTCGGCCGGCAGGCCGACCAGACGCGCGGCCGCGGGGTCGCCGGCCTGGAGGCGCGCGACCAGGGACGCGACATGCGCCGGCGCGCGCTGTTCGAGGATGGTGTCGATCACCGCGAGCCCGATCGCCCCGCCGAGATTGCGCATCAGGTTGAACAGGCCGCTCGCATTCGGAACCCGGGCCGGGTCGAAGCCGCCGAGCGCCAGCGCGGTCGTCGGCAACAGGCACAGCATGACCGCCGCACCACGCGCGATCTGCTGCCAGAACAGACCCCAAAAGTCGGTCGCGAATGTCATGAACCCGTTGCCGAGCCAGCCGATCGCCAGCAGCGCATACCCGGCGGCGATCAGCAGCCGCGCATCGGTGCGGCGTTCGAGCACGGTGGCGAGCGGTGCCGCCGCCAGCTGGGCCGCCCCGGTGACCATCATGATCTCGCCGATCGGCAGCGCGTCGTAGCCGCGGACCAGGCCGAGAAACACCGGCAGCAGGTAGGTGGCGCCGTAAAGCCCGACCCCGAGGACAAAGCTGAACCAGCAGCCGAGGGCGAAATTACGGTTGCGGAATGCGGCGAGGTCGATCAGCGGGGCCGGATGACGCAAGGAGCGCCAGATCAGGCCGCCGCCGCAGACCGCGCAAAGAGCCGCCAGCAGCAATGTCGGGGCGCTGCTCCAGCCGCGCTTCGGCGCCTCCTTCAGCAACAGCTCGAGGCCGGCAAGAAAGGTCGCGAGCAGCGGCAGCGCCAAGAGATCGGCCGCGCCGAAGCTGCGCCGGTCCGGGCGGTCGACATCGACGGCCCAGCCGGCCAGCATCGCGACGACGATCCCCGGCGGCACGTTGATCAGAAACAGCCAATGCCAGGAAAACCGGTCGGTGACAAAGCCGCCGATGCTCGGGCCCAAGGTCGGCGCCAGCATCGCCAACAGCCCGGCGACCAATGTCGCGCGGGATCGCCCTGGCCAGTCGAACATCAGGAAGATCGCCGAAAACACCAGCGGGATCAGCGCCCCGCCGCAGAAGCCCTGGACCACCCGCGCCGGGATCAAGGACCAGAACCCGGTCGACCCGGCGCAGGCGAGGCTCGCCGCGGTGAAGCCGCCCGCGCAGACGACAAAGGCGCCGCGGGTCGACAATATCCGGGTCAGCCAGCCGGTCAGCGGGATCGCGACGATCTCGGCCATCAGATAGGCGGTCTGCACCCAGCTGAGCTGGTCGAGGGCGATGCCGAGGCCGGCCTGGATCTCGGGCAGGGAGCTGGCCACGATCTGGATGTCGAGGATCGCCATGAACATGCCGAAACCCATGGCGACGAACCCGATCCAGGTCTTGGCGCCGGATCCGACGGCAGTGTTCACAACCCTCGCCGTGGTGCGAGCGCGCGATCCTCGATGCGAATGCGCCGGGCAATCAGCACCAGGTTGAGGCCGGAGAACACGGCGGCGACGGCAACCGCGCCAAAGGCGAGCGGCAGGACCGCGAGCTCGGCGATGACCAACAGATAATTCGGATGCCGCAGCCAACGGAACGGGCCGATGCTCACCAGCGGCGCGCCGGGCAGGGTCAGGATGCGGGTCGTCCACCACTGCCCGAGGCTGAGGATGACCCAGATCCGGGCGAGCTGGAGCAGCGCGAAGGTCCCGAGCAACGGCCAGTCCGGCGGCCGGGCGGCCGGCGCCGACAAGGCCAGGGCGGCGAGCCAGGCGGCGTGCAGCAGGATAAACAACGGATAGCCCCCGGCATCGGCCTCGACCGCGCCGAGCCGGCGCAGCCGCGCGGTGTTGCGGCCCGCCCAAGCCAGCTCGGCAAGACGCTGCGCGACGACAAAGCCGAGCGTCCAGCCGAGCATGGTCACCGGTTGTCGAGCACCAGAAAGCCGGCGGTAAAACCCGGGCCGAGCGCGGTCAGGAGCGCCTTGCTCCAGGGCCGCGGGTCGGCGAGCACGCGGTCGAGCACGAACATCACGGTGGCGGCCGACATGTTGCCGTAGTCGCGCAGGACGCCGCGCGCCCCGACGAGCGCGCCTTCGTCGAGGCCGAAGGCGCTTTCGAGCGCGGTGACCACCTTGGCGCCGCCGGGATGGCACACGAAGCGGTCGATGTCGCCGATCGAGAGGTCGTGACGGCCGAGAAACTCGTCGGCGACTTGGCGAAAACAGGTGGCGACGAGCTGCGGAATGTCGCGGGAAAAGACCGCGCTGAGACCGTCATCGGCGACCTCCCAGCCCATCACCTCGAGGCTGCCGGGCCAGGTGTGCTCGCCGGCGGCGATCACCGCCGGTCCGTCTGCGTCGGTCGACAGCAACGCCCCGGCGGCGCCGTCGCCGAACAGCGCGGTTGCGACGATGTTGCTCTTCGAGAAATCGTCGCGGCGGAACGACAGCGCGCACAATTCGACGACGAGGAACAGCACGGTCTCGCCCGGCATCGCCACGGCCTGGCTCGCAGCGCGGGCGAGGCCGACGACCCCGCCGGCGCAGCCAAGCCCGAAGATCGGCAGCCGCCGCACATTCGGGCGCAGCCCCATCCGCTCGATCAAGAGCGCGTCGAGGCTCGGCGTGGCGATCCCGGTGGTCGAGACGACGACAATCGCGTCGATCTCGTGCCTGGCGACGCCGGCGCGGTCGAGCAGCCGGATCGCCGTGGCTTCGAGCAGATCGAGCGCCGCCGAAAGATAGATATGGTTGCGCTCGGCCCAGCCATGCCGGCGGTCGTACCATTCGATCGGCACGCAGGAATAGCGCGTGCGGATGCCGGTGTTGGTGAAGACCGGCAATAGCCGGTCGAGCGCCGCCGCACCGCCGAACAACCGCCTGACCCGCTCGATCACGTCGTCCTGGTCGAGCGGATAGGGCGGCACCGCGGTCGCGATGCTCAAGAGACGCGGGGCTGCAGCCATCAGATCCAACATATCTGCCTGGGAATATCCCGACATCGAATACGACATCGCGCAGCGGCGGAATATTTCCCCCGCGGCGATTCGCCGACCTCCCCTCGCCCGCCGCCCGCTTTGCCGCCCACCTGCTTCCGCCGGGGAAAAAGGCATCGGCTGTTCCGCCGAGCGGCCTCGGGCCGGCTTTGCCGCGGCGCGCGGTCATCGCGCACGATGACTGGCGATTGTGGGCCAGGCGATTGTGCGCCAGGCGATTGTGGCGATTTAACCGTCGCTGCACCTCCGACCGGCCCATCCTGCCCCTTTTTTAGAGCAGTTCTAAAATCGGACGGATCGCCCGCTGCAAAAACCAAACGGATCATCCGTCGGCTGCATCCGGCCGCAAACGGGTGGCGCCGGATCGCCGCGGCGGATAGATTTCGCCGATCGCGATCAGCAAGGGGATCAGGGACATGGCTATCGGCGCGGAGCTGTTGGCCGGCGCGCTCGCCGGAATTGCGTTTGTCGGATGCAGCCTCGCGGGTGCGCGGCCGGCGCATGCCGCCCAAGGTTCGACACAACCGGCGCGGCGGCGCGAGGTCGTGGTCAACGGCCGGCGGGTCAAGACCGTCGATATCCACGCCCACTGCATCGTTCCGGAGGCGGCGGCCCTGATCAACCACCCGCTGGAGGCGCCGGGGCTGATGTGGGCCAACCTCCAGGACCGCATCCAGGAGATGGACGCCGAGGGGATCGATGTCGAGGCGCTCAGCATCAACCCCTATTGGTACGGGGTCGAGCGCGACGTCGCCGCGGCGTTGATCAAGGTCCAGAACGAAAAGCTCGCCGAGTTCTGCGCCGGCACGCCGGACCGCTTTGTCGCCTTTGCCACCGCAGCGTTGCAGCACCCGTCTCTGGCCGCCGAGCAGATCGAATACGCGGTCAAGACCTTGGGGCTGAAGGGTCTGTCGATCGGCGGCAGCGTCGACGGCCAGGAATTGGCCGACCCGAAATTCCACCCGGTCTGGGCCAAGGCCGAGGAGCTCGGCATCCTGATCTTCATGCACCCGCTCGGCACCAAGGTGCTGGAGGCGAGCGGCAGGCTGCGCGGCAGCGGCCTGCTCTCGAACACGATCGGCAACCCGCTCGAAACCACGATCGCCTTGTCGCACCTGATCTTCGAAGGCACGCTCGACCGCTATCCAGGGCTCAAGATCTGCGCCGCGCATGGCGGCGGCTATCTGCCCTCTTACGCCGCGCGCTCGGACGCGGTGATCACCACCTTCCCCAACCGGGTTGGCCCCCTGCCCAAGAAAAAGCCGACCCAATACCTGAAGGACGGCCAGCTCTATTTCGACACGATCATGTTCACCGGCGAGGGGCTGCGCCACCTGATCGCCGAGAGCGGCCCCGGCCAGGTCGTGATCGGCACCGACTACCCGTTCCCGTGGAACCGCACCCCGGTCGACCACATCCTGTCGACCCGGGCCTCAGCGACGCCGACCGGATCGCGATCCTCGGCGGCACCGCGGCCAAGCTGCTCGGCATCGACGCTTAGGCAAGGAGCCGGCCGCGCGGGTTGGGGCGGCGAACCACCAGGCGTCATTGCGACCCGCGGGGAAGCAATCCCGCCGAGATTGCTTCGTTGCTCCGCTCGTCGCAATGACCGTGGGGGAGGACAGACATGAACGCGGATTACGTGATCGTCGGCGCCGGCTCGGCCGGGTGCGTGCTGGCCAACCGGCTCAGCGAGGACCCGGGCACGCGCGTCGTTTTGATCGAGGCCGGCGGGCCCGACCGCAACCCGCTGATCCACATCCCGGCCGGCTACATGAAATTGCTCGATCACCCGACCCTGACCTGGGGCTACCGGGCCGAGCCCGACCCCGGCACCAACGGGCGCGCCATCCCCTACCCGCGCGGCCGGGTGCTCGGCGGCTCGAGCTCGATCAACGGCATGATCTATGTCCGCGGCCAGCCCGAGGATTTCGACCATTGGGGCCAGCTCGGCAACCGCGGCTGGTCGTGGGACGACGTGCTGCCCTATTTCAAGAAGGCCGAGAGCTGGGAGGGCGAGGCCGACGCGTTTCACGGCGCGGGCGGGCCGCTCTTGACCTCGAACGCCGCCGACAAGCCGGTGCTGTGCCACACGATGATCGAGGCCGGGCGAGAGATCGGCCTCGAATACCGGCAGGACGTCAACCACCTGCCGCCCGGCTCCGGCGACAATATCGGCTGGGTCCAGCAGACCCGCCGCGGGCGGCGCCGGCAGAGTGCGGCGCGCACCTACCTGCGAGCGGCCAAAAAGCGGCCCAACCTGCAGATCGTCACCGGGGCATTGGTGCATCGCGTGCTGTTCGACGGCGCCCGCGCGGTCGGCGTCGAATACGGGCGCGGCGGGGCCGTGGAGCACGTCGATGTGGCGCGCGAGGTGATCCTCTCCGCCGGCGCCATCGGCTCGCCGCATGTCCTGCAACTGTCGGGGATCGGGGACCCCGACCATCTCGGCCGCGTCGGCATCCCGATGCAATACGCCCTGCCCGGGGTCGGCAAGAATTTTCAGGACCATTACATCGCCCGGGTCGCCTGCTCGGTCGCCGGCGCCAAGACCTTGAACGAGAAAGCGCGGGGGCTGCCGTTTGCCGGCGAGATCCTGCGCTATCTGCTCAACGGCACCGGCATGCTGACTTATGCCTCGTCCCTGGTTTGCGCCTCGGTCAAGGTGTTGGAGGAATCGGCCACCCCCGATGTCCAATGCCTGTTCTCGCCGGGCAGCTTTGCGCCGGGGCCGGTGCGGCGGCTGGACGACAAGCCCGGCATGACCGTCGGCATGTGGCAGATGCGGCCCTTGAGCCGCGGCTATGTCGAGGCCAAATCGAACCGGCCCGGCGATCCGCCGGCGATCAACCCGCGCTATCTCTCCGAGGATACCGACAAGCGCGCAGTGATCGGTGGGCTCAGACTGGCGCGGCGGCTGTTCGGCGCGCCGGCGATCGCCAAATACGTCGTCGCCGAGACTCTCCCCGGCGAGGGCGTTCAAACCGACGACGAGCTCCTCGATTATGCGCGGCAATACGGTTCGACGGTGTTTCACGCGACCTGCAGCTGCAAGATGGGCCGCGACCAGCTGGCCGTGGTCGACGACCGGCTGCGGGTCCACGGCCTCGAGCGCCTGCGGGTGATCGACGCCTCGGTGATGCCGGCGGTGACCTCGACCAACACCAACGCACCGACGATCATGATCGCCGAAAAGGGTGCGGCGATGATTTTGGCCGACGCCCGCAACTGAAAGACGCGTCGGTTGCGCCCGCCCCATCGAAAATACCCTCGAGCAATTCCTGCGGTGGCGATGGTTGTTGTGACAATTGCGACCTTGCTGTTGCTGGAGATCGCCCTTCAAACCTTCTTCTATATCAGGAATGGGTATTGGCTCTTTGGCGGCCATAACAGTTTTTCGGTAAAATACGTCAAGCCTGTCGGTGATCGCCGGCAATATTCGTTGAAAGAGGGTGCGGTCGTTGATCGGGACACGATCAATTCCGAGGGTTTCCGAGGCCCGGCGATGAACGGGCACGACCACCGCCCGGTCATCTGCATCCTGGGGGACTCCGTTCCGTTCGGGGTCGGAGTCCGCGGCAGCGAGACGTTTCCCGCTCGATTGCAGGAAGACCTCGATCACAACGGATACCGCTACTTCGTGCTCAACGCCGGCGTTCCTTCATACAATCTTCGTCAATCGCTCGATCGCTGGCGATTTGATGTAGAACCGACGTACAAATGCATCATTATAGTTTTGAATGCAGCAAATGATGTATCGCTGATCGACTATTACGGTTCGAAATGGTCACCTGATCTCACCTGGGCGTCGGCGAGGTTCGGCATCAAGGCCGCACAGATTTCGGCTACAGTCTTTTTCGCCCAACAGGCGGCGCGGCGCGTGGACGAATTGCGCGAGCGGCAGCCAAAGGGTGCTGACGATGCCGTCTTTGCAGTCGGCGACGGCGTCACTCACGGGCTCGCATCGGCCCTGGCTCAGGGCGCCCGCGTGGTCGTCATGCCCGTGAACGCGTGCTTTTATTGGGACACTGCCGGCGGTGACGCCAGGGATCGGCAGGCATGTTCGGGCTATTCGGATTACCGACCGTTGGCCGACCGTTGGAGACCGTTGATCGACAAGATAAACTCGATGCTCCGTCAAGTGTCGCAGCAAAAAGGGGCCGAATATTTTGACACGGTGGCAGCATTCGACAAAAACCTCGGCCGCGAGGGGATGTTTGTCGATTTTATGCATTACTCGGAACGGGGCAATAAGGCGGTAGCGGATAAGCTGTTCAAGATCCTGATGAGGCAGGGATACGTGACCAGACAAGAGAGCGCAGCGCGGACCGGCGCTGCCCCTTAGCCCGAGAGCTTCGGCGTTGGCACAGAGCCAGCTTCTGAACAGTCGCATCGGCTCTCACGCTGTGGATCTCGCATTGCGGGCGAGCGTATTGGTGCTCGGCGGCACCGGCGAGGGACGCGATCTTGCCCGAGCTCTCGCGGACGAGCCCGGCATACGTGTCGTCAGCTCGCTGGCCGGGCGCACGGCCAACCCGCGGCTGCCGCCCGGCGAGGTGCGGATCGGCGGGTTCGGCGGGGCGGGCGGTCTCGCCGCCTATCTGCGCGAGCAGGCCATCGCCGCCGTCGTCGACGCCACCCATCCGTTCGCGGCGGCGATGGGACGAAACGCCGGCGGCGGCTGTCGGAAAGGCGGCGGTGGCGCTGCTGCGCTTGGAACGGCCGGCATGGCGGCCGATCTCCGGCGACGATTGGATCGAGGTGGACGATTGGCCCGAAGCAGCCGAGCTCGTCGGCAGGACGGCCCGGCGGGTCCTGCTCGCGGTCGGCCGTCGGGAACTCGCAGCCTTTGCCGCGATCGACCATGTCTGGTACCTGGTGCGTTCGGTCGAACCTCCGAACCCGATGCCCCCTTTCCGGCAGGCCGAATTCCTGCTGGCCCGCGGGCCGTTTGCGCTGAACGGCGAGCGCAGCCTGCTGGCCCTACACCGCATCGATACCATCGTGTGCCGGAACAGCGGCGGTTCGGCCGCGGATGCGAAGCTCGTCGCCGCCCGCGAGCTCGGCATCCGGGTGGCGATGAAGCGGCGCCCGGCGCGGCCTGACGTGCCGATCGTCGCCTCGGTCGCCGAGGCGGTTTCCTGGGTGCGGTCGCTCACCGCCCGCTGACGGATTGCGCTCACTCGTCGTACCGCCGGGGCGTGTAGACCCACCTCCCTCCGTCGATGCGCGGAAAGGCTTTGGTCGTCGACGAGCCGATGATCACGACGGTGCGCATGTCCGCATTCGACGGCGACAGCTCGGCCAGAGAGAGCACCCGGGTGGTCTCGCCGGGACGGCCGATGTCGCGCCCGAGGACGACCGGCGTCTCGGGCGCGCGATGGCCGCGGATGATCTCCACAGCCCGCCCGAATTGCCACGGCCGGGCCTGCGAGATCGGATTGTACAGCGCCAGCACCAGGTCCCCCGCCGCCGCGTGCGCCAGCCGCCGCTCGACGACCGGCCATGGCTTGAGGTTGTCCGACAGCGACAAGACGCAGAAATCGTGCCCGAGCGGCGCCCCGGTGCGGGCCGCCGCCGCGTGCGCCGCCGAGATCCCCGGGATCACCACCAGCTCGACCCCGTGCCACGCCGGGTCATCCGAGCGTTGGAGCGCCTCGAGCACCGCGCTCCCCATCGCAAAGATCCCCGGATCGCCGGACGACAGGACGGCGACCGAACCGCCGCGCGCCGCCAAGGACAGGGCGTGCCGGGCGCGATCCATTTCCGCGCGGTTGTCCGAGGGATGGATCGCCTGCCCCTCGCGGAAGGGACCCGCCATCCGCAGATAGGGCTCGTAGCCGATGATGTCCTCGGCGGCAGACAGGGCCGCGCGGGCGGCGGGTATCATCCATTCGCCCGCTCCCGGACCGAGCCCGACCACGGCCAAATGCCCGCGGCCGCGGCCGAGCGCCGCCACTGCGATCGGCGACGCGGCGATCGCGAGCCCGACCGGCTCGTCGATCAGCGGCGCCGCCGGCGGATCGGGCACGGCAACCGCGAGGAGGCGGGCGATCAACTCGCGGTCCCCGGTGGTCGGCGATGGGGTCGCGAGAAGCCGCAGCGGTCGGCCGAGGGCGGCGGCGGCGGCGTGAATCTCGGGTTTCGCGGCGTGGTGCTCCGCGGCAACGACCGCAGCGACCGCGTGTGGCGACAGCCCCAGCCGACCGAGGGCATTCGCGACCAGCTGCGGCAGATCCGGGCGTCCGGCGACGACCGCCGCCGCAACCGAGCGCGGATGGTACATCAGCTCGCGATCGGCGGGCTCGCGATCGTAAGGGGCCACCGTGATCGACAGATTTCCGTGCCGATCGAACGGCAGGCGGGTGTCGGCGAGCCAAGGCGCATCGCCCGACAGCCTGACCCGCTCCCCGGCGAGCAGGTCCGCCATGAAGCGCTTGGCGTCGCCGGGGTTGCGCAGCTCGTAGCCCTCGGGCGGGTTTTCGAACCCTGCGGCAAACCGGACTTCGCCCGAGGCGGTAATGGCGGGCGCGGTGTTCAGCACCTCGGCGACGACGCGCGCCAGGGTGTTGACCCCGCGCAGCCCGCCGAGCAACGGCACGACCGCGCTGCCGTCCTCGGCCACGGCGAGGACCGGCGGCTCGGCCCGCTTGTCGCGGAGCACCGGCGCCAGCGCGCGGATCACGATGCCGGCGGCGCAAAACGCGACGATCGGAACGTCGTCGCGAAACAGCTGCCGCAGGGTGCCGCCGAAATCCTCGAAGACGGCATCGGCTCCGGCCACCCGGCCGCAGAGCCCGTGGATAAGGGCGCCGGCCAGCGCGCTCCGGACGCGCCGCGCCGCCGCGAGGCTGCCGTCGCCGAGAACGACGAGGGCGGGGGAACGGCCGCTCACCCCTGCCATTTGCGCCCGGGGATCAGGATCATCGAGAAATACGGCACCATGTCCGGGTCGATTTCCGAGAGCGGCAGGCAACGCTGGTTCGACATCGTCGCGCGCTCGACGTAGAGCGCCCGCTCGCCGTATCCGAGCCGCAAGACGACGCGCCGCACCTTGGCGAAATTGTTGCCGAGCTTGATGATCGCCGCTGCGTCGGCCTGCGCCAGCCGCGAGGCCAACTCCGCCTCGGAAAGCATCCCGGAAAGGACGGCGAGGCTCTGATTGCGGTAGGCCAACGGCGCGCCCAGCACCGCGGCGCAGGCGACGACCGAGCACACCCCGGGGACGATCTCGATCGGATAGCGGTCGGCCAGACGATCGTGCAGGTACATGAACGAGCCGAAGAAAAGCGGGTCGCCGGCGCAGATCACCGCGACGTCCAGCCCTTCGTCCAGATACTTCGCGACGTGTTCGGCCGCCGCATCATAGAAGCTCGAAATAACCTGCTCGTAGCACAGCGGCGGCGGCAGGCGCTCGGTCGTCACCGGAAAGACCAGTGGGACGACGACTTGATCGGGCCGCAGGTATGATTCGATGATGGCGAAGGCATTCCCCTTCTTTCCCTTCGCCGCGAGATAGGCGACGACCGGGGCCTGGCGCAGCCGGCGAAGCGCCTTCAGGGTGATCAGCTCGGGATCGCCGGGGCCGACGCCGAGGCCGAGCAAGCGGCCGGGGCGCGCCATCTACTCGGTCTCCATGGCCAAGGCGTTGACCGCCGCCGCGGTCATCGCGCTGCCGCCGCGGCGCCCGCGGAGCACGATGAACGGCACGCCGCGGCTGTCCTCGGCCAATGCCTGTTTCGCCGCCGCGGCGCCGACAAATCCGACCGGGAACCCGATGATCAGCGCCGGCCGCGGGGCGCCCTCGTCGAGCATCTCGATCAGCCGGAACAGCGCGGTCGGCGCATTGCCGATCGCGACCACCGACCCGGCGAGGTGCGGATGCCACAGCTCCAGCGCGGCGGCCGACCGGGTGTTGCCGATCCTCCGGGCGAGATCCGGCACCCGAGGATCGCCGATCGTGCACATGACCGCGTTGTCCGCCGGCAGCCGGGCGCGGGTAATCCCTGCCGCGACCATCGCCGAGTTGCACAGGATCGGCATGCCCGACGACAGGGCCCGGCGCCCCGCCGGCGCGGCATCCGGCGAAAACATCAGATCGGCGATCACCTCGACCATGCCGCTCGCATGGGCGATCCTGACCGCCAGTTTTTCCAGATCGCCGGGAATGCCGGTCAGATCGGCCTCTTCGCGGATCATGGCAAAGGAGCGGCGATAGATTTCCCGGCCGTCGCGAAGGTATTCGATCATCCCCATCCTCCGCCGGCAGCGGCGAGTTTGCGCGGGCGCGGTTTCGCGCAGGCGCTCGGCGGCCTGCGCCAGGCTCAGATGGCCGGCGAGCGAAACTCCGAACCTGCCGCCGCCGCCGGCCTTGGCAAGCAGCTCGTAGGTTCCCCCGGCGCAGGCGAGCAGGGTAAAATCGGCAACGCCGGCGCAGGCACATGATTTCGCGCAGCCGCTCAGATGGATCGAGCGCGACGCTGCTGCGGCGGAACCGAGGGCTCGGGCCAAGGCCAGCGCATCCGCCTTGGTGTCGGACAATGCCCGCGCGCATCCGGTCGACCCCGAGCAGGCGGCCAGCGCGGCCAACGGATCAGCGGGATCGCAGGTCAGACCCAACCGGGTCAGAGCCCGGACCGCGGTCTCTGCCCGCTCGCGCCGGACCGATGGGACGATCACGCTGTGCCACGGGGTCAAGCGGATGCTGCCGTCGCCGAATTCTTCGGCGATTTCGGCCAGCCGTACCAGGATGCCGGGCGACAGGCGGCCCAACGGAGGGATCGCGCCGATAAACGCCAACCCATCCTGAAATTGCCGTCCGATGCCGACATGCCCGAGCGGCGCCGGGGTTCGGCGGCGCCAGGATACGACCGGCGCGCCGCGCTCGACCCGTCCGGGGAGGCGCTCCGCCAGGCGTGCGAATAACTCGGGACGGCCGATCCGCGCGAGCAGGTGCCGAAAGCGGGCCACCTCGGGATCACGCGCCGCCGCTTCGGCAAAAAGCGCGAGCGAGGCCGCTACGGCGCCGGCGGCCTGGTGCGGCCTGACCGCAACGAACGGCGTCTCGTCCTCCGCCACGCCCGGCGGAACCCCGGCAAAGCCCAACGCCATCCTTGTGCCGCCGGCCATGCTCGCCAGCCAGATATCGTGCGGATGATCGACGGCGGCGACCCCCTCGCCGCCATCGACCAGAACGCAAAGCTTGGCGGACATGGTTCGCCGCGCTGCACCGCTCTCGATCATCGCGAGAACATCGCGCGCGATCGGCAACGCATCGATCTGCTGCAGCGGGTCGATGCCCGCGGTCGGGCTCACCATGACGTTGCGGACATCGTCTGCCTCAGGCCGCGCCGGCCCGAGACCTGCCGTCAGCAGGGACCGGGTCAGTGCCGTCTCGTCCTCTCCCCGAATTCCGCGGATCTGCAGGTTCGCCCGGTTGGTCGCCTCGATGGTCCCGCTGCCGAAGCGGGCGGCGGCCTCGGCGACGGCGCGCGCCCCGGCTGCCGAGAGCTGCCCGAGCGCCAGCTTGACGCGGCAGACGCCGCCGTCGCGCGCGGAGACGATGCGGAACAGGCTGGGACAGGCGGAGGCGGAAAAGCCGCGCCGCGCAGCGGCGATATCGGGGGATGACTCGGGCATCGCTTCACTCCGGCGGCATGACCGGCCAGAGCGAGATCGGGGACCGCATGACCGCCCAACCGCACACCGGAACGCCCCGTCCGGCGTGTTCGCACGTGACCCGCATCGGCGGCAGGTCTCCTGGCTCGCGGGTCCTCGCCGTTCGTCGCCTTCCCAGCGGCCGGGACCGCCAGTGGCTGTCGACGAACGGCTCGCCGCTTACAGTTGCGGGGGCAGCCGCGGCTTCGGCGCAATGCCTCACCGTGTTCCCTCTCGGGCCCTCGCGGGCACCGCCGACAGCAGGAGTGTAACATGGTCGCGCCGATTGTCGTAAAGATCATGGGTCCGGCCCCGATAGGCGCGGGGCCCCTGGGCATCTCGGCTCCGACCCGGATCCATCGAATGAGCACGCGGATGCAGCCATGGCTGACCTTGGTGGGGATCGGGGAAGACGGGCTCGCCGGCCTCGGCGAACCGGCCCGCGAGGCGGTGCTTCAGGCGCGCACCCTGATCGGCGGTCGGCGTCATCTGGCGCTGGTGCCGGCCGCACTCGTGCCGGACCCGGGACAGGAACGGATCGTCTGGCCGAGCCCCTTCGGTTCGGCCTTCGACATGCTGTCGGCCAGGCGGGGAACGCCGGTCAGCGTGCTGGCGAGCGGCGATCCGATGTGGTTCGGGATCGGCGCCAGCCTGTGCCGGCTGTTCCCGGCCGAGGAGCTTCGTGTTTATCCGGCGCCGTCATCCTTCGCCCTGGCGGCGGCGCGGCTCGGCTGGCCGCTGCAGGAGGCCATCTGCTTGAGCGTGCACGGGCGGCCGCTCGACGCGCTGCATCCGCATATCCATCCCGACGCCCGTCTGCTGATCCTCAGCGAGAACGGGCATACCCCGGCCGCGATCGCCCGATTGCTGCGCGAGCGGGGGTTCGCGCCGAGCCGGCTCTGCGTCCTCGAGCATCTCGGCGGGCCGCGGGAACGCCGGCTCGACGGCCGCGCCGGCGACTGGCCCGACGATCCGGCCGCGGATCTCAACCTCGTCGCGGCCCATTGTCTGGCGGGCCCCGATGCGGTGCGGCTGCCGACTTTGGCGGGGCTGCCGGATGCCGCCTACATTCATGACGGCCAGCTGACCAAGCGCGACGTGCGGGCCTCGACCCTGGCCCATCTGGCCCCGTCGCCGGGCGAATTGCTGTGGGACGTCGGCGCCGGCTGCGGGTCGATCGGGATCGAATGGATGCGCTGCCACCAATCGTGCCGGGCGATCGCGATCGAGGCCGACGCCAAACGCTGCAGGCTGATCGAGCAGAACCGGCAGCGCTTGGGGGTGCCCGGCCTCGCTGTCGTCCACGGCCGCGCCCCCGAGATGCTGGAGGGTCTGCCGACGCCCGGCGCGATCTTCCTCGGCGGCGGGCTCGCCGGTCGCGGAGTGCTGCAGCGATGCTGGGACGCTCTGCCGCCCGGAGGCCGTCTCGTGGCCAACGCCGTAACCCTGCAGAGCGAGGCGATATTGACCGAGTGGCGGCAGCGCACCGGCGGCGAGCTCACCCGCATCTCGGTCGCCCATGCCGCCCCGCTCGGGCATTTCGACGCCTGGCGGACGGCGATGCCGGTGACCATGCTCAGCGCCACCAAACCCGGCGAGCCGACCGCCTCGGGCCAAGCGGGCTAAGCACTCGACTTGAAATTAAGGGTTTTACCTCAGTAGATTACCGTTACCCTCCGCGAAAGCAGGAGGGGCAACCGCCGGCGAGCTTGCGGCCCCCTGTTCAAGCCAGGGGCAGGCTCTGGATTCCCGCTTCCGCGGGAACGACGAATAAAGTCAGCGTTAAGAGCCCGACTAAAATGAAGTAAGCGATCTGAATAGGTTATCGTCGCCCCCGCGGAAGCGCGGGGGTCCAGGGCAATCTGCTTGTGCGCTCGCGGCCCTGGGTTCCCGCGTCCGCGGGAATGACGAGAAGCACCTGAACTCAACCGAATCATTTCGAGTCAGGCGTTAAGAGCTGCGGCCGGCGAGGCGGCCCTGGCGGTCGAACACCAGCACGTCGAGCGCGATCGGCGCATCGCCGAGCACCTCTTGCGCCACCGCCTGTGCCTGTTGCGCGATCACGGCCGCGAGCGGGATCTGTTCCCGTTCGGCCAAGGCCAGCACCGCCATCGCCGTATTCGCGGTTTCGGCCTCTAGCACCACCTGCGGCGCGGCCCCCAGCGCCGCCAGACGGCCGGCCAGCCACCCGATGCCCACCTCGCTGCGTTTGGAATGGAGGTCGAGCGCGCCGCCGGCGAGCTTCGACAGTTTGGCGAAGCCTCCCGCCACCGTGACCCGGTCGATCGGGTGCCGGCGCAGATATTTCAGCATGCCGCCGACGAAATCGCCCATGTCGATCATCGCCTCCTCGCCGAGCCCGAGCAATGCGCGGGCGGCAGCCTCCGAGGTGTTGCCGGTGCAGCCGACGACATGGCGAATGCCGGTCGCCCGCGCCACGTCGATGCCGCGCCGGATCGAATGGATCCAGGCCGAGCACGAATAGGGCACGACGATCCCGGTGGTGCCGAGGATCGAGATGCCGCCGACGATCCCGAGCCGCGGGTTCCAGGTCTGCGGCGCCAGCTTTTCGCCGTCCGGCACCGCGATCTCGATCTCGACATCCGCGGCGATCCGGTGAATCGCGGCGAGCGCCCGGATGGCGTCGGCCATGATCCGCCGCGGGGCGGGGTTGATCGCCGGCTCGCCGACCGCCAAGGGCAATCCCGGCTTGGTGACGGTGCCGACGCCCTTGCCGGCCTTGAACACGATCCCGCTCCCCGGCGGACCATGGGCGACCCTCGCCTCGATGACCGCCCCGTGGGTCACGTCGGGATCGTCGCCGGCGTCCTTGACCACCGAGGCCATCGCCCACCCGTTTCCCAGCGCCGTCTCGTGCAAGGCAAATGACGGGCATTCGCCGCGCGGCAGCGCGATCGTCACCGGGTCGGGAAAGCGGCGCGTCATCAGCCCGACAAACGCCGCCGCCGCCGCCGCCGTAGCGCACGCCCCAGTCGTCCACCCCCGCCTCAACTGCTTCCGCGACCCCGCCATCTCCGCCACATCCGCCACCGTCCCCGCCATGGCTCCGCCTCGCCACCCGCGCAACCCCGAACCGATCCGGTCGGCCGCGAGGCCACCGCCAGGCGCAGGATCCCTCCTCTCGGCCAGATAGTCGGGCAGCCGGGCGAATACGTCCCGCAATTCCTGGCGCAGATCACGCTTGAACTCGAAAACGACCGAGCCGAACAGCGTGTCGGCGCGGCCATGAACCTCGGGCAGCCGCACCTCATGGTCGATTTCGTGATAAGCGACGCCGAACCCGTGACGGAGAATTTCGGCGAGATGTGTGCGCACGGATTCGTGGCCCGGCCGGGTCGCCAGGTTCGCCACGATCTCGGGAAGATGCTGCTCTCGCCAGGTGCCTAGCATGAATTCGAGGATCTACCCGCGCCGCCACTGATCAAGGTCTTTCCTCGTGCCGTCCGATACGCTACAAGATCTGGTATGACAGCGCATCGATCAGCCCGTCAGCCCGATCTCTTCGGCCGGCCGCAGCTTGGCGGCCGAGCCCCCGCCGCCGGATTTTATCGCGCGCATACGCGGCGAGCTGACCGCCACTCTGGCTCGCGTCCAACAGGCTGCAGCTTGCCGTGGAAGGACCTGACGGCGGCGACCCTGGCGGAATTGCGCTTCAACTCGATCGCCGGCTGGCTGCCGGAAGACGAGGCGAGCGCATTGCGCCTCAGCTTCCAGGACGAAATGAACCGCCTCTTCGCCATCGCCGAACCCCGCTGAGGGCGATCGGCCGCCGGATCAAAGCCGATCAGGATGTGGAACCGCTTCGATCGCTTGCGGAAGCCGGCGTCGCGGCTGATCGGCGGTAAAATCGCCGTAATCGCATCATATCGTGATCATTGCGACTGCCTCGCACCGGCTGCGATTTGTCGCTCGGGGAAATGCGGGGACCTGTAAATCCCTTGTAGAAACAGGAGGCCGGCGGGGCACGGCGGCCCGACCGGAGGGCGATGCCGCCGGCCGGCGGCCAACCGGCTTCGATCTGACGCGGGGGCTTGGTTGGGGGAATCGGCGGGGTAGGGTATTGCGAGGGCGGCGGCAGGCAAACCGGCGGAGAGATTTGCGCAATGGGTCGAGAGATCGAGGAATTGGCGCGGTTTGTCGCGACGACGCAATGGGAGGATGTTCCCGAACCGGTCCAGCATCACGCGAAGCTGGTGCTGCTCGATACCTTGGGGGTCATTCTCGCGGGGTCGCAGCGGCCGGAGGTGCGCCAGCTGCGGGAGCGGCTGGCGGGCACCGCCGGGCACCGGGGCGACGGTCTATGCGCGCGGCTGGGCGGCGACTGATCCGCGCATGGCGGCATTGCTGAACGGCACCGCCGGGCGGGCGATCGAGCTGTGCGAGGGGCTGCGGCTGGTGTCGGGGCAGGCGGCGCTGCAAGTGCTGCCGGGGGTGCTCGCGGTCGGCGAGCACGCCGGCAGCTCCGGGCGCGAGCTGCTCGCCGCCTTCGTGCTCGGCTACGATGCCGCGGCGCGGATTTCGGGCGGGTTCACCCCGCGGCCCCTGGCGCACCAGAACGGGCAGGTGTCGCTGCTGGCGGCAGCGGCGGCCGGGGCTCGGCTGCGCGGGCTCGACCCCGCCGGGGTCAGCCTGGCGATGCGCATCGCCACGGTGCTGATGCTGACGCCGAGCTATACCAACGCGGTCGCCGGCGCCACCGCGCTCAACATCGCCGGCGGCATCAGCGGCTTTGCCGCGGCCCTGGCGCCCGAATTGGCGCTCGCCGGGTTCACCGCGCAGGGGGACGCGATCGAGGAGGCGCTGGGCCAGCTGGTCGGCGGCGGCTTCGCGCCCGACCACCTGCTCGACGAGCTCGGCGCGCGCTGGGAGATCACCCGCAACTATTTCCGCCTCTACGCCTGCTGCAACCCGATCCACCCGGCGCTCGATTGCCTGGCCGCCGCATTGGCCGAATTGCGCCCGCGCCCCGATCAGGTCGAACGCATCGAGGTCGCGACCTATCGTTTCGCCTCGGTCATGCGCAACCCGGACCCGCCGAATTATTTCGCCTCGAAATACTCATTCCCCCATGCCGCCGCGGCGATGGTGGTGCGCGGCCATGCCGGCTACGCGGCGCTCGACGACACCGCCCTCGGCGATCCGGCGATCGCGGCCTTGCGCCACCGGGTGGATATGACCGAAGACCCGGCGATGAGCGCCGCGGCTCCGCGGCTGCGCCCGGCGCGGGTCACCGTGACCCTGGCCGACGGCCGCCAAGCCACTCATTCCTGCGACAGCCATCGCGGCGATTTCCAGCGCCCGTTTGCCGAGTCCGAGATCCGCGCCAAATTCCATGAGCTCGCCGAAATCGTGCTGACCGCGGAAGGGGCGATCGCGGTCGAGCGCGCCGTCGATCGCTGCGAGCAATGGAAAAATGTCGGCGAGCTGACCGAGCTGCTGCGCCGTCACGGCCGCCGCTGACTTTGGCCGCGGCAAATTTCCGGCTGCCAAGGGGGGCCGGTTCGAGGAACCCGGTCGTTGGGGAAGGCATAAATACTCGGATTTCGACCAACTTTCCTCACCGTTAAGGTTAATGCCAAGAAAAGAGTCGCCCTATAATTGATCAAACATATGTATTGATTGCGCAGATAGATTCCGCTCGCGTGTGATCGACCGCCGGCGCCGCCTACTCGCTGTCGTTCCGGATCGGCCACCACGCGCAGGACCCGCAATTCTACAACGGACCCGCGGCGGCGACCCTCGAGCTCAACGGCTCGCCGGTCGGCGTGTTCTCGAACGACAACGGGCCGCCGCCCGATATGCTCGATTGGGAGGAGTTCACTTTCGACTTCAACGCCGCCGGAGCGGCCACGACGATCGCTTTTTTCAATGCGATCTCCGATCTCACCCAAAACGAGGTCGGGCTCGACAATGTGGTCCTCGCCGCCGTGTCGGAACCGGCGTCGCTAGCCCTGCTCGCCGGCGGTCTGGGCCTGCTGACGCTACGGCTCCGAAGGCGGGCTTGAGCCCGGCGGCATAATGCCTGCGATCGGCGCTCCGTAAACTGCCCGCGGCGTTACTGGCCGGCGAGCTCGCGGGCCTCCGCTCGCGGCGCCGGCACCGGCGAAAGGCGCAGGACGATGCGCAGCCCCGGCGCGTTCTCGCCAAGCTCGACGCCGACGCCGTGCAGGGTTGCGACCGCCGCCACCAACGGCAGGCCGAGGCCGCTGCCGGGCGTCGTCCGGCTGGTTTCGAGCCGGTGGAACCGGCGGAACACGCGGGCGCGCTCGCCTTCGGGTATTCCCGGCCCGGTATCCGTCAGCACGATCTCGATCCGATCATGCCGGGCGGCGGCGGTCAGCGTGATCGCGGCATGCGGCGGCGAATGCTTCATCGCGTTCTCGATCAAATTCGCCAGCATCCGAGCCAGCAGCTCATGGTCGCCGCTGACCCGCAGGCCGCCGGCGATGTCGGCGGCAAACCTCTGCCCCTTCTCCTCGGCCATCGGCTGATAGACTTCGACCATCGTGGACAACAGCCCGGACAGGTCGATCTCGCGGAACTGCCGGACAGCGCCGCCGCTTTCGACTTCGGCGATGCGCAACAGCGCGCCGAAGGTTTCAAGGATCGCATCGACCTCGGCGATGCCCCGGTCCATCGCGGCGCGAAGCTCGTCGACCGAGCGGGCTCCACCGCGCGCCAGCTCGAGCCGCTGCCGCAGCCGGGTGAGCGGGGTGCGCAAATCATGCGCGATGTCGTTGGCGATCTGCCGCGTCGCCTCGATCGAGCTTTCGATGCGTTCGAGCATCAGGTTGAGGCTCGCCGCGAGATGGTCGAACTCGTCGTCGGTGCCGCGCACCGGCAGCCGTCGCGAATAATCGCCGGCCATGATCTCGCGCGCCGTGCGGCCGATGGTCTCGACCCGGCGCAGCAGCCGGCCGCTGATCGCCGCGCCGCCGCCGAAGGCGAGCACGAGGGTGATCGCAAAGCTCCAGCCGAAGGCGCGCAAAATCAGCTCGCGCATCTCGTTGCGCATATCGGCGGCGACGCCCACCAGCAGGTAATCGCCGCCCGGCAAGGCGACCCCGCGCGCGTGGATATTGCGGCGCCGGCCGGCGCCCCAGGCAGCGGCGAAATCGAACCGGCCCTCCCGGTTGCGAGCTCCGGGCAGATTGCCGGCCAGCACTTTTCCGCCGCCATCCTGCAACAAATAGAGCATCGGGCCGGCCGGCATCTGCCGCACCCGGTCCTCGATTGTCGCGGCGAGCGCGCCCGTCCCGTCGGCCCGCACAACCGCTTCTAGCTCGGTCATGTCGCTGTCGATCGCGGCGTCGAGCTCGCTCGTCATATAGAGGGCGGTCGCCCAATAGATGACCGCGAACAGGATCACCGCCGAGGCGCTGAACAGCAGCGCGTACATCAGAGTGAGCCGGAAGCTCGAGGTCCGGAAGACCCTAATCAGGGCCGCGTACACAATATCCGGCCCCTCTGACCGTGTGGATCAGCTCCGGCCCGAACCCCCTGTCGACCTTGCTGCGCAGCCGGCTGATATGGGTTTCGACGACGTTGGTGCGCGGGTCGAAATGGAGGTCCCACACGCGTTCGAGCAGCATCGTGCGGGTGACGACCTGACCCGCGTGACGCATCAGATATTCGAGCAGGCGGAATTCCCGGGCCTGCAGCGCGATCGGCTCGCCGCGGCGCCGAACCGTCCGCGAGGCGAGGTCGAGCTCGAGGTCGAAGACCCGCAGACAGGTCTCCGGCGGGGCCATCCGCCCGCGCCGGCCGAGCGCCGCGACCCGCGCGGCGAGCTCGGAAAAGGCAAAGGGTTTGACCAGATAGTCGTCGCCGCCGACGTTGAGCCCGGCAACCCGATCCTCGACGCCGCCGAGCGCGGTCAGAAACAGCACCGGCGTCTCGTCGCCGGCGCTGCGCAGGGTCTTGACCAGCCTCAGCCCGTCGATCCCGGGCAGCATGCGGTCGACGATCAGCAGATCGAAGCTCTCGTCCATGGCACAGACCAGCCCTTCGGCGCCGGCCGCAGCGCGCGCGATCAGATGCCCCTCTTCCTGGAGGCCGTTGGCGACGTATTCTGCGGTTTCCTCGTCGTCTTCGATCAGCAGGATCTTCAAGCCGGGGGTAAACTCCTCATTCCGCGAACTCCGGGACTGGCCGCAGGGGGGACGAGGCGCAGTGCAAAAACTCCGGCGCGCCCGGTCAAGTTACAAATTCCCAACCTGCCGGAAATGCGCACCCAACTTCGGCCGCGATAGGGTGACCGCGGGGAAAAGCAAAATCGACGATCATGGCGCGAACCAAGCTTGCGGCGCTGAGCGCCGCGCTGCTGCTGCTGTCCGGGTGCGAGAGGTATTCGCCGTTGCCGCTCGATCCGCGGCCGCAGCTCGCGCGGCGCCTGACCGACCTCGATTTCGGCCCGACATCGGCGGGGTGGGGGAGAGCAGCGATCGACGTACAGCGCCCGCTCTCCGTAGACGCGGTCGGCCTGCTCGCGGTCGAGAACAACCCGGACCTCGCGGCCGCCCGCTCCGCACGCGGCGTCGCCGAGGCGCAGGTCCTGCAGGCGGGCCTGCTGCCGAACCCGTCGATGACCGGGCAGGTCACTCCGGTTCTCGGCGGACCCGGCACGGCGACCGGATGGACCGCCGGCCTGAGCCAGGACATCAAGGCGCTCGTCACCCTCAAGGCGTCGCGGCGCAGCGCCGCGTTCGCCGCCCGCCAGGTCGAGGCCGACCTTTTGTGGCAGGAATGGCAGCTGATCGGCAAGGCGCGGCTGCTCGTCGTCGACATTGTCGAGGGTGACCGGGTCGGGGATCTGCTCGCCGCGGAGCACCGGCTCTTCGCCGAGCGCTACCGCCGTTCGGCCCAGGCTGTGGCGCAGGGCAATCTGCCCTTGAGCGCCGCGGTGCCCGATCTCGCGGCGCTCTCCGATCTCGACAAGACGATCGCCGATATGGACCGCCAGCAGCAGACCCGGCGGCATGATTTGGACGCGCTTCTCGGGCTCGACCCCGGGGTCGAGCTGAGCCTGGCCGCGGATATCAGCCTGCCCCCGCTCGATCCGGCGGCGATCGAGAGGCAGCTGCCGCTGCTGCCGGACCAGCGTCCGGATCTGCTGGCGTTGCAGCTCGGCTATGCGGCGGCGGAGGAAAAGCTGCGCGGCGCCATCCTGGCGCAATTTCCGGCGCTGGCCATCGGCGTGCTCGGCGGCAGCGACACCACCGCCGTCCTCTCCGCCGGCCCATCGGTCACCCTCGATCTGCCGATCTTCAATCACAACCAAGGGAATATCGCGATCGAGCGCGCATCCCGACGCAAATTGCGCGACGAATTCACGGCGCGGCTGACGGCGGCCGTCTCGGGGGTCAAGATCTTGCTCGCCGCGCAGAACCTGATCGGGCGTCAGCTCGCGGCGGCAAAGGCCCGGCTGCCGCAGGCGGAGGCGGCCGCGAGCAACGCCGAGGCGGCCTACCGCGCTGGCAACCTCGACGAGCGCGGCTACGTCGACCTGGTCACCGCGCTGCTGACGCAACGGCAGAACATCGTTCTGCTCGAGCAGGCGCTGCTCGAAGGACGGGTCGCGATCGCCGCCCTGGTCGGCGCGGGGATGCCGGTCGCGCCCCCCGCAACTCCGCTGCGCATGTCGGCGGCCGGGAAATGAGGCCTTTTGTCGCCGCCCTCGTTTTGGCCGCCGCTTCCGCCGGCACGGCCCCGGCCCAACCGCCGCCGCCGCCGAGCGTGCTGGTGCGGGCCGAACCCTTGCGCCAGGGGTCGCTCGAGCTGACGGTCGCCGCCTACGGGCTGATTCAGGCCGCGACCGGCACCACGCTCGACATCAGCATGCCGCGGGCGGGCCAGGTCCTGCGCTTGCGCGTCGTCCCGGGAGAGCGCGTCAAGGCCGGCGGCCCGTTGTTCGATTACGGCCCCGAGCCGGCGGAAATATTGGCCTATCAGCAAGCGCTGTCGGCGCTGACCCTGGCCCGCCAGGAGCTGGCGCACGCGCAGAGCCTGTTCGCCCAACGGCTGGCAACCCAATCGCAGCTCGACCAGGCGAGGAAGGCGGTCAGCGACGCGGAGGCCCAGCTTGCGGTGCAGCGGCAGCTCGGCGGCGGCCAGCCGCAGCGCGTGACCGCGCCGTTCAGCGGCATCGTCGCCGCGCTCGCCGCGACCAACGGCGCTCATGTTCAGGCCAACGCGACGATCCTGCAGCTGGCCGAAGCCGGGCGGCTCGAAGCCGTGCTCGGGGTTGCAGCCGAGAATGGCGTACGCCTGGCCCCGGCCATGCCCGTGCGCCTCGTCACGTTGGCGGCGCCGACCACGCGCATCGACACCGCGATCGGCTCGGTCGCAGCGCTGCTCGACCCCAAGACCCAGCTCGTGAATATCTTCGTGCCGCTGCCCGCCGCCGATCCGCCGCCCGCGCTGTTTGCCGGCCAGCACGTTTCAGGCGAGATCGTCGCCGGCAACATCTCCGGCTGGGTGGTGCCGCGCGAAGCAGTGCTGAAGGACGCGAACGGCCCTTACGCCTTCCAGATGACAGCGGGAAAGGCGCGCCGGGTCGCGGTCAGGATCGTCGGCGAAGCGGGGGACAAAACGGTCATCGCCGGCCCGCTCGATCCCGCGAACAAGCTCGTCATCACCGGCAATTACGAGCTGTCGGACGGCATGGCGGTGCGCGAGGAGGAGGTGGCGCCGCAGTGAGCCTCTCAGGGTGGGCTGCGGCCCATCGCCGTTCGCTGCTGTTCATGGTGTTCGCGATGGCTGCGGCGGGCATTTATGCGGCTTTTGTCTTGCCGGTCGGGCTGTTCCCGCAGGTGTCGTTTCCGCGTGTGCTGATCACGCTCGAGGCGGGCGATCGGCCGGCGCAGCAGCAGGCGCTGCTGGTGACGCGCCCGGTCGAAGAGGCGGTGCGCCGCGTTCCCGGAGTTCTCGAAATTCGCTCGCAGTCGAGCCGCGGCTCGTCCGACGTCTCGGTCAATTTCGATTGGGGCTCGGACATGGCGACGCGGACGCTGCAAATCGGGGAGGCGATCGCCCAGGTGCTGCCGTCGCTGCCGCCTGGCACGACCTATCTCACCCGTCGGATGGACCCGACGGTGTTCCCGATCCTCGCCTACAGCCTGACCTCGCCGACAGTGCCGCAGGTCGCGCTGCGCGACCTCGCTCAATATCGCCTGGTGCCGCTGCTCTCCTCAATCCCGGGGGTCGCCCGGGTCAGCGTGCAGGGCGGACAGCAGCAGGAGTTCGAGGTCTATGTCGACCCGGCGCGGCTGCAGGAATTTGGCCTGGCGCTGTCCGATGTCGCCCAGGCGCTGCGCCGGGAAAACGTGCTGACCGCAGTCGGCCGGCTCGAGGACCATTACAAGCTCTATCTGCTGGTCTCGGATCACACCCTCGGCGGGCTCAACCAGATCGGCAGGGTCGTCGTCGCGTCTTCCCCGCAGGGTGTCGTTCGCGTCAACGACGTAGCAACCGTGACCGACGGCGTCGTGCCGGAATGGACCCGCGTCGAGGCCGACGGACGCGAGGCGGTGCTGCTCAATATTTACGAGCAGCCGGACGGCAACGCCGTCGCCATCGCCGCCGCGGTGCGCCAGAAGCTCGACGCCTTCCGGCCGCAGCTCCCGCCCAATGTCGCGATGGCAAATTGGTACGACCAGAGCGTGCTGGTCGCGCAGTCGGCGGCGAGCGTGCGCGATGCGATCCTGATCGGACTGGGGCTGGCGAGCCTCGTCCTGCTGTTTTTTCTGCGCAGCTGGCGGGCGATGCTGATCGCGGTTCTGATCGTGCCGGCGACGATGGCCGGGACCGTGCTGTTCCTGAGCTTTGTCGGCATGAGCTTCAACATCATGACCTTGGGCGGCATCGCCGCGGCCGTCGGGCTCTTGATCGACGACGTCATCGTCATGGTCGAGCATATCGACCGCCGCGCGCGGGCGGCGGCGGTGGGCGACCGGCCGGTGACGATCCTCGCCGCGGCGCGCGAGTTCCTGACCCCGCTGACCGGATCGAGCCTGGCCACGGTCATCGTCTTTGCGCCGCTGGCTTTTCTCTCCGGCGTCAGCGGCGCCTTTTTCAAGGCGCTGTCCTTGACCATGGGCTCGGCGCTGGTGATCTCGTACCTGCTGACCGCGATTGCGGTCCCGCTGCTGGCGCACCTGCTGCTGCGGTTCGGCGACAGCGAAGCCGAGCCCGAAGAGGGTCGCCTCGTGCGGCTGCACGGAACACTCGTCCGCCGCCTGGTGGGGGCGCCCTGGCTCGTCGCCATTGCCCTCGTCCCGCTCTTGGCGCTCGGCTGGATCGCCTACCGCCATGTCGGAACCGGGTTCATGCCGGTGATGGACGAGGGCGGCTTTATCATCGATTACCGCGCACCGCCCGGAACGTCTCTCAGCGAGACCAATCGTCTGGTCCGTCAGGTCGAGGCGATCCTCCAGGCGACGCCGGATGTTACGACCTATTCTCGGCGCACCGGCACGAGTCTCGGCAGCGCCGAGCTCATCGAGGCGAGCGAAGGCGATTTCTTCGTGCGCCTGAAGGCGAGCGGCCGGCGCCCGATCGATGAGGTCATGGCTGACGTGCGGCAGCGCATCGACAATCAAGTCCCCGGCCTCTCGATCGAGCTGGCCCAGCTGATGGAGGATGTGATCGGCGACCTCACCGCAGTGCCGCAGCCGATCGAAATCAAGCTCTCCGCCACCGACCCGCGGGCGCTGATGCCGCAGGCGCGCAAGGTGGCGGCGGCAATTGCCAAGGTCCCGGGGGTCGTCGAGGTCAGGAGCGGGGTGGTGCTGGCCGGGGACGCGCTCGACATTCGCGTCGACCCGGCCAAAGCAGCGCTCGAAGGGGTCGACCCGGACGCGGTCACCGGAGCGCTCGACGCCTATCTCGGCGGCACCGTGGCGACCGAGCTGCCCGGCGCCTACAAGCAGGTCGGCGTGCGCGTGTGGCTGCCGCCCGATCTGCGCCGGCGCGACAACGACCTGCCCAATTTGCCGATCCGGGCCCTGGACGGCCACCTGTTCCCGCTCGGCCGGGTCGCAACGATTACCGCCGACGCCGGGCAGCCGCAGATCACCCGTGACAACCTCGCGCAGATCGTCGCCGTCACCGCGCGGATCGAAGGGCGCGACCTCGGATCGACCGTCGCCGATGTCCAGCGCGTGCTCGACGGCAAGGGGGTCTTGGGACCCGGCGCGACTTACGAGCTGGGCGGGCTCTACGAGCAGCAGCAGATCGCTTTTGCCGGGCTCGTCAAGGTGTTCTTGGCCGCGGTCGCGGCCGAGCTCGTGCTGTTGTTGTTCCTCTACGAGCGCTTCGCCGTCCCGTTGATCATTATCGCTTCGTCCTTGCTCGCGACCAGCGCCGTTTTCACCGCGCTGTGGCTGACCGGGATCGAGCTCAACATCACGGCGCTGATGGGGATGACGATGATCATCGGCATCGGCACCGAGATGGCGATCTTCTATGTGTCGGAATACCAGGAGCTGTCGCGGCATATGCCGGCGCGTCAGGCCTTGGTCGAAGCCAGCCGCAACCGGCTGCGGCCGATCACGATGACGACTTTGGCGGCGATCCTGACCCTGCTGCCCTTGGCCTTGGCGATCGGCCAAGGCTCGGCGATGCAGCAGCCTCTGGCGGTTGCGATCATCGCCGGCCTCGTGCTGCAATTCCCGATGGTGGTGCTGGCCTTGCCGGCGGTGTTGGCGCTGACCGTCCCGCCCGCCGCCGGCGACACCGCCTAGGCAGCAAGAGGCGGGCGGCGAATGGGTTGCGTCGTCTCGAAGGCGCGTGCCGCCTGCAGCACGCGTGCGTCGCCATAGAGCGGGCCGACGATCTGCAAGCCGATCGGCAGCCCGGCGCCGGTCAGGCCGCACGGAATGCTCGCCGCCGGCTGCCGGGTCATGTTGAACGGATAGCTGAACGGCGACCAGTCGATCCAATGCCGCTCGGTCGCGGGATCGTTCAAATCGTGCCCGACCGGCAAAGCCGGGATCGGCATCGTCGGGGTCAGCAGCAAATCGTAGCGCTGGTGGAAGGCTGCCATGGTCCGGCCGAGCGCATTGCGCACGAGGTCCGCGCCGACCCAGTCGACGGCGCTGAGCTTGTCGCCGGCCGCCGCCGTCGCCAGCAGACCGGGGTCGACCGATCCTTTTCGCTCGTCCGGGAAGGTTCTGAGGAGTGATGCGGTGCCGGCTGCCCACAGGGTGAACAGCACGTCGCGCGGCGAGTCGAAGATCCCGTCTACCTGCTCGACGACTGCGCCCAACGCCTCGAACTGCCGCGCCGCCGCGGCGACTGCGCCGGCGATCTCGGGATCGACCCGCGCATAGCCGAGATTGGGACTGTAGGCGATATGCCAGCCTTTGACGCCGCCGTCGAGCCCCTGGCCCCAATCGCGCTCCTCGAACGGCAGGGCGTAGGGGTCGCGGTGGTCGGGGCGGCTGAGCACTCCCAGCATCGATGCGGCGTCGGCGACGGTGCGCGCGATCGGGCCGTGATGCGACAACAGGCCCAGCGGCGATGGCGGATAGGCCGGCACCCGGCCAAAGCTCGGCTTCAGCCCGAAGATTCCGCAGAACGCCGATGGGGTGCGGATCGACCCGGCGCCGTCGCTGCCGAGATGCAGGACCCCGATCCCGGCGGATGCCGCGGCCGCGGCCCCGGCGCTGCTGCCGCCCGAGCTGCGCGACAAATCCCAGGGGTTGCGGGTGATCCCGGTCAACGGGCTGTCGCCCAAGGCCTTCCAGCCGAATTCGGGGGTTGTGGTCTTGCCGAGGATGACCGCCCCGGCCTCACGCAGCCGCGCAACCGCCGGCGCATCCTCCGACCAGTCCTGGTCGCGATCGACCAGATGCGACCCGCGCAGGGTCGGAAAACCGCGCATCGGCATCAGGTCCTTGATCGTCACCGGCACGCCGTCGAGCGGCCCGACGGGTGCGCCGCGCATCCAGCGCTCTTCGCAGGCGCGGGCCGCCGCCAGCGCACCATCGCGGTCGACGATGCAGAAGGCATTGAGCTTGGGCTGCAAGGCGTCGAGCCGGTCGAGCAGCACTCCCGTCGCCTCGACCGGCGACAAGGTGCGCCTACGATAGAGGTCGGTCAGCGCAACCGCCGAAGCATAGGCGATGGTATCGTCGCCCGCCATTGCTGCTCCTTCCGGCCCGCGGCCGCCAAGACTAGGATCGAGCAGCTAAAACCGCGAGGACGCAATGCGCAACCTGCAAGTCAACGGCGAGCGGCTGTGGGCGAGCCTGATGGAATTGGCGCAGATCGGCGCTACCGCGAAGGGCGGTGTGTGCCGCCTGGCCGCCGGAGACCTCGACGGCGAAGCCCGCCGGCTGTTCATTTGCTGGTGCGAGGCAGCCGGCTGCACCGTCGCGGTCGACCGGATCGGCAACATCTTTGCCCGCCGGCCGGGCCGCGATCCGAGTCTGCCGCCGGTAATGGCCGGGAGCCATCTCGATACCCAGCCGACCGGCGGGCGGTTCGACGGCGCCTATGGCGTCATGGCCGGGCTCGAAATCGTGCGCACCCTCAACGATCTCGGCTACCAGACCGAGGCGCCGATCGAGATCGTCGCCTGGACCAACGAGGAAGGCTCGCGGTTTTCGCCGGCGATGGTCGGGTCGGGGGTGTTCGCCGGTGTGTTCGATCTCGCCTACGGGCTCGAACGGCCGGACAACGTCACCGGTGTAACCCTCGGCGCCGAGCTCGAACGAATCGGCTTTGCCGGCCCCGAGCCGGCCGGCGGACACAAGGTCGCGGCCTATTTCGAGGCGCATATCGAGCAGGGGCCGATCCTCGAAGCCGCCGGCGACACGATCGGCGTCGTCACCGGCGCGCAGGGTCAGCGCTGGTACGAGATCACCGTCACCGGCCAGGAGGCGCATGCCGGGCCGACGCCGATGGGGCGGCGGCGCGACGCGCTGGTGGGTGCAGCGCGCATGATCGACGCCGTCAACCGCATCGGCCATGCCCATGCTCCGCACGCCTGCGCCACGGTAGGTTTCGTGCGGGTCAGCCCGAACTCGCGAAACACGATCCCCGGCCATGTCTTCTTCACCGTCGATTTCCGCCACCCCGAGGATGCAGTGCTGACCCGGATGGACCGCGAGCTGCGGCAGGCCTGCGACGAAGCGGCAGCCGCCAGCGGCGGGCTCGAGGTCGAGCTCGAGGAGTTCTGGTATTTCCCGCCGACCGCGTTCGACCCGGCGCTCGTTTCCGCGGTGCGCGATGCCGCCGATGCGCTGGGCCAGCCCCATCAGGACATCGTCAGCGGCGCGGGCCACGATGCGGTCTACATGGCCCGCGTCGCACCCACGGCGATGGTGTTCGTCCCGTGCGTCGACGGCATCAGCCATAACGAGATCGAGGACGCCAAGCCTGAAGACCTGACCGCCGGCTGCAACGTGCTCTTGAACGCGCTGCTCGATTCCGCAAATCCCGACAGGTAGAATGGGTCGAGCGCCAGCGAAACCCCTCATCGCTGCCGCAACCGCTCTCTTCGCCGTCTCTCCGGTGTGTCATGGTACAAACCCACCAAGCTGAATTATCGTAGCTGAGCGGATCAAACTGAACCGGATCAAAAGACGAGGTCGGTCATACGACGCGCGGGCGCGAACGTTATTGGGCCAATCCCGGAGATCGGAAGGTATATGCCTGAGATATTTGGGACGCGGTTAGCTCCGTTGAGATTTTATCTGATGCTTTTGACTCGTGCTGAGGTCGTGTCCCGCGGGGTCGGCCACCTGTGCGCGGGGCGCCGCAAAGAACAAGCGGGGAGGATGTGACATGAAGGGACGCTTACGCGGCATCGTCGCTTCGGTGGCGGCGGGGTTGCCGCGGCGCGCGGTGATCCGCGGGTGGCGGCGGGGCCGGTGGCGGCGGCGCTGATGGCGGCCGCCGGCGGCGCGCGGGCGGCGGATGAGGGGCCGTTTCCGTCGCATCCGCGGTGGAAATTCGTGTTCGTCAACCACGTGACCACCGGCCCCTTTTTCGTGCCCTGCCAGTACGGCATCCGCGATGCCTGCGCGCTCCTCGGCTGCGACTATCAGTGGACCGGCTCGGAAACCTCCGACGTGGCGCAGATGGTCAACGCGATGAATACCGCGATCGCCGGCAAGGTAGACGGGATCGCGATGTGATCGTCGACCCCAGAGGTTTCGACCGGCCGATCGGGCGCGCGCTCGACGCCGGCATCCCGGTGTTCAGCTACAACGCCGATGCGCCGCATGGCAGCGGCAACCGGCGGCTCGCCTATATCGGCCAGGATCTGTTCCTGTCCGGGCAGCCGATGGGGGAGCGCATCGTCAGACGGTCGGCTCCGGCGAGGTCGCGATTTTCATCGCCACCCCCGGCCAGCTCAATTTGCAGCCGCGAGTTGATGGCGCGATGGACGCGATCAAGAAATCGGGGGCGAAGATCGAGGCGACGATGATCGCCACCGATCCGACGGTAAACGTCGCGCTGTCGAAGATCCGCGCCTATTACCTGGGCCACCCGGAGGTGCGCGGGATGTTCGGCACCGGCGGCAGCGACTCGATGAATACCGGCCTGATCATGCGCCAGTACGATCTGCCGAAGAAGGGCGTGCATGGCGGCGGGTTCGATCTCTTGCCGCGCTCGCTCGAGGCGGTGCATGACGGGTTCCTCGACTTCGTGATCGACCAGCAGCCTTATCTGCAGGGCTTCTATACGGTCATGGAAATGTTCGCCTACAAGGTTTCGGGCGGGCTCGTCGGTCCGGCCGACATCAACACCGGCCTCAAATTCGTCACCAAGGACAGCGTGCAGCCCTATCTCGATACCAAGACGCGCTACGAAGGCAGCGCTGCGACAGCGCAGATCGTTCCGCACAGCGGCCCGATTGGCCGGTGACCCTGCCGCCGCAGATTGCGGACCGGGCTGCCCTCCCGCGCCGCGGCATCGTTCGGCAGGCTCATGATTTCGTATTGCGGCCGGAGGCGAGCGTCATCGTCGTGTCGGTGGCGCTCGTCGCCTATTTCGAGCTGGCCAACGCCAATTTCCTGACCAACGACAATCTGCAGACGGTGTCGCAGTTCGTTGCGGCACCGGTGATCATCGCCTGCGGCGAGATCATGCTGCTGATCTGCCGCGAAATCGACCTGTCGGTCGGTCAGGTGTTCGCGCTCGCCCCGTTCATCATGGAGCAGGCGCAGGCCATCGGGCTGCCGGTGGTCGCGGCGATCGCGGTGGCGCTCGCGGCGAGCGCGCTGATCGGGCTCGTAATCGGGCTGATCACGATCGGGCTCAAGGTGCCGTCGTTCATCACCACGCTCGGCATGCTGTTTCTCGTAACCGGGGTGACCCTGAGATCTCGCGGGGCTTTCCGGCCAATACGCCGGGCGGCCCTGTCTTGACCGGGGTCATGGGGGAATGGGGCTATTCGGAGATCGTCTGGGCGTTCCTCATCGTGGCGGTGATGCATGTCGTGCTGCGCCACACCCGCTGGGGCCTGCACACGATCGCCACCGGCGGCAACATCGTCGCCGCCGCCGAGGCCGGGATCGCCATCAACCGCATCAAGATCGGCAATTTCGTCCTCACCAGCACATTGGGCGGGTTCACCGGCCTGTTGGAGGCGTTCCGCGTCGGCTCGACCGATCCGCTCGCGGGCGGCAGCAACATCATGTTCCTCGGCGTCGCCTCCGGGTGATCGGCGGCACCGCGATCGCCGGCGGCGCCGGCACGATCGTCGGCGGGCTGGTCGGCGGCATCATGCTCGGCGTGCTGCAGGACGGGTTCACCCTGCAAGGGATCAACGCCTTCACCTTCGACATCATCATCGGTGCTGCGATCCTGATCGCGATGGTGGCGAACATCCATCTGGCACGGTTGCGCGGCGGCGGTGGCGGATGAGCGGCGGGATCGACGCGGTCGGGGACGAAGCTATCCGGGCCGAAAAATTGGTCAAGGTGTTCGGCAACATCACCGCCCTCGCCGGGGTGCCGCTGACGGTCGCGCGGGGCGAGACGCTCGGCATCCTCGGCGACAACGGCGCCGGCAAATCGACCCTGATCAAGATCCTGACCGGCTATCACCAGCCCGATGCGGGGCAGGTGTTCGTCGACGGCAGGCCGGTCGAGCTCGCCTCAGTCGACGACGCCCGGGCATTCGGCATCGAATGCGTCTATCAGGACCTGGCCTTGGTCAACGGCCTCAGCATCTACCACAACATGTTTTTGAACCGCGAATTGCTGCGCCGGTGGCCCTTGCGGCTGCTGGACCATCGCAAATGCGGCGGCGCGCGGCCGAGGCATTGGCGGAAATCGGGGTCGACGTGCCCTCGGTCGAGCTCCCGGCCGGCATGCTCTCGGGCGGGCAGCGCCAGGCGATCGCGGTGGCGCGCGCGGTCTATTCGCAGGCCCGCATCCTGCTGCTCGACGAGCCGCTCGCGGCGATGGGCGCGCGCGAGGCGCGGCTGATCATCGGGCTGATCGAGCGGCTCAAGGAGCGCGGCGACATCGCCATCGTGATGATCGCGCACAATTACGCTCAGACCTTGGAGATCTGCGACCGAGTGATGCTGATGCAGCACGGCGAGGTCACCTTCGAAAGCCGGGCCGCGACCACCTCGGCCGAGGAGCTGTTGGACATCGTCCGCCGCGAATACCGCGCCGTCCGCACCGGGTGACCCGCGGCGGTTTTCCGGAGCCGCAGAGTGAAGAATTCCGAACAAGGGCAGTCGCGGCCGGACCGCGCGAGATTTGCATCGCGGAGCCCGTCCTCGGGCCGGCTTCGGGCCGGACCCGGAGGCTCGCAATGACAGATTGTGGTTGTCATTGCTGGAGAACGTAAGATTGCGTTACGTGCAGCGATGATAGTGAAGGTTGTCATTTCGAGGAGCCGCTCGGCGACGAAGCAATCTCGGCGGCAGTTTCAGCGGCCTTCCCGCGGGCAGTCCCCGCCGAACTCCATTGCCGAATTAGCGCCGGCCCAGCGAATTGGCGATTGGTGTCGGAAGCATTATGCTGGCCGCAGCGACCATCACAGGAGCAACCGATGACCGATGGGGCGACGATGGTGGCGCTCGGCGAGGACTATCCCGAGTTGCGTGAATTGGTGCGCAGGATCTGCGAGCGCTATCCCGGCGAGTATCTGGCGCAAGCTGGAGGCCGCGCAGGCCTATCCGACCGCGATTCGAGGAATTGACCGAAGGCCGGATTTCTCGCCTCCCTGATCCCCGAGGAGTATGGCGGCTCGGGATTGCCGCTGCGCGCCGCCGCGGTGATCCTCGAGAAGATCAACGCGTCGGGCTGCACCGTCGAGCCAAGGCCACGCCCAGATGTACATCATGGGCACCTTGCTGCGTCACGGCAGCGCCGAGCAGAAGGAGCGCTATCTGCCCAAGATCGCGTCCGGCGAATTGCGCTTGCAGGCTTTTGGCGTGACCGAGCCGACGACCGGGTCCGACACGACCAAGCTCAAGACTGGGGCGGTGCGCGAAGGCAACCACTATGTCGTCAACGGGCAGAAGGTGTGGACCTCGCGCGCCCGGCATTCCGATCTGATGCTGCTGCTGGCGCGGACGACCCCTGTCGATCAGGTCAAGCGGCGCACCGACGGGCTGTCGGTGTTTCTGATCGATTTACGCGAGAACGTCGGTTCTCGGGATCGAGATCCGCCCGATCGAGGCGATGATCAACCACAACACCAC
>CAVPFW010000005.1:0-221185 GCA_963703855.1 uncultured Alphaproteobacteria bacterium
AAATAGGTTGAGTCTAATGGGCTCAACTTCTGGGGCTCTCAGAATGATTCCCGGTGGTGGCCCGGATATGCCGCCCGGACATGTGGCCACGACATGCTGCCCGGACATGTTGCCCGGACATGAGAGTGCGGCGTGGCCCGGCCCGGAAGGAGGCCAGGCCACGCCGCACTGGGTCCTGCGGGCGGCGGGGATCAGCGCTGGTGCGGTAACCACCGTCCAGGGGCGCCATTCCAGACCTCGGTCAGCGGGGAGACGGTGCCGGTGGCCGTGGCGCCGCTGGCCCCGACCGCGACGCAATGCACCGGCGAGCTGCAGGACACCGACCCGAGCGCGCTGAACGTGGCCGCACTGGGCGTGGCTCAGGACCGTCCAGGCCGGGCCGTCCACTGCTCGGTGAAGGCCGTGTCGGTCGTGCCGGCCTGGTCCATATAGTCCCCCACGGCCATGCAGGTCGTGGCCGAGGTGCAGGACACCGAGTTGAGCTCCGCGATGTCGCCCGCCGGGGCCGGGTCCGGGACGGTGAGGACCGCCCACTTCCCGCCGGTCCACTGCTCGGCCAGCGGGGCCAGGTCGAGGGCCGAGCTGGTCACCGTGCCGCCCGTGCCGACCGCGACGCAGTCCTTCGCGGCCGGGCAGGACACGCCCGCCAGCAGGTTGAACTGGTCCGGGCTGGCCGCGGACTGGTCCGACCAGGCCTTGCCGTTCCAGTGCGCGGCGAGCGGCTTCCCGGCCGCATTCGAGCCGACGGCCGTGCAGTTCCCGGTGGCCGGGCAGGACACGCTCTCCAGCGCACCGTCGTGCTTGGTGGCCAGGGCGGACCACTTCCGCCCGTTCCAGTGCTCGGCCAGCGTCATGCCGGACAGTCCGGGCACCGACCGCCATGCAGTCCTTGGCCCAGGTGCAGGAGATGCCGGCGGCTCGGCGGTCACCGCCGGGGTCGCGTCCGGCTGGGTGGTCCAGGCGCGGCCATTCCAGCCCTCGCCCAGCAGCCGGAGCTCTTCGTGCTGTAGGAGAAGCCCTCGGCCATGCAGGCGGTGGACGAGGTGCAGGACACGCCGCGCGGTCGAGCGTGCCGCCCAGCAGGGCTGCCGGAGGTGGGGGTGGGCGTGGACTGCATGGCCCAGGTGGTGCCGTTCCACCGCTCGGCCAGGGTCTTTACGTTCTTGCCGCTGCGGGTGCTGGCCAGCCCGGTGGCGGTGCACTGCGACCGCCCGGTGCAGGACACCCCTACGAGGGCCGCTCCGCTGAAACCGAACTGTTCGCGGCGGCGGCCATGCGGGCCTGCGGGGTCATCGCGCGGGCCCCGGCCGCCGTGGCCCGGCCCCAGGGGAGAACCGCCGGGCGGGCCGGGCTGCCAGCCGGGCCACGCTCCGGCTACCGGGCGTGCGCCGGGCCAGCGCGGCCGTGGCCGCGTGCCGCGGGGTCCATCGGGGTTGTGCGGGTGCCCCGCGGCCGCGCGGCGGGTCCGGCCGCCATCGCCCGCCGCCCAGCGAGCGCGGCCGTTATCCTCACGCGTCTTCTTGCTTGCCCTGCCATGCATTCCTCCGTTGGATCGCCCCCCAGGGGTCACTTCAAACACATCAATCACGACCCAACGGCCGGCGGTTTACTCGTTGCAAAGGATTCGGATTGCCGCGGCATCGGCGGTCCTGGGTCCGCCCCTCCGGGTCGGCGGAGGGGCGTCTCCCCCCGCGGGGCCGGGCTGCCGGCCCGGCCCCGCGGTGCCGCCCGGCCGCGGTACGGTTCCGGGCCGGGGCGGCCGGGACCCGGGCCGGAAATTACCCATCGGTAGGATGTCGGAGGCGTCACGTGACCCGCCTCTTGCCGCCGTCCCGCAGCGCCATGATCATGTGGCCAGGGTGGCGCGGCGTACGCTGGCAGCCGGCGTGGCGCCGGGTCCGGCCGGGCCGGGTCCGTCTGAGGAGGTTTTCGTGGTCGTGCGGATCGTGATCGGCCTGGTTTTGACCGTGGCGGCGTTCGCGCTGGCGGGGCGGCGGTTGTGGTGGCTGGCCCGGGTGGGCCGGTCGGGCAGCCGGCCCCGGAGCGGATCGCGGCGGTGCGCTCGCACCCGGCCCGGGACGCCGGGGTGGAGGCGACTGAGGTGATCGGGCAGCGCAACTGCTGGAGTGGACGGTGCCCGGCGCTGCGCACGCGGCCACCTTCTGGGGCTTCATCGTCTTGCTGCTGACCATCATTGAGGCCTACGGGGACCTGTTCGACAAGAGGTTCGCCATCCGCACGACGGAGGAAAGCCGCGTGCTGCACCGAGTCCGGCTCCAGCATCACGGTTTACCGGTTGCAGGGCAACCTGACCTTCGCCACGGCTGAATTTGTGGTCCGGGAGTTGACCGAAAATTCCGACGCCGTCAAACACCTGATCCTGGACTTCAAGGGCGTCCTCACCATAAATGAAAGCGCCTGCCGTCTTTTCTTCGACACCATCACCAAATTGTCCGGCCTGGGCAAGACCCTCCGGTTCACCAATACCGGCCATCTATCCCTGATGGCGCGTTACATGAAAGCCAAACTGGGCGGGCGCTATGAGGAGTTTTTTCGGTCGCAGGACGACAATGACCTGGCGCTGGAATGGTGCGAGGATCAGGTCATCGCGGCGGCGCTTCCCGACCGCAACCCCAAGCTGACGGCCAAACCGAGGCATTACGAACTATTTCATAATTTCACCGAAGCCGAGCTCGCCGTCGTGGTATCGCTGTTCGACCGCTGTCCGGGCTGCCGGCCTCGTTCTCGGACGAGCGCGAGCAGGTGGTCTACGAGATGGCGATGGCGCTCGCCAATTCGCGCTGGGTGGCGCAGGGCCTCTATGACCGCGCGGTCAAGGCGCTGGGCCATGTCGGGATCACCGATGTGATCACCTTGATGGGCTATTACACCAGCGTGTCGATGACCCTTGCCTTCTACGACGTGCCGGCCGGCGCACAAGGAATGGCGCGCTAACAGACGGATCGTCGGGTGGGTGGAGCGGCAGCGAAGCCCACCGCCCTTCTTCGGACCGAATGGTGGGTTGCGCTCTACGCTTAACCCACCCTACGAGAGGAGCGACACGCATGCTGATCGTCGACGCACAGGTTCACATCTGGTCGGCCGGGCCGCCGACCAACCAGGCGCATCGCCAAGTCAACTCCTATTCGGCCGAGGAATGCATCCGCGACATGGACGCGGCCGGCGTCAACGCCTGCCTGCTGCATCCGCCGGGCTGGGACCCGAACTCGGGCAAGATTTCCGAGGAGGCGGCAGCCAAATACCGAACCGCTTCGGCATCCTCGGCAATTTCCCGCTCGACAAGCCCGAGAGCCGGTCATTGATCGCCGGCTGGAAGAGCGGCCGGGCATGCTCGGGCTGCGCTACGCCTTCACCCGGCCGCACCAGGCCAACTGGATGACCGACGGCACGATGGACTGGCTGTGGCCGGCCGCCGAGAAGGCCGGGATCCCGATCGCGCTGATGGCGTCGAATTACCTGCCGCAGGTCGGGCAGATCGCCGAGCGTCATCCCGGGCTGCGCTGCTGCTCGATCATACGCCCGGGTGCGCGACGGCAAGGACGACGCCGCGCACGGCAACCAGCCGGAATTGCTGGCGCTCGCCAAATACCCCAATATCGCGGTCAAGGCACCGGCGCGCCGGGCAATTCGAGCCAGCCCTACCCCTATCGCAATATCCACAAATACACCCAGCAGATCGTCGAGACGTTCGGCCCGCAGCGCACCTTCTGGGGCACCGACATCACCCGCATGCCGTGCCCGTGGAAACAATGCGTGACGATGTTCACCGAGGAGATGCCGTGGCTGAAAGGCCGCGACCTCGAGCTCGTCATGGGGCGTGCGGTGTGCGACTGGGTCGGCTGGAAGCTGCCGGGCTGACCCTCAGCGGGCGCGATAGGGCGCCGCCCGCCGCGCCGCCTGGGCGACCGCCAGCAAGGCCTGGCGGCACAGGGTTTCGGCCGGGAGACCGGTCGTCTTCATCGCGATTTCGGCCTGTGCGAGGCGCTCGAGCGCGGGCCGCAACCCTGCTTCGGTCCACTGCCCGAGCTGGCGCCTGACACTGTCCTGGTGCTTGAAGAAGATCGGCGGGCGGGCATTGCGCAGCACCTCGTCGACCCCGGCGCCAGCTGCAACCCGGGCAGCGAGCGCGTGCAGCCGGTGGAGATGGCGCAGCAGCGCGCGGGCCACCGTGACCGGCGCCTCGCCCTCCTGGAAGACGCGCCCGAGGACGCGCTCGAGTCGCGCCGCATCGCCCTCGGCCGCCGCCATCACCGCATCGTCGAGCTCGAGCGCGGCACTGTCGCCGACCGAGCGGAGCGCGTCCTCCAGCTCGACCCGGCCCCCCTCGCCGGCATAGAGCGCGAGCTTGTCGAGCTCGGAGCGGGTCAGCAGGCGATCGCCGCCGAGGTGCTCGACCAGATATTGCACGGCATCGCGGCTGGCGGTGACGTGGTGCGCCGCCAAGGTCTCGCGGATCACCGCGGCGCGGTCGCGCGGCGGGTCCGGCCAGCAGCCGATCGCAGTCGCGCGGGGCGATCCCTCGAACGCCCGCCGCAGCGGCGACGACGCCCCCAATTCTCCGGCCTCGGCCACCACCAGCGCGTCGCCCGGCGTCTCGTCGAGAAACCCCGCGAACAGGCGCGCCGCCCCGTCTGCGGCGCCGCGCACGCGCACCACCCGCCGCCCGCCCGCGAGGCTCAGCTGCGCGGCCTCGTCGCCGAGGCGGGCCGGGTCGGAGGCCAAGGCCGCGCCGGTGAGATCGGCGATGCGGAACGGATCGCCTAGGTCCGGGCAGACGGTGCGGGCGAGGGTGTCGGCGCGCTCGCGCACCAGACCCGCGTCAGGCCCGTAGAGCAGCACCGCGCGGACCCCGGGGTCGGGGCGCTGCAGAAACGCGGCGAGCCGCGCCGGAGAAAGCTTCACGACGTGTCAGCCCTGCTTCGGGGTGTTCTCGGCGGCGCGGTGCTCCATGAACAAGGTGAGCCGCGTGACGATCTCCTGGTTCAGCTCGGCGACGGCGCGGACCCCGGAATCGTCTTCGGCGACGACGGTCGAGTACTGGTTCGGATCGAGCGCGAACGAGTTCTGCACGTGCAGCGAATTGGTCAGCAGGGCGCTGCCGCCGCGGCTGTCGGCCAGCGAGTAGGTGGCAAAGACGTCGAGCCGGCCCAAGGTTGCCGTGCCTTGAGATTGAATGCCGACATCGACCAGAGAGACCGCCAGGGTGGTGTGCAGAACATAGCGCTCCTTGGTCGGCTCGCCGGTCGGATTGAGCGAATTGCGCAACGCCATCTCGAGCCGCTGGCCGATCCGCTCGGGGATCGGCGCCACCCGGATGGCGCGGAGGTCCTCGCTCGCCGGCCCGCTCTGCGGGTCGGCATAGAGCGGCGTCCAGCCGCAGCCGGGCAACCCCAGGGCGAGAGCGAAGGCGAGGGCGAGAACCGCGCGGCGCCCCGGCATGTCAGGCGACGATGCTGACGATTCGGTTCGGCACGACGATAATCTTTCGCGGCGGGCGGCCGTCGAGCCAGCGCGCCACCTGGGGCAAATCGAGCGCGGCATTCTCGACCGTGCCGCTCGCCGTGTCGCGCGGAAATTCGAGCGTGCCGCGCAGCTTGCCGTTGACCTGGACGGCGATCGTCACCTGCTCGTCGCGGGCGAGGTCCGGATCGGCCCGCGGCCAGGGCTGCTCGGCGAGCAGACCGGCGCCGCCGAGTGTCAGCCACATTTCCTCCGCCAGATGCGGCATCATCGGCCCGAGAAGCCGCGCTGCGGTTTCGAGCCCCTCGCGCAGCACCGCGGGCGCGCCGGGCTCGGTTTCGAGCATCGGCTGCGGCAGCTCCTCGATCGCGTTGGTCAATTCGCGGATGCGCGCGACGGCGCGGTTGAAGCGGAACCTGTCGAGATCGTCGGTGACCGCGGCGATCGTCCGGTGGATCGTCCGGCGCAGCGCGGCCAGGGGTGGAGGCAGCTCGGCCGCAACCGTCGTGCCGGGCGGCGGCAGCGGGGCCGGCGGCTCGCTCGCCATTCGCCACAGCCGGTTGACATAGCGCCAGATCCCCTCGATCCCGGTCTCGGTCCATTCGAGATCGCGCTCGGGCGGGCTGTCGGACAACAGGTAGAGCCGCGCCGTGTCGGCGCCGTAGGTGTCGACGATGGCGTCGAGGCCGACCACGTTTTTTTTCGATTTGCTCATCTTTTCGTGCCGCCCGGCGATGGCGGGCCGGCCGGATAGGTCGACGAGCCGGCCTTCGGCGTCGCTCTCGACCTCCTCCGGGAAGAGCCACTCGCCGCTCTCGCTCTGGTAGGTCTGATGGCAGACCATGCCCTGCGTGAACAGCCCGGCGAACGGCTCGTCGAGATCGAGATAGCCGCAGCGCTTCAAGGCGCGGGTGAAGAAGCGCGAATAGAGCAGGTGCAGCACCGCGTGCTCGACCCCGCCGATATACTGGTCGACCGGCATCCAATAATCGACCGCGGCCCGCTCGAACGCTTCGGGGGCGCGCGCCGAGCAGAAGCGCAGAAAATACCACGACGACTCGAAAAAGGTGTCGAAGGTGTCGGTTTCGCGCCGGGCCGGCCCGCGGCAGCGCGGGCAATCGACATACTGCCAGGTCGGATGATGGGCGAGCGGGTTGCCCGGCACCGCAAAGCTGACATCCTCGGGCAAGGTCACCGGCAGGTCGCTCTCCGGCACCGGGACGATGCCGCAGGCCGGGCAATGGATGACCGGGATCGGGCATCCCCAATAGCGCTGTCGCGACACCCCCCAATCGCGCAGGCGATAGGCGATCGTGCGCTCGCCGCGCCCCAGCGCCTGGAGCCGTTCGGCGGCTTCCCGCTTGGCCTCGGCAACCGGCAACCCGTCGAGGAAATCGGAGTTGCAGAGGGTGCCGTCTTCGACATAGGCCTCATCGCCGATCGCGAACTGCGCCGGGTCCTCACCCGGAGGCAATACCACCGGGATCACCGGCAGCCCGTATTTGCGGGCGAATTCGAGGTCGCGCTGGTCGTGCGCCGGGCAGCCGAAAATGGCGCCGGTGCCGTATTCCATCAGCACAAAGTTGGCGACCCAGACCGGCACGCGCCGGTTGGGGTCGAACGGATGCACGGCTTCGAGGCCGGTGGCGCAGCCGCGCTTCTCGGCGGTCTCGATCACCGCCTCGCTGGTGCCCATGCGGTTGCATTCGGCGATGAAGGCGGCCAGCTCGGGATCGGTCTCGGCCAGAAGCTGCGCCAGCGGGTGGTTCGGCGACAGGGCCACGAACGAGGCGCCGAACAAGGTGTCCTGCCGGGTGGTGAAGACCTCGATGGGCTCGCCCCGCCCGGCGATCTCGAAAAACACCCGGGCGCCTTCCGAGCGGCCGATCCAGTTCTCCTGCATCAGCCGAACGCGCTCCGGCCAGCGCTCGAGGCCGCCGAGCGCGTCGAGCAATTCCTCGGTGAATTCGGTGATGCGCAGAAACCACTGCGATAAGAGGCGCTTTTCGACGATGGCGCCGGAGCGCCAGCCGCGGCCGTCGATGACCTGCTCGTTGGCGAGAACGGTGTTTTCGACCGGGTCCCAGTTGACCCACGATTCCTTGCGGTAGGCGAGACCGGCCGCCAGGAAATCGAGAAACATCTTCTGCTCGTGGCGGTAATAGTCGGGGTGGCAGGTGGCGATCTCGCGCGACCAGTCATAGGCAAAGCCCATGCGCTCGAGCTGGGCCCGCATCGTCGCGATGTTGTGCCGGGTCCACACCGCCGGATGGGTGTTCTCGGCGATCGCCGCGTTCTCGGCCGGCAGCCCGAATGCGTCCCAGCCCATCGGGTGGAGCACGTTGAACCCCTGCGCGCGCCGGTAACGGGCGACCAGATCCCCCATCGTGTAGTTGCGGACATGGCCGACATGCAGCTGGCCGGACGGGTAGGGAAACATTTCAAGCACATAATACTTCGGCCGCCCCGGCTCGCTCGCGACCTCGAACAGCCGCCGCTCGCGCCAGGCCTTCTGCCATTTCGTTTCAGCTTCTCGAAAATTGTATCGCGGCATGGTTTGCACGAAATCTCCACGGTTCCGCCGGCACGGCTGGACCCACCCCGGCTCGATAGGCCGTCAGGGTCCGATCTTGACCGATATATTGTGCGTATGCAGGCGAGGTCCGGCAACCCTTGCGGCACCAGGTCGATCCCGCGCGGCCCGAGCGCGCACCGCCGCCTCGTTGCCGGGCGTCCTCGTCGGCAGCCACGGCGCCGTCAGCCCGAAGCCCCGGCGCTCTCAGCCAGAGGCCCCGGCGCTCTCAGCCAGAGGCCAACGATTTGCTCCAGGCGCGCTTGAGCTGCCCGGCGCGCCGCAGGATCGCGGTCTCGAGATCGTCCTCGACCTTTCTGGCGATCGTGGTATCGACCCACTGCCCGGTCGCCGAGCGCTCCTGCCGGTCCACCGTGACCGCGACCGAATCGGATCTGAGCGTCCGGGACAGGACGAAGACATTGATGCGGTAACGCTCGTTGGGCTTGCCCCTCGGCGAATACCAATCGGTGACGATCATCCCGGTAAGCGGGTCCTCGGAGCTGAACTTGACGAAATCCAGGGTATCGTGCGCCGCCTGCCACAGGATCGGGCTGACCGTGCCGCCGGTCTGCGGCCCCGGCTCGCGCACCGACGGTTTCTTGGCGAGGCCGAGCACCGTCCAGATGGTGGCTTCGGTGTCCATCTCGCCGGGTGCGGCGGCGGCGATGGTGTGCGGGTCCTTCACACCCGGCGGCGCGCCCGCCTGCGGGCTCGCCGGGCCGGCGGGCGGGCTCGAGCCGCATCCGGCAAGCATCAACGAAAGGCTTGCGGCGAGCATGGTCGACAGGCGGTAATGGGCAACAGGCATCCGGCAATCCCCCGCACGGCAGCGTTGCTCGCGGCCGGGGCGAGCAGCCAGCTTTTTGCCAGGAATGGAGCAGATATGGAAGGGGTTATCGCGGCCAATCTCGCCGCCGTGCGGGGCCGGATCGAGGCGGCGGCGCGCGCCGCCGGGCGGCCGGCCGAAAGTGCGGCGCTCGTCGCGGTCAGCAAGACCCACCCCGCGGCCGCGGTGCGCGAGGCGCTGATCGCCGGCCATCGCATCTTCGGCGAGAATCGGGTGCAGGAGGCGCAGACCAAATATCCGGAATTGCGCCGATCGTTCCCCGCCCTGGCGCTCCACCTGATCGGGCCGTTGCAGACCAACAAGGTAAAGGACGCGGTGGCGCTGTTCGACGTGATCGAGAGCGTCGACCGGCCGCGGCTCGCCGAGGCGTTGGCCCGCGAGATGGATCGCAGCGGTCGCCGCCTGCCCTGCCTGATCGAGGTCAACACCGGCGAGGAGGCGCAGAAATCGGGGATCATGCCGCAGGCCGCCGACGCGTTCGTCGTCGAGTGCCGCGACCGGCTCGGCCTGCCGGTGGTCGGGCTGATGTGCGTCCCGCCGCAGGGCGAGGAGCCGTCGCCGCATTTCGCGCTGCTGCGCGAGATCGCCCGGCGCACCGGCCTCGACCTCCTCAGCATGGGGATGAGCGCCGATTTCGAAACTGCGATCCGCTTTGGCGCCACCCACGTGCGGGTCGGCACCGCGATCTTCGGCGCCCGCGGCGCGATTGCCGCGTAGGGAGCAGCCGATGCGCGTGTTCGCGACCGTCCCCCAGGAAAATCTGCGCGGGGTTGCCGCCGCGGCCCGAGCGATCGAGGCCGAGGGCTATGACGGCGTCGTCGCGATGGAGAACAAGCACGACCCGTTTCTGGCGTTGGCGATCGCCGGGGCCGCCACCGAGCGCATCGAATTGCACACCGGGGTCGCGATCGCCTTTGCCCGCACCCCGATGGCCGTCGCCAATGTCGGCTGGGACCTCGCCGGCGCCACCGGCGGCCGGTTTGTCGTCGGCCTCGGCTCGCAGGTCAGGGCGCACAACGAGCGCCGCTTCTCGGTGCCGTGGACGCCCCCGGCGCCGCGCATGCGCGAATACGTGCAGGTATTGCGGGCGATCTGGCATTGCTGGAAGACCGGCGAGAAGCCGGGCTTCGAGGGCGAGCACTACCGCTTCACGTTGACCACGCCGAACTTCACGCCCGAGCCGATCGAGGTGCGCGCGCCTGCGGTGATGATCGCCGCGGTCGGCCCGGCGATGCTCAGGGTCGCCGCCGAGGAATGCGACGGGGTCAAATTGCACGGCTTCTGCACCCGCCGCTACATCGAGGAGGCGGTGATGCCGCGCCTCGCCGCGGGGTTGGCCAAGGCCGGGCGCCGGCGCGAGAACTACGAGATCTCGGGCGGCGGCTTCCTCGCCACCGGGCCGGATGACGCGACCGTCGCCCGCCGCTTCGAATGGGTGCGCCAGCGGGTCGCGTTCTACGGCTCGACCCCGGCCTACTACCCGGTGCTGGCGACGCATGGGCTCGAGGATCTCGGCCATAAGCTCAACGCGTTGACCCGGCAAGGAAAGTGGACCGAGCTGGCGCAGCAAGTGCCGGACGACGTGGCCCACCTGTTCGCCGCGGTCGGGCGCCACGACCGGATCGTCGAGGCGATCGCGAATCGTTTCGGCGGCCTCGTCGATGCGCTGACCCTGCGCGCGGACGGTACTGGCGAGGTGCCGCCCGACCTCGTCCAGGACATCCGCCGCCTGCCGCACGCGTTCCGCGGGTTCGCGGCGCACGATTGACGGCGGCGCTCGCGGCGTGGCGGAAGCGGGGAGCCCCTGCCGTCAGCCGCCCTCGGCAAAATCGGGGAACAGGGTCATGCCGCCATCGATGAACAAAGTCGCCCCGACCACGTAGTCGGAATCGTCGGATGCAAGCCACACGACGGCGCGGGCAATGTCCTCGGGCTCGCCGATCCGCTTGTAGGGCACCAGGGTCATCAGCTGCCGATAAGCCTCGGGCGTGCTCCAGGCGGCGGTGTTGATCGGCGTGCGCACCGCCCCCGGGGCGATGCCGTTGACCCGGATACCATGGGGCGCCACCTCCTGGGCCAAGGTCTCCATCATCATCTTCAGACCGCCCTTGGAGGCGGCGTAATTGGCGTGCCCGGCCCACGGAATGACCTGGTGGACCGAGCTCATGCAGATGATCTTGCCCGCGGCGCACGAGACCGACGGCACGACGCCGCGGCGCAGGAATTCGCGCACCGCTTCGCGGGCGCAGAGGAACTGGCCGGTCAGGTTGACCCCGATCACCGCGTCCCACTGCGCCAGGGTCATGGCATGGAACGGCGCGTCCCGCTGCATTCCGGCGTTGTTGACGAGAATGTCGACGGTGCCGAGCTCGGCCACGGCGCGGCGGAACATCTCCTGCACCTGGTCCTCGCGGGAGACATCCGCCTGGTGCGCGAGCGCCCGCACACCCAGGCGGCGGATGTTCTCGGCTACCGCTTCGGCGCGAGCCTCGTCGGCCACGTAGTTGACCACGACATCGGCTCCGGCTCGGCCGAGCGCCAATGCCGCGGCCTCGCCGATGCCGGAATTGGCGCCGGTGACCAACGCTTTCTGGCCGGCCAGCAGGTCATTGCGTCGGTTTGTCGTCACTGATTGTCTCCCCGAGTCGGGCGTCGCCATCCGCATCTCCGCCATGTGCGCCAGGGTCCCGAGAGGCAAACGCGGAACCGGCTCCAAGCTCCCGCGGCAGCGCACGGGCTGCGTCCGCCCGGCGCTGCTGCTCGCGAGCTCTTCCCAGCCGACCCGCCGGCAACGCCCGAGCGAATGGACCACCCGATTTCTCTTTGTGGGCATCAAAAAACACTTGCCAAGCCAGAATCTCTGATGTTCTATGAACGTCTCATGAACATCATTGCACGGAGACCGCTATGAGACGATGGACGCTCGTGATCGCCGCTTCCGCTCTGCTCGCCGCGGCGCTGTGGCATCTGCCGGCGACCGCGCAACGGGCAACGCAGGCTGCCGCCGCCGAGCTCTCGGCCGGCTCGCCCGCGCCGGCCGCCCAGCCCGCGGCCGCAGCCGGCCGACGCCCAGCCCGCCGGCTCTCAGGCGGCTGCCCGGCCGGTCGCGCCCGAGCTGATCACCTTCGACGAGTATCGGGATTTTCGCATGAATGACTTGGCCCAACGCCAGGCGCGGCTCGCGCGGGAGCTGGCGGCCCCCGATCTTGCTGCCGCGCAAAAGGCCAGCCTCGAGCGGCGCAAGGCTTATTGCGACCGGCTGGCGGCGATGCCGGCCGCGGAGCGCGACCGCCTCTTTCACGCCCGGTTCGACCAGATCGACACCAATCACGACGGCATGCTCGACAACGCCGAGCGGGCGGCGTGGCGCGAAAAACAGCGGGAATATTACCGGGTATTGGCGTCCGAGCGCACCGCAGCGCCGGCGGGCCAGCACTGAGCGGGATGCGTCGGGTTGATCCACATTTCCATAACGGCCGCCATTCTACCCCCTCCCCCCGCCGGCCGGCGGAGGGGCAGGGGTGAGGGGGCCATGCCGCATGGAACGCGTCGCCGAAATCGTTACGCCGCGCCGAGATGGAGGCCGCAGCGGGGCCCCCCTCACCCATACCCTCTCCCCCTCCGAGGGGGAGAGGGGAAAATTGGAGAAGGGCATGTATGGATCAACTCGGACATTTCTGCTTGGCGCGGCACCCGTTCCCGCACGACAGGCTGCGGGCTCCGGGCGGGTCCCGCCCGACACCATCGCCGATCAAGCAAGAGCGGCTCGACCCGGGGGCTTTTACGAAGCCGGGATTAACCCTTATGCTCAGCCCCGCTCCCGCTGTCCGGCCGGTGACGAGGCGCAGAGATGGAAATGCTCGGATCGGCTGTGCTGCTCAGCGTCGACAGCCTGGTCGCGGCGATCGCCATCGGCCCGCTGGTCGGGCGCGGGTCGAAGCGGCTGCGGCTGGCGCTGCTGTTCGGGGCCTGCGACATGGCGGCAACTCTGGGGGCCTGGGGCTTCGGCCTTGCGCCGCAACCCTGGCTGCGGGCGCTGACGCCCGGCGGTTTAGCGCTTTGCGGGATTTATCTGCTGGCGTCGGCCCGGATTGCGGCGCAGCGGCCGGGCATTGTCTGCCTCCTGCCCGTGCTCTTGGCGCTGGACAATCTGTCGATGCCGGCACCGCCGGCGGAGGCTCTCGCGTTCGGCGCGGTCAGCGCCGCGCTCGGCTATATCGGGCTGGCCATTGGTGCGGCGGCGGCCGCGCCGATTGCTCGATGCCGGGAGCGCTGGGTCGGCGCGGGGGCGCTCGCCGCCTTCGCGGTCGCGCTGCTGTCCTGAGGTTGGAGGCCGGGGAGATGGGTGTCGCCTACCACGCCCACGCCCGTTTCCTCGACCCGCACGGCAATCGGGTCACGGTGCCGGCGCCGGGCGATCCGCGAGCGCTCGGGGCGCCGTGGTGGTATGACTGGATCGCCGGTAATGCCGCAGCGCTGCGGCATGCCGGGTTTACCGCGATCCTCTACCCGCCGGTGTGCAAAACCCAGTCCGGCGCTCACAATACCGCCGACGGGTACGGCGTCTTCGACCAGTACGATATCGGCTCGAAGAACCAGATGGGCGCGGTCGAAACCCGCTTTGGCGACCGCGAGCGATTGCAGCGCTCGATTGCGGTCGCCCATGCCTGCGGCCTCGATGTCTATATCGACGTCGTGCTGCACCAGCTGATCGGCGGCAACAACGGCGTGTACCGCTATGCGGGCGCCGGCGGGATGCCGCAGATCGGCCGATTTCCCAAGGATCCCGGGTGTTTTCGCGGGGCGCCGCCGCGGCGCCCGGAGGATCCGGTGCCGGTGCCGGCCGATGATTTCGCATTCGGCGACGAGCTCGTCTACGTCAATTGCCAGCCGCCCGGCTACACTATCAGGGGGATGATCGATTTCGGCGACTGGCTGACCCGCTCGCTCGATTGCCAGGGCTTTCGGGTCGACGACGTCAAGGGCATGGCCACGCAATTCGTCAAAGAGTGGATGAACGCCAAGGCGATGGCGGGCAAGTTCTGCGTCAGCGAATATTTCGACGGGAACCCGCAGAATCTTTTCGGCTGGCGCCACGGTGCCATCGCCGGCCGCTCGGCGGTGTTCGACTTCGCGACCCATTTCGCGCTGCAGCAGATGTGCGACAACGCCGGCTTCGACATGCGCCGGCTCGACGGCATCGGCTATACCGCGCTCGATCCGTTCGGGTCGGTCACTTTTGTCGACAACCCGGACACCGATGTGTCGGCGGGCGAGCAGATCATCAGCAACAAGCTGCTGGCCTACGCTTTCATCCTGACCACCGAGGGTTACCCGTTCGTCTATCACAAGGATTACAGCACCGAGCCCGGCTGCTACGGGCTCAAATCATGGATCGACAATCTCGTGTGGATCCACGAGAACCTGGCCGCCGGAAGCACCGTCACCCGCCATGCCGACGACCGGATTTTCGTCCATGAGCGGCTCGGCGGTCCGGGGCTGCTGACCGCCATCGGCAAGGACCCGTCAAACCGGCGCACGATCACCTGCGCGACCAATTTCGGCGCCGGCGTCGAATTGCACGACTACACCGGCCGGCATCCGGACATCCGCACCGATGGCGGCGGGCGGGCGACCTTTTCCGTCCCCAGCAACGCCCATGGCGGCGGTCAGAGCTATCTATGCTTTTCCCGACCGGGTCAGGGTGCCGCGCCGGCGCTGCATCCGCGAGCGACAACGCAAACCTTTTTTGCCGCCGACGATCTCGATATCGCCGCGGCGCACGAGGGCAGGGCGACTGTCGGGCGCGTCTGGGCCGCCGAAGGCTCGCCGGTCCGCGCCGTGTTCTCGGCGGAACGCCCGCTGCTGCCGCGACAGGCCTCGATCCTCGTCGAATTGCTCGATCCGGCGGCGACGAGGCTGGGCTCGGCCGAGGTCGGGCCGAACGGGGCCGCCGAGTTGCGCGCGACGGCGGCGCGCGCCGGCTGGCACAGTCTTGCGGTCACCGGGCGCAACCTGCCGGCCGAGGGCGGCGTGCCGTTCGCGCTGACCGTGACCTACACCGCCTCGCAGGAGCTTCGGCCCGGATGAGCATCTCGGTCCTGACCCGCGGCTACAGCAACGGCCGCGACGGCGCCAATACCGAGGAAAGCGTGCTGACCGCGGCGGCGGTCCGCACCCGCGGGATCAAGCGGCTGTTCTCGTTGCCATTGCCCGGCGACGCCCGCGGCGCCGAGGCGCAGCCGCTGATCGTGCCCGGTGTCAGGCTCCCGGACGGCCGAACCCGCGATCTCGTCGTGATCGCGACGATGGCGAACAGAATCTTCGCGTTCGACGCCAATGACGGGACGCTGGTGTGGGAGCGCGCCCTCGGACCGCCGATCAGCGGATCGACCGACATCGATATCCACCTCGTCAATGACCACTGGGGCATCCTTTCGACCCCGGTGATCGACGGGGCAGCCGGCGCCATCTATGCCTGCGTATGGACGAGCCCGGACGGCTCCGCCGCCAATGCGCGGCATTGGCTTCACGCAGTAAGCATCGCCGACGGCCGCGCATTGCACCCGCCGCTCGATCTCGAGGGGGCGACCTACGATCCCGGTCACGGTCAGCCGCAGCAGAAATTCGCTTCGGCCGAGCGCAAGCAGCGCGCCTCGCTGCTGCTCGCCGGGGGGACGGTGTTCATCCCTTTTGGCTCCGTCCGCGAGACGAACCGCGACAGCCGCGGTTGGATCATCGCCTGCGACACCGGCTCATGGCGTATCTCGGCGGCATGGGCGGGCGCGGCGAAAGGCTTCGGCGCCGGGATTTGGCAAGGCGGCTCGGGCCTCGTCGCCGACCGCGACGGCTTCATCTACTGCATGACCGGCAACGGAACCTTCGACGCGGTGACCGACTGGGCGGAGAGCTTTCTGAAGCTCGGATATACCCCGCCGTCCGGTGGTCGGGCCGGCTCGATCGCGGTCGTCGACTGGTGGACGCCGTGGACCGATGACGGGCGCTCCGGCCTCGACCCGTCGGGCAGCGAGGACTCGAAACCCAACCCGACCAACCTGCGCGTCTACACGATCGACGACAAGGCGGGTTGGGACGACATGGATCTCGGCTCGGGCGGGCCGGTGCTGATGGAGGATCCCGGTTTCGTCGCGGGCGCCGGCAAGGACGGCATTCTTTTTGTCGTCAAAATGAGCGGCATGGGCCGGACCCGGCCGGCCGACCTCGATGCCCCGGCCGGCAATTACGCCAAGCTCGCCGCCCCGCCGATCTGGTTCACCTTTTACCCGGGGCCGCAGGCAAGCCCGACGCCCGACGACATCTCGGCCCTCAACCGGCATTTCTTTCAGCGCACGCATCACCAGCACGCCGCGCCCGTTTATTGGCGTGGCGGCCCCAGCGAAAGCGGGGGGCACGGGCCGATGCTGTTCTGCTGGGGCGAGAACGGCAACCTGCGCGCGTGGAATGTCGGCGCGACCGGCGTTGCGACCTATCTTGCCTGCAGCGCCGAGGTCGCCTCGGCCCAGTCGCGCGAGCAGTTCGGCGGGATGCCCGGCGGCATGATGTGCCTGTCGGCCGATGGCGCCAGCCCGAGCACCGCGGTGCTGTGGGCGTGCATCCCCTATTTCGACGCGAACACAGCGGTCGGCCCGGGCCGCCTCCTCGCCTACGACGCGACCCAGTTCGGCGCCTTCGGCGACGGCAGCCGGCAACTCCGGGTGCTGTGGGACAGCCAGGATTGGAACCTCGGCTTCAGCTTCTGCAAGTTCACCCCGCCGGTGGTCGCCAACGGCAAGCTCTATGTGCCGACTTACGACGCCCGCGTCGACGTCTACGGGCTCGCCTGACCCCGCTCGGCGCCAAATGCCCGCGGGCGGTGGAAATGTGGCCGCTTCCCGCGGCCCCCGTGCTACGGTGGCGGCGGACGCAAAGTGCCGAACCCGACAACAGAACCCGACAACAACAGAACCCGACAAAAGGAGAAAACCATGGCGCAATCGCAACCCTCCTCGGCCCGCGACCAGGTCCGCCACGTCGTGCCCAAGCTGATCGACCTCAGCGAGAAGGTCCTGTTCGGCGATGTGTGGGAGCGCTCGCAGCTGTCCAAGCGCGACCGCAGTCTGATCACCTGCGCGACCCTGATCGCGCTCGGCCGCGAAAAGCAGCTCGTCGGCCATCTGCAGCGCGCGCTCGACAACGGCGTCACCAAGGACGAGATCGGCGAGATCATCACTCATCTGGCGTTTTATGCGGGCTGGCCGGCGGCGATGACCGCGGCCTTGGTCGCCAAGGATGTGCTGAAATAGCGGCAGACGGCTCGAAGATGCGCGGGAGGGCGAGATGAAGATCGGGTTTATCGGCTTGGGCATGATGGGTTCGGGGATGGCTGCGAACCTGCAGAAGGCCGGCCATGAGCTGGTGGTCCACGATTTGCGCCGCGCCGCAGCCGAGCCCTGTCTCGCCGCGGGTGCTGCTTGGGCCGACACCCCGCGCGCCGTCGCCGAAGCCTCCGAGATTGTCTTCACCTCGCTCCCCGGCCCGCCCGAGGTCGAGGCGGTGGCGCTCGGCGAAAACGGCCTCTTGGGCGGGATGAGCCGGGGCAAGGCCTATTTCGACCTGTCGACCAACTCGCCGACTGTCGTGCGCAGGATCAACGCCGCCTTTGCCGAGCGCGACGTCTACATGCTCGACTCGCCGGTCAGCGGCGGCCCGCGCGGAGCGCGCACCGGCAAGCTCGCGCTGTGGGTCGGCGGCGACGAGCAGATCTTCAACCGCCACAAGCGCGTGCTCGACGCGATCGGCGACAAGGCGCGCTATGTCGGCCCGGTCGGCGCCGGGTCGGTCGCCAAGCTGGTCCACAACGGCGCCGGCTACTGCATCCAGACCGCACTCGCCGAGATGTTCACGGTCGGGGTCAAGGCCGGGGTCGAGCCGCTCGCCCTGTGGGAAGCGGTGCGCGACGGGGCCAGCGGCCGCCGGCGCACCTTCGACGGGCTGATCGACCAGTTCCTGCCCGGAACCTACGAGCCCGCCGCCTTCGCCCTGCGCCTGGCGCACAAGGACATGTCGCTCGCCACCCAGCTCGGCCGCGACTTCAACGTGCCGATGCGGGTCGCCAATCTGGCGCTGGCCGAATTGTCCGAGGCGTTGAACCGCGGCTGGGGCCATCGCGACTCGCGCTCGCCGATGCTGCTGCAGCAGGAGCGTGCCGGGGTCGAGATCCGCGTCGACCCCAAGCGCCTGGCCGAAGCGCTCGATCGCGACCCCCCGTCAAAGGACGACCCCAAGCACGGCTAGCCCGGATCCTCGATAGCCCCAGGGGCCGATCCCGCCCTCGCGGCAGCGCTTTCCGCAGGCGCACCGCGGCGGCGTGTCAGCGGCCGATAAACTTCGGCGGGCGCTTTTCGCGAAAGGCGGCGACACCTTCGGCGTTGTCCGCGGTCAGGTGCAGCTGCGGCTGCACCAGGCTCTCGATTTCGAGATATTCGTCGAGGCTGGGCCCGACCGCGGCGTGAAACAGCTTTTTCGCCAGCCCGAGCGCAAAGGTCGGCGCCTCGGCGAGGTCGGCCGCGAGCGCCTCGGTCCGGGCCGTCAGCTGGTCGTCGTCGACGACATGGTTGACGAGGCCCAAGGCCAAAGCCTCCTCGGCCTCGACAAAGCGCGCCGAAAACACCAGCTCCTTGGCCTTTGCCATGCCGAGCCGGCGGGTCAGAAACCAGATCGCGCCGCCGTCGGGCGCCAAGCCGATGCGCCGGAAAATCTGCGAAAACCGCGCGGTCTTCGACGCCACCACCAGGTCGCAGGCGAGCGCTATGCTCCAGCCGATGCCCACCGCCGGGCCGCGCACCGCGGCGATGACCGGCTTTTCGATCGCGTGCAATGCCCGGATAAAGCTATGCCCGCCCTGCTGCATTCGCTGCCGCCCGCCGCGCAGATCGTGATGCTGGCCGGCCATGCGGTCGACGTCGGCGCCCGAGCAAAAGCCGCGGCCCGCCCCGGTCACGATCACGACGCGAACCGCGTCGTCGTAGCGCAGCCGGGCAAAGTGCTCGCCCAGGCTCGCGCGCATCTCGGCACTCAGCGCGTTCAGCTTTTCCGGGCGGTTCAGCACGATTTTCGCGACCGCGCCGTCGACGGTCAAATCAACCGACATTCCGCGTCCCCCGATCAGGTCTGTGGCTGATTATACCGTCTCGATCCGGGGCTCCAACCCCGGCGACGCCGCGCCGCTGCTCATGTCGTCGTCGGCGAGGCGCGCGTCAGGGCTCCTTGACCGCCCGCGGGCGGCGGGTGCGCGGCTTTGGCGCGGCGGTTCGGGTTGCCTTTACCCGCGCCAGCCGGCGCGCCCCCAATTCAGCCTCGACCGCCGGGAGCAACGCTGTGGCATCGGTTCGCTGGCTCGCTGTCCCGCTCTGCTGGAGCCGTTTGGCGTTGGTCCGAAGATTGGAAAGCGCGTCGTCCGACATCTCCGGCAGCTTCGTGATCAGGTCCATGGTGGCTTTCCTCGGCGGCCCCGGCCGGGGTGCCCGCAAGAAGACGATGCCCTTTGGGTCAGGCGAAGGGCGATTTCACCTCGAAAAGGCCGAGCCCCCACGCCGCTCAGAGCAGATCAGGCTGCCCAGCCGGCATCGACCCCAGGATATCCACCCAATATAATGACTCCGCGACCCACCGACCAGGAGGAAGGGCACCATGACCCAGATCAGCCAGCCCGAGAACGGCCGCGCCGACGGGCGCAAGCCTCGGCTCGCCGGGATCAACCACATTGCGCTCGAAGTCGGCGACATCGAGCAGGCGCTGGACTTTTACGGCCGAATCTTCGACTTTACCCTGCGCGCCAAAAGGCCGGGCAACGCTTTTATCGAGCTCGGCGATCAGTTCATCAACCTGATGCAGAGCAGCGCCGAGCACCGCGACGCGCGCCGCCATTTCGGGCTCGTGGTCGACGATCGTTCGCAGGTGCGCGCGCTGGTCGAGGCCGCGGGCGGCAAGCTGCTGCCGGGGCCTTTCCTCGACTTTCTCGATCCTTGGGGCAACCGGGTCGAAGTCGTCGGGTACGCAGATGTTCAGTTTACCAAGGCCCCCCACATCATCAAGGCGATGGGCCTCGATCCCGCCAAAAGCGAGAAGGCGCAGCGCGAGCTCGCGGACAAGGGCATGGCGCCCTGACGGGGTGACGGCGCGCCCTGGCGCGGCTTCGATCTCGCACATCGCCATGGACATCGCCAGGATCGCGGCCGGCCGCGCCCCGCCGCACGATTTCAACGTGGTCGTCGAGATCCCGCAGGGCGGCGAGCCGGTCAAATACGAGATCGACAAGGAAACCGGAGCGCTGTTTGTCGACCGCTTCCTCAATACCGCGATGTCCTATCCCGGGAATTACGGCTTCGTGCCGCACACCCTGGCGCTGGACGGCGACCCGATCGACGTGCTGATCATCGGCCCGGTCCCGGTGGTGCCGGGAGCGGTGGTGCGCTGCCGGCCGGTCGGCGCGCTGTTGATGGAGGATGAGAACGGCCCGGACGAAAAGATCATCGGCGTCCCGGTCGACGATCTGCACCCCTATTACAGCGGGGTCCGCTCGTATCGCGACCTGCCGCCGATCCTGTGCGACCAAATCGCCCATTTCTTTCGCCACTACAAGGATTTGGAGCAGGGCAAGTGGGTCAAGATCGAGCGCTGGGCGGAAGCCGACGAGGCGGCCGCGCTGATCACCGCCGCGCTCGCCCGCGCCCAGGCCTGAAAGCCAGGCGTGAAAATCGGGCTGGTGAATTGGACGGCCGGTCGCTGATGGCGTAGCATTTCACGGTTACGACACTGGAGGAAACGGCCATGGCAAAGGGCGTGCTGATCGCTGCGTTCGACTTTTCGAACGTCGCCGAGGACGAGTTCAACGACTGGTACGATCTCGAGCACATCCCGGAGCGGCAGCGCGTGCCCGGGTTTCTGACGCTCGAGCGCTGGATCGGCGCGGACGACGCCAAGCAGTCGGTCGCGACTTATGATCTCGACGGCCTGGCGGTATTGCAGAGCCCGGCCTATCGCGCGATCGGCGGCGAGAATTTGTCGCCGTGGTCGAAGCGGGTCACGGCAAAGTGCCGGCGCCTGCTGCGCTTCGAGGGCGACCAGATCCTCCCCGGCGACGCGAGCGCACCGCAGGGCGCGGGCGGCCTGCTGCTGGTCGGGATGACCCCGGCGGCGCAGGACGAGACCGCGTTCAACGCCTGGTACGACACCGAGCACGTCCCGGCGCTGTCGCGCGTGCCGGGAGTGCTGAGCGCGCGCCGCTTCCAGGCGTCGGGCGGTCCGAAATACGTGGCGCTCTACCACCTCGCATCGCCCGAAATCGTCAGCGGCCCCGAGTGGAAGCGCGCCAGCGAGTTGACGCCGATGCCGGCGCAGAGTGCGGCCCAACATTACCGACCGCCTCCGTCTGGTCTGCCGGAATTACCGCCGGGCGCGTTGAGGATTGCGGCTCGCGGCCGTCGCGAGCGGGCCGCCCTTCAGCGGCGAGGCGGGGATCGGGAGAGACGAGATGCGCTATGAGCTTTATTACTGGGACGGACTCCAGGGGCGCGGCGAATTTGTCCGCCTGGCGCTGGAGGAAGCCGGCGCCGATTATGTCGACGTCGCCCGGCGGCCCGGCGGCGAAGCCGAGATGATGCGCCTGCTGGAGAGCGAGGACGTCGCCCGCCCGTCCTTCGCACCGCCGTTCCTCAAGGCCGGCGCGCTGCTGATCGGCCAGACCGCCGGCATCCTGATGTATCTCGGCGCCCATCACGGTCTCGCACCGAGCGACGAGCCCGGGCGGCTGTGGGCATATCAGCTGCAATTGACGATCGCCGATCTCGTCGACGAGGCGCACGACACCCATCACCCGATCGCCGGCAGCCTCTATTACGAGGACCAGCGCGCCGAGGCCCATGCCCGATCCGCGGATTTCCGGCAATCGCGCCTGCCCAAATATCTCGGCTATTTCGAGCGCGTGCTCGCGCGCAACACGGCCGGTGACGGGTGGCTGGTCGGAGCCGGGCGGACCTATCCCGATCTGTCGCTGTTTCAGGTCGTGGCCGGTCTGCGCTACGCCTTTCCCCGCGCCATGGCCGGGCGCGAGCCGAGCTGCCCGCGCGTCGTCGCCTTGCACGACCGGGTGGCGGCCCTTCCCCGCATCGCCGCGTATCTCGCCTCGGATCGGCGCATCCCGTTCAACCAGCACGGCATCTTCCGACATTATCCCGAGCTCGACGGCGAAAGCTGACCTCGCCGACGCCGCTCTTGACCGGACATCAGCCGGAAGGCCAGCGCCACCAGCACGAACACGACGGCGAGAAACAACGTCGCCAGCGCGTTGACCTCGGGGCTGACGCCGAGGCGCACGCTCGAAAACACCGCCATCGGCAGGGTCGTCGCCGACGGGCCGGCGACAAAGCTGGCGACGACGAGATCGTCGAGCGACAGGGTGCAGGCGAGGAGCCACCTCGACACCAGGGCCGGGCGGATTCCGGGCAAGGTGATCCGCGCCAGCACGACCCACGGCCGCGCGCCGAGATCGAGGGCGGCCTCTTCGAGCGCGCGGTCGAAGCCGGCGAGCTGGGCCCGCATCGGCACCGCGCACAAAGGCGGCGCCGAACGTCGCATGCGCGAGCGTGATCGTCAGGATGCCGCGACCGTGCGGCCGAGCAGCGCCATTGCAGGGGTCCTTCAGCCCATGTTTCCCGCAGCCTGGTCGCAGACGGGGCACCCGCACCCCGATATCCCTATGCTGTTTGAGAAATGTGGGCCAGCGGGCCGCCAGCTCGATGAGGGGCGAATCCCTTCGTAGTCAGTGAAGCGGTCCAAGGATCAATTCGATCGTTTCCTCGCAGTCGTTGTCGACGATGGCGACCGGTACATCCCTGAAGCAGCCACCGGTCTTTATTCCTAATCTCCGGAACATAGCCTTGCTCATGCGTATTGCGATTACCTTGCGCCCGTAGCCACACGCACGCTCAACGAACGTATCGAGCACCTCTTCGATGTACGGCCGGTCATAATCGGCAAGATCCAGCCTGAATACGTCATCCATGTTCGAAAAATCCGTCTGCGGGGTCGTCGAGCAGCTCTAACCGAGGCTCAGGAACAATCAAGTAACGCGGCGGATGCCGAGAGATGCAAAGGACGCCGCGGAATCGCGAAGGATGGATATCCTCCGCGCCGCCCCGGACCCTTCGCGACCTCTGTGCTTCCGCGCTTAATTCAGCCGGCGCGCAGGTACTGCACCGCTTCGTCGCGGCGGAACAGGTAGAGGAGGGTGCGCAATGCCCGGCCGCGCTCGCTTTCGAGGTGCGGGTCGCGGTCGAGGACGAGGCGGGCGTCGTCATGGGCGATCGCGATCAGCTCGGCATGGGCGGCGAGGTCGGCGAGGCGCAGGGTCGGCAACCCGCTCTGGCGGGTGCCCAAGACCTCGCCGGCGCCGCGCAGGCGCAGATCCTCCTCGGCGATCAGGAACCCGTCATCGGTCTTGCGCAGGGTCTGCAGCCGTTGGCGCGCCACCGCGCCCAATGGCGACTGGTACAGCAAGAGGCAGGTCGAGGGCTTGTCGCCCCGGCCGATGCGGCCGCGCAGCTGGTGGAGCTGGGCGAGACCGAAGCGCTCGGCGTGCTCGACGACCATGACCGTCGCCGCCGGCACATCGACCCCGACCTCGATCACCGTCGTCGCGACCAGCAGGTCGATCGCGTCGCCGGCGAACCCGGCCATGACCCGGTCCTTCTCGGTCGTCTTCATGCGCCCGTGGACGAGACCGACGCGCCCCGGCGTCAAGGACTCCAGCTCCTGGTGACGCGCGCGCGCGGCGGCGAGGTCGGTTTCCTCCGATTCATCGACCAATGGGCAGATCCAGTATGCCTTGGCTTCTTGGGCAAGCGCGCGGCCGACCGCGGCGACGACCTCGTCGAGGCGTTCGAGCGCCACCGTGCGGGTATCGATCGGCTGCCGCCCCGGTGGCTTTTCGGTCAGGCGCGACACGTCGAGATCGCCATAGGCGGTCATCATCAGGGTGCGCGGGATCGGGGTGGCGCTCATCAACAGGGTGTCGGCCGCGCGGCCCTTCTCGGCGAGTGCCAGGCGCTGCTCGACGCCAAAGCGGTGCTGCTCGTCGATGACGACGAGGGCGAGGTCGCGAAACCCGACATCCGGCTGCAAGAGCGCGTGGGTCCCGACCATTATCGGGCTCAGCCCCGAGGCGAGGCCGGTGAGCGCCGCATCGCGCGCGCGCCCCTTTTCGCGCCCGGTGAGCAGCCCGATCTCGACGCCGGCCGGCCCGGCGAGCCGCCGCAAGGTCGCCTGGTGCTGGCGCGCGAGGATTTCGGTCGGCGCCATCAATGCCGCCTGCGCGCCGCTCTCGACCGCGCTCAGCATCGCCATCAGCGCCACCACGGTCTTGCCGCTGCCGACATCGCCCTGCAGCAACCGCATCATCCGCCGGGGCTGCGCCATCTCGGCGCTGATCTCGGCGATCGCCAGACGCTGCGCGCCGGTCAGGGCGAAGCCGAGCCCGGCTTCGACCTTGGCGGCGAGCACACCCGAACCGCGGATCGCGCGGCCCGCGCGGCGCTGGCGGCGGGCGCGGACCAATGCGACGGCGAGCTGGCTCGCGAACACCTCGTCATAGGCGAGACGCTCGCGCGCCGGGTCGGCGGGCGACAGGTCGGCGTCGGCAATGGGGGCATGGGCATGGTGCACGGCGTCGTCCCAGCCGGGCCAGCCGCGCTGTCGAATGAGACCCGGGTCGATCCACTCGGGCAGTCCGGGCAGCCGGTCCAGTGCCGCCGTCACCGTCCGCTGCACCAGGCGCGGCGCCAGCCCGGCGGTCAGCGGATAGACCGGCTCGATCGGTTTCAGCCGGTCCAGCTCGTCGGGCCGCAGCACCAAATCGGGGTGCGGGATCTGCGCCATGCCGTCGTAGAACTCGACCCGGCCGCTGACGATGCGCTCGGCGCCGATCGGCAACAGGCGCGCCAGATAGTCGCTTTTGACGTTGAAATAGATCAGGGTCACGGTCCCGGTGTCGTCGGCGCAGAACACCCGATAGGGGCGCCGCCCCCGGCCCGGCTCGTGGGCCTCGACGCGCACCCGAACGGTGACGATCTGCCCGGATTCGAGCGCGCGGATCGACGGCGCGGCGCGGCGGTCGACGATGCCGCTGGGCAGATGCCACAACAGGTCCACGACGAGCGGGCCGGCCAGCCGCTCGAACAACCGGCCAAGCTGCGGCCCGATGCCGGGCAGCGCCGTCACCGGCGCGAACAGGCTGTCGAGGATGGCGGGGCGCACGTCAGGTTTGCATCGACTAAGTTCGGGCTGACACTTCGGCCCGGGATGTCTATATCCCTCTGCGGACACCGCCAAGAGCGCCCGAGTGACGATCCCATCCGACATCCGCCGCAAGCGTCTGCTGTTCCGCTCGTGGCACCGCGGCACGCGCGAGAGCGACCTCATTCTCGGCCGCTTTGCCGAGGCTCACCTGGGCGGGTTCGACGATGCCCGGCTCGACCGTTGGGAGGCGCTGCTCGAATGCGCCGACGCCGACCTGTTCGACTGGGTCAGCGGTCGGGCAGCGCCGCCCGCGGCCCACGACCACGACGTGATGCGCCTGCTGCTCGCCCATAGCTACAACGCGCCGTCTCCAGAATGAGCTCCCCAGCTTTCGTCCCCTCTCCGCCCCTTGGGGGGGAGAGGGTCGGGGTGAGGTGGGGGGGCTCCCTTGCGCGGCCGAGCTCCACCTCACCCTCCCACGCCGGAGCTTGTCCTCGGGCCGCGCTTTGCGCGGACCCGTGGGGCGCGGACCCCTCCCGCTCCCCCCTGGAGGGCGGAGAGGGCTTTTTAGGCACCCTGCGTGACCGCGCCGACCGCGCTCACCGATCTCGCCCGCTCGCTCGCCGAACGGCCGCGCCGGCTTACCCTGTTCGGCGCGCCCGAAGGGTACGATGCGGCGGTCATCGGCCGGCTCGTCGCCGAGGGCGGCGCCGAGCGCTGGCTGCACGTGTGCCGCGACGACGGCCGGATGGCCCGCTTTGCCGCGGCCCTCGCGTTCTTCCGTCCCGAGATCGAAGCGTTGACCTTCCCGGCCTGGGACTGCCTCCCCTACGACCGGGTGTCGCCCAATGGCGAGATCGTCAGCCGGCGCATCGACACCTTGACCCGGTTGGCTGCACGCCCCCACCCTGGCCCTCCCCCGCGGGCGGGGGAGGAAAGGGAGGGGGCGAGACCCCACGACGAGGAAAGGGAGGGGGCGAGACCCCACGACGAGGAGGAAAGGGAGGGGGCGAGACCCCACGACGACAGCGCCAGGCTGATCGTGCTGACCACGGTCAACGCGCTGGTCCAGCGCGTGCCGCCGCGGCGGCTGTTCGAGGGCCGGGTGCTGACCCTGCGCCCCGGCGGACGGATCGGGCTCGATCGGCTGCGGAGCTTTTTCCGCAACAACGGCTACGTCCGCACCGACACGGTGCGCGAGCCCGGCGAGTTCGCGGTGCGCGGCGGCATCGTCGACCTTTATCCGGCGGGCGCGCCGCAACCGCTGCGGCTCGATTTCTTCGGCGACGCGCTCGAGAGCATCCGCAGCTTCGACCCGCTGAGCCAGCGCTCGACCGGCGCCGAGCATCAGGCGGTGCTGCGCCCGGTTAGCGAAGTGTTGCTCGACGACGACGCGGTCCGCCGCTTTCGCCAGCGCTACCGCGAGGAGTTCGGCGCCACCGGCACCGACGACCCGCTCTACGAATTGGTCAGCGCCGGGCGCCGCTATGTCGGCATGGAGCACTGGCTGCCGCTCTATTACGAGCGGCTCGAAACCCTGTTCGATTACCTGCCCGCGGCCGGGATCTCGCTCGATCATCAGGCGGACGAGGTGCGCGGCCACCGGCTCGACGCGATCGCCGATTTCTACGGGGCGCGGCGCAACGTCACCACGGCCGCGCGCGCCGGCTCCCCGGTCTATCGCCCGGTCCGGCCCGACCAGCTCTACCTCGGCGAGACCGAATGGCGAAAGGCGCTGGAAGGGCGGCCGGTCGTCCAGGTGTCGCCGTTTGCGGCGCCCGCGGGAGCTGGCGACCGCTTCGACGCCGGCGCCCGCCCGGCGCGCAACTTCGCCGCCGAGCGCGCCGACCCCAAGGTGGCGCTGTTCGAGGCGGTGCGCGACTATCTCGAAGCCGAGCGCAAATCCGGCCATAAGACCGTGATCGCCGCCTTCAGCGAAGGCTCGGCCGAGCGCCTGCTCGGCGTCCTGCGCGAGCGCGGGGTCGCCGATCTGCGCCGCATCGCCGACGGCAACGCATTGTCGACGCTGCCGGGATCGTCGGTCGGCCTCGCGGTGTTGCCGCTCGAGCAGGGCTTCACGACCGATACGCTCGTCGTCCTAGGCGAGCAGGACATCCTCGGCGACCGCCTGGCGCGGGCCCCGCGGCGGCGGCGCAACCTCGATCAGTTCATCGCCGAGGCGACCAATTTGACGCCGGGCGACCTCGTCGTCCACGCCGACCACGGCATCGGCCGCTACGAGGCATTGGAAACGATCGATGTCGGCGGCGCGCCGCATGATTGCGTGCGCGTGCTCTATGCCGGCGACGACAAGCTGTTCGTCCCGGTCGAGAACATCGAGGTCCTGTCGCGCTTCGGCTCCGAAGATGCCGCGGTGCAGCTCGATCGGCTCGGCGGGGTCGCCTGGCAGTCGCGCAAGGCGCGGGTCAAGCAGCGCATCCGCGACATCGCCGGCGAATTGATCCGGGTCGCCGCCGAGCGCCAGCTGCGGCCCGGCGAGACCCTGACCCCGCCCGAAGGGATCTACGAGGAGTTCGCCGCCCGTTTTCCCTATCCCGAGACCGAGGACCAGCTGAGCGCGATCGCCGACACCCTGGCAGACATGGCTTCGGGCAAGCCGATGGACCGGCTGATCTGCGGCGATGTCGGCTTCGGCAAGACCGAGGTGGCGTTGCGCGCCGCCTTTATCGCGGCGATGGCCGGCGGCCAGGTCGCGGTCGTGGTGCCGACCACCCTCTTGGCGCGCCAGCATTTCCGCAGCTTCACCGAGCGCTTCGCCGGATTGCCCTTGCGCATCGCGCAATTGTCGCGGCTGGTTCCGGCCAAGGAGGCGCGCGCGGTCAAGGAGGAATTGGCCGAAGGCCGCCTCGACATCGTCATCGGCACCCACGCGCTGTTGGCCAAGGATGTGCGCTTTGCCCATCTCGGGCTCCTGATCGTCGACGAGGAGCAGCATTTCGGCGTCTCGCAAAAGGAAAAGCTGAAACAGCTCAAGGCCGACGTGCATGTGCTGACCCTGACCGCGACGCCGATCCCGCGCACCCTGCAATTGGCATTGTCGGGGGTGCGCGAGATGAGCCTGATCGCCTCGCCGCCGATCGACCGGCTGGCGGTGCGCACCTTTGTGATGCCTTACGACCCGGTCACGATCCGCGAGGCGATCATGCGCGAGCGCGACCGCGGCGGTCAGATCTTTTACGTCGTGCCGCGGATTGCCGATCTCGACGAGGTCGCCCAGCGGCTGCGCGAGATCGTGCCCGAGATCAGGTTCGCGATGGCGCATGGGCGCATGGCGCCCTCTGAACTGGAAGCGGCGATGACCGCGTTCGACGAGCGCGCCTTCGACCTCCTGCTGTCGACCAACATCATCGAGTCGGGTCTCGACATTCCCTCGGCCAACACCCTGATCGTGCATCGCTCGGACATGTTCGGGCTGGCCCAGCTCTATCAGCTGCGGGGGCGCATCGGGCGGGCCAAGATCCGCGCTTATGCCTATCTGACCCTGCCCGAGAAGAAGCAGCTGTCGGCGACGGCGCAGCGCCGGCTCGAAGTCATGCAGACCCTGGACAATCTCGGCGCCGGGTTTCAGCTGGCGAGCCACGACCTCGACATCCGCGGCGCCGGCAACCTCTTGGGCGACGAGCAGTCGGGTCATATCCGCGAGGTCGGCATCGAGCTCTACCAGCAGATGCTCGAAGAGGCGGTGGCGGCCGCGCGCACCGAAGGGAGCGACGCGCCGAAGCCGGAGGAATGGAGCCCGCAGATCACGATCGGCACGCCGGTGCTGATCCCGGAGGCCTACGTCGCCGATCTCGGCGTTCGCCTCGGGCTCTACCGCCGCATTGTCGGGCTGACCGACCGGCGCGAGATCGACGCCTTTGCCGCCGAGCTGATCGACCGCTTCGGCCCATTGCCGGCCGAGGTCGAGAATTTGCTGCAGATCATCGCGATCAAGCGCTGGTGCCGGGAGGCCGGGATCGAGCGCGTCGAGGCCGGGCCCAAGGGCGCGGTCGTCACCCTGCGCGGCAACCGCTTTGCCAACCCCCAGGGCCTGGTCGAGCTGATCCAGCGCCACGCCGGCACCCTGAGGATCCGCCCCGACCAGAAAATCGTCTACCTGCGCAGCTGGGACGACGAAAAGCAGCGCCTCGCGGGCGTCGCCCGCCTGCTGCAGGCGCTGGTCAAGATCGCCCGCGCCGCCCCGCCCGAACCCGACGCGGCAGCGGCGCCGGCGACGCCGGAACCGATCAAGCAGCGCGCGGCTGGGCGGCGGTAGCCGGCCGGCTCAGGCTCCTTTGCGCGAGTGCTGGACCGCGGCTTCGAGCACCTGCCGGATGAACCGCTGATACGGGATGCCGGCGTCGGCCGCCGCGGTCTTGACGGCGTCGAGCAATGCCTTCGGAACCCGCAAATTGAGGCGTTCGCTTTTGGGCTGAAACTCGAACCGCACCATCCGCAGGCCGGACAGGTCGTATTGGGTCAGTTCCGCCTCGGCGACAAACCTCTCAGCCTCGTCATCGGTCTGCAATTTCGGCAGCGGCTTTTTCATAATGCATGACCTCCTTCAGGTGCATGCCGTTGTCGCTGCTGGTCCAGCAAAAGGTCGCGCGAAGGGTTTGCCTGTCGGTTGAGCTGCGGGTCAGAACGCGTCCGGCCAAATCCGGGCGCCATGGAACACGGCCAAGATCTCCACAGGATCCTCTACGATGCGGTAAGCCAAAAGAATGTCGTCGAGGCGACGACAAGTTCGCGCGTGCCCGCCACCCGCCTTGGACGACCGAGGTAAGGATGCGCGACCAGGTTGCGAGTCCTTGCGCGGATTCGCTGAACCGTCCGCCGGGCGGCCCTTGGATTCTGGCGGGCGATGTAGTCTCCGATAGATTAGAGATCTCGAGCAGCCGGTACAGTCCAGACGACCCTCATTCCACTGCGGAATACTTACCAGCGATGCGGGCCATTTCCGCGTCGGATGCAAAGCCAAGTCGATCGGCGGCCGCGATGCCCGCTTCGATTTTCTGAAGCTGCCATTCCTGAAGGGCCAAGTAATCTTGCACCGCTTCGTTCACGAGATCCTCGGGTGAACGATCCATTCGTTGCGCCAGCCGCTCGAGGACCCGCAGTGCTTCGTCTTCCAGCTCGACGATCACGGTCCCAGACATCGGTGCTCCCGTGCGCACGCGTTTGAGGTGGTGGAAGTTAGGCAGCTCAGTCCTCTGCGGCAAGGGACCTGGTGCCGTCGGCGGCGGGGTTAGTCAAGGCCGCAACCCGAGCGATGCGCAGCCGCCTCGAAGCGGCAAATCAGCTCCCGCCGCCCATCGGGTTGACGAACTCGACCACGTCCCGGAAATGCCGTTCGTTCGCGGTTCAACACCTCCGCCCGCAACCGCGCGGCATCCGCATCATTAAGCGCGAGCCGATTTGCGAGCTGGCGCACGAGTTGTTTGTCCTGCTCCAAGCCGCGCACCTCGTATCGGCTCATCCCACGCTCGCCCAATCGACGCCGATGGGTGGCGACTGCTCGCCGCTGTGCAGCGTTCATCCTCTGCGCTCCTGACAGTTCCCGGCTATCTAGCCGGGAACTGCTTGGCATCAAGCTTCCGCGCTTTGCCCTGCCGGCGCGGGTGAAGCCTGGACGCGATGCCGAATGGTCCTCTATCGTAGCTGATCGCAAGCGCCGGGACTGGCGCGGGCCGCGAAAACAGCGGCGGTCTTTTTGGGAGGAGGATGGATATGGCGGAATACAGGCTGATCTCGGCGGATTCGCATGTCAGCGAGCCCCCGGATCTGTGGACCTCGGGGGTCGACAAAAAGTACCGCGAGCGGGCGCCGCGGCTGGTCATCGACCCGCCCGGCCTCGAAGGCGCCTATTTCCTCTATGAGGGCTATGCCCCGCACCCGATCGGCATCGGCCTCGGCGCCGGCAAGAGCCCCGAGGAGCTGAAGGAATTCCTGACCAAGGCGACCTATGCCGATGCGCGGCCCGGCGGCTGGGACCCGGCCGAGCGGCAAAAAGACAACGCGCTCGACGGGGTCGAGGCCGACGTGCTGTACACGACCTTGGGCTTCCGCATCTTCTGGCTCAAGGACCCTGGGCTCCAGGCCGATTGCTTCCGCGCCTACAACGACTGGCTCGCCGAATTTGTCGGCTATGACCGCAAGCACATGGCCGGGCTGCCGATGATCTCGCTGTACGATCCCCAGGCGGGCGCGCGCGAGCTCGAACGCTGCGCCAAGCTCGGCCTGAAAGGAGCGATGATCTGGTGCTCGCCGCCTGACGACCGCCCGTACAGCTCGGATATGTACGACCCGTTCTGGGCGGCGGCGCAGGAACTGCGCATGCCGGTCAGCCTGCACGCGATCACCGGCATGGGCATGGAAAGCCAGTGGAATTGGGGCGAGCGCTATATGCGCGCGACCGTGCTGGCGCACGAGGTCGAGCGCTCGTTCAGCGTGCTGATCTTCTCCGGGGTGCTCGACCGCTTCCCTGAACTGCAGATCGTCTCGGCCGAGAACAATTGCGGCTGGCTGCCCTATTACCTGCAGCGCATGGACCGAACCTTTGAGCGCTCGCGCTACGCCTCCGGGTTCAAGCTCCAGCTCAAGCCCAGCGAGTATTTCCAGCGCCAGATGTGGTGCACCTATATCGACGATTATGTCGGGGTGGCGAGCCGCCGGTTCATCGGCGTCGACCGGATGATGTGGTCGTCGGACTACCCGCACCAGGCCTCGTCCTGGCCGCATTCGCAGGAGGTGGTGGCGCGCGACTTCAAGGAGGCCAGCGCCGAGGACCGCTTCAAGATCACCCGCGGCAACGCCGCCCGGCTCTACGGGTTCGACGCTTAGCCCGACCCGACGGCCGGGAGCCCAGTGGTCAAACCCGACCGGAAGAATCCGCCCGAAAATGCCTGGACCGCGGCCGTCGATCCGGCGACGCTGATCTCGACCGGCTGATCAAGGTCGGCAGCACGGATCCGATTTGACCATGATGGTGTGCCCGGACTGCCGTGGCGAGATGCCCGACCCGCGATCCCCGTGTGCCCACTGCGACTGGGCTCCTGGTCTCGGCGAGGGTTTTATCGACTACCTCGCCACCAGGGACCGCAAGAGTGCCGCGGCGGCCGAGCTGATCGAGACCTACGACGCGCTCGCCGAGCGCGACTGGTCGGGTTCCGGCCAAAATACGGCCTATCTCGAGGGGCTGAACCAGCGGTTTGCCGAGCAGCTCGACGATCTCTCGGGCAAGGAGGTCTGCGACGTCGGGTCGGATCGAGGATATTTCGTCAAATATGCGCTGGCGCGGGGCGCCCGCGTGACGGCGCTCGACATCACCGATGTTTCGCTGCGCCGAGTGTCGCAGATGTACAATATTCCGTGCTATCTCGCTAACGCCGAGAACCTGCCGTTCCATGACGCCTTTGACGTGCTTGTCGGCATCGGCATTCTCGAGCTGGTGCCGAACATGGGCAATTTTCTCGTCACCGCGAATTGGGCTTTGCGCAGCGGCGGCACCTTGGCCGTCCGGGTGGCGAACCGCGAAAAGCTGTTTCATTACTCGAATTTCCATGGCCTCCCGGTGCATTTCACGCAGCTTCGGACATTCGATCGAAGCTTGGTCGTCGACCTCGTCGAACAGGCGGGGTTCAAGGTCGAGCGCGTTTTCTTCGATGGCTACGTCCCGAGCCGCACGGCTCCCTGGCTCGACCGGTATCCGAAGCTGGCGAGGCGGCTGCGGGACCGGCTCGTCTCACGTTACGGCGCCCATGATGCGAGCGCCGCCCCGTTGCGCCGGCTGCTGCTGAGCCCAATCCAGATCGGTGTAGCCGCGCGCAAGGTCAGTCAGGTCGTTCCGGGCAGGCTCTATCAGTCATTTGCTGCGGTCATCGAGGAGCGGCAGCAGAAACGCGAAGCGTGCGCGCCGGCGCAGACCCCGGCCACGGCATCTGCCGGCCGCGGATATTCGAGAGCCTGAAGCGGTTTCGTCCTGTCGACCGATCCCACGGAAATCTGCGGCCGCGGGCGCGCGCGGGCGGGTCGGCTCAGGTGTCGTGGACGTCGACGATCCCGGGCAAGGACTTGACCGCGGCACGGACCTTGGGGTCGACCCGGAAGCCGCCGGGGATCGCGATCTCGACCTCGCGCTCGGCCAAATCGAGCACGACCGAGACCCGGCCGCGGCCGCCCGCCTCGCGGCCGATCAGGTTCTTCAGATGGGCAAGCGCGCGGGCCTCGCCGAGAAACACCCGCAGCCCTGCCGCAGCGTGGGCGACGACATCGTCGAGCGGCTCGATCTTGTGCACGGTCAGGCGCAGATTATCCTCCTCATTGCGTACGTCGACCGTGACCGCGAGCGGCTGGCCCATATCGAACAACGCGCGCGCCTCTCTCAGCATCTCGGCGAACACGGTCACCTCGAACACCCCGCTGGTGTCCGACATCTGGACAAAGGCAAAGCGGTTGCCGCGCGCCGAGGTGCGCTCCTTGCGCCCGACGACGATGCCGGCGAGCCGGAACCGGGTTGCCGCGTTCGCCGCCAATGCCGCCGGCAGATCGGCCGAGCGCAGGATGCCGGCGCGTTCGAGGCTGCGGCCATAGGCGTCGAGCGGATGGCTCGACAGATAGAACCCGATCGCCGCGAATTCGTGCTGCAGTTTCTCGGCCGGCGGCCAGTCCTCGACCAGCGGCAATGAGGGGCGGTCCTTGAGGCCGAGGCCGAACAGGCTCCCTTGCCCATCCTGCCGCTCGGCCGAGCTGCGGCTCGCCTCGCGCAACAGCAATTCAGCCGAAGCAAAGGTCTGCGCCCGGTTCGGGTTCAGGCCTTCGAACGCTCCGGCCTTGGCCAGGCCCTCGAACTGACCGCGGTTGAAATTCCTGGCGTCGAGCCGCTGCGCCAGGTCGAACAAATCCTTGAATCGGCCGTTCCTGTCGCGCTCGCGCACCAGCTCGCCCATCGCCTGGGCGCCGACACCCTTGATCGCAGCCAGCGCATAGCGGATCGCCGGCTTGCCCGTCTTGCGATCGGTCTCGACCGAAAAGGCGACGCCGGAGCGATTGATGTCAGGCGGCAAGAGGGCGATCGCCAGCCGGTCGGCCTCCTGGCGAAACTGGTTGAGCTTGTCGGTGTTGCCCATGTCGAGCGTCATCGACGCGGCGAGAAACTCGACCGGGTGGTTCGCCTTCAGATAGGCAGTCTGATAGGCGATCAGCGCATATGGCGCCGAATGGGATTTATTGAATCCATAGCCGGAAAATTTCTCCATCAGGTCGAACACGAAATTCGCCTGCTGGTCGTCGACGCCTCTTTTCGCCGCGCCGGCAACGAAATTCCCGCGCTGAGCCGCCATTTCGGACGCGTTCTTCTTGCCCATCGCGCGGCGCAGCAGATCGGCGCTGCCGAGGCTGTAGCCGGCCATGGTCTGGGCGGCCTGTATCACCTGCTCCTGATAGGTGAAGACGCCGAAGGTATCCTTTAATATCGGCTCCAGCAGCGCGTGCGGATAATAAACCGGCTCCTCGCCGTTCTTGCATTTGATGTACTTTGGAATGCTGTCCATCGGCCCCGGCCGGTAGAGCGCATTCATGGCGATGATGTCCTCGAAGCGGTTGGGCTTCAGCCTGCGCAGACTGTCGCGCATACCCGAACTTTCGAGCTGGAACACGCCGGTGGTGTCGCCGCGGGCGATCAGCGCGTAGGTTTTGGCATCGTCCAGCGGCAAGTTCGCGAGATCGATTTCCACGTCGCGCGCCTTGAGCAGCTCGACGGCCTGCTGCAGCACATCGAGGGTTTTCAGACCGAGAAAGTCGAATTTGACGAGACCCGCGAGTTCGACCCATTTCATGTTGAACTGGGTGACCGGCATGTCCGAGCGCGGGTCGCGATAGAGCGGCACCAGCTCGGCCAAGGGACGGTCGCCGATCACCACGCCCGCGGCATGGGTCGAGGCGTGGCGATAGAGCCCTTCGAGCTTCAGCGCGATCTCGATCAGCCGGGCCACGGTCTCGTCGCCGTCGCGCAGCTGCTGCAAGGCCGGCTCGCCGGCGATCGCCTGCGCGAGGGTCACCGGGTGGGCCGGGTTGTTGGGCACCAGCTTGCACAGCCGGTCGACCTGGCCATAGGGCATGGCAAGCACCCGGCCGACATCGCGCAATACCGCGCGCGCCTGCAACTTGCCGAAGGTGATGATCTGCGCGACCCGGTCCCCGCCGTATTTCTGCTGGACGTAACGGATCACCTCGTCGCGCCGGTCCTGGCAGAAATCGATGTCGAAATCCGGCATCGACACCCGCTCGGGGTTGAGAAACCGCTCGAACAGCAGGCCAAAGCGCAACGGGTCGAGATCGGTGATGGTCAACGCCCAAGCGACGACCGACCCGGCGCCCGAGCCGCGTCCGGGCCCGACCGGGATGCCCTCGCGCTTGGCCCATTGGATAAAGTCGGCGACGATCAGGAAATAGCCGGCAAAACCCATCGCGATGATCGTGCCGAGCTCGAAATCGAGCCGCTCGCGATAGGGTTGGGCTTCGCCTTCGCCGATCCCGAGCCGGGCAAGCCGGGCGTCCAGGCCCGCCAACGCCGCGCGGCGCAGCGCGGTCTCCTCGGTTTCGCCGGCCGCGGTCGGGAAGGCCGGCAGGATCGGCTGGCGCGGCTGCGGGATAAAGGCGCAGCGCCGGGCGACGGCGAGGGTGTTGTCGCAGGCCTCCGGCAGATCGGCGAACAGCGTGCGCATCTCCGCCGCCGGGCGAAAATAATGGACCGGGGTCAGCCGCTTGCGCTCGTTGTCGGCGACGACGGTGCCTTGCGCGATGCACATCAGCGCATCGTGGGCCTGGTAGAATTCGCGGTCGGGGAAATAGGCGTCGTTGGTGGCGACCAGCGGCAGATCGTGGCGATAGGCCAGCTCGATCAGTCCCGGCTCGCTGCGCGCCTCCTCCGACCCATCATGGCGCATCAGCTCGATATAGAGCCGGCCCGGAAAGGCCGCGATCAGTTCGCGCAGCGCCGCCTCGGCGGCCTCCCCCTGCCCTTCGGCCAGCAGCCTGCCGACCGGCCCCTTGGAGCCGCCGGCAAGGCAAATGAGCCCGTCGCCCGCCGCGGCGAGATCGCCCAGGGAGACCGCCGGCTCCGCCCCCGGCTCGCCGGCCAGATACGACCGGCTGGAAAGCGCCAAGAGGTTGCGATATCCCGCCTCGCTCTGCACCAGCAGCACGATCCGGTCCGGCTCCGGCGCGCGCCCCGCGGACCCCCCCAGCGCTCCGCTGCCGCGGCATCCCTCGTCGCGCCCGATCAGCGCCATCTCGCAGCCGATGATCGGCTGGATGCCGGTCGCGGCGCAGGCGGTGGCGAATTCGAGCGCGCCGAACAGGTTGCCGGTATCGGTGATCGCCACCGCCGGCATGCGCTCGGCCGTGCACAGCCGCACCACCTCCTTGACCGGGATCGCCCCGGCCGACAGCGAGTACGCGGTGTGAACCCGCAGATGAACAAAATCGGCGATCGGCATGCCTCCACTATCGCACCGCCCGGCAGCGAATTCACCCGCGCTCGCGGGGCCGCTCGAGCCCACGCGACAGACCCTTTCCTACCAATGCCTTGTGCGGCCCCGCCTCGACCGTCACTGCCCGGCGCGCTTGATGGGACAGATTTTCCGGCCGAATCCGGGGTCTTCCGGCGGATGCCGGGCGCCGCTGCGATCAGCCCTGGCTGCGCGCGGGCGTCAGGCCCATACTGCGGCGATGAGCATGTTTGTGACGATCCTGCTCGTGCTCGCCTTGGCCGGCGTCCTGGTGGTGCTTGGGCTCGGCATCGCCCAGATGCTGCGCGGCGGCAATCCGCGGCGCTCGAACAAGCTGATGCAGATGCGGGTCGTGATGCAGGGGTTGGCGCTGCTGCTGCTCGCCCTGCTGATGCTGTTGGGCCGGCATTAGCGCTCCGGCATCGATCATGGTGCGGCTGACCCGGATCTACACGCGCGGCGGAGACCAGGGCGAGACCTCGCTCGGCGATGGCTCGCGCGTGCCCAAGCACGCTTTGCGCGTCGCCGCCTACGGCACCGTCGACGAGGCCAACGCGGCGATCGGGATCGCCCGCCTCCATGTGGATGCCGGGGCCGATGCGGCTGCCGAGGCGATGCTCGGCCATATCCAGAACGATCTGTTCGACCTCGGCGCCGATCTGTGCACGCCAGAGGATGGCCGCCGCGGTGCCGATAAAATGGCGGGGGCGCTACGCATTTCAGCCGCCCAGGTCGAGCGCCTCGAGCACGAGATCGATGGGATGAACGCCGGCCTGCAACCGCTCGAACTCGTTCATCCTGCCGGGCGGCACCGCTGCGGCGGCGTATCTCCATCTCGCGCGCACCGTGACCCGCCGGGCCGAGCGCCTGGTCAGCGCGCTGGCCCAGACCGAAAGGGTCAACCCCGAGGCGCTCAAATACCTGAACCGCCTCTCCGACCACCTCTTCGTGCTCGGCCGCCGGGTCAACGACAGCGGCGCCCGCGACGTGCTGTGGGTCCCCGGCGCCAACCGCTGACCCGAGCCGCTTGACGCGGCCGCGCGCGAAACGGAGACTTCGCGGGCACGAACGGGAGAAACGGCGATGCTGCCACGCGAGGAAAACGAGCTTCTGACCCGGGTCGGACGAGGGCACCGCGATGGGCGGCACGATGCGGCTCTATTGGATCCCGGCATTGCTCGCGCGCGAGCTCAGCGAGCCCGATGGGCCGCCGGTGCGGGTGCGCCTCCTCGGCGAGGACCTCGTCGCCTTTCGCGACAGCGCCGGCCGGATCGGGCTGGTCGACGAATATTGCCCGCACCGGCGCGCGTCTTTGTGGTTCGGGCGCAACGAGGAAGGCGGGCTGCGCTGCGTCTATCACGGCTGGAAATTCGCCGTCGACGGCAGCTGCGTCGAGCAGTTGAACGAGCCCGAGCCGTTCTGCCACAAGGTCCACCTGACCGCCTACCCGACCGTCGAATTGGGCGGCGTCATCTGGACCTATATGGGGCCGCCCGAGCGCACCCCGCCGGTGCCCAAATTCGCCTGGACCCAGGCAGCGCAGACCCATCGCCACGTCTCGAAAGTCATCCAGGAATGCAACTGGCTGCAGGCGCTCGAAGGCGGGCTCGACACCTCGCACGCGCCGATCATGCACCGCCTCTTAAAGGACAATGCCGGGCGCGGCGGCATCAACCCGTCGAGCGCCTATGTGCGCGCCGGAGCGCCGAGCATCGTCGTCGACCTGACCGATTACGGCTATCAGTACGCCGGCATCAGGGCGCTCGGCGACGACCAGTCGCATATCCGCACCTACCATTACATCCTGCCGTTCCACCAGATCCGCGCGTCGCGCTCGGAGCGCGGCAATCCGGTCGACGCCGGGCACATCTGGGTCCCGATCGACGACGACAATACGATGGTCTACAACTGGGCCTACAGCATGACCGAGGAGCCCTTGACCGCCGAGGACCGCCTCGAACGCGGCATCGGCAACGGGCCATTGCACGTCGACCAGACCACCTTCCGCTCCAAGGCCAACCGGCAGAACGATTACCTGATCGACCGCGCGGTGCAGCGCTCTCAGTCCTTCACCGGCATCGACGGGATCAACGTGCAGGACCGGGCGATCCAGGAAACCATGGGCCGCGTCGTCGACCGCAGCAACGAGCATTTGGGGCCGGCCGACAAGGCGATCATCCAATTGCGCCGGCTATTGCGGCAGGCGGTCAAGACCGCCGAGGAGGGCGGCACCCCGGCCGGCGTGCGCCCGAGCTATTACCGGCTGCGTGCGGCCGAAACCGTGGTGCCGCGCGCCGCCGACTGGCGCGTCTCGGTGCCGCAGGGGCTGGCGCAGCAGGAAATCCTGCAAACGGTGTGACGATGGCGCCCAGCGCAACCGAGGCGGCACTCCCGCGCCGCCGCCAAATCCGCCTGACCGCCGAGGAGCAGGCGGCTTTCCTGCGCGAAAATCCCAAATGCGCGCTCGCCACGATCGACCAGGACGGCTATCCCCATGTCGTGGCCATGGGGTTCTTCGTCGAAGACGGCGCGTTCTATATGACCTCGTACGCGAAAGCGCAGAAGGTGCTGAACATCCGCCGCAACCCGAAGGTCGGGCTGATGGTCGAGAGCGGCGCCAGCTATGCCGAATTGCGCGGCGTCATGGTGCGCGGCACCTGCGAGGTCATCGAGGATGTCGACACCGTGCGCCGGGTCATGGACCACCGCCGCAGCAGCCCCGAAAGCGGCCGGCGCGGATCGTCCGACAGCGCCCCGAAACGCGTCGTTCTCAAGGTGACCCCGCAGAAGACCACGAGCTGGGATCACAGCAAGCTCGGCGGCCGATACTGACGCGGACCCCGGATCGAGCTCGTTCTCGTGGTTCGAATACGCCGCTGCCGCCCAGAGCGCAGGCGTCGGGGAATGCGATCCTGCCGGTGAACATAAGATCGAGCTCCGCGATGCCGCAGGCGAAATTCGTGCGTTGATGGTGCCCCGCGCTTCAGAAGCCGCATTTCCCGCCGCCGGCCTGTCAGGTTTGCGCCGGCGCAGCTCGAGCGGCTTTCGCGGTCGCCCCGGAGACGCTTTCATCCGGGCGTGAATTGCCGCATAGGCGAGATCGCGCGCATTCAATCCGGGATAATCTTCCAGGATCTCCGCGGCATCGATGCCGTGGCGAACCAGGGCGGAGACATGGGCGAGCGGAATACGCGTGCCCTCGAATACCGGCTCGCCTTCCAAGATATCGGGGTTGGAAATGACCCGCCGGCGGCCTCGGCGATAGGTCACGAGATCGTCGGCAAGATGGCTGCGGAGACGTTTCACCGCCACATGGAGCACAAGATCGCCGCTGTTCAGAACGAAATTCGGTCCTTCGGCACGCCATCGGCCGGCGGTTTCCGCTCGACGAAACACCAACTCGCGCAGTGAGCGCTTGTCGTCACGATTGAGATCAAACGGAAAGGCCGACAACAGCTTGACGTAGAACAGCTCCTTCACGTCGAACGTATAGCGCAACGCTTTACCGACGCGCTTAGCGCGTGGAGCAACGACTTTCTTCTCTACCGCCGTCCGCACGACCCATTCCGGCAGTTCGGCAATCGCCGCCGCTTCCCTGAGCGAAAATTCGTCCAACATGACCCGTTGCCAGCAATAAATGTACCACCTAGCGGGATATGATTTATCTCACCCGATACAAGTCGCAGCACGTAGGGTGGGTTGAGCACGGCGAAGCCACCGCTGCCTTTCAACATGCTGGGTTGCGCTTCCCTTAATCCATCCTACCTGTTGGATTAGCGATTTTTATCCCAGTTACCGAGTTCGTCGTAATGGGGAGAACCGGGCCACCCAGCGGCGTTCCAGATCGCGTCGACAATTGGGCGCATTTCCGAGACGGGCCAACCGTCAAAGGTTTCGATTAAGAATCTCCGGAGTGAGCAACGGATCGCGATCGAATACGTCGATCGCGCTCGTCCGATATTTTCCAGGCGGCCACGTCCCCATTCGCCACCCCTTTATCCCCGTGAACGACACCATGATTACCACCGGGCATTCTACTAATATAGATTGCAAGAGCGCTTTAGCGTGCTTCACCCTTCCGAATATCTGCTCTTCGAAACCCACGCTAGGTAATAAATGCGCCGCGCTCTCCGGCAGCTCCGGGTTGGCGCAGATCGAAGCTATTTCGAGACAACCATCTCTAAATACTTGTACGGAGCTCGACTCATTCCATGCAGCAAACCCATCAATATTGAATCGATAATCACTGAAGCCGCCAATCAGCCCCACGAATGACGCCAAAATTTCTGGCAATGACCGTAAATTAAGATTGATCAATCTCGCAAATGCTGAAAATGGTAACAGATGAATAATCATACGGGCGTTCGAGGAGAGACTTGCAGCTACGTCGTTGTCAACGATTTTGGCAATGCGACTTAACCGGAATTGGCGCATCTTTTCGGCGATCTCCTGCGATCTCGTGAAGACGGTCCGCAACTCATCAACATCTAGTTGGTATTTTCCGTTCGTATCCCGGGCGTAGAATCTGAACGATTTTTGATAAGTCACCTGATGCGGAGGGTTCCAGCTCTGCGGGATGCGCATCACAATGGCCAACCCGCCGGTCTTGAGGCTGACCGGGGCAGTGTGTATTCCAGGAATCGGAGGGCGAATGCCATCTCGCGCCATTTCTTCCAACCGCCTAATTTCGTCGTCCGGGTTGACGTTCTGCAAGCCTGCGACTTTAATCGCTACACCCTCGGACTCCTGTATACCGAAAACAAGGTAGCCGCCTGATGAGTTTGCGAATGAGGACACGTCGTAAAGGAACTCTCGACGGTCGGCGTCCGCCTTGCCAGGGAGCTGTTCCTTAAAGTCGATCTCCTTACGGCAGGGCATGGGCCGCGATCATGCCGCCGGCTTTTCGTGCACCTCGATCGCGATCGCGTAGCCGAGCGTGGACAGGGCCGCTTCGAGGCTGGTCAGCTTGCTGGCGGCGCGCGGGTCGACGAGACGCGCCGCCTGGCGGTGGTCGATGTCGAGCCGGCGGGCGAGATCGGCGACGGTCATCCGCCGCGTGCGCAGGGCGCTGTAGAGCGCCGCCTTGAGCGCCGTGGTCGGATCGGGCGAGACCCAATGCTGGCCCCGACGCAGCCGGCTCGGCGGCGGGATGTCCTCGCCGCGGTTGATCCGGCCGGCAAGCGCCTCGGACAGGCAATCGGCGGCCTCGCTCAAGGCTTCGGTCTCATCGGCGCCGTCGGTCAGGGCCTCCGGCAAATCGGGAAAATGGACGACGAGGCGCCCCTCTTCATCCGGCACCAACCGGGCCGGGAAATTGTAGCCGCCGGCGATCATCGCGCGCTCCTGTCGCAACCCCTATCGCAAATCGCGTTCGCTCAGGCCCAATTGCTGCAGCATTGCGTGCAACAAGCCGGGCGCGATCTCGGCGCGCCTGTCCTTGAGCACGGTAAAGCGGTCACCGAAATAGAGGGTGCCGTGGCTGCCCTTGCCGCGCTCCTCGTTGAACCGCACCGCAACCCCGCGTTCGTTCCCGAGTCGCCTGAGCCGGCGGAGCAACTCGTTTCCGGTCGCTCGCCGCTGAATAGGACATTTTTGTCCTATCGCCAAGCCCAGAATAGGGCATTTTTGTTGCGCCGACGGCCGGCCGCGCACAGGCGCCGAAGATCAGCCCCCGCGGGCCTCCTGGATGGCGCGCCACAGGCGCTCGGGGGTGGCGGGCATGTCGAGGTGGGGGATGCCGTATTCGGCGAGGGCGTCGACGAGGGCGTTCATGACCGAGGGGAGGGCGCCGGCGCAGCCGGCCTCGCCGCAGCCCTTGGCGCCGAGCGGGTTGGTCGTGGCCGGGACCGGGTGGCTGGCGCTGGTGAAGAGGGGGGCGTCCTCGGCGCGCGGCATGGCGTAATCCATGTACGAGCCGGTCAACAACTGACCCTGCGCGTCGTAGACCGTGTGCTCGCGCAAGGCCTGGCCGATGCCCTGGACGATGCCGCCATGCGCCTGGCCGGCGACCAGCAGCGGGTTGATCACGACGCCGAAATCGTTGACGAAGGTGTAGCGCACGATTTCGGCGACGCCGGTTTCCGGGTCGATCTCGACCTCGGCGATATGGCAGCCATTGGGGAAGGCCGAGGGCGGGCCGTTCGAGATGTTGGCCACGTCGAGGCTCTGCGGCAGGCCTGGCGGCAATTCGAGGCCGGCGTGGATCTTGGCGGCCAATTCCATGATCCCGACCGAACGGTCGGTGCCTGATATCACGAACCGGCCGGCGCGGAATTCGATGTCGGCAGCGGCGGCTTCCAGCACATGCGCGGCGATCTGCTTTCCGGCCTCGACCACCTTGTCGCCCGCTTCGACGATCGCGGTGCCGCTGGTCATCATCGATTTGGAGCCGCCGGTGCCGCCGCCGGCGATCAATTCGTCGCTGTCGCCCTGTATCAGGCGGATGCGGCGGAACGGGATGCCGAGCCGGGTGGCGAGCACCTGGGCAAAGGGCGAGGCGTGGCCCTGGCCATAGTCGAGGGTGCCGGTGATGATCGTCACGTCGCCATTCGCTTCGAAACGGATGCCGCCCATCTCGCGCCCGGGCGGGCCGGTCAATTCGAGATAGTCGCCGATGCCCCGGCCGCGCAGCCGGCCGCGTGCGCGGCTCTCTTCCTTGCGCGCGGCAAAGCCGTCCCAATCGGCCAAGGCCAAGGCCTGGTCGAGCAGCGCGGTGAACTCGCCGCTGTCATAGGTCATGCCGTTCGGGCTCTGGTACGGCATCGCCTCGGGCGGGATGTGGTTCTTGCGGCGCAATTCGACCCGGTCGATGCCCATTTCAGCCGCAGCGAGGTCGACCAGCCGCTCCATGTAGTAATTGGCCTCGGGGCGCCCGGCGCCGCGATAGGCGCCGACCGGGGTGGTGTTGGTGAAGGTGCATTTGGTCGAGACTTCGATCAGCGGGGTCTTGTAGACGCCGAGCGTGTTCCTGACCGCGTTGCGGGTCGCCGGGCCGGGCGCGCCGTAAGTGGCGCCGAGATTGCCGTAGCCGTTGAGCCGCACCGCGAGGAAATTGCCGTCGCGGTCGAGCGCCAATTCGGCGGTCATCTCGTGGTCGCGGCCGTGGCTGTCGGAGACGAAGCTGCCCGAGCGCTCGTCGGTCCATTTGACCGGGCGGCCCAATTCGCGCGCCGCGTGCAGAATGCAGTAATACTCCGCGTAAGTCGGCTGCTTCATGCCGAACGAGCCGCCGACCCGGTCGGTCAGGATGCGCAGCTGGTCGCGCCCGACGCCGAACACCTGGGCGATGTAGTTGCGGAAGCCGAACACCCCCTGGCAGCCGACATGCAGGGTCCAATGCCGGCGCTTGGGGTCGTATTCGGCGAGTGCCGCGCGCGGCTCCATCGGGTTGACGACGATGCGGTTGCTGCGCAGCTGGAGCCGGGTGACGTGAGCGGCGGCGGCAAAGGCGGCGGCGACCTTGTCGCTGTCGCCATAGTGGAAATCGAGCCCGACATTCGCCGGCACGTCGTCATAGAGCAGCGGGGCATCGGGTGACGCCGCTTCGCCGGGCGCGGTCACCGCCGGCAACGGGTCGATGTCGATTTCGACCATTTCGGCCGCGTCCTTGGCGGCGGCGACGGTGTCGGCGATCACCGCGGCGACGGCTTCGCCGACGTGGCGCACCTTGTCCGACGGCAGCGCGTAATGGATCGGGGTCAGCATCGGCGTGCCGTCGCGGTTGTTCATGACCTGGCGCGCCGGCAACGGGCCGATCCCGCCCGCCGCCAGATCGGCCGCGGTGTAGATCGCGAGCACGCCCGGCATGGCGCGGGCCGCCGCGGTCTCGATATGGCGGATGACCCCGTGGGCATGATGGCTGCGCACCATCACCGCATAGGCCTGGCCGGGCAGGCTGACATCGTCGGAATAACGCCCCTCGCCGCGCAGCAGCACCGGGTCCTCGGAGCGCGGCACCGGCTGGCCGATGGCAAAGCGCTCGTCGATGCCGAAGAGGTTCGGGTCGATGGCGTCGTTCATGGGGTCACCTCTTTCTTCGTGCGCCATCGCCGCGCCGATCGTGCGGCGGCTCTCGGCGGCAAGCTGAGCTTAGGATATAGCTAACCGGCGCATCGGCAGGACGGAAATCGGGATGACCCCCGCCAAACCACAGCTTTACCGCGACCTCGCCGTACAATTGGCGGCGCTGCTCGAAGGCGAAGCCGATCCGGTCGCCAACGCCGCCAACACGGCCGCGCTGATCTATCACGGGCTGCCCGACCTCAACTGGGCCGGGTTTTATTTCCGCAAGGGCGACGAGCTGGTGCTCGGCCCGTTCCAGGGCAAGCCCGCCTGCGTGCATATCGCGATCGGCGAGGGCGTGTGCGGCGCCGCGGCGGCGCGCGGCGAGACGGTGCTGGTCGCCGATGTGCACGAGTTTCCGGGCCATATCGCCTGCGATCCGAATTCGCGCTCGGAGCTGGTCGTGCCATTGGTCGAGGGCGGCGAGGTATTGGGCGTGCTCGATCTCGACAGCCCGTTGGTCGCGCGTTTCGACGCGGCCGATCGAGAGGGCTGCGAGGGGCTGGTCGCGGTGTTCGTCGATCAGCGTCGCCAAACTGCGGCGACAACCGGGTATCCCGAGGATGTCGACCGCGAATCCGGATGCCGGCTGCCATTGCCGCGGCGCGAGGATCTCAACGCGGAAGGGCAGCGCATCTGGGACCGCCTCGCCGATCCCGCGGGCGGGACCCTGCGCGGCCTCAGAGGCCCTGGCGGCATCCAGTTGCACAGCCCGGAACTCGCGCGCCGGGCCCGGCCGGTCAACGACTATCTGCGGCACCAGGCCGGGCTTGGAGGGCGGGTGCGCGAACTGGCGATCCTCGCCACCGCGCGCGAGCTCGGCAGCCGGTTCGAATGGGCCGCGCACGAGCCGGCGGCGCTGGGCGAGGGGATTTCGCGCGAGATCATCGACACTGTCAGATACCGCCGGGCCACGCGCGGGCTCGCCGAGGGCGACGCGATCGTCATCGAGCTCGGCCGCGCAATCTTCGATGCCCGCAAGGTTTCGCCGGCGACCTTTGCCCAGGCGCTGCGCCTGTTCGGCCGCCGCAAGCTGGTCGATGTGGTCGCGCTGATGGGCAATTACGCGGCGACGGCGGCGTTGCTGACCGCCTTCGACATGCACCTCGAGACGCCTACAATCGCAGAATGATGACAGAATGCTGTTCCAGCGCCTCGCCATGACAAGCCGTCTGGCTGATTACGCCGAGCTGCAGGTCACCACCAATTTCTCGTTTCTGCGCGGTGCGGCGCATCCGGCCGAGCTGGTGATGACCGCGGCGGCGCTCGGCCACAGCGCGATCGCGGTCACCGACCATAACAGCCTCGCCGGCATCGTGCGCGCGCATCAGGCGGCAAAGGAGGTCGGCATCCGCCTCGTCGTCGGCTGCCGGCTCGATCTCGGCGACGGCATGAGCCTGCTCGCCTTTCCCGAGGACCGCGCCGCCTATGGCCGGCTGACGCGGCTGCTGACGGTGGGCAAGCGCCGCATGCCCAAGGGCGAATGCCGTCTCGACTACGCCGATATGGTTGCGCACGGCGCGGGGCAGATCGTCGTCGTGCTGCCATCCGAGGATCCCCAGCCTACCCTGCCCCGCGAGCAGGGGAGGGCAGGGTGGGGGGACTTTGCCGCCCGCGTCGCGGCGGATTTCGTGGGCCGCGCCTATCTCGCCGCCCACCACCTCTATCGCGGCGATGATGCGCGGCGCCTCGCCCACCTCGCCGCCCTTGCCGAGGCGGCCGGGCTGCCGCTGGTCGCGACCAACGACGTGCTCTACCACGTCCCCGAGCGGCGCCCGCTGCAGGATGTGCTGACCTGCATCCGCGAGGGCTGCACGATCGCAGAAGCCGGATTTCGCCTCGCCGCCAATGCCGAGCGCCATCTGAAATCGGGGCAGGAGATGGCGCGGCTGTTCCGCGGGCACGAGGATGCGGTCGCGCGCAGCCGCGAAATCGTCGAGCGCTGCCGTTTCAGCCTCGACGAGCTGCGTTACGAATACCCGGACGAGACCGCCGTGGACGGGCGCACCCCGCAGCAGCGCCTGGCCGAGCTCGCCTGGGAAGGCGCCGCCGAACGTTTCTCCACCAAACCCTCTCCGCCCATAACAACAGGCCCCTCTCCCCCCAATGCGGGGAGAGAGGGGGAAAATGACAGGCCGGCTGCCACATGCGATCTGTCCGGCATCCCGGACAAGGTGCGCCAACTGATCGCGCACGAATTGCAGTTGATCGAGCGGCTCGACTACGCTCGCTATTTCCTGACCGTGCACGACATCGTGCGGTTCGCGCGGGCTCGCGGCATCCTGTGCCAGGGGCGCGGCTCGGCCGCCAATTCGGCCGTCTGCTATTGCCTCGGCATCACCGCGGTCGATCCGGCGCGCATCGACGTGCTGTTCGAACGCTTCATCAGCGCCGCGCGCAACGAGCCCCCTGACATCGATGTCGATTTCGAGCACGAGCGGCGCGAGGAGGTGATCCAGTATGTCTACGAAAAATACGGCCGCGACCGCGCCGGTCTCGCCGCCACGGTGATCTGCTACCGCTCGCGCTCGGCGATCCGCGAGGTTGGCAAGGCCTTGGGCCTCTCGGTCGATGTCGTCGCCGCACTCGCCGGCATCGTCTGGGGGTGGAGCAACGACCCGATCGCCGACCAAAGGGTGCGCGAGGCCGGGCTCGACCCCGCCGACCATACCTTGCGCATGGCACTCGACCTCGCCGCCGAGCTCACCGGCTTCCCGCGCCACCTGTCGCAGCATGTCGGCGGGTTTGTGATCACCCGCGGGCCGCTGTCCGAGCTGGTGCCGATCGAGAACGCGGCGATGGCGGACCGCACCGTCATCGAATGGGACAAGGACGATCTCGACGCGCTCGGCATCCTGAAGATCGACATCCTGGCGCTCGGCATGCTGACCTGCATCAAGAAGTCCTTCGCGCTGATCGAGCGCCATTACGGCCGCCGGATCGAGCTCGCCACCGTGCCGGCCGAGGACCCGGCGGTCTACGAGATGCTGAGCCGCGCCAATTCGCTCGGGGTCTTTCAGGTCGAAAGCCGCGCCCAGATGACGATGCTGCCGCGGTTGAAGCCGCGTGAGTTCTACGACCTGGTCATCGAGGTCGCGATCGTGCGGCCGGGCCCGATCCAGGGCGACATGGTGCACCCCTATCTGCGCCGCCGCTCCGGGCGCGAACAGGTCACCTATCCATCCGGGGAATTGCGCCAGGTGCTGGGCAAGACCCTGGGGGTGCCATTGTTCCAGGAGCAGGCGATGAAGATCGCGATCGTCGGCGCCGGCTTTGCCCCGGAGGAAGCCGACCGGCTGCGCCGGGCGATGGCGACCTTCAAGCGCAATGGCGACATCCACCTGTTCCGCGACAAGTTCGTCGCCGGGATGGTCGCGAACGGCTACGAGCGCGACTTCGCGGTGCGCTGCTTCAGCCAGATCGAGGGGTTCGGCACCTACGGCTTTCCGGAGAGCCACGCGGCGAGCTTTGCGCTGCTCGTTTATGTCTCGGCCTGGATCAAATGCTTCTATCCCGAGGTTTTCGCCTGCGCCCTGCTCAACAGCCAGCCGATGGGGTTCTACGCGCCCTCGCAGATCGTCCGCGACGCGCGCGAGCACGGGGTCGAGGTGCGCCCCGTAGACATCAACCACAGCCTCTGGGACTGCACCCTCGAAGGAATTGAGGAGGAACAGTCGAGCCATCTAATCGTCGCCCCCGCCCACGGGTCCGGCCAAGAGCCGGCCCGAGGGCAGGCTCCAGCGGGGGTCCAGAGCTTGCCCCTGGCTCGAACAGGGGGGCGAGCGACGAGCGCTGGGGCTCTGGATTCCCGCTTTCGCGGGAATGACGAGCACCGGCGCTGGGCATTGCGTCTCGGCTTGCGCCAGATAAAAGGCTTCGCCGAGGTTGATGCGAAACGGCTCATCACGGCGCGCGGGCAGGAGGAATACCCGGATCCGCGGGCCTTGTGGCGAAAGAGCGAGCTCGGCCGCGCGGCGCTCGAACGCCTCGCCGAGGCCGACGCTTTTCGCTCGCTCGGGCTCGATCGCCGCCGCGCGTTGTGGGCGTTGAAAGCATTCGGCGAGCCGCCGCTGCCCTTGTTCGCCGCCGCGGAAGAAGAAGCCCCTCACCCCGACCCTCTCCCCGCAACGCGGGGCGAGGGAGCAGGCTGCGACGGCGAAATAACAATGCCCTCGGCTATCTCGAAAGATCCCTCGCCCCCCCATGGGGGGAGAGGGCAGGGTGAGGGGGGCGTTCGTCCAGAAGCAAATGGCGAAAGTCGAGACAATGAAACCCGCGCCGCCGCCCTCTTGCCGGAAATGCCGCTCGGCGAGCATGTGGTCGAGGATTACAGGAGCCTCGGCCTGACCCTGAAGCGCCACCCGCTCGCCTTCCTGCGCGCCGAGCTCGCCCGCGAGGGTCTGGTCACGGCCGCCGACCTCGCCGATCTGCCGGTCGACCGCCGGCTCTCGATTGCCGGGATCGTGCTGATCCGCCAACGCCCGGGCAGCGCCAACGGCGTCGTCTTCATCACCATCGAGGACGAGACCGGGATCGCCAACCTGATCGTCTGGCCCCAGATCCTCGATCGCTTCCGCCGCGCCGCGCTCGGCGCCACCCTGTTGCGCTGCACCGGCAAATTGCAGCGCGAGGAGAGCGTGATCCATGTCGTCGCCGACCGTCTCGACGACATGACCCCGCGTCTCAACACGTTGCGCGAGCGCAGCGGCGAGAACGAGCCTTCGGTGAAGTTTGCGAAAGCAATGCCCGGCAGCGATGCCCGTGACATCGTGGTCCGCAGCCGGAATTTCCGCTAGCCGGCGGCTTCTGGTTCAGCCGGCTCCGGTCCGGCCGGCCGCGGCGATCGCGGCGCGGGCGAGCGTGTCGGCGCGTTCGTTTTCGGGGTGGCCGGCATGGCCGCGAACCCATTCCCAGGCGACCTGGTGGGGTGCCGCCGCGAGGTCGAGAAGCTGCCACAGATCAACGTTCTTGACCGGCTTCTTGTCGGCGGTGCGCCAACCGCGGAGTTTCCAGCCGTGGATCCACTTGGTGATGCCGTCGCGCAGGTATTGGCTGTCGCTGTAGAGCCGCACCCGGCAGGGCCGCTTCAAGGCTTCGAGCCCGGCGAGCGCCGCCGTCATTTCCATGCGGTTGTTGGTGGTGGCGGGCTCGTACCCGCTCAGTTCCTTTTCGACGCCGCGATAGCGCAGGATCGCGGCCCAGCCTCCGGGGCCGGGATTGCCGCTGCAGGCGCCGTCGGTGAAGATCTCGACCTCGGCCAACCGGCTCTCGCCCGCTTCAGGCCCGCCGGATTCAGGCATCGAGCCCGTAGTCGCGCGGGCCGGCGACGCTGCGGTGAAAGCGCAGCTTGCGCAGATATTCGTGCGGGTCCTTGGGTCGGACCAACGCCCCCTGAGGTTGGTTGAGCCAGTCGAACAGCCGGGTCAGCAGAAACCGCAGCGCGCTGCCGCGGGCGAGCAGCGGCAAGGCCGCGAGCTCGTCTGCGGTCATCGGCCGCGCCCGGCGATAATTGTCGAGCAGCAGCCGCGCCTTGGTGATGTTGAAGCCGCCATCGGCCTCGAAGCACCAGGCGTTGAGGCAGACCGCCAGGTCATAGGCGAGAAAATCGGTGCAGGCGAAGTAGAAGTCGATCAGGCCGGAAACCTCGCGGTCGCGAAAGAACACATTGTCGGGAAAGAGGTCGGCATGGATCACCCCACACGGCAGGTCGCGCGGCCAGGCGCTCTCCAGAAGCACGAGTTCGTCGGAAAGCTCGTCGGCGAGACCGGGGCTGATCTCGACCGCGCGGCTCCGGCACGCATCGAACAGCCGCCGCCAGCCGGCGACCGAGAGATCGTTCGACCGGGTCATCGGGAAATCGGCGCCGGCGCGGTGCAATGAGGCCAATGCCCGGCCAAGCCCGGCGCAGTGAAACGGCTGGATGCGGCGCGGCCACATCCCGGCGAGAAACGTCACCATCGCTGCCGGCCGGCCGCACAGCTCGCGCAACGCCACCCCGTCATGCCCATGCAGCGGGGTCGGGCAGGCGACGCCATGGCGCGCCAGATGCTCCATCAGCGCGATGAAGAACGGCAGGTCGTCGCGCGCCACCCGTTTCTCGTACAAGGTCAGGATGAAGTTGCCGCGCTCGGTGGCGACCAGGAAATTCGAGTTCTCGACTCCTTCGGCGATCCCCTTGCACGACAGCACCTCGCCGATGTCGTAGAGCGCGACAAAGGACCTCAGCTCGTCATCGGCGACGTCGGTATAGACCGCCATCCGTTGTTCCAGCGCTCCCGGCAGCGGCCCGGGCTTGTATGCCGGGCGCGGCTCGAATACAGTCCCGGCGCCGTCGAAGCGCCGCCGCAGCGCGTGGAAATCGGCAGGACGCGGGTGGGGAAGAACCAATGGCCGAACCGATTCCAGCGCAAAAAGAGCCCTACGGCATCACCGTCGAAGCCGGCAAGCGGTATTTCTGGTGCGCCTGCGGGCGCAGCGGCAACCAGCCGTTCTGCGACGGCTCGCATCAGGGCACCGGGTTGACCCCGGTCCCGTTCACCGCCGCATCGAGCGAAGAGGTGTGGCTGTGCGGCTGCAAGCAGACCGCCGGCAAGCCGTTCTGCGACGGTACGCATAACGGGCTGTGAGCCGGGCGCGCGCCGCGCGGATTGCGGCAGTTTTCGCTCTGTTCGCGCTTTCCGGTTGCAGCTGGTTGCCGTTCTCGTCTCCGCCGACGCCGGTCGCGCCATGCCCGAGCGCGGTCATTCTGAGACCCTTGGCCAACACCGCGGTGTTCGGCCCGGCACCGGAACGCCGTCCCGAAAATGTCGCGTATTACGGACTCTTGAGCGAGGTCGACCGCACCTGCGACTACGCCGGCGACGCCGTGCGCATGGGCCTCGACGTGGTCATCGTCGGCCAGCGCGGGCCGGCGGCCAAGGGCGACGCGGTGGATCTGAACTATTTTGTCGCGGTGACCGGACCGGATCGATCGCCGCTCGCCAAAAATTCGTTCGCGGTCCACATCGCCTTCGACCCCAATCAGATGCGCGCCGGCGTCACCGACCACATCGACGAGGTGATCCCGCTCGCCGGGCGCAAAGGGACCGATCTCAACGTCGTCCTCGGCTTCCAGCAAACCCCCGAGGTCGTCGATTTCTACAAGCACTTCCGCGGCCGCTGACGAGCAAACATTTAGCAGCAGCTGCAGAGGCTCGGTATAAAGTCCGCGTCATATATTTGAACAGCGATTAATGTCGGTTTTGCGGCGGTGCTCTTGAGGTGGTCCGTTTCCAGTTGCTCGCGTTCTTCGCCTGCTGTTCAGGTTAGCCCATAACGCTTTCGGCGCGGAGCTCGGCGGTGTTTTCGTTGAGCTCCTTGAGCCTCATCCACAAATCCTTGTCGGGTAACGGACCATCATTTTGCGCACCGCGGCGTTCGGATCGCGCGCTTCGCACCAAACGATTCGGAATAGACTGTCGCAATGCTCGCGAGCCCAAAGGAGATTCCTAATCCGATCGCGGTTGCCATACTGACCATGCCAGTCCTCTAGGCGCGGATGGCTGCGGTTATCATAGATCAACCTGCCGCTCTCATGGATGACTTGATCCTTCCACCAGTTGAGAACAACTGTCTTTCCGTCTGATCCTAGCCGACCACGACCAGCGAGGTTAAAGGCCACGGCTCCGAAATACCCGTAGGCACTGCTCAGGGTCCAAATTTCTGCCCGCTTCGCCACCGATCCCCTCCCGTTCCCACATTTCGGTTAACACTTAGCGATCCAACAACCGCAAGTTTAAACTGAGGCACTGCCGGCCAACGCATGCACTGGCAGGCCTGCACGCCGTGGCCACGCAGCTTATTCAACCTATATTGGTGTACACGGGGCCGAATGGAGTTCGAATGGTCGGAAGGGAAGCGCCTCGCCGTTGTCAAGGCGCGCCGGCTGGATTTCCTCGAAGCTCGGCGTTTATTTGACGGTCGCCGGCTATTGTCGGCGCCGTCCCCGCGCGGCGCCGAGGAACGGTGGGTCAGCATCGGCGAACTCGATGGCGAAGTAATTTGCAGTTGTCTCGACGCGCCGCGGTGCGGCCATTCGCATCATCACGACGAGGAAAGCTCGCAATGAGGAGAAAAGGCGATACCGTGCGCTATACGGCTGAAGAAATCGACGCGATGCTGGCGCAGGGCGACAGCCGCACCGATTGGAGTGCCGTCAAGGGCATGACGGAGGCTGAACTCGAGGCGAGCATCGCCGCCGACCCGGACGATTTGCGCGACGCCGTCGATTGGGCGCAGGCCATAGAGGGCTGCCGACCCGGAAGCGCGACGTCCACATTCGCATCGACGAGGACGTGCTCGACTGGTTCCGGCAAACCGGCCGCGGTTATCAAACGCGGATCAACCGCGTATTGCGCGCCTTCGTGGAGAGCGGACGGCGCGCACAACGGTAGTAGCGCACAAGTGAACGGCTCTAGCGCATCGTCGGCATGACGTATTCGGCGCCGGCGCGGATGCCAGTGGGCCAGCGCGCGGTCATGGTCTTGAGGCGGGTGTAGAAATGCACGCCTTCGGGGCCGTAGACCGCGGTGTCGCCGAACAATGAGCGCTTCCAGCCGCCGAAGCTGTGGAACGCCATCGGCACCGGGATCGGCAGGTTGATGCCGACCATGCCGATCTGGACGCGGTTGGCGAACTCGCGGGCGGCGTCCCCGTCGCGGGTGAAGATCGCGGCACCATTGCCGTATTCGTGATCGCTGACGAGCTTTGTCGCGCTGTCGAAATCGGGGCTGCGCACCACCGACAATACCGGGCCGAAGATCTCCTCCTTGTAGATGCGCATCTCGGGCTTGACCTCGTCGAACACGCAGCCGCCGATGAAAAACCCGTTCTCGTAGCCCTGGAGCTTCAGATTGCGGCCGTCGACGGCGAGCTTGGCCCCTTCCTTGACGCCGAGATCGACATAGGAGCCGACCTTGTCGAGGTGCTGGCGGGTGACCAGCGGCCCCATCTCGGCCTCGGGGTCGGTGCCGGGACCGATCTTCAATGCGCGCACCCGCGGGACCAGCTTGTCGAGCAGCCGGTCGCCGACCCCGCCGACCGCGACCGCGACCGAGATCGCCATGCAGCGTTCGCCCGCGGCACCATAGGCCGCACCCATCAAGGCGTCGGTCGCCTGGTCGAGATCGGCGTCGGGCATCACCACCATGTGGTTCTTGGCGCCGCCCAAGGCCTGCACCCGCTTGCCGCTCTGCGCTGCGGTCGCATAGATGTATTCGGCGATTGCGGTCGAGCCGACAAAGCTGACCGCGGCGATGCCCGGATGATGCAGGATCGCGTCGACCGCTGCCTTGTCGCCGTTGACGACGTTGAAGACGCCGGGCGGTAGTCCCGCCTCGGTCAACAGTTCGGCGATGCGCAGACCGGCCGAAGGGTCGCGCTCCGACGGCTTCAGCACAAAGCTGTTGCCGCAGGCGAGCGCCATCGGGAACATCCACATCGGCACCATCGCCGGAAAGTTGAAGGGGGTGATGCCGGCGCACACGCCGAGCGGCTGGCGCACCGACCAGCTGTCGATGCCGCGGCCAACCTGCTCGGTGAACTCGCCCTTTAAGAGATGCGGGATGCCGCAGGCGAACTCGACGACTTCGAGGCCGCGGGTGATCTCGCCCTGAGCGTCGGAAAACACCTTGCCGTGCTCTTCGGTGATCACCCGGGCGATCGCATCGCCGTCGCGGCCGAGCAGCTCGAGAAACTTGAAGAGGACGCGGGCGCGGGTCAAAGGCGGGGTCGCCGCCCACCCCGGAAACGCCGCGGCCGCGGCGCGGACCGCCTGGTCGACCTCGCCCGCTGCGGCAAAGGCGACGCGGCGGATCTTCTCGCCGGTCGCCGGGTTGTACACGTCGCCCCAACGCCCGCTCGACCCGTCGACCCGCTTGCCGCCGATATAATGCTGGATGTCGCTCATCAGGATGCACCCGCCCGCTGACATGTCCGATACCTTATCATAGGCCCGGCGCAGCATCGGCGGCAGCGGATTTTGACCCGAAAGAGCACGGGACCAAGCTTTCGCGCCCGATCGAACGATCCCGCGAAGCAGGCGTGCCGACGATGGCCCGACCGATCGACCCGGGGGCCCGCCGCGGCTGCAGCCGGATCGGGAACCGCCGCCGGCGAGGACAGCCCTCACATTCCAGTCAACGCGCTGTAGGCGGAGAACATGGTCCAGACGACGAGCAGGGTGATCCCGCTCCAATAGACCCATCGATACATCGTAAACCCCGGCACCCCCGCGCCAACAACGGACCGAGTGGGGTTCGTCGCCGGCATCCGGGTTATATGGGATCGCGTGAGCAATTCCTCCCCGCCGCGCGCGACCGCGGCCCGCCGCAGAGGGATCGACAGCTGTGCCGGCAGGTGAAGGCGAGCTCGCGGAGTTGACGGTCGAGCGCATCGGCGCCGGCGGCGACGGGATCGCGCGCTGGCGGGGAGAGCCGGTCTATCTGCCGTTCACCGCGCCGGGCGACCGCGTCCGCGCCCGGCTCGGCGCCCGCCGCGGCGGCGGGTTCGAGGCTCGGGTCGTCGAGCTTCTCGATCCGGGTCTCGGACGTGCCGCGGCGCCCTGCCGCCATTTCGGGCATTGCGGCGGCTGCGCCTTGCAGCACCTCGATCGCCAAACATACCGGGCGGTCAAGCTCGACGGGCTGTGCCGTGCGCTCGCTCGGGTGGGGATCGATCCCGGCCTCGTCGCGCCGCTGCGGGTGGTGCCGCCGGCGCGGCGGCGGACGCGGCTCGGCCTCACCCGGCCGCGCGATCCGCGGCAGAGGGCGCGGGTCGGGTTTCGCCAGCGGTTCCGCCACGGCGTGGTCGATCTGCGCGAGTGCCTGGTGCTGGAGCCGGGGCTGTTCGCGCTCGCCGGCGAGTTGCGGCGGCTCGTCCCCGATCTGCTGCCGCGGGGCGGTGCCGCCGAGGCGACCCTGACGCGCACCGACAGTGGCGTCGATCTGCTGCTGGAAGCCGCCGGGCCGCCGGGGCTGGGGGCGTTCGAAGGATTGGCGCGGCTCGCGGCCGAATGCGATCTCCCCCGCATCGTCTGGCGTTCGCGCGAGGAGGAAATCCTGGTGGTCGAGCGCCGGCCGGTCCGCGTGCTGCTGTCGGGTGTCGCCGTCCCGTTCCCGCCCGGTGCCTTTGTGCAGGCGAGCGAAACCGCCGAGCGCATCCTCGTCGACGAAGTCACCGCCGGCGTCGGCCCGCGCCGGCCGGTGCTCGACCTATACGCCGGGCTCGGCGCTTTCGCCTTCGCCCTGGCCCGCGGCGGACCCGTGCACGCTGTCGAGGGCGACGAGCGCGCCACGGCCGCACTCGCCCGCGCCGCTGTCGGTGTACCAGGCGTCACGGTCGAGCGCCGCGACCTCGCGCGCGACCCGCTGCCGCCCGAGGCGCTCGCCCGCTACGCCGCCGCGGTGTTCGACCCTCCGCGCGCCGGCGCCGCCCATCAGGCCGCCGCGCTCGCCGCCTCTGCGCTCGACACGGTCGTCGCGGTTTCGTGCAACCCCGCCACCTTCGCCCGCGACGCCGCCCGGCTGATCGCCGGCGGATTTCGCCTCGAACGGGTGGCCCCGGTCGACCAGTTCGTGTGGACCCCGCACCTCGAACTCGCTGCCGTGCTCCGGCGCTGAGCACACGCTGCGCGCATCTGCCGAAGACGGTTGCGCCCGGCGGTTTTCCGGGAGTTGGATCAACCCTTGGGAACCACTCGATCTCCGGAGTGCCGAAACAGCCGCGCGACGGAGCGCAAAAGCGATCTCTGCACGGACGTTTAAATGGTTGTTGGCGGCGGTTCTCAGCATGCAGGCTCTCGCCATCCTCGGCGGAATTCGTGGTGCTGCTGCGGCTCTCCGGCTCCTAAGCTTAGAGCCCGAACCATAATGATCCCTGTAATATCAATCGATTATTCGTCATTCCCGCGAAAGCGGGAACCCAGGGCGCAAGGGCCCGAACGGTTGCCCCCTGTTCAGGCCGAGCCTGCCCCTGGCCCGAACAGGGGGCAGGCTCTGGACCCCCGCTTTTCGCGGGGGCGACGATAACCTATTGAGATCGCGTGTTTCGTTTCGGATCGGACACTTAGACGCAAACGCAGGCTTCACGTTGCGGTCATGGCCGGGCTTGTCCCGTGGGCCGTCAGCCCACGGACTTGGTCCGTGGGCATCCACGCTCTGTAGTTCGACCGTCGCAGTCTCCGTGGAGGCCCGGAACACGTCCGGGCATGACGATCAGGCTGGCGCTGTATCACGCGGATGAGCCAGAGCACGAGGCTTTCACCCAGCCGGTCAGTCAGCCGCGCACCCCGCAGCCGAGGATCGCAACGGTCGCAATCCCGTAGCCGCCGCCGCGGCGATAGGCTTCGGCAGCCTTTGCGATCGCGGCCTCGATCGCCGGCAATGCCGCGGCGGGCTGCGCGTCGATCAGCGCCGCGGTGCGCACGGTGCCGCGGCGAAACCCTTCGAGCAGGTCGCCGGCCGCGGCGAAGCCCCATTCCCCGCCGACCCGGCGGGCCTCGGTCGCGGCAAAACCGGCGGTGTCGAGGACCCGCAGCAGATCCTCGGGAGTGCGCAGGCCGCCGCCCGAAGGTGGGGTTTGCGCCGCATCGAGGTCGCCATGCGCGGCGATCGCGTCGAACAGCAATTTCCAGGCGATGTTCTCGGCGGGCGCCGCCCAGCTGGTGAACGCCGCCCGCCCTCCGGGCCGCAATACCCGCCGCGCTTGCGCCAATGCCTGCACCGGGTCGGGGACGTGGTGCACGCCGAAATTCGACACGACCGCGTCAAACGACGCATCGGCAAACGGCAACGCCTCGGCATCGCCCTCCTCGAAGCGGATTTGCGGGTGTGCTGCGCGCGCCACCGACAGCATTGCCGCGGAGAAATCGAGGCCCACCGGCTGCGCCCCGCGCCCGGCCGCCGCCGCCGCGGCGACGCCGGTTCCGCAGGCGAGATCGAGCACCTGCATTCCGGTCCGAACCGCTGCGGCGTCGAGCAGAGTATCGAGGAAGCCGCGCGTGGCATGGGCGAAGGTGGCGGCGTAGCAAGCTGCCGTCTGCTGCCAGCCGGCATGCTCGAAGGCGCGCACCGCCTGCGGATCGAAGCTGGTCACATTCGTCAAGATCACCTCCTCTTGGACGGCCTTGGTTATGGAATCTGCGGCGCGGCGAAAGCGAGACCAAAATGCTCGGCATCGATTGGGCGGTGCGGCGGCGAGCGAGTCGCCGGGTGTTGCGGCGGCGTGCACCGGAGACCATTTCGCCGGCGCTGCGGCGGTGCCGTCGTCGGCACAGAAAACCGTTGGAAGCGATAATATAATCTTGGAATTCATTCTAATATACTGGGAAATATTTTCTCAACTGAACTAGTCGGTGCAAATAATTCTCCTATGACTGTGCAAGGGACGGCGCGGTCGAAAGTATTTGTTAATCAGCCGGCACGCATCCTGGCGTCGGGCCATCAAGCACAGACCAGAGGAGGAGGGAAACCGATGCGTTACCGGATTACGCTCGCGCAGACGCTGCCTGCCCAGCCGCCGTCGGCTGCCACCGTTACCTACCATTACCGCGACGGGACATCCAACCGGTGGCCGTTGCAGTTCGTCGGCCCGGATACCGATACGGCGGTGGTTGTCGTCGATTGCGGTGGCAATCTGCTCAACCGGCAAAACGTGCTGACCAGCACGCTGGACGTCCACTATGCGCACCCGCCGCACGAGATGAATATCCCGATCTCGAGCGTGCAGCTGCCGCTGCTCGCCGCTTCCCAAGAAGTCTCAACACAGACAGGAGCCGCACCCATGGCAACCCCTTACGCAATCACGATTACGATGAACCAGACCACCGTCAATGCCCTGAGCACCGGCGGGTTCTATCTTTATGGCTTCAAAGCGGTGAAAACGACGGCCACGGGGGCGCCGGTGGTGTGGTTCGACACTGCTGCCTTTGGGCTGAACACGCAGGTGTCCTGGTCCGAGAGCTACCAGGCGTATACTTCAAACAGTCAGCTGATCGCCGGCGGTCAGGTCGTCGCCAGCAATTCCTACCCGATCGACCTCGACCAAACCCTGCAGATCACCACGCCGGCCGGCACCGGCACGGTCAACACGCAATCCGGAACGGCGCAGGCGATCGATATCGCCAACCAGACCACGACGCAGTTCACCTGCGGCATCAGCCAGTCGAACCCGCAGGGCGTCGTCGCACCGATGTGCGCCTTCACGCTTTACGGCAACTTTACCGACGTCATCGCACCGATCGAAAAGGTGCTGCTGATGTTCTCGACACTCGCGATCAACACCGGGACGGTGGTCGAGCAGTCCTACAGCCCGGCGCTGCTGATTGACCTGACCGCCGAGAACTCGCGGGCTGTCGCGTTCGACATCAACCAGGGATGGACCTGGGGCGGAGGCAATTGGGCCCAGGCCTATGCCGCGAACACCGATCTGGTGCCGTTGCTGATCGAGAATTCGGCGTCGCTGGCGCGGACCTACCTCGCCGGGCTAAGCGCCGGGGCGCGGCAGCAGGGCCAGGTCGAATACGCCCATCCCGATGGCGCCGGACGAATGCAGCCGTCGGCGCGATCGGGGATGCCCAAGGCCAATGGCAACGGACATGGCGTCGCCCTGAGTTCCTGAGCGACGGGGCGGCGCGAGCCCCCAAAGGTCCAACTGCCGTCAATTCCCAATAATGGGCAGGGAGCGCCGGAGCAATCCGGCGCTTCTTGCGCTTCATTATGGCATGGCGGCGAGGGGCGGGTCTTCCAATTCCGTGGCGGCCGCGGAGGTCCTTGGCTGGTCAAAACAAGAGCGGCCTGGTCGGCGAAGGCATTTCAGATGACCCCGGTCTCCTTCAGCTCCGCGATTTCGCCGGCCGACAAGCCAAGCCACTCGCCGTAGATCTCGGCATTGTGCTGGCCGATCGTCGGGCTGGGGCGGGTTTCGACCTTGTCGGTGCCGTGCAGGCGCAGCGGCGTCGTCGGGACGACGATCGGGCCGAGCTCGGGGTGGTCGACATGCTCGAGCATGCCGCGCTCGTGCATGTGCGGGTCGTTCATGACCTCCGGCGCGTTGCGCACCGGCGCGCAGGGGATGCGGTATTCCTTGGTGCGGGCGAACACCTCCATCTTGCCGAGGGTGCGGGTCCAGCCGGCGACCAACAGGTCGGTCTCCTCCATATGGGCGACGCGGCCGGCGTTGGTGGCGAAACGCGGGTCGAGGGCCAAGTCCTCGCGGCCCATCGCCTTCAGCAAATTCTGGAAGTGCGCCTCGGTCACGATGTGGATCGCGACATGCCCGTCATTGGTCGGAAAGACATTGTAGGGCGCGCTGTTGAGCGCCGATTGACGGTTGCCGGTGCGCGGCGGGACCTTGCCGGTGCGGTGATAGTATTCAAAGCTGCTGGCGAGGGTCGGATAGACCGTCTCCTGCATCGACACCTCGACGAGGCGGCCGATCCCGCTGCGGTCGCGGTCGTAGAGGGCGGTCACGACCCCGGCGTAGAGATGAATCCCGCCCATGAAATCGACCAGGGTCGGGCCGGCCTTGACCGGCGGCCCATCGGGGAAGCCGGTCACGCTCATGATCCCCGAGGCCGCCTGGATCGTCATGTCCATCGCCAGATTGTCGCGGTCGGGGCCGCTGAGCCCGAACCCGGTGCCCGAGGCGTAGATCAGCCGCGGGTTGATCTCATGCAATCGGCTCCAGCCGACGCCTAGCCCGTCCATCGTGCCGGGCGAGAAATTTTCGAGCAGTACGTCGGCGCGGCGGGCCATGCGGAACAGCAATTCGCGGCCGCGCGGCTCCTTCAGGTTGAGGGTCACCGCGTGCTTGTTCTGGTTCAGCATGGCAAACGGCAGGGTGGCGCTCTTGCCGGGCTCGGCGCGGCGCCGGCCGGGCTCGCCGCGCGGCGGCTCGATCTTGATCACGAAAGCGCCGGCCTTGGCCATCAGCAGGGTCGCATAGGGGCCCTGAAAGATCTGCCCGAAATCGATCACGGTCACATCCGCCAACGGCATGTTCGCCCTCTCGTCCGGCATCGGCGGATCCCCTCGTTCGCGTTGGCGCGAGGCGGATTGTCCGCAGCCGCGGCGACCCGCGCAAGCGGCGCGAATTTCGTTGCGTCGGCGCAGCGCTGAGGCCAAGGATCGGCGCCGAGCGGTCGGCAACCCGCCAAACGGTTGGTGCGCGCGGCGGCGGCGCGACGATCGGCACAAAGGGAGGCACAGGTGTTGAACCGGAGGCACTTTCTGCAAGGTTCTGCGGCCCTCGGGGGCACGTTCCTCTCTTCTGGCGCGGCGCGGCCCGCGCCAGCGGCTGTCGCGCTAATCGCGGTGCCGGTCGTAGCGAATGGGGACTCGCTCTGCACATCGAAATTCGACAAAGGGCAGCGAGCAGCGGCGCTACCTCTTGGATTTCGGCTTTACCCCGGATGTCTATGCCAACAATCTCGATCTGATGAAGATCGACCCGGCCGCGGTCGATGCGCTGATCCTCAGCCACGGGCACCTCGACCACTACGGCGGGCTGACCGGTTTTCTCGAAGCTCGACGCGCGCAGATGCGCAAGCATTTGCGCCTTTATACCGGCGGCGAGGACGATTTCTGTCATCGCTTCAGCCGCAAGCCCGACGGCAGCTTCGCCGATTTCGGTGCGCTCGACCGTCACAAGTTGAAGGCGATGAATGTCGAGACGGTGCTGTCGGAAGCTCCGATCGTGATCGAGGGTCATGCCTTTACCACCGGCGTCGTGCCGCGCACGAGCATCGAACATGTGCTTCCCAATACTTGGGTTGAGATCGGGATCAAGGACGGGCTTGGCTGCGACGCCCATGCGTACATGAACCACCATTTCACGCCGGAGGAGCTGGCCGGCAAGCCGCAGCCGGACCAGCATTGGCACGAGCACGCCACCTGTTTCCGGCTCGGCGATCGCGGCCTGGTGGTGATCAGCTCCTGCGGCCATGCCGGCATCATCAATACGCTGAGGCGCGCCCAGCAGGTCCAGCGGCGTCGAAAAGATCTATGCGCTGGTCGGCGGTTTCGATCTCGCGCCGGCGCCCGACGACTACCTGCGCCAAGTCATGGCCGAGCTGAACAGATTCGACCTCGAGCACGTGATGCCGATGCATTGCAGCGGCCAGAATTTTGTCGATCTGGCGGCAAAGGAAATGCCGGAGAAGCTGGTGCTGTGCGGCACGGGCAGCAGCTTTACGTTCGCCGCTTGACCGACGCCGGCGCGAGTCGCGCGCGAGGTGCCGCCGGCGGCTGTCGCCGGCGGCAAACCGGTATAATGCCCAGCCTCCGCTCGGTCCTGCTCATTTCAGTCGCGCTGCATTGTCGATCGAGTCATGCTCTGGGGCGTTACCCCGGATCGGAGAGAAGAATATGAAATACGATGTGATCTCGGCCGACTGCCATGTCGATCTGATCTGGCTGCCGCCCGACCTGTTCACCGCCAACGCCCCCTCGGCGATGCGGGAGCGCATGCCCTACGTGACCGAGGGCGAGCGGGGCAAGGAGTGGGTGACCAAGTCGGGCGCCTCGTTCGGGCTGATGAACGGCATGGGCTCGGCCGGCCGCCTCTATGAGCCGGGCAAGATCCACCGCTCGGACCGGATGGCCGCCCAGGGGCTGTATGACGACGGCAAGAACGGCATTCGCCGGCTGACCGACCCCGATCTGCGGTTGAAGGACCAGGACCGCGACGGCATCCAGGCCGAGGTCTTGTACGGCATCCTCGGCGCCACCAGCCGGATCAACGACGACGAAGCCGCCGGCGAGATGCTGCGCATCTACAACGAGTGGCTCACCCAATTCTGCAACACGCATCCCGACCGCTTTGCCGGGCTCGCCTGCATCCCGAACCACGACATCGACGCCGCGGTCGGCGAGATCGAGCGGGTGGCGCGGCGCGGCGGCGTGCGCGGCCTCGAAATCTCGCGCCGCGGCGACATGACCCCGCTGTGGGACCCGTGGTGGAACCCGATGTGGGACGCGGTCGCGGCGAGCGGGCTGCCGGTGCATTTCCACACCATCGGCAGCGGGGTGCGCCGCGACTTTACCAAGCTCGCGCCAAAGGTGGCGCTGGCGGCGCGCGCCTCCGGCATCACCAGCTTCCAGATGTACATGTCCGAGGTATTGCTGTCGGTGATCTTCTCGGGCGTGCTCGAACGCCATCCCGGCGTCAAGCTGGTGATCGGCGAGGCCGGCACCGGCTGGATCCCCTATATCCTGCAGCGCATGGACGCCGAGTGGGAGGACCAGTTCAAGGGTCTCGACCTGAAGATGAGGCCCAGCGAATACTGGCGCCGCCAATGCTACGCCACCTATCAGAGCGATCCGGTCGGCGTGAAATTATTGGACGAGCTCGGCGAGGACAACATCATGTGGGGCTCGGACTTCCCGCACCCCGACGGGGTGTGGCCCAATTCGCAGGAATACATCGAGCGCGAGCTCGGCCACCTGCCCGCAGCCACCCGCAAGAAGATCGTCTGCGACAATGCCGCGAAACTCTACCGCTTCGTGAATTAGCGGCCGACCTTCACCCACCATCGCCGGCGCGGTGGTCACCTCTCCCGCCGGGCGGGAGAGGTGCCGACCCCGGATAGCGAGCGAGGGCTGCTCGGTACCAAGTCTTAGGAGCGAGATGAAATATCGAAATATCAATGGCGAGGCTTACGATCCGCAATATCATAGCAATATCGTAGTTGAGCGGAGCGGAACCCGTCGCCTGCGGTCGTGGTGATGGGTTTCGCAATCTCAACCCATCCTACGATTACTGGTCAGTATGTCGCAAAAAGACCCACGGCCTTCTCGGCGTTGTCATAGAGCTTGGTGGGTGCCCGAATCGCGGTGCCCGGCGGCTAAATTCTAGTTGGGTCCAAACCCGCGTTTCTAAGTCGGGCAGCGATCTTCCGCATTTTGGCGAATTCCGCGCGAAGCAGGGCCAATACCAAGTGCTTCGCAGAATTCTTTACCGGTTACGTTTTGCAGCATGTGAGCATATTTAATTATCTGCACGTGCAGCTCTGCGATGTAGTTGTTGCGCGGAGCTCCATCGATCGCGGCCTTGATGTTCTTGAGGGCTGAGTGACGGATGTGGGGCGCGGTGGCGGCGAGCGGGTTGCCGACCCCGCTGAGCTCTGCCGGTTTGTGAATTGGCGCCGCGGGCCGGCCCCTCACCCGCCTTGTTGCGCGCGGCACCCTCTCCCGCGGTGCGGGAGAGGGTGGACCCGGCCCCCACCCCAACCCTCCCCCGCACGCGGGTGAGGGGATGGGAGGGGGTCGGGTGGGTGAGGGCGCTTCTGTTTGGGCCGCTCGCGGAAGGTCAGTGCAATGGCGAGAACGACGGCCGGGACGACCAGCATGTTTTCTTGGCGGATCATCATGTTGGGCCCGCCACCGGAGGGGGGCGGCCAGATGCCCTTGGCGCGGGCTTCCTCGCGGATGCGGAAGCGGTCGGCGGCGTCCTTGTAGGCCCAGATGTGGACCCATTTGTTGAGCCCGCCGAGCTCGGAATACCACGCGCCGGCCAAGGGAGAGAGCTCGGTGCGGCGGGCGATATGGCCGCTCCAGCGGTCGATCACGCCGGGGATGCCGCCGGGCTTGAAGGTGTAGATGCGGATCTCGTAGAGGCCGCCCAATTGGCGCGGCTCCAGCGCCGGCGAGAACGGCGCCGGCAGAAAGATGTCGCTCTGCTGCTCGACGACGAATTCGCGCACATTGGGCGGCCAGCCCTGGAGCTTGGTCGCGGCCTCGCGCTGCCGGGTGCGGGCGGCGAGGTCGTCATAGGGCCACACATGGATCACCCGGTTCAGCGGGCCGACCTCGGTATGCCAGAAGGCGGCGAGCGGCGAGACCTTGGCCCGCACCGGCAATGCCTGCCCGAAGCGCTCTTCGAAGGCGGCAACCGTGCCCGGCTGCAGCGTGTAGGTGCGCATCTCGATGATCATCGGAGTTCCTCCGTTTCGAGGTTCAGCGCGCGGACGCTAGCCCGTGACGGCCCGGTGTCAAGCGGGTTTCCGCCCTCCCAGTGCCCGCCTGATCGGGCTCGACGTTGCCGCCCATCAGATAGACCAGGTATTCGATCGCCGCCCGCTCCGGTCTGAACGGGATGGTTTCGGCGGTGATGCTGTCGGCAACGGTCATGTCGTCGAACTGGTTCGGGTAGGCGATCTTGCGGGCGCATTGCGGGCTGGCGTGCCGGCACCACAGGCGCACCTCGTTGACATAGCTGATGTCGTTTTCGAGGGCGTCGACCGTGCTGACATCGAGCGGACTCATGCACCAATAATACTGAGGGGCCAACACCGGAGTGATGCCGGGAATGATCGATCCCCGGAAACACATCTCCCCGGTTCCGGAGACGAAGAATCCGGCGTTCGCAGCGATGTATCTGAGCCCGTCATCGACGTACTTGATCGTCTCCAGATATCCGGGCTGTCCGGGCGGGGGCGGCCGCCGCGCAAAGGCGAGCGAGTTGAGCGGCACTGCCGGCGGCGGCACGCATGCCGTCGCGCCCACCATGATGCCGATGATTGCCAGTACCGATATCGCTCGCATCCGGCCAGTCCCGCGATGATCGTTCGACGCGCCGCTCGGCAGGGAAATTAGCCCGGATCCGGCAGTCGCCGCCAGCCAGCCTGCCCGGGTCATTTGGCCTGCCCGGGTCATTTGGCCTGCCCGGGTCATTTGGAGGGGCCATGGCTTCCGGAAACCTTGCCGACGGCGGATCGCCGCCGCGCCGACCGGCTGCCGATCTTGAGGCCGATCAGGAAGCCGACCATCAGCGCCATGCCGAGACGCACCGGGTCGATGAATGGAATGAAGCGCGTTCCGGCCGCGGTGATCTCGAGCGCCCCGACCGGGCGGGTGCTGATGCCCGCGCCGCCGCCGCTTCCGCTGCGCTCGGCGTCGCGGTCCTCGCTGCCGCCCGCGCCAAAGCCGTAGCTGACGCGGGCGATCGGGATCACGGTGCGTCCGCCGACTTCGACCGGATCGCCATAGACGTTGCGCACGCTGGCGCCGGCCTGGAGGCGATCCCCCAACGAGCGCAGCGTCTTCGCGATCTTGATCATCGCCCGGTATCTTCAGCGCTCGGGTGCAGGCGGCTCAGGGAGTGCTGTCGCGCATGATCGCACCGTAGAGCTGCTCGACGGCGCGGCTTTCGCGGCTCGGGCGGAGGCGGTCGGCGAGTGGGCGGCGGGGTTGGCGATGGCCGATCCCGAGCCTCGGCAGGCCGAGCGAGCCGGGGGACGAAGTCGAGGCGAACAGCACGCGCAGGCGATAGAGCGCCACCGCCTCCGGGAATTTGTCGAAGGGCCGCCCGCTGTCGATCCAGGCGTCCATCCGGCCCGGCCCCCAATTATAGGCGGCGACGGCGTCGGCCCAGTCGGCGTAGCGCCGGTAGAGGCGGGCGAGATAGGCGCGGCCGAGCGCCCGGTTCTCGGTCTCGTCGAAACGGTCGCCGCCGCCCACGTCGATCGCCGCGGCGGCCGAGACCTGCATCGGCCCCTGCGGGCCGTCGAGCTCGGGACGCCACATCCGCGCATCGGCGCCATGGCTCGATTCGGCGCCGTCGACGGCTGACGCCACTCGATCGAGCCCCGCCCCATTTCCCGCCCCATTTCCCGGGAGCAAGGATCCGGCCCCGGCCGAGGTGCTGAGGGCGACGGCGAAACCGAGGGCCAGGTTCGATCCGACCCACCCGCGTCTGTGCCAGGCGCGTCTGTGCCAAGCGCGCACGCCGGCGCTCGCAACGGCGAGGCGCGGGGGTCGGGCCGGGGCGCAGCGCCCCTCCCGCTTACTCCCAATAGGCGGCAATGATCGTATTGTCGGCGCCGAGCATCAGGTTGAGCCGGTTCGGATCATGGGTGATGCCCCTGATCCCGCGGCTCGGGATGATCCACCGCAGCACCTTGGGAAGATCCTCCTGGCGAACCACCCCGGGCGTGCCCGGCGGCGACTGTCCCCGCTCGGCAAATTTCTTGCCGACGCAATCCTTGCAGTCGTTGACGGTGATGCTGTCCTGCTTGCTGCCGGGGATCTGGTCGACCTCGATCGCATTCTCGGACGCGCGGACGCGCACCCCCTTGAAGGCGTGGCCCTCCTCGAGGGTGAACACGGCGCCGATCGGCACAAACCCCCCCGCCTGCTCGGTCTGCAGCGGCATCGTCGCGATGAACTGCAGATCGAGGATGCCGTCGATCGGCTTGCCGACAAAGGTCGGGACCAGTTCGGGCGCGGTCCAGCCTTGCGATCCGGTCAAGCCGGTGACCCGGACGATGTCGAGCTGGGGCTCGGTCTGGGTGCGCAGGATCTCGACGCTGGTGACGTAGAGCACCGGCAGCTCGGTTGCCGGCTCGGTCTCGGACGGGGTGGCGAGGTTGGTCGCCTGGTCCGGTCCACCGCCGCCATATCCCGGCCCCGGCGCGCTCGCGCTTGCCGCGGGCTGACCGCCCGGCGCGCCCTGGGCGAGGGCAAGGCCGGCGAGGCCTCCCTGCATCGCCGCGCCGATGGCGAGCATGCCCAACCAGCGCAATGTCTTGTCCATTGTGTCCTCCGAATCGACGGTGGTCATCCGCTTATGCCGGCGCTCTCCGGCCGCCCCGGTCCCGGCATCGCGGTGCGCGGGATCGCGGCCGGGTCGAAGCCGCCCGGCGGCACCCGCTCGAGGGCATCGAGCACGAGGTCCGTCGCCTGCATCCTGGTCAGGCGACAATAGGTGGTCTCGGCGCTGGCGAAGCTGCCGTTTTCGGCGAGCTTGTTGACCGGTTCGCCGCCGCCGCACACCGAGAAATACTCGCACCGCTCGCGGCACATCGCGACGCCGGCGCCGATATCGGCCAGCATTCGGGCAAAGGCCGGGCGGCGCGGCAGATCGACGAGCGCGTCGCGATTGATGTTGCCCAGCACGAAATCGTCGTAGGCCGGGTTCTTCAGGCCGAGCAGCTCGGGCGAGAATGTCGAGATGTTGCCGGCCCAATCCATGCTGGTGATCGCGAACGGCTCGACCAGCTGGTTGCGGAACGCGGCTTCCTTGGGCCGGATGACCTGCTGCAGCGCGTGCTCGATTTCGCGCAGAAACGTGATCTTGCCGGGCGAGGCCGCCGACAGCCGCCAGAACTCGCTCAGAAATCGGTAATAGGCCGCCTCGACGCCGCGGTCGCCAAAGGATTGCGAGACATGGCCGCCCTCCAACTCCTCGACGTTGAAGCACACCCGCTCGATCCCCTCCTCGACATAGAAATCGAACATCGCGCCGGGTGCCGCCATAGCCGCCGACGACAGCACGGAAATGACGTGGAACGGCACCCCATGCCGACGCAGCAGGCGGATGCCGGCGATGGTCCGGTCGAACGTGCCGCGGCCGGAGCGCGTCACCCGGTTGCGGTCGTGCAGCGGCCGAGGCCCGTCGATGCTGACCCCGAGATGGATCCGAGCCTCGGCAAAAAACGCGCACCAGGCATCGTCGACCAGGGTTCCGTTGGTCTGAAACGAATGCACGACCGGCAGGTCCCGCGGCCTGAGGCTTTCGATCATCGCGAACGCGTCGCGGTAGAACGCGATCGGCAGCACCATCGGCTCGCCGGCGTGCCACACCACCGACAGGCTGTCGCGGACCCAGCCCGATGCGAACACCTGGGAAAACAAATTGTGCAAGGTCTGCGGTGCGACGACCGCCTTCGAATTCCGATCCGGCAGATAGCAGTATCGGCAATCGATGTTGCAGAACGGGGTCGGCTGGACGACCAGCAGGTCGATCGTCGGCACGATGCCGCTCGCCGTTGCTTCGGGCGCGGTCACCTGCTTAAAAATTACGCCACCAATTGTTCCAATTGTTCCAATTGTGCCAATTGTTCCAGTTCGGCCACCCCCAACCGCCCCACGGCCGATAGCCCCAGCCGCCGTTGCGCCACCAATTCCCCCAGGCGAGCCGAAGATTGCCCTCGCCGCGCTCGACGGCGTCCTGCCCGGCGACCGTCGATACCGCGTCGCGAATAGCGGCGAGCCGCTCGGAAACCCGTGCCGGGTCCGAGGCCCGAGGCTGCGCGGCGGCGGGGTCCTGGCTGGCCGAGCCCGGCGCCGTCGAGCCGAGCAGCAATGAGACGCCGACCGCTCCGGCCGGAACGATCCCCGACAGGATTTTCAGATATTTCTGCCGCAGCGACATCAGCATCACCTCACCATCAACTAGCGGACGACCGCTCGATCCAGGCTCAACCCCAGCGTGCCCCTATCGGCGCAACCCCACGAGTTACGCGCGCACGCTCTATAACAAGAGAAAGCGCCGGCAACAGAGAAAGCCGCCGGCGTCAAACCCGTCCTCGGGGACCCGGCCCGTTCACCAGTTGCGCCAGTAATTGTGCCAGCCATTATGCCAGCCGCCATTGCCCCACGCGCCGCCGCCGCCGTTGCGCCAGCCGCCGCCGCCATTGCGCCAGCCGCCGCCGCCGTTGCGCCAGGCCCACCAGGCGAGCTGCTGCCGATCACGCAGGACGCTCGGCCCGGCGGCATCGGAGACCGCCTCGCGAATGGCCGCAAGCCGCTCCGAAACCGGAATGCCGTCAACCGCCCTGGGCAGGGCAGCCGCCGGATCCTGTTCGGCGCCGGCCGGCGCCGTCGAGCCGAGCAGCAGCGAGAGGCCGACCGCGCCGACCGGAACGATGCCCGAGAGGATCTTAAGATACCTTTGCCGCAGCGACATAAACTTCACCCTCAGCGACTGTCGGGCACACTCCGGTGTCGAGGCGCAATCCGATCCGGGTCGATGCCCCGGTTATGGCGCCCGCGAGCCCCCACCCGTCGCGTCGCGATAAATGCCAGCGTCTCGGTAGCAAGAAACCGGCCTCTCCGTCAAACGCGCTTTCACCGGCGGAATTACCGCATCATCCGCGGGCCGCGGGAGCGATGCGGGCCCAGGGCGGCGACAGCTCGGCGATCCGGGCGAACACCGGACAATCGGGCTCGTGCGCCCCGGGCAGATAGCCGAGGCTCATCAGGAACTCGCCGACGATCTGCCCGCCGGTAAAGCGGAAGGTGTTGCGGAACAGCTGCGTCCAGGCCTCGACGGGGTGCGGATGGTGCGCGTCGAGCCACCGGGCGAACGATCCGTGCGAGCCGCGCAGCCCTTGGATGCGCCGCGCATTTTCGATCGCGGCTGCGATCTTGAGCCGGTTGCGCACGATCGCCCGGTCGGCGAGCAGGCGGTCGATATCGGCCGGTCCGAAGGCGGCGACGCGATCGACGTCGAAATCGGCGAAGGCCGCGCGAAACGCCGCACGCTTGTTAAGGATGGTCAGCCAGGACAGGCCGGCCTGGTTGATTTCGAGCATCAGCCGCTCGAACAGCACCCGCTCGTCGTCGGCCGGAAATCCGTATTCGGCATCATGATAGCGGCTGTGCACCGGGTGACTGGGGGCCAGGCGGCAATAGGCCGAGCTCATCTCACGACCCGCGGAAGCTCAGCCACGGCGAGCGGATGACGAGGTAGATCGCCAGCCAGATGACCGCTGCGACCGCGGTCGTGACCACCGCCTTCAAGACCAGCCGCGGCCGCTGCGGCGCGCCGGCGGCATAGCCCGGATCGTCCGGCTCGGCCGGGGTGACCCACAACGGCAGCACCGCGAACAAAGTCACCCACCACACCAGGACGTAGACGATGATGCCGGTAAACCAGTTCATCAAAACCGCCTCGGCGCCGGTCCCATTTGCGCCCGAATACCGGGCTCATACCTCTTCGATCTCGATCAGGGTGCCGCAGAAATCCTTCGGATGCAGAAACAGCACCGGCTTGCCGTGGGCGCCCGGGCGCGGCTCGCCGTCGCCGAGCACCCGCATGCCCTGTGCGCGCAGCCGGTCGCGCGCGGCGAGGATGTCGTCGACCTCGTAGCACAAATGGTGCATGCCGCCGGCGGGGTTGCGGTCGAGAAAGCCGCGGACCGGCGACGCCTCGCCGAGCGGTTCGAGCAACTCGATCCTGGTGTTGGGCAATTCGACAAACACGACCGTCACGCCATGCGCCGGCAATGCCTGCGGCATCGACACCCGGGCATCCAAAATCTGCCGGTAGACGGCGCTCGCCGCCGCGAGGTCGGGCACCACGATCGCCACATGGTTGAGACGTCCGATCATCCTTCACCCACCCGGTCCAGCGCGTTGAGAAACTCGATTTCCTCGGCGGTCGATGGCCGGCCGAGAATCGCGTTGCGATGCGGGAAACGGCCAAACCGCTCGATGACCTCGAGATAAGGGCGCCCGTAGCGACGCAACGAACCGCGGCGATCGGGATTTCGCGGCAGGGCTTGGGACAGCGCCAATGAGCGGCGCTGATCGGCGAGATCCTCGCTGTGATGGAACGGCATATAAAAGAACAGCCGCCAGGCCGGCGGGACCGACCGGTCGAAACCGTGTTCGAGAGCCCGGTCGGCGGCCGCCCGCGCCGCGGCATCGGTCGCGTAGGCGCGCGGCGAACCGCGGAAGATGTTGCGCGGCACCTGGTCGAGCAGCAGCACCAAGGCCAGCGCCCCCTCGGCCGATGCTTCCCATGACCGCAACCCCCCGGCCGCGGCGGCCTCGTAGTCGGCGAGAAATTCCCGGCGCAAGGCCGCGTCGAACTCCTCGGTGCTCTTGAACCAGATCGCGCGGTGCTGCTCGCGTCCGGGGTCGCCCGGCGGCCCGAACCAGAAATCGATCATCGCGCGGGCGCGTTCGGGAAGGGTCATGGTGAGCGCGCTCCCGGCAGAGGCGTCGTCGAGGATGCGGACGAGGTGATGGGCGGTGCGGCCCAAGGCGTCGGCGATCTGGTGGCGGCAGCTGGTGCCGCAGGCGGCGAGGAGGGTGTCGGGGGGTGCGGCGCGCAGCTTCGGCAAGACGCCGAGCTCGCCGATCGTCAGCGACATCGCGTAGTGCTCGGCCTCGTAGCCGAACGCACCGGCCATGCCGCAGCAGGTCGAAATCAAAGGTCTCGACCTTGAGATCCGGGATCAGCTGCAAGGCCTTGACCGCGGCGCCGACGGTGGCGAAGGCCTTCTGGTGGCAATGGCCGTGCAACAAGGCGGTGCGGCCCGGCATCGGTCGTGAGAGGGAGCTCGAACCTTCCCGCGGCGCGCTCGGTCTCGACGAATTCCTCGAACAGCCGGGCATGGGCGGCGAGCGCCTTGGCTGCATCGCCCGGCAACAGCGCCGGAAATTCGTCGCGCAGGGTCAGCAGGCACGAGGGTTCGAGCCCGACGATCGGGGTGCCGGCGGCGACATGGGGGGCGAGGGCGTCGACCGTATGCCGCGCCTCGATCCGGGCCTGGTCGACCAGCCCGGCGGCGAGAAAGGTCCGGCCGCAGCACAACGGTCTTCCGCGCGCGGGGTCGGGGCTGAGGGTCCGATAGCCGGCGCGGGTCAGAACGCGCTCGGCGGCGCGGGCATTCTCCGGCTCGAACCAGCGGTTGAAGGTGTCGACCAGCAGCACTACGTCGCGCCGCTCGTGAACCCCCTCCCTTCCCTCCCCCGCGAGCGAGGGAGGGTTAGGGTGGGGGCCGGCGCCGCGATAGGGGCGGGCGGACCACTGCGGCAGTTTGCGGGCGGCGCTGAGCCCGAGCCACCGCTCGCCCAACTGCGCCAGAAACGGCATCCGGTTGCGCAGGTTGAGCAGCGGCGCCAGGCGCGCGGCATAGCGGGCATAGCGCGGCAAATAGGCGATCAGCCGGTCGCGCATGCCGAGCCCGTGATGGCGGCGGTAATGGTGCAGGAACTCGATCTTCATCCGCGCCATGTCGACGCCGGTCGGGCATTCGCGCCGGCAGCCCTTGCACGAGATGCACAAGGCCATGGTTTCGCGCATGTCGTCGGATACGAGCGCGTCGGGCCCGAGCTGGCCCGACAAGGCCAGGCGCAAGGTGTTGGCCCGGCCGCGGGTCAGGTGCTGCTCGTCGCCGGTGGCGCGGAACGACGGGCACATGACCGCGGCGTCGCGGGCGCGGCAGGCGCCGTTGTTGTTGCACATCTCGACGGCACCGGCGAACCCGCCCCATTCCGACCAGTCGAGCGCGGCGTCGAGCGGCAATGGCCGGTAGTCCGGCTGGTAGCGGAATAGGCTGCGATCATCCATCCGGGAGGGCCGGACGATTTTGCCGGGGTTGAACAGGCCGTCGGGGTCGAAGGCGTCCTTGACCTCCTCGAAGGCGCGGACCATGCGCCCCCCAAACATCGCCTCGTGAAATTCGGAGCGCACCAGCCCGTCGCCGTGCTCGCCCGAATGCGAGCCCTTGTATTCGCGGACCATTGCAAACGCCTCCTCGGCGATCGCCCGCATCTTTCTGACCTCGAGCTCCTGCTTGACGTTGAGCACCGGGCGCACATGCAGGCAGCCGACCGAGGCGTGGGCGTACCAGGTGCCGTAGGTGCCGTGCTTCTCGAAGATCCGGGTCAGCCGGTCGGTATAGTCGGCGAGGTCTTCGAGGCGGACCGCGCAGTCTTCGAGAAACGAGATCGGCTTGCCGTCCCCCTTCATCGACATCATGATGTTGAGGCCCTGCGCGCGCACCTCCCACACCGCCTGCTGAAAGGCCGGGTCGATCGCCTCGACCACCGCGCCGGGCAAGCCCAGATCGCCCATCAGCTCGCCTAGCGCGTTCAGCCGCCGCAGATTTTCGGCCGGGTCGTCGCCCGAGAATTCGGTCAGCAGCACCGCCGCCGGCTCGCCCTGCACGAAACGGTCGACCACGGCGCGGAACATAGGGATGTCGCGCGACAATTCGATCATCGTGCGGTCGACCAGCTCGACGGCGCTGGGGCCGAGCTCGACGATCCGCCTTGTCGCGTCCATCGCGCCGTAGAAGGTCGGGAAATGGCAGATGCCGAGCACCCGATGCGCCGGGATCGGCTGCAATTCGAGCTCGATCTCGTTGAAAAAGGCGAGGGTGCCCTCCGAGCCGACCAGCAGACGGGCCATGTTGTGGCCCCCATGAGAGCCGTCTCCATCGATGCTGTCGATGTTGTAGCCGCCGACCCGGCGCAGCACCTTGGGAAACCGGGCTTCTATCTCGTCGGTCTCACGGCGGTGCAAGGCGCGCATATGGCGGACCAGCTCGCGATAGCGCTCGGGCGTCGCAGTGTCGTCGGAATCAGCCGGGAAATTGCCGGGGACCTCGCCGAACCACGCCCTCGTGCCGTCGGCCAGCAGCGCGTCGACGCCGCGCACGTTGTGCACCATGTTGCCGTAGCGCAACGAGCGCGACCCGCAGCTGTTGTTGGCGGTCATGCCGCCGATCGTGGCTCGGCTCGCCGTCGACGGGTCGACTGGAAAGAACAGCTGGTGCTGTCTGAGCGAGCGGTTGAGGCGGTCGAGGACCACCCCCGGCTCGACGCGCGCCCGGCGCCCCTCGGCATCGACCGCGACGACCCGGTCCATGTGCCGGCTGCAATCGAGGACCAGTGCGCGGGCGACGGTCTGCCCGCATTGCGAGGTGCCCGCACCGCGCGGCAATACCGGTACCCCCTCCTCGCGGGCGATCGCGATCGCCGCCGCCGCGTCCTCGCGGTCGTATGGCACGACGACGCCCAAGGGCTCGATCTGATAGATCGAGGCATCGGTCGCGTAGCGCCCGCGGCTGAACGGATCGAACATGACTTCGCCGCGGATCTCGCGGCGCAACCGCGTCTCGAGGGCTCGTGCGGGATGATCGTCGATCGGCATGGATTTGTTCGGTTCGGGCGCGGGTGGCGCACAGCCTATCGGCTCGGCCCGCCGCAAACAACCGAGTGCCTCGGCAGCACCGAGCGCGTCGGCCGGAACGCTGCGCTCCTGCTTCGCCTGGTCACCGTCTCTGTCGGCATCGGCGCTCCGGGCTCAGGGTGATGTTCCGATCGGAAATCGGGAGGACCCGTTTCGCGTCTCCATGCGCCAGCTCGACATAGCCGGCGACCGTCATTTTCTTTGGCATGCCTGATCGCACCAGGGCTGCTGGAATGCCTGCCACACGGATGAAATCGGTGGCGAATTGGGGCTCTTCCAGATCCGCTGCTGCGTGGATCGCGTTGCCCCTGATTTCCGGCATCCAATTCGCCTCGTTATCTATTGCTATCAGCCAATCGAGAGGAACACGCGGGAAACCGACTACGATTCCGGATGTTATGCGCAGGTCGAACTTTGACAGCCGCTCGGCCGGGGAAAGCCCCAGCTTCTTGAATGACAGGCAGTACGTCGCCTGCGCAGCCGCGAGCGGGCCGCCTGCGCAGGCGAAAAGCATCGCCAATGTGAGCAGACAGAGCAGGGTCTTGGGGCCCACGGCGCGCCCCTGGGTCACGGGAGGGTTACGACCACCTTTGCGAGCCCTGGGCGGGTGCTTCCGACGAGGGCCATGAAAGCGGCTGGCGTCAAGTCGACGACCCGTCCGGGCGCATACGGACCGCGATCGGTGACGGTGACCGCGATCGAGCGAGAGGGATCTTCAGCAAGGCGAACCGTGACGACGGTGCCAAGGGGGACCTTCAGCATGGCGGCGTTCATCGCGTCGGGGTCGAACACCCGGCCGTTCGCCATCTGTCGTCCGGGGAGATCGTACCAGGACGCCAACCCGGAAAGACCGTCCTGCGCTGCGCGCACCTCGGCCGGCTTCGACATTCCCCGCCATCCTGGTCTAGGAACAAACCATGAATATTGGGTGGTGTCGCCCCAGGCGTCAAGAGCCTCTCGACCGGCTGGCTGCTACGCCAAGCGGCAAATCATCCGGGTGCCCGGCCGGATGCCGCCCCATTTGCTGGGGCGGGCGGGGCTCAGGGGCGGCGGAACGGATGGTCCATGACCGCCTGCTGCTCCGGGGTCAGCGCCTGGTAGAGCGCCTGGAGCGCCGGCTTTGCCGATTGCAATGCGTCGAGCCGCGCCGACAGGAACTGCTGCGCCCGATCCATGCGGTCGAGCACGGTCGACTCCTCGCGAGGCTTCAGCGACTGACATAGCTGCCGTTCTTTCTGTTGCTCGGCCTGGGCGATGCTCTGCACCTTGTCCCACAGCGGCCGCTGCTGCGCAGTCAAGTCGAGTTTGGCCTCGACATAGGCGCGGCGCGCGGCGCGCCAGGCGAGCCGATCGATGCACCGTTCCTGCGGGTCCCCGCCCATCATCCGGCGCATCATCATTTGATGCATCATCGGCCAGCCGCCCATGTGCCGCTCGCCGATGCCCCGTTCGCCGATGCCGCGCTCGCCGATGCCGCGCTCGCCGATGCCGGGCATACGCTGCTCGGCGCCGCCCTGGTCTGGGCCGGTTTTCTCGCCGCCCAAGGGGGTGACCTGGGTCTGCTGGGTATCGGTATTTTCGGCCGCGTCGGCGAGCATCGGCAGGGCGATCGCGGCGATGGCGGCGAGCGCGGCCGCGAGCAGTGTCATTTTCACGAAAACCTCCGTCGAGTCACGGCTCGGGTCCAGAGCCGCGTTCGACGAAGCATATGCAGCCGCGCAACAGGCGATCCCCGCGAAGGCAGGGCGCCACCCGCCGCGGCGCGCTGCCCGGCCATGCTCAGGCCCGATTTGAAATGAAGTGCGTTATCTGAATGGGTTATCGTCGCCCCCGCGAAAGCGGGGGTCCAGAGCTGCCCCTGGCCTGAACGGGGGCAACCGTTCGGGTTCTTGGGGCCCCTGGGTTCCCGCTTTCGCGGGAATGACGGTAAAGCGTTGGTATTACCGGAATTATTACGGTTCGAGCGCTCAGGCCTCGAGCCGCCGCAGATGCTGCGCGACGAAATCGCAGCCGACCAGTTCCTTGTAGGCTTCGGTCAGCTTGGCGGTGACCGGCCCCGGCACCTTTCCGGCGGCGAAGCTGCGGCCGTTCAGGCTGCGCACCCCGCAGATGCACAGGCTGGTCGAGGTCAGAAAGCATTCGTCGGCGGTGTAGGCGTCGTAGAGGTCGAGGTCCGCCTCCGCACAGCCGATGCCGAGCGGGGCGGCGAGGTCGATCACCGCCTGGCGGCTGACGCCGGGCAGCACAAACCGCTCCCTCGGCGTCGTCAGCCGGCCGTCGCGGACCAGGAAAATGTTGCTGCCCTGGCCCTCGGCGAGATTGCCGTTGACATCGAGCAACACCGCCCAGGCGTCGGGGTTCTGCGCCTTCACCTCGCGGTCGGCGAGGACGAGGTTCAGGTATTGGTGCATCTTGGCGCGCGGCGACAATGAGTTCGGGCGGCGTGCGGCGCAGCGCGGGCGTGACCGCGTCGATGCCGTCGCGGAAATGTTTTGCGCGCTCGCGCAACGGCAGGGGCACGCACTCGACGATCACATTGGGGCCGTAATGGTCCCAATTGTCGCCGGGCACCGGGTGGATGCCGCGGCTGATGCGCTGGGCGAGCCAGTAATCCTCGCCCGGGGCCAGCAGATGGAGGTTGCGGGCGAGCACGTCGGCGCTGATCGCGACCATCTCGGCGGGGCTCAGACCGGGGTCGAGATCGAGATATTTCAGCGAGCGGTAGAGCCGGGCAACGTGCTGTTCGAGGCGAAAGGCCGCGCCGTTGAAGCTGCGGGTCATGTCGAAGACCGCGTCGCCACGCAGAAAACCCTGATCGCGGAACGGGATCAGGACCTCGCTCTCGCGCACGATCCTGCCGTTGAACCAGGCGACGCGCTCGTTGGCCAGCGCCATCGGCGGACCCTCCTCCCGGTGCCATGCCGCAGTCTCGCCAACCCGCCGCGAAAAGGCAATCAACCGCCATCGCCGGCTCTCACCACAAGCCCGGCAGCACCCGCCAGCGGACCCGCCGGGCATAATCCTCGTAGCCCGGCAGCTCGGCGCGCAATGCGCGGTCCTCGCCGATCGTCCGCCATACGAGGAGCGGCACCCCGAGCGCGCCGATTGCCGTCGCCCACCACGAGCACAGGGCGAGCCCGCTCGCCAGGACGGCCGGGCGCTGTCCTAATTCGGGAGGACAGCACCGACGGCCGGGATGGCGCCCGCATAACCCGGATGGCGCACCCAACGGTAGGGGCCGCCGGCGACGACGCGATGCCCGCGCTCCCGTTGGATGCGGACCACCGAGGAAAAGAACCGGTTGACGTGCATCGCCCAGGTGACGAGCGCCAGCCCGGCGGCGAAGACCCCGAGCGCTGCGATGCGCAGCCATGACGGCGCGGTGTCGGACCAGTGAAACCGGCCGCGGTCTAGGCCGGCGATCGCCCAGTGCGCGATGCACAGCAAAAAGACGAGAAGCAATCTCAGCCCCGGCGGCTGGCCGCCCGGCCGCATGCGCTCCCGCGCGAGCTCCTGGCCGATCAGAAAGAGGCTGGCGGCGGATACCGCGGCGACGATCCCGAGATAGAGCCAGAACATCGGCAGGTCGACCCGTCCCGCGGCGGCGAACAGGACGCCCCGATCAACATGACCACCCCGAGGGTTTGGCCGACCATCGCTGCCGACGGATCGTCACCCGCGCAGCTGTCCTGCGGTCGCCTTTTCGACCTGGGCGACGAGGCGCTTCGAAAAGCTTTCGATCTCAGGGTCGGTCAGGGTCCGGTCCTGCGGCTGCAGGACGACGGTGACGGCGAGCGACTTTTTGCCTGATGGCAGGCCGGCGCCTTCGTAGACGTCGAACAGGCGGATCTCGGCGACCAGCCTGCGGTCGACGCCGCGGGCGGCGCGCAGCAGGGTCTCGGCCGGCATTTCGAGGTCGACGACAAAGGCGAAATCGCGCTCGATCGGCTGGAACACCGACAGCTGAAGCGGCGGTTTGGTCCGCCCGGCGCGTGGCTCGGGCACGGCATCGAGCAAGACCTCGAAGGCGGCGAGCGGCGGCTTCGCATCGAGCGCCGCGATCACCGCCGGGTGCAATTCGCCAAAGGCGCCCAGCACCTTGGGCCCGAGCCGCAGGGTGCCGGCCCGTCCGGGGTGATACCAGGCGGGCGGATCGGCGCTGGCCTGGACGTTCTCGGCCGGCGCGCCCATCGCGGCGAGGGCGGCCAGCGCGTCGGCCTTGACCTGGTAGAGATCGACCGCCTGCGCCGGCTCGCGCCAATGCTTGGGGCCGGTCCGCCCGGCGCGCAGCCCGGCGGCGACCAGCCCCTGACCCGCCGGCGTGTCGTCATGATAGGCCGGGCCGAGCTCGAACAGCGCCGCATCCGCGAAACCGCGATCGAGGTTGCGCCGCGCGGCGGCGACCAGCCCCGGCAGCAATGACGGCCGCATCGCGTCGAGATCGGCGCTGATCGGGTTGACCACCCGCAGCTCCGGCTTGGCGCCGCCGAACAGCTCGGCCTCGCGCGCCGAGATGAACGAAAAGGTCACAGCCTCGGTCAGGCCGCGGGCGGCAAGCGCGCGGCGGACCAGCTCGGAGCGGCGCCGGGCCGGGACCAATGCCGGGCGCGGCAACGGCGCGTCGCGGGGGAGGGGCACCGCCGGGATCCGGTCGTAGCCGTTGATCCGCAATACCTCCTCGACGAGGTCGGCCTCGCCCTCGATGTCGCCGCGCCAGGAGGGCGGCGCGACCGACAGATCGCCGCCGGCCTGCGGCTCGACCGTGCAACCGAGCGCCGTCAGGATCGCCGCGCTCTGCTCGGGCGGCACCGCAAGACCGCCGAGGCTGGCCGGTCGCCCGGCGCGCAGCACGTAATGGCGCCGCCACTCCGGCACCGCACCGGCGGTCACGATCTCGGACGCCTCGCCGCCGCACAGCTCGAGCATCAGGCGGGTGGCGACTTCGAGCCCGTCCCCGACGAAGGCCGGGTCGAGCCCGCGCTCGAAGCGATAGCGCGCGTCGCTCGCGATGCCGAGCTTGCGCCCGGTCGCGGCGGTGCGGATCGGGTCGAACAAGGCCGCCTCGATAAACACCTCGGTCGTGCCCTCGGTGCAGCCGGCGGCTTCGCCGCCGATGACGCCGCCGAGGCTGCGCACCCCCGCCCGGTCGGCGATGACCGTCATCTCGGCATCGAGCGCGTACTCCTGGCCATTGAGGGCGAGCAGGGTTTCGCCGGGCTGGGCCAGGCGCACCGTCAGGTCGCCTTCGAGCCGGCCGAGGTCGAACACGTGCAATGGCCGGTCGAGGTCAAAGGTCAGAAAATTGGTCAGATCGACCAATGCCGAAATCGGCCGCAGCCCGATCGCTTCGAGCCGGCGGCGCAGCCAATCCGGGCTCGATCCGTTGCGCAGGCCGCGGATGTGGCGGCCGAGAAACAGCGGACAGGCCGAATAATCCGCGATGTGGATGCCGATCGGCGAATGGAAACGGCCCGGGATCGGCATCGTGTCGAGCGGCTTCAGACGGCCGAGCCCGGACGCTGCGAGATCGCGGGCGATCCCGCGCACGCCGAGGCAGTCGGCGCGGTTCGGCGTCACCTTGAGGTCGATGACCGCGTCGCCGAGACCGAGGAGATCGGCGTATTTCGCCCCGACCGCCGCGTCCTGCCGCACCTCGATGATGCCGTCACGATCGGCGCCGAGGCCGAGCTCGTCGGCCGAGCACAGCATGCCGCGCGAGGCGACGCCGCGAATCACAGTCTCTTGCAGCACAGCGCCGGTGCGCGGGATGATCGTGCCGGCGGGGGCGAAGACGCCCTTCATGCCGGCGCGGGCGTTGGCGGCGCCGCACACCACCTGCACCCGCTCCTTGCCGGTGTCGATGACGCAGACCTTGAGGCGTTCGGCGTTCGGGTGACGCTCGGCGGAGACGACCGCGGCGATGGTGAAGGGTTCGAGCCCGGCGGCGCGATTTTCGACCGCCTCGACATCGTGGCCGATCATGATCAGCCGCTCGACGATCGCGGCCAAGGGCGCGTCGGTGAGAAGATGGGTCTTGAGCCAGGCGAGGGTCGTCTTCATCGAGGAGACCCTCCGACCCGAAACGGCTGATGCCTCAGGATGGCGGCATGACGCCCCTGCGTGCATCGAGACGGGCCCTTTGGGCGCTCCTCGGCATGAGGCACACTCACCACTATCGCATTCGGATGGAGCCTCATCCTGAGGAAGCCGCGGAGCGGATGTCTCGAAGGACGCAGGGCGCCCGATCGAGCCGGTTTGGCGCCAATATGGTTATTGCTCTCCTTCATGCCGCACCCCCGCTGAGCGGCCCGCGCACCACGGAGGGGATGTCGAGCGGCAGAAAGCCGTAATGGCGCAGCCAGCGCAGATCCGAATCGTAAAACGCCCGCAGGTCGGGGATGCCGTATTTCAGCATCGCCACCCGCTCGATCCCCATGCCGAACGCGAAACCCTGATATTGCGCCGGGTCGATGCCGCAATTCGCCAGTACTTTGGGATGGACCATGCCGCTGCCGAGGATCTCGAGCCAATCGCCGCCGGCGCCGATTTCGAGCCGGCCGCCCTGGCGCGAGCAGCCGATATCGACCTCGGCCGAGGGCTCGGTGAACGGGAAGTAGCTCGGGCGGAAGCGGACCGGCAGATCGCCGAGGCCGAAAAACGCGCGGCAGAACTCGATCAGGCAGCCCTTGAGGTGGCCCATATGGGTCGTGCGGTCGATGACCAGCCCCTCGACCTGATGAAACATCGGCGAGTGGGTCGCGTCGTGGTCTAAGCGGAAGGTCCGCCCGGGCACGATGATCCGGATCGGCGGCTGCTGCGCCTGCATCGTGCGGATCTGCACCGGCGAGGTGTGGGTGCGCAGCACCAGCCGGGTCCCGTCGGCGCGCTCGGGCAGATAGAAGGTGTCGTGCTCCTGCCGCGCCGGGTGCTCGGGCGGGATGTTGAGCGCGGTGAAGTTGTAGAAATCCTCCTCGATATGCGGCCCCTCGGCGACCGCGAACCCCATCTCGCCAAAGATCGCGACGATCTCGTCGATGGTCTGGCTGATCGGATGGATGCGGCCCTCATTGGCGAAACGCACCGGCAGGGTCACATCGGCACGCTCGGCGGCAAGCCGTTGCTCGAGCGCTGCACGCCCAAGCCGTTCCGCCGCCTCGGCGAGGGCCGCGGTGATCCGGTCCTTGGCGGCGTTCAGTTCCGCGCCGGCGCGGCGCCGCGCCTCCGGCTCGAGGCTGCCCAGTTCCCGCATCGCCAGGGTCAGCGAGCCGCGGCGTCCGAGATATTTGATGCGAACGTCTTCGAGAATTTCGGGCGATGCTGCCGTTTCGATCTCCTGCGTGGCGGCATCCGTCAACTGGCTGGCATCTTCCATTCGCCGATACTCGTGAGGACCGATTTTGAACTAAAAAGGGGCCGCATATCGGCCCCCTGGTAATAATACGTCGATAAAGGGCCGCTAGCGAGCCGACTAGCCGGTAAATCGCGCGGTTGTGGTTGCGATCGCGGCCGACAGCCCCTCACCCCCGGATCGGGTCCGGGGCAGGCTCTCCCGCTGATGCGGGTCCCTCCCTCTCCCCGTTAAAAGCGGAGCGAGGGGATAAGCGCGCACTCGCTCTCCCTCTCTCCGCGTGCGGGGAGGGGGTGGGGTGAGGGGCCGCGCCTGCTGCGCCATTCCACACTCACGCGGCGCTTGCGACTGCGGGCGGCACCGGCGTGAGCGCCGAGCGTGCGGTCCCGACGATCGCCGCGAACGCCTCGGGCTCGCGGATCGCGATATCGGACAATATCTTGCGGTCGAGATCGAGGCCGGCGAGCTTGATCCCGTGCATGAATTGCGAATAGGTCAGCCCATGCTCGCGCGCACCGGCGTTGATGCGCTGGATCCACAGCGCACGGAAATCGCGCTTGCGGTTGCGGCGGTCGCGGTAGGCGTAGCGCAGCGCCTTTTCGACCTTCTCGATGGCGATGCGATAGGCGGTGCCGCCGCGGCCGCGATAGCCCTTGGCGAGCTCCAGGACCTTTTTATGGCGGGCATGGGCCGTAACCCCGCGTTTGACGCGCGCCATGGTCTAGCCCCGCAGGTAGGGCATGTAGGTCAGGACGAGCTTGCTGTCGCCCTTTTCCAGGGTTTGGGTGCCGCGCGCCTTGCGCTTGGCCTGCTTGTCCTTGTTGATCAGCAGGTGGCGCTTGTAGGCGTGCGCGACCTTGATCTTGCCGCTGCCGGTGCGGCCGAACCGCTTTTTCGCACCGCTCTTGGTCTTGAGCTTGGGCATTATTTGATCCGTGTCGGCGGTTGGACGGCGAGGGAAGCCCTCTGCTGCCCCCCGCCGTCCATTCGAGCCGCGCTATATAGCGGCGCGGGCTGCCCAACGCAAGTCAGCCAAAGCAAGCCCCGACCCTCTCTTGCGCAGCGCCGGGAGAGGGTCGGAACCGGAGGGTTTGGTCGCCGACCGGGCTAGCGGTGCCCGCCGCCCCCGCCATGCCCGAAGCCCGCGGCCATGCCATGGCCGAAACCACCGGCGCCGGCGTGGGCGAAGCCTGCGCCGTGAGCGATGCCGCCCCCGAGATCATGCGCGAAGCCTGCGCCGTGAGCGATGCCGCCGCCGAGATTATGGGCGAAGCCGCCACCCATGCCATGGCCGAAGCCGTGGCCGAAGTCGCGGTGCCGGCTCCCATAATAAGATCCGTAGCTTCCGTAGTAAGGGTATCCGTTATACCCATAATCGTAGGGCCCACCCGATAGAGTGCAGCCATAGCTCGGATCGTAGACGTAACCCACCGGGCAGCTGCCGGCGCCGGAATAAGATTGCGCCCCAGCTGGCTGGGGTCGGCCCAAAGCTGCTGCCGCAGCCAATACGACACCGCTTGCCAACAGGATCACTTTGACAGAAAGTTTGCTGCGATTCATCGCAGCCCTCCTCGGAGCGTCGCTCCGCATAAAGTTTAGACCAAGTCTAATCTGATACGCGGACGACAGCAGCCCATGGGTCCAGATGCCGCAGGACTCCTACCCGGCCTGTGGCGTCTCGACGCATTCGGGAGACTTATTACCTCGGGCAGCCGGCGCCATGAGCGTCGCCCATGGCATTGGCAAGGAGTTCGTGCCCCCTTTTTGGTCACCGCCCCGCCAATGGCGTCAGTCCCCGCCTCGCGAGCGGCTCAGGTCGCGGCTTCGCACACCCCCGGCGGCATTGGCCGGTTTAGCCGTCGGTGGTCGGTCGCCGGCGGGCGCACCCGGGCCAGGTGGCCGCGAGCTTTGCCACAAGCTATTTCGGCGACATCACCATGGTCATCTGGCGGCCTTCCATGCGCGGCATCTGCTCGACCTTGGCAATCTCCTGGAGGTGGTCGCGCACCCGAATCAAGACGTCCATCCCGAGCTCCTGGTGCGCCAGCTCGCGCCCGCGGAACCGCATCGTCACCTTGACCTTGTCGCCTTCGTCCAGGAACTTCATCATGCTGCGCATTTTGACATCGTAATCGTGATCGTCGATGCTGGGGCGCAGCTTGATCTCTTTGACCTCGATGATCTTCTGCTTTTTGCGCGCTTCGTTTTTCTTTTTTTGCTCTTCGTATTTATACTTGCCAAAGTCGAGCATCTTGCAGACCGGCGGGTCGGCATTGGGCGCTATCTCGACCAGATCGAGACCGGCATCGGCGGCCATGGTGAGCGCCTCGTTGCGCCCGACCACCCCGACCATATTGCCCCGATCATCGACCAGGCGCACGCGCGGCACCCCGATCTCGTCATTGATCCGGGGCCCTTCGCGGGTCGGGGCGAGGTTCATCGGTGGTCTGGGTATCTACATTCTCCTCTTTCCGGTTGAAGCACGTCGTCCCGACTTTACCGGCTCCGTCAGGGCAACGACGGAACCGCCGCCTCCTGCGACAATCTAGCAACCGCGTCGCCGAGCGCAAGAGCTTCCTGCGCGCTGCCCCCGAGACGGCGCAACGCGACCGCGCGGTTCTCCGCCTCGCGCCGCCCGACCACCAGCATGACCGGCACCTTGGCGAGGCTGTGCTCGCGCACCTTGTACGAGATTTTTTCGTTGCCGGCATCGAGCACCGTCCGCAGCCCGGCCGCCCTGCATTCGCCGGCGACCTCGGCGGCGTAATCGGCCGCCTCGGCGGTGATCGAGGCGACGACGATCTGCACCGGCGCCAGCCACAGCGGGAACCGCCCGGCGTAGTGCTCGATCAGAATGCCGATAAAGCGCTCGACCGAGCCCAAGATCGCGCGGTGCAGCATGACCGGCACATGGCGCGCGCCGTCCGCGCCGACATAACTGGCGCCGAGGCGCCCCGGCATGTTGAAATCGAGCTGCACCGTACCGCATTGCCACTGCCGGTCGAGCGCATCGCGCAGGTGGAATTCCAGCTTCGGGCCGTAGAACGCGCCCTCGCCGGGATTGTAGGTGTAGGCGAGCCCGGCCGCCTCGACCGCGGCCTTAAGATCGTGCTCGGCGCGGTCCCACACCGCATCGCTGCCGACGCGCACCGCTGGCCGGTCGGCGAATTTGATCTCGACATCCTCGAACCCAAAATCGCGGTAGATCGACAACAGCAACTTGCAGCAGGCGATCGCCTCTCCGGTAACCTGGTCTTCTGTGCAGAAGATGTGCGCATCGTCTTGGATGAAGCCGCGCACCCGCATCAACCCGTGCAACGCGCCCGACGGCTCGTTGCGGTGGCAGCTCCCGAACTCGGCTAAGCGCAGCGGCAATTCCCGATAGCTGCGCAGCCGGTTGCGGAAGATCAGCACATGCCCCGGACAATTCATCGGCTTGACCGCCAAAACCCGGTCGTCGCGGCTTTCGGCGATGAACATGTTCTCGCGGAAATTCTCCCAATGGCCGGAAGCCTCCCACAAGGAGCGGTCGAGCATCAGCGGCCCCCTGACCTCGTGATACCCGGCCGCATCGAGCCGCCCGCGCATATAGCTCTCGATCGTGCGGTAGAGCGTCCAGCCCTTGGGGTGCCAAAAGACGCTGCCGACCGCCTCCTCGCCGAGATGAAACAGCTCGAGCTCGCGGCCGAGCCGGCGATGGTCGCGGCGTTCGGCTTCCTCCAGCCGGTAGAGATACTGGTCGAGCTCCTTCTGGCTTGCCCAGGCGGTGCCGTAGACGCGCTGCAATTGCGCATTCCTGGCGTCGCCGCGCCAATAGGCGCCGGCCACGCTCATCAGTTTGAAGGCCTGGCCGAGACGGCCGGTCGAGGGCAGATGCGGGCCCGTGCACAGATCGACAAACCCGCCCTGGCGGTAGAGGCTGATCTCCTCGCCCTCGGGAATCTCGGAGATGTACTCGGCCTTGTAGCGCTCGCCGATGCCGGCGAAGAACGCGACTGCGGCGGCGCGCTCCCAGACCTCGCGGGTGATCGTTTCGTCGCGCCGCACGATGTCGCGCATCCGCTGCTCGATCCGTTCCAGGTCCTCGGGGGTGAAGGGATCGGCGCGGGCGAAATCGTAATAGAAGCCGGTGTCGGTCGCCGGGCCGAAGGTGACCTGGGTGTCGGGGTACAGCTCCTTGACCGCCTCGGCCATCACATGCGCCGCATCGTGGCGCAGGATCTCGAGCCCGTCCTCGGTGTCGCGGGTGATGATCGCGACCGCGGCGTCATGGTCGATCCGGGCGGCGAGGTCGCGCGGCTCGCCGTCGACCCGGACGGCGATCGCGGCTTTGGCCAGCCCCGGCCCGATCGCCGCCGCGAGCTCGGCGCCGGTGACCGGCCCGGCAAATTCGCGGTGGCTGCCGTCGGGCAAGGTCACGACCAGCGGCGCCCGACCCGCCGGACGTGCCGAGCCCGGGACGGCGGAGGACTGGTGCTGCATCGTCCGGCTCCGGCGAGGCTCGAGAGGGAGCCGGGGTTTAGCCCAAGCGCAACCCGGCGGCAACCGCGTCGGCGCCGAGCGCGGACAGGAACGAAACCGCCGACGCGATCATGCCGGAATTACCGGTCCGCGGCGGCGAGCCAACGCGACCGGGGCCGCAAAGCCGACAGTCAAAAGGCTGGAGGCCGGAAGCGGAATCGAACCGCTGTACGAGGATTTGCAGTCCTCTGCATAACCACTCTGCCATCCGGCCGACCCGGCATCATATAGGTGCGCGCCGCGAACGGGGTCAAGCGCAGGCCCGGTGCAGCCGGGCAGCCCGCAGCGACCGGCGGCGCGCACCGGTGGTGTTGCCGCGAGGCGCCGGTCCCCATATACTCAGTGGTTTAACACCCAGCGGCGAGTTGAGAGATGGCGCGTGTCACCGTCGAAGATTGTGTGCTCAAGGTCCCCAACCGGTTCGAGCTGGTTCTGCTCGCCGCGCAGCGCGCGCGGGAAATCACCTCCGGGGTGCCGCTGTCGATCGATCGCGACGACGACAAAAACCCGGTGGTCGCGTTGCGCGAGATCGCCGACGAGACCATCGTCCTGGCGCATCTGAAGGAAGCGGTCGTCCGCGGCATGCAGAAGCATGTCGAAATCGACGAGCCCGAGGAGACCCCCGAGCTCGACGTCGATCCGAGCGTCTTCGGGGTGGCCGCTTCGAGCGCCGCCCTGCTCGACGACGAGGGTGGCGCCGAGGCGCTGGGGTTCGCCGAGACGGACGGCGACGACGAGATCGAGGCGGCGGAAGGTCAGGCGCTCGACCAGGATTTAGCCGACGGCGAGGATAGCTTGGACGACGAGCTCGCCGCGGATGTCCTCGCCATCGACGAGGACGAAGGCGGCGATCTCCTCGACATCCCCGCGGATGATCTGCCCGCAGACGATCTGACCGGGGATGAGGATGATCTGCCCGCGGATGATCTGATCTGCCCGCGGATGAGCTGCCGGCGGATGAGCTGCCCGGCGACGCCGACGAGGAGCGCTGACCGCGGGCGGCGTGCCGCATTCGACGGGCGGGGCGGATGAGCCGGCCGATGCCCGCGGCAGCGCAATGTCTCGCCGGCAGGGGCAGGGACGAGACGGCGGGGCTGTCGCGATGATGCGGCAATTCGAGCTCGTCGAGCTCGTCCGATCCTACGACCCGAACGCCGACGAAGGCGCGCTCAACCGCGCCTATGTCTACTCGATGAAAGCGCACGGCGCGCAGCTGCGCGCCTCGGGCGACCCCTATTTCTCGCACCCGGTCGAGGTCGCCGGCATCCTCGCCCAGATGAAGCTCGACAGCGCTTCGATCGTCACCGGGCTGCTGCACGACACGGTCGAGGACACGGTCGCGACCCTCGACGACATCGAGCGGGTGTTCGGTCCCGAGATCGCCCGACTCGTCGACGGCGTGACCAAATTGTCGCGGATCGAGCTGCAATCCGATCAGACCAAGCAGGCCGAGAATTTCCGCAAGCTGGTGCTGGCGATGTCCGAGGACATCCGCGTCCTGCTGGTCAAGCTCGCCGACCGCCTGCACAACATGCAGACCCTGCATTTCATCAACAGCGAGGAAAAGCGCCGGCGCATCGCGCGCGAGACCATGGACATCTATGCGCCCCTGGCCGAGCGGCTCGGCATGCACCGGATGAAGGACCAGCTCGAGGACCTCGCCTTTGCCGAGCTCCACCCCGAAGCCCGCGGCAGCGTTCTGACCCGCCTCGACTTTCTGCGCGACCAGGGTGCCGTCGTGGTGCCGCGCATCCTGGCCGAGCTCGAACGCAAGCTGGCCGAGGGCGGGCTCCCCGGCACGGCCGTTTCCGGCCGCGAGAAATCGCCCTATTCGATCTGGCACAAGATGCAGAGCAAGAACGTCGCCTTCGAGCAGCTCTCGGACGTGATGGCGTTCCGCATCCTGGTCGGCGACATCGGCGACTGCTATCTCGCGCTCGGCCTGATCCACTCCGCCTATCACGTGGTTCCCGGCCGCTTCAAGGACTACATCTCGACCCCCAAGCTCAACAACTACCGCTCCTTGCACACCGGGATCATCGGTCCCGAACAGCAGCGCCTCGAGGTGCAGATCCGCACCCGCGAGATGCACGAGGTCGCCGAATTGGGCGTTGCCGCGCACTGGACCTACAAGCAGGGCGCCGGCAAGACCGAAGGGCCGCAGTATCGCTGGCTGCGCGAATTGCTGGACATCCTCGATCACGCCTCCGGCCCGGAGGAGTTTCTCGAGCACACCAAGCTCGAGATGTTCCAGGACCAGGTCTTCGCGTTCACCCCGAAGGGCGATCTGATCGCCTTGCCGCGCGGCGCCACCGCCGTCGACTTCGCCTATGCGGTTCATTCGCAGATCGGCGACACCTGCGTCGGCGCCAAGATCAACGGCCGGCTGGTGCCGCTGCGCACCCAGCTCGGCAACGGCGACCAGGTCGAGATCGTCACCTCCAAGGCGCAGCGGCCGTCGCCGACCTGGGAGCGCTTTGTCGTCACCGGCAAGGCGCGCGCCCGCATCCGCCGCTTCATCCGCACCCAGCAGCGCGCCCAGTATCTCGATCTCGGCAAGGCGATCGTGCAGAAGGCGTTCCGCCAGGAAGGCCGCGAATTCTCCGAGCGGCCGCTCGAAGGGGTGCTGAAGACGTTCAACTGCCCGGCGGTCGAGGATCTCTATGTCGCCGTCGGCCAGGGGCTCGCGACCGGGCGCGCGGTGATCAACGCCGCCTTTCCGCAGCAGCACGAGGCCAAGGCCAAGGTCGTCTCGTTGGCGCGGGCCCGGCGCAAGTTCGGACACGACGACACCGCGGTGGCGATCCGCGGCCTGATCCCCGGCATGGCACTGCATTATGCCGGCTGCTGCCATCCGCTGCCCGGCGACCGCATCGTCGGCATCGTGACCACCGGCAAGGGGGTGACGATCCACACCATCGACTGCGACACCCTGGAAAACTTCGCCGACACGCCGGAGCGCTGGCTCGATGTCGCCTGGAGCAGCAGCGAAGCCGATTCGATCCATGTCGGCCGGCTCAACGTCATGATCGCCAACGAGCCCGGCAACCTCGGCAGCCTGACGACGGTGATCGGCAAGCAGGGCGGCAACATCAGCAACCTGAAGATCACCAACCGCTCCTCCGATTTTTTCGAGATCATGCTCGACATCGAGGTTGCCGACGTGAAGCACCTGACGACGATCATCGCCGCCCTGCGCGCCCACCCGGTCATCAACTCCGTCGAGCGGGCGCGCGGTTGACCGGCCCGCCCCGGCCGGTCGGGCGATCGGCGCAACCCGGCGAGGCCATGGCGGTGCGGGGGGCCTGATCCGGTGATCCTCGGCCTCGGCAGCGATCTGATCGACATCCGCCGGATCGAGCAGACCATCGAGCGTTTCGGCGAGCGCTTCCTCGACCGCATCTTCACCGAGGCCGAGCGCCGCAAATGCGACCCGCGCGCCGATCGCGCGGCGAGCTATGCCCGCCGGTTTGCCGCCAAGGAGGCTTGCTCGAAGGCGCTGGGCACCGGCTTTCGACGGGGCGTGTTCTGGCGCGACCTGGGGGTCGTCAACCTGCCCTCGGGGCGGCCGACGATGCGGCTGACCGGCGGCGCGCGGCGGCGGCTCGACGAGATCACGCCGGCGGGAATGACCGCCCGGCTCGACGTGACCTTGACCGACGAGCCGCCGCTCGCCCAGGCGGTCGTGATCATCACCGCCACCCCGGCCGAGGCCGGCTGACGGCGAAAAATCGCGGCCGGCGTTGTTCCGGCTCAGGGGACCGCGCTTGACTTACGGCGGCGCGCTTGGCTTTGATCCCCCACCATTCCGGTCCGGCCAGGCATATCATGAAATCCAATTCCGCGCGCAAGGTTATCGCCAAAAGTAAGTCGAAAGGTGGCGTTGTCGAGACCATAAAAACTATCGTCTATGCCGTCCTGATTGCCCTGGTGGTGCGAACGGTGGCATATGAGCCGTTCAATATTCCTTCCGGGTCGATGATACCAACTCTTTTAGTGGGAGACTATTTGTTCGTATCGAAATTCTCATATGGATACAGCAGATTTTCTTTGCCCTTCGGATTGCCGCTGTTTTCGGGGCGAATTCTCTTTCATCCTCCCGAACGCGGCGACGTCGTGGTTTTCAAATTGCCGACCGACAACTCGACCGACTACATCAAACGGGTGATCGGCCTCCCCGGCGACACCATCCAGATGCAGAACGGCATCCTCCACATCAACGACAAGGTGGTGCCGCGCAAGCGCATCGAGGATTATCTGTACCAGGAAGGCGACGGCGCCGTCATTCCAATGCAGCAGTATATCGAAACCTTGCCGAACGGGCGACAGCATCGGATCATCAAGATCGGGGATCAAGGTCCGCTCGACAATACTCAAACATATCACGTGCCCCCCGGCGATTATTTCATGATGGGCGATAATCGCGATAACTCGCAGGACAGTCGGGTGCTGTCGGCGGTGGGCTACGTGCCGGCGGAAAACCTGATCGGCAAGGCGCAGTTCATCTTTTTTTCGACCGACGGATCGGCCCGGCTCTGGGAATTCTGGAAATGGCCGTTCGCGATTCGCTACAATCGATTGCTCAAAGGGGTCGATTGAGCGATGCCCGGCGAGGGAGCGGAGGCGATCGAACCGCGCCGAGACCCCGCCACCGCCGATTTGCCTGCAGACATGCCCGACGATCTCGCCCGGGTCCTCGGTCACGACTTTGCCCGGCCCGATCTTCTGAGGGAAGCTCTGACCCATCCGAGCGCGCTCGTTGCGGAGCGTCGGCGGGGCCGCGGCGCGAAGCCGGCCGCACGCGGGTATGAGCGCCTCGAGTTTCTCGGCGACCGGGTGCTCGGCCTGGTCGTGGCCGATCTCCTGTGGCGGCGCTTCGACAGCGAGCCCGAGGGTCTCTTGACCCTCCGCCTTACCCAGCTCGTGCGCCGCGAGACCCTGGCCCGGGTCGCCGAAGACATCGGGCTCGGCCGCCATCTCGTATTGTCGCGCGCCGAGGCGGCAGCGGGTGCGGCCGCCAATCCGGGGATCCTCGCCGATGCCTGCGAGGCGGTGATCGCCGCGATCTATCTCGACGGCGGCTTCGAGGCAGCGGCGGGCTTTATCCATCGCCGGTGGGAACCCTTGATCGCCGAGATGGCGGGGCCGCCGCGCGATCCGAAAACGGCGCTGCAGGAATGGGCGCAGGGGCGCGGGCTCGGGCTGCCGCGCTATGAGCTGGTCGCCTCGAGCGGCCCCGATCACGCCCCGCTGTTCACCGTGGCGGCGCAGGTGGCGACCGGCGACCGCGCCACCGCCACCGCCTCGTCGAAGCGCACGGCCGAAGCCGGGGCCGCGGCGGCGCTGCTCGAACGGATTGCGGCGCCGCTGCAAAGAGCGGCTAAGCCAGGTTCGTTCGATTGATCCACATTTCCCGGACGCCGCTGTTCTCCCTCCTCTCCCCCGCGGGGGAGAGGAGAAAACTGGTGAGGAAGAAGATGCGTGGATCAACCCAGCCAATGCTGCTTGGAACCGAGGGGGCTCTGCGATGATTGCACCGGTCGACGAAGGGTTGGCGGTGTTCGATGTGCCGCGGGCGGCGGTCGAGCCGCTGCTGCGCTCCTTGCGGATGGTCAACACCGCGGCGGACGCGATTTTTTACGATGTCTGCGTGCTGTGGCGCAGCCTGTTCGCCCAAGGGGTGACGATCAGCACCGCGGTCGACGCGGCACCATCGGCCCGGCGGGCCAGCATCGCCGCCTTGCGGGCGATGGCCGCGCATGTGGTCGACCTCGGCGCGCTGACCGACCCCGAAGGCGTCATCCTGGTGGTCGATGCGCAGCACGCGCCGTTCATCGAACGCTATGCCGATGTCCGCGAATTCCTGAAGACCGGGCTCGAATTCGCCGGCGCCGGGCCAGGTGCTGCGGATCCGGTCGAGACATCCAAGGTCAGAACCGTTTCGGTCACCGGCGTGGGCAGCTCGGCGCTCGGCTCGGCCGCCTTTGCCTGGAACCTGTCGGAGGCGCTGGGCGAGCCGGTGGCCGCGATCGTGCCGGGCTATGGTCTCGCCGACATCGTCCCGCAGGGCCTGAGCGGGTTTTTCGGGTTCGGCCTTGCCGATTACGTGCGCCGGCTCGGCGAGGAGGCGCTGGCGCTGATGATGCCGCAGATGGCGGCTGTCGGGCGCAGGCTTTCGCGATCGATCCCCGAGGGGTCGGGAAGGGTCGCCGCCGAGGGTCCGGCGTTCCGCCCCGGCAGCCCCGAATCCGATATCCTGCACGCGATCCTTCGGCACGCGCCGCAGATCACCCGCCTCTACGGGCACAGCAAGGGCTCGCTGTGCATCGCCAACGCCATTCGCGGGCTTCACCCGGATCGCGCGAGGGGGCTCGAGGTCACGACCTTCTCCGCCGTGATCAGGGAGGAATGCGACGCCGGCTTTGACCAGATCCTCGGCAGCATCGACAGCCTGGGCCAGCTCAATTCCTGGGGCAACCTGCCGGAGCGCTGGATCGAGGCGTGGCACAGCACCAATACGATGCTGCCATTGACGGTGCCGGTGTCGAAGCTGGCGAGGGAAGGTCGGCGGTCGATGCCGCGTCCGCCCGCCCCGATGGATTCGGAGCGCTAGCGCTCGTTGGCCGCCCGTCACTGCGCGTGGCCGGCGTGACCAGCGGGGGCGACCGGAAACTGCGCGATTCGAGCGGCGTCGGCGACCAGTGCCGCGGCATCGGGAAGCCCGCCCGGTCCGCTGCGGGTCCAGCGGGCGCGCGCATTGCCGGCGCGGTCGAGCAGCAGATCGGTTTCGCCGCCGTCATCGGCAGCCCGGAACAGGGCCAGCGATGCCGCGACATCGGCCGAGACGCCGACCAGGGGCGGCGGCGTTTGCGTTTCGGGAGGCGTTGCGGCAGGCGCGAGATCGACCGCCAGAATCCGCAGATTGCTGGGGGATTGGTTTTGCACCGCCGCGAGCTGCGCCAGGCGCAGGGCGGGAGGGGGACGGCCGAACAGCACGAGCAGCGCCGGCCGCTTCTGCAGAACGCGGCTCAGGGTCTGCTGCGCGCCGCCGGTTTCGAAGGCGAAATCGGGGATCGCCGGGGCGGCGGCGGCTGAGACTTCCGGCCCGACCCGACGCGACAATACGCCGGCGGCGCGGGCGCGGATGAAATTGATCACGTCCCATCGATCGGCGACGCCGATGACCTCGGCAAAGCCGGGCATGATTCCGTTGCCGCGGCCGTTGCTGATCCACCAGAACAGGTCGCCCTCGCTGTGCGCGAACAGATGCGCTGCCGTCAGATCGGCCGGGCGCACCGTCAGGCCGGCGGCGGCCGGGCCGTCGCCCTTGCCGTCGGCGCCGTGACAGAGGGCGCAGTTCCGGGCGTAGACGCGGGCCCCGTGAGCGACCGATGCCGCGGCATAGGGTTCGGCCGGGGCGTAGAAGCTGGTCGGGTAGGCGGGCTCGAGCGCCGGCCACAGCACGATTCCGCCGAGGCTGAGGCAGAGGATGAAACCGGCGCCGGCCGCGCCCGTTCGACGGTAATGCCCGGCGGCGGCGGTGGCGACGGCGGCGATCGCGCCGGCGCCGGCGAGCGCCCCGACGATCGCCAGGACGATTTGCGATCGGAGTGCCAGCGCTCCGAACTCGAGCCGGAACGGGAAGGGCCAGCCGGGCTCGGCGTGCAGCCCCGGCGGCAGGATGCCGAGGACGCCGACGATGCCGAGAACGGCGAGGCCGAGGCCGGTCTCGATTAGGGCGTTTCGCCGCAGATGACCCACTGCAGCCCAGAGGATCGGGCGCTCTTCGCCCGAGGCCGAGGCAAGGCGCGGCGCCATGCGCCGCAGGTTGACCGCGGCGAAGGTGACCATGGTCGCAAAGATCGCGATCTTGGCGAGCAGCAGCCGACCGTAGAGGGTGCCGATCAGGGCCGGGACGGTGCCGGCGAGAAACCAGGTGTTGACCAGGCCGGCGACGAACAGGACGGCGACGCTCGCCGCGGCCAGGACCGAGAAACGCGCAACCGCCCGCCGCGCCAGCGCCGCCGAGGGGGGATCGCCGATCCGCCGCGCCTCGGCCAGCAGCAGCGCCAGCGGCAGCAGCGAGCCGAGCCACGCGCCGGCGGCGAGCAGGTGGATCAGGTCTGCGATCAGGTGCAGCTCGCCGGGCCGGCCCGGCGTCGCGCCGCCGTGCCCGGCCCAGGCGAGGGTCGCGAGCAGGCCGGTGCCCAGCACCAGCCCGGCCCAGAGCCAAGCCCGATCGCGCCGGCGAGATCCGGCGAGCAGGCAGATCGCCAGCAGCACGGCCAGGACCAGCCTGACCAGCCAGACTTGCCCGAACCGGGTGCGGGTCAGAACGGTGGCGACGACGCCGTGCGACAGCACGGCGCCGAGCGGCTTGCCGCTCATCCCGGCCGCCAGCAGCAGCAGCCATGCCGCGCCGGAGACCAGCGCCACGAGAAGGCTGATCCAGCCGAGCCGCGAGAGGCGCCGAAACAGCGTCTGCGAGGCTTGCGGCTCGGTCACGAGGCAGAGGAAGGCGAAGAGCCCCGCGAGCGATATCGTCGACGCGAAGTGCAGCGCGCGCGCCGCGATCAGGCAGCGGTCCATCGCCTGCCCCTTGCAGCGGCATCCTCGATCGACCCGATGCCGCTCATCCGCCGCCGACCTCGAAGGTGAAATGACCCTCCGTCGTATGGGTGTCGACCGAGACGACGTGCCACGCGACGGTGTAGGTGCCGGGCGGCAGCGGCCGCAGCGAGACCCGCAGCTCGGTCGGGTCCTTGGCGTCGACCTGCGCGTCGTCCTTGTCGACGCGGTTGCCGGATCGGTCGGTGATCGTCGCCGAGCTGAACGCCCCTTCGAGCTCCTGGGTGAACCACATCGCGAGCGCCGGCGGCGAGGCCGGCACCGAGCTGCCGACCGCCGGGCTCGCATGGTCGAGAAAGGCGTGCGCGCGCGCCGCGGAGGCCCCGAGAGCGACCGCCAGAGCCCCGGCCGCCGCCGCGATCGTGCGCCGGGTCACCATTGCGAGATCGGCTTGCCGATGCTGTTCGGAAACAAGTCGTCGAGGTAGAAATGCAGCTGGACGACCCCGCCGATGCCGTGCCCGGACAGGCTGTTGGTCGGGATGATCATCTCCGCGCCGACCTGGAAATACTGCCCGGCCCAGATGATCCCGGGCTGCACGGTCCCGGTGGTCGTGCCGCTCTGGCCGCGGTTCACCGGCGACGACAGCGCGAATTCGACGAGCGGGATCAGCCGGTCGAACGGCGCCCGCAACCCGATGTCTTTGACGTGGTGCTCCAAGTATTCGAGGCTGTATTCGATCGCAAAGCCGTAGTTGAAGCTGTTCGGGTTGGGCGAGCCGGCGCTTTCGGTCTTGGTCGGAAAATCGAAGCTCAGGTTGCCGGTCAGCGCGAACGGCCGCAGCCACGGCATCAACTCGGGCAGGTCGCCAAAGCCTTTGCCAAAGTCGAAGGTCGGCGACAACGTCGTGAAGTCGGGCGCGCCAAGGGCCTGGACCCGTCCGGTGTTTCCCCAGTTCACGTTGAGCGCGGCGAGCGCCATGGCCTCGTGCGGCGCGTTGATGAAGAGCTGATATTGCGTCCCGGTGTCGAGGCCGCCGAACCCGGTCGCCGCCGGCGAACCGGGCGGCTTCAGATGCTGCCACTGCGTGTGGATCGTGAAATCCCAGGATGGGGTGATCCGCTTCGACAGATCGGTGCCGAGGTCGAACTCGCGCGAGCCGTCGCTCTGGGTCGGGTTGAGGGTGACGGTCGGCAGCGACCCCTCGTCGGCGACGAACGGGTCGTCGGTCAGGATCGTGGCCGGAAAAAAGCGGTCGCCGGCAAAGCCGTGCGCCGAGGCGTCGGCGCTCGGCAGCAACGCCGCCGCGGTCGCCGCGGCGAGGCCGCGTCGAATGATGCGGTGCATGATTCGCTCCCCGATGAATCGCAGAGTGCCGGATCGCCGCAACCGGGCGCCGGCGGGTGTCGGCTCTTTTGCTCGAATCAGCCGATGCGATCGGGTGGAGCGCGGGATCGATAGGCGGCCGGCGCTGCGGCGTGCGGTTCGTTTTTGACCGCGGCGGCGGCTGTCGGAGCCTCGATCCGAACCGGGAGCGGCATGATCGCTGGCCCCGCCAGGGCAAAGCCGGCGAGAGTGCCGAGCGACCCGCACACCGCGCATTGGGTGTGGTGGTGACCGCGGTGCGAATCGGTGCCGTCAGCGAGGTCGTGGTGCCCGAGCACGAGCTCCAAGAGGCTCGAGCCGAATGCGTGCTCGCCGGATGCGTCGTGCCGTTCTTCGCCGGCAAGCGCGTGCGCCAGATCAAAGGCGAGATGGATCGGGACGAGCGCGTTGAGGCCGAGCGCAATCATGCCCAGCCACGCGGCGACGGCCCCGAGCCTCAGCCGATTTGCCCGCATCAACGCGTCCCCGCAGGCATTGTCCGCGCTCGACATTAAGCAGCCGCGGAGAGCCTGTCCATGCCGTCCCGGTTGTTGCTTCCCGGTCCGGCAATACCGTAACGTGGCAAGGATCGGCGAACGCCGAGCGAGGCGCGGGGAGACCTGTGGTGCGGTCCCGGGACATCGAACGCGCGCTGGCGCAGGCACAGCGGATCTGCGCATTGCGCGGGACGCAGCTGACGCCGATGCGCCGGCGGGTGCTCGAGCTGATCCTGGCCGCCGACCAGCCGGTCGGAGCTTATGCGCTGCTCGCCGAGCTGCAGCGCGAACGCGGCAAGCTCGGGCCGCCGACGGTCTACCGCGCGCTCGACTTTCTGCTCGCCGGCAAATTGATCCACAAGATCGAAAGCGCCAGCGCCTTTGTCGCCTGCGGCGACGCCGAGCATCCGCACGAAAGCCAATTCATGATCTGCGACGATTGCGGCGCCGCCGAGGAGATCCGCGACGACGAGATCGTGCAGAGCTTGCGCCGGCTCGGCGAGGGCCGCGGCTTTGCGGTCGCCCGGCAGGTGATCGAGGCGCGTGGGCTGTGCCCCGCCTGCCGCGCCGCGCACCGCTGAACGAACCCCGGCATCTTGGCAACTCCACCCTGCCTCGGGATCCGAAACTCTTGGACCGGCAACGGCGTCGCTTCGAAGAGATCGTCCGTTGCGACCGCGACTTGATCGACCTGCTCGGCAAGCTTCGCGCGCTCCGGCTCCCTCAATGGCGGCTGGTCGCGGGCTGCCTCTACCAAACCGTCTGGAACGTGCTGACCGATCGCCCGGCCCGCACCGGGATCAGGGACTACGACCTGATTTACTTCGACGGCGACGATCTCTCTTGGGCTGCCGAGGACAGGGTAATCCGCCGTGTCGCGGCGGCGACGCAGGGCTCTATCGGTCCGGTAGAAGTGCGCAACCAGGCTCGCGTGCATCTGTGGTTCGAGCGCCGGTTCGGCGCTGCATATCCGCGATTGTCCTCAGCCGACGAGGCGCTCTGCCGCTACGCCTCGGTGGTTCACGCGGTCGGCGTTCGGCTGGAGGACGACGATCGGCTCGACGTGGCGGCGCCGTTCGGCCTCGATGATCTGTTTGCGATGATCATTCGACCCAATCGTGTCCTCGACAACGAAATCTCGCACATGGTCAAGGCGCAGCGCGCCCGCTCGATCTGGCCCGAAGTCACGATCGTGCCGTGGCGATAGCATCGTAAGCGGTATTCCGAGGCGAGGGGCTGCGATCAGCTGCTGTGATCGGAAGGCCGCGTCAAGCCCCTTTAAACTTCAGCTTGCGGACCCGTCGTGGACAGTCGGAGCATCGAGCCGGTGGGCCGAGAAGTGCCGATACCGGACCCCTGGGAGGGTTTGGGGCTATCCCGTGGCGACGGCGGTAGGTTAAGCTTACACGCGCGAGTGCGATATCGATGTCGGCAACCAGCCCCCTCCCTGACCCTTCCGCGCGAGCGGGGGAGGAAAGGGTGGGGCAGGGCATGGTGCCACCGTAAGCGAGGGAAGGGTCCTTCGTGCTCATTTTCCGGGAGGAAGACAGCAATGACACAAGTTGGCACGGGCAAATATACCTACGAGCTGATCCGCGATTTCCCCAAATTGCCCAAGGGAGAAGAGTTCGGGATGGTCAGCCGGGTGGCGACCGACTTCGCAGGATCGCGTTTACGTATTCCAGCGCAAGGATCCCCCGGTGGTGGTGTTCGACCGCGAGGGCAAGTACCTCGGCGCCTGGGGCAGCGGCGAGGTCACCGACCCGCATGGTCTGAAAATCGTCGACGACGTCGTCTACACCACCGATCGCTCGGACTCGGTCGCGAAGTCATTCAACTTGGACGGCAAGCCGCTCTTGGAGCTCGGGACGCGCGGCGTGCATTCCGACACGGGCTGCCTCGGGTCCCCCTGGCTCGCGCCGCGCGCGGCGGGGCCGTTCAATCACCCCACCGAGATGATCGCCCATCCCAACGGCGACATTTACGTGACCGACGGCTACCGCAATGCCCGCGTGCACCGCTTTACCCGCGACGGAAGGCTGGTCAAGTCGTGGGGCACGCCGGGCCATGGCGAGGGCGAGTTCCACCTGCCGCACAGCATCGCGTTCGACCCTGACGGCAAGCTCTACGTCGCCGACCGGGCGAACAAGCGCATCCAGATATTCTCGCCGGACGGCGACTTCCTCGGCATGTGGACCGGCATGGGCGGGCCGAACGACATCACCCGCGGCAAGGACGGCAATTTCTACATCGCCGAGCAGGAAGACGGCGGCAAGCCCGCGCAGGTCTGCGTACGCGATGCGAACGGAACGGTGCTCGTCCGCTTCGACAGCCGCCATGACCACGGCGTGGGTGTGGACTCGCGCGGCGACATCTACGCCGGATTGACCACCGAACGCAGCGTCGACAAGTTCGTGCGGCAAGGCTGAGCGCGTCGGGGTCCGGATCCGATTGCCGCCGCTGACGGGTATCCGAGTTGGGGTGACCGCCCATCGGTTTCCGATGCGACTTCAATCGAGCATCATCGGCTTTCCGTACTCCTCCTCGGGCATGGCGGCAAAGCCGTAGTGCTGATAGACGGTCCGGGCGCGACCGAGAAAAAACTCGACGAAGCCGTCGGCGGCGAGCGGGCGCAGCGGGGTGTCGGCCCGCGCCACGGCCATGGTTGCCGAAAACCGCTCGGCGCCGGGAACCGGGATCATTTCGACCAGGCCCGGAAAAGTCCGGACCCAGTATTCCGCCAGATGGCGGAAGATGATCCCGACATCGGCGATCCTCATCGCCAGCGCTTGCAGGATGTCGCGGTGCTGGATGCCGAGACGGCCGTCGAAGCTGACGACCTCGCGGGTGAGGACCGCCGCGGCGCCGTCGGCTCCCAATAGCGCGGCGAGCGCGGTGCGGTATTGCGCGCGCGCTCCGGGCTCGGCTTCGCTCGCCAGCACCAGGCGCAGGCCGGGCCGCGCCAGGTCCGACAGGCCGCGGACCGCCATCGGGTTTCCGTGCCTGACCAGCAGGGCCATCCCGCGATTGCGGGCAAAGACGCGCGCATCGGCTGCGAGCACGCCGAGACGGCGGAGCTGACCCAGCGGGTTGGCCCCGCCCATCACCAGATCGGGATAAAAGCCGCTGTCGGGGCCGACGTCGACAACGAGGTTGCCGAGACCGAACCCGCGCTCTTGGATCATCGCGACGATCATCGGTTGCGGCAGGGTGACGATCACGACATTCCCGAGATCGAGCGCCGCGAACCTCGGGTCGGCCGCGGCCCAGCCGGGGAACGCGCCGAGGATCTCGTCGGAGAGCAGCGCCGGGAGATGATTGCCCTCGGTGAAGATGGCCAGGCTCGGCGGCCTGCCGATCCGGCCGATGATGTCGGGCACGGTGTCGGTGTAGCCGTTGACCGCCGGAACATGCCCGAGCTGTTTCGCCGCCGCCGGCGGGCGCGGCCAGACGACCGACCGGGCCGCGATCTCCGGCGCGGCTGCGGGCTCAGCGCCGGCCCTGGTATGGGCGGCAACCGCGGCGCCCGCGGCAGCGCCGAAGAAGGACCGCCGCTTCATCAAATCCGCGGCTTCATCAAACACCTCGCCGCCGGTGCCGCGCTGTTCTTTTCACCGAGCCGCACCAAGGCGCCATCGACCGGAGTGCCACGCCGGTGACGAGGGGCCGCGCGGTCGCGCTATCCCTGCGCCCGGGCGCGTTGGCGCCGCCGCTTCGCCTTCAGCTTGGCCTTGTGCCGGGCGGCGCGCTCGCGGGTCCGGGGTTTGCGCACTTGGACTTCTTCATCGGGTTCTCCTGCCGCCGAGGCGAGCCCCGACAATTTCTCTCTTCAGCCCGTCCCGCCGCAGGCAAATGTCGCGTGCGTCTGTTTCGGCAGCCATCGCGGGATGATGGCGGCGGAGGAAGTTGTGTGCAAGGTTTGTCCGCATGCTCGCCGGAACAGCGGTGCGGGCCGGCAGGCGGGTCGCTTCACCGCCCCGGGCTTGTCAGCGGCGCCCCCAAGGCGGAAACAATTCGTCGGGATCGTTCACCCATACGAACGGTATGCCGTGCTGATCGGCGCAGTCCAGGACGTGCCGAAACTCCATCCCTGCGGGAGCGTCGAGCTTGCTCTGATCAACGAGCGTCAACTCGCCATGGACAAAGCGCCAGCTTCCCAGAATACGATTGGGATCGGTCGGGCTCCGGCAGACCTTGAATTCAATGTATCTGGCGCCGCCGGCCTCTTCCTTCCCCTCGATGACCGCGACCACAGGCGTCTCCTATGTACGAACCGGCGCCGTCAAAGGCGAAATCGACGCAGAAGGCCTCCCATATACCCTGGTGGCGCTCCGCGTAGCAGCGAAGAACCCTCTTCATGGCAACACGCCGGCTGGTGCTCCTGCAAAAACTGGGGCGAGTGACCGGATTTGAACCGGCGACATCCAGATCCACAATCTGGCGCTCTAACCAACTGAGCTACACCCGCCGCCGCGGTTGGAGGTAGCGGTTCGCGCCCAACGCGTCAAGGCCGGGCGTCGGGGATCGGGCGTCGGGGATCGGGCGTCGGGGGCCGGGCGTGGGGGCCGGACTTTTCGGGCTTCGGTCTGCATCCCACATCTCGGCGATGGCGATTTCATCCGAGGGCTGGCGGCGTCGGGCATTGCTGACGCCGCAGCAGATGGGCGAGGCCGACCGGCTGACCATCGCCGGCGGCACCCCCGGCATCGCGCTGATGGACAAGGCCGGCCTCGCGGTCGCCAACGCGGTGTCGCGGCGCTGGCCGCCGCGCCCGCTCGCGGTGCTGTGCGGGCCCGGCAACAACGGCGGCGACGGCTTTGTCGCGGCGCGCATCCTGGCCGAGCGCGGCTGGAAGGTGAGGGTGGCGCTGCTCGGCGAGGTGGCGGCATTGCGCGGCGATGCGGCCGCGGCGGCGGCAAGCTGGCCGGGGCCGGTCGAACAGCTGACCCCCGCGGTGCTCGACGATGCCGGGCTGGCGATCGATGCGATCTTCGGCGCCGGGCTGGCGCGGCCGATCGAGGGTGCGGCGCTCGCCGTCATCGAGGCGCTCGGCCGGCGCGGGCTGCCGGTCGTCGCGGTCGACGTGCCGAGCGGGGTCGACGGGGCGAGCGGCGAGGTGCGCGGCGCGGCCCCGCAGGCGGCGGCGACGGTCACGTTCTTCCGCAGAAAGCCGGGCCACCTGCTGCTGCCGGGCCGCATCCATTGCGGCGAGACCGTGCTCGCCCAGATCGGCATCTCCGACGCGGTGCTCGACCGGATCGCGCCGGACGCGGCCGAGAACGACCCCGCGTGGTGGCTCGGCAGGTTGCCCCGGCCCGGCCTCGCCAGCCACAAATACACCCGCGGGCATGCGCTGGTGGCGGGCGGCGCGGCGATGACCGGGGCGGCGCGCCTGGCGGCCCGCGCCGCCGCCCGGCTCGGCGCCGGGCTGGTCACGGTCGCCGCACCCGAAGCCGCGTTTGCGATCTATGCCGCGGCGCTGACCGGGGTCATCGTCCATCCGGTGGCCGGGCTCGACGATTTCCGGACGTTGCTCGCGGACAACAGGCGCAACGCCGCGCTGATCGGTCCGGGCGCCGGGGTCGGCGCCGAGACCCGCGACAAGACCTGGGCGATCCTCGAAGCCGGCAAGCGGGCGGTGCTCGACGCCGACGCCTTGACCTCGTTCGCCGATGACCCCGGGACCTTGTTCGCGGCAATCCGCTCGCCGGTCGTGCTGACCCCGCACGAGGGCGAATTCGCGCGCCTGTTCGACCCCGGCGGCAACAAGCCCGAGCGGGCGCGGCGCGCGGCGCGGCAGAGCGGCGCCGTCGTGGTGCTGAAGGGCGCCGACACGGTGATCGCGGCGCCGGACGGGCGGCTCGCGATCAACGCCAACGCCCCGCCCGATCTGGCGACGGCGGGCAGCGGCGATGTGCTTGCCGGAATGGTGCTCGCGCTATTGGCGCAGGAGATGGAGCCGTTCGCGGCCGCCGCCGCGGCGGTGTGGCTGCACGGCGACGCCGCCGGCCGGATCGGCGCCGGGCTCGTCGCCGAGGATCTCGTCGCGGCGCTGGCGCCGGCGCTGCGCGGTCTGGCGGGCCGGGCCGCCGCCGCGCATCGGGGTTGACGGCTGGCTGTTTCGTCGCGTCTCTGTCGGGTCCCGCCGATGCCGCAATGGCCGTCATGAACGATCGCGCACCCGCCGGTTTCTTCGAGGGCGTCTTCGACCGGACCTTGACCAATCTGCGCAGCGCGTGGCGCGACATCGCGTTGTCGGCGCGCGGCGTCTTGACGCGCACGCCGCGGCCCGAGCTTTCCGCCGACGATGCGGGCCTGCTGCGCGAGCAGATGCTGAGCTGTCTCGACGGGCGCGGCGGCGAGGTCACGGCGCGGGCGCGGGCGGCCGATCTCGGTCGCACCTACCTGTTGCTCGACGCCAATGGGCGCGAGCGGTTTCTGCGGCTGCTCGCCGGCGAATTCGATGTCGACCGCGCCGCGATCGACCGCTGCTGCGCGGCCCTGGCCGCTGCTGTCGGACCGGCCGAGCGGGCCGCCGCCGAGCGCGAGCTGCGCAACGCGCTGGAGCCGCCGCGCATCACCCTGCTGCGCCAGTTCAACGCGTTGCCCGAGGGGGTCAAGTTCCTCGTCGACCGCCGCGCCGAATTGCTCGATCTGGGTCGGCGCGACCCGCTGCTGCACGGGCTCGAGGAGGATCTGAAGCGGCTGCTGGCCAACTGGTTCGACATCGGCTTTCTCGAATTGAAACGGATCGGCTGGGAATCGCCGGCGGCCCTGCTCGAAAAGCTGATGGTCTACGAGGCGGTTCACGAGATCCGCAGCTGGACCGATCTGAAGAACCGGCTCGAGGCCGACCGCCGCTGCTTCGCCTTTTTTCACCCGCGCATGCCCGACGAGCCGTTGATTTTCGTCGAGGTGGCGCTCGTCTCGGGAATGGCGACCGATGTCAACGCGCTGCTCGACGAGGCGGCGCCGATCGGCGATCCGCAGGCCGCCGACACCGCGATCTTCTACTCGATCTCGAACTGCCAGCACGGCCTCGCCGGGATCAGCTTTGGCGACTTTCTGATCAAGCGCGTCGTCGACGCACTGGCGATCGACCTGCCGCGGCTCAAAGTGTTCGCGACATTATCGCCGGTTCCGGGGTTCCGCGCCTGGCTCGACCGGCTGAGCGAAGAAGCCCCCGGCAGCCTGCTGCTGCCGACCGAGCGCAGCGCGGTCGAAGCGCTCGGCGACGAGATCACCGAACGCGATCTGCCGGCGTTGCTCAATCGGCCGGATTGGCATCAGCAGCCGCAGCTCGCTACGGCATTGCGCGAGCCGCTGCTGCGCCTGTGCGCGCGCTACCTGGTGCGCGAACGGGCACCGTCGGGACGGGCGCTAGACCCGGTCGCGCATTTTCACTTGAGCAACGGGGCGCGGGTGGAGCGCTTGAACTGGCTGGGCGACGTGTCGCTCAAGGGCCTGCAGCAATCCGCCGGGATCATGGTCAACTATCTCTATCGCCTTGCCGATATCGAGGCCAACCACGAGGCCTATCGCGGCGAAGGGCGGGTCGCCGCTTCGGCCGCGATCCGCAACCTCGCGCAGGTGGGCTGAGGGCTCCCGGGGGCACGGGGTCGCAGCTCGGCGGGCCGGCGTCTTGATCGCCGCCCGCTGCCGGACCAAGTCGACAAGCCGGCCGTTGGCGTCGGATGCCGGTTCTAGGTTGCCGGCCATGTCCATGATAAGAAGACGTCTCGGCCGGGATCGGCCGAGCCGGCCGTTCCGGCAGACTGCCGCGGCGGGCGTGGCGGAACTGGCAGACGCACTGGATTTAGGTTCCAGCGATGCAGATCGTGGGGGTTCGAATCCCCCCGCCCGCACCAGGGCGCGCCGAGATCATTTGCGAGAGGCTGATGCGGATGAAGGGTTTGTTTGGGTCGGATTGCCGGATCGGGCGCGGCAATGACGCCGGCCACTCGGGCTTTGCGCCATGCAGGTGACCGAAACCAGCACCGAGGGGCTCAAGCACGAGTTCCGCATCGTCGTCCCCGCCGGGGAGCTCGAGGACCGGGTCGTCGTCCGGCTCGACGAGCTCGGCCGCACCATCCGCCTGCCGGGCTTCCGGCCGGGCAAGATACCGATGCAGATCCTGCGCCGCCGCTATGGCCCCTCGGTTTTGGGCGAGGTGGTCGAGAGCACGGTCCAAGACAGCTCGGCCGACACCTTGCGCGAGCACAACCTGCGGCCGGCCTTGCCGCCTAAGGTCGACATCGTGTCGTTCGGCGAAGGCGCCGATCTCGAGTACAAGATGCTGGTCGAGGTCCTGCCCGACATCCCGGAGCCTGATTTTGCCGATCTCGGCATCGAGAGGCTGGTTGTCGAGGTGCCGGAAGAGAGCGTCGATGCGGCGATCGCGCGGATCGCCGAGCAGCAGCGCAAATCGGAAGCGGTCGACCGCCCCGCCGAGAGCGGCGACATCCTGGTCGTCGATGTCGACGGCCGCGCCGGCGACGAGGAGATCCCGGGCGCCAGCGGCAAGGACCGGCAGATCGCGCTCGGCTCGGGGAGCTTCATTCCGGGCTTCGAGGAGCAGCTGCTCGGCGCTGCCGCCGGGGAGCACCGCGCTGTGCGGGTCACTTTTCCCGCGGGTTACGCGGCCCAGAACCTTGCCGGCAAGGAGGCGGTCTTCGAGGTCGACGTGAAGGAGGTCCGCCACCGGCTGCCGGCCGCGATCGACGACGAGCTGGGCAGGGCGGTCGGGCTCGAAAACCTTGCCGAGCTGCGCCAGGAGGTGCAACAGCAGATGGCGCGCGACTATGCCGCGGGCGCGCGCCTGCGGCTCAAGCGCGCACTGCTCGACAAGCTGGCCGAACGGTACGATTTCCCGGTCCCGGCCGGCATGGTGGAGCTCGAATTCGACAACATCTGGGCGCAGCACCAGGCCGAGCAAGAGCTCCAGAACCGGCGCGCGGCCTCCGCGAACGAGGCGCAATCCGTCCCCGGCGCGGAAGCGCCGGAAGCTGCCGCCGAACTCAGCGCCGGCAGCCGAGCCCGAGACCGGAGCAGCTGACGGCGAGACCGCAGCCGCCGCTGCCGGCGAGACCGGAGCCGCCGCCGCCGCGGCGGAAGCCGCCGCCGCCGAGCCGCAAGCGGATGCCGCCGATGGCGAGGAGATGGTCAAGGCGGAGTACCGCCGGATCGCCGAGCGCCGCGTCCGGCTCGGCCTGCTACTTGCGGAGGTCGGGCGCGCCAACAACATTAGCGTGACCCAGGACGAGATCAATCAGGCGATCACCCGCGAGGTGCGCCAGCATCCCGGCTACGAGCGCCAGGCTCTGGATTTCTACCGCCAGAGCCCCGAGGCTGTGGCCAATCTGCGGGCCCCGATCTTCGAGGACAAGGTCGTCGACTTCATCGTCGAGCTGGCCAAGGTCGAAGAACGGCGGGTGACCCCGCAGGAGCTGCTGGCGTTGCCCGATCCCGACGGCGATGATGCCGATCCCGCGGGGTTGCCGGCGAGCGCCCCGTCCGAGCCGCAGGGCTGATCCGATCGAACCCGTGCGCCGCCCGAAGGCGCTGCCGAGGAGACCGCAAATGTCGGAATATTTCGAACAGCACATGAACAACCTGGTGCCGATGGTTGTCGAGCAGACCAACCGGGGTGAGCGCGCCTATGACATCTATTCGCGCCTGCTGAAGGAGCGCATCATCTTTCTCGTCGGCCCGGTGCACGATGCGGTCGCCAGCCTGATCTGCGCCCAGCTGCTGTTCCTGGAATCGGAGAACCCGGCCAAGGACATCGCCTTCTATATCAATTCCCCGGGCGGGGTGGTGACCTCGGGACTGGCGATCTACGACACGATGCAATACATCCGCTCTCCGGTCTCGACGGTGTGCATCGGCCAGGCCGCCTCGATGGGATCGCTGCTGCTGTGCGCGGGAGCCAAGGGCAAGCGCTTTTCGCTGCCGAATTCGGGCATCATGATCCATCAGCCGTCCGGCGGCACCCAGGGCCAGGCGACCGACATCGAGATCCAGGCCCGCGAGATCCTCAGGCTGCGGGCGCGGCTCAACGATATCTACGTCCGCCACACCGGGCAGCCGCTGGAAATCATCTCCGCCGCGGTCGAGCGCGACAAGTTCCTGACCCCGTTCGAGGCCAAGGAGTTCGGCCTGGTCGACGAGGTCGTCGAGTCCCGCCCCGGTGGCTTTGAGGAGCGCGCCCGCGCCTGACCCGGCGGCTCGCCCGCGGGATCCAGCATGATTAAGTAGTTGTTGATCCGCCATGAGCCCATATACTCGATGGCCGCGGCGGGGCGTCGCGAGCGAGCCCGGGCGGCGCGCGGAAGGGTTGCGCACAGCCCGGTCGCCGAACCGGAAAGGAAGAAGCCGGAGAGGCCGGGGGCGGCCCTCCGGCCGATCACGGAGTGGCGATGACCAAATCCAGCGGCAGCGACTCGAAGAACACGCTCTACTGCTCCTTCTGCGGCAAGAGCCAGCACGAGGTCAGAAAGCTGATCGCCGGGCCGACCGTGTTCATCTGCGACGAGTGCGTCGAGCTGTGCATGGACATCATCCGTGAGGAGCACAAGACGACGCTCGTCAAGTCGCGCGACGGGGTCCCTGGGCCGCGCGACATCTGCAAGGTCCTCAACGATTACGTGATCGGCCAGGACCACGCCAAACGGGTGCTTTCTGTCGCGGTGCACAACCATTACAAGCGCCTTGCCCACGGCGCCAAGGCCAACGACGTCGAGCTGGCGAAGTCGAACATTCTGCTGGTCGGGCCGACCGGCTCGGGCAAGACCTTGCTCGCCCAGACCCTGGCGCGGATCATCGACGTGCCGTTCACGATGGCCGACGCCACGACTCTGACCGAGGCCGGCTATGTCGGCGAGGACGTCGAGAACATCATCCTGAAGCTGCTGCAGGCCGCCGACTACAATGTCGAGCGGGCGCAGCGAGGGATCGTCTATATCGACGAGGTCGACAAGATCTCGCGCAAATCCGACAACCCGTCGATCACCCGCGACGTTTCGGGCGAAGGGGTGCAGCAGGCCCTCCTCAAGATCATGGAGGGAACCATCGCCTCGGTGCCGCCGCAAGGCGGGCGCAAGCACCCGCAGCAGGAATTTCTGCAGGTCGACACCACCAATATCCTGTTCGTGTGCGGCGGCGCCTTTTCCGGGCTCGAAAAGATCATCGCGCAGCGCCGTCAGGGCACCTCGATTGGCTTCGGCGCCGAGGTGCGCGGGCCGGACGAGCGCCAGACCGGCGAGATCCTCAAGGATCTCGAACCCGAGGACCTCTTGAAGTTCGGGCTGATCCCTGAATTCGTCGGCCGGCTGCCGGTGGTGGCGACGCTCGACGATCTCGACGAGGCGGCCCTGGTCGACATCCTGACCAAGCCGAAGAACGCGCTGGTCAAGCAATATCAGCGGCTGTTCGAGATGGAGGATGTCCGGCTCGAGCTCAACGAGGAGGCGCTGAAGGCGATCGCCAAGAAGGCGATCCTGCGCAAGACCGGGGCCCGCGGGCTGCGCTCGATCATGGAGGCGATCCTGCTCGAGTCGATGTTCGAGCTGCCGAGCCTCGTCGGGGTCAGCGAAATCGTCATCAATCGCGAGGTCGTCGAGGGGCGGACCCAGCCGCTCCACATCTATTCCGATCGGCGCGGCGATGTCGGCACCGGCGACTGATCGGCGCGCGGCTCGGCCCGCCGCGAGCGCAGGCGACTTGACTGCCGGCAAAACCGGGCCAACCTAAGTACGGCATGCGTGTTCCCGGCCGCCCGGCTCGTCCCGCGGTGGTCCTATGAAAAAAGAGGGCTCATGTTAGATATCGTGCGCGGTGCGCTCTATCCCGTCCTACCCCTGCGAGACATCGTCGTCTTTCCGCATATGATCGTGCCGCTGTTCGTCGGGCGCGAGAAGTCGGTGCGGGCGCTCGAGGACGTCATGAAGGATGACAAGCAGATCCTGCTCGTCACCCAGAAGAACGCGGCGCAGGACGATCCCGGAACCGACGACATCTATTCGGTCGGCACCATCGGCACCGTGCTCCAACTGCTGAAGCTGCCGGACGGCACCGTCAAGGTGCTGGTCGAGGGCGGCCAGCGCGCCCGCATTACCCGCTTTGCCGAGAACGATTTGTTCTTTCAGGCCTATGCCGACGGCATCGGCGAGAAGGCGGGCGAGCAGCAGGAGATGGCGGCGCTGGCCCGCACCGTGGTCTCGCAATTCGAGCAGTACATCAAGCTCAACAAGAAGATCCCGCCCGAGGTCCTGGTCTCGATCAACCAGATCGACGATCCGGCCAAGCTCGCCGACACGGTGGCCTCGCACCTGACCCTGAAGATCCCGGAAAAGCAGGAGCTGCTCGAAACCCAGGCGGCGTCCGAGCGCCTGGAAAAAGTGTTCGGCTTCATGGAAGGCGAGATCGGCGTGCTGCAGGTCGAAAAGCGGATCCGCAGCCGGGTCAAGCGCCAAATGGAGAAGACCCAGCGCGAATACTACCTCAACGAGCAGATGAAGGCGATCCAGAAGGAGCTCGGCGAGGGCGAGGACGGCAAGGACGAGATGGCCGAGCTCGAAGAGCGGATCAACAAGACCGCCTTTTCCAAGGAGGCGCGCGACAAGGCCGTGGCGGAGCTCAAAAAGCTCAAGAGCATGAGCCCGATGTCGGCCGAGGCGACGGTCGTGCGCAACTATCTCGACTGGCTCCTGTCGGTGCCGTGGCACAACCGCACCAAGATCAAGCGCGACATCAAGGGCGCCGAAAAGGTGCTCAACGCCGACCATTTCGGGCTCGAAAAGGTCAAGGACCGCATCCTCGAATACCTCGCCGTCCAGCAGCGCATCAAAAAGATGAAAGGCCCGATCCTGTGCCTGGTCGGCGCGCCGGGGGTCGGCAAGACCTCGCTCGGCAAGTCGGTGGCGCGCGCCACCGGGCGCAACTTCGTGCGCATGTCGTTGGGCGGGGTGCGCGACGAGGCCGAGATCCGCGGCCATCGGCGGACCTATATCGGCTCGATGCCGGGCAAGGTCCTGCAGGGCATGAAAAAGGCGAAGTCGTCGAACCCGCTGTTCCTGCTCGACGAGGTCGACAAGCTCGGCGCCGACTGGCGCGGCGACCCGTCCTCGGCCCTGCTCGAAGTGCTCGATCCCGAGCAGAACGGGGCATTCAACGACCACTATCTGGAGGTCGACTACGATCTGTCGGACGTGATGTTCGTCACCACCGCCAACACCCTGCGCATCCCGCAGCCGCTGCTCGACCGGATGGAGATCATCCGCATCCCCGGCTACACCGAGGATGAAAAGGTCGAGATCGCCCGCCGCCACCTGATCCCCAAGCAGATGACCGCGCACGGCATCCGCAAGAGCGAGTGGAGCATCAGCGAGGACGCGATCCGCGATCTGATCCGCCACTACACGCGCGAGGCCGGGGTGCGCAACCTCGAGCGCGAAATCGCCAACCTGACCCGCAAGGCGATCAAAGACATCCTGATGAAAAAGACCGAGCGGGTGGCGGTGACCCGGCGCAACGTCGAGAAATACGCCGGGGTCAGGCGGTTCCGCTTTGGCGAAGCCGAGACCGAGGATCTCGTCGGGGTGACGACCGGGCTCGCCTGGACCGAGGTCGGCGGCGAGCTGCTGACGATCGAGGCGGTAACCTTGCCGGGCAAGGGACGGGTCACGGCGACCGGCAAGCTCGGCGATGTGATGAAGGAGTTGGTTCAGGCAGCCGAGAGCTACGTCAAATCGCGCAGCCATGCTTTCGGCATCAGGCCGGCGGTGTTTGAGAAGCGCGACATCCACGTCCATGTGCCGGAGGGTGCCACCCCGAAGGACGGCCCGTCGGCCGGGGTCGCGATGGTGACCTCGATCGTCTCGGTGCTGACCGGGATCCCGGTCAAGAGCGACCTCGCGATGACCGGCGAGATCACCCTGCGCGGCCGGGTGCTGCCGATCGGCGGGGTCAAGGAAAAGCTGCTGGCGGCATTGCGCGGCGGTCTGAAAACCGTGCTCATCCCCCAGGACAACGAGAAGGATCTCGCGGAGATCCCGGACAATGTGAAGCGGGGGTTGAAGATCATCCCGATCCGCACGGTGGACGAGCTGCTCGGCAACGCGCTCGCGGGGCCGATGACGCCGGTGGCATGGTCGGATGATGGCGAGGCGGCTCCGGTTATTCCCGCGGTCAGCGAAGAGCGGCCCGGGCTTGTGACGCATTGATTGAGTTGCGGCGTCGCCGTCTGCTCCACGGCGGACGGCGACGCCGTCCAAGAACATGCTGTAATGCTTAACAAACACTTCGATTGCCGGTCGGCGCGGCGGTTGACCCGAAATCGCCCGCGCTCTAAGCTCAGCGGGGAATAGATCCGAGGAACGATCTCGCACACTCGCGTAGGGGGGCAGCCCATGAACAGGAACGAACTCGTCGATGCCGTCGCCAGCAAGTCGGAGCTCAGAAAGGCGGATGCGAGCAAGGCCGTCGATGCGGTGTTCGACTCGATCTCCGAAGCCTTGAAGGGTGGCGACGAAGTACGGCTCGTCGGGTTCGGCACGTTTTCCGTCGCCTCGCGCGCCGCTTCCGAAGGGCGCAACCCGCGGACCGGCGAAAAGATCCAGATCGCCGCGTCGAAGCAACCCAAATTCAAGGCGGGCAAGGGTCTGCGCGACTCGCTCAACTGATGCGGGAACCGACGCCGACGCAGCGGCGCTGCGCCACCGGCGCCGCTCGGAGTGGCAGCGACCAACGGTCGAATGGGAGACGACAGGTCGCGGGCCCCGGGGGCGATTAGCTCAGTTGGCAGAGCATCTCGTTTACACCGAGGGGGTCGGGGGTTCGAATCCCTCATCGCCCACCATCAACAGGGCTTGGCGGCCGGCGCGATCGGGCCGGCGGAGCCGTCGCGCCGGCTGACGTCGGCGGCGCGTCAGTCGACCGCGAACACCCATATCGAGCCGCCCTGCGGCACCTCGGGAAACTGGTGCGGGCGGGCGAGGTTTAGGCGCGCCTGCATGCGTGCCGCATCGACGCCCCAGCCCGACTGCACCGCGATGTACTGCTTGCCGTCGACGGCAAACGACACCGGGGTTCCGTTGACCCCCGAGCCGGTGCGGAATTGCCAAAGGACCTTGCCGTTGGCGGCATCGAAGGCACGAAAATAGCGATCGTTGGTGCCCCCGGCAAAGACCACGCCGCCGCCGGTCGCCAGTACCGGTCCCCAGAGCTGGGAATCGGCAAAAGGATGGCTCCACACCTTTTTCTCGGTATCGAGATCCCAAGCCTGCAGCTCGCCGATGTGGTCGGCGCCCGGAGCGATGTAGAGGGTCGTCGTCGCTCCGACAAAACGCTGTCCCGGCGTGTAGCTGACCTTTTCTCCGACCGAGGTGCCGCACAAATTCTCGTTTGCCGGAATATAGAGAAGGCGCGTCTGCGGGCTGTAGGCTACCGCCGGCCAATCCTTTCCGCCCCATAACGACGGGCAGAAATCGGCTTTCTTGCCGGTCGCGGGCTGGCGGGTGGGATCGACGTTCGGGCGCCCGGTCTTGGGATCGAGGCTGGCGAACACGTTCTGCGTGACGAACGGCTTGCCGTCGATGAAGTCGATCTGGCCGGCGGAGCGCTCAAGCAGCCACAAATAGCCGTCACGGGCGACGTCCACCAGCCCCTTCACCGTCTTTCCGTCGTGCCGATAGTCGACGAGGATCGGCGGCGACACCTCGTCCCAGTCCCATGAATCATTCGGATGATACTGGTGATAGCCCTTGATCGCCCCGGTCGCGACGTCGAGCGCCACAACCGACGAGGTGAACAGATTGTCGCCCGGCCGCTGGTCGCCCATCCACGGTCCGCCGTTGCCGGTGCCCCAATAAGTAAGATTGGTTTCGGGATCGTAGTTGCCGGTAATCCAGATCGACCCGCCGCCGGTCTTCCACTGCTCGCCTTTCGGCCAAGTCTCGCTGCCCTGCTCGCCGGGCGAAGGCACCGTGTAGGTCTTCCATGCCGGCTTGCCGGTGTCGGCGTCGAATGCCGCCACAAAGCCGCGAACCCCCAATTCGCCGCCCGAGCAGCCCACCATGACCTTGCCGTCCGCGACCAGCGGGGCCAAGGTCATGTAATATCCGTGCGTGTAGTCCTCGACTTTGGCGTTCCAGATCTCCTTGCCGGTTTTGGCGTCGAGGGCGACCAGCACCGCATCGGCCGCGGCGAAGTAGACCTTGTCGCCATAGAGCGCAACGCCGCGGCTGGTCGGATGCAGCAGCAGCATGTCCTCGGGGATCGGGCGCTTGAAGCGCCACAGCAGATTGCCGGCCTTGGCGTCGATCGCCAGCACCTGGTTGCCCGGCGTGGCGATGAACATCACTCCGTCATTGACGATCCCCGGCGCCTCGTGGCCTTCGACCTGGCCGGTCTCCAAGGTCCAGACCGGTGTCAGCCGGCCGGCGTTCTGCGGGGTGATCTGGGCCAACGGGCTGTAGCCCCATCCATCATAGGTCCGACGGTACATCAGCCAGTCGCCATCGTCCGGCTGCTTGAGCCGCTGCGCGGTGACCGGCTTGTAGTTCTGCAGGATGGGCGGGACCGGCGGCGGCGTGCTCGGCGCCGGAAGCGGCGGCTGCGGCTGCTGCGCCAAGGCCGCCGCTGCAAAAAATGCGAGAGCGAAGGCCCCGATGGCGCTTGCCGGGCATAGACGGTGCTTTCCGGGCATGGCGGTTGTCCTCCTCGGTCTTGTTCTCAAACCTGCTGGAACCCGACGCGGCCGATAAAGGGCCTGGCGACGACGAGCCGCCCGTCGACGCTCTTCAACGGCAGCGCCGGCAATGCCCGCGGCGACGGCCCCCTGACCACCTTGGCCCCGGCGTTCGGATCATATTCGGAATAATGGCACGGGCATTCGAGGCGCTGCTCCTCGGCGTGCCAGTTGGTCACGTCGCAGCCGGCATGGGGGCATATCGCGGAATAGGCGACGACGCCGTCGACGGCGCGGGCGCTGGTCGCCGGATCGAGACCCTTGGGATCGAGGCGCAGCAGCAGGATCCGGTTCAGCCGGGTGCCGCTGCGCACGGTGTTGCTTGCCGGGTCCATCGGCCAAGCCATCGTCGGCCTGGCGTCGAGCGGCAAGTCGGCGGGCGTCAGCGGCTTGGGCGCGGCGGCCCCGATCGCGACCAGCACATCGCCCTCCCGCGGCCGCTCGCGCGCGGCATCGGCTTCAGCCAGGGCCAGACGCGGCGCGAGAGCGAGGCAGAGGCCGATCTCGAGCGCAGCGCGCCGCCCGATCCCGCGCACCGCGCACGAAGAGTTGCGGCTACCCATTTTTGCGCATCCCCCCATCGCCAAAGGTCGGCCTTCCTCTCCCTCCGAAGGGCGGAGAGGGGCAATTGTGCGCATGTCGACGCAACCCGGCGCGCTGGCAGCAGCGGGTGGGGAGCCCCCGCCCACCGTCGCGGCTCAGGCGGCCAGCTGGTCGCCGATCGGCAGCCGGCGGATGCGCTTGCCGGTGGCGGCGAAGATCGCGTTGCACAGCGCCGGCGTGAAGGGCGGCAGCCCAGGCTCGCCGACCCCGCTCGACGGCACGTCGATCCCGGCCGGAATGATGTGCACATGGGTGATGGCCGGAGTTTCGTCGATGCGGGCGACCTGGAAGCCGTCGAAGTTGTTCTGCTGCACCCGCCCGTTCTTGAAGCTGATCTCGCCGTAGCGGGCGATGCTCAGCCCCATCACCGCCGCGCCCTCGACCTGCGAACGGATCCGTTCCGGATTGGCCGCAAAGCCGCAGTCGATCGCGGTGTCGACGCGCGGCACCGAGAGCTTTCCCTTCCCGTCGACCGCGACCTCGACGATGGTGGCGACATAGCTCAGGAAAGAGCGATGCGCGGCGATGCCCTGGCCGCGCCCCGGAGGCAGCTTCCGGCCCCACTCCGCCTGTTCGGCGGCCACCTCGACGACCCGCCGCAGCCGCGCCGTGTCGATCGGAAAGGTCTCGAACGGATCGCCGTAATTGGTGTAATCGGCGGCGCCGGGCGATTTGCGCGGGTCGAAGATGCGCGCCGGCCCGATCAATTCGAGCAGCACGTCCTTGGGGTCGCGGCCCAGCGCGTGGGCGAGCTCGGCAACAAAAGACTGCACCGCGAAGCCGTGCGGGATGTTGTAGACCGAGCGGAACCAGCCGATCCGGGTATGCGCCTCGGCTTCGCCGGCCTCGCAGCGCAGGTGGGGGATGGCGAACGGCACGTCGATCACCCCCTGGCTCAGCTCGCCGGCCTGCTCGCGCTTCGGATCGGCGACAAAGATCGACCGGATCGTCGGGGCGACGGTGCGGTGCCGCCAGGCGACGACATGCCCCTGTTGGTCGATCCCGGCATCGATGCGCTCGAGCGAGACGGCATGGAAATAGTCGTGGTGCAGATCGTCCTCGCGCGTCCAGGTGACCTTGACCGGGGCGCCGTCCATCGCGCGCGACAGCAGCGCCGCTTCGAGCACGAAGTCGCATTGCGACTTTCGCCCGAAGCCGCCGCCGAGCAAGGTGACGTTGACGGTCACATCCTCGCGCTTGAGGCCGAGCTTGTGGGCCAGCTCCTCCTGGGTGTTGCCGGGGCTCTGCACCGGCGCCCAGGCCTCGCATTTGCCGCCGGCGACGCGCACCGTGGCGCTCGGCGGCTCCATCGTCGCATGCGCAAGGTGCGGGATGTAGTATTGCGCCGAAACGGTCCTGGCCGCCGAGGCGAGCCCCTGATCGGCGTCGCCGTCGTTGCGCACCATCTTGCCGGGCTTGCCCGCGGTTTCTTCGAGCTGGGCCTTGTAGGCGGCCGAATCGTAAGTGCCGTGCGGCCCGTCGTCCCAGCGCACGACGAGCGCGTCGCGCCCCTTGATCGCTGCCCAGGTATTGGCGGCGATGACCGCGACCCCGCCCAAGGGCTGGAATTTCGCCGGCGGCGGGGTCCCGTCGAGGACGACGATCTTTTCGACGCCCGGCACCTTCATGGCCGCCGTGCCGTCGTAGGACACCAGCTTGCCGCCCAGCACCGGCGGCCTGGCGATGACCGCGTATTTCATGCCCGGCACCTTGGCGTCGATGCCGTAGACGGCGCGCCCGGTAGTGATGTCGAACAGGTCGACGATCTGGACGTTGCCCTTGCCGAGATAGCGGAACGAGGCCTCGTCCTTGAGCTTGATCTGATCGGCGGGCGGCGTCGGCAACGCGCTCGCCGCAACGGCGAGGTCGCCATAGCCGAGCTTGCGGCCGGACGGCTTGTGCACGACCTCGTGGTTCTGTGCCTGAACCTCGGCGATGTCGACGCCCCAGCGCTGGGCCGCCGCGGTTTCGAGCATCCGCCGCGCCGCCGCACCACATTGCCGCATCGGCTGGATAAAGTGGCGCAGGCTGCGCGAGCCGTCGGTGTTCTGGTTGCCGTATTTCTTTTCGTCGCCCGGCGACTGCTCGACGTGCACGCGCGCCCAGTCGGCCTCGAGCTCGTCGGCGACCACCATCGGCAGGCTGGTGCGCGAGCCGGTGCCCATTTCGGCGCGGTGGGCCACGATCGTCACGATCCCGCTGGGGTCGATCGCGACGAAGACGTGCGGGTCGCTGACGACGCCGCCGGGGAATTTGCCGGCGCCGGTGGCATAGGCGAGCGCCGCGCGAGCCGGCAGCAGCTCGCCGGCGACGACCAGGCCTCCGGCGGCGATGATCCCCCTCAGGAAGCCGCGGCGGCTGACGTTTTCGATGGCGACGTTGACGGGGGTCATGTCACGCTCCGGTGGCAGCCGCCTTGATGGCGGCGGTGATCCGCTGATAGCAGCCGCAGCGGCAGATATTGCCGCTCATCACGCTCGTGATCTCGGCTTCGGACGGGTTCCGGCTCGTCGCCAGCAAAGCGGCGGCCTGCATGATCTGGCCGGACTGGCAATAGCCGCATTGCGGCACGTTGAGCGCCCGCCAGGCCCGCTGCACCGGATGATTCCCGTCGCGGTCGAGGCCTTCGATCGTTGTTACCGAGCGGCCGTCGGCATCGCTGACGGCGGTGACGCAGGCGCGGGTGGCCTGGCCGTCGACATGGATCGTGCAGGCGCCGCACAGCGCCGCGCCGCAGCCGAACTTTGTCCCGGTCAGCCCGAGCTCGTCGCGCAGGTACCAGAGCAGCGGCATCGATGGATCGCCATCGAAAGACTGCTGCTGGCCGTTGACATGCAGCTTGACCATTGCCGTCCTCCCTCCGCCCGGTTGGCGCGTGGGCACCGCCCCGCCGCCGCGAACGCGAACCGCCACAGGCTGCCCCGGTGTGGTGATCCCGGCGATAGGTGTGCAAGCCGCGATCACGATTAACCTAACTCTATCCCCCGAACGAGGCTCGGAGCAACAAGGCCAGAAGGCTCGGTGCTGCTCGGATTCGGGCATCACGGAGCCGGGTGTGTTGCTTGACACCCTGCGGAGGGAAGGCTAGGAGTGGCGGCCCCAATCGAGGGAGTGGGGGCGTAGCTCAGTTGGTTAGAGCGCCGGCCTGTCACGCCGGAGGTCGCGGGTTCGAGCCCCGTCGCTCCCGCCATCGAGCGCGGATCGCCGGATGCAGCGGCGCCGGCTCTCGCGGCGTCGCACCGGGTTTCCGGCGGGAGGATTTAGCCTATATCAGGTGATGGGTCCGCAGCGCCGTGCCGCCTCTCGGGGGCCGGCGATACGGATGACGGGCGCGGCCGGAGTTTTCCGATGGAAAGCCTATTGCGCGAATATTTTCCGATCCTGGTGTTCCTGGTCATTGCCGGCGCGGTCGCGGTGGCGATGGTGGCGGGCTCGTTCCTGCTCGCGCGGCAGCACCCCGACAGCGAAAAGCTGTCGCCCTATGAATGCGGGTTCGAGCCGTTCGAGGATGCGCGGATCCGCTTCGACGTGCGCTATTATCTCGTCGCCATCCTGTTCATCATTTTTGATCTCGAAGTCGCCTTCCTGTTTCCGTGGGCGGTCTCGCTCGGCGATATCGGGTTGTTCGGGTTCTGGTCGATGGTCGTGTTCCTCGGCGTGCTGACCGTCGGCTTCATCTATGAGTGGCGCAAAGGGGCCCTGGAATGGGAGTGATCGAGCAGCCCGCCCGCCCCGCTTCGCTCGGCCCGGTTCCCCCGGGCGATCAGCCGACGCTGCTGCTGCGGGCCGCGACCGAGGAGGTCCAGGACAAGGGGTTTGTCGTCGCCGGGCTCGACAACCTCGTCAATTGGGCGCGCAGCGGCTCCCTGTGGCCGATGACCTTTGGGCTCGCCTGCTGCGCCGTCGAGATGATGCACACCGGCGCCAGCCGCTACGACCTCGACCGCTTCGGCGTCGTCTTTCGCGCCAGTCCGCGCCAGGCCGACGTGATGATCGTCGCCGGCACCTTGTGCAACAAGATGGCTCCGGCATTGCGCAAGGTCTACGACCAGATGGCCGAGCCGCGCTGGGTGATCTCGATGGGCTCCTGCGCCAATGGCGGCGGATATTACCATTATTCGTACTCGGTGGTGCGCGGCTGCGACCGGATCGTGCCGGTCGACATCTATGTGCCGGGGTGCCCGCCGACGGCGGAGGCGCTGCTCTACGGCGTCCTGCTGCTGCAGAAAAAGATCAGGCGCACCCGCAACTTCGCCCGGTGATGCCGCTGATGGACGAACGACTGAGAGCCCTCGCCGAGCAGCTCGCGGCGGCATCGCCCGACGCGAGGGCGGTCAGCGAAATCCGCCATGGCGAATTGTGCGTGCGGGTCGAGCGCATGGCGCTGCCTGAGGTGCTGAGCTTTCTGCGCGATGATCCGAGATGCCGGTTCACCGTGCTCTGCGACATCTGCGGCGTCGATTTTCCCGATCGGCCGCTGCGTTTCGAGGTCGTCTATAATCTGCTGAGCATGAGCCTCAACCAGCGCATCCGGGTCAAGGTCGAGACCGACGAGAACGAGCCGGTGCCGTCGGCGACCGGGCTCTACAGCAGCGCCGGCTGGTGGGAGCGCGAGGCCTGGGACCTGTTCGGGATCTATTTCGCCGACAATCCCGATCTGCGCCGCATCCTGACCGATTACGGGTTCGAGGGACATCCGCTGCGCAAGGACTTTCCGCTGACCGGCTATGTCGAGCTGCGCTACGACGAGCAGCAGAAGCGGGTCGTCTACGAGCCCGTGCGCTTGCCGCAGGAGTTCCGCAGCTTCGATTTCCTGTCGCCCTGGGAGGGAATGGACAAGATCCTGCCCGGCGACGAGAAAGCCGGCGAGGGTGGGGCTGCGCCCGGGGGGACGCGGTGAGCGATCAGCGCCCGGTCCCGGAAAGCGAGCTCGAAGGCCCGCCGCGCATCAAGAATTTCACGATGAATTTCGGGCCGCAGCACCCGGCGGCGCACGGCGTCATGCGCCTGATCCTCGAAATGGATGGGGAGGTCATCGACCGCGCCGACCCGCATATCGGCCTGTTGCACCGCGGCACCGAAAAGCTGATCGAATACAAAACCTACCTGCAGGCGATCCCCTATTTCGACCGGCTCGACTACGTCTCGCCGATGTGCCAGGAGCACGCCTTCGCGCTCGCCGTCGAGAAGCTGATGGGGATCGCGCCGCCGCCCAGGGCGCAATATATCCGCGTGCTGTTCGCCGAAATCACCCGCATCCTCAACCACCTCTTATGCATCTGCGCGTTCGGCCTCGATGTCGGTGCGATCACGCCGTTTCTGTGGGGGTTCGAGGAGCGCGAGCGGCTGATGGAGTTTTACGAGCGGGTTTCGGGCGCGCGCCTGCACGCCAACTATTTCCGTCCCGGCGGCGTCCACCTCGACCTCCCGGCGGGCCTCGCCGACGATATTCTCGCCTTCTGCGCCAGCTTTCCCAAGACGATCGACGATATCGAGCAAATCCTCACCGAAAATCGTATCTTCAAGCAACGCACCGTCGATATCGGCGTAGCCAGCGCCGAGCAGGCGGCGGATTGGGGCTTCTCCGGGCCGATGCTGCGCGGCTCCGGGGTCGCTTGGGATCTGCGCCGGGCGCAGCCCTACGACGCCTACGACAAGATGGATTTCGACGTGCCGATCGGCCGCAACGGCGATTCCTATGACCGTTACCTGGTGCGGATCGAGGAGATGCGGCAGTCCCTGCGCATCATCGAGCAGGCATTGGCACAGATGCCGTCGGGGCCGGTCAAGGTCAACGACCGCAAGGTCGCGCCGCCGCCGCGGGCCGAAATGAAGAGCTCGATGGAAGCGTTGATCCATCACTTCAAGCTCTATACCGAGGGCTATCACGTGCCGGCCGGCGAGACCTATACGGCGGTCGAGGCGCCAAAAGGCGAATTCGGCGTCTATCTCGTCGCCGACGGCACCAACCGGCCCTACCGCTGCAAGATCAGGGCGCCGGGCTTCGCCTTTCTGCAGGCGACCGATTTCATGTGCCGCGGCCACATGCTGGCCGACATCGTCGCGATCATCGGCTCGATGGACATCGTCTTCGGCGAGATCGACCGATGAACGCGCCAAGCGACAATACACCGGGCGGCGCGCCGCCGTTCGAGCAGCCGGAAAGCTTCGAATTCACCCCCGAAAACCTGCGGATCGCCGAGGCATACATCGCCAAATACCCATCGGGTCGCCAGGCGAGCGCGGTCCTGCCGCTGTTGGACCTGGCGCAGCGCCAGAGCGGCGGCTGGGTGCCGCGCGCGGCGATGGACCGGGTGGCGCTGATGCTCGCGATGGCGCCGATCCGGGTCTACGAGGTCGCGAGCTTTTATACGATGCTCAATCTGCGCCCGGTCGGGCGTTACCTGCTGCAGGCTTGCACGACGACGCCGTGCTGGCTGCGCGGGTCGGACGATGTGGTCGCCGCCTGCGCGCGCAAGCTCGGCATCGGGATCGGCGGCAGCACGCCCGATGGGCTGTTCACGTTGATCGAGGTCGAGTGTCTCGGCGCCTGCGTCAACGCCCCGATCTTGCAGGTCAACGACGATTTCTACGAGGATCTCGACGGACCCTCGACCGAGGCCTTGCTCAACTCACTGCGCGCCGGCCATCCGCCGCCCCCCGGTTCGGCGATCGGGCGGCACGGCTCCGAGCCGGTCGGCGGCCGCACCACGTTGACCGAGCCCGCCGGCGGCGAGCCACGAGAGATCTCCAAACAATGAGAAGGGCCCGCCAGATCGGATTCAGCCCCGCCCCGTGGCCGGGCTCGTCCGCATTGCTGTCCGGTTTAGAAATCGTCACAACGTCAGGTTGGTGATCGTGAATGCGAGCCCAACCTTGAGCACCCTTGCCCGGATCAAGTCCGGGCAAAGGGTGATAATTCTAGAGCCGATGGTCTCCGAGAGGATGTAAATGCTCGCCGACAAGGACCGCATCTTCACCAACCTCTACGGCCACGACGACTGGCGGCTCGATGGCGCGCGCCGGCGCGGCGACTGGGACGGCACCAAGGAGCTGATCCTCAAGGGCCGCGAGTGGATCGTCAACGAGGTCAAGGAATCGGGGTTGCGCGGGCGCGGCGGCGCCGGCTTTCCGACCGGGCTCAAATGGTCGTTCATGCCCAAACAGAGCGACCGCCCGACCTATCTCGTGGTCAACGCCGACGAGAGCGAGCCCGGCACCTGCAAGGACCGCGACATCCTGCGCAACGACCCCCACAAGCTGGTCGAGGGCTGTCTCCTGGCCTCGGCCGGGATGGGCGTCCACCATTGCTACATCTATATTCGAGGCGAGTTCTACAACGAGGCGCAGCGGCTGCAGGCCGCGATCGACGAGGCCTATGGCGCCGGGCTGATCGGCAGGGATGCCTGCGGCTCGGGCTACCCGTTCGAGCTCTATCTGCATCGCGGCGCCGGCGCCTATATCTGCGGCGAGGAAACCGGCCTGCTCGAGAGCCTCGAAGGGCGCAAGGGCCAGCCGCGGCTGAAGCCGCCGTTCCCGGCGCAGGTCGGCCTCTACGGCTGCCCGAGCACGGTCAACAATGTCGAGACCATCGCCGTCGCGCCGGCGATCCTGCGCCGCGGCGCCGCCTGGTTCGCCGGGATCGGCCGCCCCAAGAACACCGGGACCAAGATCTACTGCCTCTCGGGCCACGTGAACCGGCCGTGCAACGTCGAGGAGGCGATGAGCATCCCGCTCCGGGAGTTGATCGAGCGCCACGCCGGCGGGGTGCGCGGCGGCTGGGACAACCTCCTCGCGGTGATCCCGGGCGGCTCCTCGGTGCCGGTCCTGCCGAAATCGATCTGCGAGACGGTGCTGATGGATTTCGACAGCCTGGCCGCGGTCAAGAGCGGGCTCGGCACCGCCGCGGTCATCGTCATGGACAAATCGACCGACATCGTCAAGGCGATCGCCCGGCTGTCGAAATTCTACAAGCACGAGAGCTGCGGCCAATGCACCCCGTGCCGCGAGGGTCTCGGGTGGGTATGGCGGGTCATGGAGCGGATGGTCGAGGGCAACGCCTCGGCGGCGGAGATCGACAGCCTGCTCGATGTCTCCTACGAGATCGAGGGCCACACGATCTGCGCGCTGGCCGATGGCGCCGCCTGGCCGGTGCAGGGGCTGATCCGCCATTTCCGCCCGGAGATGGAGCAGCGCATCGCCGAATACCGCGCCCGGGCCGCAAGCCGGTTGCAGGCCGCTTGAGAGGTTCGTAAACCGATGTCGGGTGACCATCTTCGCAGGGTGCCGCCGGGAACGCGGGCGTCCCGCCCGCATGCGGGCCAGAGGCGCGCGGTCCGAAGACCGGATCAGGTGTGAGGCGATGCCCAAGCTGACGATCGACGGCGGCGAAATCGAGGTGCCGGCGGGCACCACGATCCTGCAGGCCTGCGAATTGGCCGGGATCGAGGTTGCTCATTTCTGCTTTCACGAGCGCCTGGCGATCGCCGGAAACTGCCGGATGTGCCTGGTCGAGGTCGAAAAATCGCCGAAGCCGATTGCCTCGTGCGCGATGCCGGTCGGCGAGGGCATGGTGGTCCACACCAAATCGCCGAAGGCGCTCAAGGCGCAAAAGGGGGTGATGGAGTTTCTGCTGATCAACCACCCGCTCGACTGCCCGATCTGCGACCAGGGTGGTGAGTGCGATCTGCAGGACCAGGCGATGGCCTACGGCTTCGACCGCGGTCGGTTCGACGAGAACAAGCGCGCGGTGCGCGACAAGGATTTCGGCCCGCTGGTCGAAACCCACATGACCCGCTGCATCCACTGCACGCGCTGCATCCGCTTTCTGACCGAGATCGCCGGGGTCGAGGAGCTGGGCGCCACCGGGCGCGGCGAGGACATGGAGATCGGCACTTATATCGAGCGCGCGCTCGGCTCCGAGCTGTCGGCCAACATCATCGATCTGTGCCCGGTCGGCGCGCTGACCTCCAAGCCCTATGCGTTCGTCGCCCGACCCTGGGAGCTGAGCAAAACCGAATCGATCGACGTCCTCGACGCGGTCGGCAGCAACATCCGGGTCGATGCACGCGACGGGCAGGTGCTGCGCGTGCTGCCCCGCGTCAACGAGGCGGTCAACGAGGAGTGGATCTCGGACAAGACCCGTTACGCGGTCGACGGGCTGCGCCGAAGACGGCTCGACCGCCCCTATGCCGGTCGCCGCGGCGATCAGAACCGCGACCGATTGGCGCGAGGCGCTCGAAATCGTCGCCGACCGGCTCAAAGCCGTTCCGGGCGAACGCATCGCCGCGATCGCCGGCGATCTGTGCGACCTCGAATCGATGTTCGCGCTGAAGCAGCTGCTGACCGGGCTCGGTGCCGTTAGCCTGGACTGTCGGCAGGACGGGGCCAGGCTCGATTGGCACTGCCGCGCCGGCTACCTGTTCAACACGACGATCGCCGGCATCGAGACGGCCGACGCCTGCCTGCTGATCGGCACCAACCCGCGCTGGGAAGCGCCGCTCGTCAATGCGCGGCTGCGCAAGCGTCATCTGCAGGGCGGGTTCCGGATCGCCGCGATCGGCCCGGCGCTCGATCTGAGCTTTCCGGTCGAGATGCTGGGCGAAGGCGGCGAAACCTTGGGCGCGCTCGCCGCCGGCGATCATCCGTGGAGCGAGCTGCTGCGCAGGGCGAAGAACCCGATGCTGGTGCTCGGGCAGGGGGCGCTCGCTCGCCCGGACGGCGCACAGGTGCTGGCGACGGCGCGCCGGATCGCCGAGCGCTGTGGGCTCATCCGCGACGGCTGGAACGGGTTCAATGTCCTGCACCGCGCCGCGGCACGGGTCGGCGGGCTCGATCTCGGCTTTGTCCCCGGGCCGGGGGGGCGCGATGTCGCCGGCATCCTCGACGGTTGTCGCTCGGGCGATGTCGAGGTGCTCTATCTGCTCGGCGCCGACGAGATCGGCGCCCGCGAGCTCGGATCCGCCTTTGTCGTCTATCAGGGGCATCACGGCGACCGCGGCGCCGAACGCGCCGACGTGATCCTGCCGGGTGCGGCCTATACCGAAAAGGACGGCACCTGGGTAAACACCGAGGGGCGGGGTCAGCTCGGCCGCCGCGCGGTGTTCCCGCCCGGTGACGCGCGCGAGGATTGGAAGATCGTGCGCGCGCTCTCTGCGGCAATCGGCCGGCCGCTTCCCTTCGATACCCTGGGCGAATTGCGCCGGCGGATGCGCGAGGCCCATCCGGTGTTGGCCGAAACCGACCGGGTGACCTCGGCGCCATGGGGCGAGTTCGGCGATCCGGGCCCGGTCGACCCGACCCCGTTCGCCTATCCGATCGATGACTTCTACCGCACCGACCCGATCAGCCGGGCCAGCGCCACGATGGCCGAATGCAGCAACGTCTTTCTCGCGCATCGCGGCGAATTGCCCCCATCGACCGGCACCTATGGGCGGACCGGCACTCATGGCTAGTTTTTGGAGCGGCTGGGCGTGGCCGACCGTGATCACGATCGGCGAGGTGGTGGCGGTCGTCGTGCCGTTGCTGATCGCGGTCGCCTATTTGACCTATGCCGAGCGCAAGGTGCTGGCGTTCTCGCAATTGCGCAAAGGGCCCAACGTCGTCGGCCCGTTCGGGCTGCTGCAGCCCTTCGCCGACGGGCTCAAGCTGTTGATCAAGGAGACGATCGTCCCGAGCGGTGCCAATCGGGTCGTCTTCATCCTCGCGCCGATCGTCACCTTTACCCTGAGCCTCGTCGCCTGGGCGGTGATCCCGTTCGATCCCGGGGTCGTCATCGCCAACATCAATGTCGGGATTCTCTACCTGTTTGCGATCAGCTCGCTCGGGGTCTACGGCATCATCCTCGCTGGCTGGGCCTCGAATTCCCGCTACGCCTTTCTCGGCGCGTTGCGCTCGGCGGCGCAGATGGTCTCCTACGAGGTCGCGATCGGCTTTGTGCTGGTGACCGTGCTGATCTGCGTCGGCTCGCTGAATTTGAGCGACATCGTCGAGGCGCAGCGCCGGATCTGGTTCGCGATCCCGCTGTTGCCGATGTTCGTGATCTTCTTCATCTCGGGCTTGGCCGAGACCAACCGCGCCCCGTTCGACGTGGTCGAGGGCGAGACCGAGCTGGTGGCCGGTTATTTCGTCGAATATTCGGCGATGGCCTTCGCCCTCTTTTATCTCGGCGAATACGCCAACATGATCCTGATGAGCGCGATGACGAGCGTGCTGTTTCTCGGCGGCTGGCTCGCCCCGTTCGGGGTCCCGCCCTTTACCTGGGTCCCCGGACCGATCTGGTTTCTGTTGAAGATCGCCTTTGTGCTGTTCTGTTTTTTGTGGGTGCGTGCCACCTTCCCGCGGTTCCGCTATGACCAGCTGATGCGGCTCGGGTGGAAGGTGTTTCTGCCGTTTTCGCTGTTCTGGCTGGTGCTGACCGCGGGAGTGTTGACGGCGTTCGGGTGGCTGCCGGCGCGCTGAACGGCCGAACCAGGCGAAGGGATCGATAGGATGGCACTTTTGCCACGCGGCGCGCGCAGCCTGCTCTTGAGCGAGCTGCTTTCCGGCCTGGCCTTGACCTTGCGCTACATGTTCAGGCGCGCGGTCACGGTCAACTACCCGCACGAGAAGGGCCCGCTCAGCACCCGCTTTCGCGGCGAGCATGTGCTGCGCCGCTATCCCAATGGCGAGGAGCGCTGCATCGCCTGCAAGCTGTGCGAGGCGATCTGCCCGGCGCTGGCGATCACGATCGAGGCCGAGCCGCGCGAGGACGGCAGCCGGCGCACCACCCGCTACGACATCGACATGACGAAGTGCATCTATTGCGGCTATTGCCAGGAGGCCTGCCCGGTCGATGCGATCGTCGAGGGGCCAAATTTCGAATTCGCCACCGAGACCCGCGAGGAGCTGTTCTACGACAAGCAGAAATTGCTCGACAACGGCGACCGCTGGGAGGCCGAGATCGCCCAGAACCTGGCGCTCGACGCCCCCTACCGGTGACGAGCATGTGTCCCGCGCTTCTGCACCGCCCTCGTTTGGTCACGAGGCGACTCGCTTGTGCTCTGGACATGCCAATCGCGATTTCGTCACCCCCGCGAAAGCGGGGGTCCAGGCGCCGCCGGCGATCAGCAGCCGATCTCGTCATAAAGATCGCGCCACGTCGGATTGGCGCGCTCGGATAGGCACGGATGATCCTGCAGGCGATCCTGTTCTATCTTTTTGCCGCGGCGGCGGTGGCGGCCGGGGCGATGGTCGTCGCCGCCCGCAACCCGGTCCATTCGGTGCTGTTTCTGATCGTCGCCTTTTTCAACACCGCCGGGCTCTTCGTGCTGATCGGGGCCGAGTTTCTGGCGATGATCCTGGTCATCGTTTATGTCGGCGCGGTCGCGGTGCTGTTTCTGTTCGTCGTGATGATGCTCAACATCGACTTCGCCGAGCTGCGCAGCGGCTTTGTGCGCTACCTGCCGATCGGCGCCGCGGTCGGTCTGGTGCTGCTGGCCGAGCTGTTCTTCGTCATCTTCAGCTGGGTGGTGACCCCGGCCGCGTCGGGGCCGGGAACCGCGTTGCCGGTCGGCGGCATCGCGCTCAGCAACACGAGAGCGCTCGGCGACATTCTCTATACGCGCTATCTGTTCGCGTTCCAGGGGGCTGGGCTGATCCTCTTGGTCGCGATGATCGGGGCGATCGTGCTGACCCTGCGCCGTCGCGTCGACGTGCGCCGGCAATCGATCGCGGCCCAGCTCGCTCGCACCCGTGCGCAATCGGTCGAGGTGGTCAAGGTGCCGGTCGGCGGCGGCGCGTGATGGCGATCGGGCTGCCCCATTACCTGGTCGTCGCCGCGATCCTGTTCACGCTCGGGATCTTCGGCATCTTTCTCAACCGCAAGAACGTCATCATCATTCTGATGTCGATCGAGCTGATGCTGCTTGCGGTCAACATCAACTTCGTGGCCTTCTCGGTATTCCTGAACGACATCGTCGGTCAGGCCTTTGCCATGTTCGTGCTGACCGTCGCGGCCGCGGAGGCGGCGATCGGGCTCGCCATCCTCGTCGTCTATTTTCGCAACCGCGGCACCATCCGGGTCGAAGACATCAATATGATGAAAGGCTGAGGGTGGCGATCACCATGCTCGCTCGTTTAATTTCATCGCCTTGCCCGGACTTGATCCGGGCATCCACGTCTTCGCCGTATCGGCCGCGTCAGAGCAAGGCGTGGATGACCGGGACGAGCCCGGTCAAGGGGTTTGTCGCGAGGTGGCACGGCCGCCCCTGCAATCGCCGGCCTCGAGGCTGACCCGGTGGCGCTTGCCGTCGTCTTCCTGCCGCTGATCGCCGCAATCATCGCCGGGTTTTTCGGCAGGGCGATCGGCGACCGCGGCTCGCAGGTGGTCACCTGCGGCGCGCTCTTGCTGTCGGCGGCGCTGGGGATTTTCGTGTTCCGCGACATCCTCGCGGCACCCGAGCCGCAAATCATCCCGCTGTTCCAATGGATCGTCGCCGGCGGGGTCGACGTCACCTGGTCGATCCGGCTCGACACCCTGAGCGGCGTGATGATCCTCGTCGTGACCATCGTCTCCTCGATGGTCCACGTCTATTCGGTCGGCTACATGGCCGAGGACAAGTCGATCCCGCGCTTCATGGCCTATCTGAGCCTGTTCACCTTTTTCATGCTGGCGCTGGTTACTTCGAACGACTTCGTGCAGCTATTCTTCGGCTGGGAAGGCGTCGGCCTGATGTCGTACCTGCTGATCGGCTTCTGGTACGACCGGCCCGCGGCCAACGCCGCCGCGATCAAGGCCTTCATCGTCAACCGGGTCGGCGATTTCGGGTTCGCGCTTGGCATCTTCGCGGTCTTTGTGATCTTCGGTAACCTGAATTTTCCCGACGTCTTCGCCAAGGCGCCGAAACTCGTCGGCACGACCATGGATTTTCTCGGCTGGCGGGTCAATTCCTTGACCCTCGCCTCTATCCTGCTGTTCATCGGGGCGATGGGCAAGTCGGCGCAGATCCCGCTCCATACCTGGCTGCCCGATGCGATGGAGGGGCCGACCCCGGTCTCGGCGCTGATCCATGCGGCGACGATGGTGACGGCGGGCGTGTTCATGGTGGCGCGTCTGTCGCCATTGTTCGAATACGCGCCGACCGCGCTCGTCGTGGTAGCGGTGATCGGCGGCACCACTGCGATGTTCGCCGCCAGCATCGGCATGGTCCAAAACGACATCAAGCGCGTCGTCGCCTACTCGACCTGCAGCCAGCTCGGCTACATGTTCGTCGCCGCCGGCGTCTCGGCCTACGCCGCCAGCATCTTCCATCTGTTCACCCATGCCTTCTTCAAAGGGCTGCTGTTCCTGTGCTGTGGCGCGGTGATCCACGCGATGGGCGGCGAGCAGGACATGCGCCGGATGGGCGGGCTGTGGCGCAAGACCCCGGTCACCTATGCGACGATGTGGGTCGGCGCGCTGTCGTTGAGCGGCATCCCGCCCTTTTCCGGCTATTGGTCGAAGGACACGATCCTCGATGCGGCCTGGGCGTCGGGAACGGCGGCCGGGCGCTATGGCTGGTGCCTCGGCACCCTGGCTGCATTCATGACCGCGTTTTACATCTCGCGGGTCATGTTCATGACCTTTCACGGCGAGCCCCGCGCCGACGAGGAGACCATGCACCATGCCCATGAGAGCCCGTGGGTCATGCTGATCCCGCTGATCGTGTTGGCGATCGGCGCGGCGTTCTTCGGCTGGATCGGCTACGCCTATTTCGTCGGCGAGGCGAGCGCCGGGTTCTGGAAGAGCGCGATCCTGGTTCTGCCCGGCCACGATTCGCTGGCCAAGGCCGAGCAGATACCCATGCCGATCCGCTATCTGCCGCTGCTCTGCGGTTTCGCCGGGATCGCCCTCGCCTATGTCTTCTACATCGTCAACCCGCGGCTCCCGGTGCGGCTCGCCCAGCGCTTCCGCGAGCTCTACCTGTTCCTTTTGAACAAGTGGTATTTCGACGAGCTCTACGATCGGGTGTTGGTCCGCCCGGCGATGGCGCTCGGCGACGGGCTGTGGAAATCGGGCGATGGTGCCGTCATCGACGGGCTCGGGCCCGACGGGGTCGCCGCGCTGACCCGCGATCTGGCGCGCCAGGCGAGCCGGCTGCAGACCGGCTATGTCTATCATTACGCCTTCGTCATGCTGATCGGGCTGGCGGCCTTCGTGACCTGGTACCTGTTCCCGCATTGAGCGAAGGGCATCCCTCGTGAGCCACTGGCCATTGCTCTCGCTCGTCACCTTTTTGCCGCTGGTCGGCGTCGCCTTCATCCTGATGGCGCGCGGCGAGGAGGCGGTGGTCGCGCGCAACGCCCGCTTCATCGCGCTGTGGACGACCTTGATCGTCTTCGCGCTCTCCATCGTGCTGTGGGTCGATTTCGATCCGACCACCGCCGCCTTCCAATTCGTCGAGCGCGCGGACTGGGTCGCTCTCGGCGGGTTCACGATCGCCTACCACATGGGCATCGACGGGATCTCGCTGTTCTTCATCCTGCTCTCGACCTTGCTGACCCTGCTCTCGATCGCCGCCAGCTGGGAGGTGATCCGCGTCCAGGTCAAGGAGTACATGATCGCCTTCCTCGTGCTCGAGACCTTGATGGTCGGGATCTTCTGCGCGCTCGACTTCATCCTGTTCTACGTGTTTTTCGAGGGCGTGCTGATTCCGATGTTTTTGATCATCGGGGTGTGGGGGGGCGACAACCGGGTCTATTCGGCGTTCAAGTTTTTCCTTTATACCTTGCTCGGCTCGGTGTTGATGCTGCTCGCCATCCTGGCGGTCTATCTGCAGACCGGCTCGACCGACATCGAGTACGCGCTGAGCCACATCAGCCTGTTCTCCCCGGCTCTGCAGAAATGGCTGTGGCTGGCGTTTTTCGCGTCCTTTGCGGTCAAGGTGCCGATGTGGCCGGTGCACACCTGGCTGCCCGATGCGCATGTCGAGGCGCCGACCGCGGGCTCGGTCATCCTTGCCGGCATCTTGTTGAAGATGGGCGGCTACGGCTTTGTCCGCTTTTCGCTGCCGCTGTTTCCGCTCGCCTCGTCCTATTTCACGCCGCTGATCTTCACCTTGAGCGCGATCGCGGTGATCTACACCTCCTTGGTGGCGCTGGCCCAGACCGACATGAAAAAGCTGATCGCCTACTCGTCGATCGCCCATATGGGCTTTGTGACGATGGGCATCTTCGCGGTGACCAGCGAGGCGGTGCAGGGCGCGGTGATCCAGATGCTGAGCCATGGGCTCGTCTCGGGCGCGCTGTTCCTGTGCGTCGGGGTGCTTTACGACCGGCTGCACACCCACGAGATCGCGCGCTTCGGCGGTCTGGTCGAACGCATGCCGGCCTACGCCTTCGTGTTCATGGCGTTCAGCTTGGCGGCGGTCGGGCTGCCCGGCACCAGCGGCTTTGTCGGCGAGTTCCTGATCCTGCTCGGCACCTTCCGGGTCAGCACCCTCGAATGCACCCTCGCCGCGACCGCGCTGTTCCTCGCACCCGCCTACATGCTCTACCTCTATCGCCGGGTGATCTTCGGCACGATCACCCGCGCCGATCTGCGCGACATCCTCGATCTGAGCCCGCGCGAGAAGGCGGTGTTCGCGCCGCTCCTGGTGCTGGTGCTGTGGATGGGCATTTACCCGAGCTCGTTCCTGCGGCCGATCCGGGCTTCGGTCGACCATATCGTCGCCCAGGCGACCGCCGCCACCGACGCCGCCGGCCTGCGCCGCGCGAGCCTGCCTTAGCCGCCGCGATGCCCCATCTCGCGTTCTCCGACATATCGCCGGCACTGCCGGAGATGGTTCTCGCGGCGGCAGCGATGGCGCTGCTGATCCTCGGAGCGTTGCGCGGCGAGGGCTCGACCCGGCTGGTCTCCTGGCTCGCGGTGATGGCGCTGGTCGCGGTGTTCGTCGTTGCGCTCTCCGGCGGGCCCGAGCGCCGCGTCGGCTTTTACGGGATGTTCGTGACCGACGCCTTCGCCCTCTTCATGAAGGCGCTGGTGCTGCTCGGCTCGGCGGTCACGATCCTGATGGGCATGCGCTACAACGAGGAGCAGGGCATCGCCCGCTTCGAGTTCCCGGTGCTGGTGCTGCTGGCGACCACCGGGATGATGGTGATGATCTCGGCCAACGATCTGATCACCCTCTATGTCGGCCTCGAATTGCAGAATCTGGCGCTCTACGTCGTCGCCGCCTTCGATCGCGATTCGCCGCGGTCGAGCGAGGCCGGGCTCAAATACTTTGTCCTCGGCGGGCTGTCCTCGGGCATGCTGCTCTATGGCCTGTCCCTGGTCTACGGCTTTGCCGGCAGCACCGCCTTTGCCGATCTCGCCCGGCTGCTGGCGGCGAGCGCGCCGGTCTCGCCGGGTCTCGTCATCGGCCTCGTCTTCATCGTCGCCGGCCTCGCTTTCAAGATCTCGGCGGTGCCGTTTCACATGTGGACGCCCGATGTCTATGAAGGCGCCCCGACCCCGGTCACGGCACTTTTCGCGGTCGCGCCCAAGCTGGCGGCGCTGGCGTTGTTCGTCCGCCTGATGATCGCGCCGTTCGGCCCGCTGATCGGCGAGTGGCGGCAGATCGTCATCTTTCTCGCGATCGCCTCGATGGTGCTCGGCGCCGTGGCCGCGATCGCCCAGCACAACATCAAGCGGCTGATGGCCTACAGCTCGATCGGCCATGTCGGCTATGCGCTGATCGGTCTCGCCGCCGGCACCGCGGCCGGGGTTCGCGGCGTGCTGGTCTATCTGGCGATCTACCTGTTCATGACCGTCGGCGCTTGGGCGGTCATCTTGTGCATGCGCCGGCAGGGGCGGATGCTCGAGGAGATCGCCGACCTGGCCGGGCTGTCGCGCACCCACCCGGCCTTGGCGCTGGCCTTGGCGATCTTCATGTTCTCGTTGACCGGGATCCCGCCGGCCGCGGGTTTCTTCGCCAAGCTCTACATCTTCCTCGCGGCGATCGACGCCAAGCTCGCCGGCCTCGCGGTGATCGGCGTCGTGACCAGCGTGGTCGGGGCTTTCTATTATCTGCGGGTCGTCAAGGTCATGTATTTCGACGAGCCCGCGGGCGCCTTCAATTCGCCGATCGCGGGCGAGCTCAAGGGCGTGCTGCTGGTGACCGCACTGGTGACCTTGTTCTTTTTTCTGCTGCCCGGCCCGGTTGTCGGCAGCGCTGCGGTGGCGGCTTCTTCCCTTTTCCTCAAATGACCCGGCCGCCGCCGCTTCTCCCTGCGTCTTATCGGCTGGTTCCCCGCGATGCCGTCGGCAGCACCAATGACGAGGCCAAAGAGCTCGCCCGAGCAGGCGCCGCGGAGGGTACTCTGGTATGGGCGCTGGCGCAGACCGCCGGGCGCGGCCGGCGCGGACGCGCCTGGGCGTCGCCGCGCGGCAATTTCTACGCCTCCTTGATCCTGCGGCCGGCCTGCTCACCCGATCGCGCAGCCCAGCTCGGCTTTGCCGCGGCGCTGGCTGTCGGCGATGCGCTCGACGCGCTGGTCCCCGACCTGGCCGGGCTCGCCTGCAAATGGCCGAACGACGTGCTGCTCGGCGGCCGCAAGATCGCCGGCATTCTGCTCGAATCGGAAATCGGTCCCGAATCTGAGATCGGTGGGGGCGGAAAGCTCGCCTTTCTCGTCGTCGGCGTCGGGATCAACCTCGCCTCGGCGCCGGCCGATGCCGAGTTTCCGGCCACGTCCCTCCTCGGCGAAGGCCGCCGCCCACCTGAGCCGGCGATGGTGCTCGAAGCCTTCGCCGGCCATTTCGAAACCTGGGCACGGCTTTGGCGGGACGAGGGTTTCGCCCCGCTGCGCGCGGCCTGGCGGACCCGCGCGGTCGGGCTCGGCGAGCCGATCCGGGTTCGCCTCGAAGGCGCCACCTTGCACGGCCGGTTCGCCGATATAGATCAGCGGGGGGTGCTGGTGCTGGAGACCCCCGACGGCCTGCGGCATATCTCGGCCGGCGACGTGTTCCCGGCACCTTAGCGGGGTCTCATGCTGCTCGCCGTCAATTCAGGAAACACCAACGTGGTCTTCGCCGTTTATGCCGGTGACGAGCTGCGCGCCTCGTGGCGGGCGGCGACCAACCCGAAGCGCACGGCCGACGAGTACGCGGTGTGGCTGACCCAGCTGATGGCGCTGAGCGGTCTGGCGCGCAGCGACATCGATGCGACCATCATCGCCAATGTGGTGCCCGAGGCGTCGTTCAACCTGAACGGGCTGTGCCGGCGCTATTTCGGCAGCGAGCCGCTGGTCGTCGGCCGGCCGAACTGCAAGCTCGGGATCGGCGTCGATGTCGACATGCCGGCCGAGCATGTCGGCGCCGACCGGGTCGCCAACGCGGTCGCGGCCCAGGATCGTTACGAGGTGCCGCTGATGGTCGTCGATATCGGCACCGCGACCAATTTCGACATCGTCGACCGGGCCGGGAACTACTGCGGCGGGGTGATCGCCCCGGGGCCGAACCTGTCGTTGCTGGCGTTGGAGATGGCGGCGGCGCTGTTGCCGCGCGTCTCGATCGAGCGCCCGCCGAAGGTGGTCGGTCGCAGCACCATCCCGGCCATGCAGTCCGGCGTCTTCTGGGGCTATGTCGGGCTGATCGAGGGGCTGGTGCGGCGCATCCGCGACGAGCGCGGCGAAGCGATGGGGGTGGTGGCGACCGGCGGCCTGGCGCCGCTGTTCGCCAAGGCGACCGACGTCATCGAGAAAGTCGATCCCGATCTGACCTTGTGGGGGCTGCGTCTGATCCACCGCAGAAATGCCGATCGATGAACGCGCTGCCCCACCGATCCGCTGCCCGCCCCGATCCCGACGACCCGAACGCGCTCTATTTCGTAGCACTCGGCGGCGCCAACGAGATCGGGATGAATTTGGGCCTCTACGGCTGTGCCGGCCAGTGGCTGATCGTCGATTGCGGGGTCACCTTCGGCGACAATTCGCAGCCGGGGCTCAACGTGGTGATGCCCGATCCCGCGTTTATCGCCGAACGCCGCGACCATCTGCTCGGCATCGTCGCGACCCACGCGCATGAAGACCATATCGGCGCCATCCCCTATCTGTGGCCGCAATTGCGCTGCCCGGTCTGGGCAACCCCGTTCACCGCCTCGCTGTTGCGGGCGAAGCTGGTCGAGGCCGGGCTCGCCGACAAGGTCAAGATCAACATCGTGCCGATGTCGGGCCGGTTCACGATCGGCCCGTTCGACCTCGAGCTGATTACCCTGACCCATTCGATCCCCGAGCCCAACGCGGTCGTGCTGCGCACCGCCGCCGGGACGGTGCTGCATACCGGGGACTGGAAGCTCGATCCCGACCCGCTGATCGGTCAGCCGGCCGACGAGGAGGCATTGCGCCGGCTCGGCGACGAGGGCGTCCTCGCGATGATCTGCAATTCGACCAACGCGTTGCGGCCCGGCAGCTCGGGATCGGAGGCCGATCTGCGCCGCTCCCTGACTGATCTCGTCGGTCGCTACGACGCCCGCGTCGCGGTGGCCTGCTTCGCCTCCAACGTCGCTCGCCTCGAAAGCATCGCCCATGCCGCCGCGGCGCATGGCCGCGAGGTGGCGCTGGTCGGCCGCTCCTTGTGGCGCATCGACAAGGCGGCGCGCGAGAACGGTTATCTTTCCGGTCTGCCGGCGTTTCTGACCGAGGACGAGGCGGGCTACATCCCGCGCGACCGGATCCTGATGATCTGCACCGGCAGCCAGGGCGAGCCGCGCTCGGCATTGGCCCGCATCGCCCGCGACGACCATCCGAGCGTCGATCTCGAAGCCGGCGACGTTGTGATCTTCTCGTCGCGGATCATCCCCGGCAACGAGAAGTCGATCGGCCGATTGCAGAACGCGCTGGCCCGGCTCGGGGTCGAGATCGTCACCGAAGAGGACCATTTCGTCCATGTCTCCGGTCATCCCGCGCGCGACGAGCTGGTGCGGATGTACCAGATGATCCGCCCACGGATCGCGATCCCGGTGCACGGCGAATCCCGCCATCTGATCGCGCATGCGCGCCTCGCCGGCGAATGCCAGGTGCCGCAGCCGCTGGTCATCGAAAACGGCGACATGATCCGGCTCGACGATCGCGGCGCCGTGATCGTCGACGAGGTCCCGGTCGGGCGGCTCGCCAGCGAGGGCAAGACCCTGCTGCCGCTCGACGGCGCTGCGCTGAAGGACCGTCGCCGCGTCGTCTTCAACGGCAGCGCCGTCGCCACCCTGGTGCTCGACCGTCAGGGCCGGCTCGCAGCACCGCCGGCCATAGCCGTGATCGGGCTGGTCGAGCCCGAGGCGGCGGAGGCGGCCTTGCCTTTCCTGCGCACCGCGATCGAGCGCGTGCTGGATGAATTGCCGACCGGCGCCCGAGGCGATGACGGCGTTGTCGACGAGGCCGCCCGGCGGGCATTGCGGCGCGCCCTCAACGAGCGCTTCGGCAAGCGTCCGCTGGTCGAAATCCAAATCGTGCGGATCTGAGCGGAGACGAGCATATTGACAAGTTCGTTATAATATGATATCGGCAAGCCGCCGAAGGGGTTCCGGCGGGCAGTCCGAGGAGTTCCGGCGCACGCAGGAAACCTGATCTCGACCTGATAAAACTGGTGAAACAGGTCGAGCACCTCGGCTTCGCGGGATAGGGTCTCTTCCGCCGGCAAAGCGGGCGCAAGCGAAGGAGTGTGCTCGCTTCGTGCGTTTTCCGGATGCTGTGCGGCGAAACGGGAAGCGACAGGTCGCGACCGATATGATCGCCGATGCGATCGACGCGCTATTCGCCCGCGCAAGCGTCGCCGCGTGGTCCAAAGGCGGGCTAAGATCGCTCGTCGAACCAGGAGGCCAATGATGCCCATTGTTGCGATCAGGTCGATGCGGTCGAGCCTTTCGCCGAGGGGCAGGCTTTCGGCGCAGCCGGCGCGTTATGTCCGGATAAAGGGCATCGCCCGGGGCGAGCTCGATCCGGCGGCGCCGGAGAACAAGGTGATCGCCGATCTCGACAGAGCGGCGAGGAACCCGGGCGGCATGGTCGAGTACGAGACCGACTTTTTCATCCTGCGGCCGGCCGAGCGGCGACGGGCGGGCGGTGTTCTGGTCTACGACGTGACCAATCGCGGCCGTAAGGTGATCCTGGGGCGGCTCGACGAAGCGGGCGGCAACGCCGACGCCAACAACCCGAAGACAGCGCGGGATGCCGGATTGGGCTTCACCCTCGGGCGCGGCTACAGCCTCGTCTGGTCGGGCTGGGATTCGGGCGCGCCTCGCGCCAACAACGGCATGACGGCGCGGCTCCCTATGGCGCTCGAAGACGGCAGGCCGATGGTGCGGCGCATTCGCGACGAGTTTCACATCGGCACCCGTGCCCCCGGCAACGGCGATGTCGTGCGCCTGAGCTACCCCGCCGTCTCGACCGACCGGCGCAAGGCGCGTCTGACCGTGCGCGACCGCGAGAACGACACCCGCACCGAGATCCCGGCGGATGGCTGGGAGTTCATAGACAATCGGTCGATCCGGTTATTGCCGCGCGGCGCCAGCTTCGCGCCGGTCAAGATCTATGAGATCTGGTACGAGGCGACCGGATCGACGGTGATGGGCACCGGCTTCGCGGCGACCCGCGACCTCGTCGCGTTCCTGCGCTACGAGCGCGCGGATCGCGGCGGGACGCTCAATCCGATGATCGCGGACGGGGGACCGAGCGAGACGCCCGGGGTCGAGCACGCGCTTGCGTTCGGGGTTTCTCAGGCGGGCCGCTTTCTGCGCCATTTCCTCGAGCTCGGCATGAACGACGATGGGCATAGCCGGCGCGTCTTCGACGGCGTGCTGAGCCATGTCGCCGGCGCCGGCAAGGTGTTCGCCAACCACAGCTTCGCAATGCCGGGCCGCACCGCGACCCAGCACGAGGACCGGCTCTATCCGGAGAACTGGTTCCCGTTCGGCAACGCGCCGACCATCGATCCTTTTTCAGGTATCGGCGGCGCCATCCTGAAAGGCCGGCCAACCGATCCCCTGATGATCGAGGTCAACACCGCTACGGAGTATTGGCAGAAGGGCGCCTCCTTGGTGCATACCGACCCGGCCGGCGGGCACGACCTCGAATTGCCGTCGACGGCAAGGGTCTACATGATCGCCGGAACCCAGCATGGCGGCGGCCCCGGGACCGATCCGAGCCCCGGCCCCTGCGTCAACCCGCGCAACCCGCACAGCGCCAGCCCGGCGTTGCGGGCGTTGTTCGCGGCGCTCGAAGAGTGGGTCAAGACCGGGGAGGCGCCGCCGCCGAGCCGGGTCCCGTCGATCGCGCAGGGCACGGCGGTTGCGGCCGAGGCGGTCGAGATGCCGAAGCTCGCCGGGTTCGCCCTCGCTCCGGGCGCCAACCGCATCGCGGCGCCGGTCGATTGGGTCGACCCGCCGGCCCGGCTCGACAATTTCTATGGGATCCGCGTGTCGGCGGTCGACGCCGACGGCAACGAGGTCGCCGGCATCCGATTGCCGCCGATCGCGGTCCCGCTCGCCACCTACACCGGATGGAACGTCTACCGGGCGCAACCCTGCGAGCTGTGCGACCGCGACGGATCGCTGATCCCGTTCGCCCCGACCAAAAGCGAGCGCGAGGCATCGGACGACCCGCGCCCCTCGCTGGAAGAGCGCTATGCCGATCGGGAGGCCTATGTCGCCCGGGTCGAAGCCGCAGCCGCGGCACTTGTCGCCGATCGCCTGCTATTGCCGGCCGACGCCGCCGCCTACGTCAAAGCCGCGAGGGAATGCGATCGGTTCTGAGGCCCGTTTTCGGCGGCGATCAAGGATGCACGCTCGGGAATAGCCGCAGCACCGTGAGGATCATCGCCACCTGGGCAAAGCCGACGCCCACGACCCACCGGATCGTCTCGGCCTTGCCCTCGGCGATCCTCAGCTCGAGATCGTGCCGAACCTTCTCGATCGCCAGTTCGAGACCGGAGCGCGTCCGGTCGAGCTTGTTGTCGAGCCCGGAAAGTCTGCCCTCAAGATCCGCGCGGGTCGCATCAATTTTGTGGTCGAGATCGAATAGCTTGACTCTATCTCGGAACGGACCGTATCGAGCTTGCGATCCAGATTGGCAATGTCGCTCTTCGTCGCCGCTCCAGCTTCGTGGTATTCGGCGAGCGCTTCGACCTGCTGCTCGGTGAAGCCGGCCCGCTGAAGCTTGAGGATCGCGATCCCCGACATTCCTTGATGATGGGGCATAATCCGACGATCGCAGAGGGCGTGGGTCGAAACCGAACCGGCGCGCGCGTTTAATCCTCAACGGGAACGACTGCTTGTCGCCTGCACACAATCGGGGCAGCATCAGTACAGGGCGCGCGATGCGCCACCGGCAAAACGATGGAGGGGGAGGATGCGTTCGTCGATTTTCACTGCGGCTGTGCTGGCCGGCGGGTTGATCGGCGCTTCGGCGCCGGTCTTTGCTCAAACGCTGATCGTCGGCAATGACGAAAAGCAGGGGGTCGACCAGAACTTCAAACCGATTTTCCGCGAGCCGGGTCACGACACCTTGTCGGTGATCGACATCTCCAATCCCGGTGCGCCGCGCGTCGCCGCGACCATTCCTCTGATCAACTCGGTGGTCGGGCCGCCGACCAACTTGGCGATCGTGCCGCCCGGCGACATTGCCCTCGTCGCCAACTCGCTGATGCCGGTGATCCAGGGATGGGGGCACCGGCTCGAGCCCGACAACAAGGTGTTCATCGTCGATCTGAAGGCGAGCCCGCCCAAGGTGATCGGCACTGTCGCGGTCGGCAAGCAGCCCTCGGGCATGGCGATCAGCCCCAAGGGCGACCTGGCTCTCGTCGCCAACCGCGCCGACGGCACGATCTCGGTGTTGTCGATCCACGGCAAGGATGTCCTGGTCGCCGACACCGTGCCGGTCGGAACCGCCGCCGACCAGGTCTCGGCGGTCGCGATCACCCCCGATGGGAAGCACGCGCTCGCGGCCAAGGCCGCGGCCAACAAGGTGGCGCTGCTGACCATCGACGGCGACAAGGTCGCCTACGCCAAGCGCGACCTGCCGACCGGGATCTTCCCGTACAACGTCGCGGTGACCCCCGACGGCAAGCTGGCATTGACCGTCGACAATGGCGGCGGCGGAGGCTCCGACGGCAACCTGGACACCGTTGGCGTCATCGACCTGGCGGCGAACCCGCCGCGGGTCGTCGATCACGTGACGGTCGGCGATTTGCCCGAGGGACTGGCGATCAGCCCGAAGGGGAACCTTGCGGTCTCGATCCAGGCTGAAGGCTCCAACCAGCCGGCGACCGCGTTTTTTCACCACGCGGGCGGCAGCGTCGCCGTCCTCCAGGTCGACGGCAGCAAGGTCACCAAAGTGGGCTCGGTCACGGTCGGCGCGCTGCCCGAAGCGGTCGCCTTCAGCCCTGACGGCAGCTATCTCTATGTCGGCAATTTCCTCGACGGCGACCTGTCGGTGCTCAAGGTCGACGGCACCAATGTGACCGACACCGGGCAGCGGTTGAAGCTGCCGGGTCACCCGGCCTCGATGCGCAGCGGCGCCGCAGTGAGCGGCCCGCAATGAGCGAAGGTCAGCGCAGGGCCATCAGGCAGGCGCGGGCGGCCGCGTCGAGGATCGCGTCGGTGTCGATGCCGTAAGCATGGTAGAGGTCGGGAATGTCGCCCGATTGGCCAAAGCGCTCGACCCCGAGCGGGACGACCGGGTTGTGGGCGACCGCGCCGAGCCACGACAGGGTCGCCGGATGGAAATCGCCGACGGTGACGAGGGCGGCGCCCGGCCGCAGCCGCGACAGCAGCTGTCCGGCCACGCTTGGCCCGCCCTCCGCACAGGCCGTCCGCCAGTCGCGATGCAGGCGGTCAGGCGAGGTGATCGCGAGCAATCCGGCCTGCGGCACATCCTCGGCCAGCTCGTGATGGGCCGCCAGCGCCTCGGGGGCGACGGCGCCGCAATAGGCGATCGCCAGCTCGGCGCCGGGCCCCGGCTCGCGCAGCCAATAGGCGCCGGCGACGATGGCCCCGGCGAGGTCGGCGCCGACCTGCCGCTTCGGCTGCTCGATCGGCCGGGTCGACAGCCGGAAATAGACCGACTCGCCGCCGTCCTGCTGAATTTCCGCGAACGCCCAGCGCAACAGAATTGCGAGCTCGTCGGCAAAAGCCGGCTCGAAACTGATGAGCCCGGGCTGAGCGATCCCGACCAGCGGCTCGCCGACCGATTGGTGCGCGCCACCCTCGGGCGCCAAAGTGATCCCCGACGGGGTCGCGACCAGGATGAAGCGCGCATCCTGGTAGCAGGCGTAGTTCAGCGCATCATGGCCGCGCTTGATGAACGGGTCGTAGAGCGTGCCGATCGGCAGCAGGCGGGTCCCGAACAGCGGCCCCGAAAGACCGAGCGCCGCGAGCAGCAGGAACAAATTGCTCTCGGCGATGCCGAGCTCGATGTGCTGGCCCCGCGGCGACATCGCCCAGCGCTGCGCCGAGACGACCTTTTCCTCGCGAAAGGTGTCGGCGCGCTCGGCGCGGTCGAAGATCCCGCGGCGGTTGACCCACGGCCCGAGGTTGGTCGACACGGTCACGTCGGGCGAGGTCGTCACGATCCGCCGCGCGAGGTCGGTGTCGCCTGCGGCGATGTCGCCGAGCAGCCGGCCAAAGGCTTCCTGCGTCGACAGGCGCTCCCCACGCGGGACCGGCAGGCCCGCCGGCACTTCGACGGGCGGCGCATCGTGCCGGCGCGCCACCGGCCGGGCGAGGGGCACCCGGTCGAGAAACGCGGAAAGCCGCTCGGGCGACAGGTCGAGGCCCGCGAACAATTCCCATTCCGCACCCTCGGCCACCGCCATGCTGCGTTGGAACAAGGCCATCTGATCCGGATTCATCAGCCCGGCATGGTTGTCCTTGTGGCCGGCGAAGGGCAGCCCATAGCCCTTGATCGTGTAGGCGATAAAGCAGGTCGGCCGGTCGTCGGCGATCGCGTGGAAAGCGTCGAGGACCGTTTCCAGATCGTGGCCGCCGAGATTGGTCATCAGGCGCTGCAGCGCATCGTCGTCGTGGTCGTCGAGGATCGCGCGAATGCCGGGATGGCGGTTGAGATCGCGCTGCAAATGCTCGCGCCAGCCTTCGCCGCCCTTGTAGACCAGCGCCGAATAGAGCGAGTTCGGGCAGGCGTCGATCCATTCGCGCAGATGATGGCCATCGGTACGGGCAAAGGCGGCTTCCAAGAGCCGCCCATATTTCAGGGCGACGACGCGCCAGCCCATCATCTCGAACATCGCGTCGATGCGGCCGAACAGCCGGTCGGAAACGACGGCGTCGAGGCTCTGGCGGTTGTAGTCGATGACCCACCACAGGTTGCGCACGTCGTGCTTCCAACCTTCGAGCAAGGCCTCGAAGATGTTGCCCTCGTCGAGCTCGGCGTCGCCGGCGAGTGCGATCATGCGGCCCGGCGGGTCGGCGGTCGAGATCAGCTCTTTCAGCCGCAGATAGTCCTGAGCAATCGAGCTGAACAGGGTCATGCCGACGCCGAGGCCCACGGAGCCGGTCGAAAAATCGACGATGTCGCCGCCGTCCTTGGTCCGCGACGGGTAGGATTGGGCGCCCCCGTAAGCGCGGAACCGCTCCAGCTTCTCGCGCGTCTGATGGCCGAGCAGGTATTGGATGGCGTGAAACACCGGCGACGCGTGCGGCTTGACCGCAACCCGGTCCTGAGGCCGCAGCACGTCGAAATAGAGTGCCGTCATCAATGTCGCCACCGAGGCGCTCGACGCCTGGTGTCCGCCGACCTTGAGCCCGTCCCGGTTGGGCCGCAGATGATTCGCGTTGTGAATCATCCAGGTCGACAGCCACAGCACCTTGCGCTCCAACGCGGTCAGGTAGACGAGTTTATCCTCGCGCTCCGCTCTCTGCTCGGGGTCAACTCCGCCTTCGAGGGCGCGCAGCATCTGCCAACTCCTGCTTTAAGGGCTCAGCCTACCTGATTGTCGCGTAAAAATCTTTGCACAGACCTCGGCCGCGCCAGCGCCCTTTGACCTGACGGTTGCCGATGCTTACATACGGCTGCAAGGATGCCGGTGCGCGCCGGCGACTGTGGGAGCGCCGAGGACATGGCCGAGAGCATGGACGAGATCGAGGAACGGCGGATTGTGCTGACCGAGAATGCCGCGCGCCGCATCGCCATGCTGAGGGCGCAGGAAGAGGCCGGCAACGCGTTTCTGCGCATCGCCGTTTCCGGCGGCGGCTGCTCCGGGTTCCAATACGGCCTGACCTTCGACGACCAGCGAAACGAGGACGATTTCGTGTTCGAGCGCGACGGCGTGACGATCGTCGTCGACGATGTCTCGCTCGGCCTGTTGAGCGGCGCCGAGGTCGATTTCGTCGAGGATCTGATGGGCGCGTCGTTTCAGATCCACAACCCTAACGCTGCCTCGTCCTGCGGCTGCGGCAATTCGTTTTCGATCGGCTGACCCTCGCAGGCTGGCCGGCAAGTGAAGATCGCCAGCTGGAACGTCAACTCGGTCAAGGCGCGGCTGCCGCATCTGCTGGCGTTTCTCGCCGAGGCGCAGCCCGATGTGCTTTGTCTGCAGGAAACCAAATGCCTGGCCGCGGATTTCCCGATGCTGGAAATCCAGGGGCTCGGCTACCGCGTCGAGGCCATCGGCCAGCGCTCCTATAACGGCGTGGCATTGCTGTCGAAGCGGCCCGCCGATCGCCTCGTCCGCGGGCTGCCCGGCATGCCCGAGGACGAGCAGGCGCGTTATCTCGAGGCGGGCTTCGGCGAGGTTCGCGTCGCCTCGATCTATCTCCCCAATGGCAACCCGGTCGAGACCGACAAATTCGCCTACAAGCTCGCCTGGATGGAGCAGCTGGTCAGCCATGCGCGCGACCTGTTGCGCCTGGAGATCCCGTTTGTGCTGGCGGGCGACTACAACATCTGCCCCGCGGACGAGGACGTCTACGACCCGGTGGCGTTCGGCGACGACGCGCTGTGCCGCCCTGAATCGCGCTCGCGGTTCCGCGCGCTGATGCATCTCGGGCTGACCGACGCCTACCGGGTCTTTCACCGCGAGTCGCATCGCTACACCTTCTGGGATTATCAGGCTGGGCGGTGGAACCGCGACGAGGGTCTGCGCATCGACCATCTGCTGCTGTCGCCGCATGCCGCCGACCGGATCGCGGCGTGCGACATCGACAAGAAGCTGCGGGCCCGGGAACGCGCCTCGGACCACACCCCGATCTGGTGCGAGCTGGCGGTCTGAGCGGGCATTTCATTACTCGGTGCCGCCGGGATCGGGCGGATAGAGGTGCCGGACCCCGGCGCTGTCCTCGACGCTCCAGCCGCCGGATGACGGGTCCGGGGCGGCCGCGCCGGCGGCCAGCGGCACCTTGCCGTACCCGCCGGGGATGTCGAGCACGTAGCTCGGCTGGCACAGCCCCGAGGCGCGAGCCCGCAGCGAGCGCATGAGATCCTGCCCGGACGCGATCCCGGTGCGGAAATGCGCGGTGCCGCGCGCGAGATCGGCGTGGTGCAGGTAGTAGGGCTTGACCCGCATCGCGACGAGGCCGCGGAACAACGCTTCGAGCACCGCCGCATCGTCGTTGACCCCGCGCAGCAGCACCGTCTGCGACAGGACCGGGATGCCGGCGCGGATGAGCCGGGTCACCGCCTCCTTTGCCGCCGCGGTCAGCTCGCGCGGGTGGTTGGCGTGGACCACGACGTAGACCGCCTTCTCCGCCGTCAGCGCCGCGACCAGCGCCGGGGTCACGCGCCGCGGATCGACCACCGGGACGCGCGTGTGAAAGCGGATCACGCCGAGATGCGGGATCGCGTCGAGGGCGCGCACGATCGCGGCGATGCGGCGCGGCGCCAGCACCAACGGGTCGCCGCCGGTGACGATGACCTCCCAGATCTCGGGCCGCTCGCGGATATAGGCGAACGTGCGCTCGAGCGCCGCTTGATCGAGCATCGCCGGCTTCTTGCCGACCACCTCGCGGCGAAAGCAAAAGCGGCAGTAGACCGGGCACAGCAGGGTCGGCTTCAGCAATACCCGGTCGGGATGGCGGTGGACGATGCCGGGAACCGGCGACCAGCGCGTGTCGCCGATCGGGTCGGCGAGTTCTTCGGGCACGGTGACGAGCTCGGCGGCACTCGGCACAAACTGCGCCGCGATCGGGTCGTGCGGATCGGTGGAATCGATCAGCGCCGCCATGTCCTCGGTCACGGCGACTGCGAATCGGTCCGCCACCCGCCGGATCTCGTCAAGCCGCCCGCGCTTGACGAGACCGGCAGAAACAAGATTTTCGGTACGCAGCGTCAAGACCGGCTCCCTATCGGTGACACCGGGTTCAGCGGGTCACCACGGTGTCGACCATAAAGTGCGGCGAAGATCGCCGCCAGCCGATCGCGTGGAAAGGATCGCGGCTCGAGATAAGGCTTTTGTATACACAGTGCGAAAGGTAGTCGGCGTGAGCAAAGGCGCTTCGAAGCAGAGATCCGGAACAACCCAGCACCGCCCTCGGACCGACTGGTCGCGGTTCGACGCGATAACTGATGAGGAAATTGAAGCATCGGTCCGCTCGGACCCAGATGCGCCGCCGCTAGTCGACGCCGACTGGTTCGCGTCGGCGACGCTGGTCATGCCGAGACCGAAGGAGCAGATCAGCATCCGGCTCGATCGCGACGTGCTGGAGCATTTCCGGCGGTATCCACGCTATCAGACGCGGATCAACGCGATCCTGCGCGCGGCGATGGAGCACGAAAAGAAGGCGGGCTGAGCCGGCGCGTCGGTTAGGGGCTCAACCGGCCGCAATCCTGTCATAGGCGGCCTTCAGCCGGTCGTGGTCGCGGGCCGCGTCGGCTTGGCGCTCGCGTTGATCTTCAATCACCTCGGGTTTCGCCTTGGCGAGAAACTGGGGGTTGCCGAGCTTGGCGGCAAATTTCGCGAGATCGACGTCGAGCTTGCCGATTTCCTTGGCGAGCCGGGTTCTTTCGCGGGCGAGGTCGACGACCCCGCCGAGCGGCAGGATCATGGTAGCGCCCTCGACCACGGCTTGGATCGCGCCGGTCGGAACCACCCCGGCCTGCTCGATCCGCTCGATCCGCTCGACCCGGGCGAGGCGGATGAAATGCTCGCGATGACGCTCGAGCCGTTCGCCCGCGGCGGCTTCGGCGTCCTTGACCAGCAGCGGCACCCGGGCCCCCGGCGGAACGTTCATCTCGGCGCGCACCGCGCGGATCGCCGAGACCGCCGCTACCACCCACTCGATCTCGGCCGCGGCGGCGCGATCGACCACATCGGGCGAAAGCTCGGGCCATGCCGCCGAGATCAGCAGACCCGCCTGGTCGAGGGCGAAATGCGGCCACAGCTCCTCGGTGATGAACGGCATGATCGGATGCAGCAGGCGCAGGATTTGGCCCAGCACCCAGGCCGTCGTCGCCTGCGTCTCGCCGCGCGCTGCGGCATCGTCGCCCTGCAGGATCGGCTTGGTGAATTCGATGTACCAATCGCAGAACGTGCCCCACACGAAGTGATAGAGCTGCGCCGCCGCCTCGTCGAAGCGGTAGGCGTCGAGCGAGGCCGTGACCGCCGCGGCGCAATCGGCCGTCGCCGCCGCGATCCAGCGGTTGACGGTCAGCCGCGCTTGAGCCGGAGAGAAGCCGTCGGCCGGAGAGCAGCCGTTCATCTGGGCATAGCGCGCCGCGTTCCACAGCTTGGTCGCGAAATTGCGGTACCCCTCGACCCGGCTTTCGGCGAGCTTGATGTCGCGGCCGGGTGCGGCCAGCGCCGCCAATGTAAAGCGCAGCGCGTCGCAGCCAAAGCGGTCGATCAGCTCGAGGGGATCGATGATGTTGCCGCGCGATTTCGACATCTTCTGGCCGCGCTCGTCGCGCACCAGGGCATGGATGTAGACGGTGCGGAACGGCACCTCGCCGATGAAATGCAACCCCATCATCATCATCCGGGCAACCCAGAAAAAGATGATGTCGAAGCCGGTGACCAGCACGTCGCCCGGATAATAGCGGGCGAGCTCGCGGGTCGGCTCGGGCCAGCCCAAGGTCGAGAACGGCCACAGCGCCGCAGAAAACCAGGTGTCGAGCACATCCTCGTCGCGGCGCAGCGCAACCCCGCGCCCGTATTTCGCTTGCGCCTCGGCCAATGCCTCCGCTTCGGTCTCGGCAACGAACACCGCGCCGTCCGGCCCGTACCAGGCCGGGATCTGGTGGCCCCACCATAGCTGGCGGGAGATGCACCAGGGCTCGATGTTGCGCATCCACTCGAAAAAGGTGTTCTCCCATTGCCGCGGCACAAAGCGGGTATGCCCGTCCTCGACCGCCGCGATCGCCGGCCTGGCCAGCACGCGGGCATCGCAAAACCACTGGTCGGTCAGCCACGGCTCGATCACCACGCCGGAGCGGTCGTGATGCGGCACCATCAAGGTATGGTCCTCGGTCTTTTCGAGCAGGCCGTCGGCGGCAAGCTCGGCAACGACCTTCTCGCGCGCCGCGAACCGGTCGAGACCGCGGTACGCGGCCGGCGCCGCATCGTTGAGCCGCGCGTCCGCGTCGAAAATGTTGAGCTGCGCGAGCCCGTGCCGCCGGCCGACCTCGAAATCGTTGAAGTCGTGCGCCGGTGTGATCTTGACCGCGCCGCTGCCGGTCTCGGGGTCGGCGTGCTGATCGGCAACGATCGGGATCAGCCGATCGGCAAGCGGCAGGCGGACATGCTTTCCCACCAGATCGGCAAACCGCGCGTCGTCCGGGTGAACCGCGACCCCGGTGTCGCCCAGCATGGTTTCGGGCCGCGTCGTCGCTACCGTGATGAACCGGCCGGGAAGCTCGGCCACCGGATAGCGGATGTGCCACAGGGAGCCCCTGGTCTCGCGGCTCTCGACCTCGAGATCCGAGATCACCGTGTGCATCACTGGATCCCAGTTGACCAGCCGCTTGTCGCGGTAGACGAGGTGCTGGCGATAAAGCGCGACGAAAACACGCCGAACTGCGGCGGCCAGGCCCGGGTCCATCGTAAAGCGCTCGCGCCGCCAATCGGGCGAGGCGCCGAGACGGCGCAGCTGACGCGTGATCGCGCCGCCCGACTGCTCCTTCCATTCCCACACCCGGGCGATGAACGCCTCGCGGCCGAGATCGCGCTTCGACCCGCCCTCCTCGGCGATCTGGTTGCCGACGACGATCTCGGTGGCGATGCCGGCGTGATCGGTGCCGGGCTGCCACAGCACGTCGCGGCCGCGCATGCGCTGATAGCGGACCAGCAGATCCTGCAACGTGAAGGTCAGCGCGTGCCCCATATGCAGGCTGCCGGTCACGTTCGGGGGCGGCATCATGATCGCAAACGGCGGCTTGCTGCTGTCGGGGTCGGCGGCGAACGCGCCCGAGGCTTCCCACAGCGCGTAGCAGCGGGACTCCACGGCAGACGGCTCGAAGGTCTTATCCAGCATCGCTGAACCGTCCTCGACTGAGCGGGTGAGCCTCAAAACGCCGAGGCCTGGCGGGCTGGCCGACGAATTCGCGACCGTCCCGTGGGGCGGAGGCTTGCCGGCTGATGTCAGCGCAGCCCCGCCTCGCCGACGACGCGCGCGATCTCCTCGCGGACGAGCCGCTCGACGATCCCGGCTAGATGCTCCTCGAGCCAGGCCTGAAGCAACGGCCGCAAGGTGTCGCGCACGATTTCCTCAAGCGTCCGCTGGCCCGCCCCGATCGCCAAATCCGCCTCGGTGCGCCGCTCGCGCGGCACCGCGCCGAGCCGGGCAAAGGCCGTGGCGGCGGCTCCCGACGTCGCCGCCGAGAGGATGCGCTCGCGCGCTCGATCCGGCGCCGCATCGGCCGCGGCCTCGGCACGCGGCGGTTCCGGCTCGATCCGTGCCGCCCCGCTCGGCGGCGACGGGTCTTTGCCCGGTCCGGCGCCGGCCGACGACATCGCCGCAGGCGTCAACCGGCGCACCGAGCCATCGGCCTCGATCGCCTCGGTCAGCTCGAGAATCCCGGTCTTGAGCGCGGGTGCCGGGCGCACCGAATCGGACGAACGGTTGTCCTCGGCGATGATGCGGCTGATCGAGGCGATGATCTCCTCCATCGACGGTTCCGGCGTCGAGATTCTCGGCGCTGCCGGGGTTGGCTGGGGTTTGGCATCCGACATCGAGAGCAACCGATAAGGATTCGATATGTTGCTAACCTACGCGCGGCTGGTCGAATTTTCCAGGAAAAGCGCCGAGCCGGCGTCCTCTCACTCTTTGAGGCCGCCGCCAAAGCCGATCCATTTGTTCTTTACCTCACGGTAGTGCTGCTCCATGTCGTAGAGCTTGACCGGCAGGTGCAACTCGGGCGCGACCAGCCGGCCAACCGCGGCGGCGAGGTTGAACTCGGCGACCGCGGCATCGTGCTCGGCGACGATCAGCTGCTGCTGCGTCGTCAGCAGCTGCTGGTTTTGAATGAGGACATCGAGGGTGGTGGCGGTGCCCACCAGAGCCTCCTGCTGGATCCCTTGCAGAGCGATCTGGGCCGCCCGCACCGCCGCCGCGAACGAGGCGATGCTGGCGCGGGCCGCCTTCAGCGTTTCCCAACTCTGAGTCGCTGTCTGCACCGCCGCGCGGCGGGTGTCGTCAACCTGGCTGCGCCGCTGACCGACGGTCTGCTCGGCTTGGCGTGTCTGCGAATAGATCGCCCCGCCCTCGTAGAGCGGCATCGTCATCTGCGCGGCGACAGACGCCGTATTCTCGATAGCGCCCCTGAACGTGATCGAAGGGTCAGAAGCGCGGCTGAGGTTGCCGACGATCGCAATCTGCGGCAGCAATTGGCCGCGCACCACGTCGATGTTGTCGCGCGCGGCGAGCTCGGCAAAATTGGCCGAGATGACATTGAAATTATCGTTGGCGGCAAGAGCTTGCGCATCTTCGCGCGTCGCCGGGAGCGTCGGGCGTTCACGCGGCAGCAACAGCCTGCCGGGTGGATGACCGACGACGCGCACGTATGCGGCCCGGCTCTGCTGGAGCTGCCCTTCCGCGGCGGTCAAGGTTCCGACGGCTTGCGCGAGCGACAATTCGGCCTGCGCGACATCGGTGCGGGTCACCTCGCCGACCCGGAAACGGTCCTGTGTCGCTTCGAGCTGCTTGCGCAGGACCCCCACGTTGTTGCGGTTGACCTCGACCAGGGCCTGGTCGCGAACCACGTCGATGTAGGCCTGGGCAACCGCTTGGAACACCGAGGTCTCGACCGCCAAGGTCTGCGCCCGCGTCGACTGCACCGTGTTGATCGCCTGTCGGGTCTGAGCCACGGTCCGACCGCCACTATAGACCGGCTGCGTTATCTGCAGCTGGACCAGGTTGGGATCGGTATTCGCGACCGTGTTCCCGGACCTACTCAGCAGCCCCTGTCTCTGCAAGGCGGCCTGACCGGTAAAGTTCACCGTCGGGCGCCAACCCGACAGCGCTTGCGGCACCTGCTCATCGGTCGCCCGCAGCAGGGCGCGCTGTGCCAGGAGCTGCGGGTTGGTGTTGTAGGCTTCGGCCAGCGCCTGGGTCAGCGTCTGCGCCCGCGCCGACCACGAGGTCACGGCGATCAGCGGGAGCAGCACGGCGAACGGGGCGACCGCGAACCGACCGCGACCGCCGCAGCGGCGAAATCCGCGCCCGCGACCCAGGCCGACCGCCGCGACTTCTTCGGCTGCGGACATCAACGGTTGGCCGATTGTGGCATCGACAGGCAACTTTCAAAAGACAAAGGCCGGCTCCGGCGGGAAGCCGAGCAACCGCGGGATCGCGGCGTCAAAGATAACGCGACGCGCAACAACTCCGCCAGTCCGTGTCGTCAGGGTGGCGCGGCCGACCTCGCCCTCGGCCCGGACGACAGCCACGAGCCGGCCGCCCTCGGCGAGCTGCGCGCTGATTTCCTCCGGCACCGCGGCGACCGCGCCGCCGAACAGGATGATGTCGTAAGGCGCCCGCAAAGGACAACCCTCGGCCAGCCGCCCCTCGACGATGCCGACCGAAGCAATGCTGTGATCGACGAGGGCCGCGCGAGCCTGCCGGGCGAGCTCTGGATCCTCCTCGAGAGCGACGACGGCGCGCGCCAATGTTCCGAGCAGGGCCGCCTCGTACCCCGACCCGCCAGCGACCACCAGCGCGGTGTCGGAGCGCTCGACGCAAGCGGCCTGCAGCAGGCGAGCCGCCACCATCGGCGCCATCAGGTACCGGCCGCGGCCGAGCGGCAGATCTTGGTCGACATAGGCCACCGGTCGCAGGTGCTCGGGCACGAACAGCTCGCGCCGGATTTGGGCAAAGGCTGCCAGCACCCGTTCGTCCGTCACTTTGTTGGGCCGGATCTGGCTCTCGATCATGTGCGCGCGCGCCGCGTCGTGGACGGTCATCCTGTTCTCGGCGAGAGTAGGAAGCCGCCTTATATCGGCGCGGTTGGGCATGCGCAATCGGTCGCCCGAGATCCGATCATCCGGGCAGACGCTCGACCGGCTGGCCGGCCGGGAGCCGGGCGAGCAGCTGCTGCGCTGTCTGGCGCAGGATCGGATGGCGCCAGTCGGGCGCGATTTCGGCCAATGGCTCGAGCACGAAGCGGCGCTGATGCAGCCGCGGGTGCGGCAGCGCGAGCGCCGCCGACTCGATCCGTTGGCCGCAATAATCGAGCAGGTCGAGGTCGAGCACGCGCGCCGCGTCGCGGGCGCCGCGAACACGCCCGAACAGCCCTTCTACCTTCTGCATCACCGCGAGCAGATCGCCGGCACCGAGCGCAGTATCCACCGAAGCGACGGCGTTGACGAACCACGGCTGATCCGATCGAGGCACCGGCTCGCTGCGGTACCAGGCAGAGCGCGTCGCAATTGTCAGGCCCGGCGCTTCCAGGGCGGCGAGGGCGGCGGTCAAGGTATCCCGCGGCGGTCCCCAGCGGGGGCTGTCGAGATTGCCGCCGATACCAATCAGGACAAGTCGCGGCACGGGAGGCGGGTCTAGGCGAGGACGGCGCGGGCGATAATCTCCCATTCCTCCTTCAACGGCGCGGTCGAGACCGGCCGGCCGGCGCGGCCGTACCAGCCGCCGGCATTCGACAGATCGCCTTCGACGCGGTGGAGATAGGCATGCGCCCACGCGCCCTCGGCACCCGGATGCTGCTGCGCGCATTGATGCGCCCGTCGCCAATCGCCCTTGGCCTCCCACCACAGCGCCTGCGCCGCCATGCTCAACCCCTCAGGCGGCCCGTCCTGCGCGATCAACTCCTGGTAAGTCTCGAAATCCATCCGGGCTCCTCCTCATGCTCGCAATCGCCCGAGCATACCGCAATCGGCGCGTCAGGGGAGCACGCGGTCGAACCGGTCGCGCAGGCGGTACCAGCCGCCGACAAACGGCAGAAACCAAGGGTTGCCCGTATAGAGCGGGTGGTCGGGAAACCCAGGCGTGTCGAAGCTGCAGGCGTAGTTGGCGGCGCGGGCGATCTTGCGCGCCGTCTGCCAGCCGAGATAGGTCATCATCGCGATGCCGCTGCCGTTGCAGCCGAGGCAATAATGGAGGCCGCCGCTCTCTCCCATATGCGGCAGCGCGTCGAGGGTGAAGGCGGTGTTGCCGGTCCAGGCGTGGGTGACCTTGACGCCCCGCAATTGCGGGAAGCGGGCCGTCATATAGCGGTGCAGGATCGGCGCGCTGACTGCGGCCTCGACCTGGGTGAAGCGCGCGCGTCCGCCAAAGACCATGCGCCTGCCGTCTGGCGACATGCGGTAGTAGCACAAGACACGCCGGGTGTCGGACAGGGTGCGGCCCGTGGGGATCAGCGAGCGCGCGAGATCCGGCGGCAATTCCTCGGTGGCAATGATGTGGCTAGCGATCGGCACGATGCGGCGCCGGAGGGTCGGGGTCAGAGCGCCGGTGTACCCGTTGGTGGCGATGACGACCTCGCCGGCGCTGACCTCGCCGCGGCTGGTCTCGACCCGCCAGGCGCTGCCGGACCGGGCGATATGGCCGACTGCGGCGTTGGCGCAGAGCGCGACACCGCGTCGGCGGCAGGCCTCGAGCAAGCCTTTGTAATAGAGCGCCGGGTGCAATTTGCCCGAGCGCTCGACCACCATGCCGCCGTGATAATAGTCGCTGGCGATCTCTTCGCGCTGATGCGCGCGCGGCACCATATAGGCGCCCGATCGCGCCGTCGCGTTGAGCAGCGCGAGCCGCTGCTGCTGCGCATCGAAATGTCGCCTCGTCCACGCCCCGACGAAGCGGCCGGGCTTTTCCCAGAAGCAGTCGATGCGTTCGTTGTCGATCAGCCGGTCGACCAGGGCAAAGGCGTCGGCGGCGTCGGACAAAAGGCGCCCCGCCCGCTCGGGGTCGAGGTCGGCGGCCCGGCCGCTGAAGCTCTTGCCGACATTGACGCCGCCGCTGACCGCCCCGCCGTTGCGGGTGCTGGCGCCGAAGCCGAGTTCGTTCGCTTCGAGCACGACTGCGTCGATGCCCTGTTTTGCCAGTTCGAGTGCGGTCGACAGCCCGGCATAGCCGCCGCCGACAATCGCCACCCGCGCCCGTTTCGGCACCTCGACGAGTTCGCCCGCGACCGGGCGATATGCTTCCCACCAATACGGTTCAGGCTGGAAATCCCGGTGCAGGATATCGGGGTTCAACATCGCGGCAGTTTACCACCGAGCATCCGATCAGAGGTTAATATTGCGGCAATCTCTTCCACGTCCTATCGTCATACATTCGACGAGGAGCACATTCCGATGGCCTGGGAAGAAACTTTGACGACACCCCGCTATGCGGCCGGTCTGCGCCACTGGTGGCTCCCGAAAGCGCACCACGCGTCGCTAGAACCCGAAGCCCTACGGCGGACGCCGTTCGCGCACGAACTTTCGCTGGTCGTGCTAACTGTCGGATTGTTGATGGGCACTCATCGGGTTTTGGCCGAAGACAGCCATCACCCTGCGGTGATACATCTGACCGGGGCCGAGAAAGGTTTGGACGCCAATTTGGCTTTGGTATGTCCTGAGGACAGCTCGACCGAACCGCAGTTTCAAAATCAAAAAACCGGCAAAACGTTTGCGATCTCCGACCCGCGCCTTCGTGCGATAGCACGGAAAGCGTGTGAGCCGGAGCTCCAGTCGGCGCCGACCAGCGATGTAAACATCGTAAACGACACCGGCGGGACGATTTATGTCGGGTTTGCACCGCAAGCGGGATCCGGGATTACTTGGAGTTCGGGTTGCGTCAAGACAGCCACCAACTCGACTGTCATGGTCGCTAAAAACACCACCTGCTCAGCGGCAGTCATCAACTCGAACGCCAACCCCGGTTCACGTTTCTGCGCCGCAACATCTTTGGATTCTACAGGTGCGCTCAATTGTTGGACAGCGCAATCGCACGTTCCTCATAATACACTGATCGAGCCTAATTTCCTGGTCAATTGCAATTTTGGGAAGGTCACATATCCCGGCTGCATTTTTTATGATGTAAGTGTGATTCCGGCAACTTGCACGGATAACCTGTTTAACGCGGCAAACGACTACTGCAAGGGCACGGGTGGGGCTTCCTACAATCTGCCGGTAAAGGTTTCCTGCCCGGACGAACCGACCTTCACCTGCCGGGGCCCGGTCGCCACCACCGGCATATACGCACCCACGGGTTATCCTTCGATGTGCGGAGCCCCGAGCGCATCCTGTATCGGCAATACCCAGAGTTGTGTGAACGGTTATTTTTCTCCGACCAACAACAATCCGAACCATCAACCCGGCGCCTATTGTTTCGGGGCTCTGACGATAACGTTTTTGGCCGGACCCTAGCGGCGAAGTCGCAGCCATGCGGGCGGCAGCGGCAAGGGCTGTTCACGCGACATGACCATTGCCGGACATATCGCTCTAAGATGCTGGTAGCCGGGGATGTCCCGAGGAGCGAAAACCCATGCCAACGCACGCCGCACCCCATGCCAACGGCCAACGAGAAGCGGCAGGCCTCTATCAGGAGCTCGAGGATCGGCTCCTCGCGCGCGATCAGGTCGGCGGCAGCCGGGTCTACTACGAATTGCTCCGCCGCGGCCGGCCGTTGCCGGAAATCATGGCCCAGGCGGTGCGCATCCACGCGCCCTATACGCACGTGCCATACCATCAGCGCATCGACGACGGCTTTCCCAATTTCGTCAACAACGACCATTGCCTCTTATCGGCGCGCGCCGCGATCAATCTCCAGTCGATGCTGCCGGAACAGTTGGCCGCGCTGCCCCTGGCACAGACGATCTGGTACATACCTTCCGGGCTCGACATCTGGAACCAGAAGATCCTGAAGGCGCCCGGCCATTATGCGACGCGCGGCTACAAGATGCCGAACACCGCGCCGCCAAAGCCCGTCGTCTATTGGCCCGACCAGGAGCCGCTGCGCGAGACCGGCCCGCTTTCCGAGCGCCTCAACAACTGGCTGACCCTGGTCGAGCGCGGCCAGGTCATCGACGCCTATCGCATTTTTCTCGGCCTGATGGAGGAAACTGAGCACCGCAAGGAGGTCTTGGCCCAGCTCGTTTTTGCCGGGCTGATCGATGTCCAGGACCGCATGCTCTACAACCGCTCCTACACCACCGGGCACAAGGCCTACCGCGCCCGTTCGGTGGTCGAGATCGGCAATGCGGTCGGCTGGGACAATGCGCACGATGTGATCTATGCGGGCGCGCTCGACCTCGCCGTCGGGCCGCGCTGGCATTCGGTCTACGAGATGGCGTGCAACGTCGTCACGATGTTTATCGAAGGGGCCGAGGTCCACGCCGTCCCGCAGGGCGGGACCACCGAGCGCGAGCGCGCATTGCTGGCCAATACCGGCGATCTGAGCAAGGGCGAAACCGACGCGCTCGTCGACGCATTGATCCGCCAGCACGAGCCCGCCTATATCGAACGCATCAGCGCCCTCTTGCTGGCCGGCAAAGCGCCGCGGCGGATCGTCGACGCGATCCAATTGGCGGCCGGACAGGTGGTGCTCGAAACCGACGGCCCGAACGCCTACTCGATGCCGCAGCACACCTACGAATATTGCAACACGCTCGGCTGGTTCTACGACAATTTCGCGCACCCCCAGCGGCTCAAGCTGCTCTACGTCGCGGGCTCGATGGTCAACCAGGCGGCGTGGAACCAGAAGCACCAGGGCTGGGTCAAGTCGGAGCCGATCAGCGCCCCCGCCGGCGCCGACCGCCTGACCGGGCCCCAGATCATCGGCCGTCTCGAAGACGCCATGACGGCGTTCGACACCGCGCAATCCGAAGCCTGGACCCAGGCCTATCTCGACAGCGGCGCCGACCGCTCCTTGCTGGTGCAGCGGCTGGCCTTGATGGCGGCGCGCTTCGGCAACGACCCGCACAACCAGGAAATCCCGCAGTGCCTGCTGCAGGATTACGGCCGGAACCAATGCGCCGACCACGAGCGGCTATTGCTCGCCTGCGCCCACATTTCCGCCGGGCACCGCAAATACGGCGACACCTTCGAACCGAGCCGCCGCTTCGGCGAGGCGATGGGCCTCCCCGAGCTGCAGTAATCACCGCCCCCGAAGACCGAAGACCCTCACCCACCCCGACCCCCGGACTGCGATCCGGGGGGAGGCGGGTGAGGGCGAGGCGCTCTCCGGTGCCTCAGTGAAACGCCGGCTTGACCTTCTCGCACAATAATTGCAGCGACTTCAGCACCTGCCGGTTCGGGATCTTGGTGCCGCAGTTCATTTCGGCGAGGATGCCGTCGAGGCCGAGCTCCTGCTTCAGCCCCATCAGCCGGTCCGTCACCTGCTCGGGGGTGCCGACGATGATCTTGTCGCGCAATGCCTCGTCATAGGTGATGGTTTGCAGCCGCCGGCCGCGCGCCGCCCGGTCCTCGACCGCACGCACGCCGGCGCGGGTCGCAGAATCCTCGAGCCTCTCGCCGAGATAGCGGTAGAAATACATGATGCTCTCTTCCGGCTCCGCGCGGGCCTGCGCCGCGGTCTCGGCGACATAGACCGGGGCGCGCAGAAACACCTGACCCTCGCCCGGATGGCCGGCGGCCTTGTACGCTTCCCGATACGCCCGGATGTTGGGGGCAAGCTCCTCCAGGGTGCCGAGACGCACCGCGACGAACACGCCGTGGCCGAGCTTGCCGATCGCCGGGAAGGTGTCGGCGCTGTTGGCGGCGATGCGGATCTCCGGCCACGGCTTTTGATAGGGCTTTGGGGTCAGCCGGACGTTGTCGAATTTGTAGTACTTGCCCGAATAGGAAAAGCTGTCCTCGGTCCACGCCTGCTTTATTATTTCGAGAGTCTCGGCAAAGCGCTCGCGGCTTTCGCCATAGGGCACGCCATAGGCCTCATAGGTGCGCGGAAAACCGCTGCGCCCGACGCCGAAGATCAGCCGGCCCTGGCTGATCTGGTCGACCGTGGCGGCTTCCTCGGCGATGCGCAGCGGATGGCACAGCGGCAATACCTGGACCCCGGTGCCAATCTTCATCCGGCTGGTGCGCGCGGCGATGGCGCTGGCGATGGTCAGCGGCGCCGCACAGACCGAGCGCTCGGGAGCGACATGGATCTCGGCCAGCCACATCGCGTCGAGCCCCCAGCGCTCGGCCGCGTCGACCTGGGCGAACAACTCGGCGAAGGCCGCCGGCTGGCTGGTCCCGGCCGGGCATTGAAACTCGTGAAACATACCGAATTCGAACGGCATCCCGACTTCTCCTTCTCGCCCTGCAATGGGCGCCCGGCAGGGCGGCCTGCGATCTGCTGCCGCAGACGGCGCTCGCACGTCGGAGTGTCGTTCGATGACCGTCGAGCCGTCACATTAAAGTCGCGGACGAGTCGATGCCAGACAAGAAATACCGGGCGCAGACAACGGGCTGAATTGCACCCCGCTCCTCCCGTCGAGCTACCCGAACACGCGGCGGAAGATCGTGTCGACGTGCTTCAGATGGTAGTCGGGGTCGAACAGGCGGTCGATCGCCTGCGGTTCGAGGAGCCGGGCGACATCGGGATCCTGCTTCAGCAGGTCGGCGAAGCGGCCCTCGCCGCGCCAGGCGGCCGTCGCGTGGCGCTGGACCGCGCTATAGGCGTCCTCGCGGCTCATCCCGGCCTGGGTCAATGCCAGCAATACGCGCTGCGAATCGACCAGCCCGCCCAATGATCCGAGGTTCCGGCGCATCTGCTCGGGATAGACCACCAGCCGATCGCTCAGGCCGGTCAGCCGCGCCAGCGCGAAATCGAGCGCAATCGTCGCGTCCGGCGCGATGACCCGCTCGACCGAGGAGTGCGAGATGTCACGCTCATGCCACAACGCCACGTTTTCGAGCGCCGGGATCACAGTCGAGCGGATCAGCCGCGCGAGGCCGGTCAAATTCTCGGCCAGCACCGGGTTGCGCTTGTGCGGCATGGCCGAGGAGCCTTTTTGCCCGGGCGCGAAATATTCCTCGGCCTCGCGTACTTCGGTACGCTGCAGGTGGCGGATCTCGGTAGCGAGCCGCTCGACGCCGGCGGCGATCAACGCCAAGGTCATGAAATATAGGGCGTGACGGTCGCGCGGGATCACCTGGGTCGAGATCGGCTCGGGCATGAGCCCGAGCGCTTTGGCGACATGCGCCTCGACCGCCGGGTCGATATTGGCGAAGGTCCCGACCGCCCCCGAGATGGCGCAGGTCGCTACTTCCCGACGCGCGGCGACGAGCCGGTCGCGATCGCGGGCGAACTCGGCGTAATGCCCGGCGAGCTTCAGCCCGAAGGTTGTCGGCTCGGCATGGATGCCGTGGCTGCGACCCACCATCGGCGCGTATTTATGCTCGAAGGCGCGGCGCTTCAGGACTGCCAGCAAGCCGTCGAGATCGGCCAGCAGCAGGTCCGCCGCCTGCTTCAGCTGCACCGCGAAGCAGGTATCGAGCACGTCGCTCGAGGTCATCCCCTGATGGACGAAGCGGGCCTCCGGGCCGACATGCTCGGCAAGGTTGGTCAGAAACGCGATCACGTCGTGATGCGTTTCGCGCTCGATCTCGTCGATGCGTTCGACCTCGAAGGCGCCGTGTTCCCACACCGCGCGCGCCGCGCTCTCGGGGATGACCCCGAGTGCTGCCTGGGCGTCGCAGGCATGGGCCTCGATCTCGAACCAGATCCGAAAGCGGTTCTCCGGCGCCCAGATCCGGCTCATCTGCGGGCGGCTGTAGCGCGGGATCATGATCGGGGCGCCTGCGCGGGCAGCAGCGGTTTTGCCATCAGCACCTCGTCCCAATAATGCCCGTCCTGCTTGAGCGAGTTCTTCTCGATCCCGTACTCGATAAAGCCGAGGCTGGCATATAACCGCCGCGCCCCTTCGTTGCCGCTGACCACGCTCAGCTGAAGCACTTCGACACACTGGCGCGCATGGTCGATTATCGCTGCGACGACCAGCCGGCCGATACCGGCCCCTCTGGCCTGGGGTCGAACATACATGCCCCAGAGCACGCCCTTATGGGCCTCCTTCAGACCCTGCCGAATAAAGAAACCGGCGACGCCGAGCAAACCAGAGCCGGCAAAGGCACCAAATACCGCCGAGCTGTCGAGCCGCTCGGCAAACCAGGTCACGGGCTCGGCATTTTCGGTTGCGAAAGTGCTGCCGAACGCCTCGGCGGTGCAACGCAGCGCCTCAAGCCGGATTTCACGGTACAGCGCGGCATCCGCCGGCAGCAAACGTCGCACCTTTACCTCGGCATTAAGCACCGTCACCCACGCTCTACCGAAACCTCGCTGGTCCGATCATAGCCGAGCCGCTCGAGCGCGGCGAGCATGTGCGGCGGCATCGGCGCGGTGACCTCGATCGGCGGGCGGGCGGGGTAGAGCGGCAATGCGATCGCGCGAGCGTGGAGCAGCAGGGGCTCGGCGCTCTCCGGCCGGCCATAGACGCGATCGCCGACGACCGGGCAGCCCAGTACCGCGCAATGAACCCGGATCTGGTGGGTGCGTCCGGTGCGCGGGCGCAGTTCGAGCCAGGCGCGGCCCTCCGCAGCGCCCCGCACCCGGTAGTCGGTGACGGCGCGTTGCCCCTCCGGGTCGGCCACCATCCGCCAGCCGGCGCCGCGAGTGAGTTTCTTCAGCCCGGTTTCGATCCGGCCTTCGGCCTCGGCCGGCGCGCCGTGAACCACGGCCCAGTAGATCTTTTCGACCCGTCCGCCGGCGAACAGCGCGCCGAGCCGCCGCAATGCCTTGGGATGGCGGCCGAGCACTAGACAGCCGCTGGTGTCGCGGTCGAGCCGGTGGGCGAGGGCGGGGGGGTGCGGCAGGCCGAAGCGCAGCGCGCCGAAGCCGCTTTCGAGATCGGGCCCGCCGCCCGGGCCGGGATGCACCGCGATCCCGGCCGGCTTGTCGATGACCAGGATCAGGCCATCGCGGTAGAGAACGCGGGCGGCCAGCAAAGGCCCCTCACCCCAATCTCCTCCCCGCCTGCGGGGAGAGGGGACCGGCGCGGCGGGAGGGTGAGGGGCAGCAAGCGACGGGCGTCGCCCAACTACCGAGGATCTTCCACGAACCAGCAAAGCTACTCCGCCGCGTTGCGGGCGGGGGCGGCGCTGCGGAACAGGCTGCGGCGCGCATCCCATTCGTCGGCCCCGACCCGCTGGAACATCTCGCGCACCGTCATCTCCTTGACCGGTGCCGGATGGCGGTGGATCGCCTTCAGTTCAACGAGCTTCTCGTCGCAGATGCCGACGACGCATTTCATCAGCAGCCCCGGCACGATCGCGAGCTTGTAGCCCATCGCCTCGGCCTCGCGCAGATCGAGGTCGGGGGTCTTGCCGCCGTAGACGACGTTCAAGAGGCACGGGCCATGGACGAGACGCGGCACCGCGGCGACTTCCTCCATGGTCTGCGGCGCTTCGACAAAGGCCATGTCGGCGCCGGCGGCGAGGGCGGCGTTCGCTCTGGCGATGGCTTCGTCAAACCCGGCGACGGCGCGTAAATCGGTGCGGGCGATGATCAGGAAATCCGGGTCGCGGCGGGCGGCGGCAGCGGCGCGGATCTTGGCCAGCCAGTCCTCGCGCGGAACAATCTCCTTGTCGTCGAGATGACCGCATTTCTTCGGGAAACCCTGGTCCTCGAGGTGGATGCCGGCGACGCCGCTGCGCTCGAATTCGCGCACCGTGCGAAAGACGTTCAGCTCGCTGCCGTAGCCGGTATCGGCGTCGGCGACGACCGGCACGTTGACTGCGGCAGCGATGCGCTCCGCGTTGCCCACCATCTCCGACATCGTGACCAGCCCGAAATCGGGGTAGCCGAGGGTCGCCGCGGTGCCGGCACCGGTCATGTAGACGGCGTCGAACTGGGCCTGCGCGATCAATTTCGCGGTGATGCAGTCATAGGCGCCGGGCGCTATCACCATCCGATCCCGGTGCAGCAATTGGCGAAAGCGGCTGGCCTGCGTCATCTCTTCCTCCCATTCGATCGGCACCCGAAAGCTATGGCCCCGATACACCCTGCCGTCCAGTCGGCTGCTCAGGCGCTTTCCTTGATGGCGGGCGGGGTGCGGTCTAGGGTGCGAAGAGATCGCGGAGGGGAACCGATGTACAGTTTCAATTTGAAGGCCGAGCAGGCGTTCGACCCCAAGAAACATCTGGAGAGGGTGCTCGGCACTACCGGCGAGGGCGATGTGACGATCGCCTGTTGGGAGCCGGGCCAGACCAGCCCCTATCACTGCCACCCCGAGGCGACCGAGATCTATTTTTGCTTCGAGGGCGGCGGGACGATGCGCACCCCCACTGAAATCATCGCGATCGAGCCGGGAGCGTTCGTCGTCCATCCACGCGGCGAACTGCACGAATATGAGAACGGCCCGCTGCGCACCCTGTTGTTCCGGGTGCGCTACGGCGAGGCGATGTCCGGCCGGACCAAGGAATGGCCGAGCAATCCCAACTGGAAGCCGCGCCCCGAAGATATCGACTACTTCGAGCAAAACCCGGCCCGTTGAGGCGCTCTGCAATGATCCCGGCATCCGCGCGCAACATCGACTTCGTCAGCAGCTGCGATCAGGGCGGGCGCGGCGACGGGGTGCAGATCATGGTCCACAAGGGCCACGCCTTTATCGGGCATATGTTCAGCGACGGCTTCACTGTCGTCGATGTCCGCGACCCACGACACCCGCGGCCGGTGAGCTTTGTCGCGGCGCCGCCTAATTCACGAGCCTTTCACCTGCAGACGCACGAAGACCTGCTGCTCACCGTGAATTCCCCGAACATCTGGGTGTTGCAGGGCTATTCCGATCCCAACGACTATTTCAAAGGCTCGATCACCGACACCTTCACCCGGCGCGAGAAGGCGTTTGCCGCGGGGCTGCGGGTCTACGACATCTCACGCCCGGCCGAGCCGCGCGAGATCGCCTTTATGCCGGTCGAGGGGCTGGGGCTCCATCGGCTGTGGTATGTCGGCGGGCGCTATGCCTACGCCTCGGCGCATTGGGAGGGCTACACCGACCATATCCTCGCGGTCATCGACATGGCCGAGCCGACCCGGCCCCAAATCGTCGGGCGCTGGTGGCTGCCCGGCATGCATGCGGCCGGCGGCGAGACCCCGACCTGGCCGAAAGGGCGGCGCTACGCGCTCCACCACGCGATCGTCGCCGGCAACCTCGCTTACGGCGCGTGGCGTGACGGCGGGCTGACCGTGCACGACGTGTCCGACCCGACGGCGCCCAAATTGCTCGGCCACCGCAGCTGGTCTCCGCCGTTCGGCGGCGGCACCCACACGCCACTGCCGTTGCCGGACCGCAACTTATTGATCGCGGCCGACGAGGGCAACCTCGACAATTGCGCCAACGGCATCCAGCGCTGCTGGGTGTTCGATGTGCGCGATCCTGCGAACCCGGTCTCGATCGCGACCCTGCCGACCCCGAAGGAGGAAGATTACCGCGCCAAGGGCGCCAAATTCGGCCCGCATAATCTGCATGAGAACCGGCCCGGATCCTTGGTCAGCTCGACCCTGATCTTTGCCACCTATCAGAATGCCGGGCTGCGCGTCTTCGATATTGCGGACCCGTTCCAGCCGCGCGCCGTCGCGCATTTCGTGCCGCCGCCGGAGCATATGGTCGATCCGCGCCCGAACCGCCCCCGGGTGATCCAGTCCAACGACGTATACGTCGCCCCGGACGGGCTGATGTACCTGACCGACGTCAATGCCGGGCTGACGATCCTGCAATATCGCGGGTGACACCGCTGAGCGAGCCCGACGGCCCTGGTGTCGCCGCGGTGCACCGGCTCTTGATGAAGTCGCAGGGATCGGTTCCGGGCACGGCCATGTCCGGCCGCTTGGTGATCTCGCGCGAACCCTAGGATGGCGTTGCCATCCGGCCCCTCCGATATGCGCAACAGGGCTTATTGCGTCACATTGGCGCCCGGTCCTCGATAGGCAGCTACGGTCGGCCGCGCCGCGGCGCTCGCAGCCGGCACGACCGCCACGGGCTCGACGGCCACTGCCGCCACCCCGGTGTGCCTCATCCCGAGCTCGTCGGCGGCGCGCGGCGACAGATCGATAACGAAGCGGCGATTGTAGGGGCCGCGGTCGTTGATCTTGACGATCACCGAGTGCCCGGTATCGAGATCGGTGACTTTGGCGCAGGAACCCAGAGGCAGCGAGCGATGTGCCGCAGTGAGCGTGATCATGTCGAGCCGCTCTCCGCTCGAAGTCCGACCGCCTACCAAGCTGTACCAAGCCGCTTGCCCGATTTCAAGGGATCCGGTGGTGCGTGTCGGGCCCCAATCGGAATCGGGCGGACCGCCGCCGGGGTAGGCATTGTGGTACGAGACGTTATGCCGATAGCGCACGGTGCGACGAGAGGCCAGCCTCGTGAGCGGGCGATGATGCGCCACCCTCGGTGCAACGCGGGTTTTGCCGGCTCGATTTTGCGATTTTTCAGTGTTGGCGTTCGATGCGGGGCTGGGGTGGTACGAGGTGCTCTTCTCCGGCGTTTCGGCCATCGCGCCGGCGGAGACCATCAGAAGCGCAAGGGAAAAGCCGATCGTCTGACGCAAGGGCATCCGACATCGTCTCCTTCTTGTTGGGCATTCCCATGCCGCCGGCACAGACGGGCGCGCCGCCATGCCGATTGTATCGGATGAGCATGAGAATGCAGATCGGTGTCGTCCCGGATTGTTGCCGATGCATCCGGGTAGGACAGGGAGGAACAGGCCGAGCTAAACAGGGCAAATCATCCCTGTCAACCCTCCGTGCACTTTCTCTGTCAGCCGCCTTTTGCCGGGGTGTCGCAGGTTCAGCTAGGTGTTGCGCCGGAGCCGCACTCGCATTTCTGCAATCCTTAACTTCTATTCTTGGGGTCGGTGACGATGTTTTTGGAAAATTTGATGTTCGTCGGATCCGCAAGAGGACGCCAGCCTCCCTTCGGGTCTAAATCTTAAAAATTTGCTAAGGAAGTGTCCGAGCCGGCGCGAAGCGACGAGCTGTTTATTAAGCCCCGCTTCGACGCGACCACCGCCACTGAAACCCGTCGGCGTGGTGTGCCGCAGACGCCGGCGGGCATCTCCGAACCCGGACCGAGCGCGAACTCACTGCGAGGTCGGACCGAGCGCGTTGGTCAGGTCTCCCAACGAAGGGCTGCCGTTGGCGATCAGCGCGGCGTTGCGCGCGGTCAGGCCCGGGAGCGTTGGCAGGGCAAAGCGCCGGGTGATCAGCAGCAGGATCGAGCCGGTGTCGTAAAGGGTGTGGTCGACATAGCCCTTTTTGGCGAAGGGCGAGACGATCAGCGCCGGAACGCGCGAACCCGGCCCCCAGCGATCGCCCTTGGGCGGCGCTGCATGGTCCCAGAACCCGCCATTTTCGTCATAGGTGACGATGATCACCATGTGCGCCCATTGCGGCCCCCGCCGCAAATGCCCGATCACATCGGCGATGTGCCGGTCGCCATCGAGCACATCGGCGTAGCCGGCATGCTCGTTCAGATTGCCTTGCGGCTTGTAGAAGGTGACCTGCGGCAGGCCTCCCTCGTCGATCACCTTGATGAACAGCTTGCCGCCGAGCCCGCCATCCTTCAAATGTGCGGCCCGCGCCGCGGTGCCGGGAGCCATGTCGGCAAAATAATTGAACGGCTGGTGATGGTACTGGAAGTTCGGCGCCGGGGCCGCGTTCTTGCCGTCGAGCGCTGCCTGCCAGGCGCCGGCATACCATGCCCAGCTGACGCCTTTCGCGCTCAGCAGGTCGCCGATCGTCTGCTCGGTCTGCGGCGGCAGGGTGGTCGGCTTGGCCGGATCGGCATAGGCCGGGTTGCCGCCCGGCGCCGGCTTGTTGGCGCTCGGTTGATACGGCGGCTGCATCGTGTTGATCGCGTAGAAATCGGGAGACAGGCTGCCGTCCTTGACGAATTTCGGTATCCCGTCGAGCGCCGATTTCGGCGAGTTGGGCGCAATCTTCAGGGTCACCCCATCGGGTTCCACGGCGGCGATCAAGGCCTTGGCCGGGCTCGCATCGGCGTTCGGATATTTCGGCGCACAGGCGCAGATCAGCCAGAAGTGGTTGGAAAACGAGCCGCCGAACCCTCCCATGAAAAAATTGTCCGCCAGCACGTATTGTTTGGCGATGTCCCAAAGTGGCAATCGGGTGCCGTGATAATAGCCCATCACCAGCGCACCCGAATCGGCATAGGCGACGAAGCGGTCGTTCTTGCCGCCGTCGATCTGCATTTGGTTCTGGTAGAAACGGTGCCACAGATCGTGGGTGATGACGCCGAGCGGCTGATTGAAGCCTTTCGGATCGTCGATCGCGAACGGCATGTTCGGCAAGTGTTCGGTCTCGGCCTGGGTCACCGTCGGGACGACGCCCTTGGCCGTCAACCCGTCCCACACCGGCGGCAGCTCCTTCAGCGCCTTGCCGTCGCGGTCGAGTTGCCGGTATTGCGAGGGCGTCACCCCGGAGAGGCCGTTGGCCCCCGGAAACAAGCCGTAGAGGTCATCGAAGCTGCGATTCTCGGCATAGATCACGACGATGTTGTCGATGTTGCCGAGCCCCGGGCGCGCATTATCCGGACCTGCGCCGCCGACCTCCCGGACCGGGCCGGCAATCATCGCCGCCGCCAGCAATGCCCTCAGCAAAGCACTTCTGTGCATATGACGATGTCCCCTGCAAGCACGGCAATGTGGCTCCGTTTCGCGGCCGAGCCCAATCGAAATTTATCCCTTTCGGTGTTTCGCTTTTGTGACGCGACCCCTTTGGCACGCAGCGGATGCTAGCGCGTGCGGCGCGAGCCGCGGTGCTGGTCCTGTGCGCTGCCCTCGCCGCCGCCCGGGCGCAGGAGCCGGGCGCGCCTGGCGGCATGTCGCGCGCGCAGGTCTATCGCCGGGTCGAGGCGGTCAGCGCGGTCGGCCAAAGGATGTTCTGCGATCCGTTGCTGTCCGCATCGGGAAAGATGTCGTGCGCGTCGTGCCACAGCCCGCGCCATGCCTTCGGGCCGCCGAACGCGCGGGCGGTCCAGCTCGGCGGCGCAGATATGCGGCACAGCGGCGTTCGCGCCGTCCCGTCGCTCGAATACCTGCAGGCGGCGCCGCCCTTCACCGAGCATTTCTTCGACAGTGACGACGAGGGCGACGACAGCATCGACAACGGCCCGGCCGGCGGGCTGACCTGGGACGGGCGCGTCGACCGCGGCCGCGACCAGGCGCGAATTCCGCTGCTTTCGGCCGATGAGATGGCCAATCAAAGCCCCGCCGGATTCGTCGCACGCTTGCGCCGCGCCGCCTATGCCGACGAGTTTCGCCGGGTGTTCGGCGCCGCGGTTTTCGCCGATCCGGACCGAGCGTTCGCCGCCGCTCTCCGAGCGTTGGAGGATTACCAGCAAGATTATTCGAGGTTTTATCCATACAGCAGCAAATACGACGCCTATCTGGCGGGCAATGCGCAGTTGACCGCGCAGCAGGGCCGCGGGCTGGCGCTGTTCGAAGATCCCGCCAAAGGCAACTGCGCCCGATGCCACATCAGCGAGCCGGCCAAGGACGGCACGCCGCCGCAATTCACCGATTACGGCCTGGTGGCGCTCGGCGCGCCGCGCAATGCCGCGATCCCGGCCAACCGGGACCCGGCCTATTTCGATCTCGGGCTGTGCGGGCCGCTGCGCGCCGATTTGCTGAACAGGGCTGAATATTGCGGCCGGTTCATGACGCCGACATTGCGCAATGCTGCAACCCGTCGAGTGTTTTTTCATAACGGCGTCTTTCACACCTTGCGGCAGGTCATCGAGTTCTATGCCGAACGCGACACCAACCCGGGCAAATGGTATCCGCGCGATGGTGACAGGCATGTCCGCAAATTCGACGATCTGCCGGCGCGCTATCAAGCCAATGTCGACAGCGATCCGCCCTTTGGTGGTCGCCCGGGGCGCGCGCCGCCATTGTCTGCCGCCGATATCGACGACATCGTCGCGTTCCTGCAGACCCTGACTGACGGCTTTCGGCCGCGGAAATAGCGCTATGCCGGCGGCGGGAACCGGCCGATCCAATGGCGGGCGATGTCCTCGCGGCGGCAGATCCAGACCCGGTCATGGGCGCGGATGTGCTGGATGAAGCGGATCAACGCGTGGGCGCGGCCGGGATGGCCGGTCAGGCGCATGTGCAAGCCGACCGACATCATGCGCGGCCGCTCGGCCCCCTCTTCGTAGAGGAGATCGAAGCTGTCGCGCAGAAAGGCAAAGAAATCCTCGCCCGAGCCGAACACCCCACGGCCGAATTTCGAATCGTTGGTGGTCAACGAATAAGGCACGACGAGATGCGGTTTATCGCCAACTCGCACCCAGTACGGCAGCTCGTCATTGTAGGTGTCGCTGTCGTAAAGAAATCCGCCGTGCTCGACCAATAGCCGCCGGGTGTTTTCCGAGGGCGCATAGCGGCAGTACCAGCCGATCGGGGTCTTGCCGGTGGTCTGGCGAATGAGGTCGACGGCAGCGGCGATCTGGCGCCGTTCCTCGGCCTCCGGCAGCCCCGGGTGGTTGGTCCAGCGATAGCCGTGGCTGCAGATGTCCCAGTCATTGGCGGCGATCGCGGCCGCCGCCGGCGGGTTCGCCGCGAACGCGCGGGCGCAGCCGAAGATCGTCACCGGCACCTGGAAGCGGGTGAAGATCCGATGCAGGCGCCAGAAGCCGACCCGGGCGCCGTATTCGAACATGCTCTCGGCGCCGAGGTCGCGGCCGCTGACCCCGAGATCGGTGCCCAGCATCTCGGTCAGCCCGCCCTCCGAGACGCCGTCTCCGGCCGGGTAGGAGAGCTCCGAGCCCTCCTCAAAATTGATCACGAAATTGACCGCGATGCGCGCGTCGCCGGGCCAGCCGGCATACGGCGGCTCGGCGCCGTAGCCGACGAAATCGCGGGTCATGGCTGGTCTCCAGGCGGACCGGGATACCAGTCCGAGCGGAGGATCTCTTCGATCTCGTATGGACATTGCATGGGCAATCCCTCGGCCGCCTTGTCCTCGCCATATCCGCGCAACCCGAGCTCCGCCTGCCGCCGGCCGTCCTGGTAGAGCTTGGCAAGAACCATCTCGGCATCTCGCCGCAAGGTCGCCGAGAGCTTGTCGCCCAGCGCGGCGCGCGCCTCGGCTATCGATGCCATCCAGTCGAAGCGCGGCGCTTGTGCCGGCGAATATGCGAGCTTGAGAAAATGCTCGATGATGCGGCGGATTTGGCTGCGTACGGCGTCGCGCTCGCTTTTGCCCAAATCCTCGATCTCCTCGGCGACGTGCTCGCGGTCGAAGCGGTTGTCGGACACCTGCAGCGAGCGCAGCACCGCGGCCTGGTGCTGGGTCCAGGCATAGAAATCGTCATCGTAGCGGGGGCCGTCCGGCATCGTCGTCACTGCTCCCATTCCACCAACAGCATACGCCGCCACCGCCCCGCATGTGAGAGGTCGTGAAGCTCAGTTAGCCAGGGCGAGCTCTATCGGGCTCGGAAGCAACCGGATACCACTCCTCCTGGCAGATCTCGTCGAGCGAATAAGGACAGGAATGCGGTAGGGCATCGGCGGCGTCGGCCTCCCCGTGTCTGCGCAGCCCGCGGGCAGCCCTTCGCCGGGCTTCCGCGTAAAGTTTGTCGAAAACCGCCTCGGCATCGCGCCGCAAGGTTGGGCTGATCTTGTCCGACAAGGTTTGGCGTGCGTCGTCGATCGTCTCCATCCAGTCGAAGTGCGGCGGATCTGCCGGGGAATATGCAAGCTTCAGCAAATGCTCGATGACGCGGCGGATCTGGCTGCGTACCGCATCGCGCGCGCTCTTGCCCAAATCCTCGATCTCCTCGGCGACATGCTCGCGGTCGAAGCGGTTGTCGGCAACAGCCAGCGAACGCAGCACCGCGGCCTGGTGCTGGGTCCAGGCGTAGAAATCGTCATCGTAGCGGGGGCCGTCCGGCATGGGTGTCGATGCTCCAACTCTACCGGCAGCGTACGCCGGCGTCGGCCAGGAGGGGAGAGGGCCGCTGCCGCGAGCAGGGACTTTTGCGCGCGCCGATCACGGGCTGGGGCCGAGGCCGTGCGCCGCTTCCGCGGTCGAAGCGGGCCAAGCCCGGTCAAGGGGCGCCGACCCGTATGCCGCAAGAGCCTGAGGTCGCTTCACGGCTCACCGCGCCGCCTGTTCCTCCTGTTTTATCAGGTTCGAGATCAGGTCTCGGCGAACTCCCGAGATGACAATCCCGCACACGCGAATAATTTCACTGTGCTGTAAATACAACGCCATTGCGGCATTTGCATGGCAGCCGGAGCAGGACGCGCTGCTTGGCGATTCGTACGGTGAAAGCGTACATTCCGGCATGATCATCCGGAGCGTCCGGCACCGGGGTCTGTTGCGCCTCCTCGAAGACGACGACAGCCGGGAACTCCGCAACGATCTGGTCTTTCGGCTGCGCAACATCCTGGCGGTGCTGATCGCGGTGGCCGACATGGGCGGCGTTGTCGGGCCGCCCGGCTGGCGCGTCCACCAGTTCAGGGGCGACCGCGCCGGGACGTGGAGCATTTCGGTCAGCGGCAATTGGCGGCCGACCTTTGACATCCGGCAGAGTGAAATCTGCAACCTCGACTTGGAGGACTACCACTGATGAGCCGCGCACCCGCCAGAATCGCAATGGCCCCGCCGCATCCGGGCATGTTCATCCGCGAGGAAGTTCTCGACGAGCTCGGTCTTACGGTGAGCGAAGCGGCGAAGGTGCTGGACGTGCGCCGCGCCACCCTCTCTGACCTCGTCAACGGCAACGCGGCGTTGTCGGCGGAGATGGCGCTTCGGATCGAGAAGGCCTTCGGCGTGAAGATGGAAACCTTGCTGAACATGCAGGCATGGCACGACGCCTATGCGATGCGGCAACGGGAAGGCGGGATCGACGTCAAACGCTACCGGCCCGCTGCTCCAGAGCCGGGCTGACCGGTTCCGATCGACCTCTCGACCCGTATCTTGCGCCCGCCGCCCGGCGGCAAGCAGCGTAGGCTGCTCCGCCCTACGCTGGCCGATGTCGATCAGGCGGAACCGGGCATTCCGGAAGGGTGCCGCGCCGCATGCCGGACGGCGTGAACGATGATCTCGGTCTCGGTGGCCTGGTAGCAAACCAGATAGGGGTAAGGCGTCGTCGTCATTCGACGGATAGCCGTGTGGTTCGTGCGGCGGCCGATGGCGGATGCAGCAATAGAAGATTGGTCAATGTCTGAATGCGGGCTTGAACCCGCAGCGAACCCCGCGGCGAATGGGCGGCGATGTAATCGAGGATCATGCCAAGATCGGCAACGGCCGGAAGGGTGTAGCGAAGCTTTACAGACCGTGCTCGGCCCACACCGCGCGCACCTGCTCGTCGCTCGCAAATTCGCCGCGCGCAGCGGCGGCTTTTGAGGCAGCGACAGCGGCGTGCTCGGCGGGCGTGAGCGGCACCGGCGGTTCATCATCCGCACCCGCCAGCCGGAGAACAACATGAGCGATGCTGTCTTGCTCGTCCGGGGGAAGGCTACGCGCGGCTTCGAGAGCCTGATCGAGAAGTTTTGTCATTGGTGGCTCGGTCCAACATTTCACTGCAGCACATTGTTTATTATCACGCGTCTGGCCTGCCGAAAAGCTGATGGTTTTCCCCGGTCGGCGCAAGGCTGGCGGCGCGGCAGCAACCGTAGAGCGGAAGACCCTTCAGCCCTACGCTTGCTGGAAACAACACTCGGCAGAAGGTCGCCGGCCGACGGCGTAGGATTACCGGGTCAAGTCCGGTGACGACGACTATCGTAGAGTTGGTCCGTTGAGCCTCACACGCAGCGGCCGAAACGGAATGGTGGGCGGGTCAGGCGCCGGCGATGAAGGAGCGCAGGGAGCGGGCTTCGTATTCGATCTCGTCGAGCCGGTTTTTGACCAGGTCGCCGATGCTGACGATGCCGACGAGACGGCTGTCCTTGACCACCGGGAAATGGCGGATGCGGCGGCTGGTCATCTCGGCCATCAGATCGGCGACCGTGTCCTCGGGGTCGCAGGTCGCGACCCGGCGGGTCATGATTTCGGCGACATTCAAGGACAACAGGTCGCGGCCGTGCTCGGCGAGCCCGTGCACGATGTCGCGCTCGGAGATGATGCCGCCGACGGTCTCGCCGTCCTCGCTGACCACGAGCGCGCCGATATTGCGCTCGCGCAACGCCGCCAAGGCCGCGGTGACAGGCTGATCGGGGCGGATCGTCGCCACCGCCCGCCCCTTGCCGCGCAGGATTGCTTCGACGTTCATCCTACCCTCGCCGTGTTGGGCGCGGCCCGAACCGGCCGCCGATTGGATCGAGCATAGGACAAAATGCCGCAGCCGGGCACCCAAAATTTCACCGGTCGAACCCGGCGGCGATGGCGTGTCGCGCCGGCGTGGACCTCGGGATGCATCATCGCGATACTGCCGGCTGCGAGCTCACGACAGCGCAATCGCGACCGGGAGGGTATGGAATGGCGGGCATCGAAATCGGCGGATTGGCGTTAGACGGGTCGATCGTGGGAGCGGGCCCGCCGCTGCTGTTCCTGCACGGCGGCGACTACGTGGCGCAGAACGCCGCCTTTCTCGACCGGCTTGCGCGGCGTTGGCGGGTGACGGCCCCGCGCCACCCCGGCTTCGGCCGATCCGAGCGGCCGGAAAGTTTCCGCACGGTCCACGATCTCGCTTATCTCTATCTCGATTGGCTCGACCAGCAGGGCGAGGACGAGGTCGTGCTGGTCGGCTCCTCGTTCGGCGGCTGGCTCGCGCTCGAAATCTGCGTGCGCTCGGTCGCGCGGATCGGGCGTTTGGTGCTGATCAACTCGGTCGGCATCAAATTCGGCGGGCGCGAGGAGCGCGACATCGCCGACATCCACGCGCTTCCCGAGGACGAGCTGCGCCGCCGCACCTTCTGTGATCCCGAGCGCGCGCTGCCCGACTACGCGGCACTGGACGACGACGCGCTGACCGCGATCGTGCGCGACCGGTCGGCGACCGCGCTCTATGGCTGGCGCCCCTACATGCACGATCCCGGCCTGCGCCAATGGCTGCATCGGGTGCGGGTCCCGGCATTGGTGCTGTGGGGCGACAGCGACGGCATCGTCACCCCCGATTACGGCGAAAAGCTCTGTGGATCGCTGCCGAACGCCAAGTTCGAGACGATCGCGCGGGCCGGACACTACCCGCAGATCGAATGCCCGGACGCGGTCGCCGATGCGATCGAGCGTTTCGCGGGCGAACATTTCGCGGGCACGGAGGCAAGGCGATGAAGGCCTGGCATTTCAGCGAGATGGCCTACCACCCGGCGTGGCCGCATCTGCGCAACTCGTACCGCGTCCTGATCCCGAGCCGTCTTTACGATCCGAAAATCGGCGCCGACCTCTACCACCGCTATCTCGACGAATGGGCGTTGTGCGACGAGCTCGGCATCAACATCATGACCAACGAGCACCACGCGACCGCCACCTGCAGCGATTCGGTGTGCACGATCCCGATGGCGATCCTCGCGCGCGAGACCAAGAAGGTGCGCCTCCTGGCGCTCGGCATGCCGATCGGCAACCGCAACGACCCGATCCGCGTCGCCGAGGAATATTCGATGATCGACGTGATCTCGCGCGGCCGGCTCGAGATGGGTTTCGTCAAAGGCGTGCCGTTCGAGATCTCGCCGGCCAACACCAACCCGGCCGACCTCTCCGAGCGGTTCTGGGAGGCGCACGATTTGATCCTGAAGGCGATGACCAGCCATGACGGCCCGTTCAACTGGGAGGGCACGCATTTCCAGTACCGCTCGGTCAATGTCTGGCCGCGCCCGTACCAGCAGCCGCACCCGCCGGTGTGGACGCCGGTCGGCAGCACGGACAGCGCCACCGAGGCGGCGGCGCGCGGCATGGTGATCGGCGTCCTCAACACCGGCTGGGCCCGCACGCCCTCGATCTTCGAGGCCTATCGCAAGAAGGCCCGCGAGGTCGGCCGCGAGCCGGCGCCCGACCGCCTCGCCTATATGGCCTTGATCGGGGTCGGGCAGACGCGCGAGGAGGGCCACCGCCGCGCCGACCAGATCCTAGACTACAGCCGCACCTCCGGCATCGTCGCACCGCAATTCGCCAATCCGCCCGGCTATGTTTCCTCGCGCGCGGCGGCGCAGATGCTGAAGGGCGGCGGGGCGATGGCGGCGCGGGCGACGCGGGTCCAGACCAAGGACGGCCATCCGATCAACCCGCGCACGATGTCGGTCGACGAGGCGATCGACGCCGGCCTTTCCTTTGCCGGCACCCCCGACGACGTGTGGGACCAGCTGAAGGCGTTCTACGACCATGTCGGCGGCTTCGGCCACCTGTTGATGATGGGCCAGGGCGGCCATATCAGCCACGAGGACACCGTCGACAACCTGACCTTGTTCTCGCAGCGAGGTGCTGCCGCGGCTTCGGAGCTAGCGGCATGAACCAACAGATGGTTCCGCTTTTTCTTCCCCGTCGCCCCCGCGAAAGCGGGGGTCCAGGTGCGGCAGGTTCCGTGTAGGGCTGCTCTGGGTGCCCGCTTTTGCGGGCATGACGGAAAAGGCGCGGGTCCGAGGGGCCTCGGTTGCAGCCTGGCTAAGGCAGAACCGCGTAGGATGGGTTGAGCGAGCGAAACCCATCATTGACGAGACTGGATTTATTGCTGGGCGCCGAGAGACAGGGAGAATAACTGGTTTTCTCCGTGTCCTCGGCGCCTCTGTGGTGAATAATTCCGGTGGGTTTCGCGTTGCTCACCTCCCTGCGAATTCTGCTGGATCGAGAAATCGGTTTCGATGTCGGCGGCCAGGGCTCGATGGCTGATTGAAGCGGTCAGGGATCTGTGGGGCAGGTTCGCCGGGCTCGCCGCGCCAGAAGCAGGTAATTTAGGCGCCGGCATGCTCGCCAGGATATCGCGGAGCTTGGCGATCCGGCTGGTATCGCCCGGCCTCGGAGAAAGCAGCTTTTGCACGAAAGCCAAATGGTCCTGAAGATCGTCGCCGGGCACGAGCTTGTCGGTGGCAAGAAACCAAATGCCGGTGCGTCCGCGCAGATTGCCGGCACGCGGCCCGGCAAAGAACGCCTCGCCCTTGCGATGCGTGCGGGTCCGGCTTGACCGGCAGGATGGCGGAGATCTCGTCGGGGTCGAGATCGTCGCCGGCAAACCGCAAGGTGACAAATGCCTTGCTGTCGGCATCGGCCTCAGTCTTCGTCGTGGAGGTTTCCAAGCAACTCGCCCTGCTCATCGGTGACCGACCCGTTGCTATATATGATCACCCGATCCGCCCCGGAAAGATCGCTGGCCGCCTTGGCCTCGCCGACGAGCTGACCTGCATCGCCGATCGCGCTTCTCGCTGGAGCCGCGGTCTGGCGCCGCTTCACGGCGCCAGCCGCGGCCCGCTAATGCGGCCTACCTGTAGCCGGGCGGGGGCGGCGGCGGATAATAATAGCCCGGCGGCGGCGGTGTCGTGGCGACGCCGGTCACGGCGCCGAGCGCGCCGCCGGTCGCGGCGCCGATCGCCGCACCCGGGCCGCCGCCGGCGGCGGCGCCGATGGCCGCCCCGGCACCGGCGCCGATCAGGCCGCCCCCGACCGCGCGCTGGGCCGGATCGTACGGGTTGGTGCAGCTCGCCAACGCCAGGATCATTCCGGCGCCGAGCATGCCGGTCGCGATCGATCGCTGTTTCACCTTGGTTCCTTTTCCAAAATAGCATCCGGAAATAGCGGCTCCGGGACGGTCGGATGACCCGCCCGGTTCGGACAACGGCAATAGGCTTTCTCGTCTTCCCGTATTGCGACGTTTCGCAAACGGGTCGCCCACGTGCGAGTTCCGCCAGCGCCGGGGGCGGGCAAAAGGCGGGTAGCGAAAAGCGCCGGATGCCAGACGCCGCCGGGACGGCGCTTGAGCAGTCCGGACAAAGTCGGCACTATGAACAAAGGAGCCGGTTGAATGGCCGGGAAATGAACAATAAGGGGGAAAGCCATCATGACCGCAGCCGAAGCCGCACCCGGCGCCGCGCACAGCGTTCCTGCGATCCAGGCGCTGGGACGCAAGCTCGACAGCATCCCGTTCAGCGCCTACCACGTCGGATTGATCCTGGTGCTCGGGCTCGTCGGCTTTGTCGAGGGCTACGACCTGGCGCTGGGCGGCTCGCTGATCGTGCTCGCCAAGGCGCCGCTCCATCTTACTGGCGCCGACATCCGATGGCTCGTTTTAGGGCCCACTCTTCTGGTCGCTCTCGCAGGCCTTACCGCTGCTCTCCTCTCCGACCGCTTGAGCCGCAAGACGATCATGCAGATCGGGGTCATCGTCAGCACGTTCTTTACCTTGTTGATCCCGCTGGCGCAAACGGCCGAGCAGCTGATCGTTCTCCGCTTGCTCACCGGCATCGGATTGGGTTTTGCCATATCGGCGCCGTTCCCGATCGCCGCCGAGCTGATGCCGGCGCAGCACCGTCGCACTTACGGCGCGATCTACGAGGTCATGCTGGCCAGCGCCTTTACCTTGCTGCCGTTCATCGGCTTTGTCCTCGCCGGCAACGTGCATGGCTTCCGGTTAATTGCATTGCCGGGCGGCCTGGCGCTGTTCGTCGTCCCGGTGCTGTTGCATTTCGCCCTTCCGGGCAGTCCGCGCTGGCTGTTGCGACGGGGGCGGGCGCAGGCGGCAGTGGACGACGTGAACAATATCATCAGGCGAGCCGGCAGCCGCGTGCCGCCACTGACCCTCGCCGAGCTCGGGCCGAAACTGCAGGTGACACGCGAGGAGCTGCCGCCATTCTCGGCGCTGTTCCGCCGCGGCCAGCTGCGCTGGACCACCGTCGGCATCCTGTGCTCGATTGCCGCAGGCACCTGCTACTACGCCAGCGCCATACTGGTGCCGAAGGCGCTGGTCGATCAGGGTGCGGCCGTGGCACTGAGCTTTGGGTTGAGCTCCTTGCTGTTCATGGCGAGCATTCCAGGCAAGTTCTTCACCGGATACATCATGGAGGTGATTGGGCGACGCTGGGCGATCGCTTACGCGCTCGGCGGCGCCATACCCGGCCTCGCGCTGATGGCGTTGGCGCATCGGGCGGGATCGGCGGCGACGGTGGTGATGAGCGCCGGAGCGCTGATCACCGGTTTCACCGTATTGTCGTCCTTCCCGGCGGTGCGGGTGTACCTGTCCGAGCAGTTCCCGACGGCGTTGCGCGGGCGCGGCCACTTTTTCGGCGAGTCGTTCGGGCGGCTCTTCGCCGGCGTGGCGATGCCCGCCTTTCTCGAAGCGCACACCGCCTCGCCCACGGTGTTTTTCGGCACGTTGCTGGTGGTGGTGGCGATCGGCGCCTGCGTGCCGGTGCTGTTCGGCAAGGAAACCGTCGGCCAGCTCGAAACCTTCAACGAGGCCGCCGGCGAGCTCGCCTGACGCGGCGCCGGGACGAAACCGAGGGCGCTCCCGGCATCGGGGCGCCTGACCGAGAAGACGAGCGGAAAAGCCCGCCAGAGAATCTGAACTTGGTTGGCGACACGTCAACCCGGCGGCTCTTGCTAAGGCCGCCGGCCTCGCTCTTTCGTGTCTTCGCGCCGGGTCGGATCAATCGGGGAGAACGCCATGACAGCAACCCCTCGCAGCGGCATCTCGGCAATTCCCGCCAGCCATGTGCTCGGCGCCAAGCTCGACAGCATCCCGTTCAGCCCGTACCACCTGTTGATCATTTTGGTGCTCGGCCTCGTCGCTCTGGTCGACGGCTACGATTTGGCGATGACCGGCTCGCTGCTCGTGCTCGCCAAGGAGCCGCTGCACATCACCGCGAGCGAGATTCGCCTGCTCGCGGTCGCGTCCGGATTGACCTTGTGCGTCGGGGGGTTCACGGCCGCGGCGATATCCGACCACTGGAGCCGCCGGACGATCATGCTGATCGGGGTGGCCGCCACCAACTTTTTCACCTTGCTGATCCCATTGGTGCAGAGCGGCGAGCAGCTGATCGCGATCCGTCTGCTTACCGGTCTTGCCGGAGGCTTTGCGGTTTCGGCGCCGTTCCCGATCGCCGCCGAGCTGATGCCGGCGCAGCACCGGCGAACCTATGGCGCGATCTACGAGATCATGCTGGCGAGCTCGTTCACGTTGCTGCCGTTGGTCGGCTTCATGCTCGCCGGCAACCCGAACGGCTTCCGGCTAATCGCTCTGCCGGCCGCGCTCGGGCTGTTTGTCGTGCCGGTGCTGATTTATCTGCTGATCCCGGAAAGTCCGCGCTGGCACCTGCGCCGGGGCAGCCCCCAGGCGGCGGTCGACATCGTCAACCGGATCATCGGCCGCTGCGGCAATCGGGTGACGCCGCTGACCATCGCCGCGCTCGGGACCAACCTCGCGTCGGCACGCGAACAGCTGCCGCCGTTCACCGCGCTGTTCGCCCGGGGCCAGCTGCGCTGGACCGTGGTCGGCATTCTGTGCCTGGTCTGCGCGCAGGTCTCCTACTTCGCCATCTCGATCCTGCTGCCGAAGGCGTTGGTCGACCAGGGCGCCGCGGTCAGCTTGAGCTTTGGGCTGAGCTCGCTGGTGTTCCTGGCCAGCATCCCGGGCAAGGGCTTCACCGGGTTCATCATGGAGGTCATCGGGCGGCGGTGGACGATCACCTATTGCCTGGCCGGGTCGCTTCCCGGCCTGCTGCTGATGGCGGCGGCACACGCCACGGGGCATTACGCGACCCCGGTGTTCGTCGCCGGAGCGCTGATCACCGGCTTCACCGTGCTGTCGACCTTCCCGGCGGTGCGGGTCTATCTGTCCGAGCAGTTCCCGACGGCATTGCGCGGGCGCGGCCAATATTTCGGCGAGGCGAGCGGCCGGATCTTCGCCGGCGTGCTGGCGCCCTACCTGTTGGTGCCGTACACCGGCTCGCCGACGATATTCTTCGGCGCCTTGGTGGTCGTGGCCTCGATCGGCGCCTTCGTGCCGGTGCTGTTCGGCAAGGAAACCGTCGGCCAGCTCGAAACCGTCAGCGAGGCGGCAGCGCCCGAGCTGGCCTGACGGGTGCCGGCGGCGACCGCCCGTGAATTACCTCGGGCAGAACCCCGCCGCACCTCTTCTGGTCACCCCGGCGCCGGCCAGGGCCCATGGCCGACATTGGTCCCGGCCGGCGCCGGGATGACGAATATAGAGATCGCGAATGGCGGAATACTTCTGAGAGAAACGTTGGCTGAGAGAAACGTTGGCGAACCGCCCGCATGCGGCCGAACTGCAATACTCGCGAGCGCTAGGTCGGGTCGTGCTCGGCGGTCCTCTCCGCGCTGAGGCCGAGCTCGGCGATGGTTTGGTCGCGCATCAGGAATTTCTGGATTTTGCCGGTGACCGTCATCGGAAAGGCCTCGACGAACTTGACGTAGCGCGGGATCTTGTAATGCGCGATCTGCCCCTGGCAGAAGGCGCGGATTTCCTCGGCGGTCGCAGCCTCCCCGTCGTGCAGGCGCACCCAGGCGCACAATTCCTCGCCATAACGCGGGTCGGGGACGCCGATCACCTGGACGTCCTGGATCTTCGGGTGGCGGTAGAGGAACTCCTCGACCTCGCGCGGATAGACGTTCTCGCCGCCGCGGATCACCATATCCTTGATGCGGCCGACGATGTTGCAGTAGCCCTCGGCGTCGATCGTCGCCAGATCGCCGGTCTTCATCCAGCGCGCCGGGTCGATGGCCTCGCGCGTCCTCTCGTCGTCGCCCCAGTAGCCGAGCATGACCGAATAGCCGCGGGTCAGCAGCTCGCCGGGCGTGCCGCGCGGCACGATATGGCCCTCGGCGTCGACGATCTTGACCTCGATATGCGGCTGCACCCGACCGACGGTCGATACTCGGCGCTCGATCGGGTCGTCGGTCGAGGATTGGAAGCTGACCGGGCTGGTCTCGGTCATGCCGTAGGCGATCGTGATCTCGGCGAGGTGCATATGCCCGATCGCCCGCTTCATGACCTCGATCGGGCAGGGGCTGCCGGCCATGATCCCGGTGCGCAACGAGGAAAGATCGAATTTGGCGAAATCGGGGTGGTCCATTTCGGCGATGAACATCGTCGGCACGCCATGCAGCGCGGTGCAATGCTCGGCGGCGACGGCTTCGAGCGTCGCCAATGGGTCGAACCCCTCGCCCGGAAACACCATCGCTGAGCCATGCGTCAGGCAGGCGAGGTTGCCCAGCACCATGCCGAAGCAATGATAAAGCGGCACCGGGATGCACAGCCGGTCGTCGGGGCCGAGCCGCATCGCCTCGCCGATGAAGAAGCCGTTGTTCAGGATGTTGTGGTGGGTCAGGGTGGCGCCCTTGGGGAACCCGGTGGTGCCTGACGTGAACTGGATGTTGATCGGGTCGTCGAACTGCAATTCGCCGGCCAAACCCGCGAGCCGGTCGTGTTCCGCTTTGCCCGCGCGGCGGCAGACCGCGTCGAACCCGACAGCACCAGGGACAGTTTCGTCGCCGATCGTGATCACGACGCGCAGATCCGGCAGGCGCGCCGCGCGCAATCGGCCCGGCGATGAGGCGGCGAACTCGGGGGCAAGCTCGCCGAGCATGCCGAGATAATCGCTGGTCCTGAACCGCGCCGCGGTGACGAGGGCGGCGCAGCCCGACTTGTTCAGCGCGTATTCAAGCTCGATCACCCGGTAAGCCGGGTTGATGTTGACGAGAATGAGGCCGGCCTTGGCGGTGGCGAACTGGGTCACTACCCATTCGGCATTGTTGGGCGACCAGATGCCGATCCGCTCGCCGGGTTCGAGCCCGAGCGCCACGAGGCCCGCGGCGAAGGCGTCGACCCGCTGCCGCAGCGCATGCCAGCTCCAGCGGATCGCCTGGTGGCGGACGATCAGCGCGTCGCGCTCGGCAAAACGCTCGGCGGCGTTGTCGAAATAGACACCGATCGTCTCGCCGATCAGCGGCGTCTCGCTGGCGCCGTGGACATAGCTCGGTCGTGGCATGGTCAGACCGGACGGACGAGGGCGTGGCGCTTGCGGCCGGCGCTGAGCTTTACCATGCCGCGCGCGTCGAGATCGGCGAGGCGGACGATGCGGGTCTCGTCGGCGACGACCGTGTCGTTGATGCGCGCGCCGCCGCCGCGGATCAGGCGCCGCGCCTCGCTGTTGGAGGCGGAGAGCCCGGCGCGGCTGAACAATTCGACGGCGGCGACCCCGCGTTCGAATTGGTCGCGCGGCACCGCGGTCTGCGGCAAGTCATCGCCGCTGCCGCCCTCTTCGAAGACGTCGCGCGCCGTCTGCGCCGCCGCCTCCGCCGCCGCGCGGCCGTGACACAGCGCGGTCGCCTCGGAGGCGAGGATCTTTTTCGCCTCGTTGATGTCGCTGCCGGCGAGGGCTTCGAGGCGGGCGAGCTCGTCGAGCGGCAATTCGGTGAACAGGCGCAGGAAGCGGCCGACATCGGCGTCCTCGGTGTTGCGCCAGAACTGCCAGTATTCATAGGGCGACAGCCGCTCGGCATTGAGCCATACCGCCCCCTGCGCGGTCTTGCCCATCTTGTCGCCGGATGCCGTGGTCAGCAGCGGCGTCGTCAGCCCGTAGAGGGTGCGCCCATCCATGCGCCGGCCCAATTCGACCCCGCCGACGATGTTGCCCCATTGGTCGGAGCCGCCGATCTGCACCTCGCAGCCGAAGCGCCGCGCCAGCTCGACAAAATCGTAGGCCTGCAGGATCGGGTAGTTGAATTCGAGAAAGGAGAGCGGCTGCTCGCGCTCGAGCCGCAGGCGCACGCTGTCCTGGGTCAGCATGCGGTTGACCGAGAAATGGCGCCCGACATCGCGCAACAGCGGGATGTAGCGCAATTCGTCGAGCCAATCGGCGTTGTTGACCATCACCGCGTCGCCCGGGCCGTCGCCGAAATCGATGAATTTGGCGAACACCTTGCGGATGCCGGCCATGTTGCGGGCGATCTCGGCGTCGTCGAGCAACGGCCGCGCCGCATCCCGGAACGACGGGTCGCCGATCCGCGTCGTGCCGCCGCCCATCAGCACGATCGGCTTGTGCGCACTGCGCTGCCACAGCCGCAACAGCATGATCGACACCAGGCTGCCGACATGCAGACTGTCGGCGGTGCAGTCGTAGCCGACATAGGCGGTGACAGGGCCGGCATCGAGGCGCGCGTCGAGCGCGTCCAAATCGGTGCATTGGTGGACGAAGCCGCGTTCGAGCGCGGCAGCGAGAAATGCGGAGCGCGGGGTCGACATGGTGCCGTCATCTAGCACAAGCGGGGGGGCCGGGACAACATGCTCTGCCCTGCGGCGCTCGGGCTGATGAGCGGCACCTCGCTCGACGGCATCGATGTCGCGATGATCGAGACGGACGGCGGCGCACGCGTGGTCCCCGGCCCGTCGCTGACGATCCCCTATCCGGAAGGGTTTCGCGAGAGGCTGCGTGGGGTTCTCGGCGGCGTCGGCCCGGTGGCCGAGGTCGAAGCCGCGCTGACCCGGCTCCACGCCGAGGCGGTCGAGCATTTCTCGCGCGCTATCCGGGGATCGCGGCCGACATCATCGGACTGCACGGGCACACGATCCTGCATCGCCCGGCCGAGCGCCGCACCTGGCAACTGGGCGACGGCGCGGTCTTGGCGCGGCGGCTCGGGATCGACGTGGTCGCCGATTTCCGCTCGGCCGATGTCGCGGCCGGCGGCGAGGGTGCGCCGCTGGCGCCGCTCTACCACGCCGCACTGGCCGCGTCACTGCCAAAACCGATCGCCATCCTCAATCTCGGCGGGGTCGGGAACGTGACCTGGATCGGCGAGGCCGGAGAGATCCTCGCCTTCGACACCGGCCCCGGCAACGCGCTGATCGACGACTGGGTGCGCCGGCACACCGGGGCCGCGGCGGATGTCGACGGCGCGCTCGCCCGCGCCGGCCGCGCATCCGCGGCACATGTCGCGCGGTTTCTGCAGCATCCGTATTTCACACGGCTGCCGCCAAAATCGCTCGATCGCGACGACTTCCCCGATGCTTTGCCCGACGGTCTGTCGCTCGAGGACGGCGCCGCCACCTTGACCGAGATGACGGCCGCTGCGGTCGCAACCGGATGCCGCCATTTCCCGGTGCCGGCGCGCGAGTGGCTGGTGTGCGGCGGGGGCCGGCACAACCCGGCCTTGATGGCGGCGCTCGCCCGCCGCCTTGGCATGCCCGTGCGCCCGGTCGAAGCGGTCGGCTGGAACGGCGACGCGCTCGAGGCGCAGGCCTTCGCCTATCTCGCGGTTCGCTCGGCGGCCGGGCTGCCGCTCAGCCTGCCGTCGACCACCGGGGTGCCGCGGCCGATGCCCGGCGGCCGGCTGTTCCGCGCCCGCTGAGGTACTGGAGGAGGTTCTCGCGTGAGAATCAGATATTCATGGTTCGTTCTTGAGCTATTGCGCCATTTGCGTGTCCAAGAGGCGGTTGCTCTCCGATCGCGGGGTTACTCGATGACTTCGCCGTTGGCGGCGCGCGAGGCGGCGGCCAACCGCCCTCGTCGGCGCTCATTCGAACCGGTGATGACCTTCACCGGAGAAGGATTGGCCCTCGGCGGCACCATTCTAGCCCCGCTGCGCGATGGCCGGGATTGGGGCGCCGGAGATTGCGATCGACGGCGCCGAGGAGCGCCTCCTGGCGCTCCTTGCGGTTGCCTACGGGAAAACAGCCCTACCCGGCATTCTTGGCAATGTCCGCCGGGCCGCACGGTTCTGGTCGGGCTGAACTGGCGGGGCGACGACACCCTTGACCTGCAGCGCTCGATTTTGGCTGCGACGCGCAGACGAATGAGCCGGTGACCGCCGTTGGCCCGATCCACATCGTCTATCATCGGGGCGACCCCGGTCACGTGCCAAGGATCGGCTACGAAACCCTTCCGCCGCCGCAACCTGCCACTCTAACCCTGCCGGTAACCGGCGATGGACACCGCCCGGCCCGCCACGCGGGCGGGCGGCGCGCGGTTACTGGGCCGGCACCAGCTCCGGCGTCTTGGCCTGGGCGAAGGCCGGCATGACCTCCTTGCCGAAGCGCTCGAGCTGTTCGAGCGCCACCGCCTTGGGCACCCCGACGCTGAGGCTGACCGAGACCCGGTCGAGGCCGGGATAGCGCTTTTCCAGGGCTTTGAGGTGCCCGATGATCTGCTCCGGCGAGCCGCACAACACCCCGCCGGCGGCGATCGCGTCCTCGATCCGCGGCAGCTTCGCTTGGGGCGCGCGCTTGGGATCGCGCATGATCACGATCTGCTCGTCGCTCAAAGCCCGCACCAGCCGCAATTCGCCAAACATCTTCATGTTTTCTTCATAGTATTTGCCGGCCTCGCGGATCCCTTGCTCCCGATTGTCGGCGATATAAAAGTGAAAGCCGAAACAGAGCCGCTCGCCCAATTCGAGGTGCTTGCCGATGCGGGCGTGCGCCTCCTGCCACGCCATCACCACCCGGTGCATCGCCCCGCCCTCGGCCGAGCCGCCGCCGATCAGGCCCTGGATGCCGTGCTTGGCCATGAAATCGAGCGCCCGCTCGGTGCCGCCTTGAATGGGCTGCCAGCATTCGACCGGCAGACGCAACGGTCGCGGCACGACGGTCAATTCCTCGAGGGTATAGCCGCGATAAGGCACCTGCGGCGGCAGGGTGTAGTGCTTGCCCTGGTGCGCGAAGGATTCGTTGTTGAACGCCTTGAAGATGATGTCGACCTGCTCTTCGAACAATTCGCGGTTGGCCGGCTGGTCGAGCAACGGCGAGCCGAAGGTCTCGACCTCGCGGGTGTGGTAGCCGCGCCCGACGCCGAAGGTGATGCGTCCGCCGCTGAGGATGTCGGCCGTGGCGTAATCCTCGGCCAGCCGCAGCGGATGCCACATCGGGCAGATGTTGAAGCCGCAGCCGATCCGTATGCGCCGGGTGACATGCGCCAGATGCAATGCCATCATCAGCACGTTGGGGATGCACTCGTAGCCTTCGTGCTGAAAATGATGCTCGGCCATCCAGAAGGTGTTGTAGCCCAGGCGGTCCATCAGCTGCGCCATCGCCTGCGCCTTGTCGAACACCGTGGCCAGGTGCTCGTTGGGATAGCGGCGGTCGTTCACCGGGATGCCTGCGTAGCCGACATTCTCGATATCGACGTGCCCGGCGAACAGACTGTCGAACTTGGTAATCATGCCATGACCTCCACGGGGGAACCGCCGATCGATTCCCGACCGATTGTACGCCGTGGCTGCGGGCTGGCAACCGGGATCGCCGGTTCGACGGCAATCCGCGCAGGCGGCCGTCGAGCATCGTTTTGGGCAATTTTACCGAGATCGGCGCCGTCGTCGTCGACAACGGGCGCTATCCTGATCGCGGCAACACCACAGATGCGCGGTGCGGCTCTGTCGGCGATTTTGTCGGCGCTGGTCTGCGTCGTCGCGTTCGCCGCCCCGGCCCTCGCCGACCAGGCGGGCGGCCGGATCAGCGCCGATCAGCCCGATGTCGGCCGGGTCGAGGCGCGCATCCAGAAATACGATCAGGCCCTAGGGGTGACCATTCAGCTCGTTCGTCCTCTAGGCGCGCAGACAGAGTGCAACGGCGTCTGCTACCTGCCGAGCAGCACTCGGCCGATTTCATGGCGTTGCGCGCCGAAGGAGAGGTGCGATCTGCACTGTGCCGTCACTCCCCCGGTCGGCGGATGCGATTGAGCCGGCGCCGGCGGGCGAACCTCCGGTTTCAGGGTTGGTAGGTCAGGGTTATCGCCCCGATCCCGGCCGCGACGTTGAGACCGGTATTGCCCTCGATGCTGACCGGCTGCAGCGCGATCGAGTTGCCCGACCCGCCGACCAGCACGTTCGCCCCGACCCCGACCCCGACCGTGGCGCTGCCGGTCGCGCCGACATAGCTGCCGGACAACGAGCCCGGCACCAGACGGGCAGTGGGCGCCACCACGGTCCAGACGATGACCGCGCTCGCGACATAGCCGATATCGACGCCGAACTTGGAGATCGACCCGGTATAATGCTCGGCAGCGCCGGGCCCCGGCGAATAGACGCAACTGAGCGCACGCGACGAGCCGAAGATGAAGCCGAAGCCGCTCGCCACGTTGCAGGTCAGCACCCCCGCCTGCACCCCGCTCGGTTGCGCCTGAGCCGGCGGCGACAGCGCCAGCGAGCCCGCCGCCAGACCAAGTGCGCCGATCGTCATCCCGAGTTTTCCGAGCATTCCGTCAATCTCCTGCCTGGCAAACCGCGCCGATCGAGGGCACGATCCCTCAACGCGGTCGATATAGCTTGGTTCCGAACGCTTGAACCACACGTTTATTCCGATCTCGTCAATCTCGGGCGCGTCCTTCGATCATACGTTTCGCGCCTTCCGAGCGGCATTTGCGGCGCGTCCGCCGCGATCGCCGGGAGCGGCGGAGCGGCGGGTTTCTGGTCACCGGGCATGGTCGATCGGCGGCGTGCACCTCCTCAACTCGGTCCCGGCTGCCGACGCAAATTAAGCACTCGCGTCTGGGTCGATTTTTTGGAACAATCAGGGTTCCGCGGTCTCGACCGGGCCGCGAACCAACTCGACAGGAAACGGACTTGATCAGAGACAGGAATTTCCGTCAGCCGCGCCGCCGCGACTTCGACGATGATGGTTACGATCCGCATCTGCGGGACTTCGGCGGCGCGCCGCGCTTCACCCCACCGCGGTTCGACGCACCCTCCGGGCCGACGGTGCGCGCCGTCGTCAAATGGTTCAAGCCCGAGAGGGGGTTCGGGTTTGTCGAGCTGTCCGACGGCTCGGGCGACGCTTTCCTCCATGCGAGCGTCCTCGAGCGCAACGGGATCACGGCCGTCCAGCCGGGCGAAACCCTCGAGATCCGCGTGGCGCCGGGGCAGAAGGGACCGCAGGTCACCGAGGTCCTCAATGTCGACAGCAGCACGGCGACGCCGGCTTCGGCGCGGCGCTCGGCGTTCCCGGCGCCCGGCCGGCCGTCTTACGACGCCTCCGCGGCTTCGGTCGAGGAGACCGGCACGGTGAAGTGGTTCAACGCCCAGAAGGGTTTTGGCTTCATCGTCCGCGAGGGCGGCGGCAAGGACGCCTTTGTCCACGCCTCGGTGCTCGAGCGCTCCGGGATCGCCACCCTCAACGAAGGCCAGCGCGTGCTGGTCGACATCGCCGAAGGCCGCAAGGGGCCCGAGGCCGTCCGCGTGCGTCTCGCCTAGCGCGCGGCGCGGGCGCCGCCGCCGGGGTTGGGGGAAGCGGATGGATTTCGGCGCGGCGATGTTCTTCAGCGATTACTCGATGGGTCCGGGCGAGCTCGGCCGGGCCTTGGAGGCGCGCGGCTTCGAATCGGTGTGGGCACCGGAGCATTCGCACATCCCGAGCTCGCGGGCCACACCATTCCCGCAAGGCGGCGATCTGCCCAAAAAGTATTATGACGCGATGGACCCGTTCGTCACCCTGACCGCGGCGGCGATGGCGACCACGAGCTTGAAGATCGGGACCGGCGTCTGTCTCGTCGCCCAGCGCGACCCGATCCAGACCGCGAAGCTCGTCGCCTCGATCGACCAGCTCTCGGGCGGGCGGTTTCTGTTCGGGGTCGGCGGCGGCTGGAACGCCGAGGAAATGGCCGACCACGGCACCCGGTTCAAGACCCGTTTCAAGCTGATGCGCGAGCGGGTCGCGGCGATGAAGGCGATCTGGACCGAGCCCGAGCCCGAGTATCACGGCGATCTGGTCGATTTCCCGAAGATGCGGGCCGGGCCAAAGCCGGCGCAGAAGCCGCACCCGCCGGTCATCGTCGGCGGCGCCTTTCCCTATGCGGCGCGGCGCGCGCTCGCCTATGGCGACGGCTGGGTCCCGCACGCCGGCCGGCCGCAATATGCCGACGTGACCGATTTTCTGCCGGAGTTCCGGCAGATGGCGGCCGAGGCCCGGCGCGGCCTCGATGCGGTCCCGGTGACCGTGTTTGGCGTCGCCGAGGATCTCGATCGCCTGAAGCTGTACCGCGACCGCGGCATCGCGCGCGCCGTGGTCAGCCTGCCTTCGGCCAAGGCGGACGAGATCGTGCCGGCGCTCGACCGCTGGGCCGAGCTGATCCGCCGGGTCGGATAGGGCCGCTGGAACCTTTCGGTTGAGATCGAGAGCCGCCCGATCCCCACTCCGCAGAGCGGCGAGGTGCTGATCCGCGTCAAGGCGTTCGGGCTCAACCGTTCCGAGCTGTTCACCCGGCAGGGCCATTCGCCCGGCGTCAAGTTCCCGCGTATCCTCGGCATCGAGGCGGTCGGTCTTGTCGAGGAAGCGCCAGGAAACGAGTTCGGCGCGGCGCGCGCTCGCGTACGGCGACGGCTGGGCCCGAAGCGGCCGGATGGGTGGGGCGAACAACGGATCGGGCCATAACCCGAGCGGCTACGCCGTGTAGACCCGGGCGGGGTCGAGATGGCGCAGCACCGCCAGCTCGGTTTCGCTCGGCGGCTCGGTGACCGGGAGGCCGGCGTCGGCCGTCAGCTCGAAGCCTGTGTTGGCCTGGACCTGCTCGGCGCTGACGCCGGGATGCAGCGCCAACAGCTTCATCTGCTTCGACCGCTCGTCGAAGCCGAGCAAGCCGAGATCGGTCACCACCCGGAACATGCCGCCGGCGACCAGCCCGGCCTCGCGCCGGCTGTCGCCGCCCGACCGAAAACCCGGGCTGGTGACAAAATCCACCCGTTCGACAAAGCGGCGCTTCTCGTGCTTCATCGCCACGATCATCTGGGTCAGGCTGGCGATGTCGTTGCCGCCGCCGGTGCCCGGCAGCCGCGTTGACGGGCGTCCGGGGTCGCCGATCAACGAGCTGTTGAGATTGCCGTACCGGTCGATCTGCGCGCCGCCCATAAACCCGACATCGACATAGCCGCGCTGCAGCAGCAGCAATACGTCGGTGCTGCCGAGCACCATGTTGGCGCGCCTGGTGCAGCGCTGCTCGTTGGTCGAGGGCGGCAATTTGCCGGGCTCGACAAAGGCGCCGATGGTCCCGCCCTCGAACAGGATCGTCAGCCCGGGGCCGTGCAATCGCTGCGCCAGGGTCGCCGCCAACAGCGGGATGCCGACCCCGGCGAACACGACCTGCCCGTCGCGTAAGAGGCGCGCGCTCATCACCGCGAGCAGCTCGCTGGCGGTATGTTCGAGAGCGCTAGTCGTCATAGATGCTGTTGCCGCGCCGAGCGGCGTCGAGCAATTCCCCGAGCCCGAGCCGGTCGAGATACTCGGTCCACGATTTCGGGCTGTAGAAATAGCGCTCGAGATAGTCGCGCATGCCCTCTTCGGGGCCCTGCTTCAACTGGTCGGCATAATGGTCGAGGTGGCGGAACAACGGCTCGTAAAGTCCGTAGCATTCGTGCGGCGCCGAGCCGAACGGCACCTCGACGACCGCGTCGACGGCAAAGAACGCGATCTTGGTGCGGTCGGGGCTGCGCCGGATCTGGTCGTTCGAGACGATGCGCTCCGTGGTCAGGATCACCCGGTTCGCCGCCAAGGCGAGATCGAGGTCCATGAACGGCAGCCCGTCGATCTGCGCGTTGCCGTAGGGGTCGCAGCGCTGGACGTGGATCAGCGCAAAATCGGGGTTCAATGCCGGAACCAGCACCAGCTTCTCGCCGGTGAACGGGCAGTCGATCACCCTCGTATCCGGCAATTGCGCGATCACATCCGAGCCCATCATCGAGCGCAGCGGCAGAAACGGCACGCCCATCGCGCCGGCGCGAAAGCGCAGTCCGACCGCCATGTGGCTCCATTCCTCGAAATGCGCGCGGCTCGATTCGGTGTAAAGCCGCATGATCCGCGAGACGCCCCAAACGATGCCGAGGCTGAACCAGCTCGTCAGGATGTGCCGGCTCGCCCCCGAGGCGAACAGCAATTCGCCCTCGCTCGAGGTGATGCCGCGCGAGCAGTGGAGGTCGCGGCGGCCGGCGCGGATCAGGGCCCAGATCATCGCCATCGGCGTGCGCGACAAGGTGCTGCCGCCGATCCCGACCGAGGCGCCGTCGGGGACCAGGGCCGCGGCCGCTTCGAGCGACACGACCTTTTCGCGCAAGCTGCGGTCGCGATCTGCGGTGCGCCGGCGAAGCTCGGTATAGGCGATGGTCAACCCCGATCTCCACATCCGGCGGCGGCATTGAACTCGGCGATCAGCGCGTCCAGGGCCGGAAGGCTTTCCCGCAGCTCTCGCCAAAAGCCTTGCCCGCGCCGGCGCTCAAAGGCGTCGAGCGCAACGCCCTGCTGCTCGACCCAGGTATAATAGCCGAGGTTGAAGATGCGCGAGCGCTCGCCGTGGGTCAATTCGAGCACGTCGCTGTCGGCAATGCCGAGCAGGTGCTGGCCGAAAATCTCGCCGGCGTTGACGGCGTCGAAGCCGTCGGGGTAGCTCGCATCAAGAAGCTTGCGGCGTTCGCTGCCGTAGAGTGCGGCACTGTCTGTCGCCACGGTGACGACGAGGTCGTCGTCGCCGAGCTCGAGACGCTTCGCGGTCTTGATCGCGGCGACCAGGTTGGCGATCCCCGACAAGCCGAGGAGGCTCAGCCCGCCGACGATGTTGCGATCGATCCGGCGCCGGGCCGACAGATAGGATCGCCCGATCTCACTGTTGAACAACAGGTCGAGCGCCCCGGTGCTGCGGTCCGACACCCCGACCACGATGTCGGTGTTCATGACGTTGTGGATCAGCGGCACGTGCTTGTCGCCGATGCCCTGAATGTTGTGCTCGCCAAAGCCGTTGCGCAGCAGGGTCGGGCATTCGCTGGCCTCGACGGCGACGATACGGGCATCGTGTCTCTCCTTGAGGCAGTCGCCCGCCGCCAAGGTTCCGGCCGACCCCGAGGCGGCGACGAACGCGGCCAGCCGCAGCCCCGGCCGGGTCGCCCGGACCGCGTCGAAGACATGCGCCAGCGCCGGCCCGGTGCAGGCCCAATGGGCGAGGTAATTGCCGAACTCGGCGAACTGGTTGAGGACGATATTGCTCGGATCGCGCGCCAGCTCGGCGCAGCAATCGTAGATCTCCTTGACGTTGCTCTCCGAGCCCGGGGTTCGGATGATGTCCTCGGGCCGGCCGACCCATCCGCGCAGCCAGTCGAAACGCTCCTCGCTCATGCCCTGCGGCAAGACCGCGATGCCGCGGCAATCGAGGATACGGGAAATCGCGATCCCGCCGCGGCAATAGTTCCCGGTCGACGGCCACACCGCCCGGTGATGCTCGGGGTCGAACCGGCCGGTCACCAGGCGCGGGATCAGGCAGCCATAGGCCGCCAGCACCTTGTGGGCGCCGATCATCGGAAATCGGTTGCCCAGCATCACCGCGATCGGGGCGCGCACCCCGGTCAGCGCCGATGGCAGCACCAGATGCGCCGGGGTCATGGCCAGGCCTCGGCGCGAGCGGTCGTTGTGCCAATGCACCCGATAGAGATTGGCGGGGTCGGGCCGATCGGGGTCGACCGACCGAAGGGCGGCGATGCGTGCCTCGGCAATCGTCGCCGGATCGGCGAGCTCGGCGAAACGCGGCAACCGCACACCCGCCCGGCCCAGCCGCCGCGCCGCGCGATCGCGGACCCCGCGGTCGAAAACAGTGGTTCCGAGCCCGTCCATGCTGCGGCCCTCAGCCCGCCGCCGGCCAGGGGGGAGGGATCCGCGTCATTGGGCCAGCGGCGGCCAGCCCGCTGCGGGCTCGGCGCGATCGCGTCCGCCCGGAGCGGCTATTTCATCCCCAGCTGCCGGCCGGCCGGGCTGCAGCCGCTGCAATGGGCGAGGGTGAAGGTGACCTTGCCGCTGTCGTCGTCGACGATGAACATGACTGGCACGCCCTGGCGGTCCAGCCAGACGGTGTAGCGGGTGCTGCCGTCGACCTCGTACTTTTGCGAGCGGACGGCTCTGCCGTCGATGGTCACCACGGTGTCCTCGCCGCCGCTGACGCGAACCCGTTCGACCCGGCCGGTATCCGGCCGCATCATCGCATTCGCGGCCAGGAAATTGGACGACCACGGGTTGGCCGGATGAATCGTCGCTGGTGCGGTGATCGTGCCTTGCGGCGAGGAAATCACAAAGCTGTTGCCGCGCGCCTCGCCTTTGACGACGGTCGATTGGCTCCCCTTGCTGGTGACCCCTTGAAACGCGACGAGCCTGTTCCCCTCCCAGCGCTCGGTGCGCTCCGCATCCTCGCGGTACAGCTTGATGCCGAGCATGGTGACCTCGAAATGCGCGCGGGTCAGCACCGTGGTTCCGTTGCTGGTGGGCTCGACCGTGTTGATGTAGGTGCCGATGTCGCCGTAGACCGAATGCGTCACCCGGTAAGCGAGCTGGAGCGGCGACGTCGCGGCGGCGGCGAGGCTGCAGGCCAGGCCAAAGGCGAGGATCGCTGCTGCCACGGCAACGGTCAGCACGCCGGCGCATCGAGCCGGCCCACCGCTGCGCGAGCTGATGTTGCGCTCGATCATGATTTCTCCCCCTGGTCAGGTGCCGGCCACAATACGAAAAGGCCGCTCTCACCCCAAGAGTTCCGCTGAATCACCTGATCCCGATCGCAGGATATCGCTCCGTCCTGCGCGCTTCAAAGGAAATATCCAGCAGGAGGCCGGCTCGGCCGTCATCGCCGGTGCCCTTGGCGTGGGGAAATGACTTCGGCACCGTCGGCAATGGTCCGTCAAAGCCGGGACGGCGACGGCCTGACCTTCGCGGGGCTCAAGGTTGTGTTGTCCGGTATTCCGGCATCGCGGGAGTTATATTCGTCGAGGCAGTGCGGCGCGTTGACTTCGGAATGGGCCCAGAAGCGGCTCGCGCCGTGCCTGTCGCGATTTACGCTTCGATGCTGTGCCGCCGGGCAAAGCGCTCGGGCACGCCGCGCGTCACCCGCCTGCGCCGGCCTCGCCGCGGACGGTCTTGGCGACCTCCTTTTGCCGATCGAATTCCTGCCGCCGGCGCTGGATCTCTGCCGGCGACAGGCGCTCGATGTTGCAGTAGTCGAGCTTCCATGACGGGTCGTCGCTCCAGCGCAGCGGGGACTGCACGGTGGTCCGCGCCGCCGGCGCCGTTTCCAAGGTGCGCAAGGCGAGCTCCAGGGTAGCGGCCTGCGATTGCGGGTCTCTCGGCCGCCCCGCCGCGTTGCCGAGCGGGAAATCGCTGAACAGAAAGCGCGGCACGCCGCAATATTCGACGATGTCCTTGGCGCAGCCCATGACGATCGTGGAAATGCCGTTCGCTTCCAAGTGCCGGGCGGCCAGGCTCACGGTCTGGTGACACACCGGTCAGTTGGCGACGAGGATCGCGGCATCGACCCGATCGGCGCGGCAGCGCGCCAAGAGCTCGGGGCAGTCCTTGTCGATGGTGGTGCGTCGGCTGCGGTTGGTCGGCACGCCGTGAAAGCGGGGCGCCACCTCGCCGATCCGGCCCGCCGCGGCCGCGCGCCGCAGCTGCGGCAACGGGAACCACGTGCTGCTGTCCTCGGCGGTCGTATATGCCCGGTCGTAGGCGACGTGAGAGATCCGCAGATCGTGATCGACCGCGGCGTCGCCCGAATAGACGTCATAGAATTTGGCGGCGGCGTTGTAGGGCGCGCCCGGCCCCTGGTCGCCCTTGTCCGGCTGGTGGGGCGCGGCGGTGGTGACCAGCGCGACGCGGCACTCGGCGAGCGGTTTCGTCAGCCTTTGAAACGGCGCCGCGGCGTAATGCGCCCAGCGATAGGGCGCCCCGTAGCCGAGCGCCCGATAATAATCCCGGACCCGCTGCATGTAGGGGATCGGCACGTCATGCTCGGGGGCGAGCCCGGCATCCGCGTTCGCCGGTCTGATCTGGGCGCTCATCTGGGCCTCCTTTCGCCGCATCAGTGGGGAAAGCCGAACAGCTGGTGGGCGTTGTGGTGCAAAATCTTGTCGAGATCGGCCTGGGGCAGCCCGAGCCGCTCGATATAGGCGAAGGTTTCCTTGTAGGCCTCGTAATCCTGCAGCACCGGATAGTCGCTGCCGGTCACCAGATGATCGGCACCGAAGGCTTCGAGCGCGCAGGCGAAGGCTGCCTTCGAGCCGTAGCACACGGTGTCGTACCAGAACTTCTTGGCGGTGACGCTCGGCGCCTCGGCGAGGTTGGGGTGGTCGCGCTGGCCCTGCTGGTCGAGGCGATTCAACAGCATCGGGATCGGCCCGCCGAGATGTGGGACGATGAAGCGGATCCTCGGGTATCTGTGCGGGATCTGCTTGGCGATCATGTGCAGCACGAAGGTCGCGTCCTCGAGCGAGGTGCCGACCGAGCCCGTGTAGCCGTAATCGGTAATGAACGGCGAGCAGATGCCGGTCACCGCGGGGTGGACGAACAGGATCGCGCCGCGCCGGTTCATCTCGGCGTAGATCGGCTCGAACTCGGTCTCGGCGACCGACCGGCTCAGACACGAGATGTGCATGTTGACGCCCACGCAGCCCAGTTGGTCGAGCCCGCGCTCCATCTCGCGCAGCGCGTCGTCGATATGCGGCAAGGGCAGCATGACGTAGGAGGCGATCCGCTGCGGATAGCGATGCGCCAAATCGGCATAGCCGTCGTTCAGCATGCCGACCGCTTTGACGCATTCCGCCCGGTCGGCGAGATAGGGTGGGCGATGCGGCGACAGCACCTGCCTCTCGACCCCGGCCGCGTCCATCAGCTCGAGCCGCCCGCTGATGTCGGTCGGCGAATCCGACACCGGGTGACGGGCGATCCCTCGCTTTACCGGCACGCCGACCCGTGGCGGGAACCTGTCGCCCATAAAGTCGCTGAAGTTCTTCGGAATGTAATGCGCGTGGACATCGACGATCATCAGGCGTTTCCCTCTTCGGAGAATTTTGGCATGCCGACAGCCGGCCTCTCGACCAGGCCCCCGGACAACGCGGCGTTGCGCGTTAGGGTAAAGTCGCCGCGCCGGCCAGGCAACTGCGCGCTCGCGGGCAACCGCTTGATCCTCCTCGGCCAGGGCCGCGCTGCACGGCCCGGCGGCGGGACAGAGGCCCTGGCTGCGCTGCGAGCGCGCCGGCAGCATTCTTGCAATCGCGGAGGCGCCTGCCCAACATGCCTCATACGTCGATGCAAGAGAGCGCCGGGGTGAGGTTCACCGAGATCAACCTGTTCGGCGTCTACGTCGCGCCGATCTCGTTGATGATGGCGGCGGCCTGGGTGATCATGATCGGGCTGCGCCGGGTCGCGGCGCGTTTCGGCCTGTTGCGGTACGTCTGGCACCCGGCTCTGTTCGTTTTTGCGGTCTACGTGATCATGCTCTCGTCGATGGTGCTTCTCGCCGCGCGCTGAGGGTCGCCGATGTCCGAGGTCAAAGCGAAAGCGAAGCGCGACGCGCCGGAAGGCGATCTCGGCGTCCTGAGGTCCCCCGAGCCGGTCGCGCGCGACATCGGCAGACGGCGCATCCGGATCATTCCATTTCTGATCACTCTGCTGACGATCGCGCTTGCCGTCCCGCTCGGCTGGGCGATGTGGAAAGCCTATATGGGCGCGCCCTGGACCCGCGACGGCGCCGTTCGCGTCTATGTCGTGACCATGGCCCCCGAGATCGCCGGGCAGATCGTGGCGCTGCCGGTCGCCGACAACCAGTTCGTGCACAAGGGCGACCTGCTGATGGTGATCGACCCGACCAACTACAAGATCGCCGTCAGCCTGGCCGAGGCGGCGGTGCAACAAGCGCAGGTCAACGCCCAGAACGCCGAGCGAGAAGCAAGGCGTCGCCAGGAATTGACCACGCTCTCAACGACCGTGGAGCAGAAACAGACTTTCGAGACCAGCGCGCTCGCCGCCCAAGCCAGCTGGCAGCAGGCTGTGTCCAATTTGGATCAGGCGCGGGTGAACCTCGGGCGCACCCAGATCCGCTCGCCGGTCAACGGCTGGGTGACCAACCTTTTGGCGCAACTCGGCGACTACGCGAATGTCGGGCAGAACGAAATCTCGCTGGTCGACGCCGATTCGTTCTGGATCGACGGCTATTTCGAGGAAACCAGCCTCGGCGCGATCCATGAAGGCGACCCTGCCACGATCAAGCTGATGGGCTACAGCCAGATCGTTCGCGGCCATGTCGGCAGCATCGCCCGCGCCATCAACGTCGCCAACGCGCAGGCGGCTCAGCAGGGCCTGGCCTCGGTCAACCCGATCTTCACCTGGGTGCGCCTGGCGCAGCGCATCCCGGTGCGCATCCGCATCGATCAGGTGCCGAAGGGCGTCGTCCTCGTGGCCGGGATGACGGCCACCGTGCAGATCGATCCTCGACCCCGCCGTCCGACCGCCAGGTGAGCTTGCCGCCCCGCTCGACCGGGGACGAACAGGTGACGAAGCCGATATCTCTCTTAAAGGTTGTTCAACTTGACAATTTGCGCGCTTTCGCCCCATCTGGCGGTTGGCCGGCAGCAGACCGAGCCCGGGCGCGCGATTTCGGGCACGATATTTAAAGTTCTGCCGGTTTGCCGACCGCATCGCCGGCACGAGCTCTGCTCGCAGATCAGGGAAGGAGCCACGATGGCAGATGACGGAAACTCCCCGCCGGGCATCGAGCTTACCCGCCGCCGGGTGCTCGGCTGGAGTGCTGCCGGGGGTGCGGCGGCAATGCTGATGCCGGCGCCGTGGCGCGCCGCTTTCGGCGACGCCAAGCCGTACAGGATCGGCACCTTGCAGCCGCTGACCGGCAATGCCGCTGCCGGCGGCAAGACCGCGCTCGTCGGCATTCAGATGGCCGTCGACCGCATCAACACGATGGGCGGCATCAACGGCCGGCCGGTGGAGCTGATCGTCGCCGACGACCAGTCCAAGCCCGATGTCGGGCGGCGCGCGACCGAAAAGATGGTCGACGAGGACGGTATCGACGCGCATGTCGGCGGCTTTCTGTCGAACGTCTGCCTCGCCTGCATGCCGGTTTGGGAGAACCACCAGCTGGTCAACATGATCGGGGTGTGCCTCGACACAACTCTGACGACGACCAAGTGCAACCCCTACACCTTTCGCACATTCGACTACGCCCCGGCCCAGGCGGTCGCGTTCGCGCCCTATCTGGTCAACAAGCTGGGCAAGAAGTGGCACATCATCTACGCCGACTATGCCTGGGGCCAGTCGACCCGCGACGCCTATGCCGAACAGATCAAAAAGCAGGGCGGCGAGGTCGTCGGCGGCACCGGCATCCCGCTCGGCACCGCCGACACGACCCCGTTCCTGTCAAAGATCAACGGCGATTTCGACGGGTTGTTCGGCATCTCGTTTGCCGCCGATGGGATCGCCCTCGCCAACCAGGCCTATGATCTCGGGCTGACCAAAAAGTACAAATGGGCCGGGGACGGCGCCATCGCCGAAATCGACCAACCTGCCGGCGCTCGGCAACAAGATCGAGGGCTTCATCGGCATCAACCGCTACCTGCCGGTGTTCGATCCGCCGTTGAACACCGCGGCGAACCGAAAGTTCTTCGACGATGCCGTCGCCCGGCTCAAAAAGATCGATCCGTCGGGTCCGTTGCCCGATCGCTATACCCAGTCGAACTACGAGGCGATGAACGCGCTCAAGCTCGGCATCGAAAAATCCGGCTTTCAGGGGCGCGGCGACACGCCGAAGCTGATCGCGGCGCTCGAGGGGCTCGAGATGAAGGAAGGGGACGATTTTCCGCAGGGCGACAAGACCCTGCGCAAGGCCGACCACCAGGCGTTCCTGCGCGAGTTCCTGTTTGCGATCAAGGACGGCAAGCCGCACATCCTCGAAATGGTGCCCAAGGACAAGACCTTGGTGCCGCCGGCCTGCACGTTCACCTAGGTATGCGCCTCACGATTGGGATGATCGCAGTTCGAGCGAACGGGCGCTATTCTTTCGTGTATTTCCGTCAGAAGTCATCCGCCATCATCTTTTCTCGTCATCCCGGCGCAGGCCGGGACCCATGTCGGCCATGGGCACCGGCCGGAGCCGGTGTGACAAGAAGAGCGGGATGGGGTCGGTCACAGATGCGATATTTTGGGTGACAGCCGAAGTCTTAGGCAAAGCCCCGGTCCTGGCGAGCGACGGTCCGGGGTCGGGCCCGGCCCCGATGCTGAGCACCCAAGGGCTGACGGTGCGATTTGGCGGCCTGACCGCGCTCGACAACGTCGATTTTGCCGTCGCGAAAGGTGAGCTGCGCGCCGTCATCGGACCGAACGGGGCCGGCAAGAGCACGTTTTTTAACTGCCTGACCGGGGTGCTGCGCCCGTCCGCCGGGCATATCCGGTTCGACGGGGAGGACATCACCGGCCTTTCGCCCGACCGGGTCTCGCAAAAGGGGATCGCCCGCTCGTATCAGATCACCAACATCCTGCCCAACGCCACCGCCCTCGAAAACACCCGCATCGCCGCCCAGTCGCGCCGCCACGGCTGGAGCATGCTCGCCCACCATCGCGCCTATCGCGACATCATCGAAAAGGCCGAAGCGGCGCTGGCAGCGGTGGGCCTGCTCGGCAAGGCCTACGAGCTCGCCGCCAACCTCTCGCATGGCGAGCAGCGCAATCTCGAAATCGGCATCGCGCTGGCGACTGAGCCCCGCGTCCTCTGTCTCGACGAGCCGACGGCGGGGATGAGTGCGGCCGAGACCCACGAGACCATGGAGCTGGTGCGGCGCATCGCCCGCAATCTGACGATCCTGATCGTCGAGCACGACATGCAGGTGGTCATGGAGCTGGCCGGCCGGATCACGGTGCTCCACTACGGCCGGATCCTGGCCGAGGGAACGCCGGCGGAAATCCAGCAGAACCCCCGGGTGCTCGAAGTCTATCTCAAGACATGAGCCCGGCTCAAGACATTAGCCCGGCTCAAGACATTAGCCCGGCTCAAGACACGAGCCCGGCTGACGGCATGAGCCCCGCAGCGGCGGCGGCCGAGCAACCCCTCCTCGAAGTCGACGGCATCCACAGCTTCTATGGCAAGAGCCATATCCTGCACGGCGTCTCGCTCACGGTCGGCAGAGGCGAGGTCGTGGCCTTGCTCGGCCGCAACGGGGTCGGCAAGAGCACGACCCTGAAGGCGATCATGGGTCTCGTCCATCCGAGCCGGGGCCGGGTGATTTTCGCCGGCCAGCCGATCACCAATCTGCCGCCGCACCGGCTGGCGCGGCTCGGGATCGGCTATGTCCCGGAGGAAAGGCGGATATTTCCGCGGCTGACCGTCACCGAAAACCTGCGCACCGGCCTCGACCGCCACGGCGTCGGCAGGGAACGCAAAAAGGAGCTGCTGGACAAGGTCTACGACTTCTTCCCGGTGCTGGCCGAGCGGCGCGGCCAGGCCGGCGGGACCCTCTCCGGCGGCGAGCAGCAAATGCTGGCGATCGCCCGCGCGATGATGCTCGAACCGAAGATCATCCTGTTGGACGAGCCGACCGAAGGGCTGATGCCGCGGATGGTCTCGCAGATCCGCGAGATCATCGAGGTGCTCCGCCGCGAGGATGTGGCGGTGCTGCTGGTCGAGCAGAACGTGCCGCTGACCTTGGAGGCCGCGCGCCGCGTCTACATCCTCGAAAAGGGCGTCGTGCGCCACCACGCCCGGTCATCCGAACTGCGCGCCGACGACCGCATCATCCACCAGTATCTGGGGGTGTAGTGCGCATCATCCGTCCTACCTTTTCATCGCCCCCGCGCAAGCGGGGGTCCAGGGCCCCAACGCAAGAACGGCAACCCTGGGTTCCCGCTTTCGCGGGAATGACGGGGTACTCTGCCGCACGCAAATAAGATGATGCCGTAAGAAGAAGCAACATGGGCATTCCGCTCCAGCAGATCCTGATCCAGACGGTCAACGGCCTCGTCACCGGCATGATCCTGGCGCTGGTGGCCTCGGGGCTGACCCTGATTTTCGGCATCATGGATGTCGTCAACTTCGCCCATGGCGAATTGTTCATGCTCGGCGCCTATGTCGGGGTGCTGACCTTGGCGGCGACCGGCAGCTTCTGGCTGGCGCTGATTGCCGCCACGATCGCCATCGCGCTGCTCGGCGCGGCGATTTATCTGACCACCCTGCGCCCGTTGCTCGGCCGCGATCCGCTGACCACGATCCTCGCCACCTTCGGGGTCTCGCTGATGTTGCAGAATTATGCGCTGTGGCAGTTCGGCCCGGTGGCGCGCAAGATCGGCGCGCCGATCGCCGGCCATTTCACCCTCTTTTATCTCGAATACCCGTGGTACCGGGTGATGGTCGCGCTGATCTCGGCGGCGATCATCGGCGGCCTGTGGCTGTTCCTCAAATTCGGCACCTGGGGGATCTGGATCCGGGCCACCACCCAGGACCGGGTCATGGCGCAGGCCATGGGCATCCCGGTGCCGTGGGTGTTGATGACGGTCTTTGCCATCGGCGCCGGCATGGCGGGCGCCAGCGGGGTATTGTTCGGGCCGCTGAGCGGGGTGAATTCTTCGATGGGGGTCGACTGGATTCTGAAGGTGTTTATCGTCGTCGTGGTCGGCGGCATGGGCAACCTCGCGGGCTCGATCGCCGCCGCATTGCTGATCAGCCTGCTCGAAGCCTACGCCTCGTTGTGGGTAAGCCCGGCGCAGGCGGTCATCGTCTCGTTTGTCGTGCTGATCCTGACCCTGCTGTTCCGCCCGACCGGGCTCTTTGCCGCGACCGGGCGATGAACCGGCGCCCCACCTTCGTCTATTGGACCGGGTTTGCGGTCGTCCTGGCGCTGCTGTTCGTGGCGCCGCTGGTATTGCCGGAGTTCTGGCGGCGCTTTCTGACCGAGATCCTGATCTGGGGCCTGCTGGCGATGTCGTCCGACATCCTGATCGGCTACACCGGGATGGTGTCGTTCGGTCACTCGGCTTTCTTTGGCCTCGGCATGTACGGGGCGGCGGCAGCGCTGCTGACGGTGACGCCGCCCAATCTGTGGCTGGCGCTCGCCTGCGGGCTCGCCGGCGCCGCCGCGGCGGCCGGCTTTGTCGCGTATTTCTCGACCCGGCTGCGCGACATCTACTTTGCGATCACCACTTTGATCTTCTCCCAGATTTTTTACGTCATCATCTTTACCTGGACCGCGGTGACCGGCGGCGAGAACGGGCTGACCTTCAGCCGCCCGGCATTGGCGATCCCCGGGCTGTTGCGGGTGCATTTCACCTCGACGACCCTGCACTGGTTCGTGCTGGCCATGGTGGCGGGGTCTTATCTGATGCTGCGGCGCATCACCCAGTCGCCGTTTGGCATGGTGCTGCAGTCGATCCGCGAGAACGAGGCGCGCACCCGGGCGATCGGCTATCCGGTCGAGCGCTACAAGATCGCGGCGGTCATGCTGTCGGGGCTGTTCGCCGGCCTCGCCGGCGTGCTCTACGCATTGCAGAACGAATTCGCCGCCCCCGATTTCGTCTTCTTCCTGGTCTCGGGCGAGACCGTGATCTTCAACGTCGTCGGCGGCGCCGGCACCCTGGTCGGGCCGATCGTCGGCGCTGCTTTCTTTCTGCTGCTGCGCGAGGGGCTGTCGCGCTTTTTCACCGAGTTCTATCTGATCCCGGTCGGCGCGATCTTTGTCGCCATGGTGATCTTCATGCCCCAAGGACTCTTCGGCTTCATGCGCCGCTGGCTCAATCAGTAGTATAAGCAGGGGCTTCGTCAAACCGAGGGCGATTGGCCCGAACCTGACCGATACGAGCGACCATGAGTGCAACCTGCTCGTTACCCGGGAAACGAGCCATGCATGACGTATGGGTATCGATCGAACGCTGGCTGGGGCGCATTCAAACAGCCCAATGGATCACATCGACCATCGCGGGTCTTGTTTCTTCCGGAGCCAGCGGCTGGTGGGTTCACGTCACAGGTGGTAGTTGGTTTGGGATAGCGTTAGCTATGATCGGCGCCTTCGTCGTGTCATTCGCAGTGATCGCCGCGATCATTTGGGCGATCATCTCGTTCCGAAACAACAAGAGATCCAATGATTCGCCGTCGCGCGTTGTGCCGATGCACGAGATTGTGGCCCATGTGGTAGCACGAATTAGAGACAGCGATGCCTCCAAATTCTGGCCGGGTGCCCGGCGTGCGATCAGGCAAGCGGCGCTGGACGGCAAGATCCAGATTTACGGGCACAAGTCCGAGGAGACGGGGAATTCCTATGCGACCTCATGGAGCTTGGTTAGCACCGTTGTTCCCCAAGGCTATTGGGAATTGGCAGATATAACCGAGGTCGCCACGTCGGCGGAACACGCCGAAGAATTAATGCACCATACTCGGCCGCATCGGCTCTCGGACGGTCGTTTTACACTCCAGAAGATCGTTTACTATGCAAAATTGACGGCTAAATGGGGCGAGGTAATAAGAAAATGGCCCTAACATCCCTTATGACCTCGCCTACGATATCCGTTTACGCGGTTGTTTGACGCCAGCTCATTTCCCGCTGCGCAGATTTTGCGCGGTTTGATTGAACAGCACGCGCCGCTCTTCGTCGGAAGGCGGCGCCGAGCGGCGCAGTTCCTTGCCGAGATCGACGCCCCTCTGCACCGCCGGGCGCTGCTTGATGGTCTCGCGCCAGCGCGAGACATTGGGAAAATCGTCGAGCGGCTGGCCCAGCGGCTTCGAAATCAGCACCCACGGCCACGACGCCATATCGGCGATCGAATAGTCGCCGAGAATGAATTCGCGGCCGTCGAGACGGCGCTCGATGACGCCGAGGCAGCGGTTGTATTCGTCGCCGTAGCGCTTGTGCGAATAGGGATGCTCGCCTTGGGCGTAGTTGACGAAATGGCTGAGCTGGCCGGCCATCGGCCCGAGATTGCCGACCTGCCAGAACAGCCATTCGAGGCATTCCTTCCGCCCGCGCCGGCTCTGCGGCATGAAAAGCCCGGTCCGCTCGGCCAAATGGATCAGGATCGCGCCGGACTCGAACACCGCCACCGACCCATCTTCGCCGTCGTGGTCGACGATCGCCGGCATCCGGTTGTTCGGGCTGATCGCCAGGAACTCGGGCTTGAACTGGTCGCCGCGCCCGATATTGACCGGGACCACGCGATATTCGAGGCCGCATTCCTCGAGCATGATCGCGATCTTCCAGCCGTTCGGCGTCGGCCAATAATAGAAGTCGATCACCCTCTAGTCCCCGTCGGCGGCGGCGGCGATGCCCGGCGAGCCAAGTTCCGCGATTTCCGCGGCCGAATAGCCGAGCTCGGCCAGGATTTCCTGCGTGTGCTCGCCGAGAGCCGGGGCGCCGCGGCGGATGTCCGGCGGTGTGGTGGAAAACCGCGCCGCCGCCCGTGCCTGGCGCAGATGCCCGGCGACCGGGTGCTCGGTCTCGACGACAAGCCCCAACGCCTGCACCTGCGGATGGCGAATGACCTGGCTGCGCGTCAGCACCGGGCCGCACGGGACCTGCGCCGCCGTCAGCCGCTCGAGCCATTCGGCGGCAGGGCGCGCGAGCAGCGCGTCCTGGGTCAGCTGAAGCCGCGCATCGATATACTTCTGACGCAATGCCGGCGTTTTGAAGCGATCGTCCTCGAGCCATTCCGGGCGCTCGACCGCACGCGCCAGCCCGGCCCATTGGCGGTCGGTCAGGGCCGCCGCGGTGATGTAGCCGTCCGCGGTCTCGTAGATCAGATCCAAGGCAGTCGCCGCCTCCTGTCGCGCCGGCTCCCCCCCGACAAAGGTCTGGCTGCCCATATCCGAGCTCCACATGAAGGCCAACACCGCTTCCAGCATCGACAACCGGACATGCTGCCCTTGGCCGGTGCGTTCGCGCGCCAACAGCGCCGCGGTGATCGCCTGCGAGGCGGTGATCGCGGTCAATTTGTCGGGCAGGATCGTGCGCAGCAGCCGCGGGCGCGCCTCGTCCGAGCCCGCCTGCACCGTCGCCAGCCCAGAAAAGCCCTGGATCACCGGATCATAGGCCGGCCTTGCGGCATAGGGCCCCTTCTCGCCAAAGCCGCTGATCGACACATAGACGATATTCGGCGAGACGGCGCGCACCGCTTCCTCGCCGGCGCCGAGGCGCTCAGCGACTCCGGGGCGAAAGTTCTGGACAAAGACATCGGCGCCGGCGACGAGCCGCAGCAAAGCCTGCAGCCCGCGCCGCCGTCTTCAGATCGAGGACGATCGAGCGCTTGTTGCGGTTGTTGTTCAGGAACGACGCGGTAAACCCGGCCCGCCGGTTGCCGCCGGCGCGCGTGGCGTCACCCCCGTCGGGGGCCTCGACCTTGATCACGTCGGCCCCCTGGTCGGCGAGGATCATCGTCGCCAGCGGCCCGGAGACATTCGAGGTCAGGTCGACGACCCGATACCCATGGAGCGGACCCGGCATCACTTGCCCTTTCGGCTCAGTCGGAGCGGCGGCCGGACCAGACTATGCATCACCCCGAGAGGTCAAGCGCCGCCGCGCCCTCCACTGCGTCGCGCCAAGCCCGGCCTAGAACGCCGGCACCACCGGGGCCGGGACGACGTGCTCCTCGACGCGGCGAACCCCGGGGATGTTCTCGGCGGCGACGCGCAGCGCGTCGCGCTCGGCCACCGGCTGGTCGTCGGAGAGCCAGACATGCACGACCTTGTCCCTGACCATGATGTCGGCCGCCCAGATGTTGGCCCAGCGCTGGCCTTTAAGCTCTCGCAGCAGCTGTTCGCGGATGGTCCGGTCGTCGCCGTCGGCGACGATCGCCGGGGCGCTGCTGGTTGTCGCCAACGCGCGCACCAAATTCGCCCGGCTGACGATGCCGACGAGCTTGCCGTCGCGGACCACCGGCACGCGCTTGATCCGCTTGGTCTCGAGCAGCATCGCGATATCGGCGAGATCCGTCGTGTCGGCGACCGAAATCACGTCGCGGGTCATGATGTCCCGCACCTTGCGGCCATGCGACTTGACGTAGTCGCGGGCCAGCTCCTCCTCGGTCCCGACCGAGTCGAGCCACCACGAGCGCCGCCGGCGCACCCGCCGTTCGGTGCCGGTTTCGGCCCGGTGCATCAGGTCGCCCTCGCTGACGATGCCGATCAGCCGGTCGCCGCCCTCGCAGACCGGGACCCCGCTGATCCCGCGCTCGGATAAGAGCTTCGCCAGATCCTGCACCGTCGTCTCGGGATCGACGGTGATCACCTCGGTCGTCATTACGTCCATGGCGCGCATCGAAAGCCTCCAGCCGTTTTTTCTGATCGAACATAAAACTCTAGCATCGTCCGACAGCGCGGATCAATCCAACGGCGCGCCACGCAGCGGGTCGGTTTGATCGAACTGAGCCGCTGCCGCAAGCCTCCCCGGCTGCCGTTTGCCGGCGGCCACGCCAATTGTGTCAAGCCTCCTTCACAGATGCATCCCGTTACGTAACAAAACAACTTTTTACCAAAAGGCCGATCACGGTACATCAATGGGTTACAAGGGCACCCTATACATCCGACATCCAACGCTCCCGGGCCGAGCTCGGGGTCGGAACACCGCAAGGGTGACGTTGATGGGCAATTTCGCACAGCTCCTCGAAACCGAAATTCCCCGCTTGCGGCGCTATGCGCGGGCCTTGACCCGAGATGGGTCGCGGGCTGACGATCTGGTGCAGAGCTGCCTCGTGCGCGCCGTCGCCAAAGAGCATCTGTGGCAGCCGGGAAGCGACCTGCGGGCGTGGCTGTTCACGATTCTTCACAACCAGCACGTCAACGACGTCCGCCGCTCGGTGCGCGAGGGGGTGACCGTCGCGGTCGAGGACGTGGCCCCGATCCTGACCGTCGCCTCCAACGCCGCGGCGTCCTTGCAGCTGCGCGATCTGGAGCGGGCGATGGCCCGCCTGCCCGAGGAGCAGCGCCAGGTGATCCTGCTGGTCGGCCTCGAAGGCATGCGCTACGAGGAGGTCGCCAAGATCCTCGGCATCCCGATCGGCACGGTCCGTTCCCGCCTGTCGCGCGGCCGCGAGATGCTGCGCGAGCTGATGGACATGAAAGACGACGCGGCTGCCGCCTCGCACAAGCGGCCGGCCGCCGCCGCGGACCGCCGCGCGGCGGCATGAGGCCCGGTTCGGCCGGGCGGGCTCGCGGCCGCGGTGCGCCGTCGCGGTTGCGCGCCCCGCGCGAACCCTTTAAAACGCGCCGTCCGCGCGTGCGGGGCGTGGCGCAGTCTGGTAGCGCACCTGCTTTGGGAGCAGGATGTCGGAGGTTCGAATCCTCTCGCCCCGACCATGCCGGACCCGGTGGTTGCGGGTCGTCCGAGCTCGTTCGACCGGCGGGGGAGCAAGTTCGGCGATGGCCCAGGCGCGCATCTTCAGGCCGACCAAGACGGCGATGCAGTCGGGGCGCCGGCAGACCCGCAAATGGGTGCTCGAATACGAGCCCGCGACCGGCCGCCGGCCCGAGCCGCTGATGGGTTGGACCAGCGCCGCGGACACCTTGAACCAGGTGCGGCTGCATTTCGCGACGCTCGCGGAGGCATCCGCCTTCGCCGACAAGCAGGGGCTCGCCTATACCGTGATCGAGCCGCACGCGGTCAGCGAAAAGCCCAAGAGCTATGCCGACAATTTCCGCTATGATCGGGTGCGCAGCTGATCCCGCATGGCCTGCGCTTCGCCGCTCCGACCCCGTAGCTCAGCTGGATAGAGCACTCGCCTTCTAAGCGAGTGGCCGCAGGTTCGAGTCCTGCCGGGGTCGCCATGTTTGTCAAACAGTTAACATGCCAGCCGGTGCAAAAATCTACCACGGGGCCGGTCTTGGGTAGCGTTTTGGGTAGCACGCGGGCTTGAGAGAGTACGAGTTCGTGCCCCGCGGCTTGAGAGAAATCGTGGCGCTCGCCATATTCGATCGGCCGCCGAGGCAGGACGGCATGAGCAGACACGTCGAATCGGTGGTCCTCACGAAAAACCAAGGCGGGCATCTCGGATTAAGCGGCCGACACCTCGTGCTTGCACCGAAGCCCGCTGTCAGCTCTCGGGCACCTAGATGAAAGCAGGCGTCTCCTTCGTCCTCGTTTTCCGACCGCGCTCGCTGTTAAGCCTGCGCCCAAATGAGGTATCACTAAGCGACCTCACCCCGAACCTGAATTAGAATGGAGGCCGACGGAGCAGGAGGCACGCCATGAGCGGAATTTCACGAGTGGCGATCGTGACCGGTGCGGCAGGCGGCATCGGCAGGGCTATGGTGCAGGGCTTGCTGGCGGCGGGTATCCGGGTCGCCGGGGTCGATCGCGACCGTGATCCGCTGGAGACGCTGGCGGCGAGCGCGCGTGAGCAGGGAAAGACCGCCGCGCTGCTCACCATCCAGACCGATCTGACCGCCGACACAGCCGTCGACGAGATCATCGAGGCGACGCGCGCCCGGTTTGGCCGGGTCGATATCCTGGTCAACAATGCCGGGATCGGCCCCGGCGCGATCCGGCCCGACAGCTGGCAGCGCCCGCTCAAATTCTGGGAGATCACCTCCGATCAGTGGCGCCGCTTCGTCGCCGTCCACACCACGGCGCCGTTGGCGCTCGCGAACGCCGTCGTGCCCGAGATGATGCGCCAGGGCTGGGGCCGGATCGTCAACGTCACGACCAGCCTCGGAACGATGTTGAACGCCGGCTCCCCGACCTACGGCCCGTCCAAGGCGGCGCTCGAGGCGCTCAGCGCGATCATGGCGAAGGACCTCGACGGCACCGGAGTGACCGTCAACGTTCTGGTTCCGGGCGGGATCACCAACACCCCGATGATCTCCGACCAAGCGGGCTTCGATCGCGCCGGGATGATCCAGCCGGAAGTCATGGCCCCACCCCTTGCCTGGCTCGTTTCCGATGCTGCCGGGAAAGTCACGGGTCGGCGGTTTCTCGCCGTCCACTGGGACCCGGCGCTACCGCCCGAACAAGCCGCCGAGAAGGCCGGCGCCCCGATCGCCTGGACCAGCATCGCGACGATGCCGATCCAGCCGGCCCGCTCTTAGCGGGGTTGGATATCTGGCGCGCCGCCTACCTGATGCTCAGATGGTACGCCGACACGGCCCAGGGGGAAAGCATCAGGCGGATTGACGAGCCGCAGCGGCCGGTGACCTCGAGGCTGTCTCGCGGTCTGGCTTCGGATTATCGGTGCGGCCGAGCAGCTCGAGCGCGCAACTCCTCCCGGGGCCAACCCACAAGCCCGGCAACCCGTGGTCAGATCACGGTGCCTGCAGCGCACCGTCGTCGACAACGATCGTTTCGCCGGTGCTGAAGCCGGTCTTCATCATATACAGGTAGGCCTCGGCGATATCCTCGGGCTTGCCGATCCGCCCGACCGGCAAGCGGGCGCCGATGCGCTCGAATGTCGCCAATCTCTCGGCTTCCGGCAATCGGTGCCAGAGCTCGGTGTCGACCGCGCCTGCGCACACCCCGTTGACCCTGACCGGCCGCAGTTCGGCGGCGAAGCTCTTCACCATGCCCTCAATGCCGCCGAGCACGCCGGCATAGATCCCCCGTCCCGGCGATGCGCGCTGCCCGGAAAGGCCGGAGACCAGCGTGATGGAACCCGCCTTGCCGATATGCGGATAAGCCGCGCGGACCGCGTTGAACTGACCCCAGAACCGCACCTCGAAGGCCGAGCGTGCCTCTACGTCGGTCAGCTCCATGATCTGTTTGTTCAGCAGCGGATCGCCGACCGTCACCGCCAAGTGATCGAAAGGACCGAGGCTGGCAAAGAACCGCTCGAGCATCGGCTTGTTGGTGACATCAATGCATTCGCCGCTTGCAGCATTGCGGAGCCGAAGGAGCGCGCCGCGCAATTTCTCGGCCGAGCGCGAGGCGATCGTGACCCTCGCACCCTCCGCTAGACATGCCTTGGCGGTGGCAAAGCCAAAGCCCGAAGTGCCGCCCAGGACCACAACATGCTGACCAGCGATTGAGGCCATTCATTCGCCTTGTCTGGTTGTCGAAGCACAGAATTAGCCCTCGGACCCTCTTCGGACCGTGACAGATCATCCACCTAAGGCGACCTGCACCATGCTCAGGCTCAGAACGGTGGGTGTCAACGACAGTCTGGTTCTCTGTAAGATAGAAAGCGCGCCCACCGTGCTGAGGCGGCTCTGCCTCATGCATGCTGCAGCTGCCGCCCCGGTCGCAGTGCTAAGCCGTACAATAAGTTACGAAGGGGCGCCACGTGACGCGGAACTCATCGCGAATTAAGTGCTGGCGCTTTTGCTCGCCGCCATCTACTACGCGGACCGGGCGGTGCTCTCGGTAGGGCACCGAGATCGTGCCCGAGTTCCGCGTTTGGACGATGACGCTCGGCTATCGCCGTCCTGCTTTTCGTGGAACTATGCCGCTGCTTCACCGGCTATAGCCATTCTACGTGGGCGGATAGCACCGCGGCGGCGTGCAACCATCATCCGGTTCTGACTGCCTCCTCGCCATGCGGATAGCAAATGCCAGCCCAATGGTTACCCGGCGCGGACCACCGCTCGTCTTGCTCGCCCTTGTCACCGCAATCGCGCCCGCGGCGCTGCACATGCTGGTGCCGGCGTTGCCGATGCTCGCCGTGGTATTCGATGCAGCGCCGGGCGCCGTCCAGCTGGTGCTGACATTGTTCCTCGCCGGGATCGCGGTCGGACAGCTGGTCTATGGCCCGGTCTCCGATCGCTTCGGCCGACGCCCAGCGCTGCTCGCCGGGCTTACGCTGTTTCTCGGCGGCACGGTGCTCTGCGGGTTAGCTTGGTCGCTGCCGGTGCTGATCGTCGGTCGCACGCTCGCGGCGATGGGCGGCTGCGCCGGAATGGTGCTCGGCCGGGCGATCGTGCGCGACGTCTATGACCGCGAGCGCTCGGCGCGCGCATTGGCGACGATCATGATGGTGATGAGCTTGGCGCCCTCGCTGTCACCCGCTATCGGCGCCTATCTCGCCCAGTGGGTCGGGTGGCGCGCCGATTTCGTGCTGCTCGGCGCGGTTGGGGCGACTGTGCTGATCCTGACGGCGGTCAAGCTCGAAGAGACCCATGCGCCCACATCCGTCGACCTTGTCAGCATGATCGGGTCCTTAGTCCTGCTGCTGCGATCTCCGGCGTTTCTAAGTTTCGTGGTCGCCACGGCATTCACCAGCACCTCGTGGTTCACCTTTCTCGCAGCGGCGCCCTATTTGCTCGCCGAGCGGCTGCACGAACCACCGAGCACCTATGGGCTGATGATCCTCTTGCCGATGGCCGGATACATCCTCGGCAATGCCAGTGTCGTGCGGCTGTCGGTGCTCCTCGGAAGTACGCGCCTATTTGTCGTCGGGCTCGCGCTGTCGCTCGCCTCGGGGGTCATGCTCGCGATCTGGTGTCTTGCCGATTTGACGCCGTGGGCGTTGTTTGTGCCGATGGCGATCAGCTCGATCGGCAATGGCATGAGCCAGCCTTCTGGGGTCGCCGCCGGGCTCAGCGTCTATCCGCGGATCGCCGGCGCCGCCTCCGGGCTGATGGGCTTTGCGCAGATGATGATCGCCGCACTCGGAACGTTACTGCTCGGGCTGCTGCCGCGCGGCAGCGTGCTGGCGATGGTGGCGGTCGTCGGCGTCTCCTTGGCGCTCGCCTTGGTCTGCGGGCTGCTCACCCTGCGCGCACCGACGCCAGCGCTGCGTCCGGCCCCCGCTGCTCGGCTGCACCGCCAGGTAGCAAAAGGATCCTAATCGGAGCAACAGACGCTGCCTCGCGTTTAGTGTAGGCCGAGCACCACGCCTGAGCATAAAACATAATGGAGAAATAGATGCCCAGTCGGGCTCAAGTGTCGCGTCGAGAGCGAGCACACTGAAACACTCTTGTAAGACCATCAAAAATTTAGCGCCTATGACCCACCGCGCAATTCACACATATTTGTCACACAGAAGCGGTTTGGTCTGTGCGCCGTTCAGACAGCCAACCCAGCGGGGTGTCGTTTCGTCCAACCGGTGGCGTCCTCGTAGAACCGGGCGACGCGGTAGAGCATCGGCTCCGTGAATGGACGGCCGACGAGCTGCAGCGACAGCGGCAGGCCGGCTGTGGAGAACCCCGCCGGGATGACCAGCCCCGGCTGGCCGGTGACGTTGAAAGGCATCCGCGCCTGGCGCCAGTAATTGGCAGCGAGCGCTGCCTCGTCGTCGATGCGGCAGGCGGGGTCCAGGCTCGATGCGGTGACCGCGATGTCGATGCCGGCAAAGGCCGCTGCCACGGTATCACGGAGCTGGAGCCGCCAGCGCACCGCCTGGAGATAGTCGACGGCCCGCAGCGTCGCCCCGGCGAGCAGCCGCTCGCGCGCCCGGGCCCCGTAATCCTGCGGCCTTTCTTTCAGCCATGGCTCATGCACGGCATAGGCCTCGGCGGCGAGAATGATCTGACCGCAGGCGCTGAAATCCTGCAACGGCGGCAGGGCGATCTCGCTGATCTCCGCACCCGCCTCGGCGCATAGCCTGACCGCGGCATCGATTGCCTCGACCTGCTCGGGATCGCCGGCGACATCGGTCGTGTAGAAATGCCGGACGACGCCGATCCGCAGCCCTTTGACGCCGTGACCGAGCATTGACGTGTAGTCGGGGACCGGCTCGTCGGCGCTTCCGGGGTCGCCCGGATCATGCCCGGCGATCACTTGGAGCATCAGGGCGTTGTCGCGCACCGTGCGGGTCATCGGGCCGACATGGTCGAGCGAGTACGCGAGCGGCGCGACCCCGCGACGGCTGACCCGGCCATAGGTCGCCTTCATCCCGGTAATGCCGCACATCGAGGCGGGGTTGCGGATCGAGCCGCCGGTATCGGTGCCGAGCGCGGCCGGGAAAAACCCGGCGGCGAGGCCGGCGCCGCTGCCGCTTGAAGACCCGCCGCAGAAATGGTCGCGGTTCCACGGGTTGCGCGCCGGCGGCCAGGGCAGGTCGAAAGATGGCCCGCCGATCGCGAACTCATGCGTCGAGAGCTTCCCGAGCAAGACCCCGCCGGCGGCTTCGAGCCGTTCGGTGACGACGGCATGCCGACGGGCGGCGTTGCCGGTCATGACCTTCGAATGCGCCGTGGTCGCGATGCCCTCGACATCGATGATGTCCTTCAGCGCATAAGGCATCCCGTGAAACGCTCCGCGCCAGTTTCCGGCGGTGATCTCGGCCTCGGCCGCGCGCGCCGCGGTCAGGGCCCGCTCGGGCGTCACCGCGATGAAGGCGTTGAACTTGCCGTCGTGCCGCTCGATCTGACCCAGCAGCGCCTTCGTGTATTCGACCGGCGACAATTTCTTGGCGCGGATCAGCTCGGCGGCCTCGGCGATCCCGAGGAAGGCGAGGTCGCCGCTCATGGCGTCTCACCCTTCGCGCGATAGACATGAGCCGGTTCCTGCTCCACCGGCATATTACGCGGCAGCCGCTTCAGGTGCTGCTCCATGCCGCTCGTGGCGCGGTCGAATTGAGCCAGGTGCTCGTCGGTCAAACGATCTAGCCCGAGCGCCCGGGCCTTGTCGCGGATCTGATCGCTCATCGTTTGCTTCCCTCACCCGATGGAACAGCTTTCGTACCCTCGCCTGAGCTGGATCGATGGCTGTCAGCGTGCACAAAGCGCGCATCGCCACCGCCTTGACGCACCTGTGCGGCGCTCGCCTCGCCTTCGGTCGGGTGGAGATCGACCATCACCACCGTAGCGCCGAGCCGGGCAAAACCAAGCCCAGTGGGGCGACCCATGCCGATACCGCCGCCGGTGATCAGCGCGCGACCTTGCCGGTGAATTCCATCCGGCATTTCCCTGATAGGGCACCTGAGTGACCTTACGAATTGTACGCTGTGCCGTTGTCCGTGCTGGCGCAACGGGATTCCGAGGCAGTTGGGGCAAGCGGCGTCTCGATGGTCAGCACTGCATCAACTCGATGCTGACGCCGTCGGGTGCCGCGACATAGCACAGCAAACTCCCGCCGACGCCTTTCTTCAACTCGACCGGGAAGGCGACACCCTTTGCCCGCAGCTCGTCGCAAAACGCTCTGAGGTCACCCTGGTACATGAAGCCAAAATGGTCGATCCCCCGCGCGTCATGGCTGGAAAAGTCCGCGAATTGCCGGATCGGCCTGGCGGCGACCGGGGCCTCGCCTGGTCGTTGGCCGCGAATGAGGATCGTCATGCCGCCGAGATCGACGAAAATCTGCGGGGCGCCGCGGGCGGCCGTATTGGCGGCGATCGTGGCCCCGAACATCTCGACGTACCACCTGGCCGAGGCTTCCGGATCTTGGCTGATGATGTGAACATGGTCGAACTTGAAGGCGGGATTGCTCATCGTTCCTCCCTCGTCTACAGGATCGGCCGGGGCGATCGGCTCTCTGGCCGTAGCGTCGGATTTGTCGAGTGATATGCTCCATGATCGCCCTTGCCGACAAAATGGTCATTTGCTTCGCCCACGTCGCCTATCGGCTGCACGAACGGTTCTCGGCGCTCGACACCGGCATCGGTAGTTTTGCCGTCAGCGACCCCGCGACGCTCGAAGAACGCGCGGGCGAGGCCGACGTGCTGGTGATCTCCGGGCTGTGGCAGGACCGGCTCCTCGATCGGACGCAACGGCTCCGCTTCATCCAGTCGATCGGCGCCGGCACCGACCAATTCCCGCGCGAAGAGCTGGCAAAACGTGGCATCCGGCTAGCGAGTGCCCGCGGCGTCAATGCTCGCGCGGTCGCCGAGCACGCGATGGCGCTGATGCTCGCCTTGAGCCGCCGTCTTCCCGAGGCCCGTGACAACCAGAGAAAACGGATCTGGCGAGGTATGATCGGCGATCTCTCCCAACGGGAGGACGAGCTCGCCGGCAAGACGCTCCTTGTCGTCGGCCTGGGGGACATCGGCGGACGACTGGCCCAACTGGCCAAGGCCTTCGATATGCCCGTCGTCGGGCTGCGGCGCCACCCGGCTTCGGGCCGCGGTTCTGCGGATGCGGTGCACGCCATGGACGAGCTCAACGCGCTCTTGCCTGATGCCGATTTTGTGGCTCTTACCTGTCCGCTCACCGCCGAAACCGAGAACCTGATCGACGCCGAAGCGCTCAATCGGATGAAACCCACCGCCCGGCTCGTGAACGTTGCGCGCGGGCGGGTGGTCGATGAGGCCGCGCTGATCCAGGCGCTGGCGACGCGCCGGATCGCGGGCGCCGGCATCGACGTGACGGCGGAAGAGCCGCTGTCGCCGAATTCGCCGCTGTGGGCGATGGAGCAGGTCCTGATCACGCCACACACCGCAGGCGAGACCCGCCGTTACGAGGACAACGTCATCGAGATCCTGCTCGACAATCTCGGGCGTCTCTGGCGTGACGAGGAGCCATTGCGGAACCAAGTCTGCTAAGGATCTCGCGGCGCCTCGACCAGAACATTCACGCTGCGAGCCGCCTCGATGATTTCGCGCCAGGTCTCGTCATCGACCAGCACGCGCTCGACCCAGACCCGGGGCCCGCGACTGTCGCTCCGGATTGCCTGGAATCAGGGCCGGCGCGCCTGGCGTCAACGCGATGACGTAGCCGGTCATCGCCCTGATCTCGTCGACGAGCCAGGCGCGATCAACGAGGCGCAAAGAGTCAATGACAACGGTCAGCCTGCCGCTGGTCGTGGTCCCGCCGTCATGGCTCTCCGGCGGCATCGTGCCGCCGCCGGCAACCGTGCTCCGGCACGGATCTCGCAGCGGGAGGCAAGCGCGTAGCCCTTTTGCTCGCCGAAGGTCTGCAGCGCACCGTGCGGCTGGCGGTACATAGCCTTGGGCGTCGGTGATCGGCTGGCCCTGGGCGTCGAGCGGAACGCCTGGCTTCAGCAGTTTGCCCTGGTAGCGGGCGACGAGCACCTTGCCCATCGCGAGCAAACTCGTTGCCGTTCGAGGATGATCGGACAGCCACGCGCGGCGGCGCGGATCCCGATACAGACCGGAAGGGCGCCGAAGCAGGCGTCGCCGCCGTGCCGTGCCACAGGGCGACGCTCGGCCCCGTTGCCATCCATGGCAAGCCAACGCCGTGGGCTGCCCTTTCGATTCGAAGCCAGCAGTCAGCTCAGTCACCGAGGAAATTCCGAATGAGCCCGACGAAGTCCGCCGGTTTCTCCATCTCGGGCATATGGCCGCAATTCGGGATCGTGACGAGGTGCGCGCCGGGGATCGCACGCTTGTAGATCTCGCCGCAGCTGAGGGGCGTGATCGCGTCTTCGCGACCCCAGACAAGCAAGCTGGGCGTGCGCACTCCCTGCAGCAGATGACGCAATGTCAGGCTGTGCATGTAGGGCTTCCACGCGATGCGGCAGGTCATCTCGCGGTGCTGCTCGACGAGATCGGTCTCCTCGGGTGTCCATTCCTTGCCCCAATAGCGCATGAACTCGGCCAACTCATCCGGCCGGTGGAAGGCACGTCGCAGCCCCGTCATGCCCGAATCGAGGAAATAGTCGAAAATCTCTCCCTTATCGGGCTTGATGCCCATCGCACCCACCAGCACCATTTTGTTCACGAACTGCGGTGCGACCGTAGCGATCTCTGCGGCGATCCAGCCGCCAAGCGAGCAGCCGATTACGTTCACTGGCGAGCGGAGATCGAGGTCCCGGGCGAACCACGTCACCCAGGCGGCAAGATCGTGCACCCCCATGATCCAATCCGGCCGGGTCGATTGCCCGTAGCCGGGCAGCGACGGAACAATCACGTCATAATGCTCGGCAAGGCGCGCAAAGCTGTCGAGCCAGCCGGCCACGCCCAATTCGCCGTGGATAACCAGCAACGGCACGCCCTTGCCGCCCCGTCTTAGCTCGACCGTGATTTCGGCCGCCTGGATAAGCTGCGGCGTCACGGTGCTCATTGCGGCCATGGCGTCACCTCCTTTCCGGTGATGAGCGCGGACTGGTGTTCGCGGAGCGCGGGAATGACTTCCTTCCCGAGAAGCTCGATGCCCCGCATCGTCGCCTCGTGCGGCTTCTTGCCCTCGCGCGCCCAAAAAGTCAGGTAGCCGGGATCGGTACGGTCGATGATGTGCTTGAACTTCTGGGTGATCGTTTTCGGGCTGCCGGTGACGATCAGCCCGGCTCGAATGGCGCCGTCGTAGCTCCCTTCAGAGGCGCCACGCTCCCTCGCCATGTTGCTGGTCTTCGCCTGTTTCGACATGTATCCCGGCGGGGCCATCCATTCCGGATGCGATCCGCCCCTGGTCACGCCGGCCGAACCGGTTCCCGCCGTCAAAGCCGATGCCGCCACGCCGCCACGGCGTCCGATGACCGACGCCCCGCCGTAATGATGGCGGCCCATCTCGTAGGCTTCTTCGTCAGTGTCGAGCACGCAGGTGTGGATCAGATAGCCGAGATGCTGGGGGCTGGGGGTCCACCCGTCCTGCTTCGCGATCTCGTGGTAGATCTCACGGCAGGCGGCCGTGGCCTCGAGGGCGCTGCCGAGAACGAGATAGGTGATGCGCTGCTTTGCCGCCCAGCGGATCGTCTCCGGACTCAAAATGCCGGCCGCCCAGATCGGCGGGTGCGGCTTCTGCAATGGCAGTTGCCACGGGTTGACGACCCGCAGGTGATAGTGTTTGCCCTCCCAACGGAAAGGGCCCGGCACGGTCCAGGTCTTCTTGATCAGCTCGAACGCTTCTTCAAAACGCTCACGATTGTAGGCGGGATTGGCGTTGGTCGAGAGCTGCTCGATGCCGGTGCCGCGCACGAACCCCGAGATGATGCGGCCTCCCGAGATCAGATCGAGCATTGCGATCTCCTCGGCAACGCGCACCGGATTGTCATGGATCGGAAGAGGGTTGCCGATCAGCGCGATTGTGCCCTTGATGCGCTGACTGACCACCGCCGCCGAGATGTTGACGCTTTCCTGCATCGAGAGGACGTTGTTGTGGTGCTCGTTGCAGACCGAGCCATCGAAGCCCACCTCGGACGCGTATTCGTGCTCGCGCAGGAACATCTGCCAGAGATCGCGCGCCTTCTCCCGGTCGAAAATGCTGTTGGGCAGCAGCAGCGCCGTATAGCCGTATCGCTCGAGGATATCGTCTGGATAGGCGTTGTAGCCCATCTCCGAGAAGAAGAAGAATTTGCGCGTCATCGTTTGGCTCCCATGAAAACAGCGCAACTATCGCTCTAGGATCCGCCGCGCCCATCGTCAATCGCTTAAAAGCGCCCCTTGATCGATGGGTTGCGCCGGATAATCACCGGCTCACCTCGTTGCGTTCGGGAGTACGTTCTCTCGATGCCCCAATGGATCGCAGCGTGCCGGGGCTGCCGGTCCGATAGCTGGCCCGAGTCTCGTCGACCCGCTAGCCTTGGCATAGCGCTGGCGCTTCAAGCCGGTGGACGTGCACGCACAACCTCGCGAGCCGGCTTGTCCTCGCGGATCCCCTCGTAGACGACTTGCCGCAGTAGGCCATGGTCGGTCCACGTCAAATATTTGACCTCGACGACCACCTCCGGCCGGACCCAATGGACCCGCGACAACACCAGCGGCGAGCCGAAGCGGGTCGAGCGCGGCGGCGCGACATCGAGCGGCATCCTGTCGGTCCGCGACGGCTGAAGCCGCCGTAAAAGATGCTCGAGCTGATCGGCCCGCATCCCGGTACCAACTCGGCCAGCATAAACGAGCCGACCCCGGGGTCGTAGTACCCGAGCAACAGCGAGCCGATGAACGGGCGGCTGCCCTCGGGGTCGGTCCAGCCTACGACGACGAGCTCCTCCCGGTTGAGGCATTTGGTCTTGAGCCAGAGCCCGCGCTGGCCAGGGCTATATACGGCGTCCAGCCGCTTCGAGATGATGCCTTCCAGCCCGAAAGCGCAGGCATGCCGGTGAAACGCCGGACCCTGCCCAACCTGATGCTCGCTGTAGCGGATCGCCTCCTCTCTACCCCCGGGTAGGGCGGCGACCCGCGCCTTGCGGTCCGCCAACGGCAGCGGCATCACATTGCGACCGTCGAGGTGCAGCAGGTCGAAGACGAAATAGACGAGGTCGGCACCGCCCTGTCGCTCTGCGGCGTTCTGGATCAGCGCGAAAGCGGTGACGCCATCCGGCCGGACCCCGCAGAGCTCGCCGTCGAGATAGGCCTGCTACGCCGGCAGGGTGAGGATCGCCGCGGCGATCGCCGGATATTTGCCGGTCCAGTCGAACCCGGTGCGAGTCAGCAAACGGACATCGCCGATATCGAGCCGGGCGTGCATGCGATAGCCGTCGAATTTGCTCGTGGCCCCACTCATCGCTGCTCGGTGCTTCCGTGACCAGCCGCGTGAGCTGGGGCTTGATCCATGTGGGGAGTTCCGCTTTCGCCGCGGCGCCCGTCAGTCGAGCCGATCTCGCCCTGCGGCGATCATAGCTGATGGCCGCTATCCCGTCGGTAACGGTGCCCCAGGTTCCGGCTCAGCATGTACTGGCATCGATTGACGGCATGAGTTAAGGCCTTGCTCCGTCGAGCCGATCATCACCAGGCGGAGAGGGCGGTAGCAAATCGGGGCGAAGAGTAAAGCCATAAGGTCAAAGGTTATCGGAAGCATACTCGGCTCGATCACGGTGACGAGCGGCTGTTGAGCAGGACGGCCTGGCGAATTGGAGAAAGGGCAGGATGGGCTCCCGCGCAGACGTAATTGTTCTCGGAGCGGGAATGGTGGGAGTGAGCGTGGCGCTGCATCTGCAAAAGCGTGGCCGCGACGTCGCTCTCCTCGACCGGCGCGAGCCAGGGGAGGAAACGAGCTACGGCAACGCCGGCTTGATCCAGCGCGAGGCCATCTTTCCCTACACTTTTCCACGAGAATTCGGCGCCATCCTGAGCTATGCGATGAACAATCGGCGCGATGCGGTCTATCATCTGTCGGCGTTGCCGCGCTTGGCGCCTTGGTTGTTCCGCTACTGGCAGAATGCGACACACGAGCGCGTCCAACGCTCGGCGCAGGCGCTCGCCCCGCTGATGGCGCAATGCGTCGCCGAGCATGACGCGCTGATCGCCGAGGCCGGTGGCGCGGCGCAAAGCCTGGTGCACCACCGAGGCTGGCTCAACTGTTTCCGCACCGAGGAAAGCCTCCATCAGGCGCTCAAGGACGCGCACCGGCTCGACAAATATGGCGTCGACTATGCGGTGCTCACGGGTCCGCGATTGCGCGAACTCGAACCGCATGTGTCCGAAGTGATCGTCGGCGCGATCCATTTCCGCGGCTCGCCGACCTCGTCCGATCCCGGCATGTTAACGAAGGCTTATGCCGATCTTTTTACCCGTAAGGGCGGGCGCTTCTGCAAGGGCGATGCACGCCGCTTGGCCTCGGAACCCTCGGGCTGGAGTGTGGCAACCGAGACAGGCCCGATCGAGGCTCGCGAAGCAGTGGTGGCGCTCGGTCCTTGGTCCGACGACGTCTTTTGTCCGCTCGGCTACGATATCCCCTTGGCGGTGAAGCGCGGCTACCACATGCATTATGGCATGCAGGGCAATGCCACGCTTAGCCACCCGGTGCGTGATGCCGATGGCGGCTTCTCGCTGGCGCCGATGAGCAAGGGAATTCGGCTGACGACCGGGGTCGAGTTCGCCGATCGGGACGCGCCGCCGAACCCGGTCCAGCTTGCTCGCGATGAACCGCTGGCCCGCGAGTTGTTTCCGCTCGCCGAACGGCTGGACCCCGAACCGTGGATGGGCCGGCGCCCCTGTCTTCCCGACATGGTCCCCGTGATCGGCAAGGGCAGAGCGGCACCGTGGCTTGTGGTTTGCCTTCGGCCATGCCCATCACGGCTTCACTTTGGGACCCGTCACCGGGCGGCTGCTCGCCGAGATCATGACCGGGGAGGAGCCCTTTACCGAGCCGTCGTACTACGCCGCCAGCCGATTCCGCAATGGGGCTGCCCTCTGACGTACTGTTTGGAGACCACCATCTGCACCAGTGCTTACCGGTCCCGCCCGCCTCAGTTACGCAAGGCGGCGATCACCGGGGCCACACTTTGGGTCACGTTTGCCGCTCGGCCCACCAACGGGCCGCAGATCGATGCGACGAATTCTACATCGCCGCCGCCGAAACCGGCCGCAACCGAGCAGAGGACAGAGTGACCGCGGTCGGCCTGGGCGACTTTCATTCGCCGCCGCGCACAGATTCGAGGATATCTTGGAGGATTTGGCCGTCTGAGAGGTGTCCACAGACCGCAAACCACCACAGCTCTGCGCCCGTAGGCCGTCGGCAGCGCTGGTTTTCCAGAATGCATCATATGCGGCAACGTGACTGTAGGCGCCGGATCAAAATGTCACCCCTGTGCCGATTAGAGATGACACTCCCCGGAGGTTTTTCGGGGGGTGTCTGGGGTGACGGTTCGGCTGATGAGCGATGGGGAGCTTGGGCGGCTCGAGGTGCTGCGGGATTTGGATCATCGGCGGTTGACGAGCGCGGCGGCGGCGCAGCTGCTGGGGCTCGAGCGGCGTCAGGTGTTCCGGCTGTTGAAGGCGTACCGGACCGAGGGTCCGACGGGCCTGATCTCGCAGCGGCGTGGTCGTCCGAGCAACCGGCGCAAGGCTGAGGCGGTTCGCAGCACGGCGCTGTCGATCATTCGCGAGCGGTATTGGGATTTTGGCCCGACCCTGGCGGCGGAGAAGCTGCGCGAGGTTCACGATATCGCGCTCGGACGTGAGACCCTGCGGCTGTGGATGACCGAGGGCGGGGTTTGGGCCGACCGCAAGCAGCGGCGCAAGCAGGTTCATCAGCCACGCCATCGGCGCGAGTGTGTCGGCGAGCTGGTGCAGATCGACGGCTGCCAGCACTGGTGGTTCGAGGATCGCGGGCCGCAAGCACCTTGCTGGTGTTTGTCGACGACGCGACCAGCCGACTGATGCATTCTGCAGTTTGTCGAGAGCGGGTCGACCTTCGCTTATTTCCATGCGGCCCGAACCTATCTGGAGGCCTGGGGCAAGCCGATTGCCTTCTACAGCGACAAGCATGGCGTGTTCCGGGTCAACCATGCGGGGGCGCTGGGCGGTGACGGCATGACCCAGTTCGGCCGGGCGGTGCACGCGCTCAACATCGACATCATCTGCGCCAATTCGAGCCCGGCCAAGGGTCGGGTCGAGCGCGCGCACAAGACCCCCGCCTTCGCAGGGCAGGCTCTCGGACCGGTGGTCAAGGAATTGCGGCTGGCCGGGGTGGCACCCTGGCCGAAGGCAACGCCCTGCTTCCGGGGTTCATCGCCGACTACAACATGCGCTTTGCCAAGCCGCCGGCGAACGCCAAAGACCTGCATCGGCCATTGCGTGCCGGCGACGATCTCGACGACGCCTTTGTCTGGAAGGAGGAGCGCACCCTGTCGCAGGCGCTGACCCTCCAATACGACAAGGTGCTGTTTATCGTGGAGCCGAGCGACCAAGCCAAAAGCGGCGATCGACAAGCGGGTCACGGGGTCGATCATCCCGACGGCCGGCTGTCGATCCGCTATCGGGTATCGAACTGGCCTACCGGACCTTCGACAAGCTTCGGCAGGTGGATCAAGGCGCGATTGCCGAGAAAAGCGGCTGGGCGCGATGCTGGCGATGATCCGTGACGAGCAACTGCGCCGCGGACCGCGAGGCTCGCAGCTAAACGAGCGCCGCGCCGCCGCGATCAGCGCGACGCCCGTCTCTTCAAGGTTGGCTGAACGTTCTACGAGCCGAGCAGGCTGACGCCCGCTATGAAATCGCCGTTTATCGCGGCGGGCCAAAGGTCGTCTCTTCGCAAAAGCCAAGTATCAGTCGCATTTTCTGAAAAGGGTGCTCTCATCAGGATAATAGAAAATGATGACTCCTAGCTTTTTCCCCAAAAACAACGCGAAACGCCTTCGCTCGCCACCTCACCATGCTGAGGGTGATCTCAGATTTTCCGTCATTGACCAACAGTAACAATGCCGGTGCTCATACTGCGTCATCCAGAGAAGAAAGGCGGCGCTGATCCAGCACCGCCCCTGGAGTTCTGCAATCACGGGCCAGGCATAGTCCTCGTCTTTGTCAGCGCAGTGGCTCGCTTTCGACGGCTTTGCTGGCGGGATGGACAGGTCAAGTCCCCGTCACTTGATCTGCCAGTTCTCGCCGGTTGCGCCGTCGCAGAAGCTGATGACGAGCTGTCTGGTATTCACCATATCCAGCGCATCCAGGCATTTTCCGCTATGGGGATTGTAGATTTCCCCATTGTAGTAATACCATTTCTGGGCCACGGTACCGTTACAGGGATAGAGCTGGACCGGGGTTCCGGCCGCAGTGCCAGCACCGCTGACGTCGACACAGGCTTGACCGCCCAACGCATAGATGGTCAGGCTGTTGAATTCGAATTGCTGATTGGGCCCCGCGTGACAGTCGTAAGCCTGAATTGGGGTATGAGCGGCGAGGCTTCCACCCCTGACATCGGCACACACGTAGCCCCCATAAGGGGGATTCGCCGGATGCCCGGTCGCACCGGTGGTCAGCACCGCTGCCTGAGCAGTCGGCGCTCCAAGCAACAAGATCGCAGCGCCTGCCACAGCGGCGAATACGGCGGCGGTTTTCAGCGTACGCATGGAGTTGCTTCCTTCCATCGATAAAGGTTCCCTGCGGAACCTCTCGATAATGCGGCCTCCGAAGGACCAAATATGTGAAGTGCTTCACACCGTCGCCAAATTTTGGACATCTTCGACCGTAACCGCCTTTATTCAACTTTGCGCGGCGGCCGAGATGAGCGCGACGCCCATCTCTCCAAAGGTTGGCTAAGCTTATCTACGAGCCGAGCGGGCCGATGCCCGCTCGGTAAAAAAAGCCGGGAGCGGCTTCGCCCGTCGGCGTTGCGGGCGCCGGTCGGGCGCTGCGCTATGCCGGGGGCTCCGCGCCCGCCCGCCGCCCGACCCCACTCGCAGTGCCATTTTTAGCCTGAATAATTCATCAGGCCACGCTAAAGGATTAGCGGGAGCGACATAAGCTGTTGGATTCGTGTATGATTTGGTTGCTACGCCGGATCAACCGAGGCCAACGGAGTTCGCGCCCGCCATGGACAATTCTACGGGGATTCTGCCGGGTTTGCCACCGGT
>CAVPFW010000006.1:0-100962 GCA_963703855.1 uncultured Alphaproteobacteria bacterium
GGTGGGCGCGACAGGGATTGAACCTGTGACCCCTACGATGTCAACGTAGTGCTCTCCCGCTGAGCTACGCGCCCTCGCCCGCGGCCGGGATGGTGGCGAGGGTGATAGCGAATACGCGGCCGTCAGGCAAGCTCGCGACCGGCACCGATAAAGGGCCGGCATCGATAAAGGGCATGTCCGCGTGGCGGGCGGCGGAAGAGTGCGGGCGCGGGATCGGATCAGGCCGGCGGCCGACCGATGTCCATGCGACGGTTGCGGCCGTTGCGATCACCGGTCGCAGCCGCTAGCCTCGGGTGAGCAGCGGCGGAGATAGGTGATGCGTGGGCGAAGTGTTGTTGCTCGGCGGTGACACTGCTCGCGGTCTGCTCCGGCTTGGACCGAGGCGCGGCGCGGCAGGTTCCGGCAACCCAAGGAACGACCGCCTGCTGGTGCTGCCACCTGCCCGGCAGGCGCAAGTGCTTGCCAACGGCCTTCGCAGAGGCTGTGTTGGCGTGTCGGCCTTTCCGATGGGGGTGACCGCGACCGGCAAGGCCAAAGGCACGGCCTATTGGAGCGTGGGTTGCAAGAACGGCAAGAGCTATGCCGTGCAGATCCCACGCACCACAAAAGGTCCGATGCCCTTTGTCGATTGCCAAGAGCTGCAGGGCACCGGCAAGGAGTGCTTCAAGAAATTCTGAGTGCGACGCCCGCCCCCCGCTCACCAGCGCAGCGGCTGGCGGCAGACCGAGTACCACAGACCGAGATTCTGCTCTCGCCAATGCGGGTCCGCGCAGTCCTTCTTGACGATCGCCGCCGATTCGGTCGTGTCCGCGGCAGGCGCCGGCGACGAATCCGAGCACGCCGCCAAGGCTGCGGTAATCAGGATCAGAATTCCTAATCTCACCGGCGCTCTCCTGCGCATCGAGACCAGATCGAGGTGAGGGAGGCCGCGTTCTTCCCGGTCGGCGCCCCCGCGGCCGCGGGCATGATCCTCGGTTTGCAACTGCGGCTATTGCAAGGCGAGCGTGCAGCCCCCGGCGCAGCCCCTTGGCGCAGACCGCGCGTCCGCAGCTTCCGGGGCCTGTGCGGCTGCCCCCAGCCGATGTAATGTCGCCGGCCAGCCCCATCGATCCTCGGGGATCAACTTTGCGACGGCGGAGCAGAGCCTTATGAAGAGCGACGACAGGCCGCGAAATTATCGCAAGGACACCTTGCTGACCCATCTCGGGCGTCACCCCGAGGCGCATCACGGCGCCGTCAACCCCCCGGTCTATCACGCCTCGACGATCCTCTCCGCCAACATGGCCGAGTGGGAGGCCAAGCGCCAGCCGGGCAAGCGTTTCGACGTGGTCCGCTATGGGCTTTTGGGCACGCCGACGACCTTCGCGCTCGAAGAGGCGGTGGCGGCGATCGAGGGCGGCTATCGCGCGATGCTGATGTCCTCGGGGCTGGCCGCCGTCACCGCGCCCCTGGAGGCCTGCCTCAAATGCGGCGACCATCTCTTGATGGTCAATTCGGTCTATGGGCCGGCGCGGAACTTCTGCGAGAAGGTGCTGACCCGCTATGGCATCGAAACCACCTATTACGACCCGCTGATCGGCGAGGAAATCGCCCGGCTGCTGCGCCCCAACACCAGGGTCGTCTATGTCGAATCGCCGGGCTCCCTGACCTTCGAGGTGCAGGATGTTCCGGCGATCGCCGCGGCGGCGCACGCCGCCGGCGCCAAGGTCTTGATGGACAACACCTGGGCCTCGCCGTGGCTGTTTCCGTCGTTCGAGCGCGGCGTCGACGTGTCGATCCACGCCGCGACCAAATACATCGTCGGCCATTCCGACGTGATGCTGGGCGCGGTCATCACCACCAGGGAGATGTACGAGCCGGTGCGCACGATGGCGGCCGATCTCGGCCACTGCGCCGGCCCGGACGATGTGTTTCTCGCGCTGCGCGGCTTGCGCACCTTGAGCGTGCGCCTGGAGCGCCATCAGAAGAACGCACTCGCCGTGGCGCGCTGGCTGCAGACCCGGCCCGAGGTGTCGCGGGTGCTCTATCCGGCCCTGCCCGAGGACCCGGGCCATGCGCTGTGGAAGCGCGATTTCCTCGGCGCCAGCGGGCTCTTCGGCGTGGTGCTGAAGCCGGCGCCCAAGGAAGCGGTCTATGCGCTGATCGACGCCCTCGACCTGTTCGGCATCGGCGCCAGCTGGGGCGGGTTCGAAAGCCTGATCCAGCCGACCACACCCTCGCGCATCCGCAGCGCCACCCGCTGGGCGGCGGAAGGCCCGACCCTGCGCCTCCATATCGGCCTCGAAGACCCGCACGACCTAATCGAGGACCTCGACCGCGGCTTCCATCAGCTGCGCGCCGTCGCCGCGGCGTAAATGGGAAAAATTGGCGATTGAAGGACCGGCCCACGGTTCTCAGCGCAACGGCTGCAGCTCACCCAAGATCGTCGGCACCAATTCCGACACGGTGGGGTGGATGTGCATGGCCCGCTGCAAGACGGTGTAGGGCGCCTTGGCGTACATCAGGTCGAGAATGCTGTGGATCGCCTCGTCGCCGCCGGGCCCGAGGATCGATGCGCCGAGGATCTCCTGGGTGTCGCCGTCGACCAGGACTCGCATAAAGCCTTGGGTCTCGCCCTTCTCGATGGCGCGCGCCACCCGCGTCATCGGCCGTTGCCCGGCGAGCACCCGCCTGCCGCTGGCGCGCGCCTCGGCTGCGGTCATGCCGGCCCGGCCGAGCGGCGGGTCGATATAGAGCGCGTAGGCGGTGATGCGGTCGCTGACCCGGCGCGCGCCGTTGTCGAGCAAATTCGCCGCGACGATCTCGTAATCATTGTAGGCGGTGTGGGTAAAGGCGCCCTTGCCGTTGCAATCGCCGAGCGCCCAGATGCCCGGCACATTGGTGCGCAGCTGGTCGTCGACCATGATATAGCCGCGCTGGTCGCAGGCAACTCCGGCCCGGTCGAGGCCGAGATCGTTGGTGTTGGGGCGGCGGCCGACCGCGAGCAGCAGATGCGAGCCGAGGACCTCGGGGGCGCCCTCGGTGCAGTCGACGGTCGCGGCGATGTCCTCGCCGCGCTGGGCGAGGCTGATGCACTCTGCGTTCAGCCGGATGTCGACGCCCTCGCGCTCGACGATCTGCTGCACCGCCGCCGATATGTCCTCGTCTTCGTGCTGGACCAGCCGCGGCGCCATCTCGACGATCGTAACCGCGCTGCCGAAACGCCGGTACATCTGCCCGAATTCGAGGCCGATATAGCCGCCGCCGACAATCACCAGATGCCGCGGCAGGAAGTCGACCTCCATGATCGACGAATTGGTCAGATACGGGACCCGGTCGAGACCCGGCCAAGGCGGCACCGACGCCCGCCCGCCGACATTGACGAAGATCCGCTCGGCTTTCAGCCGCTCCGCGCCGACCTCGACCTCGCGCGGCGAGGTAAATCGGGCGTGCCCGCGATAGAGCGTGCAGCCTTTGGCTCCTGCCAGCGCCGCGGTCAGGCCGCGCCGCGACTGCTCGACGACCGCATCCTTGCGCGCCTTGACCCGCTTCATGTCGACGCCGACATCGCCGGCGATCGCGACGCCGTACTCGGCGGCGCGGCGCGCGACCTGCGCGGCATAGGCGCTCGCCACCAAGGTCTTCGTAGGCGTGCAGCCTGTATTGACGCAGGTGCCGCCGACGAGCTTTCGCTCGGCAACCGCAACCTTCATTCCACCGCCGGCGAGGCGCAATGCCAGAGACGGCCCGGCCTGGCCGGTGCCGATGACGATCGCGTCGTATTCGGGCATGTGCGCCTCCGCGGCGGTGCCGTCGCGCGATATGGCGGCCGCCTCGCCTCTCTTTCGCGGGCTTTGTCGGGCCCCCGGCATCTCTCTTTGCGCCGGTCCCGGGTCTTCCAGGATCAGGCCGGGGTCGGCGCCGTCGGGTCGAGCAGTCCGGCGTGGCGTAGGTCCGCCCACAGCCGGGTCGGGATCGGATGGCGCAGCAACCCCAGATTGGCGTGAAATTCGTCGGCGTTGCGCGGCCCCGGAATGATTGCCGCCACCGCCGGATGGGCGAGAGGGAATTGCAATGCCGCTGCCGCGAGAGGCACCCGATAGCTGTCGCAGACCGCCTTGATGGCGTCGACCCGGGCGACGATCTCGGGCGGTGCAGTCCGGTAGTTCCAGGTGTCGCGGCCGGCGAGGATGCCGGAGTTCAAGGGTCCGCCGACCACGATCGATGTCCCGGCCTCGAGGCATTTCGGCAGCAGATCCTCGAGCGGGGCTTGCTCGAGCAGGGTATAGCGGCCGGCGAGCAGGAACGCGTCCCAGGCGCCCCACTCCATGGCCTCGAGCAGCACCTCGCGCTCGTTGACCCCGATGCCGATCGCCCGCACCGCGCCGCCGCTGCGCAAGCTTTCCAAGGCGCGATAGCCGCTGTCGCGCAAAATGCGCATCAGCCGGGGATGAGCCTCGCTGCCATGCTGCACGGTGCCGACGTCATGCACATAGAGGATGTCGATCCGGGCCAGGCCGAGCCGCTGCAGACTGTCCTCGAACGAACGCATGATGCCGTCGTAGGAATAGTCGTAAACCGCGTCGAACGGCATCGGACGCCGGTTTTCCGCAGTCTCCGCCGGGGTCAGGCGAGGGCGGAGCAGACGCCCGACTTTCGTCGACAGCACCCAGTCGTCGCGCGGCACCCCGCGCATCGCATCGCCGACGCACCGCTCGGCCTGCCCGAAACCGTAATAGGGCGCGGCATCGATATAGCGTACTCCGGCCGCCGAGGCGGCGCGGATGATGGCTTCGCCCTCCTCGCGGCTGACCTCGATCCGACTGCCGCCGAGGGTCGCGCAGCCGAGACCCAGCACCGTGACCTCGAGCGAAGTCCGGCCGATCTTGCGCCTCTCGAAGACCGGCATCGCGCTCTCTCCTGCCGTTGTCCGCATCGATCCCTCGCGTTGATCATACTCTGCGATCCGAGAAGCCGCAAAAGCGTCTGGGGCAATGAATTGTCCGGGCTCGGTTTGCCTGCCCTCGGATGGCAAATGCGGCGACAAGCCGCTATTGTTCACTCGTTCCCAGCGAGTGGTTCGGAAATGCGCCCATGAAAAGGATCAGCGTGCTGAGCATTCACGGCATCAACGCCGCGGACCGAGCGAAAATCGAGGCGGTCGACCCGGCGATCGGATTGGCCGACGCCGGCGGCCGGTTCGACGGCGAATATCGCCAGACCTGGCCCGCCTTCACCTCGGCGCGGTATGTGGCGCCGGGCGCCATGGGCACCGGGACCCGGGAGGAACGCGATCGCCTCCTCGCCGAAGCCGAAATAATTCTTGGCAGCTTTCCATTTCCGCTCGATCTGCGCGCCCGCGCGCCGCGGTTGAAATGGTTTCATCAGCGGCCCGCCGGCGCCAGCAATCTGCGCAGGGGCGATCTGTGGGGCAGCGACGTGATGGTGACGACCTCGCGAGGCGCGGGCAGCACCCTGGCGATGGCGGAATATGCGGTGGCCGGTATTCTCCATTTCGCCAAGGGCCTGCACCGCGCCGTCGCCGATCGTGCCGCGGCCCGGTTCGATCATCGTGCCTATCGGCCGCTGCTGTTGGACGGCAAGACCGCATGCGTCGTCGGCGCCGGCGGGATCGGGCTCGAGGTCGGTCGGCTATGCGCGGCGCTCGGCATCCGGGTCGTCGGCACCCGCCGCCGGCCGCACCGCGGCGAGCCCCTGCCGACCGGGTTCAGCGAGCTTGGCGGCCCTGGAGATCTCGATCGGTTCCTGCCGCACAGCGATTTCGTGGTGATCTGCTGCCAGTGGACGCCGGAGACGACCCGCCTGTTCGACAAGGACCGTTTTGCCGCAATGAAGCCAGGAAGCATCCTGGTCAACGTCGCCCGAGGGGAAATCGTCGACGAGGATGCCCTTGCCGACGCGCTGCAGCGCGATCATCTGCGCGGCGTTGTGCTCGATGTCTATGTCGGCGAATTCGAGCATCCGCCGATGGCGCTGCTGTGGTCCGACCCCCGGGTGCTGATCACGCCGCACGTATCGGGCGCCAGCGATCAGAACCGGCATGGCGCGATCGATCTGTTCTGCGACAACCTGCGCGCCTACCTCGAGGGGCGTCCGCTGCGAAATGTGGTGGATTGGGAACGGGGTTATTAGACGTGAGCCAGAGTCTGAAACAACAACCCACGATTTGCCCGCGGCATGCGCCGAAACGCGCGCAAGGCTGAGTCAAGCAAATAACGAAAACGGGAAGCGGGTCGGAAGATGACGGCGATTTACGTCGACGGCGATGCGTGCCCGGTGCGCGAGGAGGTCTACCGCGTGGCGGGGCGGCTTCGGCTGGATGTTTTCGTCGTCTCCAACGGCTCGCGTCCGATCCGGCCGCCAGGCATTGCAAACGTGAGCATGGTCGTCGTCGGCGACAGCGCAGACGCGGCCGACGACTGGATTGCCGAGCGCATCGCGGCCGTCGACGTATGCGTGACCGCTGATATCCCGCTGGCGTCACGCTGCATCAAGAAAGGGGCGCGCGCCGTCTCGCCGACCGGAAGACAGTGGACGCAAGCCAATATCGGCGATGCGCTTGCCGGCCGCGAGATCGCCCGGCATTTGCGGGAATTGGGGACGAACACCCGCGGGCCAGCCCCGCTGACCAAAAGCGACAGGTCCCGGTTCCTCGGCGCGCTCGATACCGCTCTGCAGGCCGCATTGCGGGAGGCGGCCCATGGCTGAACCAACTTTCTTCGGCAGCTCCTCAAATCGGGAACGGCGAGCTCTGGTCCAGCCCGCCGCGCTGACTTGTGACATCTGGCCGGCTTGACGATCGCGCTCACGCGCGGCCCGGCCCGGCCGAGGATCGAGGCGGCCTACGCTACCTGCTTCAGCCCGGTGTCCGAGGCGCGCGCGATCATGTCGAGCAGGCGATGGCGAGTAACGGCGGCATCGAAGCCGGGGCTTGCAGCCTTGCCGTCGCGGATGCTCTCGGCCAGCCTCCTGTAGAGTTGCGCGACATTGTAGGGAGACCCCGGGGGAACTCCTTCCGGCACCCAGCGGTATTTGCCGGGGATCGGCAGATCGGCGAGTGCGATGCCCTCGCCCCGCGCACCTTTCACAGTCAGCTCCTGGCGCTGCATCGAGGCGCGCGAGGTGGCGGCGAGCACCAGGTCGCCCTCCTCCCCATGAATCTCGAACAGGAAGTCGGTGCCCCGCGCCATGCCGCCGCGGACTTGGAACGACACGATCGCGCCATCCCCGACGATGCCGTTGACGACGAGCTGGTCGGGTGCCGTCTTCGCGACCATCTCGCCGGTCTCCTCGACCAGGATACGGTCGCGCTGGCTGACCACAAAGGCGGCGAGCTCGCGGAATTCGCCCAGGCAATGGCACAGCGCATCCGCTGTGTGGCCGCCGGTGATCGTCAGCAGATTGGCGCCATTCCCGCGGTCGGCTTGGTACCCACGGTCGATCGAGGGTCCCCAGTTCGGGGCGCAACCGACCATCGTCGCCGCCAGCACCCGGCCGACATAGCCCTGCGCCACCAGATCCTTGGCGTAGCTGATCGCCGGCGACACCTGGCCCTGAAGCCCGACCGCATGCCGGATCCCGCGGCGCTCGGCCGCATCGCGCATGCGGACCGCCTCGGCGGTGTCGCGGCCGAGCGGCCACTCGCAATAGACGTGCTTTCCGGCCTCGATCGCGGCCATGACCGGCCGGTAATGGTCGGGCACCTTCACGCTGACCGTGACCAGATCGACACCGGGATGCCGGGCGAGCTTATCGGGATCGGAAAACGCCAGAGGTATCCCGAAATGCCGGGCCGCGGCCTCGGCCGAATCCTGACGGGTCGTGCACACCGCGGCGATCTCGAATTCCGCAAGCGCCTGCAACGCCGGGATATGCGCGATCGAGGCAAATCCCCGGTTCGGACTGGCTCCGACGATGCCCACCCGGATCTTGCTGCTCGGCGCCATGACATTCCTCCGTTGATCGGCTCGATGCTCCCCAGCATAACGCCTCATCTGACCCATTGGTCACACCCCGTCGATTGGACGGGCGGTTCTCGACAAGGGAATAGTCCGACGCATACATCAGCATGTGGTCGCCGACCAGATCGATGACGGCGGATTGGGTTGCGCTCAATTCTGTTCCCAGGTCGTGGTACGTAAGGGCTCCGCGTGCAGGAGGTGACGACCGCGTATCGGTGCCGCAAAGTCAGGCAATCCCCTGCACTCTACAGGAGACCCGCACATGAGAATTGGCCTGTTTTACCAGATTCAAGTCCCCAAGCCCTGGACCCCATCCAGTAAATCCCAACGCATCCATGAAGCCCTGGAGCAAATTCCCTATGCCGAAGAGATGGGCTTTTCGAGCGTGTGGTTTTCGGAGCATCATTTTCGTCCGGTGTGGTCGCACAACAGCGCCCCGGACCTGACCCTCGCGGCGGTGAGTCAGCGCACCAGCCGCATCCGCCTCGGCGTCGGCGTGGTCCTGGCGCCGATTCACCACCCGCTGCACGTGGCGGCGCGCATGGCGACGCTCGATATTTTGAGCCATGGGCGGGTGGATGTGGGCCTGGGTCGGACCGGCTATCCTTACCAGCTGACCCCGTATGGGTCGGATTTGCGCGACACCCGCGGCATGTGGCAGGAATTTGCCGATGTATTGCCGCGCATCTGGACCCAAGAGGAGATCTCGTACGACGGGACGTATTACCAGATCCCGCGCCGCGAGGTGTTGCCGAAGCCTGTGCAAAAGCCGCACCCGCCGCTGTGGTCGGCATGCGGCAGCGACGAGACGGCGCGCCTGACGGGCAGCCTGGGGATGGGCGGATTGTTCGGCAGCGAAGGCGGCCCGGACCGCGTCCGACAGCTGATGGCGCTGTACCAGGAGGCGCTGCCGGCAGCGCCGGCCGAAGCGGCCAGGCCCACCCGGCGCACCGCGCTGATGACGGCTGGCTACTGCCATCAGGATCGGCAGGTCGCGGCCGAGCGCGGCACCGAGCTCGTGGGCTGGTACCTCGAGCAACAGCGCGAGCGCGCCCGCCTGGTGTGGCGCGACTACGATCCGACCACTGTGCCGGCGGATTACCAGGGCTATTACGCGCGCGACCAACGCCTCGCCAGCGGGCCGCATCCGGGCGAGCCCACACCCTGGGAGGTGCGTGAGCAAGGCACCAAGTTCTGCGTCGGCACCCCGGCCGATTGTATCCGGTTTCTCGAAATGTACGAAGCCCTGGGTATCGAAGAAGTATTCTTGCTGTGCGCGATCGGGCCGGCGCAGCACCAGGAGGTGCTCAACACCATTCGCCTCTTTGGCGAGCAGGTAATCCCGCACTTTCAGGCCCGAGAGCCGCGTGCGCCGGTGGCACGGGCACCGGCGTAGTCTGCGCGTTGGTGGGTGGGATCCGCCGCCGCAGTGAACCTTTTCTTGTCGCCGGCAAGAGCTTGCTATCCGGCGATGACCTGGGGGGTGGAGGAGCGGTCATGCATGTCGGCACCCAAATCAGGCCGAGGGACGATTCCGACTATCGGGTCTGGGCGCAGCTCGGGGTCACCCATGTCTGCGTCGACCCGCCCGGCAACCCGCATCATTGGAGCCTCGACGACCTCAATCGGCATCGCGAGCACGTCGAGTCGTTCGGCCTGTCGCTCGACCTGGTGCAATTGCCGATGTCGTCGCGGCCGATCGAGGAGCAGGAGAGCCCGCACATCCTGCTGGGGAAGGAACCCGAGCGGCAACGCGAGATCGACAGCATCTGCGCCTTGATCGAGCGGCTCGCCGCAGCCGGGATTCCGGCGGCGAAATACAATCTCACCCTGATCGGCATCCCGCGCACCGAGCGCGAGCCCGGGCGGGGCGGCTCCCGCAATGCCGCCTTTCGCTGGAGCCGCGCCGATCGGAAGGCACCGCCGACAGCGGCCGGCATCGTCTCCGAGGACGATTATTGGCAGCGGATCGACCATTTCCTTGCCGCGATCGTCCCGGTCGCGACCGCGGCCAAATTGCGGCTCGCCTGTCATCCGCAAGACCCTTACACGCCCCCCGGCTATCGCGGCGTGACCAGCGTCCTCGGCACGGTCGAGGGGCTGAAGCGCTTTGTGACAATGCACGAGAGCCCTTATCACGGCCTCAATTTCTGCCAGGGCACCGTCGCCGAGATGCTCGACGACCCGGCGCGCGAGATCTTCGACGCGATCCGCTGGTTCGGCGAGCGCGGGAAATTGTTCAACGTTCATTTCCGCAACATCAAGGGCCGCCGGCTGGACTTCATCGAGGCGTTTCCCGACGAGGGCGACATCGACATGGCACGCGCGCTCGCCGCCTATCGCGACGTCGGCTACCAATACATGCTGATGCCGGACCATGTGCCGCAGATCGACGGCCGCGATCCCTCGGGCGTCGCCTTCGCATACTGCTACGGCTACATCCAGGCCCTGCTCGACGCGCTGGCGCCACCGCGCGGCGGGTTACGATGATCGCCGTCGCGGCGACGACGGAACCGACCCGCGGCTCCGCCACAACAGGCCGATCAGGAAAATCGCCGGTAATGTGATCCGGCTCACGGCTCGCGCGGGATCGGCGGGCTATCGATGGCCCCCGTCCCCGGCTTTGCGCCGGGGAATGTCCGTGCCGCGGAGGGTGCCATGCCGAGGATCGATTGGTGGAGCCGCAGCGTGCCCAGGGTCGAGCTCGACCAGCGCTCACGCGAGGCCCACCTCCGGCTCGAGCGGGTGGAACGGCTGCTTGCGCCGCGCGCCGCGGCGGCGCGTTTCCGGCTCAGGCGGCTGCTTTGGCTTTTTAGAATCGGCCTGTCCGACGGGTCGCCGCAAAGCCGTCGAACCGGGGGGCCGCTGAGCGATCGGCGGCCGCCCCGCATGCCGACGATGCCGGAGGCCCAGCACCTCGGGGCGGCTCTGCCCGGCTAGGGCCTAGACCATTTAGCTTGAGGCCGGGGCGGCCGGGAACGGCGGAGCGCCGATCCGCCGGGTCCGATCGACATCAAACGCCGGTCGCCTCGCGGAGTCGGCCCAGGCATCGGCGAACGACCGAATCGGCCGATTCGCTTGCCGCCGGCTCCGTCCGAGTCCTGGTTGTCGTCGGAAAACTTTACAGTGCTCGGGGCGGCTTCGATCGGGCAGCCGGTCTCGGCGGCGATCGGGCTGGCGCGGCGCGAAGCGGCCATCCGCGCAGGCTTTCGACGCGGCATCGCACCCGGCGGGCAACGCAAGCCGACCATCTTCATCACCAAAGCGGCGTCGGAAAATTTTGCACCGATCGATAAAATACTATCGATCAGCGTTGTACGATTTAAATAATCCTGAATGGCACGGCAATTGCTCTCATTACGGTTGATGATACCAACCTTGACCAACAGAGGTAGAAACATGAGAGCGCAACGATCGATCGCGATGATCGCCGCTGCCGTCGGCGTGATCGCGCTGGTGCACGCCGCCCGGGCCGCGCCGATCACCTTCGACTTCACCAACACCGTCTCCGGCGACACCAATCTCGGACCGACGCACAATTATACGGTTTCCAGCGTCACGATCACCGCCGCGTCGGGAACATACGGGAATGCGGTCGGCTCGCCGACCGGCAGCTCGTTCTCCACCGGGGGCGATCTCGTCGGCAACAATCGCGGCGCGGACGAGCAGGGCCTCGGCGTCTGCAGCGGCGGCGGCAACAGCTGCAATGCCGGCCATTTCGACGACCATCCGGAGATCGACTACTCGACCAAGGAGGTGGTCAGGCTGGACATCACCAACCTGTTCGCGGCCTTCGGCTCGTTCCAGATCAACGCCGACTCGGCGACCGGCGGCGAGCTGCTCGGCGTGTTCTCGAACAGCGCCAACAACAATTTGGGCGCGAAGCTGGCGGACATCACCAGCGCCAATGGCAATGTCGGCATCAGCCCGACCGGCGATTTCCTGTACTTCGTCTCCGATTCCAATGGCGGCACCGGCGATGTCCTGCTGCATTCGCTGACGGTGACGCCCGATTCCGTCCCCGAGCCTGCCAGCCTCGCCCTGCTCGGCAGCGCGGTCCTCGGCTTCGGCGCGATCCGGCGCCGGCGGCGCTCGTAAACAATTCCGACACCGGCGCTGCACCTTCGGCGGCGGCGCCTTCGGGCGCCGCTTTCGATTTCCGGGGCCTACCCCGCGCTCGACGGAATAGCCGGCCGAGCCGCGCCAGGGCAGTCGGCGCGCACCCCTCCCTGGCGTTCGCGATCACGCCCGCGTTTTGATCCGGGCTAGCTTCGGCCGTAGCTGTCGTCGAAGCGCACGATGTCGTCTTCACCGAGATAGCTGCCCGACTGTACCTCGATCAGGTGCAGCGGGATCTTGCCCGGGTTTTCGAGGCGGTGCGGAGTGCCGAGCGGGATGTAGGTCGACTGGTCCTCGGTCAGCATCATCTCCTCCTCGCCGCGGCGAATCCTGGCGGTGCCCTGGACCACGATCCAATGCTCGGCGCGATGGTGGTGCATCTGCAGCGACAGGCGCCCGCCGGGCTTGACCGTGATGTGCTTGACCTGCACCCGATCGGCGTTGTGCAAGGATTTATAGGTGCCCCAAGGGCGATGGACCGTCGGCATCGCGTCGGCCTCCTCGCGGCCCTCGCCGACCAGCCGCGCCACTAGCTGCCGGACCTCCTGGGTGCGGTTGCGCGGCGCCAGCATGACCGCGTCGCCGGTCGCGACGACGACGAGATCCTCGATGCCGATCGCCGCGACCAGACCGGCCTCGGAGCGCAGATAGCAGTTGCGGGTCTTTTCGGCGACGACGTTGCCGACGATCGAATTGCCGGCGGGATCCTTGCCGCTCAGCTCCCACAGCGCGTCCCACGACCCGACATCGCTCCAACCCATCGCGACCGGCACGATTGCGGCGCGCCGGGTGTGCTCCATGACCGCATAGTCGATCGAATCGGCGGCGCACGCGCGGAACGCCTCGTCGCCGAGACGGATGAAATCGGCGTCGCGGCTCGCTTCGGCCAATGCCCGCCGGCAGGCGGCGACGATGTCGGGCCGCACCCGCTCCAGCTCCTCGAGATAGAGCCGCGCCGGGAACAGGAAGATGCCGCCGTTCCAAAAGTGCTCGCCCGAGGCGAGGTAGGCCTGTGCCTGCTCGGGGCCCGGTTTCTCGACGAACTCGGCGACCCGGAAGACCCCATCGGCCCCGAACATCCCATCGGCCCCGTCGAGCGGCTCGCCGCGGCGAATGTAGCCATAGCCGGTCTCGGCACGTTCGGGAGCGATGCCGAAGGTCACCAGCGCTCCCCGACGCGCCGCCGGCAGCGCGCGCTCGATCGCCGCGGCAAAGGCCGCATCATCCTCGATCACATGATCGGAGGGCATCAGCAGCATCACCGAGTCGGGCTCGCTCTCGGCCAGCGCCAATGCGGCAACGCAGGCGGCGGGCGCGGTGTTGCGGCCGACGGGCTCGAGCAGCAACGCGCGCGGCGGCGCCGCGATCTCGCGCAGCTGCTCGGCAATGATGAAGCGGTGCTCCTCGTTGGCGACCAGCAGCGGCGGCGCGAAACGATCGCAGTCGCCGACCCGCCGCACCGTCTGCTGCAGCAGGCTGTCATGGCCGAGCAGGCGCAGCAGTTGCTTGGGGTAGAGCGTGCGCGACATCGGCCACAGCCGCGTGCCGGAGCCGCCGGACAGAATGACCGGGTGAATCATCCCCCCTCCTTGAGCCTGCAGCGGCGCCGGCCCGAGATACACGGTTTTTGCGCAAGCGCAAATCGTCCCGAGCTTGCACGCCGGGCGCCAAGAAATCGTCAAAGCCGGGGAGCAGGCGCACGATCCGGCTGTTGTCGTCAACGAGTCGACATGGAGGGATAGGATGGCGGAAACGAGACGCGAGGGTCGGGGCGCCGCCGGAGAAACAGAAAATTCGGCTGAGACCGCAGCGGACACGACGGCGCGGCAGGGCGTCGGCGACGCCGCGCGGCAACAGACCGAACGGCTCGCCGCGCAGGCGAGCGAAGGGGTGCTCCAGGCCGATGCCGTCTCGGCTGCAGGCGCCGAGGCGGCATTGCGCTCGGGGTCGGCGACGGCGCAGGGCGTGCAGGACATCGCCGCCGCGTGGACCCGCTATGCCGAGGAGGTCATGCGCCAGACCTCGGAGGCCGGCCGGGCATTGATGAGCTGCCGCAGCTTTCCCGAGATGCTCGAGGTGCAGGCGCGGCTGCTGCGCGGCAACCTGCAGGCGTTTCTCGATCAGAGCACCAGGATCGCCGATATCGCCGGCCGCATGGCGGCGCGGCCGTTCGAGGCGATCAGGCAGGCCGGCGCCGATCGGGCCCGGCTCTAGCGGCCGAAGCCGCGACCTCACGCGCGGCCTCGCCCGCCTTCCCGCTTTCCCCGGCCGGCGGCCCGCGCTAGACGTGCGGGCGCGGCAAGGCCTCGACAGCGGGGGCGGCGATGATCGATCTCTACACTTGGCCGACGCCCAACGGGCACAAGGCGGCGATCATGATCGAGGAAACCGGGCTCGACTACGGTGTCCATCCGGTCGACATCGCCAATGGCGAGCAGTTCGCCCCGGAGTACGAGGCGATCAACCCCAACGGCAAGATCCCGGCGATCATCGATCAGGACGGGCCGGGCGGCGGCCCGTTCACGGTTTTCGAGTCGGGCGCGATCCTGATCTATCTCGCCGAAAAGACCGGCAAATTCCTGTCCGCGGAGCCGCGCCGGCGCTCGCAGGCGATCCAGTGGCTGATGTTTCAGGTCGGCGGGGTCGGGCCGATGTTCGGCCAGGCCCAGCATTTCCGCCGGTTTGCGCCGCGGCCCCTGCCCTATGCGATCGAGCGCTACTCGAAGGAGGCGGCCCGGCTCTACCGCGTGCTCGACAAGCGGCTCGGCGCCGGCGAGTTCCTTGCCGAGGGCGGCTACTCGATCGCCGACATCGCGACCTACCCTTGGGTGGCGCGCCACGAGTGGCAAGGGGTCTCGCTCGCCGATCATCCCAATGTGCGCCGCTGGAGCGAGGCGGTCGGCCGGCGCCCGGCGGTGCAGCGCGGGATGCAGGTGCCGCGCCTCTGAACCTACGGCGCCGGGGGCAGCCAGACGAGCCCCAGCCAGACGAGCCAGGTGGCGAGCGCCAGAAACGGGCCGAACGGCAGCGCCGAGCGGAGGCTGAGACGCCTGCCGGCGAGGCGCAGGCCGGCGGCGGCGAGGAGCCCCGCAAGCGCCGCGATCACGACCACCTGCGGCAGCGCGTCGGCGCCGAGCCACGCCCCCGAGGCTGCGAGCAGCTTGGCGTCGCCCTGGCCGAGGCCTTCGCGGCCACGCAGCGCGCGATAGAGCGCGGCAACCGCGCGCAGGGCGAGGTAGCCGATCGCGGCCCCGAGCGCGCGCTCGGCCAACCGGTCGGGATCGAAGGCGATGGCGGCGCCGAGCCCGGCGATGACCAGCGGCAGGGTCAGCGTGTCCGGCAACAGCCAGCAGCGGAGATCGGTCCAGGCGAGTGCCAGCAGCCACCAGCCGAGCAGGCAGTCGAGCCAGACCGCTCCGCCGCCCCCGATGACGCCATCACCGATCGCGCCGCCCTCGACCGCGCCGCTCTCGACCGCGGCCGCGACGACGGCGATCGCCACCGCGGCGAGCTCGATGCTGGGGTAGAACCAGCCGAGCGGGCGACCGCAGAAACGGCAGTGGCCGCGGGTCGCGAGCCAGCTGATCAGCGGCACGAGATCGCGGGTCCGCAGGGCGATGCCGCAGCCCTCGCAGCGCGACCGCGCCCAGGCGATCGGCCTGCCGTCGGGCAGGCGCCGGACGAGGACGCCGAGAAAGCTGCCGATAAACGGGGCGGCGAGCGCCGCGCTCCAGCCGGCGGCGCCGGCAGCGGCGACCCGGTCGATCAATTCCGCCCCGAACATCCGCTCCCGCTCCCGCCGTCGATCGATTATCGTGCTCGTCCGGAAGCAACCTTTCCTAGAGCCGGCGAGGATAAGATGCCGTCATGACCTTCGAGCCCGTCGCTTCGCCGACCGCCCAGGACGCCGCCGAGGCGCTCGCCCGGCTCGGCCCGGCGCTGATCGCCAGCGGCGCCGTCGACCAGCGCACCCTGGAGCGCGCGCGCCGCGTCGCCGCGGAGACCGGCGGCCGGCTCGACCGGGTGCTGACCCAGCTCGGCCTGGTCAGCGACCGCGGGCTCGCCGAAGCGTTGGCGCAGCTCGTCGCGGCGCCGATGGTGGCACCGGCAGACTACCCCGACGAGGCGCTCTTCGTCGACCAGCTGAAAGCCAAGTTTCTGCGCAAGGCGCACGCGCTGCCGATCGCCGAAAGCGAGGACCGCGCGGTGCTGGCGATGGCCGACCCGCTCGACGTCTTTACCCGCAATGCGGTGACGGCGGCGCTCGGCCGCCCGGTGGCGGTCGCGGTCGCGGTGCCGATCGAGCTCGAAGCGGCCTTCGACCGGCTCTATTCCGAGCCCGGCGAGGACGGCGCCGGCGAGGCATTGCTCGACGAGGTCGTCACCGACGCCGAACCCGCCGAAGAAGATGCCGAGCGCCTCAAGGACCTCGCCAGCGAGGCCCCAGTGATCCGGCTGGTCAACCAGCTGATCGCGCGCGCGGTCGAAACCCATGCCTCGGACGTCCATCTCGAACCGTTCCCCGATCGGCTGCGGGTCCGCTACCGCTACGACGGCGTATTGCACGAGATCGAGCCGCCGCCGGCGCGGCTGCAGGCCGCGGTCATCTCGCGCATCAAGATCATGGCGCGGCTCGACATCGCCGAGCGCCGGCTGCCGCAGGACGGCCGCATCAAGCTGACCGTGCGCGGCCACGAGATCGACTTCCGGGTGTCGACGATCCCGGCGCTCTACGGCGAGAAAGTCGTGCTGCGCGTGCTCGACCGCACCGCGGTGGAGTTCGACTATCACAAGCTCGGACTGCCGCAGGACATCCGCGCCGGGATCGAGCGGTCGCTCGACCTGCCGAACGGGATGGTGCTGGTCACCGGGCCGACCGGCAGCGGCAAGACCACGACGCTCTATACCGGCCTATTGAGGCTGAACACGGTCGCGCGCAATGTCGTGACGGTCGAGGACCCGATCGAATACCAGCTCGCCGGGATCAACCAGATCCAGGTCAAGCCGCAGATCGGGCTCAACTTTGCCAGCCTCTTGCGCTCGATCCTGCGGCAGGATCCCGATGTCATCATGATCGGCGAGATCCGCGACCTCGAAACCGTGCAGATCGCGGTGCAGGCGGCGCTGACCGGCCATCTGGTGCTGTCGACCCTGCACACCAACTCGGCCGCGGCGACGATGACCCGGCTGCGCGACATGGGGCTCGAGGATTATCTGTTGACCGCGACGCTGAAGGCGGTGCTGGCGCAGCGCCTGGTGCGGCGGCTGTGCGCCAAATGCAAGACACCCGAGGCGGCGCCGGCGGCATTGCGCGAGCGCTTCGGCCTCGACCGGCTGGCCGGGGACGGCCCGATCGTGCTCTACCATCCGACCGGCTGCCCCGAATGCCGCGGCACCGGCTTTCGCGGCCGGCGCGCGATCGCCGAGCTCCTGGTGCCGAGCCGGGCGATCGACCGGCTGATCTTCGACGGCGCCGACGACACCGCGATCGAGCGCGCCGCGGTCGAAGGCGGCATGCGCCCGATCTTCGACAGCGGCCTCCTCGCCGTGCTCGAAGGCGACACCACGATCGAGGAGGTCGTGCGCTGCATCAGGAGCGAGGCGTGACCCATCGTGATCGAGAGGGCGCGGGCGCTTGCCTCCGGGGCGGCGTTGACTGATTTCGAGAAGCGAGCCTAGGGTCGACAGCCATGGTGCCGAAACCGAGCTCCGAGGGGCCGCTCCCGCGTTTGCTTCGGCGATCGGCGTCAGCCCGCATCCGGTGAGCTGAGATGCCGTCGTTCCGCTGGTCGGCGATCAATGGCGGCGGCGAGGTGATCCGCGGCTTGATGGATGCGCCCGACCGGGCCGCCGTCGTCGAGCGGCTGCAGCGCCAGGGGCAGACCGTGCTGCGCGCCGACCCGGCGGGCGGCCGCCGGGGCCTCGGCGAGCTGCTGCAGCTCGAGCTCGGCGGCGCGCGCGGCCTCGACAAGAATGCGCTGAGCGAGACCACCCGCGAGCTCGCGATTATGCTGGGCGCCGGGCAGGATCTCGACCGCGCCTTGCGCTTCGTCGTCGACAACACCCGCAGCACCCGCGCCCGCACGATCCTCGGCAATGTCCGCGACAAGGTGCGCTCGGGCAGCTCATTGGCGGCGGCGCTCGCCGGCGAGCCGCGCAGCTTTTCGAAGCTCTACGTCGGCCTGGTCCGCGCCGGCGAAGCAGGCGGCGCCCTGCCGGCCAGCCTCGAGCGCCTCGCCGGGTTGCTCGAGCGCGAGCGCAGCCTGACCGCCAGCATGCGCGCCGCGCTGATCTATCCGGCCTTGCTGGTGGTCGCGGCGATCGGCTCGATCGTGCTGCTGCTCGATTACGTGCTGCCCCAGTTCACCCCGATCTTCGAGCAGGCCGGGGCCCAGCTGCCGACCGCTACCCGGGTGCTGATGACCCTTGGCGCCGTGGTCGGCGCCGCCACCCCGTGGCTGGGGCTGGGGTTGCTCGCTGCCGTCCTCGCCGCCCGCCAGCTGCTGGCCCGGCCGGCCTATCGGCTCCGGCTCGACCGGCTGCTGCTGCGGCTGCCGATCGCCGGCACCTTGCTGCGCGAGACCTTGGCCGCCCGGCTGACGCGCACCCTCGGCAGCCTGTTGGAAAACGGCGTGCCGCTGATCGCAGCACTCGGCATCGCCAAGGATGCGCTCGGCAATCTCGCGGCGGCGGACGCAGTCGAAGCGGCCTCGCTCCAGGCCAAGGGGGGCGCCGGCCTGGCCCGGCCGCTCGCCGCCGCCGGCGTGTTTCCGCTGCGCACCATTCATCTGCTGCAGCTCGGCGAGGAAGCAGCGCAGCTCGCGGCGATGTCGCTGAAGGCCGCCGAGATCCACGACGAGCAGGCGCGGCTGATGATGCAGCGCCTGGTGGCCTTGGCGGTGCCGCTGATCACGATCGCGATGGGTCTCGCGGTTGCCGGCATCATCAGCGCGCTGCTGACCGCGATGCTGAGCCTCAATGACCTCGCCGCCTGAGGTTGGCCCGCAACCGCCGCCGGGCGTCGATCGGCATCGCGGCTTCAGCCTGATCGAGCTGCTGGCGGCGCTCGCCGTCATGGGATTGGCGCTGGTTCTGATCGCCGGCTACAAAGCGCCGTGGAGCCGTACCCTTGGGCTCGAGGGGACCGCCGCCGAGATCGCCTCGGGTCTGCGCCTGGCACGCTCGCAGGCGATCGCCGACGACCGCCCGGTCGCCTTCGCGCTCGATCTGGCCGGCCATCGCTACCGGGTCGGCGCCGCGGCTGCGCGCAGCCTGCCCGCCAGGCTCTCGATCGCGCTGTTGACGGTCGACGGCGAAAAGCGCAGCGCCACCGCGGGCGAGGTCCGCTTCAACCCCGACGGCAGCTCGACCGGCGGCAGGATCACGCTCGCCGACGGGCCGCGGCAGGTCGCGGTCGGCGTCGACTGGCTGACCGGGCGGGTCACGGTCGCCGATGTGCGCTGAGGGCGCCCCGGCGGATGCCGGCTTCACCTTGCTCGAAGTCGTGGTGGCGCTGGCGATCGCCGGGCTGGCGCTGGTCGGGCTGTTCCAAGCCGGGACCGGCGGGTTGTTTGCGGTCGACACCGCGGCGCGGGCCGAGGAAGCCCTGCAGCGCGCCCAGTCCCACCTTGCCGCGGTCGGGCGCGACGCCGCACTGATCGAGGGCGATTCCCGCGGGGATGACGGCGGCGGCTATCGTTGGCGGTTGCGGATACAGCCTGTGGCGCAGCGCCAAGGGTTGGGAGCGGACGGGGTCACCTCGCAGACGACGAGCCTGTTCGATGTCGCGGTCGCCATCTCGTGGCGGGTGCGCGGCCACGAGCGCGCGGTGGTGCTGCGCACCTTGCGTCTCGGCACCGCCGGCGCCGGCGGCTGATCCGGCCGTGGAGCCGAAATACCCGGCCGGCCGACAGAGCGGGTTCACCTTGCTCGAGATGCTCGTGGTCGTCGTCGTGCTCGGCCTGTTGATGGTCGGGTTGACCCAGGGCGTGCGCGCCGGGTTGGCGCTGTGGACGGCGCAGCAGCGCCGCGTCGCCGAAACCGCCGAGCTCGATGCCTCGGCACGCATCCTGCGCACCCTCTTGACCGGCATTGCGGTGCCGGCGTCGAACGGCGCCGCCGCCGGCGACAGCGGCCTCAAGGGCGAGAGCGATCGTCTGAGCTTTGTCGGCGAGCTTCCGACCGGGCTCGGCACCACCCGGCGCGCCGACATCTCGATCGCGTTGCGCGGGCGGCGGGTGCTGCTGACCTGGACGCCGCATCGGCACGAAATTTCGCTGGCGCCGCCGCCGGCGCCGGTCGAGACCGAGCTGATCAACGGCGTCGATCATGTCGCTTTCTCATTTTGGGGCTCCGCTGCGCCGGACCAACCGGCGGAATGGCAGACACGGTGGGACGGCGCTCAGGCCCCGGCGCTGATCCGCATTCGCATCGGGTTCGTCAAGGACGACCGGCGCCGCTGGCCCGATCTGATCGTCGCCGCCGAGCTGTGAGCGTGGCCGGCAATTCGCCGCGCCGCGAACCGGCCGCGACCCATGGTCGAGCGCCTTCGTCTGCGTTCCTCGCGCCAACCGAGAAGCACACGATACGTGCACGCGTGTTGCGCGATAAAAAAGGGTTCGTCGAGCGCCCGACGACGAGGCTTGGCCTCGCAATCGCCTTGATCGAGCCACATTCGGACCCTTTGCTCGCCGGGTCGAGGCGGGCGCCTGTCGGCCTTGGCCGTCCGCCCCCTGGTCTGTAGCATGGCGGCGCAGCTTCTAGCGGATTTGGATCGGCTCGGTATCGGGTCATGGTGCGCGATTTTTTCAGCTGGTGGTTCGGACAGCTGGCGGACCTTTTGCCCCAGCAGCTGCGCCGTTCTGCTCCGACCGCTGCCGATGCGACGGTAATCACCCCGATCGCGGCAACCGGTCGGGAAATCGAGGCCGTTTCCGTCGGCTTGCGCCGAAACGGCAAGGAGATGCTCCTTGGGCAATTCGCGATCGGCTCCTCGGGCCTCGCCGAATTGCCGCGCTCGGCCGGCAAACCGGCGGTGCTTCGCCTGGGCGAGGCGGAGGTGCTGGGCAAGACGGTAATCCTGCCGCTCGCCGCCGAACGCGAGCTCGATCAGGCCCTGGCCTTTGAAATGGATCGGGAAACCCCGTTCAAGGTCGAGGAGCTGTACTGGAACCACCGCATCGAAGCGGCCGACCGGCAAAACGGGCGATTGTCCGTGCGCCTGCTGCTGATCCCCAAGGCGAAGCTGGCTCCGCTGCTGGCGTTCCTCGGCCAGATTGGCGTGGCGCCGGTGCGGGCGGAGATCGCCGACGGACCCGACGCGGGGAGTTGGCTGCCGCTCGACGGCGACGGCCGCCCCGCTCATCCCGGCTTCAGCCGCCTGGTCAAGCCGGCGGCAGCGTGCTTGGCGGTGCTGGTGCTGGCGGCGATCGTCACGCCTTTCGTGCGGCAGACGACGACGATGGCGGGGCTCGACCGGGAGCTCGCCGCCGGCCGAGCCGCCGCCGCCGAAGGCGCGAGCCTGCGCCGGGAAATCCAGCGGCTGGCAGGCAGCGCCGATCTCGTCGAGAAGGAGCGCGACAAGGTCGGACAGCCGCTCGCAGTGCTGGCCGCGGTGACCCGCGTCATGCCCGACGATACCTATCTGACCGAGATGGAGCTGCAGGAGCGCAAGCTGACGTTGAGCGGCCGATCGGCCGCCGCCGCGCGGTTGATCGGCACCTTCGCCGCCGACAGCGAATTCCGCAACCCCGCCTTCGCCGCGCCGGTCACCCGGATCGAGGCGCTTCACCAGGAGATCTTCACCATCATTACGGAGGTCTCACCGTAGTCTCGCTCACAGCCATGCCGACCGGTCGGCGAGGCCGACTTCTGGCATTGAGTTCTGGCGCTCGCCGCCGCAGGGGGCCTGTATTTTCTGGCGGCAGCTCCGCTGCTCGACCTCTACGCAGGACGACAGGCGCATCTGGAAGACGGCCGCATGCTGCTCCCCCGGCTGCAGGCGGCCGCCGCCGCGTTGCCCGCGCTGCGCGCCCGGGTGGCCGAGCTGCAGGCCGCGGCGCGCACCCGCAAGGTCTCCCTCGACGGCGCCAGCGACGCTGTCGCCTCGGCCAATCTGCAGAGCCGTATCGAGGGGTTCGCCGCCTCGGTCGGCGCCACGATCGGCAGCACCGAGAGCCTTCCGGCCGAGGCCCGCGACGGCTATCGCCGAATCGGGCTGCGCTTTGCCCTCAACGGTCCATACGAGACCTTGGTGAACCTGCTCGCCAAGCTCGAGGAGGCGACGCCCCCTCTGGTCGTCGACAATCTGCAGGTCCACGGCGTGCTGCGGCGACCCGGGCTGCCGCCGGCCGGCGGCGCCGATCTCGGTCTCGATGCCGGGCTTGACGTCTACGGTTTCCGCAGCAACGACAAATCGGCCGCGAACGAGCCATGATCGACCGCCTGGCGCTTCCTTTGCTGCTCGCCGGCTGCGTGCTGTTCGCCGCGATCGTGTTCGCCGAGATCGAGCCCGCGCCCGCCCCGGCGAGAACGGCGATCGCGGCTCCGCCGCCCGATGCTCCGCCCGCGCCGGTGCGCCGCGCGCTCGGCGGCCGGTATGACCAGCTGGTGGCGACCACCCTCGCGCGGCCGTTGTTCAGCAGCACGCGGCGGCCCGCGCCTCCCGGCGGTGCCGACACCGAGCCGGATTCCGGGCTCGCCGACACCCGGCTGACCGGGATCGTGACCGAGCCCGGTCATCGGATCGCGATCTTCGCCCCGGCCGGGGCGAAGGCATTGACGGTTACCGAGGGCGAGACCGTGAGCGGCTGGCGGATCGAAAGCATCACCCCGCGCGAGGTCTCGCTCAGCGGTCCCAGCGGGATCAAGACCTTGCAGCCGAAAATCGACCCGAACCTGGCTCCGGCCGCGGGCCCGCCCGCGGTGCCCAACGAGGCCGCCGCGCCGGCAAAACGGGGCGTTCTCCCCCTTTCCGCCGTCGTGCGGCCGGGGATTCCGCCGAGAGTGTTCAACCGGGGCCCGATGCGGCCGGGTCTGATGCGAGGGCAGGAATGAACCGCCGCCGAGCGGCAGGTCTGCCGGTCCTGGCCATGCTGCTGATCGTTCTCGGCTCGTGCCAGGCCCCGCCGGCCCCCGGCCTGACCCCGCTCGAACAGCCGGGGGTTCTGCAGCCGGCAGCGCCGCGAGTGAGCGGGCCGGTCCCGACCGATCACACCCATCAACGCGCCTTCGAGGATCGGCGGGCCGCGAGCGCGCTGCCCGGCGCGCAGGCGCCGGCGCCGGCGCCCCCCGGCGCCGTCGCCGGCCAGAACGGCGACGTGACCCTCAATTTTGTCGACACCGATATTCGCGAGATCGTCCGCACGATTCTCGGCGCCACGCTCAAGCTCGATTTTACCATCGACCCCAGCGTCCACGGGACCGGGTCGATCGAGACGGCAACACCGCTGTCGCGTTCGGCCTTGCTGCCGGCGCTCGAAACCGTGCTCAACCAGAATGGCGCGACCTTGGTGCAAAGAGGCGGCATCTACGCCGTCGTGCCGATCGCGATCGGCACCGTCACCAACCAAGCCTCGGGCGCGAGCCCGATCGGCGCCGGGGCCGAGGTGGTGCCGCTGCGCTACACCGCGGCCAAGGACGTCGCCAAGCTGCTCGAGCCCTATGTCGGCGAGGGCGGCAAGATCGCCGCCGACCCCGTGCGCAACTCGGTCCTGGTGACCGGCGATGCGGCCGTGCGCCAGACCCTGGTCGGCCTGATCCGCACGTTCGACACCGATATCCTGTCGGGCCGATCCTACGCCCTGTTCCCGGCCGGCGACGGGGACCCGGCCAAGATCGCGGGCGAGCTCGAAAAAGTGCTGCAGGCCCAGAGCGAAGGCGCGCTCGGCGGCATCGTTCAAGTCATGCCGATGGAACGGGTCAACGCGGTCCTCGTGGTCTCCGCGCAGCCGCGCTACATCGACGCCGCGGATCGTTTTTTCCGGCTGGCGGCTCGGGTCGAGGACGCGACCGCGCGGGCCTGGCATGTCTACTACGTGCAGAACGGGCAGAGCGCCGATCTCGAGAACCTGCTGCAGCGGGCCTTCACCCCGGCCCATGTCTCGGCGACCCCGGCCGCCCCCGGCAGCACCGCCCCCGGCGCCGGCCAGCAGAACCTGGGTTTCGGGAACGCGGCAGGCGGGGCGGGGGGTGCGGCGGGCACCGGGGGAGCCGGTGGCACGACCGGCCTCGGCGGCGCCGCCGGCACGACCGGCCAGACCGGCGCCGCTGGCGGGGCCGGCGGGGGTCTCGGCTCGAACATTCCGGCGATGCCGACCCCGGCGGCGGCGACGGAAACCCCGGCTACCGAACCGCTGTCGACCGAGACCGGCGGCGGCGCCGGCGCGACCGAGAACCGGATCCGCATCATCGCCAACCGCACCAACAACGCCCTGTTGATCTATGCGACGCCGATCGAGTACTCGGTCATCGAGGGCATGCTGCGCAAGATCGACATCATCCCGCTGCAAGTGCTGATCGAGGCCACGATCGCCGAAGTCGATCTCAACGATCAATTGCAATACGGCACGCAATTTTACTTCAAGACCGACCACATCGCGGAAACCCTGGGCACGCCGGCGATCCAGAACTTTCCGGCGCTCGGTGCGCTCAGCTATCCGTCGCCTTCCCCCTATTTCGTGCTGAGCAAGGCGCCGAATTTTGCCCTCGCGGCCTTGGCCCAGGTGACCAAGGTCAAGGTGCTGTCGGCGCCCGAAGTCATGGTTCTGGACAACCAACCGGCGCGGCTGCAGGTCGGCCAGCAGGTGCCGGTCCTGACCGGAACCGCGACCAGCACCCTGGCGGCGGGCGCCCCGGTCGTCAACAGCGTCGATTATCACGAGACCGGGGTCATCATGCAGGTGACCCCGCGGGTCAACACCGGCGGTCTCGTCACCCTCGATATCGCTCAGGAAGTCAGCGATGTGGCCGCGGCGGCGACCAACACGGTCACCGGGTCGCCGACCTTCGACGATCAGGTGTTCCGCACGCGGGTGGCGGTCCAGGACGGCCAGACGGTCGGGATGGCGGGGCTGATCCGCGACAACGTATCCGTGGGGAACACCGGTCTTCCGTTCCTCAAGGACATCCCCATTCTCAGCACGCTGTTCTCGACCCAATCCAACGCCCGCATGCGCGCCGAGCTGCTGGTGCTGATCACCCCGCACGTCGTCCACGATCAGCGCGACGCGCGCGCGCTGACCGAGGATCTGCGCAGCCAGCTGATCAACGCCGGGCTGGTGCCCCAGCAGGTGGAACGGCGGGGCGCCTCGGGCTCGGCCAACCCCAACGGCTTGTGAGGCCGATGCGGCGATCGGCGCCGCGCCGGTCGTTGCGCCGCAGCGGCGGCTTTGCGCTCTTGATCGTGCTGTGGACATTGGTGTTGATCGCCTTTGTCGTCCTCCACCTGACGGCGAGCGGGCGAACCGAGATCCGCATCGCCGACAATCTCGTCGACAACGCGGTGGCCGGGGCCGCGGCCGACGGGGCCATCGCCGAGGCGATCTTCAACTTGTCCAACCCGCAGCCTCAGCAGCGCTGGCCGCTCGACGGGACCGCCCACCAGCTGGCGATCGGCGACAGCCGAGTGGTCGTGCGGCTCGAAGACGAGGCGGCGCGGATCAATCCGAACCTCGCTGCGCCGCCGCTGATCGAAGCGCTGCTGCGTGCGGTCGGCAGCAACCGCGACAGCGCGCGCCGCCTCGCCGCGGCGATCGCGGACTGGGTCGGCTCAACCCAGACGCCTCGGCCGCAGGAGGCGCTGCTCGCCGAGTATCGTGCCGCGGGGCTCGATTACGGGCCGCCGGGGTCGCCGCTCGAGAGCTTGGGCGAGCTCGGCCGGGTGCTCGGCGTGACCCCGGCGCTGCTCGCCGCGCTGCGGCCCCATCTGACCTTGTTCGGCCCGGCCGAGCCCGACCCGAGCGAGGCCGACCCGGTGGTCGCCGCGGCGCTCGCCCAGATCCCGCAGACCGCCCAAGCCGCTGCGCCGGTCGGCGCGACGCCCGCGGACGTGCTCACGGTGCGGATCGTCGCCGCAGGGTTCGGACCGGGGAACGCCCGAATTACCCGCATCGCGGTGGTGCGGGTCGGATCGAGCTTGCCTCAGGGCTATGCCGTGCTGGCCTGGGGGAACGCGGTCGACTGATCCCGGCAGCGGGCGGGCGGCCGACCGCCGCGCGTCTCAGTTGTTGGCGATTTCCGCATCCGAACCCGTGCCGCCGGGCTGTCCGGTCGGGCCGAGCGAGTAGAGATCGTAATCGTGCCCGGGCCGCTGGCTCGGCATGCGGTAGAGGAACGGCCGTCCCCAAGGGTCCTCCGGCGGCTTTTCGCCCTTGAGGTAGGGTCCGCTCCAATGAGCTACGCCCGATGGCTGCACCAGCAGCGCCTCGAGGCCCTGCTCGCTCGTCGGGTAGCTGCCGACATCGAGCTTGTAGATGTCGAGCACGCTGGCGAGGCGTTCGATCGATTGATGGGCGATCTTTTCCTTGGCCGAGCCGAGCTGGCGCAAGGCCGCGGGGGCGACCAGGCCGATCAGCAGTCCGAGGATCGCGAGAACGACCAGCAGCTCGAGCAGGGTGAAGCCGTGCTGCCGGCGCCAGCCGACGCGTGCGGCATCGCGCGGGTCTGTCAGGGGAAACTCGAAATTGCGCAAGACGCCGGACCGGAATGGGCAGGGATCCGTCCAGTTACCGTCAGATGTGGGCAAATTCATGACGCGGGATCGGCCGGGTCGCCGCTCGGCGCCGCCCACTCGCCGGGAGTGGGCGGGGTGTGGGCGGCCGCAGGGCGAATGACGTCTCAGTGATGGGCATGCTCGCGCAACGTCGAGGTGATCAGGCTGACGATCAGATAAGCGAGAAAGCTCGCCACGAACACCAGCAAGACGTTGCGCTTGGCCTGCGGCTCGGTTGCCTCTTCAGGCAGAGTGGGCTTGATGAAATCGATCAGGTAAGTGTGCTGATGCATGGTCGCGGCGCGGCTCGAATCGAGGAACGCCAGCGCCGAGGTGTAGGCGGTTTCGGCGAACTTCTGGTCCAGCAGCAGGTTTTCGTACTCCGCCAACAGGTTCGCATAGTTCCTGTTGGTATGACCCCCGGCCAGCAAGCCGCGGTCGGCCGTCATCTGCTTTTTCAAAGCGGCAATGCGGGCCTCCAGGGCTTTCACCATCGGGCTGTCCGGCCGCGCGTAGGAGAGCGCGGTCTCCAGCTGGGCCTCGGTGCCCGAGAGCTCGCCGAATGTCGTGCCCGCCACGGTTCCGACCGCGCCGGCGGTGGCCGTGGGATCGATGTCGCCATGGGTATTGCGGAAGCTTCTGATCTTGTCGTTGACCGCGCCGAGACGCTGCTCCGCCCGCGTCACTTCCGAGCGGGCGAACCCCAGCAAATCTTCGCGCATTTCGTCGTACGCCGAATTCACCTTCTGCTGACCCAGCCGAACCAGCGTCTTGCCGATCAACCTTGCGTCGGCGGGACGGAAGGCTTCGACCTGGATCCTGATCACCGGATCCGCCGGGTCGGCGCTGATCGTGACATGGCGCTGGAAATAGTGCTGAAAGCGCTCTGCCGATGCATCGGGGGACAGACGAGACCACAAGTCTACCGAGGGCGAGCTCCACATCTTGCGCAGGCCGATCGCCCGGTCGGCGGCATCCATCGCCTCGGTCGATTGCAGATAGTCCGAAACCATCGCCTGATCGTCGGCCGTGCTGTCGCCGCCGGGCGAGATACCGACCATCGACAGCAAGGACGACGAAGAGGACGACTTGCCGAGCGACGACACCCCGCCGCCGCTCGCGGAGGCACTGAGGACCATCCGGGTTTCGGACACGTAGCGGTCGCTGGCGAACAAGCCGTAATAGAGCGCCGCCAGCACGGTCGGCAAACCGACGCACAATGCCATCGCCGCCGTCCGGCGGCGGCGGCGTGTTCTGGTCCCGTCATAGACGGTGGGAACGAGACGGGTGCCGGTGCCGACGATCAAGCTATCGGCGCGCCGCGGCGCCGGCACCGGGTTGTCGCCGCGGACGAAGATCAGCGCGCGAGTGAGGCCCCGCAGTCTCATGCTTCCGACCCGTGGCAATAGAAATGCACCGCTTCATCGAGATCGTCGAACGGCACCAAGTGTCCGCGGTAGAGGACCATCCCGACATCGCAGTATTGCTGGATGCTCTGCGGGTTGTGGGAGACCATCAACAGGCCTGACGACCGGCGGCGGCGTTCGGCAAAGGCCGCCGCGCACTTTTCGCGGAACCACTGGTCGCCGGCCGAGGTGGCCTCGTCGATCAGATAGCAGTCGAAATCGATGGCGAGGCTGATCCCAAAGCTCAGGCGACCCCGCATCCCCGAGCTGTAGGCGGCAACCGGCTCGTCGAGATAGGGGCCGAGCTCGGCGAAATCCTCGACGAAGGCGACGACCTCGTCCTCGTCGATCTGGTTGAGTCGGGCAATGAAGCGGACATTCTGGCGCCCGGTCATGGCCGGGCTGATGCCGCCGCTGAAGCCGAGCGGCCAGGACAGCGAGACGGTCGGGACGATGCGGCCTTGGTCGGGCATTTCGACGCCGGCGATCATTCGCAGCAATGTCGATTTGCCGGCGCCGTTGCGCCCGAGCACCGCCACGCCGCGGTCGGTCGGAATCGTCAGCGAGGTCGGGAACAGAATGACCCGGTCGCCGGCGCGGGTCCAGTAGCGCTTGGAAACGTTGACCAGGTGGATCATACCGCCGCCACATAGCGTCGGGTCGCGCGGATCACCATCATCATCAGCGCCAGCCCGCAAACGACGAAGCTCAGAGGGTAGTGCCAATTCGCATATCGGGAGTGGTAGGTGGTGAAAAACCCGTCTCGGACAAACTCGATCAGGTGCAGCAGCGGGTTCCACAATGCCCAATAGCGCATCCGCGCCGGGAGCGAATTGGCCATGAAGAGCGCGCCGGAGAAAAAGAACATCAACCGGAAAAAAATGGTCTCGACCAAGCCCAGCCCCGGTATCACCAGCTGGCCCAAGCCGAACAGGGTGCCGACCACCATCCCGAGAATGCTCAGACAGGTCAAGGCGCTCAGCATCGTCAGCGGATCGTTGAGCTGCAAGGAGCCCTGGTAGACGGAAAGGCCGCCGATGATGACCACGAGGACGACGAGACCGGTCAGGTATTCGAGCAGGCAGTTGGCGACGATCAACAGCAGCGGCGTCACCTGACGGAAATACAAAAAGTTCAGGTTGCCGGTTACGGCAGTGCTCGCGGCCGCCTGGACTCGCACGAAAAAGCAGACGAACGGCACGATGCCGGCGACCAGAAACGCCGTCGTCGAGTTCCCGTAGGCCGCGTGACGGCCAGCCAGCGCATAGACGATGTTCAATGCGGCGACATAGGCCAAGGGCTGGGCGACCGCCCACAGGTATCCCATGCCGCTGTGATGATGCCGGGTCATCATCTGCCGCACCATGATCGTGCCGAGCACGTTGAAAAAGTTCGCGATCCCGCTTTTCAGGCTCGCCCGCTCGGCCAAGCGCGGGATCGTCCGGGCGCGGCGCGAATTCGTTGGGCACGGCGATCGAGGTGATCTGCGGCATGCCGGCATCGGCGTCCATGCGCCGGCCGAGGTCGCGCTCCAGGGTCAGGATCGCCGATTTGAGACCAGGCATGTCGGCATCGGTGCGAAACGCCCGCGCCAGCGCCAGCTCCGCCTTCTCGGCATTGCCGATGGCGAGATAGATGCGGCCGAGCTCGAGAAAGGTGACCGCGTCGAGCGGGTCGAGGTCGGCCACTTCCCGCAACAGACTCAGGGCCTCGTCGGTCTGACCCGTGCGGAACAGGGCGATGGCGCAGAGCCGTGCGGCAAAGCGGTAGTTGTCGGCGAATCTTCGGGATCGCTTCCAGCTGCGCGATCGCCTCGTCGAAGCGTTCGAGACGGATCAGCACATCGCCGAGCAGCAGGCGCTGGGCATCGTTGTCGGAGGTCAGCGTCACGGCCGTCGCGAGGTATCGCGCGGCGGTGTCGAGATTCTTCATCCGGTCATGGGCGATCCCCAGCCGGAACCACAGCGCGGCGATGCCGCCGCCGACGAAATACGCCCTCTCCTTCTGGTCGGCGGCGCGCTCGAGAATGCTTTCCATCTCGCGCACCGCCTGGCGTTCCCCATACAGGGCGAACCGGCAATTGGCTTCGAGGTAGATCGCCAGCGGATCATTGCCGTCGACAGACCGGGCTTCCTTCAACCAAAGCGCAGCTTCTTCCGCCTTTTCTTCGCGCAAAAAGTAGTCGCCGACCCTGAGGCGCACCTCCTGCGCGGCTTTCGCGCACAGCAGCTCGTCGAGCGGACCGACCCACAATTGGAGCCGCTGGTGCACGGATTGGCTGCGGTTCGGACCCCGCCCGGCGATATCGAGGAGGGCGTCCGCGCCATCCCCGAATTTGCGCAGCATCACTTGGGTAAGAGCCCACAGGGCGCGCACCCGCGGAGCAGTGCCGGGCTTCGCGCCGCCGAGGGCTCGGAGTATCCCGTCCGCCCGATCGTATGCCTCGCGCCGAAGCGCAGCTATGGCTTCGTCGACCTCGTCCACTGCTCTCCCCCCTGCCCGTGGGGCCGGGTGACCTTGGCGACGCGTTTGGGCCCGGTCCGAAACCCGGGTCCTTATAAGCCCTGTACGTGCAAATTTGCAAGAAGCGGGAGCGGCGCACAGCCGCCACCACACGTACCGGCAAAGTCATTTCGCCTGGGTCGGCAATGATCGGGTTTACCGATACGACTTATTATTTTCGGCGAAAAAGTGAAACCCACCCGCGCGCGAGGAAGCGCTACTAGACCAAGTCCGGTCCGCCCGGCGCTCGAAAAACCGCCGGCGGCGGAACGGCGCGGTCGGCCAAGATGCCGTGCAGCCTCGGCCGGCTGCCCGCTACAGCTTCACCAGCACCCCGACCCCGACCGCGATCTGATAGATGATCTGGGTGATGTCCTTGATGACCGGTATCGCCCAATTGCCCGATGACGGCAGGACGATGATGCGATCGCCCGAGGCTACCGGGGGATTGGCACCGACCAGGGTCTCGCCGCTCGGCCGTATGACCAGGATCTTCGAGTCGTTCGCCCGCTCGGTGAAGCCGCCCGCTTCTTCGATGTAATGATCGAGCTCCGCACCCCGCAGCCAGACCACGGATTGCGGCACCCGGACCTCGCCGCTGACCAGCACGAGGTCGCTGCGCGAGGGCACGACGATGACATCGCCGTCTTCGAGGCGGACGTTGGACGGCCTGCCGTCGTGCTGGACGACGAGGCGGCCCTCCGGGTGGATGTTGGTCAGCTGCTGACCAAACTGGAAGACGATCTGGGCTTCCTGCTGGCGCATCGTCGCCTGCTCGGCGGTGACCGTCGGCGAGGTGACGATCGTGCTCTCCAGCCGCTGAAGCGAATCCTGGATCGCCTTTTCCTGGGCCTGCGCTATACTGACGCGCCGGATGTAGATCGACGATACATCGGCGAAATAGGGGTCGACCGGAAGGTAGGGCAGCACGTCGAGGAGCTTTGCCTCGCGGGTCACAACGAGGGTGGTCGGCCCGTCGATGCGGCCGTTGACGGAAATCGTCATGACCCCGGTCGGCACGTCCGGAGTAAAGGTGACGACATCGCCGCTGCGCAGCGGCAGCGGCCGGAACGCGTTGATAGCGTAATAGAAAAATTCCGGCCGGCCGTCGCGGATGCCGACCAGGTTGACGTGCGTGGCGTCGGGGTAGGGCCGCGCCAGAGACAACAGCTGCTCGCCGGTCCAGGGCTGGGCAAGCTCGTAGCGAAAGACGCCGCTGACGTCGCCCTCGGCCGCCACCGTGGGTCCTTGCACGCCGACGAGGATGGTGTCGCGGTCGCGCAGATGCACTGTCGGCAGCCTGCCCCGCAGCAGGAATTCGTAGAGATCGGCGGTGGCGATGGTTTGGCCGTCGCGCAGGATGCGGATGTTTCGGTAGCTGCCGCGATTGGGGTCTACCCCCCCGGCCGCCTGGAGGAAGCTGATGATGCTCGCGGTCGGCGGAAGCGCGTATTGACTGGGCGAGATGACCCCGCCGGTGACAAACACGTTGACCGGGACGGCGCTGCCCAGGGTCACGTAAACCTGAGAGTTCTTCTGGTAGATCGCGGCCACCGCGGCGGATACCACCGCTTCGAGATTGCCGGCAATGTTCCCCGCGACATGGACCGGGCCGACGCTGGGCAGGAACAGGTCGCCATTGCCGTCGACCGTCGCCTGCTGGTCCAAGGACGTGGCGCCGTAGATGTGGATCTGGACGACGTCGCCGGGGGCCATCACGTGGTTTGGATCAAAGGCCGGCACGCCGCTCGGCGGCTGGACCGAGGTGGCTGGAACGGTCGGAGGCTGCTGCGCGCCGGCGGCCCCGGCGGCGGCGGCCCCCGCGGCGGCGGCCCCGGCCGCGGCGGCGCCCGCGCCGGCCGTGCCCGCCTGGTTGCCGGTCATCGCTGCGCCGATCGCGCCGGCAAGGCCGGATGCCGACTGCCCCTGCGCACCGGCGGTGCCGCCGCCCGGCTGGGCGCCGCCGCTGACCGGCGCCGTGCCCGTGATCTGGAAGCTCGTCTGCGGACCGACGCGAAACAGGCTGGCCCCGAACATCGGCGGCAGCAGGCTGCGGTCCGGCAGGCTGCGCAGATCGGCGCCGCCGAGCGGAACCGCCTGCTGGGTGATGTTGGTTTCCTGGGCAGCGGCCAGGCCCGCCGACAGCAGCGAAACTCCCAGAGCGAGCAGCAATCGTCTCATCCCGGCACCTTGGGCGGCCCTTTCAATGGCGATGAGGTGGGTCGATGGCGATGAATTCGGTCGTTCTCTATTCAAAGTTTCAGTAAAAGCTCAGTCGATCGAGCGGTCAATATCCGCTGACCACCACCGGCTTCATCGCATACCACTGCTCTCCGATTTGGCAGAACGGATAGCTCGTCGGGCTCGCGTTTCCGGCCCCGGGCAGGCTGACCCGGCCGATGCGGCACGGCACGCCTCGGCTGGAATAAAAAATCGGGCCGAGCACGAACCAGGCCTCGCCGCCCTGGACGAGCCGATAGCGAAGCCGCTGACCCGGGGTGCCCGCTTGGAGAATCTGCGCAACATCGGGGGGGACCGAGATGCCGTCGGTCGCCACCGGCGGCGGCGATTCGCCCATCCACGGATGCCCGATCACCGCCGGAGCGCCACAGCCGCCGACGGCGATGACGAGCAGCAGGCTCGCCGCCGCGGCGAGCCGGCGCCGCGCCGGCATCAGGCCGGAAGCGGTCGACCGGAACCGCATCGATCGGTGCGCCCCGGCGCCGTTCATGACCCGAGATCGACAAAGCTCGTCCGGCGCAGCATGATCCCCCCGAAGCCCACCGCCGATTAGGAATTTTAAAGTCTTCCGCGGCAGTCGGACAATAAATCGGCGCTCCGCTGGAAGACCGCACTGTCGATAGCGCGATAGCCGTCGATCACGCGCTCGCTGATATCGGCGATGCGGGCGGCGGCGCCGGCGCCGAACGGGATCGGCCAGCTCCGCTCAGACGCCATCGCCTCGCGGGCGGCGGCGAGGATGCGTCGGGGATCGCACCCGGCAAGACGATTGGCGCCAATGGTCACGGTTTCGGTCCATTCGGTGCTGTCGCGCAGAGTGATGCAGGGAATTTTGTGGATGCAGGCCTCCTGCTGGACGCCGCCCAAATCGGTGAAGACGAGGCGCGCATTGGCGAGCAGCGCCAGAAAGTCGAAATAGCCCACGGCGTCGGCAAGGGTGAGCCGCGGGAGCGCGTGCGCCCATTCGGCCAGCCCGAATTCGCCGAGCCGCTTGCGGGTCCGCGGATGGGCGAGAAACAGCACCGGAAAGCCGAGCGTGCGCGCCGCCTCGGACACCCCTTCGAGGGTGCCGCGCAAATTCGCTTGCGTATCGACGTTCTCCTCGCGATGGGTCGTCAGAACCGCATAGCCCGCGGGTTCGACCCCGAATCGCCTCAGCGCATGCGAGCGGCGCATGGCCAGATCGAGATGCTGCAAGGACGCATCGACGATCGGGTTGCCGACCAGATGGATGCTGCCGCGCACGCTTTCGCGCTCGAGATTGGCGACGCTGTGGGCAGCGGTGGCGAACAGGTGGTCGGCGATATGGTCGATGATGACCCGATTGTGCTCCTCGGGCATCCGCCAATCATGGCTTCGCTCGCCCGCCTCGATGTGGCCGAGGTTGATGTGCAGCTTGCGTGCCGCGAGCGCGCCGGCGAGGTTGGTGTTGGCGTCGCCGCCGACCAGGAGCAGACAGGGCCGCCGCGCCATCAGGACTTCCTCGATGCCCTCCAGCATCGCCGCCGTCTGCCCCCCGTGGGTTCGCTTTTCGGCGACGCCGGCGAGACGGCAGTCGGGCGGCAGCAGATCGAGCTCATCAAAGAACTGGGCGTCCATGTTGGGCGAATAGTGCTGTCCGGTGTGGATCACGAAATGGGGAATCCCGCGCCGACGGAACTCGTGAATGACCGGCGCCAGCATGACGATGCCGGGCCGGGTGCCGACCGCGATGCCGGCTTCGGGCACCAGATCCTCGCGGTGCAAAACCTTGATGTCGCGCGCCATACCGCCCCCCGGCCCCGGCCCCCTCCGGCTAACCTCGACTACAAGGCCCGCCCGGTCAAGCCGCGGGGGTGCCACGTGTCGTCAATTCGGATCCCACAGCGGCCAAATTGCGGCGAGGCGCAGCGCCGCCACCGGATTGGCGAGGGCGTTCGCCGCGGCCTGCACGCGCAGAAAACGGGGGTCGGCGAAAAATCGCATTCGCGCAATGTCGGAACATGGTTCGGCTCGGCCAGCCGGACGGCGATCTTGGCGACCCCTTCCCGACCCTCGGGCACCACATGGAGCAGCAGCGCGCGGGCCAGGAAATCTTCGAACATCCGGTACTCGTCGAGCGACAGCGCCCCATCGACGCGCCCTGCCGCCAGCGCATCGAGAAGGGCCTCGGGGTCGCCGAAATCATGGGTGAACCCCTTGCCGCCGTAAAACGCTCGGCCGAGCTGCACCGGTTTGAACCCGGCCTGGCACGCCTCGATCAGCAACGGCGAGGACAGCGACGCGACCAGATCGGCGTGGGAGAACAGAACTTCGATCGGTTCGGTCTCCATGATGCGAAACCGCGCCTGTTGCGCCCCCGACAGGGTGTCGCGCCACTCTCCCAGCAGCTTCAGGGTCAGCGGCCCATCGATGCCGGGTTGCCGCCGCTCGCCGGGATCGGCCTTGAAGACGACCTGGAGATTGGTGCGCTCGAGCATGCCGGCGATCAATCGGCGGTAGATTGCCGGCGCGCACAGCTCGGACAACGGGGTCTCGATCAGCGACAGGTCGTTGATCGCCTGACCCAGCACCAGCGCGACGCGCCCGGTGCCCCCGGCGAACGGCGTCGCCACCATGTCTTCGGCTGCCGGCCGCGCCGTCACCGCGGGAAGTATCGGCGACAGCCGGGCCTGCGCCTCGGCGCGGATTCGCTCGCGTCGGCCGGCATCCCGCGGCAGCGCAAGCCGGCCGTACCAGCCGGGGTCGGCGAGCAGCGAGCGATTGGCGATCGGCGTCGCCCGTTCCTCGAAGTAGAAGCCGCGGCCGGTGAAAAAGCGGTCGGCGACGAACATCCGCAATCCATGCCGCGGTCCCACCTCCAGCAGGGTTCGGCCGCAGATCGAGCTGCCGCGGTGAACGACGGCATGGGAAAACGGCCCCTTCCGCGCCAAGGTCTCGTCCCAAAAGTCGATCCAATCCCGCGCCGCGGCCATGCCCAGCAGCATGGTTTCGCGGTGCTGAGGGGATGCACAGGCGCGTTCGACCGCCTCGCCGGCGCCGACCGACCCGGCTCCGCCGCCCAGCGCGGCAGCAGCCGGCGGAGAAGCTCGCTGCGGGCGCAGGCGAGGACGGCGATGCCGCGGTGTCGGTCGGCCTCGAGCTCGGCCGGCCCCATGCCCTCCAGCACCCGGCGGTGGGGAGCGAGGCAGCCGGCCAGCGGGCGGTAGTCGCCTTCGCATTTCCGCCACCGCGCACGGGAACGCTCCGCCCACAGCCGAATGCCGCCGCTTGCGGCGAGGTGGTAAAGCGGCGGAAATTCCCGGGGGCCGAAGCCGCGCGCATCGGACACCAGGATGCGGGGCCGGTTCACGCCCGTGCGGCTCCGATCTCGGCATAAAGCCCGTACCACCCGGCGATCACATCGTCCCATCCCGGTGTGTCGGGGACCGAGCCGAAGGCGCCGCTCGACAACCGGGCGATGCCGCGACCATCATCATCGAGCAGCGCCATGATGCGGTCGCCATCGCGGCGCGGGTCGGCGCTCAGCAGCAGCCCGTTGTCGCCGTCGCGGATAAAGTCCGGACACATGCCGACCGGCGTGGCCAGAACCGGAACGCCATTGCCGAGCGCCTCCGGCAGGGAGGCGGGCCCGCCCTCCAGGCGGCTGACGATCAGCAGGGCGTCGATGCCGCCGACGATCTGCGGCATCAGCCGGTAGGGCAGCCGTTCCCAGTGCTCGGCCGCGAAGCCCTTGGAGCGGGCGAGCTCGGCCTCGCGCCAGCGGCCCTCGCCGACTAGCGCGAACGACACGCGTCGGGGGTCGAGATGCCCCAGCAAGCCCTCGAACAGGGCTTCGCCCTTGACACCGTCGGGATGCCTCCGCGAGAACAGGCCGAGGCGCAGCGCGCCGCCCGGCCATCGGCGCGGCCGTTCCGGCAGGGGAAACACCCGGCGGTCGACGCCGTGCGGAATGACGCGGGTGTGGTCGATGCCGTGCTCGGCCAGGATCGCGGCCTGGGTGGCGTTTAGGCAATGCACGATCTCGGCCTCCCGGCACCGGGCGACGACATAAGCGAGCGTCAGCCAGCGCGTCGCCTGGCGCGGATCGTGGTGGACCGTCATCAGCGAGCGGGGCAGCAGCCGCCGCTCCAGGCTGGCGCGATGGTAATGCCGCACATTGGCCGCGCGGCTCGGCCGAAACGATCTGGTTATGCGGGTTCCAGCGGGGGCCGCGACGGCGGTGCGGCGGATCAGATCGTCAAAGATCGGGCTGTTTCGAAGGAGACGCGTGGAAAGTACATGGTCGATGTGGAAAACCGCCATTGCCGGCGCATTCTAGTCAGGCCGTGCAATCGTGTCGAGCCGCCCCGCGAAGCCGCCGGGCCCGGGCATCGGCACCCGCCATGACTGGGTTTCGCCGCGTCGCAAATCCGCGCGCCGTAATCGGCGCCGTCTCCGCCGGGCATCGGGTGAGCGGCGCCCTCGGCGCTCTCGGCCTCGCCCTGCTGCGCCGCTGCCCGCCATGGCTGGTGGACGCCGCCGCCCGGCTGCCGCCGCTGCGCCGGCCCGCCGCGCGACTGCACGAATACCGCGGGCGATTGCGCCGGGCCGCCCGTTTCGCCGGCGGCGACGGCACCCGCTACGGCGCGCGGCTGGCCGAGTTGGCGATCGCATTGGAGCGGGGCGGATTGCCGCTGCTGCTGCCGCCGCCCGACCGGCCGGCGAGCAGTTTCAATGGCCGAATGGTGATGGCGCTCTACGGCTCCGAGCCGTGGTTCGCCAACGGCTATTCGATCCGGTCCCGCTGTCTGCTCGAAGAGCTCGCGGCGGCGGGGGTCCGCTGCGTGCCGGTGACCCGGCCCAACTTTCCGCAAGATCTGCCCGCGGGTCGAAACGCTGCGCCGGTCGCCGAGGAGGAATATGCCGGGCGGCGCTACCGCCGCCTGTCGGCCGGGCCCCGCATGATGGACGATCCGGTCGGCGACTACATCGCCGCCTTTGCCGACGAACTCGCGGCTATCGTGCGCGCCGGCGGGGCCAGCATCGTCCACGCCGCCTCGAACCATGTCGTCGGGCTCGCCGCCTGCCTTGCGGCCGAGCGCACCGGCGCGCGCAGCGTATATGAGATCCGCGGTTTGTGGCATTGGAGCACGGCGACCCGCTGGCCGGGCTGGGAAGGAACCGAGACTTTCGCACTGCACGAGGCGCTCGAGCGCCAGGCGGCATTGCGCGCCGATCGGGTCGTCGTGCTGAGCCGGCCGCTCGCCGCTCATGTGCGGTGCTGGGGCGTGCCGGAAGAGCGCATCGTCATCGCCGCCAACGGCGTCGACACGGGCCTGTTCAAGCCGCTGCCGCGCGATTGCAGATTGCGCCGGGCGCTCGGCGCGGGGCCACGCACCTTTCTCATCGGCTTCGTCGGAACCTTCAACCGCTACGAGGGGCTCGACACTCTGCTGGAAGCCGTGGCGATCATCCGCGCCCGGGGGATCGACGCGGCGGCGGCGCTGATCGGCGACGGCGAGGAGGGACCGCGGCTGCAAGCGCTGGCGCGGAAATTGCGCGTGCCCGCCTCGTTCCCCGGCCGGGTCCCGTTCGAGCAGGTTCCGACCTATCTCGCGGCCTGCGACGTCTATCCGATCGCGCGGCGCAACGCCTATGTCACCTCGCTGGTGCCGCCGCTCAAGCTGGCGGAGGCGATGGCCTGCGCGGTGCCGGTCGTCGTCGCCGATCTGCCGCCGCTGACCGAGTGCGTGGGCCATCAACGCACCGGGCTGGTCTATGGGCACGGCGCCGGCGCGCTCGCCGATGCGCTGCAGCGGGTGCATGCCGATCCCGTTTTCGCCGCCGCAGTGGCGGCTGCCGGGCGCGATTGGGTCGCCGAGCACCGCAGCTGGCGGGCTGCGGCCGCGGCGCTCTTGTCGGCCTATTCGGCGGCGACGGCCCAGCCCGCGGCTGCCCCTTGAGGCGGGTTGCCGGCGAGGATCATCGCCGGCGCCGGCCGAACGCAGCGGCGAGCGCCGCCGTCAGCTCGGCGCCGACCGTGCTGCCGCGATGGCGGGCGGCGAGGTTCCGCGCCGCAGCACCGGCCGCCGACCACGCCGCGGGGTCGGTTCCGCAGCGGACGAGGGCGGCCACGACCTCGTCCCCTGTGGCGGCGAAAAACGGGTATCCCTCGCCCAGCAGCCGGCGATGCATCGCCGTCGGGTTGCACACCACCGGCAGGCCGAGGGCGCCGTAATCGATCAGCTTGGTCGACAATTCGAGCGAGCGGTCGAGCTCGGGCGAGCGCCACGACAGCCCGACATGGCCGCTTGCCGCCAATTTCAGCGCGCCGCCCCGCGTCAATCCGCCGCTCCATCTGACCCCTTCGCGGTCCAGCGCCGCGCGCATCTGCGGCGGAAATCCCCGATCGGGGTGGGACAGGAATTTGTTGCCGGCGACGTGCAGCTCGGCGGCGATCCCGCGCTGCGCCAGCAGACCCGGCAGCGCCGTCATCTCCAAGGTATTCCACGCCGGAGCGAACTTGCCGATATAGACCAGCCGCAGGATCTCGCCCGGCATCGGCGGGCGGGCCGGAGGAAGGGCGAACGCCTGGTCGCCGGCGATCGGCGGCACGAGCGCGGTCGGCACGGTTTCGGCGAGCCGGAAATGCCGGCGCAGATGGGCGGCGATCTCCGGCGTCTGGCACAGCAGCAAGGATGCACGCCGCAATGTGCGGACGAGCCCGACGCGCCCGAGCCATCCAATCTGCGCCGGATCCTGGGCGAAATCGGTTAGGTAGAAGGCGAGCCGCCCGCGCAACGAGCGCGTCGCGGCCGCCGCCCGCGCGGTTCGCCGGCCGCGTACCAGGACGGCGTCGAATTTCTCGGTGAGATCGAGGCGCTCGAGCAGGCGCACCGCCTGCCGTGCCGACAATAGCCCGCGCCGCGCCGGCGATGCCCAGCCCCGGGCGAACGGGTCGACGAGGGTGACGCCGGCAACGCCGTCGACCACCCCGAGCACTTCGTGTTGCCGGCGCGGAGCCCGCAGCAGCACATTGACCTCGCAGCCGCAGCGCCCGAGGATCGCCGCGACCTCGGCCAGCCAGATCGCCGGGCCCTCGACGAGATTCGCGTCAACCTCGGCGTAGAGGGCGATCCGCATGCTGGAGCCTCAGCAGCTCGAGCGCTTCCATCACATGCACCGAATCGGCGAGCGTTCCCTCCTGCTCCGGGGCGCGGCTGCGCACCGCCTCGACAAAGCCGGCCATCTGCGCCTCGAAGATGTTGACCTGACCGCAGCCGAGCTCGGTGCGGCCGGCGCCGTAGCCGCCCGCCGGCTTGATGGCAAAGACGAATTGCGGCATTTCGGCTTGGATCGACGCCATCAACGTGCCGTTGTCGCCCTGCACCTCGAGGATCTGGGTGAAGGACGGCGTCAACAGATCGGCCTGGATCACCACCGGCACCCCGGCGCGGGTCCAAAAGCGGGCGAGCACGAAATCCTCGGCGTCGACCTTCTCGATCTTCCCGGCGATTGCCCGCTGCGGGCGAAACAGCTCATGCATGATCAGCTCGGCACGCTCGATCGGCCCGAAATACCAGACCGCGAGATCGAGCATATGCACCAGCATCTCGTTGAGGGCGCCGCCGCCCTCGCCGACGCGATGCTTCCACAGCGCGGCCGAGCCGCGGCCGCCGATGCGCATGGTCGCCACCGCGAGCTTGCCGATGACCGGGCTGACCCCGCTGTCGCGCGCGCCGGCGAGGATGCCGCGGGCCTTCTGGAATATCGGGGCGTGGCGGTAGACATAGCCGACCATGCCGACGCGGTCGAAGCGCTCGGCGAGCCGATGGAGCTCGCGGGCCTCGGACGCGGTCTCGCACAGCGGCTTCTCGCAGAAGAAATCCTTGCCCGCCGCTATCGCCCGGCGGATCAGTGGCGCATGGAACGGGGTCGGGACGCAGAGGTCGATCGCGGTCAGCTCCGGGTCGCCGAAGATCTGCTCGGCGCTGTCGACAAAGCGCAGCCCTTCGCTGGCGGCGAGCCTGCGGGCCAGGGCGGGGTCCTGGTCGGCCAGCACGATCTCGGTGTACGGGCACAGCCGCAGACCGCTGATGTGCTTCACCGCCTGCTTGCCGCACCCGATCAGGCCAATCTTGACGGTCATCGAACCACCCCCACCCCTTTATCCGCTCAGATGCCCGGCCCAGGACAGCGCCATGTTGGCCTCGCGCAGCCCCTCGGGCAGCGGGCGGATTTCGCCGGGCACGCCGACCACCAGCCGCCCGGGCGGGACTTCCTTGGTCACCACCGCGCCGGCGGCGATGAACGAGCCCGCGCCGACCCGCACCCCCGGCAGCAGCACCACGGCCCCGCCGATCGTCACGTTGTCCTCGAGGACGCAGCCCTCCGGCCGATATCGGTCGCGCATCCTTAACGGATAGCGGTCGTTGAGAATGGTCACCCCGGGCCCGAGGAAGACCCGGTCGCCGAGGGTGCAGTGGGTCGGGATGAAGCAATTGGCCTCGATCTTGACAAAGCTGCCGATGCGGACCTGGCCCTCGATGACCGTGTTGGTGCCGACGACGACGTGGTCGCCGATCACCGTGGCGGCGCGGATCAGCACGTGATGCCCGGTCTGGAAGTGGTCGCCGGCGGTCACGTCGCCGTAAATGACGGTGCCGGAGCGGATCCGGGCATGCGCGCCCAGGCATGCCGGGCCGCAATCGGCCTTGTATTTGAGCCCGAGCTGGGCGCCCGGCTGGATCTCGCAATCGGCGCCGGCCCGGAAGAACTGCTCGAACATCGCTCCCCCCTTCATCTGCCGATCTGCGACAAGTCGCGAGGGCCGGCGGCAGCGCCGGCCCGGGTGCGGCGAGACCCTCCGCCGCAGCTTTCGACCATCAGCCGCTCTGCTGATGACGCAGAAAGGAAATCCTGGTCCGGGAGAGCCCGCGCAGCGGCCGCCGCGAACGGGTCGCGCTTGAGCCCGACCACGCCGTCGATCCCAAGGTCTCGATCATTCTGACATAGGGAGCGCTCTCGCGTTCCCAGATCAGCGCGGAGGCGGCGCGGTCGACCGCCCGACGGAAGCCGGCGAGCGCCGCCGGCTCCATCATCATGCCGACGGCCGCGGCAAGCGCCCCCGCGTCATCCTCGTCGAACAACCGGCCCAGGCGCCATTCGTGCACCAGCCGGGCGATCTCGGGCAACGGCGTCGCGGCGACCGGCAGCCGCGCCCCAATCATCTGGAACAGCCGATTGGGCAGGCTGAGGCGATTGTTGCGGGATACGCCCTGGCGCGCGATCACCCCGATATCGGCTCCGGCGGCATAGGCGGGGATCGCGTGGACCGGCTGCAGCGGCGGCACGTGAAAGCGCTCGGCGACGCCGCGCTCGGCGGCGTGCTGCCGCATGCGCGCGACAAAGCCGCGCTCGCCCTCGGGGCCGAGCGCCGCGAAATGAACCTCATGGGGCAAGCCCGCGAGCGCGTCGATGACGGTCTCGACCCCCTCCCCGGGGCGCAAGGTGTTCAGGTGAAGCAGCAGGCGCACCTGCTCGCTCAGGCCCAGATCGCGCCGCAGGCGGCCATCGGACGGCCAGTTCCCGTCGTGCTGGCAGTTGCGCAAAACCAGCGGAGGTGGAACGCGAAAGCGGTCGGCAATGTCGTCGGCCAGCGCCTGGTTCACCGTCACCCAGCCTTCGGCGGAGCACGCGATGTCGATCTCGCGGCGCATCTCGGCCAGGCGGACGGCGCGCGCTACCGGCCATTTCGGCAATTTCTCGTCGTCGAACGGGACCTCGACCACATCGTAGACGAGGCGCCCGCCGCAGCGTCGGCGCACAGCGGCAGCGGCGATCAGCGCCTTCTCGTCATGGGCTTGGATCACATCGAACGACCGGCCGGCCAGCAGCGCCGCGGCGCGGCGGGCAAACACGCTGGTGCGGTTGCGCTGCGCCGCCACTGCCCCCGAGGCGGCGAGGCGCAGACCGGCGCCCCGCGGCAGCGGCAGCGCACGCCGCGCGACATCAAGGACCGTCATCAAGGATTTAGGGTAGGCCGGGATCCCGGCGGCGATGGCGGTCGTGCCATTTTCCGCAGCCGCCGCCTGCAGATCCGGAACGCCGAACCCGACCACGGTCACGCGGTGGCCCGCCTGCGCCAGCGCCGCCGCCTGGCGCGCGACCCGGGTGTTGCGGCTCAAATCCTTGTAGGCGATGATGCATACCGACAAGCCGGGCTGCCGGCCCGGCGCCGCGCTGTCCTGCGCCATTCTCAGCCCAGGATCGCGCGCACGGCTCGGCAAATGTGCTGCGATTGCGCGGCAGTCAGGTAGGGATGCATCGGCAGGCTGAGCACCTCGTCCTTGAGGCGCTCGGTCACCGGCAGGCCGCCGGGTGCAACCGGGCAATCGCGATAGGGCGCCTGCATGTGCAGCGGGCGGGGATAATAGATCTCGGTGCGGACCCCGCGCTCGCCGAGCCCGCGCTGCAATTCGTCGCGGCGGTCCGTTCGGATCGTGTATTGGGCCCAGGCGGAGGCGTCGCCGGCCGGCACGCGGGGCACGGCGACCAGGCCGTCCAAACCCTCGGCATAGCGCTCGGCCACACGCCGGCGCAGGGCCAGCTCCTCGTCGAAGATCGCGAGCTTCTCGGTCAGGACCACGGCCTGCAAGGTGTCGAGCCGCGCGTTGAAGCCGACCCGCACATTATCGTATTTGCCCTGTGCGCCGCGCCCATGGATGCGGATCGAGCGCAGCACCTCGGCGGTCTCGGGGTCGTCGGTGAACATGGCGCCGCCGTCGCCCCAGCAGCCGAGCGGCTTGGCTGGAAAAAAGCTGGTCGCGGTGATGTCGGCGAGGACCCCGACCCGGCGGTTGCCCTGCGCGCCGCCAAACGACTGGGCAGCATCGGCCACCACCTTCAGCCCCTCTTCGCGAGCGATGGCGTTGATCGCCTCGTAATCGGCGGGAATGCCGAACAGATCGACCGGAATGATCGCCTTCGGGGTCAGCGCGGCGTCCTTGCGGATGTGCGCGACGGCAGATTTCAGGCTGGCCGCGTCGAGGTTCATGGTTTCGAGGTCGACATCGACGAAGACCGGGGTCGCCCCGACCAGGCACACCACCTCGGCCGTCGCGGTGAAGGTCCAGCTCGGCAGAAACACCGCGTCCCCGGGCCCGACGCCCAAGGCCAGCAGCGGCACCCACAGCGCCATCGTGCCGCTCGAGCACGACACCACCTCGGCGGCGGCGGTGAACTGCGCCAGCCGCTTCTCCAGCTCGCCGATCTCGGGCCCCATGATGTACTGGCCGTGATCGACGACCCGCCGCCAGCCTTCCTCGACGCGTCCGCGCACACGATCGCGCTGCGTCTTCAGGTCGATGAATTCGATGGGAGGAACCGCCTCCGATTGATCTGCCAACGCCTGGATCCCCTCGCTGCCGACCCTCAGAGGCCCCGAGGGTGGCATATTCGGCGGTCCGGCTGCAATACCTTGCGGCTGCAATTGCAACGCCCTGCTCGACCCTCCGGCAATACGGTCGCCGGCCGGCCGGCGGCAAGGCGCCTGCGGCTGCTTGCGTGCGGGTGAATTTTGTGTGTTAGCTGGCCGGCGTGCGAGCGGTCGCGAGATCCGCCCAGCCGGTCGAATTCGGGATGATGGCGGAGCGCCGCATGGTGAGCCTCGCGGGCGGGGTCGACAGGCATCGCAGATGCCGACCCGGACACCCGGATCGACAGCCCTGACGGCTGCGGGAGCGGTGCCGTTGCGCATGCCTCGGCGGATCGCAAGGCGCCTTTATCAGGCGACCGGGTGGCGTGGTCTCGCCCCGCTGTTCGTCCCCGGACCGCACCACAACCGAAACCGCCTGCCGTTCGCCCGCGCCGGGGGTGCCTTGGCGGGTCGCGACGCGGTCCTGATCCAGCCGAGCGGCGTCGTCAACCGCGCCCGGGTGCTCCGCATCGCGCAATCATTGCTCGATGCCGGCTGGTCGGTGGCGTTCATGACCAAGCTGCCGCCGCGGCACAGAACCTTCGATGCCGAAATCGGCGAGGCCCTGGGCTGCCCGGTGTTCTATTTTCCCGATGCCCACGCTTTTCTGCCGACGGCAGGGGTGCGGGTTCCGGCGCTGAACTGGTCGCTGATGGTGCAATACCTCAACGCGGCGATGTGGAGCCGTGTCCGCGCGATGCGGCCGCGGGTGATCCACACCTTCGGCGTCAGCGCCATCGGCCTCGGCCACGATTTTCGCGATCGGCTGCGCAACGAAGGTCACGACGCCGTGTGGTTCCACGATTTTCTCGAGCGCACCGCCGGCCATCGCTTTGGCGGCGACCGGGTGGCGGACGGGGCCGAAGACATCGAATGGCGGCGCGCCGTAGTGGCCTTTGAGACGGCGCATGCGCGTCATCCCGACCACGGCTTCACGGTCTCGCCATCCCTCGCCGCGGCATTGACGGCGGATTACCGGCTCGAGCGCGAGCCGACGGTGCTGCTCAACGCGCCGCGTCTGCGCGACTTCGACGCGGCCGCGCGGCCGACCGTGCGCGAGGCGGCCGGAATTGGCCCGGATGCGCCGCTGATCGTCTATGCGGGGGGCATCACCCCGCTGCGCGGGATCGAGACCCTGGTGGCGGCGCTTTCCCGCCTGCCCGAGGCTCATCTCGTGCTGATGATCGCGGGACGCAGCCCCTATGTGCTGAGCTTGCTCGACCAGGCCCGTGCGGCCGACTGCGCCGCGCGGCTGCATTTTCACCCCTATGTCGATCCCGAGCGGATCTCAAGCTTCATGCGCGACGCCACCCTCGGGGTTCACCCGCTGACCCGCTACGGCAATGCCGAGGTGGCGCTGCCGAACAAATTGTTCGATTACCTGCATGCGGGGTTGCCGGTGGTGGTCAGCGACTGCCGGTCGATGGCCGATTTCGTTCGCCGTCACGGGGTCGGGCGGGTCTTTGCCGCCGGCGATGCCAGTTCGCTCGCCGCAGCTGTGCGCGCGGTCGTCGCCGATCGCGTCGCCCTGCGGGCGCATATCGGCGCGGCCGGCATTCGCGACGCCTTTTGCTGGGAGCGCGAGCAGGAGCCGCTGCTCGAAATCTACCGGCGCTGCTTCGATCGGCCGCGGACCGGCGCCCCGAGCCGGACGGAAATGGCGCTCGGGCAAGGCGCATAACACGGATCGATGCCGCCGCTCTCGTTGAAGCTCTGGTGGAACGCGGTGGTGAGGCGCGCGCCGGCGCGCCGGACGCCGACGCACCGGACCGGGGCTTACCCGGCCCCGCCGACCCTGGCGACGGTCGAATTGGCCCAGCGTCTGTTTGGCCGGGTGAGCGCGAAGCATGATCTCGTTGCCACCGCGCGCTCGCAAATCTCCGCGGGGTTGGAGGCAGGCTTCCGGCGCTACGTCGAGTGGCTCGACCGCGCGGGGTACGCTTTCGGCTCCTGCGAGGAGGCCGCGCTCCGCTTCGATGCCCGCCGCGTCTATCTGCGTTACGATGTTCACATCCGCGATCTGTTCGGCGCGTTCGTGCTTGCCGATCTCCACGAGCGGCTGCAGATCCCCGGCTCGTTCCAGATCTGCTGGGAGCATACCCGGTCGGAAATCGAGGTATCGGACATCTTTCTGAAGCTGCAAGCCTTTGACCCCGGCTTTGTCCAGTTCGGGTTGCATTGCTCGCCCGAGAGCAGCTGGCTGATCGCCGAACGGTTCGCGGGCCGGGCCGAGGGGCTGGACGCCTTTGTCGCCGACGGCGGCAGCCGGGCCCTGATGGCGGAGTGGCTCGCGGCGTTCGAACGCGACGGGCACGAGGCGCCGACCCTGGCCGCGGCACGTCGCCGCGCCGATGCGTGTCTCGCCGACACGGTGGTTTCGTTCCGCCGCCATTTCGGCCCGGTCACCACCATCTCCGGCCACGGCACGCCGCTTGCCGCCGACTATCTCGACGCGGCGCGCGCGGAGCCGCGCCTCGTCGCGCTGGCACCCTATCTGCATTCGGTCGAGTTCCTCGATGCCGACCGCGTCCGCCGGCACGGCTTTGCCCGCGAGCTGACCCGGTTCAACGGCGACCGCCTGCCGGGGCCGGTGATGATGTTCGAAAATCCGGCCGAGGACATGGCCCAGCGCTACGCGCAACGCCTGTCGGGCGGCGGCGGCTTTGTCGCCCTGTTTCATCCGGCGACGTGGACCGGCGACCATTTGCAGCCGTTCATCGAGCGGCTATCGGTGCCGGAGCAATGAGGCTGGCGGCCCGGCTGCGGGCCGTTCTGCCGGGCGCCGCCGCGGTGCCGCGCGGCGGCTGGCGCGACGAGGTGGCGGCGGTCCGGCGCATGGCCGGGACCGCCCTCGAAGCGAGGTTTGTGCGTTATGTCGAATGGCTCGCCGCCGAAGGCTATGTTTTCCGGCCGCTCGGCTTCGAGAGCCCCGATCTGACGCAGAACTCCGTCTGGCTGCGTTACGATACCGGGCCCGACGGTTTTCCGGCGGCCTGGCTGCTGGCCGAGCTGCACCAGCGCCACCGCGTCCCCGCCGCGTTCACGCTCGCCTGGGATCTGATCTCCCCCAATCCGGGACTGGCAGCGAATTTTCACGAGCTGAGAAAATTCGATCCCCGCTACGTCGGCTTCGGGCTGTATTGCGCGCCGGTCGACAATTGGCTGTCGGCGCGCAATCGTCGCGGCGGTGCGGGCGATCAGGCGGATTTTCTCGCCTCGCGCGGCTTTTGCGCCTTTCTCGACCGCTTGGCCGCAGCGGATGGTGCGGCGGAGCTCGCGGCATTGCGCGCCGGCGCCGAGGCGCAATTGCGCGCCGAAGCCGCCGCCTTCACCGACGCCTTCGGCCGCTGGCCGACGGTCTCGGCGCGCCTCGGGGCGTGGTCGGCGGGTTTTGCCAGGGAACGAGCGCGCCGCCCGGCGCTGGCCCCGCTCGACGACACCCTCCACCCGGCCCGCTTCCTCGCCTCGCTCGACCTCGGCAATATCGGCTTCGGCCCCGAGGCGGCGGCGCTCCCGGGCGACGAGCTGATCGGCCCGCATGTCATGTTCGGCGGCGGCGACCCCGAGACCGTACGCCGCGACCATCACCAGCGCGTCTGGGGCGGCGGCGGCTTCGTTGCCGTCTTTCCGCCGGCACGCTGGCTGCAGGCGAGCTTCGACTCGTTGACCGTGCCGCCGCCTTTTCCCGATCTCGGCGCTCCCGAGCCCGCAGCGCCGGCGCCGTCCTCGCCGATCCTGACCAATCTCGCCGATCTGGTGCCGTTCGGGCGCCGCTGCGAGCGGCTGGGCCACCGGGAATTGGCGCAAGCGGCGCGCCAGCGCCTGGGGTCCCGGCTCGAGCCGCTGTTTTGCCGCTTTGTCGAGTGGCTGGCCGCGCAGGGCTACGTCTTCGGCGACCTGGAGCGGCGGCCGCCGGATTTCACAGCGCGCCGAGTCTATCTGCGCTACGACGTGCACATTCAGGATCTGCTCCCCGCCTACCTCCTCGCCGATCTGCACGAGAGGCTGGGAATCCCAGGCTCGTTCCAGCTCTCCTGGCGGTTCTCGCCGGCGGAAACGCAATTGGGGCCGTTTTTCCGCAAATTCCTCGAATTCGACCCGCGCCGGGTGCAGGTCGGGCTGCATTGCGCGCCGGCGGCGACGGCGTACATCGACCAGCGCTGCGGCGGGAATTACGCTGCGGCACAACATCAGGTGAGCGAACCGGGCTTCGAAACCCAAATGCGCGGGCTGCTCGCGGCATATCGGCGGCAGGGCGACGCCGCGGCCGAGCTGATCGACCTGCGGGCCGCAACCGATGCCGCGATGGCGACGCTCGCCGACAGCTTTCGCGAAGCCTTCGGCGAGTGGAAGACGGTCTCCGGCCACGGCAATTTCCTGACGAACGCATTCGAGCGAATGCGCGCGCAACAGCCCGAATTGTCGCCGCTGCGGGACTATTTCAACCCGGTCGGCTACCTGCAAAGGTTCGGCGTCCGGCAGTTCGGTTTCGAGCGCGAGTTGTCGGTCTTTGCCGATGATCGGCCGGACCTCCCCTGCGTGATCATGGAGGGCAATCCGGGCGCGGTGCTGCGCCGGCAATTTCACGGCCGCATTGATGCCGGCCTCGGTTTTTTATGTCTGTTTCACCCAGCCACTTTGACGACCGACCACCTGGCGTCGATCATCCCGTCACGGGCGTAGCAGAGCGGTCAGGGCTGAGGCCCGCCCGACGCGGCGCAAATCGTGGATCAGCGCGAGGCTCTGTTCGACCCGCTCGTCGGGAAGGCCCGCGTGCGGCACCAGGGCGCGATATTTGGCGTCGATGTCGGCCCAGGCGATGCCGAGCATTCCCGCCCCCTTCGGCACGAAAACCGTGCTCGTGCTGGTCCGGCCATCGACGGCGCGGATGGTCACGGTGGCGCCTTGCCGATATCGGGCGGCGTCATCGGGCGGCGGCGGACCGACCCGGACCTTGTCGATCAGCCGGTGGATGACCGGGTCGGCGATCTTGGCCGCGCTCGCATGCATCCAGGAGAATTCGCGGTCGGCGGCGCCGGCGGCGAGGAAATAGGCCGGGCTGTGCGCCATGTCGATCAGATCGGCCGGGTGCAGCGGGCCGGCGAGCGCGGTGACCCCGGGGCGGGACAGGGTGATGCTGTCGATCTCTTCGGCGGCGATCCGGCCCTCTCTGGCGGCGTTCGCGGCGGCCTCGGCCAGCGCGTGGTGCGGATGGCCGCCGGGTACGAGCTTGACCGCCATGTCGGTGACGATGTCCCAGGACTGCCCGAAATCGCGGGTGACCCTCGCGCCGGCGTCGGCGGCGTCGACCTCGCCATAGACCTCGAAAAAGCCGTGGCGCGTTTCGAGAATGCTCTCCTCGGCCTTGTACCCGCGCTCGGCCGCGAGCGCCGCGTTGACGCCGAGCATCGCCGCTAGCCCGGCGTGGTACTCGCGCGCGACGCTGGTGTTGGCCGCCGCCGCGAGCCCGCCGATCGAGGTCGCCGACAGCGCAATCGCCTGCGCCATCCGCGCCGGATCGAGCCGCAACAGCCGGGCGGCGGCGACCGCGGCGGCAAAAATCGCCACCAGGCAGCCGTGAAAGCCGCTCCTGCGAAAGCCCGGGGTGATCGCCTCGCCGATCCGCCCGGCCGCCTCGTAGCCGAGCACGATCGCCGCCAGCACCTCTTCGCCGCCGGCGCCGGTTCTCTCCGCGATGGCGATGGTGGTCGCGGTCAGCGGCGTGCCGGCATGGACGATGTTGCGCAGGTCGCTGTCATCGCAAGCGGCGGCGTCGCTCATCACCGCATTGACTTGTGCGGCATCGGCGAGCGGCAGCTTGGCCCCGGCGTCGAACCACACCGAGGCGTCCGGCCGCCCGCCGCGCTCGCGGGCCAATGCCCGGATGATCGCAGCCGATTTAAGACCGGAGCCGAACGCGGCGCTGGCGATCGTGCTGGCGATCAGCATCGCCGCGTGGTCGATCGCTTGCGGCGGCAGGTCCGAGGCGGCGGTCCGGGTCAGAAACTCGGCGAGGTCGCGGGCGACGGTCATCGGCCCGGCTTAGCGCGGTTCGGTCCAGCTTTCGGAGAACGCCAGCGCGCAGGTGCTGAACGGCCGTCCCTCGCGCTGCATCGGCCAGGGCCGCCCCGCGGCGTCGCTGCCGTTGACGGTCAGGCGGGCGCCGAGCGCCGGGATCAGCAGGCTGCACACGCCGTAGCGCCGGCCGCCCTCATTGGGCTGGGTGTGGATCAGCAGTGGCTCGCCGATCTCGTACCAGGTCAGCGCCACCTCCTCGTCGCTCGACACCACCCGCTCGGTCCAGAAATAGTGCGGATCGCCCGATTTGACGAACTCGGCATCGGTGACCGGGATCGCGGTGTCCGCGGTCTCGGGGTTGAGCATGCCCTGCACGGTCGTCTGCAGCCAGCGCGCCATCGCGATGTTGTCGGACCAGATGCGCCAGTCGTTCTCGGTCAGCTCGCTCTTCAGATAGAGCACATGCCCCGGCCCCATCGGGCAGGTGATGATGCGCCAGAAGCTCGCATTCGTCGTCTGCGGCCCGCCATCGGTCTGGCTCAGCCGAATAAACGGGTTCTCCCCGGTCAGGATCACATGGTTGGGATCGGCAGGCATCGGGTGTCCTCCCTCAGGGCGTGATGCCGGCGATCGTACCGGATCGCGCACCGCCGCGCTATCGACCGGTATTCCCCTGGTCTGAACGCCCGCGATCGATGGAGAACGGCCTCCTCGTCGGGATGACAGTATCGTCGCCTCCGCACCGAAAGCGGTCATTCCAGTCGAGCCGATCTAATCGCAAACGACAGCGCCAGGGTGCCGCCGAGGGCGCTATCGATGAGGGAGAAATTCGTGTTGAGCAAAACCGCCCCACGTGGTGTCGTCCGCGCCTACCGTGGGCTATCTTAGAACCTTTGCTGATGTTGTCGGATCGGGTATCTATTCACGATGTGTGTCCTGGTGTGTATTTAGGGTTGCTGGGCTCCAGTTGGGCCACCAAGTCTGGCATCGCTGCCTTCGTGTGTGCCTCCATCGCGGATGGAATGGTTCAGCAATACGTTCAGCGCCTGTTCCAACGAGATAAAGCTTTAAATGGGTGTCTACGAGGACTATAAGCCGTTTCGCAACTATATGCGAAGGTTCAGTCTCGTAGAAAGTCTGGTCGATGTGTGGCGATATTCTCTGCACATCCTCAATGACGTGCCTCTACCGGCTGATTATGCCATTGGCAAACCCCCTTTCGAGCCAATTAAGCGCAACGTATGGCCTTGGGAATTAGAAATCCTGGCGCGGGAAATCGTTCTGAACGCAACTACGAAGGGGGATCGCAGCCTTCGACGCTGGAACGATCTCGCGGGAGCGATCAACCACATAAAACGCCTAGATAATGAAGCTTACACGGCATTTGGCGATCAGCGAGACGTGCTGCTTGAGATGCATAGGATCGTCCATCGTCAGTTCCCATGGCAAATCAGGATCGGCGTAAACCCACTGATGCGCGCCTTCAGAATTTTCGGGGGCGGGGCAGTAGAGGCAATTGTTATCCGCGAATTCGGATTGACGATGCGCCAAGTGCTGTTGATCGGGATCGCAATGACCGGTCATTTTCAGAAATCCGCAGTTATGTCGAATTATGACTGTAGCGAATTAGGCATACCACAGGATTCAGCGCGCGCCCTCTTTGCACGTATTACATCTAAATTAGATATATTAAGAGCCTTGACTGTTAAGCAGCAATCTTACGGACCCGATTGGTCCTATTCTTGGAATCCGCTTGAAGCTACTCCTCTTGTTAGTTTTGACCAAAATCACCCCGAACGGGTGATTTGTCCAATTCCATTCTATTTACTACGACGAGTTTCTACGGGAATATTCTATGATCTCGTGAATACGCCAGATTTCGACAATGCTTTCGGTAAGTCGTTCGAGATCTATGTGGGCGAGGTTATTGAGTTCACTTGCAAACCGCCTCGTTTCGCCATCATGCCCGAGGAGTCCTACTATATTGGCTCCAAGAAATTCCACGGGGTCGATTGGGTCCTCTCCGATGACACCGGCCATTTGTTCATCGAGGCGAAAACTAAACGCCTCACTTTGGGAGCCAAAATACGATCGGTCAACGATGACCTTGACCGAGACCTAGTGACAATGGCGACCGCCATCGTTCAGCACTATCAGAACATACTACGAGCACTGGACGGAAAAACGCGATGGAAGCCCGATGGATTGCCCATCTATCCACTAATTTTGACTCTGGAAGATTGGTTCATTTTCAGCCCAACAGTCGTAAATATTCTCAACAATCAAGTGGGTCGATTGCTCCATGAGCGAGACGTTTCCAAGCAAGTGCTCACCGATATGCCGTTCACGATCGTATCTGCCCATGAGTTTGAGGCCGCAAGTCAAGTCATTGCTCAAGTCGGCGTCGATGCTCTCATGAGCAAGAAGACATCTTTAGAACAAAGAAGTTGGTCCCTCCTCCAATTCATGCGAGGTGATTTCGCTGGCGAGATGGAGCGCGTTAATTGGACGATATTCGAGGCCGACTGGAATCAATTATCACCTCCTGAGCGGCGATGATTGAGCTCTCAAGGCCATTCCGCCCAAGGGCAGCTAAGGACAGCTTTGGGGGGATAACCCGCCCTCCTTGTCGAGTGACCCGAGCGCCCGTTAAGGGACACGGAGCTGACATTCAAACCGAAGCCATTACCCGATGGCCGGCGGCTTGGTCGGCTGCTGCGGTCGGTGCTAGGCTGCTCCCATGATCGACGAGGAGAGGGAGCATGAGCCAGGCGCTGGCGGGGGTTCGCATCATCGACATGACGCACAACCAGGCGGGGCCGGCTTGCGCTCAGATCCTGGGGTTTCTCGGGGCCGACGTGATCAAGCTCGAGGAGCCCCGGGGCGGCGACGTGGCGCGGCGCAACATGCGCGACCGGCCGGACACGGACAGCCTCTTTTTCCTCTTGTTCAACGCCAACAAGCGCAGCCTGACCCTGAATTTGAAGACCGGGCGCGGCAAGGAACTGTTTCGGCAGCTGATCGGCAAATCGGACGTACTGCTCGAAAATTTCGGGCCCGGGGCGCTCGACCGGCTGGGCTTCGGCTTTGACGCGCTCTCGCAGATCAACCCGCGGCTGATCTACGCGACGATCAAGGGCTTCGGCACCTACGGCCCCTATCGCGATTACAAAAGCTACGAGCCGATCGCCCAGGCGATGGGCGGGGCGATGAGCATCACCGGCTTTCCCGAGAACCCGCCGACCTTCGTCGTGCCGGCGATCGGCGATTCCGGCACCGGCATGCACATGGCGATCGGCATCCTCGCCGCGTTGCAGCAGCGCCATGCGACCGGCCGCGGCCAGCATGTCGAGGTGTCGATGCAGGACGCGGTGGTCAACCTGATCCGGGTCAGCCTGCGCGACCACCAGCGCTTTGGCGCGGCGATGCCCAGGCGCGGCAACCAGATGGGCCGCGGCGTGCCGAGCACGACCTATCCGTGCGCGCCGGGGGGCCCCAACGACTATGTCTTCATCACCGCGCAGCAGCAGATGTGGCCGGCCTTCACCGAAGCGATCGGCCGGCCCGAGCTGGCCCGCGACCCGCGCTTTGCGAGCGAGGACGCGCGCTGGGAGAACCGCGACGCCTTGACCGCGATCATCACGGAGTGGACCCGCGGCCGCTCGAAGCACGAGGCCATGCGCGTGTTGGGTGCCGCCGGGGTGCCGTGCGGCGCCTGCCAGGACACCGGCGAGGTCTTGGCCGACCCGCATCTGAAGGCGCGCGAGATGATCGTCGATGTCGATTATCCGACCCGCGGCACCTACCAGACCGTGGGCTGCCCGGTCAAGCTGTCGGACTCGCCGGCCGAAATCAGCCGCCCGCCATTGCTCGGCGAGCACACCGGCGCATCTGTTGGGCGAGCTGTGCGGCGTCGATCCCGACGAGGTAAAGCGCCTGCGCGAGGACGGCGTCGTCTGATCGCGCGGCTCATCATAAAACCGCCAAATCGACCGGGTGCAAAGGGAGTCCGCGGGTCGAAGGCGGTGCGGACCGTCGCCGCCCAGGCCGGGAGGGCGTAAGCAACGACGGCCCGAACTGCTCTCAGCCGGAGGCCTCGATCCGCGCCATGTCGTCGTCGCTGAAGCCGAAATGATGGCCGATCTCGTGGATCAGCACATGGCGCACCAGGTGTGCCAGGTCCTCGCCGGTCTCGCACCAATAGTCGAGGATCGGGCGCCGGTAGAGGAAGATCATGTCGAGGTTGGGCCGCGGGTCGCTGACGCTCTTGTGCGGCAGGGCGACCCCGCGGTAGAGGCCGAGGATGTCGAACGGGCTGTCGAGATCCATCGCCGCTTCGGTCTCCTCGTCGGGAAACTCCTCGACCCGGATCACCACCGCGCCCAAATGGCGCTTGAGCCGGCGCGGGATCGTGCCCAGCGCCCGGTTCGCCAATTCTTCGATATCGGTCAGGGACGGCGCCGTGCGCGGGGTCATCGGGTCACCGCGCGCTTGACCTCGGGCATCCCATCGCGCACTTCCCTGCGGGACGACGAGGATGGAGAGTGACATGGTCGAAAAGCTGGTCGGCGCCGCGCGCCACGCCGCACTTCACGAGCTCCATGGCTGGGCCGAGGTCGCCGACCGCGACGCGATCCGCAAGAGCTATCATTTCGGCGACTTCTCCGAGGCCTGGGGCTTTGCCACGCGAATAGCGCTCCTGGCCGAAAAGATGGATCACCACCCCGAGCTGTTCAACGTCTACAACCGGGTCGAGATCGTGCTGTCGACCCACGATGTCGAGGGGCTCAGCGAGCGCGACATCAGGCTTGCCCGGGCGATCGACGAGATCGCCCCGGAGCGGGATCGCCGCCCGCCCCTGCCCTGACCGCCATCTCGACCGCGCCCCGCGGCGGCGCGGCCGGCGCGCCGGCGGGCTCACCTTCCTCGGGGTGCGGCGCCTGCCGGGCCGCCAGCGCCGCGCGGTTGAGCCGCGACAGCTGCGCCTCGCGATAGGCGATGTACAAGGTCGAGCCGACGATGATCAGCGCACCCGAGAGGGTGTATCGGTCGGGCAGCTCGGCGAACGCGAAGTAGCCGATGACCCCGGCGAACAGCAGCCGACTGTAGTCGATCGGCGCCACCGCGGTCAGCTCGCCGATCGCATAGGCGCGCACCTGAAAAAACTGACCGATCGCGCCCAGGCTGCCGACGAGGGCGAGCAGCCAGAGCTCGTCCGGGGACAGCGGGCGCCACACGAGCCAGGCCGGGACCGCGGTCAGGACCGACGAAAACAGGCCGAAATAGACCAGGACGGTCAACGCCAACTCGGTCGCCGACAGGCGTTTGATCAAGGTCGTCGACAGCGCCGCCAGAAAGGCTCCGAACAGCCCGACCAGGGCGGCTTCGTCGATCGCTCCGCGGTCGGGCCGGACCATGACGACGACCCCGATAAATCCGGCTAGGGTGGCCAAGCCGCGCCGCCAGCGCACCGTTTCGCCGAGCAGGAAGATCGCGGTCAGGATCATGAACAGCGGGGCGGTAAAGCTGATCGCGGTCGAATCGGTCAGCGGCAGCCGGGTCGTCGCGTAGAAGCCGGCGACCATCGCCCCGACGCCGACCGCGCCGCGCAGAAAATGGCCCCAGGGATGGATCGTGCGGAAAGCATGGCGGCCCTTTTCCAGCAGGACGAAAGGCAGGATCGCCAAAAACCCGAACAGGCAGCGAAAAAACGCGATCTGGAAGCTGTCGAGACGCTGACCCAGCAGCTTGACCAATGCGCCCATGATCGAGAACAGCAGCGAGCCGCCGGCCATCAGCATCGCCGCGCGGGCGGCCGGCGACAGGCGCCCCCAGAATTCGCGGGCGAAGCTCATCGCCGGGGTGTCATCGAAGCAATCCGCCGAGCCATCCCCGAGCCGCGATGGGGCGGCGTCGGCCGGGCACGATCAGTGCGCAAATCCGGCGCGGCATCGGCGCGCGGTCGCCGCGGCGCCGGACGGACCGCGCAAATGCCCGCCGGCGACGATCAATGCAGCGGGACCGTAAAGACGATCGTGGCCATTTCCTCGCCCGGATTCACCTTGCCGATCCCGGCATTCGACATGTGATAAAAGGCGACCCCAAGGCGGCGTAGATTGGCGAAGCGATAGTCGAGCTCGGCGCCGGATCGGAACTCCCACCAGGATCCCAGATTGATGCCGGTCCCGGGGGTGTAATATCCGGCGGCGACGTTCGGGTTCAGGATCCAGTTGTCGAAGAAGTGAACGTCAAAGCCGAACCCGAAATAGCCGTAAAAGCCGCCTTTGCCGGTCCCGGACGCGCCGACGAACGGCGAGAGCACCCACAGCACGTCGCCGAAGCGGTATTCGCTCCACAACAGCCCCGCGGTGCCGTGGCCCGGCTTTTTCTTGTCGGGCAGCACGTCGAACGCGCCGCCGCCGAGCGCGATGCGCGGCGGATCGTCGGGCGAGCCCAACGTGACCTGCGCGGCGGCCGGCCGTGCGGCCAAGACCGCGAAGGTCAGCAGTGCGGCTGTCGCGGCGTGGCCGGCGGCTCTTCGTATGCTCAAATCGTTCTCCTGCTGGCTGCCCCAAGGTCCGCGGCGGAGCCTGGTTCGCGGCGCTGAACCATGCCCGACAACCGAACCGAAGTCGAATGGCGCCGCCCCCTCAGGGCGAGAGCCGGGTAAAGCCGCTGGGGCCGAATTGGAGACGCACGGCGCCGTAGACGACGTTGCGGGTGGCAGCGGCCTCGACATCGGCGGTCAAATTGTCGCCGACCCGGAACTCGAGGTTCTGCCAATTGCGGAAAGGACGAATCGCCCACCCGGCATCGGTCTCGAACAGGCGCAGCGCCGAGGTCTGCCGAGCGGTCGCCTGCATGTCGGCGTAAACATAAGATTCGAACCACGGGATCGGCAGGTCTCGCGCCAGATAGGCGTGGGCGAAGGGTCCGGGCCTGAAGCTCGCGCCGTTGCCGCCGACCAGATCCTCGGTCGGGAGGTAGCCGACGCCGATATAGCTCGAACGCCCGACATCATAGGGGTCGGCCGTGGAAAAGTAGTACCGGCCTTCGGCCCTGACCCCTTGCTTGCCGCCGGCCGGCTCGGTCAGCGAGATGCCCCGGTTGAGGTTGTTCAGGGCATAGACCGATCCGCGCAGCTCGAACGAATCGAAAAAGTTCCAGGCCAGGCCCAGCTCCGAATCCATCTCCCGCTTGCTGAAATCGAAGGAGCCCTGGTTGGTGTTGGTGATGCCCGCGCCCGAATGCTGCCCCCAGAAGGTGCCGTCCCAAAACACATACAGCTCCTTCTTCGGCATCAGGCCGAGGTTCAGCTCGCTGGTGATGGCGAAGATCGGGGTGAACGGCACCCCGTTCGGGCCCATGTGGCTGCCCGTTGCATAAACCGGGAGCCCGACGACGCCCCAGGCCTCCGGCCAGGACCACGATCCGAGGTCTCCGGCCGATGCGCCGCCCGCCCCTCCGCTCGGCTGGCCGGTGCCAAAAGCGAGCCGAACCGCTCCATAGACGAGGTTTTTCGTCATATGGGCCTGAAGGTCGTCGACCAGTTTGTCGCCGATGCGAAATTCAAGGCTCTGGCGATCGGCGAGCGGGCGGATGGCGAGGCCCATATCCAAATCCACCAGACGCGGCGTCGCCGCATCCTGGGCGGTCATCTGAGCGCCGCCGTAGAGATACGACCGAAACGGCGTCGGCAGGTCCGCGGTGGCGTATCCATGGACGAACAGCCCGGGCCGGAAGCTCTGGCCGTTGTTCCCGACCAGATCCTTTGTCGGGTAATAGCCGAGGCCGACGAAGGACAGCCGGCCGATGTCATAAGCGTCGACCGGATAATTGTAAGGCAGGCCGAAATAATAGCGGTTTTCGAGAGCGAGCCCGTCCTTGTAGCCGTTGGGGCTGGCGGGCGAGGTGCCGCGGTTGAGATTGTTGAGCGAGTAACCCCAAACCCGCAGCTCGAGGGAATCGAAGTAATTCCACGCCAACCCGAAATTGGCGTCCAGCTCGCGCTGGCTCTTGCCCGATGCGGTGGCCGCGGTGCGCTGCACCCAAAAGCCGTTCTGCAGGAAAAGGTAGAGCTGCTTGTCCGGCAACAGCCCGAAATTCAGATCGGAATCGAGCCCGACCAGCGGGTCGAAGGAAAATCCATTGGGGGCTTCGCGGCTGCCGGTCGCGTACCCGGTCACCCCGATTACCCCCCACGCGGCTGGACCGGCGGTCCCCGGAGGCAGGCAAGGCTCGCTCGGCGTCAACCCGTCCGCGCCCCCCACCGTCTGGGCCGGCGTCGCACATTCCACGGTCGGCGGAGCCGCGGGCGCAGGGCCCCCCGCCAGCGCCGGCGACTGCGCGGCGCCGGCCGATGCCATCGCCCACAACGCGAATTTGCCGAGCCCGCGGAGAGCGGTTCTGAGGCCGTTCGGCTCTGTCGCTGGAATCGGGCCGCACTCCCCGAGCGGTGGTGACCGTTGGATGTTGGCCCGCATTGCTGACACCCGCCTCACTCGATCGCGTGATCGCGCACCGGCCATGGCAGCTCAGTCGGGTCTATAGTCTCGGATGGTCGATTTCGCGCAGACCGGCAGCGAGGCTGACGTTAGATGGCCGCCGGTATAATCGTTGAGCGGGAACAAGGCCAGCATGAAAGCAGTCGGACAAGCTGCGGCCAGATCGCTGACCCGCCGGTTCCAATCCGCCGCATTACCGGAGCCGGCCTCCAGGTTCGGCTCAGCGCGGACGACCGCGCTGCGCCGGAACCGACGGTGGGCGAATTTGCCGCCGTCCCCTACCAGCGCGACCGCTGCTTCATGCGCTCGGTCGCCATCACCAGTTGCTCGCGGATGCCGGGCTCCATCGCCGAGTGGCCGGCGTCGGGAACGATCACGTATTCCGCCTCGGGCCAGGCGCGGGCGAGCTCGTCGGCGCTGCCGACCGGGCATACCATGTCATAGCGCCCCTGCACGATGATCCCCGGCAGGCGGCGGATCGGCCCGATCCTGGCGATCAGGTCCCGCTCTCCGGCGAACAGGTGGCGGCTGAAAAAATGCGCCTCGATCCGCGCCAGCCCGAGGGCGAGCCGCTCCTCGCCGAAGGCCGCGACGGTTTCGGGGTTCGGCAGCAAGGTCGAGCAGGCGCCCTCGTAGGTGCCCCAAGCCCGCGCCGCCGGCATATGAACCGCCGGGTCGGGATCGAGCAGGCGCCGGTAATAGGCGGCGAGAATGTCGCCGCGTTCGCGCTCGGGCAGAAAACCCGAGAAGGCCCGCCAGACCTCGGGAAAAACCCGCCGGACGCCGTAGAGAAACCAGTCGATCTCGTCGGCCCGGCACAAGAAAATCCCGCGCAGCACCAGCCCGGCGCAACGCCCCGGATGGGTCTCGGCATAATCGAGCGCCAGGGTCGAGCCCCAGGAGCCGCCGAAGACGAGACATTTCTCGATCCCGAGCTCGCTGCGCAGGCGCTCGATGTCGCGGACCAGATCGGAGGGCGAATTGTCGCGCGTCTCGCCGAGCGGGGTCGAGCGGCCGGCGCCGCGCTGATCGTAGATCACGATCCGCCAATGATCGGGATCGAAAAAGCGGCGATGGACCGCGGTAGCCCCCGCCCCCGGTCCGCCGTGCAGAAACAGCGCCGGCGCGCCACCGGGGTTCCCCGATTCCTCCCAATACATCGTGTGCCGCGCGTCGAGGCGCAGGGCGCCCGTCCGGTAGGGCTCGATCGGCGGATAGAGTTCGCGGCGGTTCGACATCGCTGCCGAGTGTAGGAGGCCGGGCGGCGATCACATAGCCCCTAAAGCGCGTCGCATCCCTGCAATCAGATTGGCTTCGACCCGTGCCGGGCAGCCGCTCGCGGCAGGCGAACAGGCGCCGGCTTCATGCCCGGTCCGGACAGGCCGCGCGCATCAGCGAAGCTCGGAAACCTGCTCGCGATCGGCGCCGCCGGCGACGTCGATCTCTTTGGCCAGCTTGTTCGCCATCGCGTCGGCGAAGGAGTTGAAATCCTTGACCACGATCAGAAAGGCGTTAGGCCCGCCGATCACGTTCTGGCGATAGTAATTCGGCAGGCCGCCGGGCGGCGAGGTGTGGGCTGAATAGCCGAGGTTGGGCTTGTCGTTGATGATCGCCAGCCCGTTGATGGTGATGCCGGCGGCGACCGCCTGATCGCGGGCTTCGGTCAGCGGCCGGCCCGAATTGCTGGTGCCGTCGCCCGAAACATCGACGATGCGGCGCGCCGTCGGCCACCTCGCCTTGGCGAAATACGCTTTGGCAAAGTCGATCGCCGCGCTGATCGAGGTGCGTCCGGTAAAAGACCGCGGCGCCTTGAGGATCGCGGCCGCGGCGCCGCCGCCATCCTCCTCGTCGCGGATCTCGGTCCAGTCGAGAACGACCTGCTGATCCTCCTCCCCCGACCACTCGATAAAAGACACGCCGATCGCCCCGCTTTTCGTCGCGTGAATGGCCTTGAGCACGCGCGGGTCGCTCAACGCCGCGGCGTAGCCCTTGCGCTGCAGCTCGAACTCGCCGTCGTCGATGCTGCGCGAGACATCGGCGGCCAGCACCACCTCGAGCTCGACGCCGTGGGCCTCCAGCCCACGGGCTTGTCCGGTGGGGGCGCGCGCCGCGCCGATCGACAAAACCAACGCCAGGAGTGCGACGGCGGCGAGCACGGGTCTCATCGGGCTTCCTCCCGGTTCGAGGCGGCGGAAGATAGGACGACAGCCGGCAGCGCGGAAGGGCTTCACGCAACCGGCTCGGGTTCTCCCGTAAACGGTTCATAGGCGGTTGCGGACCGGTCGTGGTGACTGTTATGATATAACATAATATCGGAGCTCGCCGGGGAGCTGCTCCGCGCCGATCGAAGCGAGGCACTCGATGATCAACCGCATCTTTGCGGGAGCATGGCGCGCGGCCGCGGTTCCCTCGCTGGTCCTAGCGACAATCGTCATTTCCGGCGACGCCGCGGCACAGGGCGGCCCTGTCCTGCTGACGGGACTGCCGCTCGGCACCACCGATTCCGGCGAGCAGGATGGGTCGGTCGTCGCGGCCGGTTCTGCGGGAACCGCCGCGCAAGCCACGCCCGCGTTGCAAGGCGGCGGCGTTTCGCTCGATCTCGACATTGTTGCCAAGGAGCTCGACATCGCCCGTCAGCAGATCGAGCCGAGCCTCGGCGCCAGCGTCTATGATTTCGGCCGGCAGGCGATCCAAACCCAGCCGCAGGGCGACAACCAGCCGCTGAACCGGCTGCTGCTGCAAGCTCCCGGCGTTGTCCAGGATTCGTTCGGCCAGCTCCACGTCCGCGGCGACCATGCCAATCTGCAATTCCGCCTGAACGGGATCATCCTGCCCGAGGGCATCAACGTCTTCGGCCAGGTGCTGCAAACCCGGCTCGCCAATTCGGTGTCGCTGATCACCGGCGCATTGCCGGCGGAGTACGGGTTGCGCACCGCCGGGATCATCGACATCCAAACCAAGACCGGGACCTTGGACCCGGGTGGCAGCTTCACTCTCTATGGCGGCCAGCAATCGACGTTCCAGCCGAGCGCGGAATGGGGCGGCCGGGTCGGCCAGGTCGATTATTACGTGACCGGCGAAGTCCTGCACGATGCCGACGGCATCGAGAACCCGGCTGCTACCTTCAACCCGATCCACGACATCTCGACACAGCCGCGCGGCTTCGCCTATGTCAGCGGCATCATCGACCCGACAACCCGCATAACCTCGATTTTCGGCGTCTCGCGCAGCGAGTTCCAGATCCCCAACAATCCCAGCCAAGCCCCGAGCCTCGGGCTGACCGTCGACGGCATCGGCAATTTCAACTCCGCGCTGCTCAACGAAAACCAGCGCCAGATCACCGATTACGGGATCGTCGCCCTGCAGAAGCAAGTCAACGCGCTCAATTTCCAGGTTTCCGCCGTAACCCGCTACAGCAGCCTTTATTTTTCGCCCGATCCGCTCGGTGATCTGTTGTTCAACGGCATCGCCCAGACCGCCACTCGAAACAGCGTCGCCAACGGCTTGCAGGGCGACGGCAGCTATCGCATCTCCGATGCCAACACCGTTCGCAGCGGCTTTTACATACAGCGAGAGCGTACCTCGTCCTCGACCAATTCGGACGTCCTGCCGGTCGATGCGAGCGGCATGCAGACCGGCGACGAGCCGCTGACGATCTTCAATTCGAGCGCCGCCATCGGCTGGCTCTACAGCTATTATCTGCAGGACGAATGGAAACCGGTGCCGACCGTGACGGTCAATTTCGGCGGGCGTTTCGACCAGATGGCCGAGTACGTCAACGGGCGGCAATTGAGCCCGCGCGTCAATGTGGTGTGGCAACCGATCCCCTCGACAACCTTCACCGCCGGCTATGCCCGCTATTTCGTGCCGCCGCCCTACGAGCTGATCGCGCCGACGACCGTTTCTCTATTGGCCGATACGAGTGCTGCCCCAGCCGTCACCCTCGATTCGCGGGCCAAGCCCGAACGCGACCATTATTTCGACGTGAGCGGCACCCAGGCGATCCTGCCCGGGCTCAAGGCCGGCATCGACGCCTATTACAAGATTGCCAGCAACCTTATCGACGAAGGCCAGTTCGGTGCGCCGATCATTCTGACCCCGTTCAACTACCAGAAGGGGCTCGTCGACGGCGTCGAGCTGACCCTGAGCTACGAGATCGACAATTGGTCGTTCTACGGCAATCTCGCAGCGTCGAAGGCGCTCGGCAAAGGCATCACCTCGGCGCAATTCAATTTCTCTCCCGATGACCTGGCGTATATCGCCAACCATTACATCCACCTCGACCACGACCAGACCTACACCGAGTCGGCCGGGATCAAATACCGGTTCGCCAAGACCAGGACCTTGATCTCGGCGGACCTGACTGCCGGCAGCGGGCTGCGCGCCACCACCGGCGCGATCCCGAACGGCAGCAGCCTGCGCGGCTATCAGCAGGTGAATTTGAGCATCGTGCAGCCGGTCGAAACCGGGATCTACCGGGGGCTCGAACTCCGTTTCGACATAATCAATCTGTTCGATCAGGTCTATGAGATCCGCAACGGCACCGGGATCGGCGTCGGGGCGCCGCAGTTCGGACCGCGCCGCACCATCCTCGCCGGGATCACCCAGCGCTTCTAGCCGGTACAATTCCGGCGTCTTCGATCGAACAATCCGCAGAGGCCCTCCCGTGAACGATTCCGCCGCGTCCCTCTCGGTCGTCAGCCTGTTCCTGCATGCCGACATCGTCGTCAAGGGGGTGCTGGTGCTGCTGCTCGCCGCCTCGGTGTGGAGCTGGGCGGTGATCATCGACAAATTGTGGCGCCTCGCCGCGGTCAGCCGATCGGCGCGCAGCCACGAGGCGCGGGCGGCGGCCGCGCATTCGGCGCCCGAGCTGCTGGCGGCATCGGGCGAGAGCGCGGCCCGGGACCCGGCCGGCCTGGTGCTGTCGGCCGGCTGGGCCGAGAGCACTGAAGCGACGCCGCCCACCCCGGAAACCGCCGGCGAACGGCGCGAGCGCATCGAGCGGGCGATGCGGCTCGCGTTGAACGCCGAGCTGCGCCGCCTCGAGGCGCGGCTGCCGTTTCTGGCGACGCTCGGCTCGGCGGCGCCGTTCATCGGCCTGTTCGGCACGGTATGGGGGATCATGCGCAGCTTTGCCGGCATTGCCGCGGCCAACAACACCAGCCTCGCGGTGGTGGCGCCAGGGATCGCCGAAGCTCTGTTCGCCACCGCGATGGGGCTCGCCGCGGCGATCCCGGCGGTCGTCGCCTACAACAAGATCACCGTCGACCTCGGACGCTTCGCCGGGCGCATGCAGGGGCTGATCGGGCGCTCCGGCAGCCTGCTTTCGCGCGTCCCGTCGGAGACTTGAGGCATGGCCGTGCCGCTGTCGCGCGCGGGCGAGGAGGATCGGGACCGCTACGCGCCGCTGGCCGAGATCAACGTGACCCCGATGGTCGACGTGATGCTGGTGCTGCTGGTGATCTTCATGGTGACCGCCCCGCTGCTGATGGTCGGCGTGCCGCTCGACCTGCCCAAGACCAGGGCCGCGGCGATCACCGCGCCGAAACAGCCGATCATCCTCAGCCTCAATCGCGGCGGCGAGATGTTCATCGGCGACGACCCGGTGGCACCGGCCGATCTCGAAGCGCGGCTCGCCGCCCTTGCGGCCGAGGACCCGACCCGGATCGTCTATGTCCGCGGCGACCGGACGATCACCTACGCCCAATTGATGGACATGCTGAGCGAGGTCAACCGCGCCGGCTTCGCCAAGGTCTCGCTGGTCGCCGCGGCGGCCGGGACCAAGTGAGCGGCTTCAGGCTTCCGCTGGCGCTGTCCTTGGCGGCGCACGCCATTATCCTGGCCGTGCTGTTCGAGCTGCCGACCCCGGCGCCGCCGCTGGAGCCGCCCCTCCCGGCCGGCGGGATCGAAGTCGCCTTGGCGCCATCGTTGCCCGAACCCACGGCACCTCCACCGCCACCGCCGCCGGTCAAAGCCGAAACCCCGCCGCCGCCCGCCGAGACGCCGCCCCCACCGCCAACTGCCGCACTGCCCCCGCTCCCGGCGATCGAGCCGCCCGCACCCGCGCCCGAGGCAATCGTGGCCCCACCCGAACCGCTGCCGCCCCCGCCGCCACCGCGCAAGCCCCGGATCGCGACCCTGCCCAAGGCTGTCCCGCGGCATGTCGAGCGCGAGCCGACGCCTCCCGCCTTCACCGCACGGCAGCCCGCCCCGGCACCGGCGCGGCTGGCGCCTGTTGCCGCCCCGCGGACGGCGTTCACGCCGCCGGCGCCGGCTCCTGCACCCGCCCCTTCGGCGGCGATCAGTCCGGGCTACAGCGCTCTATTGAGCGAATGGCTCGAAAGCCACAAGCGCTACCCCGAAAGTGCTCGGGAACACGGCGAGGAGGGGCGCGCGGTGCTGCGCTTTGTAGTCGAGCACAGCGGCCGGGTCGCCGAATCCGCTGTCGCCAAAAGCTCCGGCTACCCCGATCTCGACGCCGCTCTCGAGGAGATGATGCGGGGCGCGACATTGCCGCCGTTTCCCGCCGGCATGGACCAACCGAGCGTCGAGGTGTCGGTGACGATCCGCTTCAGCCTCGCCCACTGAGACCGCCGACCTCACCCCGCCCCGATCATGGCGGTGCTACAGATTCGCGTCGATCGTGGTTTCGGGCGCGACATAGGCTCGGTCCCACCCCGACCATTGTCCGGCAACGGGCTGCGAGGGGTCGCGATCGCGCCGCCAGCAGATTTCGGCTCCGGGCGGCACGTCGAGCGATTTGGTCGCGTTGTTCGGCAGCAGAAACTCGAAGGTGGAGACATAGCCGGGGCCGCGGGCACCGCAATCCGGGTTTGCGGTGATCACGGCCTCGACATGGGTCGGGCCGAAATTCAAATTGCTCAGCAGCAAGGTCCCCGGCTGCACCGGCTGCGGCGCGCATGCGGCGGCACAAAAAAGCACTATGGCGAGCAATGTCGGTCGCACGGTTTCGCTCTCTCAGACGACGGGATTCGGAGACCTACGATCTCTGCGCGCCCGGCAGCTCCGGCCCGCCGCGCTCGGTCCTTCTAGGATGATCGCCGACGGCTCACGCCCCGCCGAGATACTCCCTCGTCCAGCGCTGATAATCGTCGGCGCGGGTGACCCGCCGCATCAGCTCAGGCGAGGCGATGCCGGTCAGATCGCCGGGCTTGGTGCCGTCGCGCAGCGCCTTCAAGGTATTGTAGACCGCCTGCACTGCGGCGCTGAACGGCGCGTGGGTCTGCAATGCGACCCGCACCCGATGCGCTGCGAGCCAATCGAGGTCGCCGAGCTGTCCACTGCCGCCGCCGAGGATCAGCGGGATCCTGATCGCCGACGACACCGCCTCGACCGCCTCGACCGTAACCCCGCCGGCGAGGAACACCGCGTCGACCCCGGCCGCCTCATAGGCCTTGGCCCGCTTGACCGCCTCGTCGATGTTGGCGATCGCCAAGGCGCTGGTGCGCCCGGCGATGACCAGGTTCTTGTCCTGGCGCGCCGACAATGCCGCCTTCATCTTGCCCACACCCTCCTCGATCGAGCTCAGGCTCGGCTTGCCGTTGGGTCCATAGGGCCGCGGCAGCACCGTATCCTCGATCGACATCGCGCAGATGCCGGCCGTCTCCAACTCCTCGACGGTGCGGCGCACGTTGAGCGCGTTGCCGTAGCCGTGATCGGCGTCGACCAGCAATGCCAGATTGCCGGCGCGGCAGATGCGGTTGGCCTGAGCGGCGAACTCGGTCAGGGTCAGGACCACGAGGTCGGGGGCGCCGAGCACCGACATCGACCCGATCGAGCCCGAAAACATCCCGACCTCGAAGCCGAGATCCTCGGCGATGCGCGCCGATATCGCGTCATACACGGAGCCCGGATGCACGCAGCGTTGTCCGGAAAGGATCGCGCGAAAGCGCTCGCGCCGCTCGGTCCAGTTCATGGTTTTCGTCCTCGGATGATTTGGCGATGGCAAGGCGCCGGGCTTTGATGTTTTTCCCCTGCCCGGGGTCAGCTTATCATGGCGCGACCCAGGTCATAGAGGGATCACATCATGGATAAGCGCATTGCGGTGATCGGCGCCGGCGCGATCGGCGGCTACACCGGCGGCCAGCTCGCGCATAACGGGTTCGACGTGACCCTGATCGACCCGTGGCCCGAGCATATCGAGGCGATCCGCCGGGACGGGCTGGCGCTCGAAGGAGTGACGCAAGAGGAGTTCGTCCTCGCCCGGCCCAAGACGATGCACCTGACCGAGGTGCAGCAACTCGCCAAGGAGAAGCCGATCGACATCGCCATGGTCGCGGTCAAATCCTACGACACGCAATGGGCGACGACGCTGATCGGGCAGTATCTGGCGCCCGACGGCTATGTCGTGTCGTTGCAGAATTGCATGAACGAGGAGCGCATCGCCGCGATCGTCGGCTGGGACAAGACGGTCGGTGTCATTCCGGCGCTGCTCGGCGCCGAGCTTTATGCGCCGGGCCGGGTCCGCCGCACGGCGGCGAAGGGCGCCTCCCCTCACGACGTCTACCGCGTCGGCGAGGTCCATGGCCGCATCACCAAGCGGATCGAGGAGCTGGCGGCGATGATCCGCACGATCGACAGCGTCAAGGCGACAAGCAACCTGTGGGGCGAGCGCTGGTCCAAGCTGTGCGTCAACGGCATGGCCAACGGTGTCGCTGCGGCGACCGGCTTGTCCGGCAACGACATGAACCGCGACGACAAAATCCGGCGCCTCAGCATCCGATTGGCCGGCGAGGGGGTACGCGTCGGCCAGGCGCTCGGATACGTGCTCGAGCACATCCGCATGCACGATCCCGAAACGATCGCCCGCGCCGGCGAAGGCGATCCTGCCGCCCTCGACGAAATCGAAACCCAGATCTTCGCCGGCTTGAATTCGAACACCCGCAGCGAGCTGGCGCGCCCGTCGATGGGTCAGGACATGCTGAAGGGTCGGCGCACCGAGATCGATTTCATCAACGGCCTGATCGCCGAAAAGGGCGCCGAGGTCGGCCGCCCCGCCCCGACCCACGTCAAGCTGATCCAGGCGGTCAAGGCGGTCGAGCACGGCCGAACGCCGGCCGCGCCCGAGAATTTGTACGCGATCTGACCGCGGCGCTTCGCTCGCTGCCCTCTCCCCCCGGATCGGGTTTGGGGCAGGCTCTTCCTCTGCACGGGTTCTCCCTCGCCGCGCCTGCGGGGAGGGGGCTGGGGTGAGGGGGTGTGCCACGCGCCCCGCTACCAGGTGATCGTCGGCCTGCCGTCGCGCATCTCGTAGCAGCCGGCCGGGTTCTCCCTCGCCCCGCCCTGCGGGGAGAGGGTTGGGGTAAGGGGGTGTGCCACGCGCCCGGTTACCAGGTGATCGTCAGCCTGCCGTCGCGCATCTCGTAGCTCTGCAGCCGGCCGAGAAAGCTCATCCCGAGCAACGACACGCCGAGGTTTTCGATGACGGCGGCGCGAACCGCGCCGAGCGACAGCTGGCCGATGCGGATTTCGCGCAAGGTCACCGGGGCCATGCGAACAAAGCCGTTGGCGGTGCTGGCGCGCTGGCTGAACACCAGCTCGTCGGGGCCGATGCCGGCGGCGCGCGCGTCGGTCGGGGTCAGGGTGACGAGGCTGGCGCCGGTGTCGACCAGCATTCGCATCGGCGCACCGTTGACGGCTGCCTCGACGATGACGTGGCCGCGTGCGTTGGCGGGGTAGACGAGGGTGTTGAACGCCGGGCCGGCCTGCGGCTCGGCCGGGGTTGCGCCGCGCACGATGATTTCGGGCTTCGCCGTGCGGTTTTGCGGGACCCACTTGCCGCCCCCGATCACTGCGACGCAAAGAACGGCAACCCCGCACCACAGCAGCACCCAGCGCAGCGCCCAGCCGATCATGCCGCCGTCCCGAGAAAATCCTCCTCGCAGTCTCCGCTGGAGAGCTTAAGCGCTGATGAAGCCGGACCGCCGACCCGCTAAGGCCCTATCCAAACGCATAGAACCGTCATTCCCGCGAAAGCGGGAGCCCAGAGCAGCGATGAGCAGCTGACCCGGACCCTCGCCTGTGCGGGGTGACGAGGAGATGGTTCGATCTGATCGGATCATGGGCTATTGCGCAGCCTCCGACGCATCCGGGTAGCTGTCGGCGCGCCACCGCCGCGGCCCGATCCGGCGCTGATCGGACTCGCTGCCCCAGCGGTCCCAGCCCGGCCGGGAGGAGCGCGCGAACATCTCCAGGTAAGGCCCTTCGCACAGCGCCTCGATGCGCTCGTAGGCGTCGTCCGGCTTGCGGCTGTGCTCACGCCGCGGCGCGACGATCAGCTTGCGCACATCGGCCCGGCGGCGATGCGGATGGCCGCGGGTCGCGAGCAGGCACGGCTCGGGGTTGGCCCGCGTCCAGAAACCGAGCCCGGCGAAAAAGCTGGAGTCGCGGTAAACCGTCGGCTCGGCGGATTTGTTGAGCTTGGCCCAGTAAAAGCCCACGGTTTTATAGGTAAAACCCCAAGCCCGGATCACCTCGAACGCCGTCTGGAGCAGCGGGTCGGTGGCCCACAGCAGCAATACGCAATCCGCAGCCGCCCACTCGGCCACCGGCAGCGCCTTGATCTCGGCGAGCGACATGCAGTCGTAATAGGCCTCGGCGCTGCGCCCCTTTCCCTTGCGCGAATAGGTCGAAAAAGTCCAGGGCGGGTCGGCATAGATGACCCGGTAGTGGTTAGGCCGAGGTGACGCGGTCATTGGCCCCCCATGCGCTGGCTCGGCTGATGCTCGCGGGTGGCGCAGGCCGGGTCAACTTCGATCCGTCCGACGCTCAGCGCTCCTCGTCGCTCTCGTCGGGGGCGTCGTCGGTCTCGATCCGGTAATTGCCTTTGAGCCAGCGGCCGAGATCGATCTGGGCGCAGCGCGCCGAGCAGAACGGCCGGTGCTGCAAGGTTGCGGGCTTGCCGCAGATTGGACAGCGCCGCGGCATCGGGATCGGCGAATCGGAGGTCATCGCATCGCCGATATAGTCAGGCCGGGGCGATTTGAAACCGCCCGCGCTCGAGGTCGGGATCGGCGGCAATCGCAATGCCCCGCCCGAAGCGCTGTTCGAGCGCGCGCACGGCCTCGGCGGCCTCACCGGCCAGCGCCGCGGCGACCTCCGGTGCGACGGTCAGCCGCCAGCCATACCCCGGCTGCGCCCTGGCTTCGCGGCGCAGGGTCCGCAGCGCCTCGTGCGCGACGGTGACCGCGGTCTTGATCAGGCTGCCGCCAGGGGGCGCCTCGAGCAGCGCATCGGCGAGCGGGCGGGCGCGGCGCGGGCGCACCAGCTCGAGATGGCCGAGCCGGGTCCAGCCGAGGATCTGCGGCCGCGCCGGATCGGCCGCGAGCGCCCGGGCGAGCGCGGCGCGCACGCGTTCGCGCGATCCCCGATCGTCGAGACCGACAAAATCGACGACGATCCCGCCGCCGAGATTGCGCAGCCGAATCTGCCGGGCGACGGCATCGGCGGCGGCCAGATCGACGGCGAGCGCGGTCCGCTCGGGCGACCCGGTCTGCGGCGTCCCGCTGTCGACGTCGATCAGCACCGCGGCGCGCGCCGCCTCGATGTGAAGCGAGCCGACGCCGGCCAGTGCTATGGTCGGCGACAGCGCCGCATCGAACAGGCCGTCGAGGTCGCTCGGCCATGCGTTTTCCGGCCGGTGCGCCACTGCGGCATCCGGAAACGCCGCGCGGATTTCCGGGATGGCGGCCGCATCGTCGACAAATACGCGGTCCGGCATGGGCAGCACGCCGGCCAGAGCTGCGGCGAAGCTCGCGGGCGGGTCGAGCCGCGCCGGGGGATCGAGACGCGCGGCGCGCTCGCCGATCTCATTCCACCGCCGATGCAGCTCCGCCGCCTCGGCGGCCAGTGCATCGACCGGCGCAGGCGTCAAGAGCCGCAGCCCGATCGCAGACTGGGCCAGCCCTTCGCCCGCCTGCCCCTCACCCGCCTCCCCCCGGATCGTAGTCCGGGGGTCGGCACCCTCTCCCGCACCGCGGGAGAGGGGGGACCGGGCCCGAAGGCTCCGGTGGGTGAGGGTTTCGGCGGTTTCGAGCAGCTGTGCGCGCGCCTCCGGCGACAGCACATCGCCGCCACTCAGGCCTGGCCGGCCCGCCACCAGCTCGACCAGCCGGCCGCGCAGCGCGGGGGCGGTGGTCAGCCGCGCCGCCTTGCCGCCCTGGGCTTCGCGGCGGATTTGCACGACGACCCGCTCGCCCTCGTCGAGCCGGCGGCCGCGCGGGAAGATCTCGCTCTGCGGCAGAAAGGCCGGGCGGTCCCCGCCGATATCGACAAGCGCCGCGCCGAGCGCCGGCAACAGCCGGAGAACCCGGCCGAGATGGATGCTGCCGGCCTCGTCACCGTCGCCGCGCTCGACCCGCAGCTCGACCGCGACGCCGTCCTCGAGCAGCGCCGCGCGCCACTCGCCCAGCCCGGCGGCGATTACGAGCTCGCGGCGCATCGCCGGCGATAGCCGCAGCCGGCGAGGAGCTGCGCGGTCTCGAACAATGGCAAGCCGACGATGTTCGAATAGGAGCCCGAGACAAAGCGGATCAGCGCCGCGGCCCGGCCCTGGATCGCATAGCCGCCGGCCTTGCCCCGCCATTCCCCGCTCGCCAGATAGGCCGCGATCTCGTCTCCGCTGAGCCGCTTGAACGCGACCTGGCTGTCGACCCGGCGCAGCGCCAGCCGGCCGTCGGGGATCGACAGCGCGACCCCCGAATGGACGCGGTGGCGCCGCCCGGACAACAGCTCGAGGCAGCGGCGCGCACTCGCCTCGTCCGCCGGCTTGGGCAGGATGCGCCGGCCGCAGGCAACCACCGTGTCGGCGGCGAGGACCCAGGCGCCGGGATGGCGCGGCATCACCGCGACCGCCTTTGCGCGAGCGAGGCGCAGGGCATGCGCCGCCGGCATCTCGTCGCGGCCGGGAGCCTCGTCGATTTCGGCCGGATCGACCCGGTCGGGCGCGATCCCGATCTGGCGCAGCAATTCGAGCCGGCGCGGCGAGGCCGAGGCGAGCACCAGGAGCGGCGCCGTCACCGCACCTCACCCGCGCAGATGCAGCACGCAGATCAGGGTGAACAGGCGCCGGGCGGTCGCATGGTCGATCGCCACCTTGTCGGCGAGCCGCTCGATCAACAAGGCCGAGCCCTCGTCGTGCAAGGATCGCCGCCCCATGTCGATCGCCTCGATCTGGGCGAGGTTGGAGCGCCGCACCGCCTCGTAATAGCTCTCGCAGACCATGAAATAATCTTTGACGGTGCCGCGAAACGGGGCGAGCGGCAGAACGATGGTCTCGCTCGACCCGTCCACCGCCGAGCGGATGTCGAGGTTGAGCCGGTTCTCCTCGATCGCCAGATGAAGATCGAACGGCCCCGCGCTGCCGGAGGCCGGAGCGAAAGAATTCTCTTCCAGGAGGTCGGCGATCGCCGTCGCCCGCTCGTGCTCGATATCGGCGCTGCGGCGGACGACGGTGTGCTCGTCGAGCGTGATGCCGGCGATGCGCTGCCCGTCCCTGTGGGCGTCTGTGCGGTCGCCGTTTGGCTGGTCCATGACGGCCAGCTCACGCCTCGCGCCGCCGGTCGAGCCGGATCGCCAAGGACAGCGCATGCGCGTCGAGCCCCTCGGCCTCGGCGAGGCGGATCGCCGCCGGGGCGAGAGCGGCAAGGCTCGCCGCGTCGCAGCGCACCAGCGAGGTGCGCTTCATAAAATCGAGGACGCCGAGACCGGAGGCGAACCGCGCGCTGCGCGCGGTCGGCAATACATGGTTGGGGCCGGCGATGTAGTCGCCGATCGCCTCGGGAGTCCAGCGGCCGAGAAAGATCGCGCCGGCATGGTGCACCTGCTCGGCCAACCAGTCGGCCTCGTCGAGCGCCAGCTCGAGGTGCTCGGGGGCGATCCGGTCGATCAGCGGCGGCGCCTCGCCCCAATCGGCGATGATCAGGACAGCGCCGTTCGCCTCCCAGCTCGCCCGCGCGATCTGCGCCCGCGGCAGCCGCGCCAGCTGGGCCTCGACGGCGCCCTCGACCGCTGCGGCAAAATTGCTGTCGTCGGTGATCAGGATCGCCTGCGCTGCGCTGTCGTGCTCGGCCTGCGACAACAGATCGGCCGCGATCCATTGCGGGTCGTTGTTGCCGTCGGCGACGACCAGGATCTCCGAGGGCCCGGCAATCATGTCGATGCCGACCCGGCCGAAGACCCGCCGCTTGGCCGCCGCGACATAGGCGTTGCCCGGCCCGACGATCTTGTCGACCGGGCAAATCGTCGCCGTGCCGTAGGCGAGCGCCGCCACCGCCTGGGCTCCGCCGACCCGGTAGATTTCGTCGATGCCGAGCAGCCGGGCGGCGGCGAGGACCAGCGGGTTCAGCACCCCGCCCGGCGCCGGCACCGTCATGACCAGCCGCTCGACGCCGGCCACCCTGGCCGGGATCGCGTTCATCAGCACCGAGGACGGGTAGGCCGCAGTGCCGCCCGGGACATAGAGCCCGGCGGCGGCGACCGGGCGCCAGCGGGCGGCGAGCCGCACCCCGAGCGCATCGACATAATCGATCGCCACCGGCAATTGGCGGCGGTGAAAGCTCTCGATCCGCTCGGCCGCGAGCCGCAATGCCGCCACCGTCTCCGCGGGCGCTGCGGCGGCACCCTCGGCGATCTCGCGCGGCGACAGGCGCGGACCATGTGCGGCGAGGTCGAGCCCATCGAACCGGCGCGTGTAATCGACGAGCGCCGCATCGCCACGGTGCGCGACGTCGTCGACGATCGCCGCAACGACGGCATCGACATCGGCTGCGGTTTCGCGCTTTGCCTCGACGAGGCGCGCGAAGGCCGCCTCGAAACCGGGATCGCGGGTCGAGAGCCTGACCGGCATCAGCGCCTCCCCTCACCCACCCCTCCCCCACCTGTTCCTTCCCCCGCACGCGGGGGAGGGTCAGAATGGGGGCTGGGTCCGCCCTCTCCCGCACTGCGGGAGAGGGCGCTGAGCAGAGCAAAACGGGTGAGGGTGCGCCGAGAACTCATCTCGTACCCGCGGAAAATTGCGGCTCGCCGACCGCGGCGCGGAAGCGCTCGACCCAGCCGCCGACCTCTTCGGGCCGGGTCTTCAGCGCCGGGCGATTGACGATCAGCCGCGAGCTGACATCCGCGATGCGCTCGATCTCGACCAAGCCGTTGGCCTTCAGGGTGGCGCCGGTCTGGACCAGGTCGACGATGTGTCGGCACAGCCCGAGGCGGGGGGCGAGCTCGACCGCGCCGTTGAGCTTGATGCATTCCGCCTGGACCCCGCGCCCGCCAAAATGGCGGCGGGTGATCTCGGGGTATTTGGTCGCGACCCGCACATGGCTCGAGCGGCGGCCGTCCTCGCGCGCGACCCAATCGGCGGTCGCCGCCACGGCGATATGGCAATGCCCGACATCGAGATCGAGCGGCGCATAGATCTCGGAATAGTCGAACTCCATCAGCACGTCGTTGCCGGCAACCCCGAGCTGAGCCGCGCCAAAGGCGACAAAGGTCGCGACGTCGAAGCTGCGCACCCGGATCAGGTCAAGCCTGGGGTCGCTGGTCGCAAAGCGCAGGCCGCCGCGACGCCGGATCCTCGAAGGCGGGCTCGGGCTCGACCCCCATCCGGCGCAGCAGCGGCATCACCTCGGCCAGAATGCGACCGTTGGGCAGGGCCATGATCAGGCGATCTTCAGCCGCGACGGTCACCCGGGCTCCTCCGCATCGTGGCGCGGATGCCAGGGCGTCGGCCAGGGCTCGCCCAAATCCTTGGCACGGCACAGGATGCGCACGACCTCCAGCCGGATCGCCGCGGCGCCCGAGAATTCGAGCTGAATTGCTTCCCCGCCGGCGCCGTCCGCCTTCGGGCGGATCGCCAGCAGCGCGAGGATTCTGCCGTCGTCGCCGCGGCGAAAGCCGCGATAGGACACCGCCGTGACGGCGCTGAACGTGACCGCGCACAAAACCCGCTCGTGCCCGGCCTCGCCCGGCATCGGACCCAGCCCGCTCTCCCAGCGAAAGCGGTTGGCGATGAACACGAAGATCTGCTCGTCGCGAACAAAGGCGAGGTCGCGGACCGGAACCAGCGCATCCTGCAGGCAGGCCGACAGCACGGCCAGATCGTCGGCGTCCTCGGCCCGCAGCTTCAGCGCGGCGCCGCCTTGGTCAGGCATCATCACGCAGCCTCTCGATCCGGGCGCCGCAGGCCGCGAGCTTTTCCTCGAGCCGCTCATAGCCGCGATCGAGGTGATAGACCCGGGTGATTACGGTCTCGCCCTGCGCCGCGAGACCGGCCACGACCAGCGAGACCGAGGCGCGCAGATCGGTCGCCATCACCGGCGCCCCCATCAGCCGCTTCACGCCGCGCACCTTGGCGACCGCGCCCTGAACCGCGATGTCGGCGCCCATGCGGGCCAGCTCGGGGACGTGCATGAAGCGGTTCTCGAAGATCGTCTCGGTGATCGTCGACACCCCCTCGGCGATCGCCATCAGCGCCATCACCTGGGCCTGCAGGTCAGTCGGGAAGCCCGGATGGGGCGCGGTGGTCACGTCGACGCCGACGACGCTGGCGTTGCGCCGCCGTACCGCGAGCCCGTCCGCCGTCGGCGACACGGCAATGCCGGCGCCGTCGAGAGCGCTCGCGAGCGCCGCGACGAGGTCGAGCCGAGTGCCGGTCAGCCGTACCTCTCCTGCGGTCGCCGCCGCCGCCATCATGTAGGTGCCGGTCTCGATCCGGTCGGGCAGAATGCGATGGGCGGCGCCGTGCAGCCGGCCGACCCCAACGATCCTCAGGGTGTCGCTGCCGATCCCGTTGATAACGGCGCCCATCGCCTGCAGGCAGACGGCGAGATCGCCGATCTCGGGCTCGCGCGCGGCGTTGACCAGCACCGTCTCGCCTTCGGCCAATGCCGCCGCCATCATCAGATTCTCGGTGGCCCCGACCGATACCGACGGAAAGACGATCTCGGCGCCGTGCAGCCCCTTGGGCGCACGCGCGTCGACATAGCCCTCGCGCAATTCGATCTCGGCGCCGAGCTGCCGCAGCCCCTTGACGTGCAGATCGATCGGCCGCGTGCCGATGGCGCAGCCGCCGGGCAAGGACACGCGCGCCCGCCCGCAGCGCGCCAGCAGCGGCCCCAGAACCAGCACCGAGGCGCGCATCTTGCGGACCAGGTCGTAGGGCGCGGTGATCGAGGTGATGTGCGCCGCCGACAGATCGAGCCGGCGCCCGTTGGTCTCGCCCGACTCGGGCATCGCGACGGCTGTCCCGTGCTGGACCAGCAGGTTGGCCATGGTCGCGATGTCGGCAAGGTCGGGGACGTTTTCGAGGGTCAGGGTCTCGGCGGTCAACAGGCTAGCCGCCATCAGCGGCAGGGCCGCGTTCTTGGCGCCGCCGATTGCTATCACCCCGTCGAGCGGCACGCCGCCCCTGATGCGGATCCTGTCCATTCTTTCGGCTCTCCGCACCGCCGGCCGGCCCGGCGGTCCTGGGGCGGCAGCGGGCCGTCAATCGGCGGTCGTTCCGCCGTGGCGGCTGGTTTTACCGGAGAGCGGCGCGCCGCTCAAGCCGCGGCGGGGATCGGCCGGTGTGGCCCCATGCCCGCCGCGTGCACGCGCCTGCTCCTTGCGCCGGCGCAGATTATCGCGCAAGGCCTCGGCCAGGCGCTCGTCGCGCGCCTTGCGTTCCGCCTGCTTTCGCGCAGAAAGATCCGAAGCCGGGCTCATTCGCCGATGCAACGGGCGATCAATGCCGCTGTCAAGACCACATCGCGCGCATCACGCGTCGACTCGCAGGGTCAGGTGAGCCGCGAGGATCACCGCCACGGCCTGCTTGGCGGCGTATTCGGCGGCTTGCTCGGGATGCGCGTGGCGCCACGCCGCGACCCCGGCACGATAGCACTCGACCGAAGGCCGCCCATGGTTCCGCGCCGTCTCAAACGCCCTCAGCACCGCTTCGGCGGTCGCTTTGCTCGTCGGAGGGGCAATCGGCGAGCGACGATCCATGGCATCCTTTCCTTTATCGGCAGGCGCGGCGCCGGCTCCATCCCGAGACGCCTTAAAGCTTCGCAAACGCTGCCGCCCCGGCGCGGTTCCACCCCCCTCGCCTTGCCAATCCGCGGCGGGTCGTGTATCTCTCGGGCCTCGCGCGGGACGGGTTTCGGGCGGCGCGCTGCCGTAGCTCAGTGGTAGAGCACCCCCTTGGTAAGGGGGAGGTCGTAAGTTCAATCCTTACCGGCAGCACCAGCTCCATGATGCCCGCCGCAGATCCGCGATCTTGCGCCCATTAGCGACCAACGAACCAGCCCGATCGATCTCGCCCCGATCGGCGGAGCCCTGCAAAGACCGACGACCGGTCTCTCCGCGGCGCGATGAGATACGGGTGCAGACGGCGATGATCTTGCGCCAGGACGCGGCTATCGGGGGCCAGGACCCCGACCCTCAACGCGGTGCTCGGGCAGCTCCGCGCAATGGTTGCCCCGCGCCAACGGGGCATTAAATCACCCGCGCCACGGAGAGGCTGATGGCGGACCGCATCCTGGTGATCAACCCGAACTCGACCGTGGCCGTCACCCACGCGATCGACGCGGCGATGGCGCCGCTGCGCTTTTCCGGCGGTCCCGAGATCCGCTGTGTGACCCTCGAAGACGGCCCACCCGCCGTCGAAAGCCAGCTCGAGGCGGATCAGGTCGTCCTGCCGCTGTGCCGGGTGGTTCGCGAGCACGACGGCGAGGCCGCCGCCTTTGTCATCGCCTGCTTCAGCGATCCCGGCCTGTTCGCGGCTCGCGAGAGCACGGCGAAGCCGGTCCTGGGCATCGCCGAATGCGGCATCCTGACGGCGCTGACCCTTGGCCAGCGCTTTGGCGTGATCTCGATCCTGGCGCGTTCGGTCGCCCGCCATCTGCGCTATGTCGGGGCCATGGGCGTGGCGCCGCGCCTGGCCGGCGATCTGCCGGTCGGCCTCGGGGTGGCCGAGCTCGCCGACCGGAACACCGCATTGTCGCGGATGATCGATGTCGGCCGCACCCTGCGCGACCGGCACGGGGCCGACGTGCTGGTCATGGGATGCTCGGGCATGGCGCGCTATCGCGCCGATCTCGAAGAAGCGGTGCAGATCCCGGTGGTCGAGCCGACCCAGGCGGCGGTCACGATGGCGATCGGCCGCGTCCGCCTCGGCTGGGGCCGGCCCGCCCGAAAGGCTCCGTGCTGACGGCAGCAGCGACGGCTCTCGCCGAACCCCGCCCCCGGCCCACCGGCGCGGGCAGCTCGCGCGGCCGGCCGTCGCCGTCGACCGCGACAAAGGTGAATTCGGCCTCGGTCACCTTGACCCGCTCGCCGTGGCCTTGGCGCAACACCCAGACCTCGACATCGAGGGTGATCGAGGTGCGCCCGGTGCATTTCACATCGGTGTAGCAGCATACGGTGTCGCCGACATGGACCGGCGCCAGAAACGCGATGTTCGAGACCGCGACGGTGACCACCCGGCCGCCGGCAAAGGGCGTCGCCGACATTTTTCCGGCGCTGTCCATCAGCGCCATGATCCAGCCGCCGAAGATGTCCCCCCGGGGATTGCTGTCAGCCGGCATCGCCAAAATGCGCAGCGCCAGATCGCCCTTTGGCCCCGTCGAATTTGGCCTGGTCGAATTTGGCCTGGTCGAATTCGGCCTGGTCGAATTCGGTTGCCGTTCCCTGTCACGCATTGCTGCATCTCCCAAGACCACAGGCCCCGGACGGCGCGCTCGGCGGCCTCGGCGCGGCATGTTGCGTTGCAGCATATTGCTGTCAATGGGGCTGATTTAAGGCCGTCTTTTCATGTTGCATTGCGAGAAACACGAGCCAATGCAGCGGGCCGCCCAGCCGGCTTCGGCCAGGGCCGATCATCACCGTCCTCGGGTTGACCTTGCGCGCAACGTGGTCCTACCATCGCGCTTTCGAGCAGGAGTGCCGCAATGGCCGAAACACCTCGCCTCAACGGCGTGATCCGGGCACTGGAAGCGGGCCAGCCCGCCTTCGTCACCTTTTCGCCGGCGGAGATCACCGTGGCTCAGGCGGTGGGCGCCGCCCCCTATGACGGCGTCGTCTTCGAAATGGAGCACCGCGCCTACGACATCCGCGCCCTGCGCGACTGTCTGCAATACATGCTCGACCGCCGGCAGATCGTGCGCAGCGCCAGCCTGGCGCCGGCGGTGACGCCGTTCGTGCGGATTCCGCCCAATGGCGGCGAAACCAGCCAATGGGTCGCCAAGCAGGTGCTCGACCACGGCGTCTACGGCATCGTGTGGCCGCATGTCAGCACCGTCGACGAGGCGCGCAACGCGGTCACCGCGTGCCGCTATCCGCGCCCGCGCACGGCCGCCCATTACGAGCCCGCCGGCCAGCGCGGCGACGCTCCGGCCGCCGCAGCGCGCTATTGGGGGCTCTCGCCGCAGGAATATTATGATCGCGCCGATGTCTGGCCGCTCAATCCCCAGGGCGAGATCCTGGTGGCGGTCATGTGCGAGGAGGTGCGGGCGATCCGCAATCTGCCGAAGATGCTGGAAGAGGTGCCCGGCATCGGCGTCGTGATCATCGGCGAGGGCGATCTGTCGCAGGATCTCGGCTATCCGCGACAATACGACCACCCGACCGTGGCCTCCGCCATCGACGAAATTCTCGCGATCTGCAAACAGCACAACGTCCCGTGCGGCCACCCGCATGTCGACGCCAGGAATATCGAGGCGCTGCTCGAAAAGGGGTTCCGCTATCTGATGCCGGCCCCGGTCTATACCTATGCGGCGCTCGATCTCGGCCGTAAGGCGTCGGGCCGGGCCTAGAACGTCGTCCGCGTCGGTGCCACGACGAGGTCGCGGATGCAGATGCTCTGCGGCTGCTTCCAACAGAAGAGGACGATCTCGGCCAGTTGCTCGGCGGTCATGAAATCGGGGTTGCCGAGCGCCGCGCGGTACTCGTCGAAGGTGATGCGCATGCCGAGGTGGATGTTGGTGCGGACATAGCCGGGAGCGATGTTGATGACCCGGACCCCGTTTCTTGACTGGGCCTCGCGCAGGGATTCGGAGAAGGCGCGGACCGCGTATTTGCCGGCGGTATAGGCGAGCGCCACCGGCGCAGTCTTGCGGTCGCTGACCGAGCTGATGTTGATGATCGTGCCCGATTTGCGCGCGGCCATGCCGCCGAGCACGGCCTTGGTGCAGTTCAGCACGCCGACCAGGTTCGTATCGATTTCGCGCTTGTAGGCCTCCGGTTCGACCTCGCCGAATTCCCGCGCATCGGCGGTGCCGGCGCTGTTGACCAGGCATTCGACCGGCCCGTAAAGCGCCTCGGCCGCAGCGACGGCGGTTGCGATCGCGGCATGGTCGGCGACGTCGGCCTGCCGCCAGACGACCGCATGCTGAGCCAATTCGACCATCGGACGGATGTTGCGGGAAATCAGCAGCAGCGGGTTTCCCTCGCGCGCGAAAGCGAGCGCCAGCGCCTTGCCGATGCCGGAGCTGGCGCCGGTGACCATGACCAGGTTTTGCGGCACTTCATTTCTCCCGATTGGCAGAAAGCCCGCGACGCCCGCTTGACCTCGGCGCTGCCGGCCATGACGATGCGGGCGGAACCGTCCTCAGCGAAAGAGGCTCGTCTTGCCGTCAGCCGCCGGATGCAATCGATACGACGCGCCGTACCTCGCCAGGAATGCCGCGAACTTTGCCGCGCTGACGCCGCTTTCCTTTCTGCCGCGCGCGGCAGCGGTCTACCCTGACAAGCTCGCGGTCGTCCACGGCGAGATCCGGGTCAGCTACCGCGAACTTTACGCCCGCTGCCGGCGGCTGGCCGATGCGCTGCGCCGCCGCGGCATCAGACCGGGCGATACCGTCGCGGTCATGGCGCCGAACGTGCCGGCATTGCTCGAGGCGCATTACGGGGTGCCGATGGCGGGGGCGGTGCTGAATGCGCTGAACTACCGCCTCGACGCCCGCACGATCGCCTTCATTCTCGCCCATGGGCAGGCCAAGCTGCTGATCGCCGACCGCGAATTCGCACCGACCATCGAAGCGGCACTGGCCGCGCTCGGCCGCCCGCTGGCGTTGGTCGAGATCGACGAACTGCCCGATGCCCGCTCACTCGGCGGCGTCGACTACGAGGCCTTTCTCGGCGAAGGCGATCCGACCGCGGATTGGGCCGGGCCGGCCGACGAATGGGCGCCGATCGCGCTCAACTACACCTCGGGCACGACCGGCGATCCGAAGGGCGTCGTCTATCACCACCGCGGCGCCTTTCTGAACGCGCTCGGCAATGCGATCACCTTTGGGCTCGATCGCGATTCGGTCTATCTGTGGACCCTGCCGATGTTCCATTGCAATGGCTGGACCCACACCTGGGCCGTCACCGCCGTCGCCGGAACCCATGTCTGCCTGCGCCGCGTCGACCCGGCGCCGATCTTCGCCGCGATCGCCGAGCACCGGGTCACCCACCTGTGCGGCGCGCCGATCGTGCTGAACCTCCTGGTGCACGCGCCCGAAGGGGTCAAGCGCCGCTTCGACCACGTCGTCGAGGCCGCGACCGGCGGCGCCGCACCGCCCTCGGCGGTGATCGAGGCGATGGAGCGGATGGGGTTTCGCGTGACCCACCTCTATGGGTTGACCGAAAGCTACGGCCCGGCGGCGGTGTGCGCCTGGCAGCAGGAGTGGGCCCGGCTGCCGACCGCCGAGCGGGCGAGCTTGATGGCGCGCCAGGGTGTGGCCTATCCGACCATCGATCGGCTGCGGGTAGTCGAGCCGCAGACCATGAGCGATGTCGCGGCCGACGGGGCGACGATCGGCGAGCTGATGCTGCGCGGCAACACCGTGATGAAGGGCTATCTGCAGAACCCGTCGGCGACCGAGGCTGCGTTCGAGCACGGCTGGTTTCACACCGGCGACCTCGCGGTCCAGCACCGCGACGGCTATGTCGAGATCAAGGACCGTTCAAAGGACATCATCATCTCGGGCGGCGAGAACATCTCCTCGCTCGAAATCGAAGAGGTGCTCTACCGGCACCCGCAGATCATGGAGGCGGCGGCCGTCGCCAAGCCGGACCCGGTGTGGGGCGAGAGCCCTTGCGCCTTCGTCGCCTTGAAGCCGGACGCCGGCCCGGTCGCGGCCGAGGACATCATCGCCTGGTGCCGCGCCAACCTCGCGCATTACAAGGCGCCGCGGACCGTCGTGTTCGGCCCGTTGCCGAAGACCTCGACCGGCAAGGTGCAGAAATTCGAGCTGCGCCAGCGGGCTAAAAAGATCGCGGGGTAATGGAAGGCGGGTATCCCAGCTGCGAGATCAATAAGAGAGGAAATGCTGGATGACGACGGCGAAGGAAGCCGATGCGGCTGTGATCATGACCGATGCGCCCGGCGACCGGGCTGAAGCGGTGATTCGCGACGGGCTCGGCGCCTACAATTTCGAGCAGGCGGGTTATCGCGATCATCGGCCGCTGGCGGTCCTTGTCTGCGACCCCGACACCAAGGAGGTCGTCGGCGGCCTGCTCGGGCGGAGCTCGATGGGCCTGCTTTATATCGACCGTTTCTTCCTGCCCGAGCGGCTGCGCAAGCAGGGGCTCGGCAGCCGGATTCTCGAGAAGGCCGAAGCAGAGGGGGCGCGGCGCGGCTGCAGCCGAGCGATCCTGTCTACCCTCTCCTTCCAGGCGCCGGGCTTTTACCAAAGTCAGGGCTGGCAGGTGCTCGGCAGGATCGACTGCGACCCGCCCGGCCACACCCGGTTCATGATGACGAAGAAGCTCGTGCCTCAACAGGTTTCGAGCACCGCGCCGGTCAATGCCGGATCGCCGCCGTCACCAGCTTGATGAACCCGTCCATCGCCGCCGGATCGGTCCAGCGCAGCACCGCGACGATGTCGTTCTCGGGATCGATCCAGGTCAGGTTGCCGCCGGCGCCGCGGGCGTAATAGCTGCCGGCCGGGGCGCTCGGGTAAAGGCCGTGCCCGGTGTTGAGCCACCACAGGTAACCGTATTGCGGGTATAGCGGGCAGGGCTCGAGCATGCGCTCGATCCACGCCTCCGAGAGAATGCGGCGGCCGTCCCACAGGCCGCGGCGCAACAGCAGCAGCCCGATGCGGGCCTGGTCGCGGGCGTCGATAAAGACGCCGCCGCCCCAATGGCCGCCGCCCGAGACCGACTGCACCCGTCGGCCGTCGATCTCGACGTAAGAGTTGCGATAACCGTGCCATTCCCAATCGGGCGAGGCGCCGATCGGGTCCGTCACCAGCTCGCGGAACAATTCGGGCAATGGCCGGCGCCACAGCCGCAGGAGTGCGAGGCTCAGCCGGTTGACCCGAACGTCGTTGTATTCCCAGAACCCGCCGGGCGGCTGGAGATCGCGGTGGCTCCCCTTCGGCGCCGCGCCTTGCCGGCCGCCGACGGCGCGGTTGCGATCGACGAGATCGGGCTTGCCCCACAGCTCGCCTTCCCATTCCGAGGTCTGCTGCAGCAGATGGTGCCAGGTGATCGCGTCGTTGTGCGGCGGGTCGAAGCCGCCGTCGTCGACGGTGCGGGAGACCTTGTCGTGCGGATCGCCGATCAGCCCGCGGTCCCAGGCGAGACCGGCGAGGATCGAGAGATAGCTCTTGGCGACGCTGAAGGTCATGTCGACCCGCGTCGTATCGCCCCACTCGGCGACGATCCGGCCGCCGCGCAGCACGAGGCCGTTGGGGCCGCCGCGAGGGCGCACCGGCCCCAAGGTCTCGTTCCACGGCGGGCGCTCGGCGAAATCGCTCGTCACCATCTGGGCGAGATCCCGCTGCCACGGCGTCTCGCGCTCGGCGGCATGGCGCGCCGCGGCGGCGACGAGATCGGGGTCGAGCCCGGCTTCGTCAGGCGCTCGTCTCGGCCAATCGGCCGGGTGGGGAAGCGGGAACTCGGTCATCGACGGTCCTCCGTGGCTCTGATCGGGCTCGCCTCTCGGGCGGGCTTGATTTTCGGGCAATTCGCACGACCTCGTGGAGGGAGCGACGCGGGTACGCCGCCATCAGCTTGCAATTCGGCCGGCGAAGTTGCTAGAACAACGCCTCGTCAGCCTTCCGGGGTCGTCGATATGGGTTCGTTCAGCTTGATGCACTGGATCGTGGTCTTGGCCATTATCCTCATTCTTTTCGGTGCCGGGAAGCTGCCCCGGGTGATGGGCGATTTCGCCAAGGGCATCAAGGCGTTCAAGGCCGGCATGAAAGAGGAGGACGAGGCCGAAACGTCGTCTCCCCCGGCACAGGTGGCGCCCCCCGCCGCCTCGGCGCCGCCGGCCGCCGGCCTTGCCGATCGTGCGCCCGAGCACGCCAAGTCGCTCTAAGTCCCGGCGGGGGCGCCCGACGCGGCGGCGCACGGCCGCGTCCTGGCGGTGTCGAACCATCGCGTCGAGGTCCGCGACAGCCCCGGGCGCGGTCGCGGCGTTTTCGCCCGCGAGGCGATCGCGCCTGGAACCGTGATCGAAGCGGCCCCGGTGATCATCCTGCCGGCGGCGCAATGTTCGGCGCTCGACCACACCGTCGTTTACGACTACTACTTCCACTGGGACGGCGACCCCGACGGGCACGGGCGCGGGGCGCTCGGGCTTGGTCTCGTCAGCTTGTGCAATCATTCGAGCCGCCCGCGCGCCCGGGTCCGCCGCAACTTCGCCCAATGCACGCTCGACCTCGTCGCGCTCGCCGACATCGAGCCCGACGCCGAAATCACCATCGACTATGGCTGCGAATTGTGGTTCGAGCCGCGCGATTAGCCCTTTTCGCCTCGCCCGCGTGCGGGGAGGTCGGAATCCGCGTGTGTACGCGAATTCCGGGTGAGGGCAGCGAGGCCGTCTGGCCGGTCCTAAGAAATCGACCCGAAATGAATCGAGCAATCTAAATAGGTTATCGTCGTCCCGCGAAAGCGGGGGTCCAGGGCAACCGCTAGTGGCTCGTGGCCCTGGGTTCCCGCTTTCGGGGGAATGACAGTAGGGCCATGATTTCACTGGAGTTATTTTGATCAGGGTCTAACCGCGCCGGCCGAAGGCGGCGAGAAAGTTGGCGAGAAAGCTCTCCATTCCCCGGTGGGGCGGAAGCTGCGTCGGGACCATGCCGGCAACGTAGCCCGCGGCGAGAAACGGCGCCACGAGATCGGGATCGCGCGACAGCACGTGAATGGGAACGGTCGAAGGCTGCGGCCCGCCGGCGACGATCGCCGGCGGCTGATGGTCGCCGACCAGGATGACGAGCGCATCGCCGCGCAGGCGCTGGGCGAGCCAGTCGCGCAGCACGGCGAAATCATACCCCAGGCTCTTCAGATAGGCGGGGGCGAGCCGGGACCAGTCGGGCTCGCTGTAGATCTCGTTCCAGGCGGCGCTGGGCACATCGGCAAAAGTTCCGGCATCGCTCCAATCGGCCAGGTAGGGCGGCACCGGGGAAAAAGGAATGTGGCTCGACACCAGGACGATCTGCGTGAAGACCGGCGGCGCCGGGCCGAGCGCTGCGCGTATCGCCCCGGCGCGTTCGAGGGTGAACTGGTCGGGGATTTCGGACCAGCCGAAGGATGGGCCGCGATAATCGAGCCCCGCGGCATAGACTTCCCGATCAAAACCCCAGGCCGCGGTCTGCGGATCGCGTGACTTCATCCCGGGCATGATTTCGATTGCGCGCCATCCGGCATCCTTGAAGTAGCCCGGCAACAGCTTGCGGCCGGAGTTGAGCAGCGCTGCGTAAAGCACCGGGTCGTCGAGCCGAACCCCGCTCGCCAAGGTCGCCTGGGCGAGCCAGGAGCCGCCGCCGATGGTCGGCGAGACCAGCCGGTTCGAGGCGATCGTGTAGCCGGCGGCCCGCACAACCGCCTCGAATTGCGCGAGCGGACCCTCGATCCCCGTTCGCAGTTCGGGCCTGTCGAATACCGCGGTGCCGTACAATTCGATGTAGACGAGATAGACGTCGCGGCGCTTGAGCCCGGCAAGGTCGCTGCGCGGCGGGGCGGGCGCTGCGAGCGCCGCGGCATAGGCGCCGCCGGGTTGGGTCGGAGCAGACCGGCGGTGCTCGACCGCTGCCGCCTGCCGGACCACAGCTCGCTCCAGCCCGGTCGCGAGCGGCCGCTCGTCGGCCGGCGCCCACGCCGCGGCGTTCAGCACCACGCCGAAGAAGATCGCCGCAGCGAGCGCCGCGCGCCGGTCGGTCATGACCATCAGCACCTCGCGCCAGATCCAATAGGCGGCGGCGGCCACCAGGGACAGCGCGACGGCGAGCCCGACGGCGACGACCGAGACCCGCCACAGGCCGGAAGCGCCGGCGCCAAGGCCGATCAGGGACGGCAGACGCCGCAGGTCGCCGTAGAGATCGAGGTCGCGGCCGAGGAGTCCGGGCATCGCCGCATCGGCGAGGTTCAACGCCGCCGCCGCGGCTACCAGCGCGGCGAGCACGATCGCCGCAGCGCGCCCGGCAAACACCCGCGGCCGGACCACCGCAACGGTCGCGATCGCAAACAGCAGCCCGGCGAGCTCTGCCGAGGGGCGCCAGTCGATGGTCAATTGCTCGGTGCCGAGGTCGCGCGCCGGGAGGAAAAGACCAAACAGGAGCAGCATCCCGAAACCCGCAATCGGCAGGCGCCGCGCGGCAGGCGGCAGCCTGTCCGTCGATAGTCGCGCTGGCGTCATGCGAGGCCTCGGGTTATGTGATCGTCGGCAGCGCGAGCGAAAGGCGGGAAATGCCGCGATTCGAGGGCACCGATACGTATGTGGCGACCAGGGATCTGCAGGTTGCGGTCAACGCCGCGATTGCGCTCGAGCGCCCGCTGCTGGTCAAGGGCGAGCCCGGCACCGGCAAGACCATCCTCGCCCACGAGATCGCCCGCGGCGTCGCCAAGGATCTGATCACCTGGCACATCAAATCGACGACCAAGGCGCAGCAGGGGCTCTACGAATACGACGCGGTGTCGCGCCTGCGCGACGGCCAGCTCGGCGACGAGCGGGTGCGCGACATCGCCAACTACATCGTGCCGGGCAAGCTGTGGGAGGCGTTCGAGGCGGCAGAGGCCCCGGTGCTGCTGATCGACGAGATCGACAAGGCCGACATCGAGTTCCCCAACGACCTCTTGCTCGAGCTCGACCGCATGGAATTCTACGTCTACGAGACGCGCCGCACCGTGCGCGCTCAGCATCGCCCGATCGTCATCATCACCTCGAACAACGAAAAGGAGCTTCCCGACGCCTTTCTGCGCCGCTGCTTTTTTCATTACATCCGCTTTCCCGACCGCGAGACGATGCTCAAGATCGTCGATGTCCATTTCCCCGATCTGAAACATGAACTGGTGCATGAGGCGCTGACAATCTTTTTTGACGTGCGGCAGGTTCCCGGCCTGAAGAAAAAGCCCTCGACCTCGGAGCTGCTCGATTGGCTCAAGCTGCTGCTGGTCGAGGACATCTCGCCCGAAACGTTGCGCACCCGCGACCCCTCAAAGCTGATCCCGCCATTGCACGGCGCGCTGCTGAAGAACGAGGAGGACGTGCACCTGTTCGAGCGCCTGGCCTTTCTGCACCGGCGCGAGCGCGGCTCGGGCGCCGACCCGCGATAAAATTCCGTCGCCCGGAACATGATCGGCATAGATCGGCCGCTTGGTCGGCGCGGCCGAATGATCCTCGCGGACAACGGAGGCCGAGCGGGGCAACGAGCGCCAGGAGCAAGATTTTCGCGAGCTTCGTCGAGGAGTTTCAGAATAAGCCGATGGAGCGCCGCCGTGGAAATTACCGCGGATAGCGGCGGCGCTGCACAAAGACGAGCGCGATGATGCTGAGCGCGGCGGTGAACATTATGTAAAAGCTGGGTGAAAGGCTGTTGCCGGTCATCGCGATCAGCCAAGTCGAGACAAACGGCGTAAAGCCGCCGAAGATCGTCACGGTGATGCTGAAGCTCAATGCGACCCCGATCCCGCGGACGCGGGTTGGAAACAGCTCGGCCAGCTGCGACGGCAATACCCCGCTGTAGCCGGCCTTGACCAGGCTGAGCCAGCCGGCGGCAAAGATCGCCGTCGCCAGCGAGGGATGGGCGACCATCAAAAAGAACACCGGGTAAGTGGTGAGCAGAAAGAGCCAGGCCGTGCCCTTCAAGATCCCGCTGCGGCCGAATTTGTCGGAGAGATGCCCGGCGAACGGCGAGGCAATGCCGAGGATGACCGCACCGATCAGGGTCGCGATGAACCCGGTTACCTGCGGCAGGTGCAGCTGCTTCACCGCATAGGTCGGAATGTAGAGGATGATATAGGCCGAGCTGTTCGAGATGACCGCGGCACCCATCGCCAACAGGGCCTCGATCGGGTGCTCGCGCAGCATGTCGCGCACCGGAGTGCGGGTCGGCTTGATCTCGACATATTCCGGCGTTTCGTCGAGCCGGCGGCGAATGTAGAGCCCGACCGGTCCAACCAAAATCCCGAACAGGAACGGGACGCGCCAGCCCCACTCGAGAAGTTGCGCCGGCGACAAGGTGCTGGCCAGCAGGATCCCGAAGCCCGACGCCAAAAAGCCGGTGATCCCGGTGCTGGCCCATTGCCAGCTCGCGACAAAGCCTTTGCGCGAGGCGGTTTGCTCGGCCAGGAACGTAACCGCGCTGCCAAACTCGCCGCCGACCGAAAACCCCTGCACCAGGCGGGCGACCAGGATCAGGATCGGCGCCGCGAGCCCGATCGTCGCGTAGCCCGGCATCAGCGCCGTCATCGTCGTGCCGATGACCATCAACAGGATCGACAAGGTGAGCCCGGCCTTGCGGCCGGCACGGTCGGTATAGGCGCCGATCACAATCGCGCCGAAGGGGCGAACCAGAAACGAGGCGCTGAATGTGCCCAGGGTCAGCAGCAATGACGCGGTCTCGTTGCCGGTCGGAAAAAACACCTTCGCGATCGTGACCGCGAAATAGCCGTAAACGAGAAAATCGAACCATTCCATCGCGTTGCCGATCGAGGCGGCAACGATGACCCGCGTCAAGGTGGGTCTTGGGCGGGCGGCGGGTGCGGCTAGGATGTCGGCGGTCATCACGTCTCTCAAGCGTCTCGACGGACTTTTGCGCCATCGCTGCTCGCGAGGACGTTTGTTTCAGTTTCGCGGCTTTTCCGGCATTACGCCAGAATGAACTGGGACCCTGCGCGTCTTGCAGGCATCAGCGCTCCCATGATGGACGCCCGCCCCAATCCGGTGCGCCGGTTGTTGCCGGCCGGCTTCGGCTGCCGCATGATGACGGCGGATAACCAAACTCGGGCGGGGGGAATGAGCGCCAGGAGCAAGATTTTTGCGAGCTTTGCCGAGGCGGTTCGAGACATTCCGGACGGGGCCACGATCGGCTTTGGCGGGTTTGCGGTGGTCGGCATGCCGATCAACCTCTACGGAGCGGTGGCCGAACAGGGCGCCAAGGGCCTGACCTGCGTGTCGAATTCGACGCGCGGCGGCGCCACCCTGGCGGCGAACGCGCCCGATATGGGCCAGATGATCCAGAACGGCCAGGTCAAAAAGGTGATCTGCGCCTTTACAGCACCGACCCGCGCCTCGCAGCGGCTGATCCTGTCGGAATATGTCGAGAAGGGCCTGATCGAGGCCGAGCTGGTGCCGCAGGGGACCCTGGCCGAGCGCATGCGCGCCGCCGGCGCCGGCATCCCGGCCTTCTTTACCCCGGCCGCGGTCGGCACCGAGCTCGCCGAAGGCCGGGAGACGCGGGTGTTCAACGGCCGCGAATACCTGCTGGAGCACGCCCTGCCGCTCGACTATGCGATGATCCGGGCCTATCAGGCCGACGCCTCGGGCAATCTTCGCTACCGCCGCTCGCAGCGCAACTTCAACCCGATCATGGCGATGGCGGCGCGGGTCACGATCGTCGAGGTCGAGGAGGACATCCTGCCGGTGGGCGCGATCGACCCCGACGACGTGCACACCGCCGGCGTCTTTGTCCACCGCATCGTCAAGATCCCGCCGCCGCCCGAGGGATGGTGGCCGAAGCCGCCAGGGAGCATTGCGCGATGAGCGAACGGGCGAAGGGGCTCAGCCGCCAGCAGATGTGCGATCGGCTGGCGATGGAGTTCGGCGACGGCTGGATCGTCAATCTCGGCATCGGCATCCCGACCCTGTGCTCGAACTGCGATTTTGGCGACAGGGAGATCATCTTTCATTCCGAGAACGGAGTGATCGGCTACGGCCCGCTGGCGCCGGCCGGGGAGGAGGACCTGCACCTGGTCAACGCCGGCGGCCAGCACGTAACCCTGCGGCCGGGTGCGGCGATCGTCCATCACGCCAATTCGTTCGCGATGATCCGCGCCGGGCGGATCGACGTGACTGTGCTCGGCGCCTACGAGGTCGCCGAAAACGGCGATTTCGCCAACTGGAAGATGGCCGGGCAGCAGGGCGGCGGCATCGGCGGGGCAATGGATCTCGCGGCCTGCGCCAAGCATGTCTTTGTCGCGATGGAGCATCAGACCCGCAGCGGCGGCCCGCGGCTGGTCGAGCGCTGTACGATCCCGGCGACGGCCCGCGGCGTCGTCAACCTCGTCGCCACCAATTTCGGACTGTTCGAGGTGACGAAGGAGGGTTTGGCGCTGAAGGAGATCGCTCCCGGAGTCAGCGTGGACGAGGTCAAGGCCGCCACCGGCTGCAACCTGATCGTCCCGGCTGACGTTCCGCCGGTGCGGATGGCGCGTCAGGCGCAAGGGTCGTAACCACATATGAAAGCCGGAAACGCATTGAACCGTCAGCGCGAGCGCGTCCTCATAGAGAAGCTGCGCGGGCTGCCGCCGGAACGTGTCGCAGAAGTCGAGGATTTCGTCGACTTTCTGCGCGCTCGCGCAGAGGGGCGAAGGCTTGTGAACGCTGCTTCCGGGTTATCCGAAGCGGTGCTGCGAGAGGTGTGGGACAATCCGGACGACGCCGATTATGATCGGCTGTGAGTTTAGCGATCTTATCCTCGAGCCTTTTCCCTTTACCGATCAGTCGACGAGCAAGAAACGACCGGCGGTCGTGATCTCCGGTGCGCGTTATCGTCGTGAGCATCCTGATTACATCATCATGGCGGTGACCAGCAGGACGAGGTCTGCGCCGGCGCTTGGTGAAATTATCGTTCGGGATTGGCAGAAGGCAGGATTGCTCAAGCCGTCTATGATCAAGCCCGTCATCGCGACGATCGAGCACGACTTGGTGCTGAAGCGGCTGGGCAGCCTCGGTGCGGAGGATCAGGCCGTCCTGAAGGGCGCTATTTCCGATATCCTGGGCTAATTCACCGGCCCCTCCGTTGCGTTGGGCCCGGGACGGCAAAGGAGAATGCGATGCATCGGGTGTTGATTACCGGGGCGGGCGGCGGGATCGGGCGGTCTTTGCGCGAAACCTTGCGCGGGGTTTATCCGATTTTGCGGCTCTCCGACCGGGTGCTCTTGGCGCCGGCGCGGGACGGCGAGGAGGTCGACCGGACCGAGATCTCCGACATGGCGGCGGTCGAGCGCATGGTCGAGGGGGTCGACGGCATCGTCCATCTCGGCGGCAATTCGGGCGAGGCCGAGTGGCCGGTCATCCTCCAATCGAACATCGTCGGCCTTTACAACGTGTTCGAAGCGGCGCGGCGGGCCGGGGTTCAGCGCATCGTCATGGCCACCAGCAACCACGCGGTCGGCTTCTACCCCCGCGCGCAGACGATCGACCACCGGGTGGTGCCGCGGCCGGACAGCCGCTACGGCGTCAGCAAGGCGTTTTCCGAGGCGCTCGCCAGCCTCTACGCCGACAAGCACGGGATCGGGTTTTTGTGCGTGCGCATCGGCAATTTCGGGACGCGGCCGATCGACAAGCGGCGCCTGTCGATCTGGATCAGCCCGCGCGACCTGACCCAGCTGGTGCGCATCGGGCTCGAGCATCCCGAGATCCGCTACGAGATCGTCTACGGGGTCTCGAACAACCGGCGCTCCTGGTACGACAATTCGAACGCTCTTCGTCTGGGCTACAAGCCGCAGGACGATTCCGAGCCCTATGCCGAGGCGGTCTTGGCGGCCGAGGCCGGCCAGCCGGCCGACCCGATCGCCGAGCACTACCAGGGCGGCACCTTTCCCGCCGCCGAATACACGGCGAAGACCCGACGGGATTAAACGGCGGCTACAGCACCGCCAGCACCGCTTCGGGCGGGCGGCCGAGGGCGGCCTTTGCCCCCGAGATCACGATCGGCCGCTCGATCACGATCGGGTTCTCGACCATCGCCGCGATCAGCGCGTCTTCGGACAGCGCCTTGGGGTCGATGCCGGCGGCGGCGGCCTCCTTCTTGCGCACGAGTTGGGCTGCCGCCATGTCGAGCTGACCCAGGATCTTTTTCAGCTCGGGGGCCGAGGGCGGCGTCTTCAGATACTCGATGATGGTGGGCTCGACCCCGCGCTCGCGCAGCAGAGCCAGGGTCCGCCGCGAGGTATTGCAGCGCGGGTTGTGATACATGGTCACCGGCATATCGCTCCTCCGTCCGGTCGGGCGTCAAAATCGGTGCGCAGAATAGCGCGCTGACCGGCCCACCGCAGGGCTTTAAATTCGGACTTGCCGGGACGAAGTAGACGCGGCAACGTTTTCTTTGCATATCGACAGTGCCGCTCGCCAAAGGAGAAAATCGATGCCGGACCATGTGTACAGGATCATCGAAGTCGCGGGCTCCTCGGAGCAGAGCATTGAAGCGGCGATCCAGAACGCCGTGGTCCGCGCGTCGCGCAACCTGCGGCAGGTCGGCTGGTTCGAGGTCGTGCAGACCCGCGGCCATGTCGAGGAGGGAAAGGTCGCGCATTATCAGGTGGTCCTCAAGGTCGGGTTCACGCTCGACGAGGAATGACCCGCTGAGGGGACGATCCGCTGAGGCCGGGGATGCCCGTCCGGCGGAGCCGGCGGCTCGCAACGGCTCAACGGCGGCTCCCCGCGGCCAGCGCTGCGATCCCGGTCAATGCCGAGACCACGCCGGCGACGCGAAAGGTCGCGTGGAAGGCGATCAGAAAGCTGTGATCGGCGTTCTGCCCGCCGGTTGAGGCGGCGGCCTCGATGCCGTGGAAACCGAGGGTCAGCAGGGTCGCCCCACCGACGATGCCGAGCGTGCGGGTCAACATCGCCACACTGCCGGCGACGCCGCGATGGCGCTCGGGGATGGTGCCCAGCACCACGTCCATATAGGCGACCTGAAACAGGCCGACGCCGAACCCTTGCAGCACCAGGGCCGACAGGATGACCGGGGTCTGCCCGACGCCTCCATCCCAGCTGCCGATCGCGATCAGGCCCGCGCCGCCGAGCACGGCGCCGAGCAGCGCCACGCGATTGGCTGGAATGCGCTCGATCAGCCGGCCGGCGAGGGGCGACGCCGCCATCGTCCCGGCAAAGGAAGCGGCGAGCACCGCACCCGCCACGGGCAAGGGCAAGGCGGTAAAGCGGACCAGGTAGTAGGGAACGAACAGCAGCACCGAAAAGCTCGTCAGATAGATCAGCACGCTGGCGAGGTTGACCATGGCGAAGCCGCCGCGGCGGAAGAATTCCAGATTGACGATCGGTGCCGAGGCACGCGATTCCCGGCGGACAAAAGCGCCGAGGCCGGCGAGCGCCAGCCCGAGCAGCGGAACGGCGAGCCAATCGTGCCGATCGAACCGCGGCACCTCGTTGATGAAGAGCAGCAGGCTGCTGATCGCCAGCGCCAGCAGCAAGGCGCCGATGACGTCGAGCGGCTCGCGCCCGCCGGCCCGCGGCGCCGCCGGCAGCCCGCGCAGCAGCAGCAGCGCCCCGAGCGCGATCGGCGCGCGGAACCAGAACACCGCCGGCCAGCCCCACCGGCTGACCAAAGCGCCGCCGATCAGCGGCCCCGCGGCCGAGCCCACAGCAAAGATCATCGTGAACGCCGCCACGGCCCGGCCGCGCCGGTGCTCGGGAAACAGCCCGGTCACCAGGGCCGGGGCGACGCTGATCACCAGCCCGGCCCCGATCCCCTGCAGAAAGCGGCAGAACAACAGCCATCCATAAGCGGGAGCCGCGGCACAGAGCAGAAACGCCGCGACGCTCCAGCCGAGGCCGGCGCGGAACACCCGGGCATGGCCAAAGATGTCGCCGACCCGGCCGAAGGCCAGCATCAGGCTGGCATAGGTCAGCACGTAGCAGATCACGACCCATTGGATCATCGAGATCGGTAGGCCGAAGCTGTGGGTGATCTCGGGAAAGGCGATGTTGACCGCGGTATCGAGCGGGACGATCGAGGCGCCGAGGCCGACCAGCACCAGGCGCAGCCATTGTCGTGCCGTCATCTCGGGCGCGACGGGTCCGGGCGCCCTGCCGCGGCAGGGTGTCGGGCCCGCTCGGGGAAGCCTGCTCAACCCTCGGCGAACGCGACCTTCAGCGCGGCGGCGATTTCGTCGAGCGCCGGTGCCGCGGCGCGCAAGATCCGGCCCATCGTCAGAAAGCCGTGGATCTGGTCGGGGATATGGCGATGGCGGACCGCGACGCCGTGCTCTTGCAGGCGGCGGGCATAGGCCATCCCCTCGTCGCACAGCGGGTCGCAGCCCGCGGTCAGCACGAAGGCCGGCGGCAAATCGGCGAGATCGGGGGCACATAACGGCGAGGCGCGCCAATCGCCGACATCCTCGGCTCCGCGCAGATAGTGGCCGGCAAACCACCGCATCGTCGCCAAGGTCAATAGGTGGCCCTCGGCAAAGCGCAGATTGGAGGCGTGGTTCATGGCGAAATCGACCGCCGGGTAGAGCAGCAGCTGCGAGCACAGACGAGGCGCCCCCTGGTCGCGGGCCATCAGGCTGACCACCGCCGCGAGATTGCCTCCGGCGCTGTCGCCGCCGACCGCGAGCCGGCTGCCGTCGATGCCGGGCAGCGCCCCGGTTTCGGCCACCCATCGGGCCACGGCAAGGCAATCTTCGACCGCCGCCGGAAATTTGTGCTCGGGCGCGAGGCGATAATCGACCGATACGACGGCGCACTGAGCGGCGTTGGCGAGATGGCGGCACAGGCTGTCATGGGTGTCGAGATCGCCGATCACCCAGCCTCCGCCATGGAAGTAGACGAGCGCGGGCAACGTCGCGTCGGAGAGCGTGCCCATGGCGCGGTAGAGGCGCAGCGGGATCGCGCCGCCGTCGCGCCCCGGCGCCGCGAGCTCGCGGGTCTCGGCGACCGGGGCCGGATCGGGCGACAGCACCTCGCGGCCGGCGCGAAACAGCGCGCGCGCCTGCTGCGGGCTCAGGGTCTCGTAGGGCGGCCTCCCGGACAGGCGCACCATCTCGAGCACCTGCGCGGCATCGCTGTCGAGCACCATTGCCGGCTCCTTGTTCAGCCCCGGGGTCGGCCGTCATCATTCGGCCGGCCACCCCTCGGCCCGCTATTAACTCGGCTCGCCATTGTAGAGAGCGCAGTTCGGCCGGCGCCAGGGGCTCGTCCGCCATGGCCGGACGGCAGGTGCGGAAAAGCCCCGGTCGGGGAAGACCGGGGCTTCTGCGGACCTGTCGGATTGCCCTTCCGACAGGCACGATGCATCGTTGGGGGGACGTAACGATGCCGACAACATACTGCGGTAATTCGATGTCCGATGCAATCCATATTTGAAAATTTAACCACGAAATAGGGATATTCCAGACGCCGGACCCGGCGCCGCCGGCCACCGCCCCCCGTCAGCCGGGCGCGACCCGCGCTCTGGCCGCAGCGAGCTCGGCCTCGTCCCAATAGCCGATCAGAATGCCGGATTCGAGCTGCTGGCCGTTGGCGTAGGCGGCGATCTTCCGATCGGGCATGGTGATCCGATTGTGGTCGCGCAACGCCCATTCGAGCAGCGCTTCGCGCAGCCGCGCGCGTTCGCCCTCATATTGCGGATCGGCGCCGAGGTCGCGCAATTCGTGCGGATCGTTTGCGAGATCGAACAGCAATGGCCGAAAGCCGGTCGCATGGACATATTTCCAACGCCCATCGAACACCATGAACAGCCGGCAGTCGCCGATCGGCTGGTCCAGGAGCAGCCGCGCCTCCAGCATCGCATAGTCGTATTCCGAAAACGCGAAACGGCGCCACGTGGCGGGGACCTCGCCGCGCAGCAGCGGCATCAAGGAGCGCCCTTCGACGACATGCGGCTTTGCCTCGCTTCCTAAATAGTCGAGAAAGGTCGGGACGAGGTCGATCGCCTCGACCAGCGCGTCGCTGACCGTGCCGCGCGAGGCGTCCGCGCGCGGCCGCGGGTCGGCGACGATCAGCGGCACCTTCGCCGCGCAGTCGTGAAAGAAATCCTTCTCGCCGAGCCAGTGGTCGCCGAGATAGTCGCCGTGGTCGGAGGTGAAGACGATCATCGTGTCGGCAGCGAGCCCGCGCTCGTCGAGAAAGCGGAACAGCACGCCGAGCTGATCGTCGATCTGCTTGACGAGGCCCATATAGGCCGGAACGACCCGCCGGCGAACCTCGTCGCGGGCGAAGCTGCGCCCCGGCCGCATCGCCATCATCGCGCGGTAGACCGGGTGCGGGTCGGCGCGCTCCGCCTGCGAGCGCCGCGCCGGCAGCACGTCGCCGGCGCCGTACATCGCGTGATACGGGGCCGGGGCGATGTAGGGCCAATGCGGCTTGATGTAGGAGAGGTGCAGGCACCAGGGGCGGCCGTCATGCCGCGCCTCGTCGATAAACGCCATCGCGCGGCGGGTAGTGTAGGGGGTCTCCGAATATTCCTCGGGGATGCGCGCCGGCTTGTCGGCATGGGCGAGGAGCCAGCCGTTCAGCACCGCGCCGTCGTCGCCCTCGGCCGAATTCGCCCACTCCTCCCACGGGTTGGCGGCGTCGAAGCCGTGCTCGCGCAGATAGGCGTCGTAGGCCGGCCGCGGGCGGCTCGCCGGATGCACCCCGTCGTCGCGCTCGAACGGCTCGAAGCCGCATTGCGCGAGGTGCACGCCTTTCGCCGAGGCCGGGTCGATGCCGAGCCGGGCCATGCCCTCGCGGTCGGGGGCCATGTGGGTCTTGCCGACCAGCACGGTGCGCACGCCGATCTCGTTCAGATGATCGCCCAAGGTCGGCTCGCCGGCGCGCAGCGGAAAGCCGTTCCAGTTCGACCCGTGCGAGCGCATGTAGCGGCCGGTGTAAAAGCTCATCCGCGACGGCCCGCAGATCGGCGACTGCACATAGGCGCGGGTGAAGCGCACGCCGCGCGCCGCCAGCGCGTCGATATTGGGCGTCCGCAGGCTCGGGTGGCCATAGCAGCCGAGATAATCGAACCGCAGCTGGTCGCACATGATGAACAGGATGTTTTTCGGCGCCGGCATCGGCCCCTCCTCCCGCAGACTTACAAAGACAGCATCCGCGGCAGCCACAGCGAGATCGCCGGGATGTAGGTGACCAGCATCAATACCGCGAACATGACTGCGTAGAATGGCCAGATCTCGCGCACGACCTCTTCGATCGTTACCCGGCCGACGCAACCGACAAACAGGATCGAGCCGACCGGCGGATGGCACAGGCCGATGCCGAGGTTCAGCAGCAGGATCATGCCGAAATGCACCGGGTCGACGCCGAACTTCATGACCACCGGCAGCAGGATCGGGGTCATGGTCAAGAAAAAAGCCCACAGGCAGGCGACCCGCGCCCGCCTCGATCGCGGTAAAGACGCCGCCCAGAATGCCGCCGAGGATGATCCCCAAGGTGACCAGGCCCCACAACGCGTCGAGGGCGATTCGGGCCGCCTGCCGCCAGGCGATGCGCTCGCCGCGCGGGTGATGGTTGCGATAGGCCAGCACCAGGCACAGCACGATCAGGGAGGCGCCGAGCAGCAGGCCCGGCGCATAGCGATCGGCACGCCGATCTCGATGCCCAATGTCAGAGCGCAGAGGACCACCAGGATTTCCATGTCAGCGCAGCGATATCAGTGCAGCGATTCGGGGGTGGCGCGGGCGGGCGGCGGCCCGATCAGCATGCTCTCGGCGACGAACAGCGAGGTGACGGCGCCGCCGATCGGGATCGGCGGATAGGTGACCACGACCGAGAGTTGGGAAAACTCGGCGATCGACTGGTGCCAGGTGGTCTCGACCATGCGGGTGCGCTCGCCGACCAGGCCCTCGCGCTCGCGGTTCGGCCGCTTGGCATCTTCCTCCTCCGGCGTCGGGATCATCGCCATGCTGCAATGACCCGGTTCGCCGCGCAGCCAGCCGAGAAAGGCGCGCTTCAGCATCTCGGTATCGAGCCGATCGGTCTTCGCCCGGCGGTGCTCCCGCGACACGGCGACGCTCGTCGGGTGGATCACATGGGCGTCGATGCCCTGTCCGTGCAGCCATCGCGCCAGCCAGAAGCCATCCCGGCCGGCCTCGTAGGCCACCGTGATCCGGGTGATCATGCGGCCTGTCTTGGCCGCCTCGTCGCGCCAGCGCTGCAGCAGCCGCAACAGCTCCCCCTCCTCCACGGCGAGCTTCTTCAGCGGCTGGCGGTTGATCCCGGGCACGATGGCGCCAACCAGCCAGCTCGATTGGCTCATCTCGATGACGGCAATCAGCGTGCTATCCTGATCCAGAGCGGCGAGCATGCTGATTCCGGCGATGTCGCCCGGTCATTCTGAGATCATGTCGCTGGCTGTTCCGACATGATGTCGCCCGCGTGAGGCGTCCTGCTGGCGGGTTGGTTTTTGGCGAGAAGCTGGCTGCGGGTCAATCCTTGGCGAGTGGTCTCGGTCGGGTGCGGCGCAGGCTGTCGCCGGCGAGGTCGATGCGATGGGCATTGTGGACGAGCCGGTCGAGGATGGCGTCGGCGAGAGGTCGGGCTCGCCGATGACCTCGTGCCATTTGTCGACCGGGACCTGGCTGGTGAGGAGGGTGGAGCGGCGGCCGTAGCGTTCTTCGAGGATCTCGTAGAGGTCGCGGCGGGCGCCGGCGTCGAGCGGGTCGAGACCCCAATCGTCGAGGATGAGGAGCTGGGCGCCGTTGAGGCTGCGCATGATGCGGGCATAGCGGCCGTCGCCGCGGGCCAGGGCGAGATCGGCGAACAGCTTGGGGACGCGCTGATAGAGCACCGAGACAGTTGTCGCGGCAGGCCTTGTGGCCGAGGGCGCAGGCCAGCCAACTTTTGCCGATGCCGGTCGAGCCTGCGAGATACTGCCCAAGAACAGGCTTTTGACGCTCTGATCCAATACCCTCACCACCCACGCGCGGGCGAGCGCGTTGTCGTGGTGCGCCGCCTGCAGCATGGCGGCAGCGTCCATTTCGTCATCGACCAACCCGATGGTACGCGGGGTCTGCTGCCCGCGTGGATGACCCGGACGGAAGTGACGCGGCTGCTGAAACGGCTGATGACCGAGTGCGTTGTCGCGGGGGTGGCGCAGCCGGTCGAGGGCGCCGCTGATGAATAGGATCACGTCCCAGCATCTGGCGCGCGGTGCTTACGTCCATGTTCGGCAATCGACGGCGGATCAGCTGGCCAACAATCCCGAAAGCCGGCGTCGCCGATACGCCCTGGCGACGCGAGCGCAGTCGCTTGGCTGGCAGAACGTCGTTGTTATCGATGACGATCTCGGCCGATCAGGCAGCGGGCAAGCGCGGCCGGGTTTTGAGCGTCTTCTCGCGGCGATTTGCGCCGGCACCGCCGGAGCGGTATTGGCGATCGAGGTGTCACGGTTGGCCCGCAACGGCCGCGACTGGCATACGCTGCTGGAATTCTGCGCCTTCGTGGACACCCTCATTATCGACGCGGACGGGGTCTATGATCCGCGACTTGTCAATGATCGGCTGCTGCTCGGCATGAAGGGCACGTTCAGCGAGCTGGAGCTCTCGATTCTGCGCCAACGCTCACAGGAGGCGCTGCGCCTCAAAGCGGCGCGCGGCGACCTGCATACCACTGTCGCGATCGGCTATTTGCGCGGCGCCAACGATCGGCTGGAACAGGATCCCGATCGCCGGATCCGCGAAGCGCTGTCTTTGGTGTTCGGCAAGTTCGGCGAGATCGGCAGCGTGCGCCAGCTCGCCTTGTGGCCGCGGCAGGAGCGTATCGATTTGCCGATCGTCGCCCACTGTCCTCAGGGACGCGTCGTCGAGTGGCGCCCGCCCCGCTACAATGCCCCGCTACAATACAGTCCACCGGTTGCTGACTAATCCGGTCTACGGCGGCGCCTATGTCTTCGGGCGCACCGGTTCCCGGGTTCGGCTGGAGGCAGGCGGCAAGGTGATCACCCGCGGCGTGGCTCGCCGGCGCGATGAGTGGGAGGTGCTGATTCGCGATCACCATGACGGCTATATCTCGTGGGAGGAGTATGAGCCCAACCAGCGAACCATCGCAGGCAACGCCAACATGAAGGGCGCGATGGTGCCGGGCTCGGTGCGCAATGGCGGCGGGGTTCTTGCCGGATTGCTGCGATGCGGGCATTGCGGGCGAAAGCTCAAGGTTCAGCACAACGGGCTTCGCGGGGTCGCTCGCTATGTCTGTAACGACGCCGACGTCAATCACGCCACCAAGAAAAAGTGCATCGCTTTCGGCAATATGCGGGTCGACGCCGCGGTGTCGGCGGAAGTCCTGCGTGTGATCTCGCCGCTGGCTCTCGAGGCAGCGTTCCAAACGATCGCGGAATGCGAGCAAGCCGATGTGGAACAGCTACGGCAGCGCGAGCTCGCTCTGGAGCAAGCGCGCTATGAAGCGACGCGGGCGCGCCGGCAATATGACGCGGTTGATCCTGACAACCGGCTGGTTGCCGGCGAGCTTGAACGTCGCTGGAATGAATCTCTCGTGGTGGTCGCGCGGATCGAGGACGATATCCGAAGCGAACGCGACGATCAGCCGGCTGCTCTCTCCGATGATGAGCGCGCGACGTTGCTGGCGCTCGCCGATGATCTGCCGCGGCTGTGGAACCACCCCGCGGCTTCCGCCGAGACCCGCAAACGGATCTTGCGGGCCGGGCTCAACGAGATTGTCGTCACGGTCGAACCGGACCGCCTGCACCTGGTGCTGCACTGGCAGGGCGGCGATCACACACGCCTCGAAGTCGTGAAAAACCGCACAGGTCAGCATCGCTGGAAGACCGACACGGCAACGGCGGAACTGATCCGCGAACTCGCTCGTCTGCTGCCGGACCAGAGCATCGCCTCAGTTCTCAACCGACTCGGGATGCGCTCGGCCAAAGGCCATACGTGG
>CAVPFW010000007.1:0-128285 GCA_963703855.1 uncultured Alphaproteobacteria bacterium
GCCCGCGGCGGCCGGCCATCTCGATCGTCTCCAGCTGCGAGCAGGCGCACCACAAGGGCGGGTGCGGCTTCTGCATCGGCTTCGGCACCACGTTGCGCAATGGGAAATCGAAATAGGGGCCGTGATATTCGCAGCCGCCATCCTTGAACATCGGGATGATCGCGCGCACCGCGTCTTCCCACACCGCGCGCTTTTCGTCGAAGGCTCGGCCGAAAGGTTCGAGCTCGGTGCTGCTGGCGCTCTCGCCCATGCCGAACTCAACTCGGCCGCGGCTGACCAGGTCGAGGGCGGCGATGCGCTCGGCGACCCGGGCCGGCGGGCTCGTCGTCAATTGCATGATGCCGTGCGCGAGCCGTATCTGCTTGGTGCGCTGGCTCGCCGCGCCGAGAAACACCTCGGGGGCGGGCGAGTGCGAATACTCTTCGAGGAAATGATGCTCGACCTCCCAGGCATAGTCGTAGCCGAGCCGGTCGGCCAGCTCGACCTGATCGAGCGCATTCTGATAAAGCCGCAATTCGTCCCCCGCCTGCCACGGCCGGGGCAATTGCAGCTCATAGAATATGCCGAACTTCATCCATTCCTCCTCGCCGCGCGGTCAGCCGGATGATGCCGCACCTATGGCCGACCCTCGTCGCGCAGCTCCTTCCAAGGCAAGCCGTCGAGTATCGTGGTCTGACGCAGCGCCTTGAGCTTCTCGAATACCTGTCTCGCCCGCGCCCGATCGGCTTCGCACGCCGCAACGCGCCGCCGGACAGGATCGTCTTCGAGCGGATGGACCGGCCGCTTGCAATCTGGTACGCGGATCGTCATGCCGTTCACTCTCTATAATTCGCTGACCCGCCGCAAGGAGGCTTTCGAACCGCTCGATCCGCGGGACGTGCGCATGTATGTCTGCGGGCCGACGGTCTACGACCTCGCCCATGTCGGCAATGCCCGCGCGGTGGTGGCGTTCGACCTGCTCTACCGGGTGCTGCGCCACACTTACGGGCGCGAGCATGTGCGCTATGTCCGCAACATCACCGATGTCGAGGACAAGATCATCGCCGCCGCCCGCGACAGCGGCGAGGCGATCGGCGCATTGACCCGCCGCACCACCGCGATCTTTCACGAGGACATGGCGGCGCTCGGCAATCTGCCGCCCGACATCGAGCCGCGCGCGACCGAATACATCCCTCAGATGATCGCGATGATCGAGCGGCTGATCGGTTCGGGCCACGCCTATGCGGCCGAGGGCCACGTGCTGTTCCGCATCGCCTCCTATGCCAAATACGGCGCGCTGTCGCGGCGCAGCCGGGCCGACATGATCGCCGGCGCGCGGGTCGAGGTGGCGCCCTACAAGGAGGATCCGGGCGATTTCGTCTTATGGAAGCCGTCGAGCCCGGAACAGCCCGGCTGGGACAGCCCATGGGGCCGCGGCCGGCCGGGCTGGCATATCGAATGCTCGGCGATGAGCGAAGACACGCTCGGCGAGACCTTCGATATTCATGGCGGCGGTCTCGACCTGATCTTTCCGCATCATGAGAACGAGATCGCGCAGAGTGTCTGCGCCCATGACGGGCACCCGTTCGCGCGCTACTGGCTGCATAACGGCATGCTGACCGTCGGCGGCGCCAAGATGGCGAAGTCCGAGGGCAATTTCATCACCGTGCGCGATGCGCTGAAAGACTGGCCGGGCGAGGTCATCCGGCTGGCGCTGCTATCGACGCATTACCGCGACCCGCTCGACTGGACTCCCAACCGGCTGCATCAGGCCCGACAGACTTTGGATCGCTTCTATCGCGCGCTGAACGAGGCTCCCTTTGAGAGAAGCGCACACGATCGGATCGCGGCAACCGACATCCTGGAGGCGCTTGGGGACGATCTGAATACGCCGTTGGCGATTTCGCGCATTCATGATCAAGCTCGGGCGGTCTATCAGGCGGGTGACCCGGTCGAACGTGGGCGACTGCAAAGCATTATGATGGCCAGCGGCCGCGTCATGGGGCTGCTTCAGGAAGAGCCGATCAGGTGGTTGCGTGGCGGCCCCGAAAGATTTGTCACGCAAATCGATGAACGCATCGACGCGCGTGCGCGGGCTCGCCGCGAGCGGCGCTTTGCTGATGCGGATAAAATTCGTGATGAACTCGAAGCCGACGGGATCATCCTGGAAGACCACCCCGACCGCCCGACGACGTGGCGCAGCAGGTAGGCATGGCCGGCACCGATCATCGCCGCCGCGCGGCGGCGGGCGGGCCGGCGATCATCCTGGTCGAGCCGCAGCTCGGCGAGAATATCGGCACCGCGGCGCGGGCGATGATGAACTGCGCCCTCGACGACCTTCGGCTGGTGCGGCCGCGCGACGGCTGGCCCTCGGAGCGGGCGATTGCCGCGGCGAGCGGCGCCGACGCGGTGCTCGACAAGGCGAGGCTCTACCCCGGCATAGCGGCGGCGATCGCCGACCTGGTCCACGTCTATGCCGCGACCGCGCGCGACCGCGGCATGGTCCGCCGCGAGGTGACGCCGCGCCAGGCGGCGGCGGAGATGCATGCCCGGCAGATGGCGGGCGAGGCCTGCGGCGTGCTGTTCGGGCCGGAGCGCACCGGGCTCCTGAACGATGATCTGACACTCGCCGACACGGTGCTGACGGTGCCGCTCAACCCCGGCTTCTCGTCGTTGAACCTGGCCCAGGCGGTGCTGATCGTCGGCTATGAATGGTTCACCGTCGATGCCGATGCGCCGTCTGAGACCCTTCACACCGGCTTGAGCCGGCCGGCGACCAAGGAGGAGCTCGGCAATTTTTTTGCGCATCTCGAAGAGGAGCTCGTAAAGAACGGCTTTCTGCGCAACCCCGAGAGCCGCCCGAGCATGGTGCGCAACCTGCGCAGCCTGTTCCAGCGCGCGCACTGCACCGAGCAGGAATTGCGCACCCTGCACGGCGTCGTCACCGCCTTTGCCGGGCCGCGCGAGCGCGGCAAAGCGACGGGACCGGGTTAGGCCGCATTGAGCATTTTGTCGGTATCTTCTCGATCGTCTTGCCCGGACTTGATCCGGGCATCCACGTACTGGAAGCCGAGATGGCTTCGCCAAGGAAGGCGTGGATGGCCGGGTCAAGCCCGGCCACAGCGACTGCGGGTGTATGGGATCGCTATGCCACAACCGAAGTTACTGAACCCGACAGCGATGGGTCGAGCCCGGCCAAGACGGATAGAACACATGCTGTGAGGAGAAGGACGATGCAGCTGCACTTGCAGACCTGGCCGGAAGTCGAGGCCTATCTTCGGACCAGCCGCGGCATCATCCTGCCGATCGGCTCGACCGAGCAGCACGGGCCGATCGGGGTGATCGGCACCGATGCGATCTGCGCGGAAGTGATCGCCCGCGGCGTCGGCGAGGCCGCGCCGGCCCTGGTCGGGCCGACCATCGGGGTCGGCATGGCGCAGCACCATCTGGGCTTTCCGGGCTCGATCACGTTGCGGCCGAGCACCCTGATCGCGATGCTGCGCGACATCGTCGAGTCCCTGGCGCATCACGGCTTCGAGCGCTTCTATTTCATCAACGGGCATGGCGGGAACATCGCCACCGTCGCCGCGGCCTTTTCCGAGATCTACGCGGCGCGCAGCCTGGCCCCGGCCGAGAGCGTCGCCCCGGTCAGATGCCGTCTCAGAAACTGGTGGCAGGGCCAGGGCGTCGGCCAACTGGCCAAGGAGCTCTACGGCGACGCCGAGGGCAGCCATGCGACGCCGAGCGAGGTCGCGGTCACCCAATACGCCTATTCGGAGGCGATCAAATCGGCGCCGCTCATTCCCGAGATCGCGCCGCGCGGCGATTTCACCGACGCCGCCGACTACCGCCGCAATTTTCCCGACGGCCGGATCGGCTCGAACTCGGCGCTGGCGACGCCCGAAGCCGGCAAACGCCTCTACGACACCGCAGTCGCCGCGCTGACCAAGGATTACCTCGGCTGGGTCGGCGGCTAGTCTAGCGGCGGCCGGCCCTGCGACATCTTGGAACGCAGCTGCGGCGATCGGAACTGGGCGCGCCGCCCCGCCTCATGGTAGCTTGCGGCATGCGTTTTCGAATCGAGGTTCCGCCGCGGCACGCCTTGCTGATCGCCTGCGCCGCGGCCCTCGTCGGGCTGGTCTATGCCGAGGGCTGGATCTGGCCGCTCAAGGCCGCTGCGGTGATGATCCCGGTGTCGTTTCTCGTCGGTTGACCCAACCTGCGGTCAGCGCCTCAGCAGCAGCGGGTAGAGGCTGAGCAGCAACTCGGCGACGATCAGCAGCACGATGTACCATTCGACCCGCATGCTGCTGCGGGTCTGCACCAGGCTGAGCAGGGTTTCGACGGTGTTGGAGACGATGTCGAGCTTGCGGTCGAGCGCGCGGTCGCGGTCGCGCAGCTCGTATTCGTCGGCCAGGCGCATGTAGAAGCGCTCGAGCTCGGGGTGCTCCCACAACAGCTCGGGCGTCTCGGAGGTGCCGACGCGGCCGACCATCTTCTGCTGCATCAGCAGCACGTCGCCGATATGGCGCAGCAGCACCCTGCCGCTCGCCCCGGCGCGGCCCTTCTCGCACAGGGTCGCCGCGAGCGGCTCGATCCGGTCGAACAGGTCGGCGATCCGCGTCTCGTAGTGCGACAGCACCAGGCTTTTGGCGAGGATGTCGGCGACCAGCTGCAGCCGCTCGGTCGATTTGTCCCGCAGCATGATGTTGCCGGCCGGGTCGACATGCTGGTCGGTATCGGGCCGCACCAGCAGCCGCGCCTCCTCCCGTTCCGGGGACGGGAACGCGCCGGCGACCGAGGGCATCAGCGCGGCGATGAAATCGGCGATCGCCGCGGTCGGCGGGCCGAAGGTCACGACGGCGCCATAGCGAAACAGCACGGCCACGCCGCCGCCGGGGACGTCGACGGCGAGCGGTGCGGTGCCGCGCGGGGCACCGCGCTCGAGCGCCCGGGTATCCAGCCGCTCGCCCAGCAGCAGCGCGCGCACCGCCACGATCTCGCTCGCGGCCGGCGCTTCCGAGACCGCGGTTCCGGTCGCCCCGCGCCGGTCGCGCTCTGCCGGAGTTTCCGGCGAGTTCATCGTCAGCCTCGCGATCGCCGCACCCACCCCACTTTACCACGCGTCGTCCGCGACGCTCCCGATCGACCGTGCCGCAATAGCCGCAGGCCAGTGCGCCGCTGCGGTTTTAAAGATGTTACGGCGGGTTTCTCGACTCGGTTTTTTTCGGCGCGGCGGTTTTATTGACCATCCCCTTGATGATCGTCGCTCCCAGCCGGATCACCGGCAGGTTCGAGCGGCGGTCGCCGCCCGACCCGCCGCCATCTCGCCCGCCGCCGTCTCGCCCGCCGTTGTCTCGAAGCTGAGAGAAGCCTTCCTCAATGGCCGCCCACCCGAACCAAATCAGAATTGCCACCAGCAGGAACAAGATGCCGAACGGATCCAGCAGGCCGCCCGCGGTCGGCCCGCCGCCGGCAAAAGCGATCATCGCCAACAGCAGAGCTGCGACGGCAACGGATATTTTGGTGACCATGCGACCCTCCGAGTTTTCCGTTCAGCTCTCCTCGTCCGGGATCGGGTCCTCCTCCAGCCAGGCCTGGAGCAGGGTGTAGGCCACCGCGAGCACGACCGGGCCGAGAAAGATCCCGACGAGACCAAACGCGATCAGTCCGCCGATAACCCCGGCCAGCAGCAGCACCAGCGGCAGATGCGCGCCTTTTCTGATCAGCAGCGGGCGCACGATGTTGTCGAGGCTGATGACGATGATGCTCCACACCACGAGAAAAGTCCCCCACCCGGGGTGGCCGCTCCAATAGAACCAGACGACCGCGGGGATCAGCACCAGGCCGGGCCCGAGCTGGGCGATGCACAGCATGAACATGACCGCGGTCAGCACCGCCGCGAACGGCGCCCCGGCAAGCGCCAGGCCGATCCCGCCCAGCACCGATTGCAGGAGGGCGGTGACGACCACGCCGAGCGCCACGCCGCGGATCGCCTGACCCGCCAGCCGCACCGATTGCCGGCCGCGCTCGCCGGCGAGGCGGTGCCCAAAGCGCTCCGCCAGCGCAGCGGCGCGCTCGCCCCCGGCATACATGACCGCGGCGATGATCAGGGTCAGCAGAAACTGCACGACGACGATGCCGAACCCGCCCAGGACGCCGACGAACCAGCCGGCGGCGCTACCGGCATAGGGTGCGGCCTTGGCGGCCAATTCGTCGATGCCGCTCGCCTCGATCCGCTGCCACAGCAGGATGATCTGGCCGCCGAACAGCGGGATGTCGTCCAGCCACAATGGCGGCGGCGGCAGCTTGAACGACGCCACGGCGTTGGCCCAGCCGACGATCCGGTCGAAATTCTGCGCGATGGTCGCGATCGCGAGCCAGAACGGACCGATAAACACCAGCAGCAGGGCCAGGGTCATGACCGCGACCGCGAGCCAGCGCCGGTGCCCGAGCCGGCGCTGCACGCGCAGCATCAACGGCCAGGTCGCCACCACCAAAGTCGTTGCCCAGATCGTCGCCGGCAGAAACGGCCACAGGATCCAGAACGAGGTGGCGAGCAGCCCGGCGACGAACAGAACCGCAAGGATCGTGCGGACGAGATCGCGCTGGCCTTCCGGGGCGGGCGGCAGCCGTGCCGCCGGCTCGCTCGCCCGGCGCGCCCGCGGCGCGCCCGGAATTTGGGTAAAGCGCTGCGGGAGCGGGATCTTGCCGCGCATCAGCGGCCGCAGCGGCGCGGCATCGCGCTCACGCCGAGCCGGCGGATCGGACCATCGCGGCGCGGCGGCCGGCCGATCGCCGCTCGCCGATCAGCGCCGCGGCGACGGTCAGCAGCATGAACAGGGCGCTGGCGCCGAAGATCCACCGCGGCATGCCGCGGTCCATGATCCAGCCGAACAGCATCGGGCCGATCGTGCCGCCGATGCTGAAGCCGATCGTGACGATGCCGAAGGCCCGCCCGATGGCGCCGGCGGGGGCGGCGGCGCGCACCAGCATGTCCCGCGACGGCATGATCATGCCCGAGAGGAACCCGGCCAGACCCATCGTCGCCACCAGCAGGGCCGCGCCGAGGCCGATCGTGCCGATCAGCAGCACCAAAACCGCGTTCACCCCAAAGCCGATCGCGGCGACCTCGCCGTGGCGGCGCGTCATGTCGGCGACAAACCCGCCGCCGAGCACGCCGAACGCGCTCGCCGTCAGATAGGCGGTCAGCGCCAGGTTGGCCGCGGCGAATTGCAGGCGATAGGCGCCCATCAGCGCCGGGACCGAGAAATTGGTGATGCCGCTGGTCGACAGGCTGAGCAGGACGAAGAAGACCATCAGGCCGAGGATCGCCGGAGTGAAGACCGTGCCGGCGCGGCCGGGCTGGGGTTCGTCCCGGCGCGCCGCCGCCCGCTTTGGCAGCGCGTCGCCCTCGACCCCGGGGGCGCAGATCAATGGGATCGCGACCAGCGGCCCGACCACGCCGGCGATGATCAGTGCCGCGCTCAATCCCAGGGTGGGGGCAAGAAGCAGCATCGACACCGGGGCTGCGGCGTTGCCGAGCATGCCGGCAAAGGTGTGGACGGAAAAGGCCCGGCCGATGCGCGATGGCGTCACCCGCGCCGACAGGATCGCATAATCGGCGGGGTGATAGACCGCGTTGGCGACGCCCAGCAGCCCCGCCGCAACCAGGAGCCAGGCGTAGCGGTCGACGATGCCGACCGAGGCGAGGGCGAAACCGCCGAGGCACAGCGCGCCGATCAGCAGCCTGCGCGAGCCGAAGCGGTCGGCGAGATAGCCCATCGGCAATTGCGCCGCGACCGAGACGATCGCGTAGACGGTCAGCACCAGGCCCAGCTCGACAAAGCCCACGCCCCAGCGCGCCTTCAGCAGCGGAAACAGCGGGGGCACCACCAGCATGTGAAAATGGCCGACGAAATGCGCCGCCGAAACCAGGCCTACCGCCTGCGCTTCGCCGCTTCTCGCGATCCTGGGGGCGGCGATCGCCTCGCTCACCATTCGTTCAACCTTGATCGGTTTTGTGGTTGCGCAAGCATAAGCGGGGGAGGCATGGGCGGCAATCGCTGCCTGAAATTTCGGCGCATCCCTGATGCGAGCGCAGCGCGCGGCAGTCGCTGCCTGCAATTTCGGCAGGCGCTGTCACGCGGCGGCCGGCATCGCCGATTTGAGCCGGTCGTATTCGGCACGCACGACATCGGCGCCATAGGCGCGCTCGAGCCGGCGCACCGTGAAATGACCGCGCGCCAGGCCCTGGAAATGCTCGATGAAGGCGAGGTTGACCGCGGCGCCGCCGAGCGCCCCGACCACCGCCACCGCCTGCGCCGCGAGCTTCTCGGAGACGACGGCGCCGAACCGCGCGACGATCGGCGCGAGGAACCGCAGCGCCAGCGCCGAACCGCCGCGCAGCGCCCCCTTGTCGACGACGATGTCGGCCGCCTCGGCGAGGCCGCGGGCGAGCAGTGCGCGCACCGCGAAATAGCCGCCCTCGGCCGCCTCGGCATCGATCGCCGCCGGGCCGCCCAGCGCGAACACTTCGAGACAGGCGAGCCCGGTGCGCGGGTCGGCGAGGTCTTCGCCCTCCTCGCGGGCGATCGCCGCGATCGCCCGCAGCATGATCGTCGTCGATATCGGTAATTCGATCGCCAACGCCGCGAGGCCAAAGGCGCCGCCGACCGCTCCCGAGGCCGAAGCCAAGGCCGAATGCGCCACCCGGCCGCCGGCAAACCGCCCGCCGGCAAACCACCCACGGGCGAACCATCCGCCGCGCAGGCTGAACAGCGCCACCTCGAGCGCCCGCGCCAGAGCCCGCTCCGCCGCCTTGGCGACCATCGCCGCCGCCGGCCCCGGCAACGCCCATGCCACCAAGCCCGCCGGCTTCCCGGCGAGCGCCGTCACTCGCCCGGCCAGCCCATGCTGCTCCAGCCGCTGCACCGCATCGGCCAGCGCGTCACGATCCGCCGAGGACAACTCCATGCCCCTGTAGCTGAGCCCGCGGTCGCACCCGTGCAAGGCCATCGGTCGGGACCGCGCCCGGGAGCACGGTGCGTCCGAAATCGGTGTATCCGCGCTTCGAGAACGGGCATCCGCGAGGCTCCTGTTCCACCTGTTTTATCAGGTCGAGATCAGGTGCCGGCCCCCTCCCGTCCGCAGCAATCCCGAGGGCTCTCGCGCCCGGACGATTCGCAACGGTGTTGCTGACAACCAAATACCGCATAATTGCCATAATAGCCATCATCCGGGGAGGGCTGGAGCCTATTTTTGACGACGGAATGTCATATCACGATGCGACTTAATTGTCAATATAACTATACCGAGCATCGCAATATAGGGAGTAGCACAGGGGTGCCGCGACCCATTGCCTTCGATTGCGTCGCCGCCGGATCGATAGGCCACGCTGGCGATGGATTTGCTACGGCGGTAAAAATGGCAGCTATGCGCAAAGCCGATGTCATCGCGACCCTGCGCGCGCATGAGGCCGAACTTAGAAGCGCCGGTGTCCAGCTGCTATCCGTGTTCGGGTCGGTGGCCCGCGGTGACGCGACCGACGCCTCGGACGTGGATGTGGTCATCCGCCTGAGCCCGGAAGCCGCGCGCGGCGGCTTTGCCTATATCGGTCGGCTGGACGCGCTCACCCAGCGGCTTCAGGATATCCTCGGCTGCCCCGTCGACATCGTAGCCGAGCCGGTTCGCAAAAAGCGATTGCAGTCCAGCCTCGAGAAAGGGGCCGTGCTTGCCTTCTGAGAAACAGACCCGCCGGTTTCAAGACATCCTGGAGAATATAGCCCGTATCGCATCGACCCCGATGTGATCTGGCGGATCGAGAGGGATGACCTCTCCAGCCTGAGGCAAGCGGTTGAAGCAGCGCTAGTCGAGCTGCGGTCCGACGAGCAGCCGTGATGCCTGTAAAGTGAGTAGTTGAAAAGTGCCCTGAATGAGGCAGTTGAACCCACGCTTGCAGATCCGCGCCCACTCGGGAAAACTGAGCCCCTCCTACCCATATTCCCGCCAAGCGGGAGAACGGTAAATGAGCGAGATTCGCGCTTTTGTCGGCCATAGCTTTACTGATGACGATGCGGAAGTCGTAGGGAAATTTCTGAAATACTTTGATCAGATATCAAATCTAGACCCAACTTTTTCATGGAAACACGCTGAACCGGCAGAACCAAAGATGCTGGCGGAGAAGGTAATGGCGCTCCTTTCTGATAGTAATGTCTTTATAGGAATTTGTACCAAAAAGGAACGCGTGATTCTAGACCGCTCGCTTACGAAGGCGCGCTTGCGCCCTGGTTTTCTTAGGGGGGAAGAAGGGCAGTTCGCTTGGAAAACCTCAGATTGGATTATTCAGGAGATTGGGCTCGCGAGGGGAAAGAATTTTGACCTTGTTCTGCTGGTAGAGCGCGACGTTAGGAAGCCGGGTGGGCTTCAGGGTGACATAGAGTACATACCCTTCGATCGCGCCTCGCCCGAAAAATCCTTCGGGAAACTCCTTGAGATGGTAACCGCCCTTTCGCCTAAGCCATTGGGCTTTCAAACCGCGACTTCCGATCCAAGTCCATTGCAAGCGGAAGTAAAGAGCGAGGCTAAATCACCGACGGACGATAGCTTATGGACGCCGCAGCCTGACTGGAGCCGTGCTCGCTATGAGATTGCGTTGATCAGCATGATTGCAAACGGGGAAACGGCCGCCGCGAACGCCATCTCCGCCGCGTACCTGACAACTGATGAGGCCACCGAGGGCGAAAATAAGGTCACTTGGGATGCTTTTTCCGAATTCTTCCGCCTCAACTATGGAAAAGGCGGGAGCCTCTCAAAGCTAAGGGAATTGGCTGATGCGCATCCTAATAGTACCGCAACGCTCAGATATTTGGCCGGAGCGTTCGAGCGATATGGGGATTACTCAACCGCTGCGAGCACCTATGAGGCTGCCGCGAACCGGGTCACCGATAACTCCAGGGCGTTAGATCTGATGAGGCTCGCTGCCATGGCTTACGCACACGCCGGGGTAGAAGTGACCGCTTCGGGAGTTGTGCAGAGAATGAAAGAGAGGGTCGAATCCAGTCTAAATGGAGAATTACAACTTCTAAAAGTACTACGGGAGCTCGCGGAAATCACAAAGAACGACGAGGTGGCTCTCGCGACCATGGAGCGAATCGTCGAGGTCGACCCAAGCGATATTAACCTGAAATTCTCGTTAGCCTACAAGCATTCAGAATACGGAAATGACGACCTCACATTGCTTCATTACCTCCGAATTCCTTGGCAAGAACGCAACTCGATGACCTGGAATAATCTCGGTGTGGCGTTCGACCATTTCTCGTTGGCTGCGAAGTCTGTTAGCGCGTACCGGCAAGCGGAGGAACTGGACGAGACACTAGCGATGAACAATTTAGCGCTAAAATTCATAGCTGCTTGAAATTCCGGTGTTGGAGAGATCGCGTCGAGAACCAACTCGATTACGCTTTCGTGCGGCTCATAGGGGTGAATATATCACGAACAGTCAACTTGATTCAGACCTCTTATACGCTGAAATGCGTACGCAAGAGGTCGCAAATCTCCTTTTCTCGATGTCCACGGGTAAACAGCACCGCGCGCGCCCTTGCCCCGCGCTCTACCTCGCGCTACTCCCTCGGCAGCGAATCGGGGCGGAGGGAACGAGATGATCGCGGGCGAGTTCGATGTCGTCGTGGTCGGGGCCGGCAATGCCGGCATGTGCGCGGCCTTGGCGGCGCGGGGCGAGGGAGCGCGGGTGCTGGTGCTCGAGGCGGCGCCCTTCGACGAGCGCGGCGGGAACAGCCGCTACACGGCGGGCGCCTTGCGGTTTGTCTATAACGGCGTCGACGACCTGCTCAAGCTCTGCGATCTGTCCGAGACCGAGATCGCGACCAGCGATTTCGGCACCTACACCAGCGACAAGTATTACGATGATCTCGGCCGGCTGACCGACTATCGCAGCAACCCCGACATGGCCGAATTGCTGATCACCAAGAGCCAGGAAACCCTCCTATGGATGCGCGGCCAGGGCATCCGCTTTGCGCCGATGTATTCGCGCCAGGCCTTCAAGCACGACGGCAAGTTCGTGTTCTGGGGCGGTTTGGCGCTCGAGGCCTGGGGCGGCGGGCCGGGGCTGGTCGAGGGCTTGTTCAAGGCCGCCGAGCAGCGCCAGATCCAGGTCGCCTACGAGGCCCGCGGCGAAAGGCTGATCGCCGACGATGACGGGGTCCACGGCGTCGTCGCCAATGTCGAGGGCAAGACCACCCAGATCCCGGCCAAGACGGTGATCCTCGCCTGCGGCGGGTTCGAGGCCAACGCCGAGATGCGCACCCGCTATCTCGGCCCGGGCTGGGACCTCGCCAAGGTGCGCGGCACCCGTTTCAACACCGGCGCCGGCATCAGGATGGCGCTCGACATCGGGGCGATGCCTTACGGCAACTGGTCGGGCTGCCATGCGGTCGGCTGGGACTACAACGCGCCCGAATTCGGCGACCTCGCGGTCGGCGACAATTTCCAGAAGCACAGCTATCCGTTCGCGATCATGGTCAACGCCGACGGCATCAGGTTCTGCGACGAGGGTGCGGATTTCCGCAACTACACTTACGCCAAATACGGCCGCCTGATCCTCGAGCAGCCGCACCAGTTCGCCTGGCAGATCTTCGACCAGCAGACCGTGCACCTGCAGCGCGACGAATACCGCATCCGCCAGGTGACCAAGGTCACCGCCGACACGATCGAGGCGCTGGCCGACAAGATGGCCGAATACGCCCCGGTCGACAAGCCGCGCTTTGTCGAAACCGTGCGCGGGTTCAACGCCGCGGTGCAGAAGGACGTGCCGTACAATCCGACGGTCAAGGACGGGCGCGGCACCACCGGGATCGAGCCGCCCAAGTCGAACTGGGCGACGGCTCTGGAAAAGCCGCCCTACGAGGCCTACTGCACGACCTGCGGCGTGACCTTTACCTTTGGCGGGGTGCGCATCGACAATGACGGCCGGGTGCTCGACACCGCACAACGGCCGATCCCCGGCCTCTACGCCGCCGGCGAGCTGGTCGGCGGCCTGTTCTATTTCAACTATCCAGGCGGCACCGGCCTCGTTTCGGGCTCGGTGTTCGGCAAGATCGCCGGGACCAGCGCCGGCAGGCGGGTGCAGCAGGCCTGAGCCCGCCGGCCGGCGGTCGGGAAGACCGGCCGGGGGTCAGACCAGACGGTCCTCAACGCCAGGCATACGGGTGATGGTGCCAGCCGTAGGGATGCCAGCCCCACGCGTAGCGGTGCCAATAATGGTGACGGTATCCGTATCCCCACCAGCCGTGCGGATGCCAGCAATGCCAAGCGTAGCCGTTCCACCAGCACCGGGCTTCGGCCGGCGATGCCAAGGCGGCGCTGCCGAGCACAAAGGCCGCGAGCGCCGCGAGGATCGTTTTTCTCACCGCTATACCCTCCGAAGTTTGGTTCCAGGGGCAATAACGGCAAACCGGGTCGGTCCAGTTCCGGTTAACCTTAGATAATCGGCTCAGTCGCCGACCCGAAATGAAGCAAGCGATGTGAATAGGTTGTGGTCGCCCCCGTGGAACCGGGGCGCAGGCTCTGGGTTCCCGCTTTCGCGGGAATGACGATGAGCAATTGTTTTAATGGAATTATTTGGGTGAGGCGCTCAGACTATCGACGCGACAGAGATCTCGCCCGGACAGCGAACCCGCGGACTTACCGCATTGATCTCGACGGCCCGCCCGCAGCGCCGGGGGTGGCGGGATCCGGGCCGTAGGGGGTGCGCGAACCGGCCCGGCTCGCGCGCTCGGCCCGGCTGCTCCGCGTCAATCGCGGCGATAGGGGTAGCAGCGCGCCCGCTCCAAGGTCAGCCCGAACTGCTGGCCGAGGGCGCGGATCGCGTCGGCGTGGTCGATATAGGGGTCGGCGTTCGCCATGCCGACGATGATCGGCCGGAAGGTCCGGTCGTCGCGGCCTCCGGGCGGCAGCATGGCGGTGGCGAGCGGAGCGCCGTCATCGTCGCGCAACGTCAGAAACAGCGGCATCTCGCGCTGAATATGCGCCTTCAGCCCGATCTCCTGCTCGAAAGACACCTTGGACGGGGGCTGGAAGCTCTGCGTCGCCTTTTCCTGTTCCTTGCGAAAGAACTTTTCGACGGCGTGGCGCATCGTGTCGGATTCACCGGACGCCTCGGCCTCGGTCTCGATCCGAAACCAGGTTTTCCCGCCTGGAGCATCGCAAACGTATTTCATGCATCCTCCGATGGTTCACACGACAGGCCGGAAACGCGCGGTCGCGACAAGTGCCTCGCTGCTGCCGGAGCCGGAAGCCCCGCAGGGCCGAGCCCGGCGACAGCCGGCGATTACCATAGCAGCATTTTGCGCGTGCATTGCCCGCCTGTCGAGCCTCGGCGCGGCCGATGTCGCGGCGCGTGGTCACAGCCGGCGCCGATGCCGCGGTGCCGCGGCCGCCGCGGGCTGGTCGGAGGTCTGCGGCGCCTGCGTCCACTCGCGCCACAGCGAAATCAGCGCGGCCATCACCACCGGGCCGAGAAACAGCCCGAGCAGCCCGAACGTTTCCAGGCCTCCCAAGATCCCGAGCAGCACCCATAGAAACGGCAGCCGCGCCGCCCCCCCGATCAAAAACGGGCGCACGAAGTGATCGGCCACAAACACGACGAGAAAGCCGAACCCGACCACCGCGGCGGCGGCGGCGGTGCTGCCCCGGGCGAACAGATACAAGCCCGCGGCGCAGAACGCGACCGGCGCGCCGAACGGGATCACCGCCAGGACCCCGGTCAGCGCCGCGATCAAGACCGCATGCGGCAGGCCGGCAAAGGCATAGGCGACGCCGAGCAGCACCCCCTCGGCCAGGCCGACGAGGACCAGGCCGGTCACCGTTCCGTGCACCGCCGCGATCATGTGGCGGGCGACCCGCTCCCCGCTCGGGCCAAGCACGCGGTGGCTGAGAGCCAGGAGCTGGAGGCTGAGCGCGGCGCCCTCGCGAAACAGGAAAAACAGGGTCAAGAGGGTGAAGCCGAAAATGATCAGCCGGTGGACGATTTCGCCGCCGAGCGCGCTCGCCGATTTGGCCGGGATATTCGTGTAGATGCGGCCGAGCAGCTCCTTCATCGTCTGCGGGTCGCTCAAATTGGCCTGCCACCAATCCGCGGCCTGATGCCCGAGGCCCGGCAGCCGCGGCAGCCAGGCGGGCATCGGCACCCCGCTGTGCCGCAACTCGCCGAGGTATTGGACCAGAGAGCCGCTCTCGCGCGCCACTTCGATCGCGGCATAAACCAGCGGGACGATCAGGACGAGACCGACCAGCGAGGTGATCGCCAGCGGCGCCAGAACCCGCTGCCGGCGCTCCGGAACCGCCCGCAGCAGGCGCCAATAGAGCGGCCACAGCGCGATCGCCAGGATCGTGGCCCAAGCGAGCGCGGGCAGCACCCGGCGCAGGATCCACAGGCCGAGCAGCACCAGGGCGGCGGCCAGCACGATGCGGGCGATCCGCTGCGCGGATGCCGTGGGCGCCGACTCGATGTCCTGCGGTCCGATGTCCCGCGGTCCGATGTTCTGGGGTCCGAGGTTCTGGGGCCCCGGTGGAGGACCGGCATCGCGATCCATGGCGCGTCCTCCCTGTTTTCTGACCGCAAGCTGAACGCCGTTGCAATGGCCGAGTAGAGGCCCGCGGCGACACCGTCAAGGCAGGATCGCCGGTGCCCGGCCGCATCGGCCGACCGCGCTGCGCCGGCAGGTGTTCGGCGACAACCCCCGCGACGCGACGAGCTCGGCCCCGCCAGATACTAACATGGCGCTTCGTCGGCCGTCCGTTCGGGCCGGCCAGCACGCGTTTGTCGAGCGATCCCCCACTCCTTTGGACCTTGTATCCGCGGCCCGGGCATTGCATTGATCCGCTTTCGCTCCCTGGTGCGTGAGGTGGGAACGATGCAGAGCCAATGGTCGGATGCGGAGGCCGAGCGGCTGGTCGAGCGCTGTGCCGGCGAGGGGGTCGGCTGCGATCTCGCCTTGCGCGTCTATACCTCGCGCCTGCTGGGCCGGGACCCGAGGCTGGTGCTGCACGGCGGCGGCAATACCTCGGTCAAGACCGTCGTCAAGGATCTCCTCGCCGAGGAGGCCGAGGTGCTGTGCGTCAAGGGCAGCGGCTGGGACATGGCGGCGATCGAGCCCGCCGGGCTTCCGGCGGTGCGCCTCGCGCCGCTGCGCAAACTGCGGGCGCGCGAGAGCTTGCCGGACGAGGAGATGGTGCGGGTGCAGCGCGCCAGCCTGATCGATCCCGGTGCGCCGAACCCGTCGGTCGAAACCCTGCTGCACGCCTTTCTGCCGCATAAATACGTCGACCACACCCATTCGACCGCGGTCCTGAGCCTCGCCGACCAGCCCGACGCCGCCGAGCGCTGCGCCGATCTCTATGGGAGCCGGATGGGGCTGGTGCCCTACATCATGCCGGGCTTCCTGCTGGCGAAGGCGGCGGCCGAGATTTTCGAGACCGATCCCGCGGTCGAAGGGCTGGTATTGCTGAAGCACGGCATCTTCACCTTCGGCGATACCGCGCGGGAGGCTTACGAGCGCATGATCACGGCGGTCGCGCTCGCCGAGGAGCGGCTGGCGCGCCGCCCACGGGCGGTGTTCGCCGCCGCCCGTCTGCCCGCTGCGATCGCCGGCGCGGCCGAGGCGGCACCGATCCTGCGCGGGGCCTGCGCCATCCCCTCGCCGACCGAGGCCGGCGCCTATAAGCGTTTCGTGCTCGACTTCCGCACCGGCCCGGCGGTGCTCGACTACGTCAACGGCGCCGAGCTCGGCCGCTACAGCCAGGCCGGGGTCGCCACTCCCGATCACACGATCCGCACCAAGAACCATCCGCTGATCGTGCCCCCGCCCGAGGCGGGCCGACTCGATCTGTTCAAGGGCGCGGCGCGCGCGGCGGTCGATCGCTTCGCCGCCGACTACCATGCCTATTTCGCCCGCCACAACGCCCGCCAGGCGGTGCCGAAGCGCGAGCTCGACCCGATGCCGCGGGTCATCCTGGTGCCGGGGCTCGGGCTGTTCGGGCTCGGGGGCAATGCCAGGGACGCCGGGGTCGCCGCCGATCTCGCGCTGTCGACGATCGAGACCGTGACCGACGCCGAAGCGGTCGGCCGATTCGAATCGGTCGGCGAGGCCGATCTGTTCGACATCGAATACTGGTCGCTCGAGCAGGCCAAGCTCGGCCAGGCCGTCGACAAGGCGCTGGCCGGCCAGATCGCGGTCGTAACCGGCGGGGCGGGCACGATCGGCGTCGCGACCGCCCGCGCGATGAGCCGCGCCGGAGCCGAAACGGTGTTGCTCGACATCGACGGCGGGGCGGCAGAGGCGGCGGCCAAGAAGCTCGGCGGCGCGGCGCTGGGCCTGGCCTGCGACGTAACCGATCCGGCCTCGGTGCGCGCCGCCTTCGATCGCGTCGCCACCGAGTTCGGCGGCGTCGACATCGTCGTTTCCAACGCCGGCGCGGCCTGGCAGGGCCGCATCGGCGAGGTCGACGACAGCTTGTTGCGCCAGAGCTTCGAGCTGAATTTCTTCGCCCATCAGCATGTCGCGCAGAACGCCGTGCGCATCATGCTGGCGCAGGGAACGGGCGGCTGCTTGTTGTTCAACGTGTCGCGGCAGGCGGTGAGCCAAGGGCCGAATGCCGGGCCTTATGGCCTACCCAAGGCGGCGACATTGTTCCTGATGAAGCAATACGCGCTCGAATACGGCGGCGCCGGCATCCGCGCCAACGCCGTCAACGCCGACGGCATCCGCAGCGGGATCATGACGCCCGAATACATCAAGTCGCGCGCCGCCGCCTACGGCCTCAGCGAGGCGCAATATATGGGGCGCAACCTGCTCGGTCGCGAAGTTACCGCCGAGGATGTCGCCGAGGCCTTCGTTTCGCTGGCGCTGGCGCGCAGCACCACCGGGTCGTTCGTTGCCGTCGATGGCGGAAACATCGCCGCCGCGCCGCGGTGAGGGCGGCTCGCGAGTTGACCCGCCACCGCTGCCCCGCTAGCATCCGCTAGCAAGCAACGGGGCGCCTCAGGTTCGGCAGTCGCGGCGATAACAGGCGTCTCTCGCTGAGGCAAGATCGGGCATGACCAGTCTGCTGATCCGCAATGTCGATCCGGCTCTGCACGCCCGCCTGAAAGAGCGTGCCGCCGAACATCGGCGTTCGCTCGAGGAAGAGGCCCGCGAGCTGCTGCGCGCGGGTGTGGCGCGACCGGAGCCGGAATCAGGCGAAACCCTGATCGAGCTGGCGCGACGGCTGTTTGGCCCGGAGCACGGCGTCAATCTCGATATCCCGCCTCGCGGCGCGGCGCCCGGAAGCCCGCCGCCGGATTTTTCCGAGGCTGATTCCGGCCGATGATGCTGCTCGACACCAATGTGATTTCCGAGCTGGTCCGCCCATCTCCGAACCCCGCCGTCGTGACTTTCCTCGGCCGCCAGCCCGCGGACGCCATGTTTACCGCAGCGATCTGCGAGGCCGAGATGCATTACGGCCTCGCCCGTTTGCCGCCGGGCCGCAGGCGCGACGATCTGACGACGCGGATCAGGACCTTTCTCGCGACCGGCTTTCAGGCCCGGATCCTCCCTTTCGACAGCGCCTGCGCCGCGCTTTACGGAAAAATCCGCTCTGACCGAGAAACGGCGGGCAAGCCGATCGCCGTCGAGGACGGCATGATCGCGGCCACCGCCCGCGCTCACGGCGCGATCGTCGTGACCCGCAATGTGGCGGATTTCCAGGATTGCGGCGTTGAAATCGCGAGCCCGTGGGAGCCTATCGGCCGGGGTAGCTGACCGCGAGGCCGGCGCGGGCGTCTTGCTGGATGCCGTATTGCGGGAAGGGGTAGCGCAGGCCGTTTTTAGCGAGCGCCTCCATGCCGGCGATCGCCTTGCCGAGATGGTCGGGCGGCAAGGCCATCAGCATCTCGTCGTCGAGCACGCCGCCGTAGCGGCGCTCGGCAAAGCACGGGATCGACAGGCTCGGCTCGCGGGTTTTGAGTGCCCGGCCCCACGAATCCGCGCAGGCCGATTCGCCGACGACGCTCCAGTCGAAGCGCTTGTAGCCCGACCACTGCAGCCCGTTGATGAAATAGATCATCGCCCCCGGCGTCGCATAGAAGAGGGCGATGTCGGGCGGGTCGAGCCGGCCGGCAGCGAGCGGCGCCACCGCCAGCGCCGCGAAATGGCCGTCGGGCACGCACTCCATCGCCGCCTGATGGCCGCGCGCGTCGTCGGGGGTGCTGTACCACACCCCGGCCATGTGCTGCCCCGATCGCCAGGCGTCGTCCTTGGCGTGGCCGAGCCCGACCACCGCGCGGCACTGCGCGCCGACGAGGTCCTCGCCGGTCAGGCCGACGGTCCAGCCGAGCCGCGCCGCTTGCGCCACGATCTGGTCGAGCGTGTGCACCGCCTTGGGCCGGCGGATCCGGGGGATCGCCTCCATCTCCTCCCGGCGCTCGTAGAGCTTCATGCCGAATGGGATCGAGCGCAGCTTCAGGAGGCGCTCGAGATCGGCGACGAGCTTGGACCAGTCGATTGTCATCTGGCGATCCTTCAACGGCGGTGCGGCCGATAATTTAGTTGCGATTGCGCGCGGCGTCTCGGGCACATCGGCGTCTCGATTTGAGCGCTGGATCAGCGCCGTGCGTCCTTCGAGACAGCCGCGGAGCACGCATCCGGTTGATGCAGCCCAAGCTGAAATGCTGCGCTCGGCGCCTGCGCGCGGTTTTACCGCGTTTGATGGAACCCATAGGAGGCCGTAGGGTTCGGCCTGAGAGTTGGCGCCGTCGCGGGGCCGGCGAGAGGAGGGAATTCCGATGCGGGTGTTCTGCGTCCATCCCGGCCCATTGACCTATTCGCAGATTTTTCTGCGGCTCGAGCCGATCGGCCTCGAGCTCGTCGCCGCGGCGGCGCGGCAGGCCGGCCATGCGGTTCGGCTGCTCGACCTCCAGGTCGAGGACCAGCGCGCCTATTTCCGCACGATCGAGCGCTGGCGGCCCGATGTCGTCGCTTTCGGCTGCAATTACCTCGCGAACGTGCCCGAGATCGTCGATCTCGCCAAGGCGACCAAAGCGCGGTTTCCCGGCATCTTCGTCTGCGTCGGCGGCCACAGCGCGTCGTTCACCGCGGACGCCATGATCGCCCACGCCGCGGGCGCCATCGATTGCGTGCTCAAGGGCGAGGGCGAGGCGTCGATCCCGCTGCTGCTGGCCGCGATCGAGGCCGGCAGTAGCCCGGTCACGGTGCCGGGTGCGGTCACCGCGTCGGGCGAGGGGCCGCCGCCGAGCTTTGTCCATTCGCTCGACGAGGTCATGCCGGCCCGCGACCTGTTGCGCCATCGCCGCAAATATTTCGTCGGCATCCTCGATCCTTGCGCCTCGATCGAGTTCTCGCGCGGCTGCCCGTGGGATTGCTCGTTCTGCAGCGCCTGGACCTTTTACGGCCGCAGCTACCGGCTGGTCAGCCCAGAACGGGTCGTCGAGGATTTGCGCCGCATCCGCGAGCCCGGCGTCTTCGTCGTCGACGACGTGGCCTTTGTCCACGAGCGCCACGCGATGGCGCTCGGCGAGGCGGTCGCCCAGGCCGGCATCAAAAAGCGCTATTATCTCGAAACCCGCGGCGACGTGCTGCTGCGCAACAAGGAGGCGTTCCGCTTCTGGAAAACCTTGGGCCTCCAATACATCTTCATCGGCCTCGAGGCGATCGACGACGAGGGCCTGAAAAAATATCGCAAGCGCATGTCGCTCGGCCGCAATTTCGAGGCGCTCGAATTCGCCCGCTCGCTCGGGCTGATCGTGGCGATCAACCTGATCGCCGATCCCGACTGGGACCACGAGCGCTTCCGCACCGTGCGCGAATGGGGTCTCGAAGTCCCTGAAGTCGTCAACATCAGCGTCAACACCCCCTATCCGGGAACCGAGAGCTGGCTGACCGAAGAACGCGCGCTGACCACCCGCGACTACCGGCTCTACGACATCGCGCACGCGGTCATGCCGACCCGGCTGCCGCTCGCCGAGTTCTATGAGGAGCTGGTGACGACGCAGCGGGCGTTCTACCGCAAGTTCGCCGGCTGGCGGCAGGCCTATGCCGCGGCCGGGATCGTCGCCCGGCAGTTGCTGCGCGGGCACCCCAATTTCCTCAAGAGCTTGTATCTGCTGGACAAGGTCTACCGGCCGGAAGCGCTGCTCGCCGATCACGCCGCTGCGGTCGCCTACGAAATCCCCCTGCCGGCACGGGGCGGCGCCGCCGTCGCGCCGGCCGCTGCCGCGCTCTACATCCACCCGCCGCGCGGCCGCAAAGGGCGGGCGATCGACGCCGCGACCGAGCGTTTCGTCGACGAGACCCGGGTCGGCGCCGCGCCCTGACCCGCTGGGCGGCTGGCCTTGCGCCCTGGCTTGCCTTGCGCCCTGGCGTGCTTTGCGCTGGCTTGCCTCGGGCCCGGGGCGGCCGGTTAAGATGCGGCGCCGCCACGGCGACAGAAGGATAATCCGGTGCGCGTTCTCGCTGTCCATCCGGGCCCGCTGCTCTACACCAAGGTGTTCCTGCGACTGGAGCCCTTGGGCCTCGAATTGGTCGCCCAGGCGGCGCGGCGGGCCGGTCACGCGGTCCGGCTGATCGACCTGCAGGTCGAGGACCACCGCGCCTATTTCCGCATGATCGAGCGCTGGCGGCCGGATGCCGTCGCCTTCTCCTGCAACTACCTGGCGAACGTGCCCGAGATCGTCGATCTCGCCAAGGCGACCAAGGCGCGCTTTCCCGGTGTCTTTATCTGTGTCGGCGGCCACAGCGCGTCGTTCACCGCGGGCGCGCTGATCGCGCATGGCGGCGGGGCGATCGACTGCGTGCTCAAGGGCGAGGGCGAGGCGGCGATGCCGCTGCTGCTCGCCGCGGTCGAGGGCGGACGCGACCCGACGACGGTGCCGGGTGCGGTCACCGCGGCCGGCGAAGGGCCGCCTCCCGGCTTTATCCATTCGCTCGACGAGCTGAGCCCGGCCCGCGACCTGTTGCGCCATCGCCGCAGATATTTCATTGGCACCTTGGACCCCTGCGCCTCGATCGAGTTCTCGCGCGGTTGCCCGTGGGACTGCTCGTTCTGCAGCGCGTGGACCTTTTACGGCCGCAGCTATCGGCTGGTCGGCACCGAACGCATCGTCGAGGATCTGCGCTCGATCCGCGAGCCCGGCATCTTCATCGTCGACGACGTGGCCTTTATCCACGAGCGCCACGGCATCGAGATCGGCGAGGCCGTCGCCCGCGCCGGCATCAGAAAAACATATTACCTCGAAACCCGCGGCGACGTGCTGCTGCGCAACAAGGAGGCGTTCCGGCTGTGGCGCCGGCTCGGGTTGCGGACCATGTTCCTCGGGCTCGAGGCGATCGACGAGGCGGGCCTCAAAAAATACCGCAAGCGGGTGGCGCTCGACCGCAATTTCGAGGCGGTCGAATTCGCCCGCTCGCTCGGCATCAACGTCGCGGTCAATTTGATCGCCGACCCCGATTGGGACCACGAGCGCTTTCGCATCGTGCGCGAATGGTGCCTGGAGATGCCGGACGTGATCAACATCAGCGTCAACACCCCCTATCCCGGAACCGAGAGCTGGGTCACCGACGGGCGCCGCCTCGAAACCCGCGACTACCGCCTGTTCGACATCCAGCACGCGGTGTTGCCGACAAGGCTGCCGCTCGCCGAGTTCTACCAGGAGCTGGTGACGACCCAACGCGCGATTTTGCGCAAGCATCTCGATTGGCATCAGCTATGGGACGCCGGCGGGATCGTCGCCCGCCTGCTGCTGCGCGGCCAGACCAATTTCGTCAGGAGCCTGTTCAAGCTGAACCAGGTCTATCGCCCGGAGCTGCTGCTCGCCGACCATATGGCGCCGGTGGCGTACGAAATTCCGCTGCCGCCGCCTCGCGCGCCCGCGCGGATGCCGGCTCCGGCCGCGCTCTACATCCACGCCCCGCGCGGGCGCAAGGGCCGCGCCACCGACGCCGCGACCGAGCAATTCGTCGACGACACCCGCATCGGGAGCGCGCCCTGAGCGCCGGCGGATGGCCGGCGCTCGTCTCGCCCCTCACGCGCGCCTCGGCCCCTCACCCCGCGATGCGGGGAGAGGGGCGAGGCTGTTCCGAGCGGTCCAGAGGGTCGGGGTGAGGGGCCTGTTCCGCGGCGGCCCGCAGCGCGGCACAGGAAGACGCGGCGGTCAGCCCCGGCGCTGGCGCTCGACCTGCATTCGGCCGAGGAACGGCACCAGCGGGTGGACGCCGATCGCGACCAGTGCCGCGAGATCGAGCGCGATCAATGCCGCCCGCTGCTCCGATGTCAGTCGGAAACGGTCGGCGTAAGCGGCTGGGTCGGCAAGAAAGCCCGCTCGGCTGGCGTCGTCGTGAGCGAGCCCTTGCAGGGCGACGGTCAGCTCGACCAATTCGGGCTGGATCGAGTTGTAGTGCGGCTCGGGCTCGCGCGGCAGCTCCCCGAACCAGCCGAGCGAGGCGTAATTGTGGTGCCAGGAGGGCTCCATCGCGACGATGTCGGGCTTGCGCTCGCCGAGCGCCCCCGCGGCGCACGCCCAGCAGCGCAATTCGACATTGCCGGCGGCGTCGAGCTCGGCGGCGTCGTAGCCGATCAGTGATTTGAGGTTGCCGGCGGCGAGCTTTTCGAGCGCCCTTCGGTCCCAGGCGAGGTCCGGGTGGGCATAGCGCTCGGTGCCGGGAAAGTGCGACATGCCGCCGCTCGCCAGCACCGCTGTCTTCAGGCCGATCGCGGCGACGATGCGCGCCAGCGCCTGGCCAAAGGCGTAGCAGCGCTCGACCGTCGGCTGCGGCGGCAGATAGGCGTTGACATAGATCGGCAGCACCGGGTCTTCGATGCCGAGATGGGTCAGCGGGATGCCCATCGCGTAGTCGATCTTGGCGACGCTGGTGAACGCCGGATCGAAGCCCTGTGCGTACATCTGGCGGACGATCTCGAAGCCGATCCCGCCCGGCACCCGCCACTCGAACGCGCGGCCGGCGAAGCTGCCCTTGGCCTCGGCGCCGACATGGATCGTGAAGGGCGGCGCCGCGGTGTGAAAGAACTGCTCGGCATGGTCGTTGGCGAAGATCACCCAGAGGTCCGGCGCCATCGCCTTTAGCCGGCCGCCGATTTCGGCTGCCGCCGCCCGCACCCGCTCGACGGCGCCGCGGTCTTCGGTCTGCGGCATCGTGAAAAATTGCGGGGCATGGGGCAGCATGGCGCCACCGATCACCTTCGACATCACGGCGCTTTCTCCGGATCGATCATCGCCCGATACTATGGCGCCCGATGCCACGGTCGCGAGCCTGATGATGCCGCCCGAGGAAACGCCCCCGATGCCGCCCTCTGCCGACGATCCGCCGAGCGAGCGGGCCGGCCTGGATCCCGCGGCCGCCGCCCGGCCGGCCGAAGGCCGCCGGAAAGCACGTCGGCCGAAGCCGCCGAAAGCACGTCGGCCGAAGCCGCCGAAAGCATGTCGGCCGAAGCCGCCGACGGAGCGCCGCCGAGCCCTGCGGCCGGGCAAGCCTCGGAGAGCGGCGGGGCTGCCTTGGGCACAGAGCCGCACCGGCGTCGCCGCCGGCGCCGTCGGCGGCGGCCGGGGCCCGAGGTCGGGTCCGAGCCGGCAGCCGAAACCGGTGAAGCTGCGGCCGCGGCGAGCGCGCCCTCCGGGGACCCGCTGCCGCGCGATTTCGCGCCGAGCCCGCCGCCCGGCGCCGGCCTATTGCGCGACCGCCCTCGCAGGCGTCGGCGCCGGCCTCGTCCGCTGCTGGCCGGGGCCGAGCCAGTCCTTGGTCAACCCCCGGCCGAGGAGGGCGCGCCGGCGGGCGAGATGGCGCCGGGCGACGCGGTGCCGAATATGGTGCCGCCGGCATCCCGCGACGGCACCCTGCGCCTGCCGCCGCGCCGCCGCCATCGGCCGCCGCGCCCAGTTGCCGCGGGACAGACACCGGCTGCGGATATGCCGTCGGCCGGGGAGGGGAGGCCGGCTGGCGACGCATCGGGCACGCCTTCCGGCGACGGCGCTGCGCGCATCGCGAGCGGGTATCCGCCCCGCCGCCGGCGGCGGCCGCCGCGCTCCGGGGAACAGCCGGTGGGGGCTGCCGGCCAGGCCGGGCAATGGCAGCGGGCCGAGCCGGACCCGGGTGCGCGGGACCGGGGCCCGCGAAACCAGCGGGCGCGCCGCCGTGACCCCGGTCAAGAAAGACCGCGCGAAGCCGGGCCGCAGCAGGCCGGAATGCGGCAGCCGCAGACGGAAACGGGGCCGCGCGAGGCCGCCGGACCCGGTCCGGACCGCCGGGATCGGGATCGCGGCGCGCGCGGCGGGGGCCCGGGCGGCCAGCGGCCCGGCGCGCGGGACGGGCAGCGCGGGCGCGGCCGCGACGCGGGGCCGAGGCGCGCCGAGCAGAAGCTCTATGCGCTCGAATCGATGGTCGATCGGGGTTTTGAGGATGTGGCCGAGGAGGGCGACGAGGGCGCTGCCCGGCGCGTCCATTGGACGATCGTCAAGCGTTCGGTCGCCGACCAGAACAGCGGCAAGGCGATGTCGGCCGCCTATGTCCTGCAACGCGACGGCGCCGAAACCGAATTTCCCAATCTCGGCGCCGCGCGCGCCGCGGCCAACAAGACGATCGTGCACCCGGAGAAGCTGACCCTGTCCAAGGCCGAGCACGTCGCCGCCAAGAACAAATGACGCGCCGGGCGGCGTTATTTGCGCCGCTCCGCCATCTCTTCGTAGCGGCCGGGGTCGGCGATCTCGGCGATGGTCCCGTCGGGCGAGCGGAATTTCACGGTGCCGGCATCGGGCTTGGAGAGGATCGTGTCGCCGAACTCCGCGATCTTGGCGAGGGTCGCCCGCCGGTCCTCGACGGCGATGCCGAAACGGTGGATGGCCGGACCTGGGCCGGTGAGCTTCGCCTCCGCGTCGTCCTCGCTGTCGTAGACCATCAGCGCCAGATCGACATAGCCGTCGGTCCGCAAAAAAGCAGGATCGGCTCCCCCGTTTCGTCTCGCCCGGCCCACCGGTCCGCACGTCGCGCGGCTTGAGGACAAGCCCGCGCAAGACGAATTTGAGTTTGTCTAAGAGCGAATTGAATACCGCGTCCTTGCCGCGGCAGGCCTGCGCTTTCGTGGGAATGACGGTTCACTGGTCGGAAAGCGCTCTGAGCTTCGCCTCTGTAAGGCGCCCGTGTTCGACGGGAATCGGGCGGGCGTCATCAGGCTGAAACATCCCCTCCATCGGCCTGCAATGATCACCCCCTAGGGTTGGCCCTGGGCGGAACAATTCCGTCGACCACGGGCTCACATCGTTTGCGGGGGAAGGGACATGCGCGAGATTGTAGTCGAGACCTTGGGCTATCGAGGGGCAAAGCCTGCTGCGAGACGGGCCGGGCTGATCATTGCGGGCGGCTTGTCGGCCCTTTGTGTCGCTGGGACTGCGGCATTCGCGGGACAAATCCAGACCGTCTTCGTCATCGCCATGGAGAACCATAACTGGACCCAGCCGGCCGGGGAAACCCCGGGGCAAATCTTAGGGAGCCCTTACGCCCCCTACATCAATAGTTTGGTAACCCCCGGCAACCCCAATGCCGCTCAGGTCTCCTATGCCAGCAATTATCAGAATGCGGCTCCGGGTATCCACCCGTCCGAGCCCAACTACATCTGGTCGGAAGCCGGCTCCAATCTGGGGGTGCTCAACGACAACGATCCGTTCCAGGTTCCGGGCGGTACCAACCAGACGACACCCAACAGCCTCAGCAACTATCTGCAAAAATCTGGCAAGACATGGCGGTCCTACCAGGAGGATACCGACATCAACCTGACCAACAATACAGTCCTGCCGAAGAGCCAATATACCGTTCCACTGACCAGCATGTCGGGCAAGTTTACGACAGGAACCAACCAATACAATGGTAGCAATCAATACAACTATGCCGCCAAGCACAACCCGCAAGTGTTCTTTAGCAGCACCAACGGCGGCAACAACGCCACCCCCACCAACCCGCTGGCCCAGAACTACGCCCCGCTGCAGCAGCTGCAGACCGATCTCACCAACCACACGGTGGCTCGATACAATTGGATTACCCCGGACCAGTACAACGATATGCATTCGACATTGGCGGGCGGCTTCACCTACCACGGCATGAACCTGACCGGCGATGCCGCGAACATTGCCCAGGGCGACAACTTCCTGTCGCTGGTCGTGCCGGAGATCGAGGCCTCGCAGGCTTACAAAAATAACGGTGCCATCGTGATCTGGTGGGACGAGACGGAAAATGCGGACGACCCCCAGCACACGCTTGGCGAGATCGTCATCTCGCCCGATGCGAAGGGTAACGCGTATACCAACGACATCCTGTACACGCACTCCTCCGATTTGCTGACGTGGCAGGAGGTGTTCGGCGTCGGCCCGTGCCTGGGAGGCGCCTGCACCGCGACCGATCTGTCCGATTTGTTTGTGGCCGGAGCGATCCCCAGCAATGTCCCGGAGCCGATGTCCGGGCTGCTGCTATTGAGCGGGTTGCTCGGCATCGGTCTGATCCGCCGCCGCCCCTGAACCGCACAGCGACGCGGCGCGGCGCCCCCGGTTCGAAGATCGCTATTCCTTGCCGCCGTCATAAGGGGCGATCACCGTGCCGGTGCGGTACTCCGCAGGCTCGACGATCGCCTCGGTCCTGGTGTCCTTGAACTGGTCGAGGCTGTTGCTTTTGATGTTCTGCCATTGCACTTCGAGCACCCGCGGCTTCGACCACTCGCCGTCCTTGCCGAAGCTGACCTCGCCGACGATCGTCTTGAACGGATGGCTGCGGATGTAATCGGCGAGCTTGCCCTGGTCGAGGCTCTTCGTTCCCTCGACCGCGTCGCCGAGGACCTGCAGCTCGGCATAGGCGAAGGGCGGCAGGTACCAGCCCAAGGGATCGATCCGCTCGCTCGGTGCCTTGGCCTGATATGTCTTCAGAAAGTCCATGATCCCCGGGAACTGCATGGTCGCAGCCGGTATCCACCAGTCATAGTCGAGGATGCCGTTGAGCTTCGGCCCGAACTGCTCCTTGACCGAGGTGTATTGCAGCCCGACCATGCCGCCGCCGAAATACCGGGTCTTGAGCCCGATTTCGGTGGCCGCACGCAGCATGCCGACCGAATCGGGCGGGTAGGAGGCGACAAAGACGATGTCGGGATGGGTCGCCTGGATGGCGTGGATGATCGGCGAATAATCGGCCGTCGAAGGCGGGTAGGTCTTGTCGTAGACGATATCGAGCCCGAGCGATTTGGCGGTCTCGCGGGCGCCTTGGGAGGCGTTCTTCGGGTATTCGGCGTCGGCCGCGACAATCGCCAGGGTCTTCGGTTTCGGGTTGCCCTGCATCGCCACTTTGAAAAAGGGCTCGGAAAAGGCGTGCTTGGGGTCAGGTCCGCTGGGCAGCATCGAAAAATATTGCGGATAGTGGAACTCGCTGTTCACCGCGAGCCCGAACAGCCCGAAAAACAGCCGATCGTGCGAGATCGCGATCGGCATCGCCGGCGCGATCATGTTGGTGCCGTAGCCCGAGACGATCAGGTCGACCTTGTCGACGTCGAGCAGCTTGGTATAGAGCCCCGGCACCACCGGCGGATTGCTCTGGTCGTCGTAATAGACGAGCCTGACCGGACGGCCCAGGAGGCCGCCCTTGGCGTTGACGTCGTCCTGCCAGATCTGCATCGCCAGCAACGCGGTCTTGCCGGCGGCGGCGAGCCCGCCGGTCAGCGCCATGCCAAAGCCGATCGTGATCGGCTCCGCCGCGCGCGCCGCGCCGGCTGCAAGGATGATAGCGACGAATGCCACCGCCAAGCTCGTGCCGCAACGCCTCGGAATGCTGTGCTGGACCATGTTCTCCTCCCCTGGTTTTGTTATGCAGCGAAAGCCCCTCACCCCAGCCCTCGCCCCGCTGGCGGGGAGAGGAAGAAGCCCGCACAACGGGAGGGTGAGGAGTGGTGAGCGACGGATCGACCTCGATAGTTTTCGTTCATGTCACCCGCCGGCGCGGGTGAAGCGGCAGACGCCATCGGCCTCGAGCGTGCGGTCGAGCGCGCCTTGGCCCGTCAGGTAATGCAGGTGGGCGAGCGCTTCGCCCAAGGCAAAGGCGGTCTGGTGCCGGTCGAGCGGCCGGCGGAACAATAGCGGCAGCAGATCCACGGCGCTGTGCGGGCGCTCGCAGGCGGCGAGGATCTCCTCGCAGCGCGCCCGGTGATGGGCGGCGAGCATGTCGATGCGCGCATGCAGCCCGAAGAACGGCAGGTTGTGCGACGGCAGCACCAGGGCTTCGGCCGGGACCGCCGCGCGCAATGTGGCCAGCGACGCGAGATAGCGGGCGAGCGGGTCGCCGTCGGGCTCGTGCGCCTGCACCGAGATGTTGGGCGAAATCCTGGGCAATACCTGGTCGCTCGAAATCAGCACGCCCGCTTCGGCGCAATGGAGGCAGGCGAGCTCGGGGGCATGGCCCTCGCCGACGATCACCCGCCATTCGCGCCCGCCGATCGCGATGGTCATGCCGTCGGCGAGCCGCTGAAAGCTCGGCGGCACCGAGGGCACACCGCGGCGATAGCCTTTCCCGTGCTCGCCGAACAGCTCGCTCGATGCCGCGTCGAGCCCGGCGCGGCGGGCAAATTCGCGGCGCGAGGCGGTGAAATCGTCGCTGCCCCGGCTCATCACGTGGGCGTGGAGCCATTCCTTCTCGGTGATCCATAAGGGCGCCCGCCAGCGCTCGGCGAGCCAGCCGGCGAGCCCGATGTGGTCGGGATGGTAATGGGTGACGACGATCCGGGTGACCGGGCGCCCGTCGAGCCGCTCGGCAAAGATCCGCGCCCACCGCGCCTTGGTCTCGGCCATGGCATAGCCGGTGTCGACGATGGTCCAGCCGGGGCCGTCCTCGATCAGCCACAGATTGATGTGGTCGAGCGCGAACGGGAGCGGCATGCGCAGCCAATGCACTCCCGGCGCGATCTCCAATGTCTGCCCCGGCCCGGGCGGGTCCGCGACCGGAAAGCGCAGCGGAGCCAGGCTTCCATCCATGATCGACCTTCTTCCCGGCTGGCGAATTGACGGACAAACTAGGACGGTGCATTAGTCGCGGGCAAGCGACCAGCCCGCCGGTCAGGATTGTTCCCCCGGCGGGCGATTTGCACCTTGGGCAAGGATTTGGCGATGCGTGATTTCAACATTCCCGGGCGCTCGGCGGCGATGGCGGCGAACGGCATGGCGGCGACCTCGCATCCGAGGGCGACATTGGCGGCGCTCGACGTGCTGCGCTCGGGCGGCAACGCCGCCGACGCGGCCATCGCCGCCGTCGCGATGCAGTGCGTGGTCGAGCCGCAGAGCACCGGGATCGGCGGCGACTGCTTTGTCCTCTATTCGCGAGGGGGGGCGCTGCCGGCGGCGCTCAACGGCTCGGGGCGGGCGCCGGCCAAGGCCGAGGTCGAGTGGTATGTCGAGCACGGGATCCGCGAAATCGAGGTGCCGACGCCGCATGCCGTGACCATCCCCGGCGCCGTCGACGCCTGGTGCGTCTTCAACCGCGAGCACGGCACCCGGCCGCTCGCCGAATTGCTGGAGCCGGCAGCGAAGGCGGCCGAGGAAGGCTACGTCGTGACTCCGCGCACCGCCGCCGACTGGCAGCGCAACCAGGCGAAGCTGCGCGACCCGGTGACCGCCGCCCTGTTTCTGCCCGGCGGCAAGCCGCCCGCGGCCGGCGACCGGATGAGAAACCCGCCGCTCGCCGGCACCTTGCGCCGGATCGGCCGCGAAGGGCGCGAAGCCTTTTACGACGGGGCGGTCATGAAGGAGATCGTCGGCCGGTTGAAATCGCTCGGCGGATTGCACGAGGAAGAGGATTTCGCCTATCAGCGCTCGAACTGGGTCGAGCCGATCACTGCCCCCTATCGCGGCTACGACGTCTACGAATGCCCGCCGAATGGGCAGGGCATGGCGGCATTGATGATCCTGCGCACCTTAGCCGGCTACGCGCTCGACGGCGACGGGTTCACCGAAGCCGACCGCCTGCACCTGCTCGCCGAAGCCACCAAAGCCGCCTATTGGGTGCGCGACAATTTCATCTGCGATCCCGACCAGGTCCCGGTCGATGTCGCGGACTTTCTGTCCGAGGCGCGGGCCGAGCGCACCCGCCGCGCGATCCGGCTCGACCAGGCCTTGCCCGGGCCGCGCTGGGCCGAGATCGAGCACAAGGACACGGTGTACCTCTGCGTCGTCGACCGCGACGGCAACGCCTGTTCGTTCATCAACTCGCTGTTCTCGGGCTTCGGCAGCGGCATCGTGGCGCCCGAAAGCGGCGTGCTGCTGCACAATCGCGGCACCGGGTTCCGCACCATCCCCGGCCATCCCAACGCGATCGCGCCGCGCAAACGGCCGTTCCACACGATCATCCCGGGCATGCTGGTCAAGGATGGCCGCGCGGTGATGCCGTTCGGGGTCATGGGCGGGCAGTACCAGGCGGTCGGCCACGCCCATTTCCTGCACCGCCTGCTCGATCGCGGCATGGACCCGCAGCAGGCGGCCGAGCAGCCGCGCATCCTGGCCCTTCGCGGCGCCTTGCAGGTCGAGCGCGCGCTCCCCGAGCCGATCGTCGCCGAGCTTGCGCGCCGCGGCCACGACATCGAGATCCAGGAGGTGCCGCTCGGCGGCTGCCAGGCGATCTGGATCGACCACCAGCGCGGCGTCCTGATCGGCGGCTCGGAGCCGCGCAAGGACGGGCTGGCATTGGGATATTGACCCTGCTCCGGTGGGGCCAGGAATAACCCCGGCGGGCCCTCACCCCCGGATCGGGTCCGGGGCAGGCTCTCCCGCCGCGGCGCGACGGGCCCCTCCCTCTCCCGCATGCCGGAGAGGGGCAGTCGGCACGGCACTGCCAAATATTTCCTCTCCCTCGGCCGGCGGGGGGATAGGGCAGGGTGAGGGGGGCGCCACCGCCGCTGCCCAAGCTTTTCATGTCAGCGGGATCGCCGAAATCGGCTTCGCGCGGCGCGGCGGGGTCACCCGCCTCGCCCACCTCTATCAGGCCGATCCGCTGCGCGTGCTGTTCCCCACCCCGGAAGCCGGCGACCCGATCCAGGCCGCGATCGTCACGACGTCGGGCGGGCTGGTCGGCGGCGACCATATCGATGTCGCTGTTCACCTCGATGATGGGGCCGCCGCTCACGTCACGGCCTCGGCGGCGGAAAAGATCTACCGCTCGCTCGGGCCGACGACGGCGATCCGGCAATCTTTGACGATCGGCGCCGGCGCCGTGCTCGAATTCCTCCCGCCCGAGACGATCCTGTTCGACGGCGCCCGCCTAAGGCGCGAGACGGCGGTCGAGATCGGCGCCGGCGCCGCATTCCTCGGCGGCGGCATCATCGTCTTCGGCCGCCGCGCCCGCGGCGAGCGTTTCACCTGCGGGTTTCTGCGCGAGGGATGGGAGGTATGGCGCGAAGGCCGCCTGGTTTGGGGCGACGCTTTGCATCTCGACGGCGACATCGCAGCGATCGTCGACGATCCCGCCTGCTTCGCCGGCGCCGCGGCGTTCGCGACCCTGATCCTGGCATCGGCCGGGCCCGATGCGCGGCAATTCGTCGACGGCGCCCGCGCGGTCCAAGCTGCGGGTCCGCGAGGAGTGAGCGCCGGCGTCACCGCGGTGGCCGGTCTCCTCGTCGCCCGCTGGCTCGCCGCCGACGCCCTTTCGCTGCGCCGCGCCTATGCCGAGCTCGCTTGCCACTTGCGCGCCGAGGCGCTGGGGTTGCCGCGGCATTTGCCACGGATCTGGCACGTATGATGCTCGGCGAGGGACGCGATGAACCTGACCCCGGTGCGGCTACTATCGAACATCGCGCCCGCGAAAGGCGCCCGTGAGCTGCCGATATAAGCTTCTGTTGAGCCTGAAAATCAACATGATGGCTTCTGCTGCCGCCGGCAGCGGGTCGCTCCACTTCCAATACGCGTGTACTTTCTTGCCGCGGAGCGACCGGATCCATTGCCAAAACGTCATCTCTCCTCGCCTGCGATATTCGAGAAAGGAGAACAGATCCCATGCGAACCCGATCCACTTGACGCCGGTCTTGTACGGCAGCGGATGCTTTATCGGCAGCCCGACCATGTCGCAATACGCAATGTACGGAAACTCCACCCCGCATCCGACGGCTATTTCGCCGAGCAGGCTCGCTCGCGGGTTGATTTCCACCAACCGCAGTTCTCCGTCACGGTGGTCTTCTTTGAATTCAACTCCAGCAAGCCCTTCGTACCCGAGACCTTGGAGAAGCTTTATTCCCAATTCCATTGCACGAGGGTGCACCTCGCTGATCACCAGGCTGCCGGTGCCGAAGTCGACCGGACACTGCCGTAGCTTTCGTGCCGTGAACAAAGCGAGCGGCTGCGATTGCCGAGTTCAAGTACGCCACCAGATAGATCAGGTTGCTTTCCGGGCCTGGAATGATCTCTTGGACCAAGAGCGGTATTCTCGATAATACATCGATCAGCGAGATGATTTGTCGACGGAGCTCGGCCTGATCGCGGACGATGATCGCCTTGCCGGGTTTGTTCAGCTTGCGCCAGATATGCGACTGACTGGGCTTGATAATACACGGAAAGCTCAGCGAAACGGGTATACTGTCAAGATCGTCGTATTTCCGGATGATGTGGGTCCTCGGAACCGAAACCCCTTGGCGCAGGGCGGCCTCGTATAATGCACCTTTGTCGATTATTTTTGCCACTACGCAGGGACTTGGCCCCCGATAGATGCAGCTTTCGGAGAGCGCGTCGCTATGGTCGGCGACGAACGCGACCGTCGCGTCGCTGGTTGGGAACAGCACGGGGCGCCGGCCATATGTGCGGGCTATGTCTTTAAGCGCCTCCAGCCACAAATCAGGTGCGTCCATCGGGTCCTGCGGCAGCCGGATGCGTCGCCCGTGGCGAGTAAAACAAGCCGATACGACCGGACCCGATGCCAGTGACACCACGTCTACAGCATGTTTCCTCAGATTGCGGATTACAGATAAGCTGTTCGCGCTTACATCCAATACTACGACGGGTGGAGCGGTGCCGCTCATTAGACCCACCGTTTTATTGTCCGCTTCCGGACGGCTAATTCTCGTCTTTAGGTGATGTTCCGTAAGCATCCGCTGCGCGCCCCTCTCCGGGCAACTTTCGGGAGGCACAGCGGGGGGACGAATGGCGACCATATATTACGCATTTGGAGCGGATGTCGCAAGAAATCGTTGGTGCAGGAGAGTGGCGCCTCGGTCTGCCGATCTTGCTTGCCATTTGTGCGCCGAGGCGCTGGGATTGCCCGCGCAGCCTGCCGGATTTGGCACGTCTGATGCTTGGCGACGGATGCGATGAACCTGACCCCGCGTGAAAAGGACAAGCTCCTGGTCTCGGTCGCGGCGATGGTCGCCGAGCGCCGGCTCAAGCGCGGGGTCAAGCTCAATTATCCGGAGGCGGTGGCGCTGATCACCGATTATGTGCTCGAAGGGGCGCGCGACGGCAGGAATGTCGCCGAATTGATGCGCGACGGCGCCACCGTGATCGGCCGCGAGCAAGTCATGGAGGGGGTGCCCGAGATGATCCCGGAGATCCAGGTCGAGGCCACCTTTCCCGACGGCACCAAGCTCGTCACCGTGCACGAGCCGATCCGGTGAGGGTGGCGGAACAATGCAAAAACCTTCGTCATTCGGGGCGTGGGCACAGCCCACGAGCCCAGAACCTATGAACACCGGGCCTGGAAAAGTTTGCGCCGGCGCTCGTGCACGCCTGCCACGGTCTGTGTTCATGGGTTCCGGGCCCGGCCTCGCGGGCCGTCCCGGCATGACGTTCATTAAATACCGGGCCGCGCGATGATCCCCGGGGAGATCTTCACCGCGCCCGGTGGCATCGAGATCAATGCCGGCCGGGCGACCGTGACGCTGACCGTCGCCAATACCGGCGACCGGCCGATCCAGGTCGGCTCGCATTATCATTTCTACGAGACCAACCGCGCGCTCGCCTTCGATCGCGAGCGGGCACGTGGCTTCCGGCTCGACATCCCGGCCGGGACCGCGACGCGGTTCGAGCCCGGGCAGAGCCGCGAGGTCAGGCTCGTCGCCTATGCCGGCCTGCGCCGCGTCGTCGGCTTCAACGCCAGGATCAACGGCGGGCTGGACTAGTGCGATGGCGGTGACGATCCCGCGGGGCGCCTATGCCGCGATGTTCGGGCCGACCACCGGCGACCGGCTGCGGCTCGCCGACACCGAGCTCGTCATCGAAATCGAGAGCGACCGCACGGTCTACGGCGAGGAAGTCAAGTTCGGCGGCGGAAAGGTGATCCGCGACGGCATGGGGCAGAGCCAAATGACCCGCGCCGAGGGGGCCGTCGATACGGTCATCACCAACGCCGTGATCCTCGACCATTGGGGCATCGTCAAGGCCGATATCGGCATCCGCGACGGCCGGATCGCCGGCATCGGCAAGGCCGGCAACCCGGACATCCAACCGGGCGTGGACATCGTGATCGGACCGGGGACCGAGGCGATCGCCGGCGAGGGCCGCATCGTCACCGCCGGCGGCATCGATGCGCATGTCCATTGGATCTGCCCGCAGCTCGCCGAGGAGGGGCTCTACAGCGGCGTCACGACGATGCTCGGCGGCGGCACCGGGCCGGCCGCCGGCACCGCGGCGACGACCTGCACGCCGGGCCCGTGGCATCTCGCGCGCATGCTGCAGGCGGCCGAGGGCATCCCGGTCAATCTCGGCTTTTTCGGCAAGGGCAATGCCTCCGACCCGCGCGCGTTGGTCGAGATGGTCGAGGGCGGCGCCTGCGGGCTCAAATTGCACGAGGATTGGGGGACGACCCCGGCGGCGATCGATTGTTGCCTGTCGGTCGCCGAGCAATTCGACATCGCGGTCGCGATCCACACCGACACCTTGAACGAATTGGGCTTTGTCGAGGATACGATCGCCGCCTTCAAGGGCCGCAACATCCATGCCTTCCACACCGAAGGGGCGGGCGGCGGCCACGCCCCCGACATCATCAAATTGTGCGGGCTGCCGAACGTGCTGCCGTCCTCGACCAACCCGACCCGCCCCTACACGATCAACACCGTCGCCGAGCACCTCGACATGCTGATGGTGTGCCACCACCTCGACCCGCGCATCCCGGAGGACGTGGCCTTTGCCGAGAGCCGCATCCGCCGCGAGACCATCGCCGCCGAGGACATCCTGCACGATCTCGGCGCGTTCAGCATGATGTCGTCGGACAGCCAGGCGATGGGCCGGGTCGGCGAGGTCGTCATCCGCACCTGGCAGACCGCCGACAAGATGAAGCGCCAGCGCGGGCCATTGCCCGAGGACAGCGAACGCAACGACAATTTCCGGGTCAAGCGCTATGTCGCCAAATACACGATCAACCCGGCCCTGACCCACGGTCTCGCCGAGCATATCGGCTCGGTCGAGGTGGGCAAGCTCGCCGATCTGGTGATCTGGTCGCCGGCGTTTTTCGGGGTCAAGCCCGATCTGGTGCTGAAGGCGGGGATGATCGCCGCGGCCTTGATGGGCGACCCCAACGCCTCGATCCCGACCCCGCAGCCGGTGCATTATCGGCCGATGTTCGGGGCGTTCGGCCGGGCGCTGCCGAATTCCGCCGCGACCTTTCTGCCCGGCGCGGCGATCGAGCGCGGGCTGCCGGGCCGGCTCGGCTTGCAGCGCATGGTGCTGCCGGCGCGCGGCATCCGCGCCATCGACAAGAAACGCATGGTCCACAACGCCGCGACCCCATACATTGAGGTCGATCCGGAAACCTACGAGGTCCGCGCCGACGGCGCGCATCTGACCTGCGAGCCGGCGACGGTGTTGCCGCTGGCGCAACGCTATTTTCTTTATTGAGGCTCGATGGCGACCGTTTTCCACATCGTCATTGCGAGCGCAGCGAAGCAATCTCGTTCCGATGGAGACTCGTTCGATCGAGATTGCTTCGTCGCCTGCGGCTTCTCGCAATGACCGCTGGCTAACGACGGATGCGCCGGGCGATCGCGGTCCATCCGCGCGGCACCTGGCCCGCTGACGCGGCGGTCGACACCGTGACCCTCGCCTACCTCGACCGCCACCGCCGCCGCATCCGCCTCGTCGCCGATTCTGGCGAGACCTTTCTGCTGGATCTTGCGCGGGCCTACCATCTCGCCGACGGCGACGGGCTCGAGACCGACAATGGCTGCTACCTCCGCGTGCGGGCGGCGCCGGAGCCGGTCCTGGAGATCGAGGCCGAGGATCGCGCGGGCCTGCTGCGCATCGCCTGGCATCTCGGCAACCGCCACCTGCCGATGCAGGTCGCGGGCGAGCGCCTGCGCATCCGCGACGACCACGTCATCGCCGAGATGGTGACCGGGCTCGGCGCCAGGCTGACCCGGCTCGATGCCCCGTTCGACCCGGAAATCGGCGCCTATGCCGCCCCCGCGCACCGGCATGATCATGGTGAAGAGCATGACTGACGGCTTCGAACGGAACCTGCCCCTCACCCCCTCCCTCCCACTCCCGGCAAGCGGGGAGAGGGAGGGACCCGCGCAGCACCACGACGATGACGCGCACGAATAGACCCTCGCCCGCACCGGGGGAGAGGGAGAGAGCCGGCCCACAGGGCTGGGAGAGCCTGCCCCGGACCCGATCCGGGGGTGAGGGCCAGCCTGCATCGCCGCGTCCGCCCTCACCCGCCGCCCCCCGGATCGCAGTCCGGGGGTCGGCACCCTTTCCCGCGGTGCAGGAGAGGGATCCGACCGCCGCGCTCTACCGCCTGCTCGCATGGCTGTCGCCGGGGTTTCCGATCGGCGCGTTCGCCTATTCGCACGGCCTTGAAGCAGCGGTCGCCACCGGCGCGGTCAAGGATCGCGCATCGCTGCAAGCTTGGATCGGCGCAATCGTCGTGCGGGGCAGCGGGCGGATCGACGCCGACATCCTGCGCGATGCCCATCGCGCGGCAGAGGCCGGCGACCTCGAGGCGCTGTGCGCGGCCGACCGCCGCGGGCTGGCCTATCGTGCGACCGCCGAGCTCGCGCTCGAAACCTCGGCGCAGGGCGAGGCCTTTCTCGGGACCTGCCGAACCGCCTGGCCCGAGCCTTTTCTCGAATTATGGGCTGACGCGCCCCAGCCGCGGGCGGGTGAGGGCAAGTGCCATGCCGCGGCGGTCGGCGCCGCGACGGCACGCGCCGGGATCCCGGTCGAGAGCGCATTGATCGCGTATCTGCAGGCAATGGCGGCCAATCTCGTCTCGGCCGGTCTTCGCCTCGGTATCGTCGGGCAAACCGCTGGCCAGCGTATCCTGGCGGCACTCGAACCGGTGGTCCTGCGAGCGGCAGCAGAAGCGGAAGCACGCGAGCCCTCGGAATTCGGCGCCGCGACCTTTGCCGCCGACCTCGCCTCGATGATGCACGAAACCCAATATACGAGGCTGTTCCGCTCATGAGCGACGAGGCGAGGCGCGACCCGCTGCGGGTCGGCATCGGCGGCCCGGTCGGCTCCGGCAAGACCGCGCTGATGGATTGGCTGTGCAAGAGCATGCGCGGGCATTGGCAGATCGCGGCCATCACCAACGACATCTATACCCGCGAGGATGCCGAGTTCCTGACCCGGAGCGGCGCCCTGCCGCCCGAGCGCATTCGCGGGGTCGAGACCGGCGGCTGCCCGCACACGGCGATCCGCGAGGACGCCTCGATCAACCTCGCCGCAATCGCCGAGATGAACCGATCGTTCCCGCAACTCGACCTGATCCTGATCGAATCGGGCGGCGACAATCTGGCGGCAACTTTTTCCCCCGAGCTCGCCGATCTGACGATCTACGTCATCGACGTCGCCGCCGGCGACAAGATCCCGCGCAAGGGCGGCCCCGGCATCACCCGCTCCGACCTGCTCGTCATCAACAAGACCGACCTCGCCCCCATGGTCGGCGCCAGCCTCGACATCATGGACCGCGACGCCCGCCGGATGCGCGGCGAACGGCCCTTCGTCTTCACCAACCTGAAGACCGGCGACGGGGTCGCGCGCATCGTCGATTTCGTCACCACGCAGGGCGGGCTCTGATCAGTTTGCCGGGCTGGCGAGCCGCTTTGCCGCGTCCTCGACGAGGCTGAGATCGGCGTATTTCCTGACTTCGAGAGCGGAGCGCAGGAAACCGAGCTTGTGCGCCAGGTCGACGTTGGCCTGCAACGCCTCCAGATCGGGCAGCGCGCGCGGGTCGCGGTAATAATCCTGCTTGGTGAACACCCAGCTCGCGTAGAGCGACGGCTTCTGCCTGGTCGCCTGGGTGATCAGCGTCACCGCCTCGTCGTGATGCGCCGGGTCGGAGAGGTAATGGAGGGCGTTCAGATAATCAGCCATGAAATCCGCCATCTCGGCGCGGTGCTTCTGCAGAAACCCGGAGCGCGCCACCTGTATGATCATCTCGGTGCGGCCGACGGCCTCGGCCTGGGTGAACAACGGCCGCGAGAAGGCGAGGAGCTCCGGGTCGAAGCCGAACGGGGCGACCGCGGTGATCAGATCGACCTTGCCCTCCTTCAGCATCGCCTTCTGCGCCGGAAACGGGACCTCGATGATGGTCAGGTCGCGCTTGTCAACGAGGTGATGCTTGGCCAGCATCGCGCGGAGCGCGATGTCGACGGCGCTGCCGGTCTGATTCGAGGCCAGCACCTTGCCCTTCAGGTCTTCGACCGTATGGATCGGGCTGTCCTTGCGGACCACGAAATCGTTGGTGTGGTAACCGGGGACGCCGTCCTGAAACGTGTCGGCGATGACCCGCAGATCGTCCATCCCGGCGTTCTCGATGCCGAGCGCAAAGGTCGAGTAGGCGAGCGCGCCGCAGTCGAGCTCGCCGGCGGCGAGCGCGGTCATTTCGGTGGGCGTGCCGGCGAAATGGGTCAGCTCGGGGGCGTAGGTCTTGCCGGCATGCGGCGCCAAGCCCGGCTTCAGGAACATCAGCGGTACCAGGTCCGAGGGCACCACCACCCAGCCGATGCGCAGATGATAGGGCTCGGCGGCTTCGGCCCGGACGAGGCCGAGCAGCACCACGGCGGCGACCGCCGCCATCCCGATCGAACGCATGGCACTCTCCCTGCCGGCTCCCGCGGGCGACCATCGCATCAATCAGCGGGAAAAGAAATCGCCGCCGGGGTAAGCTCCATCCATGCTGACCATCTACCGCAGCCGCGCCGGTCAGGGCGAGCAACCCGACCTCGCCCGCGGCTCGCTGCCGCCCGAGGCCGTCTGGATCGACATGCTGCGGCCCGAACCCGACGAGATCGCCTTTGTCAAACGAGCCGCCGGCATCGAGGTGCCCGGCGTCGCCGAGCTCAGCGAGATCGAAAGCTCGAGCCGGCTGCGCAGCGAGGCGGGCACGCTTTATCTGAGCGCGCCATTGGTGTACCGCGCCGATTCCGATCAGCCGCTGGGAACGCCGGTCGGGTTCGTGCTGACCCGCGAGCGGCTGGTCACGGTGCGGTTCGAAGAGCTGTCGTCGTTCGCCGCCTTCGCCGGCAAGGGCCTCACCGACGAGACCGATCCGCTGAGCAGCGGGGCGGTCTTTGCCGGGCTGATGGACGCGATCGCCGACCGTCTCGCCGATATCCTCGAAGCCATCGCCGCCGAGCTCGACGAGCTGTCGCACCGGCTGTTCCACAGCCCGGCGACGCAACCCGCGGGGCGCAGGCCGCCGGCGCGCGAAAGTGCCGATCTCAGGGTCATTCTGCGCCGCATCGGCCACAGCGGCGATCTCGCCTCGAAGATCCGCGACAGCCTGCTCGGGATCGGGCGGATCGTGCCCTTCGTGGCCAGCCACGCGGCCGAATGGCTGCCGCCCGCGATCAAGCCGCGCCTCGACACGGTGCGCCAGGATGTGGTCTCGCTCAACGATTACGACATGCACATCGTCAACAAGGTCCAGCTGCTGCTCGACGCCACCTTGGGCCTGATCAACATCGAGCAGAACAACATCATCAAGGTGCTGACGATCGTCTCGGTGGTCGGCATCCCGCCCACCCTGATTGCCAGCCTGTACGGAATGAATTTCAAGGGAATGCCGGAATACGACTGGGCGTGGGGCTATCCTTATGGGCTGGTGATGATCGCACTGAGCGCGGTCCTGCCGCTGTTGTGGTTCAAATGGCGCGGCTGGGTTTGAACCGGCGCCCGCGCGCACAGCAAAACGCCCCCGGATGTCCGGGGGCGTTGCGTTGCCGAGGCCGTGGCGCGGGCAGCGGGCTCAGGCGGCCTTCTGCTGCTCGATCACCTGCGGGTGGCCGCTGGCGATCTCGACCTTGCGCGGCTTGGCCGTCTCGGGCACCTCGCGCACGAGGTCGACATGCAGCATGCCGTTGTCGAGGCTGGCGCCGACGACCTTGATGTAGTCGGCGAGGCTGAAGCGGCGCTCGAAAGCGCGCCGCGCGATGCCGCGGTGCAGATAGCGGCCCTCGCCCTCTTCATTTTTCGCCTTGCCGGTCACCAGCAGCGAGTTCTCGTGAACCGTCACTTCGACCTCGTCGGGCGAAAACCCGGCGACCGCCATCGTCAGCCGATAGGCGTCCTCGCCGGTCTTTTCGATATTGTAAGGGGGGTAGGTGACAGCAGCGCTGTCGGCCCGACTTGCCGCGTCGACCAGACGGGTCAGACGGTCGAACCCGATCGTCGAGCGGAACAGTGGGGAGAAATCAAAACGGTCCATTACCACATCCTCCTGTGAGCAATATGGGCGTAGACACCCGCGTCAAATGCCGAGTGTCACTCCGGTGACGTGCGATCCCGATACGGCAACCGCACGAGGCTGAGATGGGTTATCGGCGCGGCGGATTCAAGGAGGCCGGCGGGCTCGAGGGCCAGTCGGGTAAAGGAACCAGCGGGGTCAAGCAAACAGCGGGCGTTCCGATAGGCTCACTGCTTGATGCCGAAGCCCTGAAAACGTTTGTTGAAGCGGGCGAGCTGCCCGCCGCTGTCGACCAGCCGCTGCTGCCCGCCGGTCCAGGCCGGATGCGATTTGGAATCGATGTCGAGGCGCAGGGTGTCGCCCGCCTTGCCGTAGGTCGAGCGGGTCTGGTAGGCGGTTCCGTCGGTCATCACGATCGTGATCTCGTGATAATCCGGGTGAATCCCTTGTTTCATCTGGTCGACCTCCGAAGCGGCCGCGGGTTATAGCGCGGCGAACGAAGCTCGGCAATCCGCGCCGGCGCCGGGAGGATCCGCGCAACTCGGCAAAACAAAACGGCGGGCAGGCGTTGCCGCCTGCCCGCCGCTCGAGTGCCCGGCGAGCTACTCGCGGGGCGCCCGGGTGGTGCCGCTCGAGGTGCCGAGGTGGCCGCCGGTCACCGGCGAGGTCGAGCTCCCGGCACCGGTATCCGGGTTCTCCAGCTGATAGGCCTCGGCCTGCTGCAGCTGCTCCTTGGTCATAGCCAAGGTCAGGCGATTGTTGTCGGTCTTGATATCGCTCAGCGGAACCGCAACGTATTTGCCGCCCATGCCGAGGAAAGTCCCGACGTCCAGGACCGCGGACGAGACTCGGCCGTCACGGTCGATGACCAGGTCCTTGACGCTGCCGATGTCGCGGTTCTGCACGTCATAGACGGTGCTGCCGATCATCTTGCCGGCACGGAACTGGTCGGACTGGATATGGCCGCCGGCGGGGTTCGCCGCCATCGCGGTGGTGCGCGGCGCCGTGACCGACTGCGCGTAGGCGAGCGGCGCGGTGGCCATCAGAATCGCTGCAAACGCAGCGGCCGTGTTCGACTTGTTCAAGGTTTTCCTCCTGTCGAGTGGAACGGCGTCAGTAGCCGTTGACGCTGTATCAGACACTGGCGCGCATCCATTGGTTCCCGCGGATGGGCGTCAGAGCACATGAAACAGATATAATAGGATGATCACCGGGATCGGTATCCCGAGCATCCAAAGCAAAATCCCCCGACCCATTGTGCAACTCCTTGCAAACCGGCGAGAAGAGAAGGACCGCGATCAGAACGAAATTGTTGCCTTTTGCCGGCGAGATCGCGCGCCCTGTCCTCGACGTGCCAGCGGCGCTTTGAACCCGTCCGTCACCTTTTCCCGTTTTCCTTAGGCGGTGGTGTGAGGATCGTCGATCGCCCGACCGAGCCGTTCCTTGACAGCGCCGGTGATTTTCACTCCCCCGACAACACGATCCTTGTCCATTTCGATTGCCTCAGGGTTGACGATCCCTACAAAAAAACGGCGGGGATCACGCGCTGGTTCCGATAAATGTGTCGGGAAGCAGAAGCCGGGCTTTACCCGTCGAGCGGAGCCGTCGGACCCTTTTCGTGCCGCCGCTGTTGACGGCGGTGTGGGCGTCGCGAGCCACAGCAGATGGGAGCAGTGCAGATGGACGGAGAGCGGACGGCCGACGCGATCAACGAGGTTGCCGGCGCGGCCAAGTCGACGATCAAGGAAACAATCGACCAAGGCGTCGAAAACGCCTCGGCGACCGTGGCTCGCGCGCGGGCCGCGGCAACACAGGCCGGTGCCGCGATCGGCGATGCCGCCGGCCGAGCCGGCGAACAGGCCCGCGGCGCGCTGGCCGAGGTTTCGCAGCGCGGCTCCGCCGTCGGCCAGTATCTGAGCGAGACCGCCACGGCCCGCCCGATGACCGCGTTGCTGGTCGCCGCCGCCGCAGGGTATGGGCTCGCTCGGATCATCCGCTGGCGATAAGCCCCGATGATCCGCTGGCGACCCGATGATCCGCTGGCGATAAGAACGACCGCCACGGCAGCCTGATTTTCGGCTGGTCGCGCGGCGGTCGGTCTCGCAGCCGGTGCGGGATGCCGATGCGAGGTATGCCTTGTAGCCGGCACTTGCGGGAGGCAAGCTCGGGTCTCATCCCGGTATTGACGGTGCAACGCAGATGGCCGATCGGCTGCCGCCGAGCCCAGGGCGAAGCCGAGGTGAGATTCAACCATCGGCAGGCTCCGGCGTCCTGACCTTCCTGACCGCCGGAACCGTGATCGCGGCGCTGTATTTCGGCCGCGAAGTTCTGGTGCCGTTGGCGCTCGCGGTGCTGCTGAGCTTTCTGCTGGCGCCTGCGGTTCGTTGGCTGCGTCATCTGCGGGCCGGCCGGGTTACTGCGGTTGCGCTCACAGTGCTCGTCGCTTTCCAAATCGTCGTCGGCTTCGGCGCGGTTGTCGTCGAGGAAATGTCGCTGCTGGGGCCGGCGCTTCCCGAATACCGGCACAACATCGAGTCGAAGCTGCGGGCGCTCCCTCAGGCCATCCCCCTCGATCGCGTCGCAGCCGCCCTTCATCAGGTCACCGCCGAGCTGAAGCGCTCACAAAAGCCCCGCCCGGCGCCGGCGAGCTCGCCTTCCGGCACCGGTCCCCCCATGGCTGAGCAGGCCAAGCCGCTGCCGGTCGAGATCGAACCGGCCGAACTGACGCCGCTGCAGATCGCCGAGAGCGTGATCGGGCCGCTGCTGCAGCCGCTGGCCGCCGCGGGCCTGGTCCTCGTGCTGCTGATTTTCATCCTGCTGGAGCGCGAAGACCTGCGCGACCGGGTGCTCAGGCTGGCCGGCGTCGGCGACCTGCACCGCACGACCGAGGCGATGAACGAGGCGGCGCAGCGGGTCAGCCGCTACCTGATCTCACAGCTCTCGGTCAACGCCGTCTGCGGCATTCTGCTCGGGGTCGGCCTGGCGATCATCGGCATCCCGAACGCGGCGCTGTGGGGCATCCTGGCCACCCTGCTGCGCTTCATCCCCTATCTCGGCATCGTCATCGCCGCCTGCTTTCCGCTGGCGCTCGCCGTCGCCGTCGACCCCGGCTGGTCGCTGCTGGCCTGGACCGGGCTGCTGTTCGTCGCGACCGAGCTCGTCGTCGCCAACGTGGTCGAGCCCTGGCTCTATGCCGGCAGCACCGGCTTGTCTTCACTCGCGGTGATCATTGCAGCGGTGTTCTGGACCTGGCTGTGGGGGCCGATCGGGCTGCTGCTGTCGACCCCGCTGACCGCGTGCCTGCTCGTTCTCGGCCGGCATGTGCCGCAGCTGCGCTTTCTCGACGTGATGCTCGGCAGCGAGCCGGTGCTGACGCCCGACGAGACTTTTTATCAGCGGCTGCTCGCCGGCGATCCCGAGGAGGCGACCGAGCAGGCCGAAGAATTCGCCAAGGAAAAGTCGCTCGACGAATTTGCCGAGGAGGTGGCGATCCCGGTGCTGGCGCGGGCGCAGGCCGACAGCGACAGCGGGGTCCTGCCGGCCGAGCGCCGCGCGATGGTAAAGGAAGGGTTCGCCACGATTCTCGAAAACCTGTTCGAGGATGCCGTGGTCGAGGCGGATCCGGCATCCGAGGGGGGTGCGGGGCGGCCGGAGAACGGGTTCATCGTGTGCATGGCCGGGCGGAACGAGCTCGACGAAGCCGCGGCGATGCTGCTCGCCAGCCTGTTGCGAGGGCGAGGCCACGCCGCCTACGTGTTTGCGGCCAATTCGCCGGCCGCGCTGGGCGACCGCCGGGTCGCGCTCCGGGATGCCGCCGTCGTCTGCCTGTCCTTGATCAGCACCGGGTCGGCGGCGCGCGCGCGGCACGTCGTGCGCCGGCTGCGGCGGCGGGCGCCGCGGGCCCGCATCGTGCTCGGCCTGTGGGGGCATGATCGAGGCGCTGCTCCGTCGGACGACGCGCGTGCGGCCACCTCGGCCGATGCGACGGCGACCACCCTCGCCGAGGCGATCGCCGCCATCGAGGAGCGGATGGCTGCCGCACCGCCGCTCGTGGCGACGGTGGGCGGGGAGGCTCGGCCGCCCGACCAGGAGATGCGGGCTCAGGCCGGCTGATTGCGCTCGAGGCGGCGCCCCAATGCCGCCGCGAGGCTGAAGGCGGCCGGGTTCAGGGTGATCGAGAGGAGCGCCCCGGCGAGGATCAGATTGCGCCCCTCGGTGCTCAGCAAGCCGCGCGAGGTGCCGAGCTCGGCCAGCATGAACGAGAACTCGCCGATCTGCGCCAGGCTCGCCGAAACCGTGAGCGCCGTCGCGGTGCCATAGCCGGCGGCGCGCACGATCGCGAAGGCGGCGATCGATTTCCCGAAAACGATGATGGCGAGCACGGCCAGCACCTGGAACGGGTGGCGGACCAGGATTCCGGGGTCGAACAGCATGCCGACCGATAGGAAGAACAGGACCGCGAAGGCGTCTTCGAGCGGTTTTGCCTGTTCGGCGGCCCGGTGGCTGTGATCGCTCTCGTTGACGACGATGCCGGCGAAAAAGGCGCCGAGCGCGAACGAAACGCCAAACAGCTCGGCCGAGGCGAAGGCGATCCCCAGCGCCGCGGCGATCACCGCCAGGGTGAACAGCTCGCGCGACCCGGTGCGCACGACCTGTTCGAGCAGCCACGGCAGCACTCGCGTGCCGACGATCAGCATCAGCGCGATAAACCCGGCAACCTTGCCCAGGGTCAGGGCGAGCGGCAATGCGAGACTGCCGGCCGCGGGCATGCCGCCGCCGCCGAGCGAGCCGGCCACGGCCGGCAAGACCACGAGGACCACGACCATGAACAGGTCCTCGACGATCAGCCAGCCGACCGCGAGCTTTCCGTCGGGAACGCCCAGCATGCCGCGCCCCTCGAGCGCGCGCAGCAATACCACCGTGCTCGCCACCGACAGCGCGAGGCCGAAGACGAGGCCGGCGCCGAGGCTCCATCCCCACAGCCACGACGTGCCGAACCCGAGCAGGGCGGCGACGGCGATCTGCACCGCGGCGCCCGGCACCGCGATCCGACGCACGGCAACGAGATCGCGGATCGAGAAATGCATGCCGACCCCGAACATCAGCAGCATGACCCCGATCTCGGCGAGCTGCGGGGCGAGATGGGTGTCGGCGACAAAGCCGGGGGTGAAGGGGCCGATCGCGACGCCGGCGAGCAGATAGCCGACGATCGGCGGCAGCCCGAGGCGAACCGCGACAAAGCCGCCGGCAAAGGCAAACGCCAGCCCTACGGCAACCGTCGAGATCAGCGAGAAGTCGTGCGGCACTCAGCCGCGCCGGGCGCGAAACCGCAGCCGCACGTAATCGGCGACCCAGGTGCCGGTCTCGTCCATCAGCACCGGCCGCAGCAGGTCGGCGACCTCGGCGCGCGCCGGCCGGCGGTCGGCCGGCGGCAGAGCGCCGAAAAAATCTTCGGCGAAGGTGTCGAGCCAGGCTTCGAGCCCGGCCGGCAGCGGGGTCGGGCGGGGGATGATCAGGATCTCGTCGACCGTGAAACCGGCGGCTTCGAGCTTCGCGCGATAGGCTTCGGCCGACGGAAACCACCACGGGCTCAGCCTGCGCGCGTCGAGCCCGCGGCGGCCGAGGACCGCGCTCAAGGCGACCATGACCGCGGCGGTGTTGTTGTGGCCGCCCAGCTCGCCGACAAACCGGCCCCCCGGCTTCAACGCGCGGCGCACCCCGGCGAGGACCGCCTCGGCCGGGCGCATCCAATGCAATGCCGCATTCGAAAACACCGCATCGAATTCGCCGTCGAAATTCAGGTTCTGCCCCGGCACGACCCTGGCGTCGAGCCCGCGCGCCCGGGCCGCGGCGACCATGTCGGGGGCGGCGTCGACGGCGACCACGACGGCGCCGGCCGCGGCGATCTTTTCGGTCAGCACCCCGTCGCCGCAGCCGAGATCGAGGATGCGCTCGCCCGGCCGCGGAGCCAACAGGTCGAGCACCGCGGGCGCCGAGCGCCGGGACGAAATGCGCGGTCTCGGCATAGCGCTCCGCCGACCAGTGCTGCCTAGATAGTTCCGTCACACTCAAGCCTCTCTACTTTCATCATCGTGCTCTATCCTGCCGCTGCTTCTGCAGCAAATCAGCAGCAAAAAGTCGAGCACCGGCTACACCCACTTTGCCCCCTCCGCCAATCTCCTTCCATACCCCACCCTTCCCTCCCCCGCGAGCGGGGGAGGGTTGGGGAGGGGGCGGACGCGCCTATTCGAGATGTGCAAGGCACCAGGCGAGCGCTTCGGCGAGCGCGGCCCGGGCGAAATCGATGCCGGGGCCATCGCGACAGCGCCGCACCAATCGGCCGATGCGCCGCGTGGAATGCCTCGGCAGCAGCGTCGTCCCGATCACTGCCGGCCGGGGGGCGGCGGCGCACCCGCGTCGAGCAGCTCCAGGCGGTCCGCGGTCACGGCACGCCTCAACGCGCCATATGCGGGCTGCCGCAACGGACGGCCTCGACGACTTCGCGGATTGAGCCGGTCACGAGTTGCGGCTGCTCCTTGTGTATCTCGTGGCCGCTGTTTGTGTCGGTCACGTGCTTCGCGTTCGGCACAAGCTGGGCGAGCCGCTGCTGGGCCGTTTTCTGCGCGGCGTCGGTGACGTATCCGAAGTCGGGCGGAATGTCAGCCGGTAGCTTGCCGGCCGCGATCATTGACGGAACTTGAGGGCCCCAGGGTCGGTCCGCAGACAATACGACCAGGGGGAGTGGACGCAGCGGTGGAGCAGCGCGGGCCTGGTCAAAGCTGCGGTCAGCGTCGATCCTTTCAAGGGCTGGGTACGAGACCAGGCTTTCCCGTACGTCGCCCTCGATCAGCCGTCGCTGGATTGCCCACTGTTCAGGTGTCTCTGCATCGCGAAGCCCCTCGGTCAGAGCGTCGACCAGGACGAGACCCGACACGTCTCCGGGATAGGTGCTCGCATAGAGCCTGACGACCAGACCGCCATAAGACTGCCCGACAAGCACGTAGGGTCCCGCCGAACCGGCGACGCGCAGCAGCGCATGCAAATCGGCGACTGCATCCGCCGCCGTGGTCGCCTGCGGCACCGGGTCGCTGCGGCTCGGCTTCTCGCCGACCGGCGTTCCAGGACGGTCGTAGGCACACACTCGTGTGAACTTGGCGACTTCAGGAAACACCGCCGATGTGGATTTATCGGCAATGCTCCAATCCTCGGCTGAAGCCCTGAGCCCGCCGGCCAACACGACGGTGGGGGAGCCTTTGCCGCGACACTCGAGATACATCTTGCGGCCGCCACCGATGTCGACCAGCCCGGCAAATTCTCCGCTAACCGCAGCATGGGCGGCCGCCGGGTTCAGCGCGCAGACGAGAGGAACAAGAAGCAAAAGGACGCGAGCGCCGAGGGAGATCATGCAATTAATTCCGAAGCAGGTAGGATGGGTTGAGCCTTGCGAAACCCATCATGGCGCAATCGGAGCGGTGGGTTTCGCTGGGGCTTTACCAACCCTACGTCTTCTCGGCTTCGCGGCGGATGGCAGAGAGGGTGGTGCGGGTGGTGATGATCTCGGGGTCGATCGCGAGCTCGATGATTGCGGCGCGGTTGCCGGCGGCGGCCTCCTCGAACGCCGGGGCGAACTCCTCGGTGCGTGCGACCCTGGCGCCAAAGGCGCCGTAGGCGCGGGCGAGGGCGACAAAATCCGGGTTCTTCAATGCGGTGCCGACGACCCGGCCGGGGAAGCGGCGCTCCTGATGCATGCGGATCGTGCCGTACATCGCGTTGTTGAAGAGGAGGATGATCGGCCCGACCCCTTCGGCGAGCGCGGTCGCCAATTCCTGGCCGGTCATCATGAACCCGCCGTCGCCGCAGAAGCCGACCACCAGCCGGCCGGGATGGACGAGCTTGGCGGCGACCGCGGCCGGAACCCCGTAGCCCATCGCCCCGCTCGTGGGCCCGAGCTGGCGACCGGGCCTGCGGTATTGCAGAAAGCGGTTGGGCCAGCCGCTGAAATTGCCGGCGTCGCTGGTCACGATCGCGTCGTCGGGCAGCCGCGCGCGCAGCCAGCCCATGACCCGGCCGAGATCGAGCGCGCCGCCGCCGGTTGCCGGGGAGGGGAGGAGCCCCGCCTCGTATTCGGCGCGCACCGCCGCCCGCCACGCCGACCGGCGCCCCGCCGGCACCGGCGCCAGCGCCGCGGCGGCGGCGGCGAATTCGGGCATGCCCGACTGGATCGCCAGGGTCGGGCGGAAGACCCGGCCCAGCTCTTCGGCCGAGGGGTGGACGTGGATCAGGATCTTGCCGGGGTCGGGGATGCCGAGCAGCGAATAGGATTGCGAGGTGATCTCGCCGATCCGCGCGCCGACCGCAAGCAGCAGGTCGGATTCCTTGACCCGCGCGACCAGCGCCGGGCCGGCGCCGGTGCCGAGGTCGCCGACGAAACAGGCGAGGCGGTTGTCGACGATGTCCTGGCGGCGGAACGAGCAGGCGACCGGCAGATCGTTGGCCTCGGCGAACCGGGTGATGTCGCGGCACGCCGCGTCGCTCCAGCCGCCGCCGCCGACCAGCATCATCGGCCGCTCGGCCGCGGCGAGAAGGCGGCGCAATTCGGCGAGATCCTCCGCTCCCGGATGCGCCCGCACCGCGCGGTAGGGGCCGGCGACCGCGGCCGCGGCGCAGTCGCGCAGCATGTCCTCAGGCAAGGCCAGGACCACCGGGCCGGGCCGCCCGGAGGTCGCGACCTGGAACGCCTGGTTGACCAGCTCCGGGACGCGCTCGGCCAGGTCGATCTGCGCCACCCATTTGGCCAGCGGTGCCATCATGCGGCGGAAATCGACCTCCTGAAAGGCCTCGCGGTCGATCTGCCGGCGCGCCACCTGGCCGACCAGCACGACCATAGGCGTCGAATCCTGAAACGCCGTGTGAATGCCGATCGAGGCGTTGCACGCGCCGGGCCCGCGGGTCACCAGCAGCACGCCCGGCTTGCCGGTCAGCTTGCCGTAGGCCTCGGCCATGAATGCCGCACCGCCCTCCTGGCGACAGGTGACGAGGCGGATCTCGGGCGTGTCGTAGAGCGCGTCGAGCACTTCGAGATAGCTCTCGCCGGCGACGCTGAACGCCATCTCGACCTTATGCGCGGCGAGTGCCGCGACGACCAGCTGGCCGCCGCTCAGAGGAGCAAGGTTCGTCGCCATGATCCGACCTCGAGCCCGATTCGCGAAGCCGTCATTTGAGACGATGCGCAGGCCTGACGGAAGAGCCTTGCCGGGCGCCGGGATGGCGCGCCCCGGCACAGCCTATAATCGGCTGCACCGCGAGATCGGCCCGTCGGCCGCACGCGACGCGCGGGCGAAGGATTGCTAAGCTCGCACCGGGGCCATTCCGGCAGATCATCATGGACGACCAGCGCAGCGAAATTCTCCCCGCTCGGGAACGGCCGAAAGAGGATGCCGAACTCTGCCCGCCCTGACATCGGCGACCCCCTCGCCAGGCCCAAGCAGCTTGCACCGCCGCCGGCGCGCCGGTCGCGGCTGCGGCTGATCCTGTGGCTGCTGCTGGCCGTGGCGGTCGTCGCCGCGGCGGCGTGGTACTTGCCGCGGCTCGGCAAGCAGCCGAGCCCGACGGGAAAGGCGCAACCGGGCGCCGCGGTGCCGGTCGGGACGGCGACCGTGCAGAAAGGCGACATGCCGGTCACCCTGAGCGGGCTCGGCACCGTCACCCCGCTGGCGACGGTCACGGTCAAGACCCAGATCAACGGCTATCTGATGTCGGTCGCGTTTCAGGAAGGCCAGCACGTCAAGGCCGGCCAGTTCCTCGCCCAGATCGATCCCCGGCCCTACCAGGTGGCGCTGGAGCAGGCCCAAGGCCAGCTCGGCAAGGACCAGGCGCTCTTAAAGAACGCCCAGCTCGATCTGCAGCGCTACAATACCCTGGTCGCGCAGAATTCGATCGCCCGGCAGACCCGCGACACTCAGTCCTCCTTGGTCGCGCAATACCAGGCGGCGATCGTCTCCGACAAAGCGCTGATCGACGTGCAGAAGCTCAACCTCGTCTATTGCCATATCATCTCGCCGGTGACCGGCCGGGTCGGGTTGCGCCAGGTCGACCCCGGCAATTACGTGCAGACCAGCGACCCCAACGGGATCGTCGTCGTCACCCAGCTCGAGCCGATCTCGGTGATCTTCACTTTGCCCGAGGACAACCTGCCCGCGGTGCTGAAACAGGTGCACGCCGGCGTGACCTTGTCGGCCACCGCCTACGACCGCGCCAACACCGCCAAGCTCGATACCGGAAAGCTCGAAACCATCGACAACCAGATCGATACGACGACCGGCACGGTCAAGTTGCGGGCGATATTCGACAACCCTGAGGAAATCCTGTTTCCCAACCAGTTCGTCAATGTGCGCCTGCTGGTCGAGACCCTGCACGACATGCCGATCGTGCCCGACGCGGCGATCCAGCGCGGTGCGCCCGGCACCTTTGTCTACCTGGTCAAACCGGACCGCACGGTGGCGGTGCAGAAGGTGCAGCTCGGCCCGGCCGACAGCCAGCGCGCGGTGATCGTCGCCGGGCTCCAGCCCGGCCAAACGGTCGTCGACGACGGCGCCGACCGGCTGAAGGACGGCGCCAAGGTGACCATCGCTCCGGCGGCGGGGTCCGCGGCCCCGACCGGGACGGCCAACGCCGGCGCGGCCAAGGCGGGCGCGGCCAAGGCGGGCGCGGCCAAGGCGGGCGCGGCCAAGGGAGGCCCGGCACCGGCTGGGGCGGCCCAGACCGGGCAGCAGGGGCGAACGCACGGCGCCGGGCAACACAGCGGCAAATGAACCACTTCGTCTCGTCGCCCGCGACCCTCACCCACCCAGCGCTCCGCGCTGGGTCCCCCCTCTCCCGCATTGCGGGAGAGGGTGCCGCGCGCAGCAAGGCGGGTGAGGGTGCCGGCTCTCGGGTCATAATCCGTGGCGCTGCGGGTGAGGGGCCACCGTGCATCCGCCGAGCCTGAAATGAGCCCGTCCCGCCTGTTCATCCTGCGCCCGGTCGCGACCACCCTCTTGATGGCGGCGATCATGCTGGTGGGGCTGTTCGCCTACCGCTTCCTGCCGCTCTCGGCATTGCCCGAGGTCGACTACCCGACGATCCAGGTGCAGACCTTCTATCCCGGCGCCAGCCCCGACGTGATGACCTCCTCGGTGACCGCACCGCTCGAGGTGCAGCTCGGCCAGATGCCGGGGCTCAACCAGATGTCCTCGACCAGCTCGGCCGGGGCCTCGGTCATCACCCTGCAGTTCAGCCTCGATCTCAGCCTCGACGTGGCCGAGCAGGAGGTCCAGGCGGCGATCAATGCGGCCGGCAATTTGTTGCCCTCCGACCTGCCGGCGCCGCCGATCTACGCCAAGGTCAACCCCGCCGACGCACCGATCCTGACCCTGGCGTTGACCTCGAAGACCTTGCCGCTGACCCAGGTCGAGGACCTCGCCGACACCCGCCTCGCCCAGAAGATCTCGCAGCTGTCGGGCGTCGGCCTGGTCGGCATCAGCGGCGGCAACCGCCCGGCGGTGCGCGTCCAGGCGAACAATCTTCAGCTCGCCGCCTACGGGCTCAACATCGACGATCTGCGCACCACCCTCGCCAACGCCAACGTCAATACGCCCAAGGGCAATTTCGACGGGCCGAGCCGGGCCTACACGATCAACGCCAATGATCAGATCAAAAAGTCCTCCCAGTACAATGGCCTGGTCGTGGCCTACCGCAACGGTGCGCCGGTGCGCCTCGCCGACGTGGCGCAGGCCAAGGACGCCGCCGAGAACACCAAGCTCGCCGCCTGGGTCGGCGCCGAGCCGGCGGTCATCGTCAACGTCCAGCGCCAGCCCAACGCCAACGTCATCGCCGTCGTCGACAGCATTCAGGCGTTGCTCCCGGCTTTGAAGGCGGCGTTGCCGGCGGCGGTCGATGTCGCGGTCGTGACCGACCGCACCATGACGATCCGGGCCTCGGTGGCCGATGTCGAATTCGAGCTCGGCCTGGCGGTCGTGCTCGTCGTCGCGGTGATTTTCCTGTTTCTGCGCAGCCCGTCGGCGACCCTGATCCCGAGCCTTTCGGTGCCATTGTCCTTGGTCGGCACTCTCGCCTTCATGTATCTGGCCGGGTTCAGCCTCAACAATCTGTCGTTGATGGCGCTGACCATCGCCACCGGCTTTGTCGTCGACGACGCGATCGTCATGATCGAGAACATCCAGCGCTACATCGAGGCCGGCGACCCGCCGCTGCAGGCGGCCTTGAAGGGCTCGGCGCAGATCGGCTTCACGATCATCTCGCTGACGATCTCGCTGATCGCGGTGCTGATCCCGCTGTTGTTCATGCCCGACGTTGTCGGCAGGCTGTTCCGCGAGTTCGCGATCACCCTCGCCGTCACCATCGTCATCTCGGCGGTGGTGGCGCTGACCCTGGTGCCGATGATGTGCGCCAAGATCCTGCGCCATCAGCGCCCGTCGGAGATGTCGTGGATCGCGCGCCGGAGCCAGGAATGGTTCGACGCGCTGATCGCCCGCTACGGCCGGCTGCTGAACCGGGTGCTCGACCATCAGCCGCTGACCCTCCTGGTGGCGGCCGCGACCTTCGCCCTGACCGTGCTGCTCTACGTCGTGATCCCGAAGGGCTTTTTTCCGGTTCAGGACACCGGTCTCATTCAAGGGATTTCGGTCGCCTCGCCATCGGTCTCCTTTGCCGCGATGTCCGAGCGCCAGCAGGCTCTGGCCGCCGCCATTCTCGAGGACCCTGATGTCGCGAGCCTGACCTCGTTCATCGGCGTCGACGGCACCAACACGACGCTCGACAGCGGCCGGTTTCTGATCAACCTGAAGCCGCGCGATCAGCGCAGCTCTTCGGCCAGCGACGTGATCCGGCGGCTGGCGGAAGAGACCGCCACGGTCGCCGGGATCGTCCTCTACATGCAGCCGGTCCAGGATTTGACGATCGACGCGACGGTCAGCCGCTCGCAGTACCAGTTCGCGCTCGAGGACGCCAACCCGGACGAGTTTGCGGTGTGGGTCCCGAAATTGCTGCAGCGCCTGCAGCAGATCCCGCAGATCGAGGACGTCGCCAGCACCTTTTCCAAAAACGGCCTGTCGGCCTACGTCCTGATCGACCGCGCCACCGCGGGGCGCTTCGGGATCACCCCGGCCACGGTCGACAATGCGCTCTACAATTCGTTCGGGCAGCGCATCGTCTCGACGATCTTCACCCAGTCCAACCAGTATCGGGTGATCCTCGAAGCCGATCCCCTGATGCAGCAGTCCTTGACTTCGCTCGGCTCGATCTACCTGCCGTCGTCGACCGCGGCGAATGGCCAGGTGCCGCTGTCGGCGATCGCCCAGATCCAGCAGCAGACGGCACCCCTCGAGATCGATCATCTCGGGCAATTCCCGTCGACGACGGTGTCGTTCAACCTGGCGCCCGGCGCCTCGCTCGGCGCTGCCGTCGACGCCATTCAGCAGGCCGAAAAGGAGATCGGGCTGCCGGCCAGCATGATCACCGTGTTCCAGGGCGCCGCCTTGGCGTTTCAGGCGGCACTCGGCAACGAGCTGATCCTGATCATCGCCGCGATCGTCACGATGTACATCGTGCTGGGGGTGCTCTACGAGAGCTTCATCCACCCGATCACGATCCTGTCGACCCTGCCCTCGGCCGGGGTGGGCGCGCTGCTGGCGCTGATGCTCGACGGCAGCGATCTCTCGGTGATCGCGATCATCGGCATCATCCTGTTGATCGGCATCGTCAAAAAGAATGCGATCATGATGGTCGACTTTGCCCTCGACGCCGAGCGTCACGAGGGCAAGGCGCCGCGCGAGGCGATCTACCAGGCCTGCCTGCTGCGCTTTCGCCCGATCCTGATGACGACGATGGCGGCATTGTTTGCCGCACTGCCGCTGATGCTCGGGACCGGCGTCGGCTCGGAGTTGCGCCACCCGCTGGGGGTGACCATCGTCGGCGGGCTGATCGTCAGCCAGCTGCTGACGCTGTTCACGACACCCGTCATCTATCTCGGCTTCGAGCGGCTCGGACAGCTGGTGCGCGGAGAGCCGGGCGGAGCGGCCCGCGGAGGGCGTGCCGCGGTGAACCCGTCGGCGCCGTTCATCGGGCGGCCGGTAGCGACCACCTTGCTGACCATCGGCATCGCTCTCGCCGGGTTCTTCGCCTATCTGAAGCTGCCGGTGGCGCCGCTGCCGCAGGTCGATTTTCCGACCATCTCGGTGCAGGCAACGATGCCGGGCGCCAGCCCGGAAACGATGGCGACGACCGTGGCAACCCCGCTCGAGCGCCACCTGGGCGTGATCGCCGACGTCAGCCAGATGACCTCGACCAGCACCGTCGGGTCGTCCCGCATCGTCCTGCAATTCAATCTCAACCGCAACATCGACGGCGCCGCGCGCGACGTCGAGGCGGCGATCAATGCCGCGCGCGCCGATCTGCCGACGAGCCTGCGCCAGAACCCGACCTACCGCAAGGTCAACCCGGCGGACGCGCCGGTCGCGATCCTGGCGATGTCTTCCAACACCCTGACCCGCGGACAGATCTACGATGCGGCGTCGACCGTCATGCAGCAGGCATTGTCGCAGATCGACGGCATCGGCCAGGTCGGGATCAGCGGCAGCTCGCTGCCGGCGGTGCGGGTCGAGCTCAACCCGCTGGCATTGTTCAAATACGGGATCGGGCTCGAAGATGTGCGCGCCGCCCTCGCCTCGGCCAACGCCCACAGCCCCAAGGGTGCCCTCGAGGACGGCGACCGCCGCTATCAGATCTACACCAACGATCAGGCCACGCGCGCGTCCCAGTACCGGCCGCTGGTGGTCGCCTATCGCAACGGCGCCGCGGTGCATCTGACCGATGTCGGCGAGGTCGACGATTCGGTCGAAAATCTGCGCAATCAGGGTCTCGCCAACGGCAAGCCGGCGGTGCTCGTGATCCTCTATCGCCAGCCAGGCGCCAACATCATCGACACCGTCGACCGGATCACGGCGATCCTGCCGCAGCTCCGCGCTTCGATCCCGAGCGCCATCGATGTCGAGATGACAATGGATCGGACGACGACGATCCGCACCTCGCTGCGCGACGTCGAGCGCGCGCTGCTGATCGCGATCGGGCTGGTCGTGCTGGTGGTCTTCCTGTTCCTGCGCAACGGGCGGGCGACACTGATCCCGAGCGTCGCGGTGCCGGTGTCGCTGATCGGCACCTTCGGGGCGATGTATCTCTTAGGCTACAGCCTCGACAATCTGTCGTTGATGGCGCTGACGGTGTCGACCGGTTTCGTCGTCGACGATGCGATCGTCGTCCTCGAAAACATCACCCGGCACATCGAGGCCGGGATGACGCGCATGGAAGCAGCCCTCCAGGGTGCGCGCGAGGTCGGCTTTACGGTGCTGTCGATGAGCCTGTCCCTGATCGCGGTGTTCGTGCCGATCCTGCTGATGGGCGGCATCGTCGGGCGGCTGTTCCGCGAGTTCGCGATGACCTTGTCGGTGGCGATCCTGATCTCGCTGGTCATCTCGCTGACGACGACGCCGATGATGTGCGCCTACCTGCTCGACGAGCGGCGCGGGAAGCCGGAAGGGCGGTTCTACCGCGCCGGCGAGCGCGCCTTCAACGCGGTGCTCGGGGTCTACGACCGCTCGTTGCGCCGCGCGTTGCAATGGCCGGCCGTGGTCATGCTGGGCCTCGCGGCGACCCTGTGCCTCGCCGTCTACCTGTTCGCGATCATCCCCAAGGGGTTTTTCCCGCAGCAGGACACCGGGCGGATGATCGGCGGCATCCAGGCCGACCAGAGCATCTCGTTCCAGCTGATGGAAAAAAAGCTGTCCCGGTTCGTCGACATCATCCGCAAGGACCCCGCCGTCGACCAGATCGTCGGCTTTACCGGCGGCGGCCAGACCAATTCCGGGTTTGTCTTCGTCGTGCTGAAGCCGTTGGCCCAGCGCAAGGTCTCGGTCGATCAGGTCATCGGCCGGCTGCGCGGAAAGCTCAACCAGGTGCCGGGCGCCCGGCTCTTTCTGCAGGCCGTCCAGGACATCTGGGTCGGCGGCCGCCAGAGCAACGCCCAGTACCAATACACCCTTCAGGGCGACAACACCGCCGACATCTACAGCTGGGCGCCCAAGGTCGAAGCCGCGCTGCAAAAGGTCCCCGGGCTGGCCGATGTCAATCTCGACCAGCAGCAAAAAGGGCTGGAGGCCGATCTGGTTATCGACCGCGCCACCGCGGCGCGTCTCGGGCTGACCGTCAGCCAGATCGACAACACCCTCTATGACGCCTTTGGGCAGCGCCAGGTTTCGGTGATCTACAACCCGCGCAACCAGTACCACGTGGTGATGGAGGTCGCGCCGCGCTTCTGGCAAAACGTCGACACCCTGAACGACATCTACATCAGCACCAGCGGCGGCTCGGTCAGCGGCACCCAATCGACCAATGCGCTCGCCGGGACGGTCGCGGCCAAGGCCCCGGCCGCCGGCGGCAGCGCGGCCGCCACCGCCGCCGCAAAGATCGCCGGCGACACCGCGCGCAACCAGGCGAACAACGCGCTCGCCAACACCGGCCACGGCGCCACCTCGACCGGGGCGGCGGTCAGCACCGCGCACGAGACCATGGTGCCGCTTTCCGCAATCAGCCATTTCGCCCCGGGCAACACGCCGCTTGCGGTCAACCACCAGAGCCTCTTTGTGGCCGCGACGGTCTCGTTCAACCTGGCGCCCGGGGTCTCGCTCGGCCAGGCGCAGCAGGCGATCAGCGCCGCCGTCGCGCGTCTCGACATGCCGGCGACGGTTCGCGGCACCTTTCAGGGTACGGCTCAGGTGTTCCAGCAGTCCTTGGCGAACGAGCAGATCCTGGTCGGCGCCGCGCTGCTCGCGGTCTACATCGTGCTGGGCGTGCTGTACGAGAGCTATGTCCACCCGCTGACGATCCTGTCGACCTTGCCCTCGGCCGGGGTCGGCGCGGTGCTGGCGCTGATCGTGACCGGCACCGAATTCAGCATTATCGCGCTGATCGGCGTCATCCTGTTGATCGGCATCGTCAAGAAGAACGCGATCATGATGATCGACTTCGCGCTCGACGCCGAACGCCGCCTGGGATTGAGCTCGCGCGAGGCGATCTACCAGGCCTGCCTGAAGCGGTTCCGGCCGATCATGATGACGACCTTGGCGGCGATGCTGGGCGCCCTGCCGTTGGCCATCGGCTTTGGCGAGGGCGCCGAGCTGCGCCGGCCGCTCGGCATCTCGATCGTCGGCGGGCTGATCGTCAGCCAGATGCTGACCCTTTACACCACCCCGGTCATCTATCTCTATCTCGACCGTTTCCGCCTGTGGGCGCAGCGGCGCTGGAGCGTTCGCCCGCCGGTTCTCGCTGCCGGGCAAGTCCCCGAACCCGGCGAATGAGACCTGGCTCGCGGCGAGGCCTCGTCGCCGTCGCCGCAATCCTCTCGGCCTGCACGGTCGGACCCGACTATCGGCGGCCGGCCGCCCCGGTGCCTGCGGGCTACAAGGAGGCGCAGGCGCCGCCGGGGTGGAAGGCCGGCCAGCCCGGCGATGCGGTCGACCGCGGGGCGTGGTGGTCGATCTACCGCGATCCGGTGCTCGACCGTCTGGAGCGGCGGATCGACATCTCGAACCAGAACCTCAAGGCCGCCGAGGCGGCGTTCCAACAGGCCGAGTGGATCGTCGCCGAAGCCCGCGCCGGGTTTTTCCCGACCGGGACGGTCAACGCGTCGGCGCAGCGCGCGCGCAGCGGCGGCGGCTCGAGCTCGAGCGCGAGCACCAGCACGGCCGTCTCCTCGGGCGGCGGCGGACGCGGCGGCGGCAGTATTTCCGATTTCTTCAGCACCTCGGTTGCGGCGAGCTGGACCCCGGATCTGTGGGGGCAGATCCGCCGCACCGTCGAGGCCAACGCCGCCACCGCGCAGGCCAGCGCCGGCACGCTCGCCAACGCCCGGCTCGCGGCGCAGGGCACGCTCGCCGCCGACTATCTGCAATTGCGCGTCGCCGACGAGCTGAAGCGGCTGCTCGACACATCGGCCGCCGATTTTGCCGAGTCGCTGCGCATCACCCGCAATCAGTATGCCGCCGGCACCGCCTCGCAATCGGATGTGTCACAGGCCGAGGCCCAGCTGCAGAGCACCCAGGCGCAGGCGATCGCGGTCGGCGTGACCCGGGCGCAGTTCGAGCACGCGATCGCGGTGCTGATCGGCGTGCCGCCCGCCGCGCTGACCATCGCCCCCAGCGAATTCGTCGAAGCGGTGCCGGCGATCCCGGCCGGCCTGCCCTCGGTGTTGCTCGAGCGCCGCCCCGACATCGCCGCGGCGGAGCGGACCATGGACGCCGCCAATGCCGAGATCGGGGTGGCCGTCTCGGCGTTCTACCCCAGCATCAACTTGTCCGGCGATTCCGGCACCGCGGCGGTGTCGTTGGCCAAGCTCTTCAGCGCCTCGGGCGAGTTCTGGTCGTTCGGGGCGAGCCTCGTCGACACCGTGTTCGACGCCGGGCTGCGCAACGCCCAGGTCCAGGCGGCGCGCGCGGTATTCTACCAGGACCTGGCCATCTACCGGCAGACCGTTCTGACCGCCTTCCAGCAGGTCGAGGACCAGCTCGCCGCCCAGCGCATTCTCGCCCAGGAGGCGACGGTGCAGGACGCGGCGGTCGCTTCGGCGCGCGAGGCCGAGCGGGTCATCAACAACCAGTACCTGGCCGGCACCGTCGCCTATACCAGCGTCGTCGTCGCCGAGCAGACCGCACTCGCCGACGCCGAAACCGCGCTCAACATCCGCAGCAGCCGCCTCGTTGCCAGCGCCGCGCTGATCCAGGCGTTGGGAGGCGGCTGGGACGCCGCGCTGCTGCCGAGCCGCGAGCTGATCGAACAGGCGGCCCCGCTCGACTTCAACCCGTTTCCCCCGATCCTGCCGGTGCAGGGGCGTTGACCCCCGGGGCCGTGGAATTTTGCCCGTCGCTGCGAGCCGATAGAATCAATTCGGGACGAACCGCCGGCTTTGCTGAAGGGGTGAGAAATGGCATACGAAAATCTCGGGCGGCCGCGCTTTGTAGTTCCCGCCTTGGGCGGCCTCTACGTTGCCCTCGAAACCTACAGCTGGCCCCTGGTGCGCGTCGCCACCGGCCTGTTCTTCGTGCCGGCATCCGGCGCTGTTCTGGGCATACTACATCGGCTGTCTCGAATTCGATGAGCTAATGATTTTAACGAATTATTTCTGGAGGCGTTTGAGGCACGCGTGCCTGGGAAGATGACGCTATGATTAAATCTCTGTAATGCGAGAATTTTCGGGTATGACTTCGGTCGACGGCCGCGTAAGTCATGGTGAGGGGCAACAACGGCCCCGTTCATGACCGAGGTTAATCTATGACAATGCTTCGTACGCCGATCCTCGCCGCAGCGCTGCTCGCGAGCGTCGCCGGGTTCGGGTCGGCTCCGGCGTTTGCGCAAAGCAGCGCGCAATCGGCTAATCCGGGCGCGACGCAGACCGAGCCGCGCCATCACGAGATGGAGCGGATGCGGCCCGGGCAACTGGTCGACGGCCGGATCGCCTTTCTGAAGACCGAGCTCAAGATCACCCCGGCGCAGGAGTCGCAATGGGGGCAGGTGGCCTCGGCGATGCGCGAGAACGCGAATGCGCTCGACCAGGCGATCACGGCCGCGCGGTCGCAACGCGGAAATGCGGATGCGGTCGAGCGCCTGGCGGCCCGCGGGCAATTCGCCAAGGTGCGCGCCGAAAACGCCGCGCGCATGCTGGCGGCTTTCAAGCCGCTCTACACGAGCCTGTCGCCGGAGCAGCAGCAGATGGCGAATGCGCTGGTCGCGGCGCACCACGGATGGCACCGCGAGGGACACCACCGCGCCTGAGCCCGCTCGGATCTGCGTAACCGCCGCCGGGCTGCGTCGGCGCCGCCCGGCTATATGGGAGCCGCCGGGCCACCTTCGGGCTGCGTCGGAGCCGCCGGGCCGATCCCGGCGGCTTCCCGCCGTTCTTTGCGCTCGGTCGGGAGGGCGCCGATTGACACCGCCGCCGACCCCGCGAAAACTCTCGCTCGGCGATGATCTTGAGGGGGCGCCGAACAGTGGGCCAAGGAAGATTGGGCGTCGATATCGGCGGGACCTTTACCGATGTGGCGCTCGAAGCGGGCGGCCGTCTGTGGAGCGCCAAGATCCTGACCACCCCCGAGGCCCCCGAGCGCGCGGTCATCGAGGTGACGCATCGCGTCCTGGGCGAAGCTGGCCTCGGCCCTGCCGATCTGGCGATCATCATCCACGGCACGACGCTTGCGACCAACGCCCTGATCGAGCGCAAAGGGGCGAAGACCGCGCTCCTGACCACCGAGGGCTTTCGCGACACGATCGAGATCCGCCACGAGAACCGGTTCGAGCAATACGACGTCAACATCGACCTGCCGCCGCCCCTGGTGCCGCGCCGGCTGCGCTTTCCCGTGCGCGAGCGCATCGACGCCGCCGGCCGGGTCCTGGTCCCGCTCGACGAGGGCGGGGTGGCGGCCCTGGCCGATCGCCTCGCAGCCGAGCGCATCGAAGCGGTCGCGATCGGCTTCCTGCACAGTTTTACGAACCCGGCGCATGAGCGCCGCGCCGGCATGATACTGGCGGAGCACCTGCCCGAGGTCCCGGTCACCCTGTCGAGCGAGGTCTCGCCCGAGATGCGCGAATACGAGCGCTTCTCGACCGCCTGCGCCAATGCCTATGTCCAGCCCCTGATCGGCCGTTACCTCGCCAACCTCGAAACCCTGCTGCGCGATGAGGGCTTTGCCTGCCCATTGTTCCTGATGCTGTCGGGCGGCGGGCTGACCGCGGTCGAGACCGCGATCCGTTTTCCGGTGCGGCTCGTCGAATCGGGCCGGCGGGGGGTGCGATCTTCGCCGCCGAGGTCGCCCGCCAATGCCGGCTGGACAAGGTCCTGTCCTACGACATGGGCGGCACCACCGCGAAGATCTGCCTGATCGACGACTTAAAGCCGCAGACCAATCGCGCGTTCGAGGTCGCCCGCGTCTACCGCTTCAAAAAGGGCAGCGGATTGCCGTTGCGCATCCCGGTCATCGAGATGGTCGAGATCGGCGCCGGCGGCGGCTCGATCGCGCGGGTCGACCGGCTGAAACGGATCACCGTCGGGCCGGACAGCGCCGGCGCCGACCCGGGGCCGGCCTGCTACGGGAGCGGCGGCATCGGGCCGACCGTGACCGACGCGGATTTGCTGCTCGGCCGCATCGACCCGGCCGGTTTTTCCGGGGGGCGGATGGCGCTCGATCGCGAAGCGGCCGAGACGGCGCTGCGCCATGAGGTGGCCGAACCGTTGCAGCTCGCGGTCGAGCTTGCCGCCCTCGGGGTCAGCGAGATCGTCGACGAGAACATGGCCAACGCGGCCCGCGTCCACGCCATCGAAAGCGGCAAGGACGCGCGCGGCCGCACCCTCGTCGCCTTTGGCGGCGCGGCACCCCTGCACGCCGCGCGCCTGGCCGAAAAGCTCGGGCTCGACCGGGTTGTGGTGCCGTCCTATGCCGGCGTCGGCTCGGCGGTCGGCTTTCTGCGCGCGCCGATCGCCTACGAGATCGTGCGCTCCGGATTGCAGCGCCTCGACGCGTTCGACGCCGCCGCCGCCAACGCGCTGCTCGCGGCGATGCGCGCGGAGGCCGAGCCGATCGTCCGCCGCGGCGCCGGCGACGCCCCCCTGACCGAGACCCGCTCCGCGTTCATGCGCTACCGCGGCCAAGGCCACGAGATCGCTGTCCCGCTCCCGACCAGACCCTATGCCGCCGCCGACGCCGCGACCCTGCGCGCCGCCTTCGAAGCCGCCTACCGTCGCCTGTACAGCCGCATCATCCCCGGGGTCGAAGTCGAGACCCTCAGCTGGGTCCTGCTGCTGTCCGCCCCGACCCCCCGCCGAACCCGCCGCCGCTCCGCCGTCTCCGACCCCCTACACCCCCGAACCTGCCCGCCGCCGCCCGGTCTTCGACCCCGATGCCGGCGAATTCATCCCGGTCGCCATCCATGACCGCCGAACCCTCCGCCCCGGCGCCCAAATCCCCGGCCCCGCGATCATCACCGAAGACGAAACCTCGACCGTGATCACCCCCCACTTCGACGCCAGGATCGACGCCTTCGGCTATATCGAGCTCACGCCACGGGATGGGGACCCGACTGACGCCCCTCGAATCTCCTGGCCGCTCGCCGAGCCGGCCCGAGAATGACCGTCGAAGGTCAACGCCCCGCGAGGAGATGGTCGACCATGGCCGGAGCGGCGCCGAGGTAGTTGGCGGGGTCGGTCAGGGCGCGCAGCTTGTCGGGGCCGAGGGGGCCGGCGACGGCCGGGGTTTCGAGCAATACGTCGAGCAGCGGGCGGTCGGTTTCGATCGCCAGCCGGCAGGCATCGTAGACGAGGTCGTGAGCCTCGTTGCGGCCGGTCAAGGGGGCGAGGCCCATCATCACCGCTTCGGCGACGATCAGGCCGTGGGTCATGCCGAGGTTTTTGGCCATGCGCGCGAGATCGACGATCAGCCCGCCGAGCAGGAAGCGCGACTGATGAAGGGCACCGGCGGCATAGCCGAACGCCTCCGGCACCGCGATCCATTCGACGTGCCACGGCCCGGTCGCGCGCTCGAAATCGGCGACCATGGCGTCGAGCGCGAGCCCGGCATGCTGGCGCAGTACCTTGGCGGCGGCGAGGATCAGCTCGCACGAGATCGGGTTGCGCTTTTGCGGCATCGTCGAGCTCGAGCCGCGGCCGGCGACAAACGGCTCGGCCGCCTCGCCGAGCTCGGTGGCCGACATCAGCATCACGTCGAAGGCGATCTTGCCCAGGCTGCCCGCCATCAACGCGAGAAACTGCACGGTCTCGACGATGCCGTCGCGGGCGACGTGCCAGGTGATCGGCGGGTCGCCGAGACCGAGCTCGCGAGCGAGCCCGGCACGGCTGCGGATGGCCTGCTCGCCGTCTCCGAGCGAGGCAAGGGTGCCGGCCGCACCGCCGAACTGGGCGAGGAGAACCCGCGGGCGCAGCTCGGAGAGCCGCGCGGCATGGCGGTCGAGGGCAGAGAGCCAGACCGCCGCCTTGTAGCCGAAGGTCACCGGCAGGGCATGCTGCAGATGAGTGCGGCCGGCCATCGGCGTGTCGCGGTGACGCCGGGCGAGGTCGGCGAGATGGCCGCGCGCCGCCGCGAGGTCGTCCTCGATCAGCGCCAGGCCGGCGCGGATCTGCAATACCACGGCGGTATCCATGATGTCCTGGGTCGTGGCCCCCCAATGGACCCATCGCCCGGTCTCGCCGGCGCGCTCGGCGAGCTGGCGGACCAACGGCAGGATCGGATAGCCGACGGTCTCGGTCTCGCGCTTCAGGCGCGCGAGGTCGAGGGATCGGGGCTGGTCGATGATTGCGCCGGCCGCTCGCGAGATCGCCGACGCGGCCTCGGCCGGGATGATCCCGAGCCTGGCCTGGGCCCGGGCGAGCGCGGCCTCGACCTCGGCGCAGCGGGCGAGGAACACTGTGTCGTCAAAGACTTCGCGCATCGCCGGGGTGCCGAACATGTCGGCGAAAATTGCCGAATCGAGCATGCCGATCGCCATGATCGCGGGAGTCCGCTAACTGCCCCTCACCCCGCCCCTCTCCCCGCGGGCGGCGCGAGGGAGGGAGCGGCGCCGCGCGGGGGTGCGGAGGAGGCGAAATCGGCCCAGCCCGCCTCGGTCAGGCGCTCGAGCGCCGGAAAGCGGGCCTTGTAGGCCATTTTCGGGCTGTCGGCGATCCAATACCCGAGATAGACGTAGGGCCGCCCGCCGCGCCGGCATTCCTCGATCAGCCACAGGATGCTCCAGGTGCCGAGGCTGCGCTTTGTTTGATGCGGGTCGTAAAAGCTGTAGACCGCCGAGATGCCGTCATCGAGCAGATCGATCAGGGAGGCGGCGACAAGGCTCCCGGCCGCGTCGCGAAACTCGGCGATCCGGGTACGCACCGCGCTGTCCTCGACCATCGCGCGGTAGTCGCCATAGGTCATCGAGGCCATCTCGCTGTCGCCGTGGCGCACCCGCTGGTAGGCCGAGAATACGGCGAATTGTTCCGGGGTCGCTTGGGCTGCGCCGAGATCGCCGCACAGATCGCGGTTGGCGTTGCGGGTGCGGCGGGTCGAACGGGTATCGGTGAAGCGCCCGACGGCGATGCGCACCGGCACGCACGAGGCGCAGGCGCGGCACGCCGGGCGGTAGGCGAAGCGATGGCTGCGGCGAAACCCGGCGCGCGACAGCTGGTCATAAAAGGCGGGCGACGCGCTGTCCGCCAGCTCGACGATCAGCTTGCGCTCGGCCCGGCCGGGGACATAGGGGCAGGCGACCGGCGCGGTCGCAAAGAACTGCCGCGGCGGGGCGCCGATCCCGTCGCGCGGCGCAGGCCGGGAGCGGTCGCGCAAAAGCCGATCGCGCTGCGGCCTCTCGTCGCCCGCCGGGCCGATATCCATCGCCTCGCTCCGTTTTCCGCCACAGTTTCGCCCGAGTATGAACGAGATTATGGCGAAGGTGCCAGCCCCAAGCGCGGCCGTTCAGCGCGTCGGTCCGGCGGTCCAGCGGAACCCGGTCAGGATGTCGCCGTCAAAATGGCATTCGACGGCCAGCTTGCGCGGCAGCGGCCCGTTCGGCGCCATGTCGCGCCTGACCCCTTCGACCCGGGCGAGCATCGTGGTGAGGCCGGTCGCCGCGGCCTCGCTGTTGGTGATGTCGATGTCGGCGCCGGGATAGGCGCGCTGCATGATGTCGGCGCAACGCCCGGCCATGCCGCCGATCGGGGCGAGACGGCAGCCGCCGGCAAGGCAGAGGGCGCCGAGGGCCAGGGCGGCCAGGGCTCGTCGGGCGAGGAGCATGATGCCGATAGTGCGCGGCGACGCGTTGAATTTCAAACCCGGCGCGCTGCCTGCCTGCGGGCGAAAATCGGCCGACCTCGCGCGCCGCCGAGCCGCCGTGGGCGCGGGATCGCCGAACACCAGCCGGTTGACTTTAAATGATCGCGACGGTAGTATCCATGGAAAGACGCTCGATCGGGGCGGGCTGTGATCTCGTTCACGAGGATTGCGATGTCCAAATCGCTGTTCCGGCTTGCACTGCTGGCCGCATTCCTGCTCCTCGGTGCCGCGCCGGCCTCGGCGCTTTCGGGAACCGCGAATTTCGTCGTGCTGCGTGTCACCTTCAGCGATTTCGGTACCGGGACGCGCTTCACCACCGCAAGCGCGCAGGCCAACTTCAACAACATCGCCAAGCTGTGGGGCAACGAATTGTCGTACGGAAACATCACGCTGCAATACCAATACGGCGGGCCGTACCAAGTGGCGTCGCCGAGCGCGACGTATCTGGACCAGCAGGGGGGGCAGTCGTCTTCGACTCCGGCGATCGTGAAGCTGATCGACGATGCGGTGGCCCGCTCACCCGCTACGATCAACTGGACCAATGTGTACGGGGTCGTGGTGGTGTTCGGCGACACCCGGGTAGGCGGGTTCTACCGCGGCATCACCTTGCCCGGAACCACGACGATTTCCCCGCCCGCAGGGGGAAGCTTCAATGTTCACGGATCGATCGTCGGCGAAAGCCCGCTGGAGGATCTGACCCGCACCTGGGGCCGCTGGGCGCACGAGATGGGCCACCAGATGCAGGCCAATCCCGGAAATCCGTGGCATCCGAGCAATTACAACAGCGACTTCGAACAGATGGACGCCGAGTATCCGGCGCAATCGGGGGTATTCAACAAACAGGCGAACACCGCCTATCCGGGCTGGATGCCGACCGGCAAGTATAAGCTCGTGTCACCGCCGCAAGGCGCTTCGGTCGGCCTGCTCGCCGAGGAACAGCCGCCGGGGCTGCAACCTGATTTTCAGGCGATCAAAGCCTTTCTGACGTTCGGCGGCCCAAAACTCTATTACCTGGTCAGCGTGCGGCATCACGTGCTCGGCGACGAGGTCGCGACGACGCATGGCCCCAAAGGAATTCCCGACGAAGGCGTGCTAATCGAGCGCGTGGTCGAAGGTGGCGATCCGAATATCGACGATTGCGCGCCAAACGGCTGCTTTCGCTGGGTCAACGTGATCGGAAACGGCGGCAGCGACACGCTGTGGCACTCCGGCAACACCTATCGCAATGTGACCGACGGCATATTCATCACGGTCCGAGCCAAGCTCGATCCCGACCATTACCTGGTCGATGTCGCCTATGCCGACAAGGCGGGCCAGCCCGATGTCGGCCTCAACAGCTGGCTCGAGCCGCCGGGCAATACCTACGAGACGACGGATATCTGGATCGACAGCCCGCTCAACGGCTACGGCACCTACCGCTACCCGATCTGGTCCGACCTGTTGGGCGGCACGGTGCCCTCCGGCAACGGCGACGATCCCGCCGTTGGACAAGTCAACCGCCTCTACGCGCGCGTCCGCAACTACGGCAATGCGCCGGCCGCCAACGTCGTTGTCCACTTCGACATCACTAATCCGCCGGGCCTCGGGATCAACGGCTCGAACGGCTTCATCCCATTGGGAACGGTGGACAAGACCGCGTTTCCCGGCCTCGCCCTGATCCCGCCCGGCAAGACGGTCGACGTCTATTACAATTGGACGCCCAATTTTACCCTGACCCCGGCGGAGATTTAGCAGGGCCGGTTCTTCTTTCACACTTGCGTCCGGGTCCGGCTCGACCATGTTGTGGGCGAGACGTTCTTTGCCAATCAGGACGGCGACGGCCAGCAGGAGAACATCGACTACTTTCAGGCGGGATCGCAAGGCTCGCCCGGCGCGCCGGGCGCACCCGACGGGGACTTCGTTCATCTGCGCAACGACAGCCCGGCGGTGTCCAAACAGTTCTATCTGACGGTGCTGCGGGACAATCTCCCGGCGTCGTGGACGGTCACGGTCAACAACGGCAATCCGTTTGTTCAGCTCGGGCCGAGCCAGGAGCGCGACATACCGGTGGTGATCGCCCAGACCAAGCCCGAGCCGGTCGGCGCGCATCATGCGATCCGCATCTTCGCGTCGAGCGAGATGACCTTGCGCAATCTTCGCCGTGCGAACGACTTTCATCAGGAGTTCAAACCGCTCGGCGGCGTCCAGTTTCAAGTCGCCGTGCTGCGCAAGCCAAAGCTGACTTGCGCTTCCTCGCGCCTCGTCGTCGAGGGCACGATCACCGGGCTCGACCCGAGCGATCGCATTGTTCGGGTCTATGTCGGCGGCGTTGCCGCCAATGGCCGCTTTGTGCCCGGGGTCGGCACCTTGGCCTTTGCCCGCGACGGAAAGTTTGTCGCCAGGGCTCCGGACGCGACGCGGGGCGTTTGCCTCTACGCCGGGTCGCTGACCTCGGCCAGCGCCGGCAGCCAGATCTTTACGATCCGATAGCGCCCACCCCTTTTGCCGCCGCCGGTGTAAACAGCACCGTCCGGGTGGCGCCGAAAAAGAACGCAGCGGCTGGAGGGAAGCGATGCGGGCGCAGCTGATGACCGCCTCGCGGCAGCCGCTCGTTGCCGTGGAAGTACTGACGCCGCGGCCGGCGCCGCAGCAGGTGCTGATCGCGGTCAAGGCCTGTGCCGTGTGCCGGACCGACCTGCACATCGTCGACGGCGAGCTGCCCGACCCCAAATTGCCGTTGGTGCTCGGCCACGAGATCGTCGGCACGGTGGTCGAGAAGGGGGCGGAAGTCGACCGTTTCGCGCCCGGCGATCGGGTCGGCGTGCCGTGGCTCGGCTGGACCTGCGGGGTCTGCGATTATTGCCGAAACGGCCGCGAGAATTTGTGCGACCGCGCGCGCTTCACCGGCTATCGGATCGACGGCGGCTATGCCGAGCTGTGCGTCGCCGATCAGCGCTACTGCTTTGCCATCGACCCTGCTTACGGCGATGTCGAGGCGGCGCCGCTGATGTGCGCCGGGCTGATCGGCTATCGCACCTTGCGCATGGCCGGGGACGCGCGCTCGATCGGCATCTATGGCTTCGGCGCCGCGGCCCACATCGTCGCCCAGGTGATCCGCCATCAGGGTCGCCGGCTGTTCGCGTTCACCCGGCCGGGCGACCAGGCGGCACAGGATTTCGCCCGCGGGCTCGGCGCCGAATGGGCCGGCGACTCGACCGTGCCGCCGCCCGAGCCGCTCGACGCGGCGCTGATCTTCGCGCCGGTCGGGGCATTGGTGCCGGCGGCGCTCGCAGCTACGAAAAAGGGCGGCGCCGTCGTCTGCGGCGGCATCCATATGAGCGACATCCCGGCCTTCCCCTATCGCATGCTGTGGGAGGAGCGGGTGCTGCGCTCGGTCGCCAATCTGACCCGGCGCGACGCCGAAGAATTTCTGGCATTGGCGCCGCAGGCCGGGATCAGGACCGAGACGGTCCGCTACCCGCTGGCCCGCGCCAACCAGGCGCTCGCCGATCTGCGCCGCGGCGCGCTGCAGGGGGCGGCCGTGCTGGTGCCGTGAGCTGACGGAGCACCGCTGAACTGATGGAGCATTACTGAAATATCTACTGACTTATGTCGTCACACCGGCCCATGGGTTCGGCCGTCGGCCTGTGCCGGGATGACGAGGAAGGAGGATGGCGCATTGCTTCCGATAGAAAGCACGACCTCAGCCGGGCGCGCCCGGTCGTGACCCCAGGGATGACAAGCGTCAGGTTCGCACGATCAGAACCGCATCGCCTTGACCTGGATCACGTTGGGCAGCGCGCGAACGGTGTCGAGGAGCGCCGGGGTCAGCGGCTGGTCGATTTCGACGAGGGCGATCGCGTCCTCTCCCGGCGCGGTGCGGCCGAGGTGAAAGGTCGCGATGTTGACCGCCGCCGCACCCAGCGCCTGCCCCAGCGCGCCGATAAACCCCGGCTTGTCGAGATTGCGCACGAACAGCATGTTGCCGCCGAGCTCGCCTTCGAGCGGGATGCCCTCGACCGAGACCAGCCGCGGCTTGTCGCCGCCGAACAGGGTGCCGGCGACCTCGCGCGGCCGCCGCTCGGCCGGCGGGCCGTTCGGGGTCACCACCACCCGGATCAGGGTCTGGTAATCGCCGGGCTCGGCGCGCCGCGTCTCGCTGACGCGGATGTCGCGGTCGCGGCAGATGACCGCCGCATTGACCATGTTGACGGCGGCGAGCTGCGGCGACAGCAGCGCGGTCAGCACGATCGCGGTCAGCGGCTTGACGTTGAGCTCGGCGATCGCCCCTTGGTACTCGACTGCGACCGCGGTGATGCCGCTTTCGGTCAGCTGGCCGGCAAAGCTGCCGAGCTGCTCGGCGAGCTTGATGTAGGGCCTGATCCGCTTGGCCTCCTCGGCGCTCAAGGAGGGCACGTTGACCGCGTTGGAGACGGCGCCGGTCAGCAGAAAATCGGTCATCTGCTCGGCGATCTGCACCGCGACGTTCTCCTGCGCCTCGGTCGTGGCCGCACCCAGATGCGGGGTGGCGACGACGTTGTCGCGGCCGAACAGCGGGTTTCGGCGGGCGGGCTCCTCGACAAAGACGTCGATCGCCGCACCGGCGACATGGCCGCTGTCGAGCGCGGCGGCGAGATCCTCCTCGACGACGAGCCCGCCGCGGGCGCAATTGACCAGCCGCACCCCGCGCTTCATCCGGGCGAGCGCGGCGGCGTCGATGATGTTTTTGGTCGCTTCGGTCAGCGGCGTGTGCAACGTCACGAAATCGGCGCCGGCCAACAGCGCGTCGAAAGCCACCTTCTCGACCCCGAGATCGACCGCGCGCTCGGCCGACAGGAACGGATCGTAGGCCAGCACCTTCATGCGCAGCCCGAGCGCGCGCACCGCGACCATGGCGCCGACATTGCCGCAGCCGATGACGCCGAGCGTCTTGCCGGTCAGCTCGACCCCCATGAAGCGCGATTTCTCCCATTTGCCGGCCTGGGTCGAGCGGTCCGCGGCCGGGATCTGCCGACACAGCGCGAACAGCATCGCGATCGCGTGCTCGGCCGCGGTCGTGGAATTGCCGTAGGGGGTGTTCATGACGACGATGCCGCGCGCCGTCGCCGCGGGCACGTCGATGTTGTCGACGCCGATCCCGGCGCGGCCGACGATCTTGAGCTTTGGCGCGAGGGCGAGGAGCTCGGCGGTGACCTTGGTCGCCGAGCGCACGGCGAGCCCGTCGTACTCGGCGATCCGGATTTTCAGCTCCTCGGCGCCGATGCCCGGCAGCATGTCGACCTCGATCCCGCGGGCTGCCAGGATCTCCGCCGCCCGCGGGCTCAAATCATCCGAAATCAGCACTTTCGGCATTTCATCTCTTTCTCGAAGAAGAATAACGCTTTAACGCAGAGGCCGCGGAGGACACGCAAAGGGGGCGGCGCGACCGATCCTCTGTGTCCATCGCGCAACCCTCTGCGACCTCCGCGCTGAAAGCTTCAATTTTGTCTTAAGCCGCCTTCGCGGTCTGGCGCTGCTCGTCCCAGGCCCAGTCGAGCCAGGGCAGCAAGGCCTCGACATCGGCGGCCTCGACGGTGGCGCCGGTCCAGATCCGCAGGCCCGGCGGCGAGGCGCGATGGCTGGCGATGTCGTAGGCCGCATGTTCCCGTTCGAGACGCCCGGTCATCGCCCGCACGGTCTGGAAGCGGTCGTCGGGCGACAGCGCGGTGAACCACGGATCGATGATCGTGAGCTGCGGCGAGGTGCAGGAGATGGTTGCCGGGTCCTCAGCCAGAAATTGCACCCAGGACGAGCGCTCGACCCATCGGGCGATTACCGAAAGGTTCTTTTCCGAGCGCGCGACCAGCCCGTCGAGCCCGCCCACCCCTTCGGCCCATTTCAGCGAGTTCGAGCGCATCCTCGACGCACAGCATCGACGGCGTGTTGATGGTTTCGCCCTGGAACACGCCCGCGATCAATTTGCCCTTTGAGGTCAGGCGGAACAGCTTGGGCAACGGCCAGGGCGGGGTGTAGCTCTCGAGCCGCTCGACCGCGCGTGGCGACAACGCCAGCATGCCGTGCGCCGCCTCGCCGCCCAACGCCTTCTGCCACGACCAGGTGACGACATCGAGCTTGTCCCAGGGGAGCCGCATCGCAAACACGGCCGAGGTCGCGTCGCAGATCGCGAGCCCGCGACGGTCCGCCGCGATCCAGTCGCCGTTCGGCACCCGCACCCCGGACGTCGTGCCGTTCCACGGAAACACCACGTCGCGCGCCGGATCGACCGCGCGCAGATCGGGAAGCCGGCCATAAGGCGCATGCAATACCCGCACATCGGGCAGCTTCAGCTGCTTGACATCCTCGACCCAGCCCTCGCCGAAATTCTCCCAGGCGAGCATGTCGACGCCGCGCGCGCCCAGCAAGGACCACAGCGCGATCTCGACGGCGCCGGTGTCCGAGGCGGCGACGACCCCGACCTGCCAGTCCGCCGGGACGCCGAGGATCGCGCGCGAGCGGTCGACGACCTCGACGATCCGCGCCTTGCCGACGCCGGAGCGGTGCGAACGGCCGACCAGCGCGGCCTCCAGCGCCGCCGCCGACCACCCCGGCCGCTTGGCGCAGGGGCCGGACGAGAAACAGGGGTTGCGCGGGCGCCGCGTCGGCTTCATCACATCAGTCCTTAATGGATCGAAGCAGCCCATCCAGAGGGCCATATCGCTCGCCGGAACTTATGGTCGCGCGAAGGCCAGGTCAATGCGGCGGCGCAGCATTCACTTTGAACCCCATCAGCAAGAAATGGAACGGCTCAACCTTCCTGCCGCAGGCGGCTCGGCAATAATTCGCCGCGCTGTTCGAGGACCGGGTAAGCGGCGGCCGCGATGTGCGCGTTGATCCGCTTCAGGTCGCGCAGCATGTCGAGATGGAGCGCGCTGGTCTCGACGCTCTCGACCCGGCCGGCGCGGATGCGGGCGAAATGCGCCTCGGTCGCGCGCGTTTCGAGATCGCGAAAGACCTCCTTCTCGCCGAGCAGTTCGCGCGCCGCGCGCACATCGCCGGTCATGAACACCGCCGCCGCCGTGCGTACGTTCGTCGCCAGGCGCCGGAGCATCTCGCGGATCTCGGCGGTCCCTTCGGCCGAGAACGCCAGATTGCGCTTCGACCGCTTGGCGAGGCTTGCCGCCACGCCCCGTTCGACGATGTCGCCGGCATGTTCGAGGTTGGTGACGAAAGCGAGGATCTCCGACAGCCGGCGGTCATCCTCGGCGTCGAGCGATTCGTGATCGAGCGAGGTCAGATAGGCCTTGATCGCGCCGTTGAGGCGGTCGAGCACATCGTCGAGCCGCCTGGTCTCGGCGATGCGCTTGCGGTCGCCGCGCTCGAGTGCCTCCAGCGCCGCGTGCAGCATCGTCTCGAGAACGTCGGCCATGCGCAAGGCCTCGCGCGATGCGGCGGCAAGGGCGACAGCGGGGATCTCGATCGCCGCGGGGTCGAGATAGACCGGGCGCGACGGGTCGGCCGGGACGGCGCGCGCCGGCAGCATCCGCCGCAGCAACCGGGCGAGCGGCCCCAGCACCGGGAAGAACAGCGCGGCCATAACCAGGTTGAAAAGCGTATGGAAATCGGCAACGGCGCGGGAGGCGTTCGGCTCGAACGAGACCAGCCACGGGCCGGTCGCGCCGAGCAGCGCCAGCCCGAGGGCACAACCGACCGCCCGGTTCAGCAGATTGCCGATCGGCAGCCGCTTGGCCGCCGGATCGCCGTTGGACCCGGCCTCGAACAGCGGGTTGAGGGCGGTGCCGAAATTGGCGCCGAGAACCAGGGCAAAGGCCGCCTCGGGCGGGACCACGCCCTGAGCAGCGAAGGACATGATCAGCAGCACGACGGCGACGCTCGAATGCGCCGCCCAGGTGGCCGCGGCGGCAACGATCACGGCGATTACGGGCACCGTCGCGATCGCCCCGAGGAGCAGGCGCAGGCTCGGCACATCCTCGTACGGCGTCAGCACGGTGAGCAATTGGCCAAGCGCGATCAGCATCAGCCCGAGGCCGATCCCGACGCGTCCGAGATCGCGGGTGCGGGTGAGGCCGCCGCGGCGGAACATCATGACCCCGATCAGGATGAAGAGCGGCGCCACCCGCACGACGTCGAACGACAGCAGCTGGACGATCAGGGTCGTGCCGACATTGGCGCCGAGCATCGCCGCGAGCCCAGGCACCAGATCGACCAGCCCGCCAGCGGCAAAGCCGGTGACCATCAGCCCCGTCGCCGTGCTGCTCTGCAGCACCGCGGTGATCCCGAGGCCGGCCAGAAAGGCCTTGCCCCGGCTGCCCAGCGCCGCGCCGAGGATGCGCCGCAGGTTCGGCCCAAAGGCGCGCTGGATGCCGCTCTGCACCATGTGCACCCCCCACAGCAGGAGGGCAATCGATCCGGCGAGGTCGATCAGGGTCAGGGTAGCGCTCGTCGTTACCTCCCCGCCCAATGATGGAGTCGATCCGCGGCGCGCATCATTACGCCCGCGGCGGGGAATGGTTCAACGCCGGCGGGCGCCCCCGGAAATCATCGCAGGCTGGCCTCGCCGCCGCCCACGCTTGCTCGTCGTCCTCCGGGGGGGCCCCTGGCCTGACGCCGATCTCGCCTGTCTCGGCTACGCGCATTGGACCTTCCGCGGCAAGTCCCGCCCGCAGACTGGTCAGGGCGGGCGGAGCACGCCCATTCCGATCACCCGGCAGCCGCATGCCGCGATGACCAGAGCAGGCAGCATCGTCGCGGTCATCCCGGGCCGAGTGGTGGTGTCCTTACCTGGGCGGGACTTGGGGACTCGGACCGAGTGGATGAATTGACAGGCCTTTGCCGCGCATCTAGGTTCGATCGCGCCTGCGTTGCCGCGGAGGAACTGCCATGAAATGGAAAACACCGGTCATCATCGAGATCGCCGTGGGTCTGGAGATCAACGCCTACGCCTGCGCCGAAGTCGACTGAGTTCCAGACCCGCTGACGCCGACCCCACGGGCTGGGCGCCCGGCGCTCGAAGCGGTCGTCCTCGGCGCTGCGGCCGGCGGCCTCCGGCTATCGAATCCGAACGCGCCGGCCTGCTGCGAGGCGTGTCGGCGCCTCCGGCCTGGAGCCGTGGGCGACCCTTGGGACGGGGCGGGCAATGAAGCTCTATGGTTTTTTCCGGTCGTCGGCCGCGTTCCGCGTCCGCATCGCCCTAAACCTGAAGGGGCTCCCCTACGACAACGCCGCCATTCATCTGCGGCGCAACGACCAGGCAAAGCCCGATTACCGCGGGGTCAACCCGCAGGGTCTGGTCCCGGCGCTCGAAGACGGCGGCGAGACCCTGATTCAGTCGCTGGCGATCATCGAGTATCTCGACGAGATCCATCCCGATCCGCCGCTGCTGCCCCAGGGGCCGGCCGCGCGGGCGCGGGTGCGCGCGCTGGCCGACATCGTCGCCTGCGACATCCACCCGATCAACAATCTGCGGGTGCTGCGCTACCTGACCCATTCGTTCGGCCGCGGGGAGAGCGACATCGCAACTTGGTACAACCACTGGATCGATGCCGGGTTTCAGGCGCTGGAAGCGCTGCTCGCCCAAGACGCCCGGACCGGGATCTTCTGCCACGGCGACCGGCCCGGCCTCGCCGACATCGCGTTGGTTCCGCAAGTGGTCAACGCCGAGCGCTACCGGCTCGACATGGCGCCCTATCCGACGATCGCCCGAATCTTCGACAGCTGCATCAAGCTCGAACCCTTCCGCGCCGCGCATCCGGACAATCAGCCCGACAGGGAGTCGTGAGGCGAGGGGCGCCGAGCCGCTAGTGCTCAGCCGCATTCAGATGGTGCAGAGTCACCGCAGTCGTCACGCCCGGCCCACGGGTCCGCGCCTCGTGCGGCCCGGGACAAGCCTTGTGCCGGGCATCCACGGAAACCGGAAGAGCCTGCGCCGCGAGTCGTGGATGCCCGCGGATCAAGTCGGTGGGATGAAGACCCACGGGACAAGCCCACGGCTGTCCGGTTCCGCGGATATGGTTGCAGGTAAGGGTTCCAATACAACTTTAGATTCCTGGCCGGGCTTGACCCGGCCATCCACGCCTTCCCTTGACTCGGCCCCGCGAGCTTCCAAGGCGTGGATGCCCGGAACAAGTCCGGGCAAGGGGTGCTTGGGGTTGCGCTGGCATTCACGATGGCTGACCTGAGTTGTGACGATTTCTAAACCGGCCATCCGCCCCATCAAGCCCGGCCGTGACAGTTTGAGTGGATCTTGCGTCTGAGTGGATCTTGCGTCTGAGTGAATCTTGTGTCTGCTTCTGAGCGACTAGCGCTTGCGCGCGTCGGCGACCATGGTCTTCAGGCCGCCGAGATCGACCGCCCCCGGCACGACACGGTCGCCGATGACGAAGGCGGGGGTGCCGTGGATGTCGAGCACGTCGGCGAGCGTGAGATTGGCCTTCAGCTGCTCGGCAATCTGCGGCGCCGCCATGTCGCGCTTGAGCCGGGCGACATCGAGCCCGACCGAGCTCGCCACCTGATAGACGGTGTCGTCGGTGATTTGCCCGTGAGCCGCCATCATCGCTGCGTGAAAGGCGTCGTACTTGCCCTGGCGCTGCGCGGCCAAGGCGGCCTGGGCGGCGGCGATCGAGGCCGGCCCCAGAATGGGAAACTCCTTATAGACGACGCGCAGCTGCGGGTCCTGCTTCAACAGTGACTCGATCGACGGCTGCACCTGCTTGCAATAGGGGCAGCGGTAGTCGAAGAACTCGACGATCGCGGCATCGCCCTTGGGGTTGCCCGCGACCGGCGTCGCCGGGTCGTCGAACACCTCGCGTCGGTGTTGGGCCAGCGCCAGCGTCGCCTTGGCGTCGCTGTCGTGGGTCAGCTTATCCTCGGCCGCCCGCAGCGCGGCCATCATAACGTCGGGGTGATGCATCAGATAATCGTGGATGATCGCCTCGATCTCCTGGCGTTGCGCCGGCGTCGTCTCGGCCGCTCGGATGGCGCCGATGGGCGCGGCGGCAACAGACGCACAGGCGAGCGCCAGGATCAGGAATCGCACGCGAACCAGCATAAAATCGGCTCCTTCGATCTGGGCGACGTCGGGACGGCGGGCCTGCTCAATCCGAATCGTCGAGCTCTTTGGCCTGGCGGCGGATTTCCTGCGCGCGCGCGGCTGCGGCGCCGGTCTTCGGCAACAGGTGCTCGGCCCGGCCGGCCTCCTGCACCGCGTCTTTTTTGTTGTCGGCGGCCAGCCCTTCCTCGGCCAAGGACAGCGCGGCCATGCCCATCTGATGGTCGCGCCCATAGGCGGTCGCCAACAGATGCCAGGCCTCGACTTCCTTGTCCTCGGTCCGCAGCGCGTCGTCGAGATAGGCGATCGCCCGCTTGTTCCGGGCGGGATCGTTGGACTCGATATAGACCTGGGCCAAGCCGATACGCAACAGAGCCGCATTGGGGGCGAGCCGCAGCGCCTCCTCGTAGGGCGCGACTGCCTCCTTGATACGCCCGTTCTCGAACAGCATCTGACCCTTCAGCTCACGAAAATACGGATCGTTCGGATAGCCGCGGATCAGCCCGTCGACCATCGGCAATGCCTTGTCGAGATCCGGGATGCGGTAATAGGCGATGGCGCGGGCGTAGCGCGCCAGCACCGAGCCGTCGTGCTCCGAATATTTGGCCAATGTCGTCGATGGCGGCTGGGTGAAGGCGGCGAGCTTGGTCTTGATGCGATCCAGCGTCTCGACATAGGCCGGCGGGTCCGGAACGTTCGAATAAGGTGAGCGCTCGACATGGTCGCGGACATAGTCGATGCGCTCCTCGGTCAGCGGGTGGTCGGACAAATAGGCGTCCTCATGCGCCCCGGTCAGCAACTCTTCTCCCTGCAAAATCTCAAAAAACTGTAAAAGGCCGCGCGCCGATTGGTGGGTGGCATCGAGAAAGTTCATCGCCGCATGGTCGGCGGTGGCCTCCTGGGTCACCGAAAACCCCAGAAGGGCGCGCTGCCCGACACCGGCGGCGCCCAACAGGGCACCGCCGCCGCCGCTGCCCCGCGCGGCTACCGTCGCGGCGACCCCCGCGACCATCGCGAGGATCTCCTCGATGCTGGCGTTGTGCATCGCCTCGGCGCCTTTATAGATGTGCCCGCCCGCGATGTGCCCGGTCTCGTGTGCGAGCACCCCGATCAGCTGGTTCGGCGTCTTGGCGCGCAGCACCAGGCCGGAATTGACAAAGATGTTCTGTCCGCCGGCGACGAAGGAGTTGATGCCGGGGTCCGCGACCAGATAGAGGTGGACGGCATCCGGGTCGAGCCCGGCCGCCTTCCAGATCGGGGTCATCAGCGCGCGGATGTCGGCTTCGATCTCGGTATCCCGCAACAGGCTGACGCCGTTGCCGCCGCCATGCGCAGCAGCGTCCTCGACGAACACGAGCGTCGCCGCGAGGACAAGGGCCGTCGCTCGGACAAAAGCGCGAAAGGACATCGGCGCCGCCTTCAAAAGCGCGTCGGACGATCGCCGACCGAGCCGAGCGGACGGGCAGCAATTCGTAAGCGCACGCGCACGATAGGATCGCGCCGCCGCCGCGGCAAGCGGCGCGCCGGCTCGTTCCGGCATCCGCTCCTGCTCAGGACTGGATCAGCCGCTGCCACCAGCCCTTGCGCGGGGTTTGCGGTTTCTCGGTCACGGCCCGGACGAGCTGCGCCGCTTCGGGCGCAGCCGCAGGTTCGGATGCCGCGGCGGGCTCGGATGCCGGGGCGGGTTCGGATGCCGGGGCGGGCTCCGGATGCCGGGGCGGGCTCGGATGCCGGGGCGGGCTCGGATGCCGGGGCGGGCCCGGATGCCGGGGCGGGCTCGGATGCCGGGGCGGGCTCGGATGCCGGGGCGGGCTCGGATCGCCGCGAGCAGTGCCGCCGCCGGGCTGTCGTCCGGCTCCTCGCGGTAGGCAGCGCCGGGTTCGGATGCGAGCAGTGCCGCCGCCGCGCTGTCGTCCCGCTCCTCGCGGTAGGCAGCGCCGGGATCGGATGCGAGCAGTGCCGCCGCCGCGCTGTCGTCCTGCTCCTCGCAGGGAGAGCCGGGTTCGGCCTCGGCGCCGGGAACCGCAGCCGGACGCAACGTCGCACCATCGGCCGGCACCTGGTCACCGCCGCCGGCGGCGACCACCGCAGCGCCGTGGTATCCCTCTTCTTCACCGACGGCGATCGATGGGGACGGCGCTCCCGGCTCCCCCGTCGGCCGGCCGTTCCCGCCCGCCGGGTCGTCCCCGGCGAGGGCCGGCAGGCTCGCCGTCTCGATCTCGGTGGCGACCGCTTTCGCGACCGGGTCGAGGGCGGTTTCAATCGGCCACGGGGCCACCGCTTCCGCCGCCGCCCGCTCGCCTTCCTCGACCGCGAAGGCGCCGTGCCCGGCTTCGTCGGGGAGCTCGTCGCCACGATCTCGACCGTGTCGGTGGCCGGTCGCGGATCTTCGAAGCTCGGCTCCGCACCCTCCTCTCGCCGGACGCGGCGCTTTCCGCCGCGACGGCCGCGGCGGCGGCGCAGCTTTTCGCCGTCTCCGGGCTCCTCGCCGTTGCGGTCCTCGCCTCACCTCGCGATCGCCCGCCTCGCGACCGCCCGCCTCGCGACCGCCCGCCTCGCGACCGCCCGCCTCGCGATCGCCCGCCTCGCGATCGCCCGCCTCGCGATCGTCCTCCCGATCGCCCGTCTCGCGATCGCCCGTCTCCTGACCGCCCGTCACCCGATTGCCTGCTGCGACGCGGGCGCCGGCTTCCTCTTCGCTCTCGTCCGCCAACGGCGTTGCGCCGCGTTCGTCGTCGTGCCGGCGGCGCCGGCGGCGCCGGCGGCGGCCGCGGCCGCGCTCCTCCTCGCCGCGTTCCTCTTCGCCATTGGGGCCCTGCCGGTCGGCTTCGACGGCGTCGGCCATCTCGCCGGCGTCATCTTCTTCCTGTTCCTCCTCTTCGATCTCCGGCGCCTGGGTCAGCGGCGCCGGGACTGCCGGCGCTGCCTCGCCAGGACCATAGGCGCGCAGCTTTTCGAGGCGGAAGGCCGGCGGGATCAGCGCGTCGTCGCGGGCCATCAGCACATGCACGCCGTAGCGTTGCTCGAGCTGCGCCAGGGAGTCCCGCTTATGGTTGAGGATATAGAGCGCGACCGTGGTCGGCACGTAGACGCAGACCTCGGCCGAGCGCCGGCGCATGCCCTCCTCCTCGATCGAGCGCAGCACATAAAGCGCGGTCGATTCGGTCGAACGGATAAAGCCGGTGCCGCCGCAATGCGGACAGGGCTGGGTCGAGGCTTCGACCAGGGACGGGCGCAGCCGCTGGCGCGACATTTCCAGCAGGCCGAACGGGCTGATGCGGCCGACCTGGATGCGGGCGCGGTCGTTCTTCAGCGCGTCCTTGAGCCGCCGCTCCACCGCGCCTTGGTTGCGGTGCTCTTCCATGTCGATAAAGTCGATCACGATCAGCCCGGCGAGGTCGCGCAGCCGCAGCTGGCGCGCGATCTCCTCGGCCGCCTCGAGATTGGTGCGCAGTGCCGTCTCTTCGATGTTGCGCTCGCGCGTCGAGCGGCCCGAGTTGACGTCGATCGCAACCAGCGCCTCGGTCTGGTTGATCACGACGTAGCCGCCCGAGCGCAGCTGGACGATCGGCGAATGGATCGCGTCGATCTGGCTCTCGACCTGAAAGCGGTGGAGCAGCCCGATCTGCGGGTCGCGATAAGGCTGGACCCGCTTGGCGTGGCTCGGCATCAGCATCTTCATGAACGACTTTGCCGTGCGGTAGCCCTCTTCGCCCTCGACCAGGACCTCGTCGATGTCGCGGGTGTAGAGATCGCGGATCGACCGCTTGATCAAATTGCCTTCCTCGTAGATCAAGGCCGGCGCGGTGGACTTCAATGTCAGCTCGCGGATCTCGTTCCACAGCCGCAGCAGGTATTCATAGTCGCGCTTGATCTCGGCCTTCGAGCGCTCGGCTCCGGCGGTGCGCACGATCACCCCCATGCCTTCGGGGATGTCGAGCTCCTCCAGAATCTCCTTGAGCCGGCGGCGGTCGGTGATGCTGGTGATCTTGCGCGACACGCCGCCGCCGCGCGCCGTGTTCGGCATCAGCACGCAATAGCGGCCGGCGAGCGACAGGTAGCTGGTCAGCGCCGCCCCCTTGTTGCCGCGCTCCTCCTTGGTGACCTGGACCAGCATGATCTGGCGGCGCTTGATCACCTCCTGGATCTTGTAATGACGGGGCGCGCGCGAGCGCTGGCGCTCGGCCTCTTCGAACTCGTCCCCGCCGATGGTCTCGATCGACTCGGGCTCGCCCTGCTCGGCATCGCCGGCAATCCGCGCCTCGGGCGGGAGCGCGGTCTCGACCGTGGCGGTGATCGCATCGTCTGAGGATGCGGCGCCTGCGGCCGGCGCTGTGTCGGCGAAAGCCACGGGCGGCTCGCCGCCGGCCGCACCGGTGTCGAACGGCATTGCCGCCGCTTCTGCGGGTTTGGCGTCGGCCTCGTGCTCCGCCGGCGCCGGATGGGCCTCGGGCAGGGCCGGCACGAACGGAGCTACGTCCTCCCAGGGCAACTCGATGCGTGCCGCGTCGGCGCGCGCCTGCGCTTCTTCGACCAAACCGACGGGCGCGTAGTCGTCGCTCGCCCAGAATTGCTCGGACAGGGTTTCGCCGGCGTCGGCTTCATCCTCGCCGGTCTGCGGCGCGTCGACGACTGCGACCGGCTCCGGCAGCGCCGTCGCCAGCGCCACCCCGGCATCTTCCGCGCCGTCGGCGGCGATTTCCCGCGCCTCGGCGTCGGAGCGGGCGGGGTCGCTGCCGATCTCTCCCCGGTCGCCGACCGGGATTCTGAAGTAATCGGGGTGGATCTCGCTGAAGGCGAGAAAGCCATGCCGGTTGCCGCCATATTCGACAAAGGCGGCTTGCAGCGACGGTTCGACGCGCGTTACCTTGGCAAGGTAGATATTGCCCTTTACCTGCTGTTTCGTGGATGATTCAAAATCAAACTCTTCGAGACGATTGCCGTTGAGCACCACCACCCGGGTTTCTTCGGGGTGGGTTGCGTCGATGAGCATGCGCTTTGCCATTCGGGCGTAACTCCGAGGCGCGCCGCCGCGGCCGCGCGAAATTCGGCCGGCGGCGCGATCCCGTGTGCAAGGAAGCCGGCTGCGCCTGAACTCATCATGCCCTCCGGGAGCGATTGGATATCGGCCATGGCGAATCTTGTCAGGGGACGGCTTCAGGTTCCTACAATCCGCGCCGCCCCGCGCTCTGGTCCGTTGCGGCGACGGGCGTGTCGCCGATCAGGCGGGCTCATCTCGCGACATCCCACCGGGCGCGGCGCCCAGCAGGCGGACGGCGGTTTTTCGCAGACGCCAATGTACATAGGGAAACCTCCCGCGACAATGCCTTCGTCCGCCGTCCAGCCGGCCGCAGCCGCGCGACGACCTCGGCCCCGCCAAAACATCCTTGGATTGGCGGCTGCGCCATCGCATATAAGGCGCTGCCGCGCGGAACCGGGCGGTCGCGTCGATCGTTGCAGCAGGAGCGTCCGCGTCTCGCCGCGTCGAACTCATGGTCAAGCTGATCCGGTTTCTTTTCGTCTGCGCGGTGATCCTGGCGATTGCGGGCTGCGGCTTTGTCGGCGTCACGATCTGGTATTTTGGCCGCGAGCTGCCGGACTTTCAGCAGCTGGCGCATTATCAGCCGCCGATCATGACCCGGGTTCAGGCCGGCGACGGGCGGCTGCTCGCCGAATACGCCACCGAGCGCCGGGTCTTTGTCCCGATCCAGGCGATCCCCAAGCGTGTCGTCGACGCCTTCATCTCCGCCGAGGATAAAAACTTTTACAGCCATCACGGCGTCGATCCGCTGTCGATCATCCGCGCCGCGATCACCGATGTCGGCCGGCTGCGGGGAGGTCGCCGCCCGATCGGGGCGTCGACCATCACCCAGCAGGTCGCCAAGAACATGCTGTTGACCAACGAGATCTCGGTCACCCGCAAGATCAAGGAGATACTGCTGGCGACGCGAATCGAGGCGGCGTTGCCCAAGGATCGCATCCTCGAGCTCTATCTGAACGAAATCTATCTCGGCTCGGGCGCCTACGGGGTGGCGGCGGCGGCGATGACCTATTTCGACAAGCCGCTCGACGATCTGACCCTGGGCGAGGCGGCGTTCTTGGGCGGGCTGCCGAAGGCGCCGAACCGCTACAACCCGACCCGCCTGGCGGAAGCGGCGAAGGGCCGCCGCGACTGGGTGCTCGAGCGCATGGCCGAGGACGGCGCGGTCACCCGGCAGGCGGCGACCGAGGCCGAAGCCCAGCCGATCGCGCTGCACCATCGGCAGCAGGCGGAGCAGGTCAAGGCTCCCTATTTTGCCGAGGAGGTCCGGCGCGAGCTGCTCGCGCGCTACGGCGACAAGGCGCTCTACGGGGCCGGACTCTCGGTGCGCACCAGCCTCGATCCGCGCCTCCAGGCGGCCTCCGACAAGGCCTTGCGCGATGGGCTCGTCGCCTATGATCACGGCCACGGCGGGTGGCGCGGCGCCATTGCCCATATCGATCCCAAGGGGGATTGGACGGCGCATCTGACCGCGGTCCCGATTCCGGCGGTCGCGACCGATGTCGGCTGGCGCCTGGCGGTGGTGCTGCGCACCGCATCCGGCGAGGCGGCGATCGGTTTCGCCGACGGCGACACCGGGCACATCCCGTTTTCGCAGATGCGCTGGGCTCGGCCGCGCTATCGCAACGGCAGTCTCGGCCCGTTGCCGCGCGGCCCCGGCGACGTCGTCAAACCCGGCGATGTGGTGATGGTCGCGCCGGTCGCCGCCGCCCCCCCGAAGGCGGGTTCGGCCAAGATCGATCTCGCCGAGGCCGGCTCCGCCAAGATCGATGCGGGCGGCGGAACGGCGACGGCGGAGACCGGTCAGGGCCCAGGCGCCTTCACCCTGTGCCAGGTGCCCGAGGTGTCGGGCGCCCTCGTCGCCATGGATCCGCACACCGGCCGCGTGCTGGCGATCAGCGGCGGGTTCAGCTTTGCGATCAGCCAGTTCGACCGCGCGACCCAGGCCTACCGGCAAACCGGCTCGGCGATCAAGCCGTTCGTCTTTCTGACGGCACTCGACCACGGTTTCACGCCGTCGACATTGGTCAGCGACGCACCGATCTCGCTGCCGCAAGGCCCCGGGCTGCCGATGTGGTCGCCGACCAATTACGAGGCCGACCGTTTCCGCGGGCCGACCCCGCTGCGCATCGGGCTCGAGCAGTCGATCGACACCTTGACCGTGCGCGTCGCCACGATGATCGGAATGGGTCCGATCGCCGACACGATCGAGCGCTTCGGCATCATGGATCATGTGCCGCACGAATATGCGATCACCCTCGGCGCCGGCGCCACCACCCCGCTGCGGCTGACCGCCGCCTATGCGATGCTGGTCAACGGCGGCAAGCGCATCACCCCGAGCGTGATCGACCGGGTCCAGGACCGTAACGGCAAGACCATCTTCTCGGCCGACGACCGGCCCTGCCAGGGCTGCGCCGGTGTCGACTGGGACCATCAGCCGGTGCCGGTCATCCCAGACACCCGCGAGCAGGTGGCGGACCCCGGCTCGGCCTATCAGATCGTGACGATGATGGAAGGGGTCGTGCAGCGCGGCACCGGCACCGCGGTCAAGGCGGTGGGCCGGCCGATCGCGGGCAAGACCGGGACCACCAACGACTATCGCGACGCCTGGTTCGAGGGCTTTACTCCCGACCTCGCCGCCGGCGTCTATATCGGCTACGACGACCCCGACAGTCTCGGCAAGGACGAGACCGGCGGGCATGTCGCGGCCCCGGTCTTCCGCGATTTCATGATTGCCGCCCTCAAGGATACCCCGGCGACCGATTTCCGCATCCCGTCCGGCCTGCGGGTCTACCGCGTCAGCGCCGCGACCGGCCTGCCGGTCTCCGGCGACGGTCCGGCGATCTACGAGGCCTACAAGCCCGGCACCGAGCCCGGCAGGAAGCCCGAGCTCGACCGCCAGGGCGGCTCCGACGAGGACGCGATGCCGGTCGCCTCGACCAGCGATGCCGGGGCGCGCGACGCCGGGGGCGATGCCCCAGGCAGCGACGCCCAGGGCGGTGGGGATGCCGCGGGCCGCACTGCCGGGAACGGCCCGGCCGGGTTCGGCGCCGCCGGGGGCAACGCGATGCCGCCGGCGCGCGGCGCTCCCGCCGGCGGCACCGGCGGCCTATATTAGCGCAACCGGAATCGACGGACGGAGCGAGGCATGCGCGCCGAAATCGAGGCGGCCGCCGGCGACATCAAAAGGTCGCTGGCGCTGCTGAGGAGGCATCTTTGACTGGGACGCCGCAACAAGGCGCCTCGCCGAGCTGAACGCCGCGGCCGAGAACCCGCGCCTGTGGGACGATTCCGCCGCGGCGCAAAAGCTGTTGCGCGAGCGCACCCGGCTCGATCAGGCGATCAGCGGCTATCGGCGCATCGAGCGCGAGGTCGAGGACGCCCTCGAACTGATCGAGCTGGGTGAGGCCGAGGGCGAAGCCGCAATCGTTGCCGAGGCCGAGGCGAGCCTCAACAAGCTGCGCGCCGAGGCCGCGCGCCGCGAGCTCGAAAGCCTGCTGTCGGGCGAGGCCGACGGCAATGACTGCTATCTCGAAATCCATGCCGGCGCCGGCGGCACCGAGGCTCAGGATTGGGCCGAGATGCTGCTGCGCATGTATATCCGCTGGGCCGAGGCGCACGACGACAAGGTCGAATGGCTCGAAGAGAGCGGCGGCGAGGAGGCCGGGCTCAAATCGGCGACGATCCGGGTCACCGGTCCCGACGCCTATGGCTGGCTCAAGACCGAGAGCGGCGTCCATCGCCTGGTGCGGATCTCGCCGTTCAATTCGAACGACCGCCGGCATACGAGCTTCGCCTCGGTCTGGGTCTATCCGGTGGTCGACGACAAGATCGAGGTCGAGATCAACGACAAGGATCTGCGCATCGACACCTACCGCTCCTCGGGTGCCGGCGGCCAGCACGTCAACAAGACCGACAGCGCGGTGCGCATCACCCACCTGCCCAGCGGCATCGTCGTGCAATGCCAGAGCGAGCGCTCGCAGCACCAGAACCGCGCCCATGCCTTTGCCATGCTGCGCGCCCGGCTCTACGAGGCCGAATTGCAGCGGCGCGAAGCGGTGACCGAGGCGAAGAACGCCACCAAGAGCGATATCGGCTGGGGCCACCAGATCCGCTCCTACGTGCTGCAGCCCTATCAGATGGTCAAGGATCTGCGCACCGGGGTCGAGACCGCCAACACCGGCGCCGTGCTCGACGGCGACATCGACCGGTTTCTCGCCGCAGCCCTCGCCGCCCGCATCGAAGGCTCCGACGCGATCGCGACCGGGAGCTGAGGCAGCCCGACCCGCCGCGAAATCGGCCCTCTCCGCCCCCAGGGGCAGAGAGGAGAATTCAAGGGTGGCGGCGCCATTCCCATCGGCAAATCAGCCCCGCCGCGATGCGCCGCCGGATAGCCCTTTGCCCGGCCGGCAATAAATGCGTAGTCTGCGCCCGCAGACCTCTTCGACAACCGGGCCCGGCGGCGTCTCGCACATCGGTCGCGGTCCGCCCAACACACGGGAGAGAAACATGGCTGAGATCGACGGCGCCACCGCGATAGCGAGGAGCCTCAAACAGCAGGGCATCAACCACTTGTTCGGAGTCGTCGGGTTCCCGGTCGGCCCGATCGCCGCGGCCGCACAGAAGGAAGGCGTCGCCTATATCGGCATGCGCAACGAGCAGGCCGCCTCCTACGCGGCGCAAGCCTACGGTTATCTGACCGGCCGCCCCGGCGCCTGCATCGTCGTGACCGGCCCGGGTGTCGTCCACGGCCTCGCCGGCCTCGCCAACGCCCAGCAGAATTGCTGGCCGATGATCCTGATCGGCGGCGCCTCGGAGACCTATCGCGGCGGCATGGGCGCCTTCCAGGAAGAGCGCCAGGTGCTGATCGCCTCACCGTTCTGCAAATTCGCGCACGCGATCGATACCGTCGAGCGCATCCCCTACTATGTCGAGATGGCGACGCGGAACGCGATCTACGGCCGTCCCGGCGCCGCCTATCTCGACATGCCCGACAACATCATCACCGGCAAGTGCGACGAGGCGAAACTCATCGAAGTCCAGAAATGCCCGGAGCCGCCGCGCACGGTGGCGCCGCAGGAATACATCGAAGACGCCCTGAACCTGCTCGAAAAGGCCGAGCGGCCGCTCGTTCTGGTCGGCAAGGGCATGGCCTGGTCGCACGCCGAGGACGAGGTGCGCTCCTTTATCGAGCGCACGCAAATACCGTTCCTGCGTTCGCCGATGGGCAAGGGCGTCATGCCGGACGACCATCCGCTGTCGGTCGCGGCGGCGCGCACCCTGGCATTGCAGAACGCCGACGTCGTCTTCCTGATGGGCGCCAGGTTCAACTGGATCTTCCATTTCGGCCAGGCGCCGCGCTATGCCAAGGACATGAAGGTCATCCAGCTCGACATCGCGCCCGAGGAGATCGGCCACAACAAGGCGACCGAGGTGGCCTTGGTCGGCGACGGCAAGGCGATCGTCGGGCAATTGAACGCGGCGCTCGCCGGCCGCCAGTGGTTCCATCCCAAGGACACGCCGTGGCGCCAGATGATCACCAAGAAGGCGGCCGAGAACGCGGCGATGATCAAGCCGCAGATCGACGATGACGAGGGGCCGGCCAATTACTACCGCGCCTTGCGCGATGTCGCCGCCTGGATGCCGAAGAACGCGATCCTCAGCGCCGAGGGCGCCGGCACGATGGATATCGGCCTGACCCAGTTGCAGGTCGCCAACGCCCGGTCCTGCCTCAACGCCGGCACCTACGGCACGATGGGGGTCGGCCTCGGCCAGGCGATTGCCGCCGCCGTCGCGGAGCCGAACCGGCCGGTCATCCACCTCTCCGGCGACTCGGCGATCGGCTTCTCCGGCATGGAGATGGAGACGCTCTGCCGCTACAACTTCCCGGTCAAGATCGTCGTCCTCAACAATGGCGGCATCGGCCCGGGCATGCCCGAGATCCCGGAAAATCCGATGTTCAACATGAAGCCGAACTCGCTGATCTACGGCGCCCGCTACGACCGGGTGATGGAAGCCTTCGGCGGCAAGGGCTTCTTCGTCGAGGACCCGAAAGACCTGAAGGGCGCCCTCGCCGAGGCGATGAACCACCGCGGCCCCGCCCTGGTCAACGTCGTGATCAGCCAAGGCGCCGCCCGCAAGCCGCAAGCCTTCCGCTGGCACAGCTGACCCGCTGACGCCTCGCGCAACGGGGCCGCTCCGCAAGGGGCGTCCCCTCTGCCGGCAAAGCTCCTCATCGGCGCGAGAATCGTTACACATGACAGCTCGCGAGTCAAGAGACGTTATTACTTTCCAAACGCTTGGGACGAGCTGCACGCCCGAGAGGAGAGCGCCCTCGAAGCCAAGAAAAGAGCTGAAAGTCCCGACGCTGAACATCGAAATTTTCGAACGCCAAGGTCGGCAAAATCGGTGAAGATATCTGCAGAGCGATTGGGAGGAGCAGCGCCGCAGCTTTGAATATGGCAACACGAAAATCGAAAACGCACCGCGGATCAGCTCAGGGGAGATTGATCGATCAGAAGCAAGGAGCTGAAACATGCTATCTCAGAAACGTCACTTACGCTTCATGAAACGTGCACAGATCTGAAACGATGCGCGGCCCATTCTGATTAACGTGGCACGGAGCTCTGAAACGTGCACAACTCTGAAGACGGAGCACAGCATTAAACGTGCACAGCTCTAAAACAGTGCACAGATCTCGAAACTTGCGCAGTTCTGAAACGTGCACGTCATGAAGATCCAGGGAAGGGGAAAACGATGAGAAGGCGTCGCCGCGCTCCCGGAAGTGCGAAGAGATGCTGACCGACTACTGAACGAGCGCCAGAAGGGAAAGCCGCAACTGTCGCAACATACACCCAGTACGTAGAGGGAGACATTCGCGGGCGGATCGCCTTTCGCATTACGCCCGTCAATAGCTCTCAATCTAAACCGATTTTCTCTCGAAGGTATTAATAATTACGCGGGGAATTACCGACCGTCTGAGATATAATTCATGGAAGCAAACTACAATCCGCCGCCGCGGGCCGAAGTGGCAAGCCGAAGTCGAAGATCTCTATGAATATTGTCGTACAATGAACAATTCGCGGAAAAGTGCAGCAATCCATCTGAGCAGCTTAGCGTATGTGGGTGCGCGGTAAATTAAATTCAATCCCTTCGACGATGGTAATGGAACGTACGACGCGAGCAGCATCGTAACTTGGTGTTCTGTGTCAAGCTCATGATAATCGGAGTTCCGGCCCAATGACATCTCCTCATTGTTCTGGAGCTATCGTTGGCAATAAGCCGCCATATTGGGCCGCGCTCGAGGCTGCCGATGCAGCATGGGCGGGACGCCATCATTGGATCGACGTAGGTGCACCTTGAGCGTTGACTAAGTCAGAATTTACATAGGGGCTGCCGAGCTCGTCATGCCGCTGATGGACGCCAAGGAGCCAACCGATCGCGTAGAAAAGTCGTGCGGGTAACCTGCGATTGTTTTCGTTAACGAATGTTCCGCATTACAGCGACGTAGTATGGGTTTAAGCTCGGCGGAGCCGATCGCCGAATGCGCTGAGCGCGCAGTACTCAGTAAGCGCAGGATTGGTTGAGCGCATAGCGAAACCGTCATCTTTTCCCGAAGGCGCGCGCTTGGTTGCCAGGGTCGCTTGGCCAATTGGCGCGCGTCCCGCACCCGGCGGCTAGGTTACTCCCTCGGGCATCCGAGTTCGAAATCTTGCGATCTTGACGCCGCGCCCCGCCCGCAGGCTTTCTCGTGCTTGTTCGATACGGCGACAGCAAGCGTAGGGCGGATGCAATCCGCCATCTGTGCCGGTGATCGGACGTTTCATGAAGGAGGCGGCTATCGCGGCACATGTGCGAAGGCGGCGGCATCCGTCCTTCGTCGTTGCTTCGTGTAGGCGACAATTTTGTTTATCGATCCGAATCACTGTTGCGAGGCCGGTTCGCGAACGCGAATAGACGTCGCCGGTCGAGATCTATCACCCGGCGCCGACACGGCATAAACTGGGGCGATGGCGTACCAGGTTTTTCGGGTCGAGATTACCCGCGACGAGACGCGTGACTCGCGGGCCGGTCGGCATCGAGATTACCGCTTACATCGATCGCATGCCGGAGACCAATGAGGCGACGATCGGGCGCTTGAGCCGGGCGCTTCGCGGGGTGTGGAACAGTCGGCTGCAATACACCGGCGATTTCGATACGTTGGCGCAGGCGCTTGGCGCGATTACCGCGGCTTATCCCGAGGCCGGCCATATCCGCTGCTACGAATATTCGGTCGACAACGAATTTGCGGTCGAGGTGGCGCCGCTCGTGCGATCCGGGGAGAAATGGCTGCCCGGCGTCTAGCCCCGCTCCCTCAATTCTGCCGCGGCGCAGCGAGCGTAGGGCGGATGCAATCCGCCGATCTATTGCCGGTGATCGAACGTTTCGTCAAGGAAGCGGCGCGCACCGCGCAGCTTGACCATCGGATGTCGCGGCACACGTGCGAAGGAGGCGGATTGCATCCGCCCTGCTCTATCGAGGTTTACAGTGACAGCAAGCGTAAGGCGGAACAGCGCAGCGCGTTCCTCCGCTTCGCCGTTATTGGCTTTCTGCATTTCGCTCGGGTCGAGGTAGCCCCTCCGCACACCGCCCTTGGGGAATACAGCTAACGTAGAATGGGTTCGGCACGCCGAAACCCGTCACCTTTTCGCTAACCCGCACGCCGCGTCGCCGGGATCGCCCGCCCGATCACTCCACGTCCTCGATCTTGATGCCGCGCCCTTCCCGCAGGCTCTTCCTTGCGTCTTCGATGCGGCGCAGGAAGCGCACGTCGGATTCGAGGCGGTAATCGAACCAGTCGTCCTCGGACGCGAAGCCGATCAGCACTCCGGCAGGTTTTCCGTCGCGAGTAATGACGATCTCCTCGGTTTCCGCCTCGCGCAGAAAGCGGGAGAGATCGTCTTCGATTTCCGATAGCGGAATCCGCCTCACACCGGATCTCCGAATTGCCTTAGCCATGTCTCCGCCTCCGATTTGGCCACGATCGCCAGAATTTCGACGGTCGAGCCGGAGATATCATAGAACACCCGCGCGTCGCCGACCCGCAGCCGATATTGCGGCCGCTGGAGACCACGTAGGCGCTTGATGCGACTGCGGCTCGTCTTTCCCGGCTCCTGTCGCAGGTGCGTCTCGAGCGCGGCCCGCACAACGCCGCGAACATTCGCCCTTAGCGCTCTCAGATCTTTCACGGCGTGCGGCGCCAGGATGATTTCGTAAGCCATTTTCGCCAGGATATAGACGATACAACCTCGGAACGTAGATAGGTTGAGCGGAGCGACACCCATCGCCGTTCCCGGAAGGCGCACGCCTCTTGCCGATGTCGCCCAGGAAACGCTGCGCTCGCCGAATCCAAAACGAGGGTCATCGTCAAACGAGGGTCATCGTCATCTCGCCCTATTGGTGCTGCGGGGGGCTCGGGTGGGGGTGATCCAGCAGCGTCCCATTGCCGGAGCGGTTGCCGCCCGCATGGCCGCCGCTATATTTCAACCCATGGACTTTGAGCTTTCCGACGAGCAGCGGGCGTTTCGGGAGACGGCGCGGGCGTTTGCGCGCGAGGACTGGCTGCCGCAGGCGCCGGGCTGGGACGAGCGCCAGGAGTTTCCGGTCGAGGCGTTGCGCCGGGCGGCGGCGCTGGGGTTTGCCGCGATTTATGTCGGCGAGGAATTTGGCGGCAGCGGGCTCGGCCGGGTCGACGCGGCGATCATCTTCGAGGAATTGGCCGCGGCTTGCCCGTCGACCGCGGCCTATCTGTCGATCCACAACATGGTCTCGTGGATGATCGACCGCTTCGGCACGGCCGCGCAGCGCGCCCGGTTTCTGCCTGATCTGACCGGCATGGCGCATCTGTCGAGCTATTGCCTGACCGAGCCGGGCAGCGGCTCGGATGCGGCGGCGCTCGCCACCCGCGCGGTGCGCGACGGCGTGGACTACGTGCTGAACGGCACCAAGGCGTTCATCTCGGGCGCCGGCGCCAGCGACCTCTACCTGGCGATGGTGCGGACCGGCGGGGAGGGGCCGCAAGGCATCTCGTGCGTCGTCGTGGAAAAGGGGAGGCCTGGCCTCTCCTTCGGCAAGAAAGAACGAAAGCTCGGCTGGAACAGCCAGCCGACGGCGATGGTGATCTTCGAGGATTGTCGGGTGCCGGCGGCCAACCGGCTCGGCGCCGAGGGCGACGGGTTCAAGATCGCGATGATGGGGCTCGACGGCGGCCGGCTCAATATTGCGGCCTGCTCATTGGGCGGGGCGCGGGCGTGTCTCGAAGCGGCGCGCGCACACCTGCTCGAACGCCGTCAGTTCGGCCGCAAGCTCGCCGATTTCCAGGCATTGCAGTTCAAACTCGCCGACATGGCGACCGAACTCGACGCGGCGCGGCTGATGGTGTGGCGCGGGGCGGCGAGCCTCGACCGCAGCGATCCGCAGGCGGTCATGCACTGCGCGATGGCCAAGCGCTTGGCGACCGACGCCGGGTTCCGGGTCTGCAACGAGGCGTTGCAGCTGTTCGGCGGGTATGGCTACCTCAAGGATTTTCCGGTCGAGCGCTACCTGCGCGATCTGCGCGTCCACCAGATCCTCGAAGGCACCAACGAGATCATGCGGGTGATCATCGCCCGCCGCCTGCTCGGCCCCGCGAATGAATGACGGCGAGATCGTGCTCGGCCGCGCGGGCGGGCTCGCCACCCTGACGATCAACCGGACGCAGGCGTTGAACGCGCTGACCCTCGACAATTACCGCAGCTTTGCGCCGGCGCTGGCGGACTGGGCCGAGGACCCGTCGGTGCATGCCGTCATCGTTCGCGGCGCCGGCGGTCGCGCCTTCTGCGCCGGCGGCGACGTGCGAGCGGTCTACGAGGCCGGGCGCGGGATCGCCGGCGACCCGAACCTGACCGCGGTGTTCTTCCGCGAGGAATACCAGCTGATCCGGCAAATCCACCGCTATCCGAAGCCCTATATCGCGATCATCGACGGGATCACGATGGGCGGCGGCGCCGGGATCTCGCTCAACGGCGCCTACCGTGTCGCGACCGAGCGCACCCTGTTCGCGATGCCGGAAACCGCGATCGGGCTGTTTCCCGATGTCGGCGCGACCCGGTTCCTAACCCGCTGCCCCGGGCATGTCGGGCATTATCTCGGGCTGACCGGCGCGCGGTTGCGGGCGGCGGACGCGCGCTATTGCGGCTTTGCCACCCATATCGCGGCGCAAGATCAGGTCGCGGCGCTGGTCGCGGCGCTCGGCCATGTCGATTGGCAGACCGGCGGCGAGCGCGGCCGGGTCGAGGCCGTCCTCTCGGGTTTCGCCATCGATGCGGGTCCGCCGCCTTTGGCGGCATTGCGGCCGGCGATCGACCGCTGCTTTGCCGGCGACACCATCGAAGAGATCCTCGATGCCCTCGCCGCCGAGGCGGCAGCGGGCGGCGCCGATGCAGCCTGGGCCGCCGACACGCGCGCCGGCCTGCTGACCAAATCGCCGACCAGCCTCAAGGTCACCTTGCGCCAGCTGACGGTCGGGCGCGATTACGGTCTCGACCAGGCGCTGACCCTCGAATACCGGCTGACCCAGCACATGATGGCGGCCCATGATTTCTACGAAGGCGTACGTGCGGCGCTGATCGACAAGGACCAGAGGCCGCGCTGGCGGCCGGCGAGCCTGGCCGCGGTCGGCGACGACATGGTCGAGGCGTATTTCACGCCGATCGGCGACCGCGAGCTGCGTTTCGATTGAGACTCGAGAGATGGCCCCGCGACCACCAAATTTCGCCGGGCAGCCCTGCGCTTTCGTGGGTGCGACGGAATAAAGGGAGGAACCGGCAATGACGGCGATCGGGTTTATCGGGCTCGGCAACATGGGCGCGCCGATGGCGGCCAATCTGCTCAAGGCCGGGCACCGGGTGACCGGGTACGACATCGCGCCGGCGCCGGTCGAGGCGCTCGCGGCGAAAGGCGGGCGGGCGGCGGCGAGTGCGGCGGAGGCGGTGGCGGCGGGCGAGGTGGTGATCACGATGCTGCCGGCCGGGCCGCAGGTGCGCGAGGTTTATCTCGGCAATGGCGGGGTTCTCGGGCGCGCGCGCAAGGATGCGCTGCTGATCGACTGCTCGACGATCGACGTCGATACCGCGCGCGCGGTGGCCGCGGCGGCGGTCGAAGCCGGCTTCGACATGCTCGACGCGCCGGTCTCGGGCGGCACCGCCGGGGCCGCGGCGGCGAGCCTGACGATCATGGTCGGCGGCAGCGCCGAGGCGTTTGCCCGCGCCCAGCCGATATTGGCGGCGATGGGGCATACGATCGTCCATGCCGGCCCGGCCGGCAACGGCCAAGCGGTCAAGATCTGCAACAACATGCTGCTCGCCGTCTCGATGATCGGGCTGTGCGAGGCCTTCACCCTCGCCGACAAGCTCGGGCTCACGGCGCAGACCTTGTTCGACGTCTGCGCCAAATCCTCCGCCCAGTGTTGGGCCTTGACCAGCTATTGCCCGGTGCCGGGTCCGGTTCCGTCCTCGCCGGCCAACCGCGGCTACGCGCCGGGGTTCACGGCGGCGATGATGCTGAAGGATCTGCGGCTGGCGCAGCAGGCAGCCGGCACGACCGCGGCGCCGACGCCGCTCGGGGCGGCGGCGGCGGCACTCTACCAGCTGTTTGTCGATCGAGGTGAGGGCGGCGTCGATTTCTCGGCGATCTATCGCTTTATCGCTGGACCTGACCGTAAAATTTGAAACGAATAGTTAACTAAGCCCGTCCTACTCTGTCCGAGACCGCCCAGTGACGAGGCTCGGATGAACACCAACTATCTCGAAGTGATTTCGCTCGTCGAGCGCCTTCACCGCCATTTCCTGGAGGTGGTGAAGCTCGAGCTCGAAGGGCTCGGGGTTCACGACATCAACAACGTCCAGGGGATGATGCTGTTCAACATCGGCGACGCTGAGATGACCGTCGGCGAATTGACCCTGCGCGGCTGCTATCTCGGCTCCAACGTCTCCTACAACGTCAAGAAGATGGTGGAAAACAGCTATCTGGTGCAGCAGCGCTCCCGGCACGATCGCCGCTCGGTCCATGTCCGGCTCACCGAGAAGGGGTTCAAGCTGCGCGACAGCCTGACCGCGATGCACCGGCGCCATGCCGATATGCTGGCGCAGGCTTTGGTCAGCGCCGAGGACCTTCAGGCCGTCGGGGTCACTTTGCGCCGGCTCGAGCGGTTCTGGATCCGCGCCGGCGACATGATGCAGCGGCCCCAATTCGCCGCCTGATTTTTCAGGTGACCGCGGCGGCGCCAACTGCGACTCTGCGTCGACAAAATCGTGGAGGTGCAGCATGGCAGCCGAGCTTCTTGCGCTGACGCCCGGGCTCAGCGTCGCCGGCCGGCTCGATCGCGCGGACATCGACGCGCTGGCGCGGGCGGGCGTGCGCACGATCGTCAACAACCGGCCCGACGGCGAAGACCCGGGGCAGCTGCCGGCGGCCGAGGCGCGGCGGCTCGCCGAGGCGCACGGAATCGCCTATCACCATATCCCGATCACCGCGGCGACGTTGACCCGCGCCGATGTCGACGCGTTTGCCGCGACCCTGCGCGACGCCGCCGCACCGGTCGTCGCGCATTGCCGCAGCGGCACCCGCTCGGCCCTGTTGTGGGCATTGACCCGGATGCGCGAGGGCGCCGATCCCCTCGGTCTGATCGCCGAGGCGGCGCGCCACGGCATCGACATCGCCGGCTTGCCGGCGGTCGCGGCGCGGTTGCGCTAGCGCCAGGCGCATTCAGATGGTGCCGTCTCACCGCGCTCGTCATGCCCGGCCACGGATCCGCGCTCCGCGCGGTCCGAAGACAAGCCTTGTGCCGCGGCCCCGGTTCTGTGCCGCGGCTGTCCGGTTAAGAGATCAGTAACGTCAGATCGGCTGACGCGACCTACGACACTCTCCTAAAGGCCCTTTGCCCGGCCTTGTGCCGGACATCCACGTCTTGGCGACCGGCATGGCCGGGCGGAAGGAAGGCGTGGACGCCCACCAATCAAGTCCGTGGGCTGAAAGCCCACGGGTTAAGCCAGGCCGAGGGGACCTGGGCGTTGTTCCAGCCGGTTACCGACAACCGTTTCCCCTGAACCGGACAGCCGAGGCACAAGGCTTGTCCTCGGACCGCGCGGAGCGCGGATCCGTGGGCCGGGCATGACGAGTGCGGTGAGACGGCACCATCTGAATGCGCCTGAGCGCTAACCCGAATCGGGTCCCGTGGGCGGGCCTCAGCAGCCCTCCGATACCCGCCCCGGACTCGGATTGCTGCCAGCTCCTGATCGATCCCGACGAGCGCGACCCCGTAGAGGAGGACGGCGAAAACCTGGCACCGTGATCAATGGTGGCCTGCGAGCAGCGAGCGCGTCGCTCTCGGGGGGAGAGGCGGGGAGCCCGAGCGGGTAATGCCGCCGGCCGCTGCGTCGTCGGGCTGAAATATCGGCGTGTCCGACATCTCCATTCTCGGCGTGCCCGGCTTATCGCGCGGGGGCGTCAGCGCCGGCGCGGGCGGCCCGACGGCGGCCCAGCAGATGGCCGAGGCGATCCATGTAGATGTAGACGACCGGCGTGGTGAACAGGGTCAGCAGCTGCGAGACCAGGAGGCCGCCGACGATCGCGTAGCCGAGCGGCTGGCGGATCTCCGACCCGACGCCGGTGCCGAGCATCAACGGGACGCCGCCGAGCAGCGCGCACATCGTCGTCATCAGGATTGGGCGGAAGCGCAAGAGGCAAGCCTCGTGGATCGCGTCTTCGCTGCTCAGCCCGCGCTCGCGCTGACCGACGAGCGCAAAGTCGACCAGCATGATGCCGTTCTTCTTGACGATGCCGATCAACAGGATGATCCCGATGATGCCGATCACGTCGAGCGGCAGGCCGAACAGCATCAAGGTCAACAAGGCGCCCAGCCCGGCCGAGGGCAGGGTCGAGATGATCGTGATCGGGTGGATCGTGCTCTCGTACAGCATGCCGAGGATGATGTAGACCGCGACGAGTGCTGCGAGGATCAGGATCGGCGTGCTGCCGAGCGAGCTCTGGAACGCCTGCGCGCTGCCCTGAAAGCCGGTGGCGATCGACGGCGGCAGGTGCAGATCGGCGGCGGTTTTTTGGATCGCCGCTACCGCGTCGCCGATCGTGGCATGCGGAGCGAGGTTGAAGCTCAACGTCACCGATGGGAACTGGCCCTGATGGTTGATCGCCAGCGGTCCAACCGTCGAGGTGATCTTGGCGAGCTGGCTCAGCGGCACTTCGGCTCCGGTGGCGGATGTCGCGTAGATGCGGCTCAGCGCGTTGCGCCCGAGTTGGAAGCCGGGCTCGACCTCCAAAATCACAAAGTATTCGTTCAGGGTGGTAAAGATCTTCGCTGCGCTGCGCTGGCCGAAGGCGTCGTAGAGGAGCGCATCGACCACCGAGGGGTTGATGCCCAGCCGGGAAGCGACATCGCGGCCGACCTCGACCTGCAGCACCCGGCCGGCGCTCTGCTGGTCGCTGGCGGCGTCGGTCAGCTGCGGCAGCCCCCGCAGCTTCTGCAGCAGAATGGGCGCCCAGTGGTTGAGCTCGTCATTGTCGACGTCGACCAAGGTGTACTGGTACTGGGTCTTTGAGAGCAGCGCGCCGATCGTGATGTCCTGGGCCGCCTGCATGTACAAGCTCACGCCCTCGACCGGCTGCAACGCCCAATTCAACCGCGTGATCACCTGGTCGGCACTGGCGGTCCTCTGCCCGAGCGGCTTCAAGGTGATGAACATGCGCCCGTCATTCAAGGTGACGGTCGGCCCGCCGGGGCCGATATAGGCAATCGCCGAGGCGACCGCCGGGTCCTTCGTCACCACGTCCAGAACCGCTTCCACGCGTCCGATCATGGCTTGCGGGGAGATGTCCTGGGCTCCCTCGGCAATGCCGATGATCAGGCCGGTGTCCTCCTGCGGGAAAAACCCTTTGGGGATCACGATGAACAGAATGCCGGTCGCGCCGATCGTCGCGATCATCACGGTCAAGGTGATCCGGCGATGACGCAGGGCCGCCGCCAGCGCCCGGTCGTAAGCCGCGACCAGCCCCTCGAAAAAGCGCTCGACCGCGCCCGAGACACGCCCGGGGGGCGTATTTCCCTCCGTTGTCAGCAGGCGTGAGCACATCATCGGCGTCAATGTCAAGGACACGACCACCGAGACCAGGATCGCCACGGCGACGGTGACGGCGAACTCGCGGAACAGCAGGCCGACGATGCCGCTCATCAGGAACAGCGGAATGAATACCGCGACCAGCGATATCGAGATCGAGACGATGGTAAAACCGATTTCGCCCGATCCTTGCAGGGCAGCCTGCATCGGCGTCGCCCCGTTCTCGATGTGGCGCACGATGTTTTCGATCATCACGATCGCATCGTCGACCACGAACCCGACGGCGATGGTCAGCGCCATCAAGGACAGATTGTCGAGGCTGAACCCCAGCACGTACATCACCATGAAGGTGCCGATCAGCGACATCGGCACCGCGATCGCCGGGATCACGGTCGCCCACAGCTTGCGCAGGAACAGAAAGATCACGCCGACGACCAGCGCGATCGTCAGCAGCAGGGTGTGCTCGACATCGGTGACGCTGGCGCGGATGGTCTGCGTCCGGTCCGACGCAATGTAGATGTTCAGCGAGGGCGGCAGCGACGCCTGCAGCTGCGGCAATGCCCTTTTGATCCGGTCGACGGTCGCGATGACGTTGGCGCCGGGCTGGCGCTGCACCGCCAGCAGGATCGCCCGGCGCGTGTTCAGCCAGCCGGCGAGGGTCTTGTCCTGCGCGGCAACAATGGCATGCCCGACATCGCGGACGCGGATCGGCGCGCCGCCGGGAGGGAGGCCGGAGCGATAGGCCAGGATGTAGTCGTCGAATCCTGGCGCCGTCATCAGCTGGTCGTTGGTCTGCAAGGTGGAGGCTTGCTGGCCGCCATAAAGGGTTCCCTTGGCCTGATTGACCGTAGCCGTGCTCAAGGCGATGCGCACCGCTTCCAGGTCCAAACCCTCCGCCGCAAGCTGCGCCGGATTGACCTGGACCCGGATCGCCGGGCTCTGCTGACCGCCGACCGTGACCAGCCCGACGCCGGGCATCTGGGCAATCTTCTGGGCGAGGATGCTGTTCGCGTAATCGCTGACCTTGGTCAGCGGCAAGGTGTCGGATGTCAGGGCCAGCAACAGGACCGGCGTGTCCGCCGGGTTGGTCTTGCGGTAGATCGGCGGGTTCAACAGGGTGGGAGGCAGATCGGCGGCGGCCGCGTTGATCGCCGCCTGCACGTCCGATGCTGCCGAATTGACGGTGCGGCTGCGGTCGAACTGGAGCGTGACCTGCGCATATTCGGTGGCGCTGCTCGAGGTCATTTGCGAGAGGCCGGGAATCTCGCCGAACTGCCGTTCGAGCGGCGTCGCGACCGAGGAGGCGACCGCTTCAGGACCGGCGCCGGGCCACTGCGCGGTCACTTGGATCGTCGGGGAATCGATGTTCGGCAGCGCCGCCACCGGCAACAGCTCATAGCCGATCAGCCCGAGCAGCAGGATCGCCGCCATCAGCAGCCCGGTGGCGATCGGCTGGCGGATGAAAATCGCCGAGATGTTCACGGCAGCATGCCCGCGCTCGCCGTCGACGGGTTCGGCACGGCGCTCGGGTTGTTCGGGTCGGCCAGAAGTCACCAAGGTGCCCGGCGACAGCCGATACTGGCCGCGCACGACGACCGCCTCGCCGGCGATCAGGCCTTTGTCGATCAGGGCCTCGCCGGTCAATGTCTCGCGCACCGCAACCGGCCGCATCGCCACCTTGTGATCCTGACCGACGACGAAGACGAACTTCCCTTGCGGCCCCTGCTGGATGGCGTCGAGCGGAATGGTCAGGCCGTTGTGCTGCACCGAGGTGACCAGCCGCACGTTGACGAACGTGCCGGGCCACAGCCGCAGGTGCGGATTGGGGAAGATGGCCTTCAGGCGGACCGTGCCCGAATTCGGATCGGCCTGGTTATCGACCAGCAGAAGCTGGCCGGTATCGAGCTCGGTCTTGCCGTCCTGGCTGAAGGCGATGGCCTTCGGGGGCTCTTTCGCGAGCGCGTCCTGCACCTCCGGAATGTCGGCCATGGCCAAGGTGAAGATCACGCTGATCGGCCGCACCTGGGTGACCACGACGACGCCGGACGGAGAAGAGGCGGCCCCATTGCTTGGTTGAATGATGTTCCCGACATCGAGCAGGCGGATCCCGGTGACCCCGTCGAACGGCGCAACCAGGCTGGCATAGCTGAGCTCGGTCTTGGCAAATTCGACCGCGGCCTGGTCGTTCGCGACGGTCGCCTGCTGCTGGGCCACCATCGCCCGCTGCGTCGCCACCTGCTGCTCGGGGGCAAACCCTTGCTTGGACAGCGGCACATATCGGCCGAGGTTGATTTGCGCATTCTCGAGATGGGCCTGGTCGCGGGAAAGCGCCGCCTCGGCCTCGTCGAGCTGCGCCTGAAAGGTGCGCGGATCGATCTGGGCCAGGAGGTCGCCCTGCTTGACGAATTGTCCCTCCTTGAAAGGCTCGTCGACCAGCAGCCCGGTGACCTGGCTGCGGACCGTCGCCGTGTTCAGCGCCGTGACCGTTCCGATCCCGGTCAGCACGATCGGGAAGTCGCGCTGCTGGACCGTGGCCGCGATGACCGGAACCGGCGCGGGCGGCGGTGTCACCGGCGCTCGCTCCTCATCGTGCCGCAAGTAGACGGTCAGCCCGGTGGCCAGAAGAGCGAGGGCAACCACTGCCGTCAGCAGCCTCGCCCAGCTGTGTGTCACCACTGAAAGGTGCACGTGGGCATTGACTCGTTCACCAGCGACAGGCGGTTGACGGTGCATGCTCATGAGCTCTTACCTTGCGCTGTCCCGCTGAGCCGAGGGCGGGTAGGGGAACCTCGGCGATTTTGCAGAACCAACAGCAGATTGAGCAAGAGCACGATGGCGGCTGCCCTTTCGTGGATGCACTGGGGGCTTGAGTAGGGCAGGGGTCATAACCTTGACTCTTGGAGTGTTGTTATCGGCCTCACGCTGTTTCCTGTAGGATATCTATTTCATCGGGTTAAAAAACGACCGATGTGACAACCCGCGCTTCTCCCGGTATGAATGCCGCTTTTGGTGCCCGGCGCCTAGTCGGTTGGACGGCGTCATTGCGCGGGCGTGAGCCTTCTGCGTGTCGGGCATCGGGCAGAGAGGAGAAGGCGATGAACCGTCTCGACGGCAAGGTCGCGCTGATTTCCGGAGCGGCGCGCGGCATCGGCGCCGAAACCGCACGGCTGATGGTCGAGGCCGGCGCCAGGGTCGCGATCGGCGATGTGCTCGACGAACCCGGCCGACAAACTGCCGCCGCGATCGGCGGCGGGGCGGTCTACAGCCGTCTCGACGTGACCAGCGAAGCCGATTGGAATGCGGCGATCGCCGCCGTCGTCCAGCGCTTCGGCGGTCTCGACATCCTGGTCAACAATGCCGGCATCTTTCTCGGCATGAGCCTCGAGGAGGCGACGGTCGCCGACTGGCACCGCCTCTGCGCGGTCAACCTGACCGGCGTCTTTCTCGGCACCAAATTGGCCTTGCCGGCGTTGCGCGACAACGGGCAGCGCAGCCCGCACGGCAGCGCCATCGTCAACCTGTCGTCGGTCGCCGGGCTCGTCGGCTCGTCGGGCGACCCGCTCTATTCGATGACCAAGGGCGGGGTGGCGCTGTTCACCAAATCTGCGGCGCTCGAATTCGCGCGCAAGGGCTACCGGGTGCGGGTCAACTCGATCCATCCGGGCACCACCGACACCGACATGGGCGACCAGGTGGTGGCGATGCGGGCGCGCAACCTCGGCGCCAACGATCTTGACGCGGCGCGGCGCGAGGCGCTGGCGCGCCTGCCGATCGGGCGCATGGGAAACGTGACCGACATCGCCAACGGCGTCGTCTTTCTGGCCTCCGACGATGCCGGCTTCATGACCGGCGCCGGGCTGGTCGTCGATGGCGGCATCACCGCGCAGTGATCCCGAACAGGGGGTAGGCTCTGGGTTCCCGCTTTCACGGGAATGAGGATAATCTAGTGATTTTAATGGAATGATTTCGAGTGAGGCTCTGAGGTATTCTTTAATGAGGCCCGAAATCGCTGGTATTCAAGGTTAACTTAACCATCAAAGCCGCGGACTTAACCATCAATTCTGCGCCGTATTCGGGGTTCCCGGCTTACAGTCGGCGATCGACAGAGACCGACCGTTGAGCACAGGGGACCACAATCATGTCGCCGAGCGAATACCAGGCTGCCGTCGCCGAATTCATTCGCAGCAAAGGTGTCACCCGCTGCCCCACGGCCTGCGTCGTGCGCACCCAAGGAACCGTCAGCAACGCCGATCGGGAAGCGCTGCAAAAGCGTGCCGTGGAATTCGAAAATCTGCGCAACCGGCGGCACCCGCGCGGTGCGCTCGCCGCGTTGCCGCGGGGCTGATCGCGATGCCGGCACCGGCCCACCCTCCGGGCGCAACCCCGGACCCGGCGGCCCGCCGCAGCTGCGCCGCCGCCGGCGCCCGCGCCGCCGCAATCAGCTCCGGGAAGCGGGGGGCTGGGGTGGCGCCGGACCGGGGGATGTCCTGGTTTGGCTGTCCGAGGCGGCCGGCAGCGGCGGCAGAACCGGAAGGCATTTTGCCACCAGCACGGTGAGGTCGAGCATGCCCAGACCGATCGCGATCGCGAGAAGCCATGCATTCATCTCGCTGGCGATCCGATCGAGGCGGATCAGACGCTGTTTCATCAGAGACCCTGTACCCTAATCCCAAGCGGTTGGACGCAGCCTACACCGCGCATGTTGCGATGCAACATGCAATTTTGGAAGATCTCTCATAACTTTCCGTTAACTCTTTATGATAGACTGATTGTTGCAGTGCACCACAGCGCCACGTCGGCCATATCGGCCGGATTGTTCCACTGGCCTGCGTCACTCGAACGCAGGCCGGCGCGCGACCCCGGCCGGGCGCGGGAGCGGACGTTCGAACCTGCGTTGTGGTCGCGCAAACGTGGCGGGTGCGCTCAAGAGCCGCCGTAAACCGGGATCACCGCGCCGCGGGTCACCCGGTTGGCCGGGGAGGCGAGAAACACGATGATCTCGGCGAGGTCGGCGGGCGCGACCCAGCGGCTGTGGTCGGCATCGGCCATCGCCGCCCGGTTCGCCGCGGTGTCGAGGATCGACGGGGCGACGGCATTGACCCAGATGTCCTCGTCGACGGTCTCCTGCGCCAGTGCCTGGGTCAGCGCCGCAACCGCCGATTTGGACGCGGCGTAGGCGACCATGCCGGCGCCGAGGCGCGGCTCCAGCGCCGGTCGCGCCGCGACGTTGACGATCCGGCCGCCGCGCGCCCCGCCCGGGCCCGCCGCTGCGCGCCTGCGGAACGCAGCCACCGCTGCCGCCGAGCACAGGAAGCACGACAGCGCGTTGATGCGGAACTGCGCGATGAAATCGGTCGCCGAGGTCTCGCCGATCGGTGCCATCGCGAACCCGCCGGCGAGATGGATCGACGCCCACAGCGGCGGCAGCGCCTGGTAGAACCGGTGCACCGCAGCCTCGTCGGCCACGTCGACGTCGCGGGCGATGTGCACCCCCGGATCGCTCGCATAGGGAAAGTCGGCGAGCTCGGCGGCGACGAGATTCGGCACATGGCAGACCGCGCCGGCGGCGCGCAAGGCCGCGACGACCGCGCGGCCCAGGGCGCCGGTGCCGCCGGTCACGACGATATGGCTGCCGGCAAAATCGACCATGACGATGATCCCCGCTGAAGTCTGCCGCGAGAGGCCGCGCAAAATGCTTCGACGGTATAGTCGCGCGATCGCGGTGCTGTCGCCATAGGCCTTAGGGATATGGCGGGGCTGCGGATTTCGCGGATCGGCCGCAACTCGGATCGAGCCGGGGGAAGGGCCGATCGGCGGGCAATTTTTCGAAAAGGCAACCTTTCGACTGGGGCGAGCGTTTGCAGAATATGGCTATACCAAGACATTTCCCTGCCGCCGAATGGCGCGGCCACGGCATCGGGCCGCGATGATCACCGCCGCCCAATGCCGTTCCGCACGCGCCCTGCTCGGCTGGCCGGTCGCCAAGCTCGCGGCGGCCGCTTCGGTCAGCGAAAGCGCGATCGACGATTTCGAGCTGGAGCGGCACGCCGCCGAGCCTGCCGCTGTCGAGGCGATCCGGCGCGCGTTCGAAGCGGTCGGCATCGAGTTTCTATCCGGCGACGACGCCCGCCTGCGCCCCGCTGCCCCGGTCGTCTAATGCTACAAACCTAACGCTTGTGACCGTACCCTCCCGGTTCTCGTCATCCCGGCGAAGGCCGGGACCCATGTCAGCCATAGGCACCGGCCGGAGCCCGTCCCCTGTTCGGGCCAGGGGCAGGCTCTCGGGCCGGCCGACGGCCGGACCCGTGGGCCGGTGTGGCAACGTACCTGGCTACCAGCTGTCAGAATTGCTCCACTAGCCGCCCACTCCCCGGTCGGACGCACCCCGGGCGGACGCCGCCGCTCGGCGGCTGAGGTCCACGACCCCGTTGTCGTCGCCGGATCGGCTCGACTGAAATAGTCGCCGCGACCGGCAGCACGTACCGGGGCGAACGGCGCCGGGCTCGGCAGCGCGATCGGCTGCGCCTGCTGAGCCTCTTGGGTCGAATTCCATCTCAAAACCGACGCGTAAGCAGCGCCGCCCTTTGCCGTCGCCGGCCCTCGCGAAGACATCGCCGGGGAGCCCCAAAAGCACCGAGAGAGAACAGCGTCGAGATCAGGCACGACGGCCGCCGTCGACATTCGTATGCTGAGCCGACTGCGGGAAGCCAATCGCGGGCATTGGCCCGCCTGACACCGAGGCCCGCCTGACACCGAGGAAGGCATGCGAATCTCGAGCATCGGCGGCGCTTCGACGTTATGGGCGAAGCTGCCGTTTTCCTCGCTGCTCCGCCACCTGTTGCCGCAAGGTGCGGCTGATGGGCTCGAACCATCAATCTATGGGTTCATCCTGCGCTACAGTTGGCGCGAGCAGGTCTATGTCGTCTTCATGACCGTGCTCTCGTTCCCGTTTCTCTATTATTCGCTCGATCTGCCCAAGGTGATCATAAACGGGGCGATCTCGGGCAAGCACTTCCCGCAGGCATTTCTTGGCCTGGAGCTCGGTCAGATCCCCTATCTGCTGGTGCTTTGCGGGATTTTTCTGGCGCTGGTCCTGATCAACGGCTGGTTCAAATTGCATGTCAACGTCAGAAAGGGGCAACTCGGCGAGCGCATGCTGCGCCGGCTGCGCTACGAGCTCTACGAGCGCCTGCTGCGCTTTCCGCTGCACCATTTCGATCGGACCGCGACCGGCCAGATCGTTGCCATGGTCACCGCCGAGCTGGAGCCGGTCGGCGGGTTTGTCGGCGAGGCTTATGCGGTGCCGATTTCGCAGGCCGGCACCCTGCTGACGATCCTCTTTTTCATGTTCGTGCAGAACCCGGTGCTCGGCGCCGCGGCGCTGGCCTTCTATCCGTTGCAGGGCTATCTGATCCCGAAGATGCAGCGCATCATCCGCGCCCTCGGCCGCGCCCGGGTGCGCAAGATACGCGGCCTGTCCGACCGCATCGGCGAGGCGATCGCCGCCCGGATCGAGATCCGGGTCAATCACGGCGCTCCCTATCAGCTCGCCGAGATCGCCCACCGCCTCGGCGAGATCTATGATATCCGGCTGGAAATCTATAATCGCAAGTTCTTCGTCAAATTTCTGAACAACCTGATCGGCAATCTGACGCCGTTTTTCTTCTATGCGGTCGGCGGCTATTTCGTCATCACCAACAGGCTTTCGTTCGGCGCGCTGGTCGCCGTGCTCGCGGCCTATAAAGACATGTCGTCGCCATGGAAGGAATTGCTCGACTACTACCAGAACCAGCAGGACGTGGCGATCAAATACGAGCAGGTCGTCGAACAGTTCCACGTCGCCGACATGGTCGACAAGCGCCTGCTGCTCGAAGAGCCGGAGCGCGTCGAGCCGTTCGCCGGCGAGCTCGCCGCCGCCCATGTCGACGTCGTCGACGCAGACGGCATCCACCTGCTCGAAGGGATCAGTTTCGCGTTCCCGCTCGGCACCGATGTCGGGATCGTCGGCCACAGCAACAGCGGCCGCAACCTGCTGCCCCAGCTGATCGCCCGGCTGGTCAGCCCGACCAGCGGCCGGCTGACCATCGGCGGCGCCGATGTCAGCGCGCTGCCGTTCGCGGTCTCCGGCCGGCGCATCGGTTATGTCGGCGCCACGAGCTATCTGTTCTCGGCGAGCGTGCGCGACAACCTCTTGATCGGCCTGCGCCATCGGCCGCAGCAGACGCCCGACTACGATGCCGCCGCGAAGGCGCAGCGCGAGCGCATGGTCGAGGAGGCCCGGCTGTCCGCCAACAGCGAGTTCGATGTCGCCGCCGACTGGGTCGACTACGAGCAGGCGGGGGTGGCCGACCCGGCCGGTCTCGAAACCCGCATCCTCGACGTGCTGCGCCTGGTCGATCTCGACGAGGACGTCTATCTGTGGGGGCTGCGCGGCCGGCTCGACCCGGATCGCCAGCCCGAGATCACCGCACGGGTCGTCGAGGCGCGCCGTGTGCTGGCCGACCGGCTCGCCGAAAACGGCCTGGCCGATCTCGTCGAGCGGTTTGCCCTCGATCGCTACAATGCGAATTCGACGCTCGGCGCCAATCTGCTGTTCGGCACCTCGATCGGGCCGGTTTTCGACGGTGACGGGCTCGCCCGCAACCCTTATGTGCTGAGCGTGCTGGATGGGCTCGGGCTCCCGCCCGACCTGGTCAGGATCGGCGCGCGGTTGGCCCGGATGAATGTCGAGCTGTTCGCCGGGGTGCAGCCCGAGCAGCAATTCTTCGAGGAGTTCAGCTTTCTCGGGGCTGAGGACTTGCCCGAATTCCAGCGGATTTTGGCGCGCATCGACAAATCGGGGATCGGAAATCTGCTGCCGGAAGAGCGGGTGCGGCTCGTCGGGCTCGCCTTGAAGGTGATCGCCGCCCGCGACCCGCTGGGTCTCGTCGACCCGACCATGCAGAAGCGGATCCTCGATGCGCGCCGAAGCTTTGCCGCAGGATTGCCGGAGGATCTGCGCGGCTCGGTCGAATTCTTCGATCCGCAGAACTACAACGCCGCCGCCTCGATCCAGGAAAACGTGCTGTTCGGCACGATCGTGCGCGGCGAGGCCGGCAGCCGCGAGCGGATCAGCGCGGCGATGAGCGAGGTGCTCGACCGGCTCGGCCTGCGCGAAGCGGTCATCGCCGTCGGGCTCGACTATCCGGTCGGCACCGGCGGCTCGCGGCTGTCGGAAACGCAGCGGCAAAAGATCGCGATCGCGGTTGCGGTGCTGAAGCGGCCGGACCTCGTCGCCTTCAACGATGCGACCGCGGTGCTCGACGGCGCCACCGAAGCGGCGATCATCGACCGGCTGAAGCGCGAACTCGACGGCCGCAGCCTGATCTGCAGCCTGCACCGCCCGCGCCTGGCGTCGGCCTTCGACCGCATCCTGGTCATGGAGCAGGGCCGCCTCGTCGAGCAGGGCCCGTTCGAGGAATTGCACAAGCCCGGACGCCTGCTGGAGCCGCTTATGGCGGCCGAATGAGCCTCGCCGCCTCTGCTTCCGCTGTGCCCTCGAGCTGCACCCGCATCGCCGTCGGCGTCACGGCGTGCCCGGGCGCGGCTGGGCACGCCGGAAACGCATGCCGGAGCGCTCGCGCAGGGTCTGGAAGGTCACATAGAGCATCGGGATCACGAACAACCCGATCCCGCTCGACGCGATCATCCCGGCAAAGACCGGCGTCCCGACATCGTGCCGGCTGATCTCGGCGGCGCCGCTGGCGACGACCAGCGGGTAGACGCCGAAGATGAACGCGAAGGAGGTCATCATCACCGCGCGAAACCGCATCTGCGCGCCGAGCGCCGCGGCTTCGCGAATGTCCTTGCCCTGCTCGCGCTGGTTCTTGGCGAACTCGACGATCAGGATGCCGTTCTTGGCGGCCATCGCGATCAGCACCACGAGCCCGATTTCGGCGTAGAGGTCGAGCGCCAGATGGGCGATCAGAATACCGAGAAAGGCCCCCAGCACCCCGACCGGGACCGACAGCAGCACCGGCACCGGGATCATCCAGCTTTCGTATAATCCGACCAGGAACAGAAAGGCGAACAGCACCGCGAGCCCCAGGATCGGCCCGGTCTGCCCGGTGGCGGCGAACTCCTGGTAGGCGGTTCCGGTCCACTCATAGCCGTAGCCGGGCGGCAAGGTGTTGGCCGAAACCTGGGCCATGGCCGCCAGCGCGATGCCCGACGAGCTGCCCGGCAGCCGGGCTGCCCTGAATCGGGATCGCCCGGTAGTTGTTGTAACGGGTGATGACCTGCGGCCCGAGGATGATGCGCGCGTTGGCGATCGAGCGCAGCGGCACGTTGGCGCCGTATTTGTTGCGCAGATAGATCCGCCACAGCGCGGACAGCTCCTCCGCCCCCCCGCATCGCCTTCGATGATGACCTGCCAGACTCGTCCGAGCATATTGAAATTGTTTATATAAATGCCGCCGAGCGTGGCCTCCAAGGTGGTGAACACGTCGTTGATGTTGAGCCCCAGCGCCTGCGCCTTTTCGCGGTCGATGTCGAGATAGATCGAAGGATTGCTCGCCGTGAAGGTGGAGAAGACGCGAGCGAGCCGCGGATCGTGATTGGCGGCCGCGAGCAGCCCCTGCATGACGCTGTTCATCGATGCCGGGTCCTGCCCTCCGAGCCCCTCGAGCTCGTATTCGAACCCGCCGGTAGTCGACAGGCCAATGATCGGCGGCACGTTGAATGGAATGACGGTCGCGGTGCGGACCTGCTGTCCTTCGCCGAACATCCGCGCGATCAGGGCCTGCGCCGAGTTAGCCGCGCCGGCGCGGTCGGCGAACGGCTTTAAGGTCGGGACGACAAACGCCGCGTTCGGCTCGTTGACGCTGTCGATGATCGAGAAGCCGATCGCCGAGAACACGTTCTGAACCTGCGGCATTCCCTTGAGCAGGTCCTCGATATGCCGCACCGCCTCGCTGGTCCGGGAAACCGACGCCCCGTCCGGCAATTGCACCGCGATGAAGAAGGCGCCCTGGTCCTCGTCCGGCAGAAACCCGGTCGGCGTGCGCGACGAGACGGCGAAGATGGCGACGGCGCAGGCCAATATGGCGACGATCGCGAGCACGGAGACGCGGACCAGACGGCGCACGATCGCGGCATAGCCGTCTCGGATATTGTCGATGCGCCGCAGAACCCAGCCCATCGGGCCGCGCCTCGGGCCGGTAGGACGCAAAAACACGGCGCACAAGGCTGGCGACAAGGTCAGCGCGTTCAACGCCGAGATCAGCATCGAGACGCTGATCGTCACCGCGAACTGGCGAAACAGCTGCCCCGAAATGCCCGGAATGAAGGCGATCGGCACAAACACCGACAACAGGACCAACGTGATCGCGATGATCGGCCCGGTGATTTCCGTCATCGCCTTCTTGGTCGCATCCGCGGGCGACAGATCCGGTTCCTCCTCGATCACGCGTTCGACGTTCTCGACCACCACGATCGCGTCATCGACCAGAATGCCGATCGCCAAGACCATCGCCAGCAGCGAGATGGTGTTGGCCGAATACCCGGCAGCCAGCAGCACCGCGAAGGCGCCGATCAGGCTGACCGGCACCGCGATCGCGGGAATGAGGGTGGCGCGGAGATTGCCGAGGAACAGAAACACGACGGCCACGACGAGGGCGAAGGCGATGACCAAGGTGATCAGCACGTCGTGGATCGTCGCGTGCACAAAGGTCGTCGTGTCGTAGTTGACTTCGTAATTGAGACCGGCCGGGAAGCTCTTGCTCAACCGGTCGAGCGCGGCGTCGACCAGGGAAGCGGTCTGCACCGCGTTGGCGCCGGGCGAGAGATAGATGCCGATCGCCACCGCCGGCCGGCCGTTCAGGCGGGTTTCGGTGTCCTCGTTCTGCGCGCCGAGCTCGATCCGGGCAACATCGCGCACGCGCAGCAAGGAGCCGTCGGGATTGGCGCGCAGCACGATGTTGCCGAACTGCGCCGGCGTCGCCAGACGGCCCTGGGTCTGCACGTTCAGCTGGAATTGCTGGGTATGGCCGACCGGGCGGGCGCCGATCCGCCCGACCGGCGCCACTACATTCTGCGCTTGGATCGCCGCGATCACATCGGAGGGCGCCAGCTGCAGATTGTCCAGGTGCTGCGTGTCGAACCAGATGCGCATCGAATAGTTGAGCTGGCCGAGCAGGAACACCTGGCCGACCCCAGGCGTGCGCGACAGCACGTCCAACACATTGATGATCGCGTAATTGGTGATGAACAGCGGGTCCTGCTTGCCGGTCTTGCTGTAGAGACAGATCCACTGGAGGATGGCGGAAGACTGCTTCTTGACCACCAGCCCTTCGAGCTGAACTTCCGGCGGGAGCTGGGACAAGGCAATCTGGACGCGATTGTCGACGTCGACCGTGTCGATATCGGGATCGCTGCCGAGCACGAAGCTGACGGTCAGCCTGTAGCTGCCGTCATTGCCGCTCGTGGACTTCATGTAGATCATCTTGTCGACGCCGACGACCTGCGCCTCGATCGGCTGGGCGACGCTGGCCTCGACGACGGCGGCGGAGGCGCCGGGATAGGTGGCGCTGACTTGCACCTGCGGCGGGACGATGTCCGGGAACTGCGCGACCGGAATGCGCAGCAGCGCCAAGGCGCCGGCGATCGTGATGACGAGCGCGATGACGATCGCGAGCCGCGGGCGGTCGACAAAGATCGCCGAGATCACGGGCTCGCCTTCTGCCGGCTCGAATTTGGCCGGGCGCCGCCGCCTGCCGCGCCGTTCGGCGCCTGGTCCGGCGTCGACCCGGCGGCGCTCGCGTTGCCTTCCTCGCCCGTCGGGGAGATCGCGGTCGGGGAAATCGCGGTCGGGGAAATCGCCGGCGGCGGGGGCGCCGGCGCCACGGTCGCCCCGGGGCGGACCCGCTGCACCCCTTCGGCGATGACCAGCTCTCCTTGCTTCAGCCCACTGATCACCACCGCCGTCGACGGGGTCGACTGGCCGAGCTGGATGGGCCGACGCTGCGCCTTGTTCTGCGCATCGACGACGTAGACGTAATCGCCCTGCTGATCGGACAGCACCGCCGCGCGCGGGACGGCGAGGACGAGGACCGGCTGCACGCCTTCGAGCAGCACGGTCACGAATTCCCCGTCGGTCAATTCCCGCGAACCGGGCTCTCCGACTTTCAGGCCCGGGAACACCTGGTTGGGGATCACCCCGCGTGCGGTGATCGTATCGGTGTTTTCGGCAACCGTCGGCGCCACGTAATCGAGCTTGCCGTCCGATCCGTAGATCTGCCCATTCGGCAGCCGCAGCTTGATGACGACGGCGCTGAACCCACCTTTCGCGGCATAGCGGTCGCGCAGGTCGAGCGCGATGGGCAGCGCCACCGGAAAGACCACATACATCGGGTCCTGACTGACGAGGTTCGCCAGGGTCCCGCTGGTCGGCGAGACGACGTTGCCTTCGGTGACCTGGGTGCTGCTGATCTTGCCGTCGATCGGCGCGCGGATTTCGGTATAGCCGAGATTGATCTGGGCGATCCGCAACTGAGCCTTCGCAGCCTCGATCTGCGCCGCTAAAGCGCGCTCAGCGGCGAGGGCGGCATCGACCGTGGATTGCTGGCCGGCGACGGTCTTCAACAGGTACTGCGCGCGCTGGAGCGTCAGCTCGGCGTTGCGATGCTGCGCGTCGAGCTGGTCCACGTTCGCCTGGTCTGCCTGAACCTGTGCCTGAAACGGGGGCTGCTCGAGCAGGTAGAGCAGATCCCCCTGCTTGACCTCGGAGCCTTCGACAAACAGCCGCTTTTCGAGGAAGGCGGTGACCCGGGCGACCAGCGCCACCCGGCCTATCGCCTGGATGCGGCCGATGAACTCGTTGGTCTCGGTGATCTGCTGGCGCTCGGCCCGCACCACCCCGACCGCCGGCGGTCCGGTCTGGGCCGCGGCCGACGCGCCGTGCAGGAATGACGCCATAAGGAGAGACGCCGTGAGCCGGATCATCGCGGCGTTCGCGCCGCGGACCCGTTCGGCGAGGTCTCCTAATGCCGGATCTTGGCCGTTGCTGGAGCGGGTGAAGGGAATCGAACCCTCGTCGTAAGCTTGGGAAGCTTCTGCTCTGCCATTGAGCTACACCCGCATCGCCGCCGATGATAAGCGATCGGCGGCGGCCTTCAAGCGCCTTTCGGCTTTTAGGCGCTCTTTGGCGGCGGATCGCAGGGCACGGTGCCCATGTTCGCCGGCAGGCAAATTTCCAGGATCTCGATGTCGTCCGAGGTGCGCAGCTCGTTGTGCTTCAGGCCGCCCGGAATAAAGCAGGAATCGCCGGCCTCCAGCCGGCAGTTGCTGCCGTCCTCGAATTCGAGCTCGACAAAGCCCTTGAGCGCGTAGACGAACTGGCCATCGCAGACGTGGTAATGCCACCCGGTCGGCTGGGTCATACCGGTGACCGCCGACATCAGCTGCGCCCGCATCCAGCCGTCGCTCGCCTTGGTGACGCCGAGGTCGCGGTATTTGAAAAAGCTGCGCCGGCCTTCGACGTAATCGGGCTGTTTCGCGCTCGTCACCGCGACCTTCATCTTCGGCTCGGCGCGAGCCGCCTCCTTGCTCAAATTCGCCGCTGCGGCTGCCATTTCTGTTCCTCCCATCAGTCGAACCGCGCTGATCATAGCAGCATTTCCGGGTCCGGTGCTATCCTGCCGGCTTCCTGTTCAAGGAGGAGCGCAATGGCCAACATCCCCGGTGCGGTGAGCGACCCCAGCCGCGTGCGCGGCGAGGACATCGAGCTGAAGAGCGGCGGCGATACGATCACGGGCTATCTCGCGCGGCCGAGCCAGCCCGGCCGCAATCCCGGCATCGTCGTGATCCACGAGGCCTTCGGCCTGGTCGAGCACATCCGCGACCTCGCCCGGCGCTTTGCCAATATCGGCTACAACGCGCTGGCGCCCGACCTCTATGCCCGGGCCGGAGGGCCGTCCAATCCGAACGACATGGCCTCGGTCATGCCGGTCATGTTCGGCAAGCGCGATGCCGAGGCGGTGCAGGACCTCGAAGCGGCGGCGGCCCATCTGCGCGGGCTGTCGGGCGCCACCGGCAAGGTGGGCGCGATCGGCTTCTGCTCGGGCGGGCGCCAGACCCTGCTGTTCGCGTGCAGCAGCGACCGGGTCGACGCCGCGGTCGATTGCTGGGGCGGGTTCATCCATCGCGCCACCCCGGACGCCGAGACCACGCCGGCGCGGCCGACGCCGATCCTCGACCTGGTCGGCCGGCTCCATTGCCCCTTGTTCGCGGTGTTCGGCGAGGAAGACCAGAACCCGTCGGTGGCGCAATCCGAAGAATTGAACAAGCGCGCGCAGGCCGCCGGCAAGGACGCGGCGGTCAAGGTGTACAAGGACGCCGGCCACGCCTTTCTCGCCGATTACCGGCCGAGCTATCGCGAAGGCCCGGCAACCGAGCTGTGGCGCGACGCCGTCGCCTTCTTCGACAAGCACCTGAAGGCTTAGGCTGGTTTGTTACATTACTTCCGCTTTGGCCGGACTTGATCCGTGGGCCTTCAGCCCACGGACTTTGATCCGTGGGCATCCACGTCTTTCCAGCCGCCGTTCCGAACCAGAGTAAGACGTGGGTGGCCGGGACATGCCCGGCCACGGTGATATGCGGTCGCTCCGGCGGCCCCGGGCTTTGTCCGCTCAGGCCGAGACGCGCCCGCGGCGCACCAAGCGGCCGGGCTTGGCGCCGGTGTGCTCGCCCTGCTCGAACACCGGGGTGCCGGCGACCAGGGTCGCCGCGTAGCCGTCGGCGCGCTGCACCAGGCGCTTGCCGCCGGCCGGCAGGTCGTGCACCACCTCTGGCGGACGCAAGCGCAGCCCTTCGAAGTCGATCACGTTGAGGTCGGCGCGCTTGCCCGGCTGCAGCCGGCCGCGGTCGTGAAAGCCGAAAAAATCGGCGGTCTCGCTGGTCTGCCGCTTGACGACGAATTCGAGCGGCAGGCCCGGCCCGCGCTTGCGGTCGCGCGCCCAATGGCTCAGCATGTACGAGGGCACGCTGGCATCGACGATCTGGGCGACATGGGCGCCGCCGTCGCCGAGCCCGAGCAGGGTCGCCGGGTCGGTCAGCATCTCGCGGATCGGCTGGTGATCGTCGCGGGCATAGCCGGTCACCGGGAAGAACAGGAAATTCCCGGCATTCTCGACCAGATAATCATAGGCGACCGCATCGGGCGCCTGGTTGCCGCGTGCTGCGATCGCCGCGACGCTGGTCTCGGCCCGCGGCTCGTAGTCGGGCGGATCGCCCATCACATACATGCGGTCCCAGCGCGAGGTGGCCAACTGGACCAGCGGTCCGAGCCGGTTCAGCAGCGCAGCCGATGGCCGATCGTCGAGGATCGCCTGGCGCACGGCCGGGTCGCGCAGCCTTGCTAGGCGCTCGGACAATGGCAGGTTCTCGAATTCTTTATAGCGCTCGCGGATCGAAAACGGGTTCAACGAGGTGGCGATGCCGAGGATGACCCCGACCGGTCGCCCCGCCACCTGCGCGGTGACCGAGGCGCCCTCGGCGCGAGCGGCATGGACGCCGGCCATGATGCGCCGCCAGCGCTGCGGGTCGGTCGGCCGGTCGGTCAGCAGAAACCACACCGGCCGGCCGGTGCGCTTGCCGAGCTTGGTGATCCAGGCGAATTCGGCCGCCTCGTCCTCGAAATCGCTGTTCATGCCGAAGGTGCCGGCGCCCGACCGCGCCCAAGGCGCCGCCGATCCCGGTCAGTTCCTCGATCTCGGCGAAGCGGCCCGGCACCATCTCGCCTTGGGTGGTCTTGTGCGCGTTGGTGCGCGAGGTGGTAAAGCCGAAGGCGCCGGCGCGGATTGCCTCCTCGGTCAATGTGCGCATCAACGCGATGTCCTCGGCAGTCGCCGCCTCGCGGCGGATCGCCCGGTCGCCCATCGCATAGACGCGCAGCGGGTGGTGCGGGATCTGCGCCGCCACGTCGATCGCCCGCGGCATCCGTTCGAGCGCGTCGAGGAAATCGGGAAAGCTCTCCCAATCCCATTTCAGCCCCTCAGCCAGGACCGGGCCGGGGATGTCCTCGACCCCCTCCATCAAATCGATCAGCGCGCCGCGGTGGTGCGGCCGGACCGGCGCGAAGCCGACGCCGCAATTGCCGAACAGGATGGTCGTGACCCCGTGCCACGAGGAGGGCGCCAGGATCGGGTCCCAGGTCGCCTGGCCGTCGTAATGGGTATGCACGTCGACCCAGCCCGGCGTGACCAACAGCCCGTCGGCGTCGATCACCCGCCGCGCCGGCCCCGCCTTGCCGCCGACCGCCGCGATCCGCCCGTCATCGACCGCGATATCGCCGCGTGAACCCCGGCGCGCCGGTGCCGTCGACGATGGTGCCGCCGCGAATGACGATGTCGTGCATGGCCGGGTCCTTTCGATCAGCGTGCGGGCAGCATGCGACCGTAGCTGGTTGTTGCGGTATGCCGAGCGGGCAGGGCTGGCTTGCGCTTCGAGATCCCGCCGCGTTGATCGACGCACGGCGTTTTCGCGCACGAGGCGAATCATTATAAGCAGTAAATCCCAAACCACCAGGAGCGGGGGTTGCGGTTGCAACGTCAAAACATAACAGGACAATTCAACGTCGCCGCCGAGCTGCCCTTCGAATTGAGGCTCAGGGATTTCGAGATGTTAAAACAGGCGAAACACGGCGCGCGCGACCGCTTCGGGCGGCTCATCCGGGGCGGCCGGGCAATCCCGTCTGCCGTCCCGCGCGGCGGTGCGTCGACGATGGTGCGCCGCGAACGACCTTGTCGTGCGAGCCCCATTCCTCCCGCGATCGAGCTCACAGCAGGCACCCCGCCGGGTGGATACGCTGTGCCGGGCGAGCAAAGGGCTGGTTTGGGGTAAAATTCTCCGGAACGGAAGCGAACTTTTGGGGAGGGGCGGTCATGTCGGCGGCGGCATTCATCGAGGCGCGGGATTTCCTGCTCGCTCATCGCCAGGATTACGAGCGCGCCTATCGCGATTTCCGCTGGCCGGTGCTCGACCGGTTCAATTGGGCGCTCGATTATTTCGATCCGATGGCGCAAGGCAACGACCGGCCGGGCCTGTGGATCGTCGACGAGGGCGGGGGCGAGACCAGGCTGTCCTTCGCCGCGCTCGCCGAGCGGTCGAGCCGGGCCGCCAACCGGCTGCGCGACCTCGGGGTATGCCGCGGCGACCGGCTGCTGTTAATGCTCGGCAATGTCGCGCCGTTGTGGGAATGCATGCTGGCGGCGATGAAATTGGGCGCCGTGATCGTGCCGGCGACGACCTTGCTGAGCCGCGACGACCTCGTCGACCGGTTCGCCCGCGGCCGGGTTCGCCATGTCGTCACCGGCGCCGAGAACGCCGGCAAATTCGCCGAGCTTCCCGGCGACTACACGCGGATCGCGGTCGGCGGAGCCGCCGCCGGGTGGCAGCCCTGGGACGCGGTCTACGACGCGCCGGCGCAGTTCGCGCCCGACGGCGAGACCCGGGCGAGCGACCCGTTGCTGCTCTATTTCACCTCGGGCACCACGGCCAAGCCGAAGCTCGTGTTGCACAGCCATCAGAGCTATCCGGTCGGGCTGCTGACGGCGATGTATTGGCTCGGCGCGCAGCCGGGCGATGTCCATCTCAACATCTCGTCGCCGGGCTGGGCCAAGCACGCCTGGAGCTGCTTCTTTGCGCCGTGGAACGCCGCGGCGACCGTGTTCATGCTGAACCAGCCGCGCTTCGATGCGAAAGGGCTGCTCGATGCGATCGCGCGCTGCCGGGTCACGACCTTCTGCGCGCCGCCGACGGTGTGGCGGATGCTGATCCAGGAGGATCTCGCGGCGTGGAAGACGAGCCTCAAAGAGATCGTCGGCGCCGGCGAGCCGCTCAACCCCGAAATCATCGAGCGGGTGCGGGCCGCCTGGGGCCTGACCATCCGCGACGGCTACGGCCAGACCGAGACCACCCTGCAGATCGGCAACATGCCGGGCCAGCCGGTCAAGCCGGGATCGATGGGCCGGCCGGCGCCCGGCTACCGGGTGCGCCTGCTCGACGCCGACGGCGCGGAGCAGCCGGAGGGCGAGATCTGCCTCGCGCTCGACCCGCCGCCGCTCGGGCTGATGCAGGGCTATCAGGGCGACGACGGCGCCATCCTGCCGCTCGCCGGCGACGCCTACCATACCGGCGATGTGGCGATGCGCGACCTCGACGGGTATTTCACCTATGTCGGCCGCGCCGACGATGTGTTCAAAGCCTCGGACTACCGGATCAGCCCGTTCGAGCTCGAAAGCGCCCTGATCGAGCACCCGGCCGTCGCCGAAGCCGCGGTCGTTCCCTCGCCCGACCCATTGCGCCTGGCCATCCCCAAAGCCTTTGTCGCGCTCGCCGCCAACCACCCGCCCGACCGCGACACCGCGCTCTCCATCTTCCGGCACATCCGCGCCCACCTCGCCCCCTACAAGCGCGTCCGCCGCCTCGAATTCGCCGAATTGCCCAAAACCATCTCCGGCAAGATCCGCCGCGTCGAACTGCGCACCGCCGAAGCCGCCCGCCGCCACGCCGATGCCGGCCGCGAGGCGCACGAATTCTGGGAGGAGGATTTCCCGGAACTGCGTGGCTAGAGGCGGGAGACGATCACGATGGCGGCGATGATGGCGATGGCGTCTTCGAGGAGGGCGATCGGGAGATCGTTGCGGCCGATCGCGCTGACCAGCCGGGCGCGGAATTCGTAGCCGCCCAGGGTGCCGGCGACGGCGCCGAGCGCGCCGGCGACGAGGCCGCCGATCGGGGCGTGGCTCGCCGCGCCGAGAGCGGCGCCGCACAACGCGCCGCTGACGATCCGGACGATGAACGACGGAGGCGCCTTCCGGCTCGGCGTCTTCGGCAGTTTGTCGGCGATCAGCTCGGCTATCGCCAATATCGTCAGAATATACGGGGTTGCCGCAAAGCCGAGGAACGCCAGCCAGGTGCCGTGCACGTCGAGCCCGCCGAGGCGGGCGGCCCAGCTGACCGCGGCGAGCGGGGTCAGCGCGCGCAGACCGGCGACGACCCCGATTGCGAAAGCGAGAAGGATCGCGGACATGAACCTCTCTCTATCGTCCGGGAAAGGGGAAGCGGCCCCTCACCCCGGCTCTCTCCCCGCAAGGGGGCGAGGAGAATGGGCGGGCGGGCCTAGGTCACGAGCCCGAGGAGGCGGCTCGGGCGCGGGCCGGCCCGCCGGGAAGAAGCGCGGCTGACGATGACGGCGTCGAGGCCGAGGGCGCGGCCGTAGCGGTGCACGGCGAAGACCAGCATCAGCATCAGCAGGAAGAAATAGGTCCACGGCCATTCGCCGGGCGCCCAGTACAGGCCGAGCCACAAATTGAGGATCTGCAACGCGCCGATCACGCCCCACAGCCGGACAAAGAGGCCGAGGATCAGGGACACGCCGGTCAGGACCTCGGCCGCATAGACGATCGGCGCGAACAGGTAGAAGTGGGGCAACACCACGTGATTGACGAAATCGGACTGCAACGGGATCGCGGCATACTTGCCCATCAATCCCATCCAATAAGCGAGGCCGGTCGTGCCGAACGGCTGGTCCGGATGATCGGTGTAATAGGGCGGCAATTTCCACAGGCTCTGCTGCCACCACAAGGCGCCGATGAAAAACCGGGCAACCCAGCCGAATAAACTCGTTCCCCTGCGTTGCGACGAAATCGTGCGCCAGGCGTAAGCCGCGATGACGATGCTGGCGACGATCAGCAGCCAGAAGACCGCCGTCGTCCAGCTTGGCTGGGTCAGAAACGTGATGACGTCCGAGATCGGGTTCGGGATCATTGGCGGCGTCCCCCACAGGCGATCCGGGTCAGGGTGGCGCCGATCCGCAGGCTCGCCTTGATCGTGCCCGACAGGCTGCCGGAGACCTTCGACACGCCGCCGGCCCGCCGCCGGTGATCGACCGGGATCTCGAGGATGCGCAGGCCGGCGCGCGCCGCCCGCATCTGCATTTCGAGGTTCCAGCCAAAGGTCGTCTCGCGCATGCCGAGCCGGACCAACGCGTCGCGCCGGATCGCGCGCAGCGGGCCCATATCGGTGTAGTGCACGCCGTAGAGCAGGCGCAGCGCCAAACCGACGGCACGGCCGGCGAGGATCTGGTGCGCGCTCATGCTGCCCGGCTCGCGCCGGCCGCGGATGCGCGAGCCGATGACGAAGTCGTACCGGCCCTCGATGATCGGCGCGAGCAATCGCGGGATCAGCTCCGGCCGGTCGCTGCCGTCGCCGTCGAGAAACACCAGGATGTCGCAGTCGCCCGCCGCCTCGGCGCCGGCCCGGCAGGCGCGGCCATAGCCGCGCCGGCTCTCGGTCACGATGCGCGCGCCGGCCGCGCGGGCGCGTTCGACGGTGCGGTCGGCGCTGCCGCTGTCGACGACGATGATCTCGTCGACCGCATCGCGCGGGACCGCGGCGACAACCCCGCCGATCGCCGCCTCCTCGTCGAGGGTCGGGATGATCAGCGCGACGCGCGGCCGCGCCATCCTCACAGGCTCCAGCGCAATCCGCAGCCGGCGCAGGCCGGCGACGGCCGGTCGCTCAGCAATGCGCTGCGGAAAGCCTGGTAGCGCTCGCCGTTCCAGATCTCGCGCAGGCTCTGCTGGGTCGCGTCGCCGAGCGTGAAGCCGTCGTAGCCGCGCATCGAAAACGGCGCGATGCAGCACGGGATGGCGCGGCCATGGGCGGTGAAATACATCAATGTCCAGGGCCGCCGGCACAACGACCACGGCTGCTTGCCGTCCGGCTGCTTCAGGCTGGAGGCGGGGTCGGTGGCGCCGGAGGCGTTGAAGCTGACCCCGAGCTGGCGCGCCAACGCCTCGGCCTCGCGAACCAGCCGGGTCTCCTCGCCGCTATCGTCATCGAACAGCGCCGATTGCGCCCGCGCCAATCCCTGGCCTTCGGGAAAATAGACGAGCCGCTGGAGATAAACCTCGGGGATGCCGAGATCGTGAGCCAGCCTGACGAAGTCGGCCAGCTGATCCAAGGTCTCCTTGAGCCCGGTCAGCCACAGCGAGACGCCGCGGCGTCGCCGCGCCGAGCTTCTGCTGCAGCGCGCGGAAATTGCGGATGTTGCGCAGGATGCGGGCGAACATGTCGCGCCCGCGCACCAGCTTGAACGCCTCCGGCTCGGCCGCGTCGAGCGACAGGCGCAATTCATCGAGCCCGGCCTCGATCAGCTCGCGCCCCTTGCGCGCCGTCAAGAGGGTGCCGTTGGTGTTGAACAGCACATAGGCGCCGCGATCCTTCAGACAGCGGATCATGCGCGGCAGGGCGCGCACCATCATCGGCTCGCCGACCCCGTGCAGCACGACGCGGGCGATGCGCGGGAACTGATCGACGATCTTGGTGAACAATTCCCAGCTCATGTCGCCGGGCGGCTCGAGCGCCTCGAAGGTGCGCGGGCAGGTCGTGCACAACAGGTTGCAGCGGTTCGTGGTCTCGAGATAGAGGCAGACCGGCTCGGTCTCGGCGACCGGGCCGCGCTCGTCGGCGATATGAGCGAAATAGCGGCGCGGATCGGCCGCGGTCGCGGCGCCAAGGGTACCGGACATGCTCAACTACTCCGCAATGCGCGCCGACGACGACGCCAGACATCGAACAGCGCAAGGACGGCAAACAGCCCGTATATCGCCGATTCGATCGGCAGCCGATAACCTTCGCGCAGCAGCGGCGAGCCCACCTGCACGAGGTAGAGCAGAAATGCCGAGTTGGTCAACCACAGCAAGGACAGCCACGGAGCAAAGCAGGTGAAAACGATCAGCCAGGCAAAATACCAGGGATAGTGCGGCGACAGTAGAAACATGAACAGGCCCGCCAGCAGCGCCGCGCCGGCGAAATCCTCGTCGGCTTTCCGGGCGAAGGCCACGGCGACGGCCGCCAGGGCGAGGATTGCGGCGGCGCCGGCGACGTAGACGAGGGCTGGCCACCCGGCGATGGGCGGCCAGGTCCGAAGGAGGCTCCACAGGTAGAAACCCGAGCCACCTGCGGTGAAGCCTTCCTCCTTGGCATATGCCGGCAGGAAGCCGAGGACCCCCCAGCCGGCGCCGATGAAGGGCAGATAGCCGACGATCACCGCAACCGCGAAAGCGACCGGCATCCGCCACTCCCGGCGGCGATAAACCGCCGGGAGCAGCACCGCCGGGTAGAGCTTTACCAGGGCAGCGCCGGCGAGCGCCAACCCCGCGAGCCACCCGCTGCCCCGCCGGCGGCTCCACAATGCCAATACGACCAACGCGATCAGCGCGGCGTCGATGTGGCCGCTGCCGGCAAACTCCCACACCGGCAGCGGGTGCCAGGCGTAAACGAGGATGTGCCCGGAAGGCCGGCCGGCAGCGGCGAGCAGCCGCAGCAGCATGGCGACGGCGATCGCTTCGAGCAGGACCATCGCCGCCTTGATCGCGATCAGCGACTGGCTGATGCGGGTGACGGCGAAAAAGATCGCCTCCGCCGCGGGAGGATAGATCGTCGGCGCGTAGCTGCTGCGGTTGATATGCGGGAAAATCTGCGGGTCGCGCAATCCCTCGAGGTGCGGATCGACCGGGATATAGCGGTACGGGTTGATGCCGGCGCCTTCGACCCGCCCGTCCCAGACATAGCGATAGATATCGGTCGACAAATAGGGCGGGGCAAAGAGCACCGGCAGGCGCAGCAGCGCGGCCGTGGCGAGGATCATCGCCAAGGTGCGGCGCGACGTTCGGTGGTTCCAGACGAGCCCGACCGCCAGCAGATAAACGACGCCCTGCGCCAGGGCGACCACGACAAACCGGTCGATGTCGCCCTGCCTCTGCTGATAAAGCCCCAGCGCCGTCAGGCCGAGGAGTGCCGCCGCGCAAGCCACCACGGAGAGCAGGCGGGGTCGGGTCAAAGATCTGTGCCGATGGCCTCGGCTCTCGGCCAGTCGATGTCGATCGGCCGGCCTCGGCCATCGCCGAGCAAGCGGCTCAAAAAGGCCGCGGTGTGCGGCGCGGCGTACGGCGTTCGCTCGTTCTGATGGACGCCGCCGAGCAGCTCCTCGGCGAGACGGCGCAGCGATGCCGGATCGTCGACGTCGTACCACATCGGCAAGACGACCGTGTCGAGCCCGATCTCGCGAGCCCGGTCGAGGGTCTGCGCCAAAACCTGCGCGGTGCTCCAGTCGATATCCTCGAACAGTCGCGCATGCCGGTTCTTGAGGCCGATGCAGTAATAGCCGCCATCCTCGGCCGGGCCGAGAACGACCCGGTCGCCCGCTGCCTGCAACGCCTGCGCGGCCTCGACCAGGATCGAGGTCGGCAGGGTCGGGCTGTCGGAGTTGACCAGACAGGCCGATCCGTAACCCGAGGCGAGCAGATCTTCGGCCGCGTCGGCGAGACTATGGCCGAGGCCGATCCGCCGCGGCGGCAACAGCCGGATCGCGTCCGGCACTATCGCGCGAAACACCGGCTCGGACCCCGGCGGCGAATACGCGACGTAGCCGTGGATCGGGGTCGATCGCGCCGCAGCGCTGATGTTGTCGGCAATGTCGCGGATGAAGCAGGCGCTCAACCCCGCCGCCTCCGCCGCGGACAAGGGCGGCGCGAGCCGCGTCTTGACATCGCCGACCCGCGGCGCCTTGGCCATGACCGCGACGGCGCAGAACCGGCCGAGACCGCTCAGCGGCAACGGCTCGCTCATCGCCGCGGGCCGACGGCGCTGCGCCAGGCCCGCGCCGCAGCCGCGATCACCGCCAACGAAGATTTGGCGCCGTCGGCCTCGCCTTTCTCGAAATCTCCGGCGGTCACCGCCATCCGGTTGGTCACGTGGGCGAAGCACAGAACCGGCTTGCCGCGGGCCCGGGCAAAGGCGTAGAGCGCCGCCGCCTCCATCTCGACCGCGAGGATGTTGCGGGCCCGGGCGCTTTCGATCGCCGCTGCGGTCTCGCGGAACGGCGCGTCGGTGGTCCAGGCGGCGCCGCGGTGAACCGGTTCGGGCGACCCGGCGAGTGCTTCGAAGACGCTGTCGACCAGGGCGACGTCGGCCTCGGCGAATTCCGCCGGCGGCAGATAATGATAGCTGGCGCCTTCGTCCCGGAGCGCGCGCTCGATCAGCACGAAATAGGGCGGCGGCCCGCGCGCGACGATCTGGCCGGCCGAGGTCATGCTGATCAGCAGGCGGCAGCCGGAGACGAAAAGCTGTTCCGCCAGCAGCACGGCAAACGAGGCGCCGACCGCGCAGCCGATGATGCCGAAACGCTCGGGGCCATGGTCGAACTCGTAGAGATCGGTGTGGTAGCACGCCCAGCCCGGCGAGCGCCGCGCCGTTCCGGCCCGACGCAGTCCCCGCACGATGTCGCCGTCGGGGTCGAGGATGCAGATGTCGGGGACCTCGGCGCTGGCCAGGCCCTTCTGGCGGCGCGCCTCGCGCAGCAGGTTCGCCGGCTCGAACACCGAGGCCGCGGCAAAATCCTTGCCCGCCAGGATCGGCGCGGCTTGGTCGCGCGGCTACGGTCGCTCATGTCTTCGCTGATGGGCATATCCCCGTTGTTGGGCACCTGCCTCGACCCGTCAAGGCCGGCGATCGAAGCCTTGCTGGCCGTTCGGCGCGCCGCGAAATTCGAAGCTTGTCCCAAAGGCCGCCCCGCGCGACAAGGTCGCGCCGAAGTGCTGGCCGTCGGCGGGATGATCTGGACCGCGACCCAGGTACTCCTGCGGGCACCGCCGCATCTCTGATTTGATCGGTCTGTACGCCGCCCGAGCTCAACGAAATCCAGTGAGGGGAGCCGCCATGTCGCTGAGCCGCGAGTTCGCCCGGTTCGTCGCCAACCTGAAATACGACGACCTGCCGCCGGCCGTGGTCGATCGGGCCAAGGGGGTCACCCTGGAGGCGCTCTCCTCGGCGTTGGTGGCGCACCGGATGCCGGCCAGCCGGCAGGCATTGGCCTTGATGCAGGAGGAAGAAGCGGGCGGCGGCGGGGTCGCGACGGTGCTGTGCCACGGCGCCAAGCTGACCAAGGCCGGGGCCGCCTTTGTCAACACCGAGACGATCTTTGCCGGCGGCAAATGGGACACTTTCCGCATGCTGACCCATCCGGGCACGGCGATCCTGCCGGCGGCATTGGTCGCGGCGGAGGTTTCCGGCGCTTCCGGCCAGGCATTCCTGACCGCAATCGCCGCCGGCTACGAGGTCATGGAGCGGATGGCCGCCGAGTTCATCCCGACGGTCATGTCGCGCGGCTTTCATGCGGGGCCGGTGTTCGGCATTTTTGGCGCCGCGATCGCCGCGGCCAAGCTCGGCGGCCTCGACGAGCACCAGATCCATGGCGCCATTGCCCAATGCGTCAACCTCGCTGCCGGCAATCTCGAAGGGGCGCGCAGCGGCGGCCGCTCACTGCGCGAGGGCGGTGCGGTGCGCAACGCATTGCTCGCCGTGGCCTTGGCCAAGCACGGCACGCCGGGCGGCGAGACCACCTTGGAAGGCGAGGCCGGCTTCTACCACGCCTATGCCGGCAACAACCGCGGCGAGTTGCGCTACAGCTTTACCGGCGATGTCAGCACCGAACTGGCGAAAATCACCCAGGGCCTCGGCCGCGACTGGATCTTTCTCGAGACGCTCTACCGGATCTATTCGACCGCCGGCTACAACATCGCCCATATCGACGTAACCGCAGCGCTGTGCACCGAGCACAACCTGAAATACGAGGACATCGACCGGATCGAGGCCCTGGTCAACTGGTTCGAGACCGAATACCCGAGCCCGGCCTTTCCCAGCCGCGGCATCGAGAACCCGCCTAACGTCGGCAGCACGCAATACTTCACAGCCTGGGGCGCCGCCGAACGCGGTTACCCGTTGTTGCGCGGCGACCGGCCCGGCCCCGGCGAGAGCGATCCGCCCGAGGTGCTCGATCTGATGCGCCGCGTGACCCTGATCCCGACCGTGCGCCGCACCCTGTTCGGCCCGCGGATCACGGTATTTTTAAAGGACGGCCGCAGCTTCACCAAGGAAGGCACCGGCCGCGAGTTCATCTGGGATTTCGAGGAGGAAGCGCGCCGCATCCGCCCCATCGCCCCCGGCCTCGCCATCCCCGAAACGCAATTCGCCGAGCTGATCGACACCTGCCGCCACCTCGACACAACCGGCCGCGCCGCCGACAAGCTGATCGCGCTGACCATCCCGTCGTGACCAACGCGATGCTTCTAAAACAACAGCATAATCAAAAATGTGCTTTGAGGCTCCGGCAGGAGCCGGCACCTGACGGTTTGCATTTACCAGCCGTCATACCGGACCCGCGGGCCGGGAAGGCAAACACGGTTTTCGATCACATCGGCTCGTCATTCCCGCGAACGCGTAGGGCTGTCCGGGGAAAAATTTGGGTAGCAAAAGTGGAGGGACCGACCCGCCCAACTCGTCTTGGCCGGGCTCGACCCGGCCATCCACGTCTTCGGGCGTCCGAAAAGGAGACGTGGATACGCGGGACAAGCCCGCGCAAGACGACCCCCTAGATTGTCCGACAGCGGGCCGAACACTACATCCCTGCCGTCACAATTTCCCCGGACAGCCCTACGCGAAAGCGGGAACCCAGGGGCAAGCGATGTGCAGGTTGTCCTGGACCCCCGCTTTCGCGGGGGCGACGAGCTGATGGTGCGACCGGATCGGAACACACTATATAATTCCCCAATGTTTGGTTGCTGCCACCAGCACTCGCGGCAGGTGTCCCAAAAGCCAGGTAGAGAAATGAAGCCCTTTCGGTTTGGCGTGAACGTCAGGCGCGCCAGCACACGCGCCGACTGGGCCGAGAAAGCCCGCAAGATCGAGGCTCTCGGCTTTGCCACCCTGACTGTGCCCGATCATCTTACAGACCTGATGGCGCCGATGCCGGCATTGGTCAGCGCTGCGGAGGCGACGAAACATCTCCGCGTCGGCACCAACGTGCTCAATAACGACTTCCGTCATCCGGTTCTGGTCGCTCGTGAGGCGGCAACCGTCGACCTCCTCACCGACGGGCGGCTTCAGCTCGGCTTGGGCGCGGGAAGCATCCAATCCGAGTATGACCAAGCAGGGCTGGCCTTCGACACGGGCCGCGAGCGGGTCGAGAGGCTGGCGGAGGCGGTCGCCGTCATCAAGGGTCTGCTTAGAGGCGAACAAGTCACTTTTGCCGGCCGCCACTTTCGAGTAACCGGTCACACAATCGCGCCGCTTCCCGTCCAGAAACCCCATCCGCCGATCCTGATCGGCGGCAATGGCCGGCGCCTCCTTACTCTCGCCGCGCGGGAAGCCGACATCGTAGGCTTCTCCGGAATAACCTTTCGGCGAGGCGGCGCGGCCCCGCCGGACCTTTCGGGATGGCGGGTGAAGGGCGTCGACGAGCGGGTGCAGCTCGTGCGCGAGGCCGCGGGCGACCGATATCCGCGGCTCGAGCTGAACGCCCTGGTGCAGCGGGTTGTCGTGACCGACGACCGCCGCCGCGCGGCCGAGGAGCTGAGCAGCCGTTGGACCCAGCTCGCCGCCGACGAGATCCTTGCCAGCCCGTACGTGCTGATCGGAACCGTCGATCAGATGATCGATGATCTCCTGGCGCGCCGGGAGCGTTGGGGTATCTCCTACTACAGCATTCCCGAGGATTGCGTGGATGCCTTCGCCCCGATCGCCGCTCGCCTCGCAGACGGTTAGGTCCTGCCGGCGGCGAAACCGAAATTGGATCGGCCTTATGGGCGCCTGCTCCCGCCTCGACACGATCGACCGCGCCGCAAAAGCCGGTCGCGCTGACCATCCCCTCATGAGGAACCGAACGGGGCCACCCGTTGATCGGCGGTAGCCACCAGACTAAACTAAGTCCGGTCCATGGAGGGTTCGATGCGCATAGTCAATATTCACGCGGCGAAGACCCAGCTCTCGCGCCTGGTCGATGCCGCCGCTTCCGGCGAAGAGATCATCATCGCCAAATCAGGCAAGCCCGTCGCCCGGCTGGGGCCGCTCGCCGGCCCGCGACCGCGACGCAGCCTGGGCATATTGGCAGGGAAGCTGACCGTGCCGGAGGATTTTGACGCACCGTTGCCCGCAGAGGTTTTGGACGCCTTCGAGGGACGCTGATGCGCGTGCTGCTCGATACCCATGTTCTGCTGTGGGCATTGGCGGAGCCTGCCCGGTTGGACGCGGAGACCCGCGCCACGATCGAAGGCGGCGCCGACGAGGTGCTGTTCAGCGCCGCCAGCATCTGGGAAATCGCCATCAAGACCGGGCTCGGCCGCGCCGATTTCGCAGTAGCACCCGCCGAGATAACCCGAGCCGCGCTCGATACCGGGTTCATCGAGTTGCCGGTCCACTCGAACGCCGCTGCCCTCGTGGCCGAGTTGCCTCTGCTGCACCGCGACCCTTTCGACCGCATTCTCGTAGCGCAGGCGATCGTCGAGCCCGCGACGCTTCTCACCGCCGATCGGCAGCTGGTGCCGTATTCGGAGCTGGTCCGGCGCATCGCCGCAGGCTAGAGCGTATTTGCGA
>CAVPFW010000008.1:0-272912 GCA_963703855.1 uncultured Alphaproteobacteria bacterium
GCGGGATCAAGCTCGCCGTCGCCCACGCCGGCGCCGATCCCGCGACCGGGGAAGGCGGGGCCTGGCGCGCCGGCGGGCTGATGCTGCAGCGGGTGCCGCCCGAAGGCGGCTACGGGGTCATCGCCGACGATGTCGAGGATGGCTGGCGGCGGGCGATGGTGCTGATGAGCTCAGCGACCGCCGCCGAACTGGTCGACCCCGACCTCACCCCGCACCGGCTGTTGTTCCGGCTGTTTCACGAGGATGGGGTGCGCGTCTTCGACACGCACCCGCTGGAAGCCCGCTGCCGCTGCTCGCGCGAGCGCATCGAAATGATCCTGCGCGCCTTCCCCACGGACGAGCTCGACGACATGCAGAAGGAGCAAGTCACCACCGTGACCTGCGAGTTTTGCAGCACGCGATACGAGTTCGACGCGGCGGAGATCAGCCGTCTCGCGCCGGCGTGAGCGTCTCCCCGACCGACCCCGGGGTGAGGGGCGGCGACGACGGGGATTGACCTGCGCTACAGCCCGCGGGTGGCTTCGCCCTTGAGCTCGACGGTATTGCCGTCCGGGTCGGTGATGTAGAGCGAGGGGCCGTAGCCCTCCGCCCCGTAGCGTTCCCGGACTTCGCCGGGATCGACCCCGTGCCGGCGCAGATGCGTCGACAGCGCCGCCGCATCGAAGCCGACGACGCGCACCGCGAAATGATCCATGTTGCGCCCGGCGGCGCCCTCGGCCGCGCTCGGCGAGGCCGCTGCCGGGACCAGGTCGATCAGCGAGGCGCCGGCGCGCAACTGGACCAGCTTGGGCTGCTCGAGCCGGCGCTCGACATGAAGGCCGAGGACATTCCGGTAGAATTCGATCGCGCGTTCGAGACTGCCGACGCGAAGCACGACATGGTCGAGCCCGCCGATCCGGATCGCGCTCTCGGCGCGCGGCGCCGGCGCGGTCTCGCTGATGATTGTATCAGGCATCGTCGCCTCCCTTTGCCCCCGCTTCCAGACAGGAAGCATGCCGCAATCACCGGCGCCGAGGCAAGCGCCCCGCTGGCGCGCGCCGGAGTTGCGCCTCGTTCATGTCGCCTCTGCAAAAACGCCGGGCATACGCCGCCGCATGGCTAGGAAATCCGCGCAACGAGGGAGTACAGTCGGTTGGACAATACACGCTTGGTCAATCATGAGCGGGGAAACGACATGCAGTACCGCAGAATCTCGGCCGATTGCCATCTCGACATGCCGTGGATGCCGCCCGATTTGTTCGTGTCCGAGGCGCCCCGCGAGCTGAAGGACCGCATGCCCTATGTCGCCGACGGGCCGCAGGGGCCGCAATGGGTGGCCAAGAACGGCGCCAATTTCGGGTTGAAGAACGGCGTCGGGCCGGGCGGTGCGCCGTTCGTCCCCGGTCAGAACCACCGGGTCGACAAGATGGCCGAAACCGGCATGTACGAGGACGGCAAAAAGGACATCCGCCGCTGCAGCGACCCGCATCTGCGGATCAAGGACATGGACCGCGACGGCGTCGACGCCGAGGTCATATACGGCATCCTCGGGGCCGCCTCGCGGCTCAACGACAACGAAGCCGCGAACGAGATGCTGCGCATCTACAACGACTGGCTGAAGGATTTCTGCCGCCATTATCCCGACCGCGCAGATCGGCCTCGCCTGCCTGCCCTATGGCGACATCGACAAGGCGGTCGCCGAGATCCACCGGGTCGCCAAGATGGGGATCAAGGGCCTCGAGCTGTCGTGCTCATGGGACATGGAGCCGATGTGGCACCCGGTGCTGGGAGCCGTTGTGGAAGGCGGTTGAAGACGTGCAATTGCCGCTGCATTTCCACACCTTCCCGACGACTTCGCCGCGGGCGCGCGAGGGGGTTTCCGGCCAGGTCCGGCGCGCGGCGATGTTCACCGGCGTATCCGCGTTCCAGATGGGCCTGATCCACATCATCGCCGCTATGATCGGCGCCGGCGTGCTCGAGCGCTATCCGCGGCTGCGGGTGTCGTTCGGCGAGAGCGGCATCGGCTGGCTGCCCTACGCGCTCGACCGCATGGATTTCGAGTACGAGGACCGGTTCCGCGACCTGATCAAGATGAAGCCGAGCGAATACTGGCGCCGCCAGTGCAAGGCGACGTTCCAGTTCGACCCGATCGGCACCAAGCTCTACGAGGACATCGGCGTCGAGACCCTGATGTGGGGCTCGGACTACCCGCACACCGACGGGGTGTGGCCCGAATCCTCGAAATACATCAACGAGCAGTTCGCCGGCCTGCCGGCCGACGTGGTGCACAAGATCACCTGCGAGAACGCCGCCAAGTTCTACGGGCTGATCAACTAAATTGCGAAAGCGCAGGAAATGATATGATGGGCGCCGTGCTGCTGGCGCCCATCGCGTTTCTTGGCCTCGCACCCGACCGCCCGGCGTGCCGGCGGAGATCAGGGTGGTGCCGTCTCCCAAGGCGCGGGGGGACCGCAAGGAAGAGGATGCCGCGTCCACCCGAGACCGCCTTCCGGGGAAAAGCCGCCACTCCGACCCAATTTGCCCTGAGCCGCATTTTCCCTAAGTCCATTTCTCCCGTGCTATTGAGTAAACTGTCACGTTTAATCGTAATTTAAGGGGCCGAAGTTTTAATGTACCCCCGCCTATCCGCATGTGAAAGTTTCCGAGGAACGAAAGGCCGAGTGAGACCATCGACGCCGTCACCGAAAGATCTATTAGCAGGCTGGATGAACACAGGTACGTCACTAAGCCGCGCCCCGCCGAACGAGATACTATGGGCTCGACCCCCTGGTACCCAGGCTTTGCCATTTGCCGTGGTGACGATCGCGCCTTGAGGACCAAATGGCTCAATGCCTGCCTTTCTGGCAAACTGCTGTGTCGGAGCCGTCGGCTCGCTCCGGTATCGACGATCATCTGGGCTGGCAGACCGTTAACCTCGGCCGATACGATGATAGTTGTCGAATTGGGATCGTAGCGTAGGAAGGCTGTCCCCGTGCCGGATAAGGGCGCACAGGAACCCTGTTTCTGCCAATCGCTCATCAAAGTAGCGAGTTGCTGGGTACGCCGGTTTTCCGGATCGTAAGCAATATAATCCCGAAGCGTGGCGACGGCTAAGCAGGGCTGGTCTACCTTCGCCGCCAACCGTGCGAGATCGTAGTAAACTGACAGGGCCACATCGGAAGGGTCCAGGAAAAGCGAAAAAGCTATAACCATATCACTATAAGCACCAGAAAAATCGTCTCGCTTTTCCCGGGTTTCGGCTCTCCACCCGTATACATTTGGGTCGGCCGGATACTCTGATACTAACTTGTCAGCGGTCTTCTCTGACCCGACGAAATCGGAAGTACGGGTGTAAGCTGTGTAAACCGCAGTTAGAAGTTCTTCATTTAGTCCGCATTTCGCCTCTGTCTGCTCAGAGAACCGGATAATGGTGCCGTATTCTGCTTGGTCCAGAAGACCGCTCACGAGTTCGGATGCGAGGGTACGATTGCAAGGTTCATCACGGAGCCGCTTCGCCCACTCCTGCATTTCTGGACTGAGGCGCGCAAAGACTTGGGGCGCAATTCCATAGTCGGGTTCTTGGTTCAGGTACCCTAATCATTCCACCGGTAACCGCGAGAGTGGCGGTGATGATCAGCACCAACAGCAGCGTTCGACCGGAACGGTTCTTGCCTGCCACGGGTATAATCCGTTCCGGCTTCGTCACCAGCATGGCTGTGCTCGTCGCATCTCGATTTGGGAGCGGCGGCGGCACAAGTAACCCCGGGATCTCTCCCTCTGGCTTCCAATTCTGGAAGCCAGGATGCCAAATCAAAGTAGTAGGCTTCAACGCACCCGCCCGCACGAGAGCGGCTAGCTCTTCATTGCTCAGCGGTCCCCGTCTTGATCCATTATCGACGACATACCAGCGGCTACCAAGGGCCACAGCCGGATCCCTAATGCGTGGCGGTTATATTCATCAATAGAATAACTTTAGTGATCAAATTCGCAAGGGCTGCATGAAGAGCGTCTGCGCGGGTCACAGCGTGGAGCACTACCGGCCCGCGTCGTTAACCTGGGGAGGAAACGGGGTCAGAGTTCGATTTCTGATAGGAAACCGGTGAATGGTTAGTGTCGGCGGTGGTCGAGAGCAGATTTCGTGTACGCGCTGCGCTGACGCCAGAGCGCTTAGGTCGCGACGGCTGGGTCGGGCGTCAAAACTGCACGCGCTGGGTCAGGGCGCCGTCGATGATCAGGTTGGTGCCGGTGATGAAGCTGGCGCGCGGGCTGGCGAGAAAGACGACGGCGTTCGCCACCTCTTGCGGTGTGCCCATGCGGCCCATCGGGTTGCGCCCGACCATGGTCCGGAACAGCTCCGGATTGTTCTCCTCGAGCAGGTTCCACACCCCGCCCTTGAAATAGACGTTGCCGGGCGAGACCATGTTGGCGCGCACCCCCTTGGCCGCGAGGTTGCGGGCGAGCGCCTTGACGTAGGGCGCGAGGGCGGCCTTGACCGAGGCGTAGGGGCGAGGTGCCCCGGCGATCTCGACCGCGCCGGTGGTGCCGATCACGACGATCGCCCCGGCATCGGATTGTTCGAGGAACGGGAGCGCCGCCTCGACCCCGGCGACGGTGCCCATCACGTCGATGTCGAGGCTGCGGCGCCAGGAATCCTCGTCCATCGCCTGCGCCAAGGCGCTGACATTGGCGATAAACACGTCGAGCCCGCCGAGCTTGCCCGCCGCCTCGGCGACCCAGGCGCGCAATGCCATGGTGTCGGCTACGTCGACGACCCCGCCATATGCCTTCACGCCCTTGCCGGCGAGGGCCGCCGCCGCGTCATCTACGCCGGCCTTGCCGCGGGCGCACAGCGCCAAATCGCAGCCCTCGTCGGCCAACAGCTCGGCGATCGCGCGGCCGATGCCGCGGCTGCCGCCGGTGACGATCGCTTTTTTTCCGGTCAGACCGAGATCCATCTCCCCTCCTCGCGGACCGATGCGTGCGACCGCGCGTCAACCCGGCAGCCGGGCGCGCGGGTGCGCACCGTCGTAGATGGCGAGCAGGCGCTCGGTCTCGACCGAGGTGTAGCGCTGCGTCGTCGACAGGCTGGCATGGCCCAGCAATTCCTGGATCATGCGCAAATCGCCGCCGGCGCCCAGCAGGTGCGTCGCAAAGCTGTGGCGCAGCGCGTGCGGGGTCGCCGTCGCCGGCAGCCCGAGAAAACCGCGCAACGCTTCCATCTGGCGCTGCACCAGGCGCGGATGCAGCGGCCCGCCGCGGGCGCCGACAAAGAGCGGGCCGGCGGCGGCCAAGGCGTGCGGGCAGGCGGCGAGGTAGTCGGCGATGGCGGTGCGCACCGCCGGCAGCACCGGCAGCTGGCGCTCCTTGCGGCCTTTGCCGGTGATCGTCAGCGCCTCGCCCAACGGCGCCTCGGCGCGGGAGAGGCCGAGCGCCTCCGACAGCCGCAGCCCGCAGCCGTAGAGCAATGCCAGCAAGGCGGTATCGCGCTTGCCCTGCCATCCTTCGGGGGCAAAGTCGCCGGCGGCGTCGACCGTCGCGAGCGCGTCGTCGACGCTCAGCGGCTTGGGCACGCCGGGTGGCAGCTTGGGCGAGCGCAACGCCGCGAGCGCCGTGGTCGAGGCGAGCCCGCGCCGCTGCAGAAAGCGCACGAAGCCGCGCAATACCGACATGCCCCGCGCCAACGAGCTGCGCTCGATGCCGTCGCCGGCCCGGCGCGCCAGATAGGCGCGGAAATCGGCCGGCCGCAGCCCGTCGATCGCGCCGAGGCTCGGCACCTGGCCCAGATGCTCGGTCAGGAAATCGAAAAAAAAGGCGAGGTCGCGGCCATAGGCGGCGACGGTATGTGCCGAGGCGCGGCGCTCGCCCGCCAACCAGGCGGCCCACAACCCGATCGCCGCGCGCAGATCGTCGGCGGCGGAAAACCGCGCCAATGGCACCGGCTCCGGCAACGCCGGGAAACTCGGCTTGTGCCCGGCTCCCTCACCCGCTTTCCGCCGGCTCGGAGGGGAAGCACCGTCACCCGCCTCGCCGCACTCGGCACCCTCTCCCGCATTGCGGGAGGGGGGTGGGTGAGTGAGGGCGGCGCCTGGCACGGCGGAAGCTGGGGCGGAGCTGGCGGCTCCATCTTCCGTGTGCGTCAACGGCCGCGTTCGAGCCACTGGGCGATCGTGATCTCGACGGCGCGGGCGAGAAAGCTCAACAGCTCGGTCCCGAGACCGGGATGAAACGTCCCCGCCCTGCGGGTCCCGATGCACATCAGCCCGCTCGGCCCGGAGCGGCCGAACGACAGCCGCAGCAGCGCCTGCGAGAGCACCAGGCCGGCGGCGCCGCCGAACAGCGCGGGGTCGCCCTTGATGTCGGTGCACAACAGCACGTCGCGGGCGGGGCCGAGCAGCTGGTCGACCATGCCCGCGCGCAGCAGATGGATGCCGTGGACCGGCAGGCGCGTCGTTCGCGCGGCCGTGCTCTCGACCCCGAGGGTGACGATGTCGACATCGATCAGCACGGCGAGGTCGGTCGTGACGATCTGCAGCAGATGCTCGAAGCTGATCGCTTTCAGCATCGACAGCGCCGCCTTGTGCACGCGGCATTGGCTTGCGAGGTTGCCGCGGCTCAGTGCGATCAGGTCCTTGTGCTCGCCCTGCAGCCGGTTCAGATCGTGGCGCAGGCGTTCGAGCATGAAATGCTGGAAATCGAGCACGCCGTCGCCGGTCCCGCGGATCGGCGCGCCCAGCAGGCGCAGCGCTTCGGGATGCAGCTCGAGGAAATCGGGATGTTCGCGCAGATAGGCGACGACATCCTCGGCGCGGGCGGCGCTCGGCCGTCCTGGAGCCGGGACGCCACTCCCGATCCGCTTTGGCCGGTCTTGAGGACGGTCGGCCACCGCTAGCTCCGGACCGCTGCGCCAGGGCGCGAGCGGCGGGGAAAGAGGGCGGCAGCGGGAGACGCGATCATTCCTGACACACCTGAAACCGCCCCGGACCGGGGCACCGAACTCGCCTGGCGCGGTCGCCGCAGAGCGCTTGCCGCGCGTCGTTTCCGGAGCGAGTTTAGCCGATGCCCGATCGCCATGCCAGTTCCGCGGCGGCGGCCCCGGTGCGCCGCTGCGCCGAGGACGAGAGACCGGCCGCGCCGGCTGGCGGGGCACGGCGGGTTCGGGTGCTGCTGCCGCTGCCATTGCCGGCGGCACTCGACTACCTGATGCCGGAGGGGGAAGCGGCCCCCGAGCCCGGCAGCTTTGTCCGCGTGCCGCTCGGCGGGCGCAGGCTCGTCGGGGTGGTATGGGACGGGGCAGAGGGCGAAATTGCCGCCGATCGGCTGAAGCCGGTGGCCGAGATCCTGCCGCTGCGCGGGCTGACACGAGAGCTTCGCCGCTTTGTCGAGCGCGCCGCCGCCTACACGATGTCGCCCGCGGGCGCGGTGCTGCACATGACGATGAGCGTCGGCGAGGCGTTGGAGCCGCCGCGGCCTCGGCGGCTCTGGACTGCCGCCGCCGCCGGTCTCGCCGCGCTCGCGCAGGCCGAATCAGCCGAGGCCCGCCCGGCCATATCCCTGACCCCCGCGCGCCGGCGGGTGCTCGAAATCCTGCGCGACGGGCCGCCGCTGCCGGCGGCCGAAGCGGCGCGGCTCGCCGGCTGCGGCGCCGGCGTGGTCCGCGATCTCGCCGCCAGCGGGCTGGTCGAGGAATGCCTGGTCGCGGCCGAGCCCACCGCCGCGGCGGCGCCTGACTGGCGCCGGTCCGGCCCCGAGCTTTCGCCCGACCAATCGGCTGCCGCGCGCCGGCTCGTCGACCGGGTCGAAGCCGGCGGCTTTGGCGTCAGCGTGCTCGACGGCGTGACCGGCTCGGGCAAGACCGAGACCTACTTCGCCGCCATCGCCGCAGCACTCGGCGCCGGGCATCAGGTGCTGGTGCTGCTGCCGGAAATCGCGCTCGGCGCGCAATGGCTGCAGCGCTTCCGCGCGCGCTTCGGCGTCGCGCCGGCGCAATGGCATTCCGAGATCGGGCAGACCCTGCGGCGCGACACCTGGCGGGCCGTCGCGGCGGGACGGGCGCGGGTCGTTGTCGGCGCGCGCTCGGCATTGTTTCTGCCGTTTGCCGAGCTCGGCCTGATCATCGTCGACGAGGAGCACGACCCCTCCTACAAGCAGGAGGACGGGGTCTGCTATCAGGCCCGCGACATGGCGGTGCTGCGCGCCTCTCTGGCCGGCATCCCGGTCGTGCTGGTTTCCGCCACCCCTTCGCTCGAAACCGTGGTCAATCTGGGGCGCGGCCGCTACCAGCGCGTGGCCTTGCCGCGCCGTCACGCGGGGGCCGAGCTGCCCGCGGTCCGCCTCGTCGATCTGCGCCGGGAGCGCACCGAACGGGGCCGCTTCCTGTCGCCGCCGCTGGTCGCCGAGCTCGCTGCGACCTTGGCGGCCGGGGAGCAGGCATTGCTGTTCCTGAACCGGCGCGGCTATGCGCCGTTGACCCTGTGCCGCGCCTGCGGCCACCGCTGCCAATGCCCGAGCTGCACCGCGTGGCTGGTCGAGCATCGCTATACCCGCCGGCTCCTGTGCCATCATTGCGGCCATGCCGAGCCGGTGCCGGCTTTGTGCCCGGAATGCCTGACCGCCGGGACCTTGGTTCCCTGCGGCCCCGGGGTCGAGCGGCTCCACGAGGAGGTGACGGCACGGTTCCCCCAGGCGCGCACCGCGCTGATGGTCAGCGACCTCTTGCCCGGGCCGCGCGCCGCGGCCGAGCTGGCGCAGGCGATGACCGAGCGGCGTTACGATGTGCTGATCGGGACCCAGATCGTCGCCAAGGGCCATCACTTTCCGATGCTGACCCTGGTCGGGGTGGTCGACGCCGATCTCGGGCTCACCGGCGGCGACCTGCGCGCGGCGGAGCGCACCTATCAGCTGCTCCATCAGGTCGGCGGCCGCGCCGGCCGCGCGGAGCGCAAGGGGCGGGTGCTGATCCAGACCTTCATGCCCGACCAGCCGGTGATGAAGGCGCTCGCCGATGGCGACCGGGACCGCTTTCTCGAGGCCGAGGCCGCCGCCCGGCGCGGCGCCGGGCTGCCGCCGTTCGGCCGGCTCGCCGCCGTGATCGTCAGCGCCGCCGACCTCGAATCGGCCGATTTCGTTGCCCGGGCATTGTCGCGCGCCGCCCCTCAGCTGCCGGGCGTCACGGTGCTCGGGCCGGCCCCGGCGCCGCTCGCGGTATTGCGCGGCCGCCACCGCCACCGCTTTCTGGTCAAGACGGGACGCGAGGTCAACCTGCAGGCGGTGCTGCGCGAGTGGCTCGCACGGGTGCGCCTCGGCGGCTCGGCCCAACTCCAGGTCGATATCGACCCGTACAGTTTCCTGTGAGAGCCGACCGGGAGGCGGCTGGGTTAGCGATCGGCTGGGACGACCGACGCCATGCGGGTCCCGAGGAGCTTTCCGCCGGAGTCGAAATCGAAGGCGAAGCTCACTCGTCCGACGGTGGCGCAGGCATGGCAGAGGTTGCGCAGCAGGTAGCCGATGACGAACTCTCGACCGCTCTGCGACACCGCCGGCGCCGCGGCGCCGCGGTCGCCGGGCCAGAAGGTCACATTGGGATAGCGGCGGTGGATTGCCGCATAGGCGGCCGACGACCGCATTTGGGCGAGAGCCAAATAGCGCCGGTCGTCGACATCGATCAGCGCCGGGGTGCCGTTGACCAGAAACCAGGCGTCGTTCTCGTTCGCTCGGAACGGGTAGAAGACATGCGCGACCGCAACCGGTCCGCCGGTGTCCTCCAAGGCCTCGAGATAGGCTTCGTTATCGAGACGCCGGGCGAAACCGAGCGCCGCCGGCGAGGCGCCGGCCTTGGCCATGGCCGCGGCAAAGCAGGCGTCGAACGCGGCACCGGAGCGGCCGTCGCATCGCTTGTGGAACCGGGCCATGAACGCCACGGGTGGACGCCAAACTGCGGCCGCGGTCACCGATTGCGCCGGGGTGGCGGCGAGCCCGACGCCGGCAGTCGCCACCACCACTCCAAGCACCGCCAGAGCAAGCCGCCCGGCCCCCCTCACCCTACCCCCGGATCGGGTCCGGGGCGGGCTCTCTCCCCCGGCCGGCGGGGAGAGAGGAAAGGAGCGCCGGCGGCCACAATGCCAAACGGGCGGCCCTAGGAACGCCGGCTTAGTTCGGGGTCCAGGCCAGGGCGCGGATCTCGGTGAACTCGCGGGGCAATTTGGCCCAGGAATCGCCGGCGTCGGGGCTGGCGTAGAGCTCGCCGTAATGGCTGCACGCGAGAATCCGGCCGGGATCCGCCGGATGGGTGGCAAACGCCCAGATCGGCGAGTTCGGCTCGACCGGCAAGGACAGCCGCTCCCAGCTCTGCCCACCGTCCTTGGAGCGCTGGATGGCGCCGGTGCTGCCGGCTGCACCATCGCCGGTGGCGACGAACACGGTGTTCGGATCGTCGGTCTTCAGCGCCAGTCCGCGGCAATAGGGCAGGCCGAACCGCTTGCCGACGCCGAGGCCCTGCCAACTCTCGCCCTTGTCGGTCGAGGCGAAGATCTCGCGCGGGGTGCTGGTCAACACCGCCTTGGCGTTGCCGGCGCCGCGGACCGCCACGTCATGGATGTCGGGATCGTTGAGCCCGCCGGCGACCCGCGTCCAGGTCTCGCCGCCATCGAGGCTGCGCCGCACGCCGTCGACCTCGACACCGGCCCAGACGATATGGCGATCGGACGGATCGACGGTCAGCGCCGTCACCCGCGGCACTCCGACGTTCGGGCACTCCTCGACGATCGCAGCGGACAGCTTGCTCCAGTGCCGCCCGCCATCCTTCGAGCGGAACAAGGCCGCCGGCCGGGTCCCGGCAAAGATCGTGTCCGGGTCCGCGGGATCGAATGCGATCTTCCACACATCCATCTTGTTCATCGGCAAGTCGAGGCGCTCGAAGCTCTGCCCGCCGTCGCGGCTCTTGTAGACGCCGTCATCGGCGCCGGCAAAAACGGTGCGCGGCTCGCGCGGATGGGTGGCGAGCCCATAGACCCGGCTCTCGCCCCACAACCCGCTGCGGACCCGCTGCCAGCTGTCGCCGCCATCCGGGCTGGTCCAGGCGCCGCTGCCGACGGTGCCGACGCAGAGCGTGAAATTGGCGCTCATGTTCCGTTGTCCCAGCCGGTATGCGAGATGTCGACGACGACGCCGTCGGGGCCGGCCCATTTCATCTCGAAATTGCGGTGGCTGCCGGCGGCCATCTCCATGTCGAGCCCGTCCTTTGCGGTGAGCTGCTGGCCCTCGGCCTTTTCCAGCTTTTCCGCCGCATCGTCGAGGTCTTCGACCTCGAAGCCGAAATGGTGGATGCCGCTGAAATTGGCGCCATGCGCGCCGACATCGGCGTCCTTCTCGGTCTTGAAATTGAGGATCGCGAGGTTGATGTAGCCATCGGTCAAAAACACCGCGCCGCGCGGGTTGCGGCGGATCTCGCGCATCCCGAACGCCGCCTTGTAAAAGGCTGCGGTCTTTGCCGGATCTTCTGTCGTCAGCGCGATATGCTTGATTCTAGGCATGTCTTCCTCCTCAATGCTAAGAGGACCCGGCCCCTCGGCTAATTTCAGCAAGGTAGACCAAGCAAGTCGACGGCGCAACCAACGGAAATCAGGCTTCGCCGCTCGATCGGAGGATTTGGATGCGTATCGCGGTCATCGGCGCCGGCGGCATCGGCGCGATCTACGGCGCTGCTCTCGCCAAGGCCGGAGCGGACGTCGTCTTCGTCGCGCGCGGCGCGCATCTCGCGGCGATCCGCGAGACTGGACTGCGCATCGAAGGCGACCGCGGCGAAACCCGTATCCGGCCGGCGCAGGCCACCGACGACATCGCGAGCATCGGCCCGGTCGATTTCGCGCTGTTCTGCGTCAAGCTGTGGGATGTCGAAGGCGCCGGCGCGCAGCTCCGTCCGCTGATCGGGCCGCACACCGCGGTGATCCCGCTGCAGAACGGCATCGACGCGGCCGAGCGGCTGGTCCCGATCCTCGGGCATGACGCGGTGATGGGCGGCACCGCCTTCGTCACCGGGGCGATCGCGGCGCCTGGAGTGATCCGCCAGACCGGCGGCTATCAGCAAATGACCTTTGGCGAGCTCGACGGCAGAAGCAGCGCGCGCGGCGAGCAGCTGCGCGATCTTTGCGCGGCAGCCGGCTTCGACGGCGTGCTGAGCCCCGACATCATGGTGCCGATCTGGGACAAGTTCATCCTGCTGGTGCCGCTCAGCGGCCTCAACGCGCTGACCCGATTGCCGCTCGGCAAATGGCGCGACGATCCCGACCTCGTCGCAATCTATGAATCGTCATTGCGCGAGACGGTCGCGGTCGGCCGGGCCGAGGGCGTTCGGCTGCCGCCCAACAGCGCCGACAAAGCGCTCGCGGCAATGCGCTCGATGCCGGCCCACCACATGACCTCGATGGGCAACGATCTCATTCGCGGCAACCGCATCGAGCTGCCTTGGTTTGCCGGCAAGGTGGCCGAGCTCGGCCGCCGCCATGCGATCCCGACCCCGGCCAACGCCTTTATTTATGCGGCGCTGAAACTCTACGTGAACGGCGCGCCCAATTAGCCGGCAAATTCCTGGTCGTCATTCCGCGCGCGCAAGGCTGTTTGGGAAAATCGACGCCTCAGCTTGGCCGTGCTCTATCCGACCAAAAATGCTCCTATCCAAAATACGACTTGCCCGGGCTTGGCCCACGGCTGTCCGGTTCAGTTCTTTTCGAAGAGTTCCGTCAGTTCCTAGTCCCGAAAGAGCTCCCTCGGCCGGGCTTGGCCCGGCCGTCCACGTCTTGAAACCGGTCCGGCCTTGCAAAGGAGACGTAGGTGACCGGGTCAAGCCCGGGTCGAGACCGGTCACGGGTGTTGTTGGTCGAGGCGGAGTATCATCTCGCAACCCGATTTGGTGAACCGGACAACCGTGGGCCTGGCGGCGGGAATCCACGTGCCAGCAATCGTTCGGAACCGCCTCAAAAGACGTGGATGGCCGGGACAAGCCCGGCCAAAGCGATCTTGATCACGTCGGTATCCACGAGCATAGGCGGCTTTTGGGTTAGGCGCTGAGCGAGACGCTGTTCTGGCCGGCGGCGTTGTTCAGAGATACCCCGCGAGATTGGCGCGGATGCGGTCGAGGATCGGCGTGGCAGGGTCGGGGAAGTCAAAGGGTTGCCCGGTTATGGTTTCGTACACGCCGAGATAGAGGCGGGCGGCTTCGGCGACGATTTCGCGCGGGATCGGCGGGATCGGATCGCGGTAGGGGTCGCAGCGTGCGGCCACCCAGCGCCGCACGAAATCCTTGTCGAGGCTCTCCGGCGGCTCCCCGGCGGCACAGCGGCGCGGATAGCTTTCCGCGAGCCAGTAGCGGCTGCTGTCGGGGGTGTGGATCTCGTCGGCGAGAATGATCCGGCCGGCAGGGTCGAAGCCGAGCTCGTATTTGGTGTCGACCAGGATCAGCCCGTGGTCGCGGGCGATGTCGCGCCCGCGTGCGAACAAGGCCAAGGCCAATTCCGACACCGTTTCCCACTGCTCGCGGGTCAGCAGATTGCGCGCGATAATCTGGTGCGCGGTCAGCGGCTCGTCGTGGCCGCCGTCGAACGCCTTGGTCGTCGGGGTGATGATCGTCGACGGCAGCTTCTGGTTTTCACGCATTCCGTCCGGGAAACGGACACCGTAAATCTCGCGCCGCCCGCTGTGGTACATCGGCCAGATCGAGGTCGCCGTCGTCCCGGCGAGGTAGTCGCGCACGACGATCTCGACCGGCATGATCGCCAGCCGATGACAGACGACGACGTTCGGGTCGGGATACTCGATGACGTGGTTCGGGCAGATGTCGCGCGTCGCGTCGAACCAGAAGCGGGCAATCTGGGTCAGCACCTGCCCCTTGAACGGGATCGCGGCGATGATCCGGTCGAAGGCGCTCAGCCGGTCGGTGGCGATGATGATCCGTCGGCCGTCGGCCAGATCGTAATTGTCGCGGATTTTGCCCCGATAATGCCTCGGGAGCTCGGGGATCGTCGCGTCTGCCAGAATCTGGCCGAGATGGGCCTCGATCAGCCTTTGATCGATCATCGCAACGGCGTCGCCGATCAGGCTTCAGCCGTGGCCTCTCGGCTAACGATGGCCCCCGCCGCCGCCGTGAAAGCCCCCGCCGCCGCCGTGAAAGCCGCCGCCACCGCCATGAAAGCCGCCGCCGAAGCCGCCGCCGTGGAAGCCGGCTCCGTGAAACCCACCGCCGCCCCAGCCGCCGTGTCCCCAGCCGCCCCAGCCGCGGCCCCAGCCGCCCCAGCAACAGCCGCGTCCGCCCCACCATCCGCCCCAGCCCAACCCGATGCCGAGGCTGACCGGGAAATACCCCGGATATCCGTAATAGGAATAATACGGGTTATAGTAAGAATAATAGGGATAATAATAATAAGGATTATAGTACGGGTAATAGGAATAAGAGGGGTAATAGGGATAGTAGGATTGCGCGGCCGGCTGCTGATACCCGTAATTCGGATAGGTCGCCGCCGGCTGCTGATATGAATAATTCGGGTAGGCCGAGGTCGCCGGCTGCTGATAGGAATAGCTCGGCGTTGTCGGCTGCGCATAGGAATAACCGCTGGCCGCCTGTGCCGCCGCAGGCCGCTCCGGGATGCCGGCGGCCACCGTCGCGATCAGCGCCGCCCCGGCAATAGCGGCTCGACGGACCCGGCTGCATTTCAGGCGAACAGGCATCGCTCCCTCCACTCGGCCCCAACCGGGACACCGGCCACAACGTCCTATATGGATAGGGCATTCTGATTGTCATCGTCCCCCCGGGGCGGTTTACGATCAAAGGCCACAGGGTGTGAAGCGGGCCTGCAACCCGAGCCGGAGGGGTCATGGGAACAGTGGAGGCCGACCGCGCGCGGCAACCCCGGACGCTCGAATTGCCGTCGGCGGCCCCATTGGTGCGGGTGATGGCGATGCCGGCGGACGCCAACCCGAACGGCGACATCTTTGGCGGCTGGCTGCTGGCGCAGATGGATCTCGCCGGCGGCAGTCTCGCGGTGCAGCGGGCGCGCGGGCGCTGCGCCACGGTGGCAGTCGACGGCATGGTGTTCCACGAGCCGGTGTTTGTCGGCGACGAGGTCAGCTGCTACGGCGAGCTGGTCAAGACCGGACATAGCTCGATGACGATCCGCATCGAGGCGTGGCGCCGCAACCTCTCCTCCGGCGAGGCGCGCAAGGTGACCCAGGCGATCTTCACCTATGTAGCGCTCGGCGACGACCGGCGCCCGCGCGCGCTTCCTCCATGACCGCCGGCCCGATGGCGCTTCAGCCCGCGACGCTCCAGCCCCCCGGTGCGCTTCAGTCGGCGATCGCGACCGGCTCGATCAAGAGGGGGCGTTGTTATTGACGTTGCCGACCCGGCGGTCGACCTGCCAGATCGCCATGTCGTCGGCCGCATAGGGCACCAGCAGCGCCTTAAGCTGCGCCGGTTCGGCAGCCGCCTCGCCGAGCCACAGGGGCCAGCTCTGCGGCCCCAGTATCACCGGCATGCGGTCGTGCACCGGCGCCAACAGCGGGGGCATTGCATTCGCTGTAGCGAAGTTGCCGGGTCACCGAATCTGTTCTGCGCGAAACGCTCGGCTGCGATCGGATTGCCGGGCGAGGGCGAGCCGTAGAACAGCGTGATCTCGTGCGGCCCGTGCCTGAGGCCCCGGCGCAACACGTCGATGACGCCGCGCGTGGCGATCTCGCCCTGCAGCCGGGCGAGAAATTTCTGCCGGGCCGGCGTGTCGGCGCCGAAATCCAAGGCCGCGACGAGCGGCGGCTGGGTCGCCATCAGAAAGGCGCTCAGTTGGGCGAGGTCGACGGTCCAGCCGCGGTCGTAGTCCTTGGGGTCGCCGAGCAGCCAGTTGCGCAGTACGAAGGGCTCCGTTCCTCGGAGAAACCGCCGCCGGCGGGAGCCGCACGGCCCGTCATCTCGGCGACGCTGAGGGCCTCCAGGCCCTCTTCCGAGGTATCGGTTTTCATATCTCCTCGATCAAAGTCTCGCCGTCGGACGCGGCTTCCATTTGGCGGTCGGCGACATGCTCAGCCGCATGCCCGTTGGCCCAAGCCACCTTGCAAGAGGGGCGGGAGCCATGGCTGTCCGGTTCCGCAGAGACGATCGCAGGATCGCCCAAAGCCTCCAGTCTCAGTCGTCATCACCGGGCTCGTCCCGGTGATCCACGCCTCTTCCAGCCCTTGCCGTAGGGCGGGTTCGACAGCATGAAGTCGAACTCGTGCGACGGCAACGCGTCGTTGGCCAAGGTTGAAAGTTCCGGTCCGCCGACCAGATTGTCTGCCGACGCGCCCTCGCCCTTGAGCAAGAAATCGGCCTTGGCGATGGCGTTGCCTCCCGATCTCTCCTCCTCTGCTGGGCGATGCCGATCAGCCACGCAAATGTCCGGCCGGCTTTTCTGGCCTACGCGTCACCTATAGCACCGTAACGCGCGCGGAGAGCCGCGAATTTGCCGGGATTGCGCCGGCTCCCGCCGCTAATGCGGCCAGGCGACGGTGTTGAAGTCGTCGAGCAGGGCGGCGATGCGGCCCGAATCGGACTGGTCCATGATGGCGCGGGCGCGCCGGGTGGCGGCCACCATGTCGAGGCTGCGGATGCGCTGCTTGACCCGCGGGATGCTGCGCGGCGCCATCGACAAATTGCGCAGGCCGAGCCCGAGCAGCAATGCGGTAAAGCGCGGCTCGCCGGCCATCTCGCCGCACACGCTGATCGGCATGCCGCGGCGCAACGCCGCCTCGACCGCGAACTGGATCAGGCGCAATACCGCCGGGTGCAGCGGGTTGTAGAGGTGCGCCACCTGCTCGTCGCTGCGGTCGATCGCCAGGGTGTATTGGATCAGATCGTTGGTGCCGATGGCGAAGAAATCGGCCTCGGCGGCGAGCGCGTCGGCGGCGAGTGCCGCCCCCGGCACCTCGATCATCGCCCCCAACGGCGGCAACGGCTTGGGCACGCGCATGCCGCGCCGCCGCAGCCGGCGGACGACCTGCTCCATCGCCTCGCGCACCCGGCGGATCTCGCTCGCGGTCGAGATCATCGGCAACAGGATACGCAACGGCCCGTCGGCGGCGGCGCGCAGCATCGCTGCGAGCTGCGGGTCGAGCAGCCGACGGTCCTGCAACGACAGCCGGATCGCGCGCAGGCCGAGCGCCGGGTTGTCGGCCGGGACATAATGGTCGCGCATCGAGCGGGCGAGCTTGTCGCCGCCGAGATCGAAGGTCCGCACGGTCACCGGCTTGCCTTCCATGCCTCGCACCAAGGCCGAGAACACGGCGTATTGCTCGTCCTCGCCCGGCAGGTCGTCGCGGTTCATGTAGAGAAACTCGGAGCGCACCAGGCCCAGCCCCATGGCGCCGTTGACCGCCGCCTGCGCGAGCTCGACCGGCAGCTCCAGATTGGCCTCGAGGGTGATCTCGACCCCGTCGCGGGTCGCCGCCGGCAGTTTGCGCAATCGCGCCAAGTGGCGCTGCTCGCGCACCAGGAGGTCGCGCCGCGCCTGGTAATCGCGGATGGTTTCGGTCGAGGGGTCGATGATCACGGTCCCTTCGCCGCCGTCGATCACCACGGTCGCGTCCTCGCGGGCGTGCGCAACCAAGGCCGGGACGGCGAGCACCGCCGGCAGGCCCAAGGCCCGCGCGACGATCGCGGTATGGCTGTCGGCGCCGCCGAACTGGGTGGCGAAGCCGGCGATGCGCTGCGGGTCCATCAGCGCGGTGTCGGCCGGGGTCAGCTCGTCGGCGAGGATGACCGCCCCTTCGGGCACGCCCGAAAACGCGACGTAGGGTTTTTTGATCAGGTTGCGGATGAGCCTCGCGCCGACCACCCGGATGTCCTCGATCCGCGCCGCCAGATAGGGGTCGCGCATCGCGGCGAAGCTGCGGGCGATCTCGTCGATCTCGAGCTCGACCGCCCGCTCGGCGTTGATCCGGGCGCGGACGACGCGCTCGCCGACCCCGCGCACGAGGCGCGAATTGGACAGCATCGCCAGATGCGCGTCGAGCAGATAGCCGATCTCCTCGGCGGCGGATTCGGGGAGCCCGGAGGCTTTGGCCTTGAGCTTGCGCAGCTGTTTCAGCGAAACCGCGACCGCCTCGGCGAAACGCCCGCGCTCGGCCTCGATCTCGGTTTCCGGGATATGGGTCTCATGGACCGGAAGATCGCCGCCCTCGCTGAGATAGGCGGGTCCGATGGCGATCCCCGGCGACACGCCGAGGCCCGATAATCTCTGCTCGGCGGCGCGGCCTTTCTCCGCCAGATCCGAGGCCTCTTCAATCCTCATTGAACTTGCATTCGATCAGGTCGGCCAAAGCCGCCACCGCCGCCGCGGCCTGGGGTCCGCTGGCGCTCAATTCGACGATGGTGCCCGGCGCCGCCGCGAGCATCATCAAGCCCATGATCGAGCGCCCGGACACTTCGTTGCCGTTCTTGCGGACCCGGACATCGGCGTCGAACTGCGCCGCGGTCTTGACAAAACGGGCGGAGGCGCGCGCGTGCAGCCCGCGCTGGTTGCAGATCGTCGCGATCCGCCGTACGATCGCCGGCGGCGCGCCAGCGCCGCTGGCCGGGCCGTCGCTCATCGCCGGGCGTCGGTCAAGAGCTGCGAGGCGACGTTGATGTATTTGCGCCCGGCCTCCTGCGCGCCGAGCACCGTGCGCTCCAGGCTTTCGCTCTGGCGCAGGCTGGCGAGCTTGATCAGCATCGGCAGGTTGACCCCGGCGACGACCTCGATCTTGGCCCGGTCCATGACCGAGATCGCCAAATTCGAGGGCGTGCCGCCGAACATGTCGGTCAGCAGCACCGCGCCGTCGCCGCTGTCGACCTCGGCGATCCGGCCCAGGATCTCCTGGCGACGCTGCTCCATGTCGTCGTCGGGACCGATGCAGACGGCGGCGATCTGCGTCTGAGCGCCGACCACGTGCTCGAGCGCGGCGACGAATTCCGCGGCGAGCCGCCCGTGGGTCACCAAAACCATGCCGATCATCGGGTTCCCTCTGCTGGGACGGGCCGCCGCCGTTCAGCTCGCGGCGGCGGGCATGCCCGCCGCCGGCGCGACCGCGCCCGGAGGCGGCAGATCGCGATGCGCGACCTCCGCCCGCCATCCCGCGTCGCGCAGCCGGGCGCCCAGCCGCTCGGCGACGTAAACCGAGCGGTGCCGGCCGCCAGTGCAGCCGATCGCGATCGTGAGATAGCTCTTGCCCCTGATTTCGTAGCGCGGCAGCAGGGGGCGCAACAGGCGCCACAGCCGGGCGAAAAATGGTGCGAAATCCGCGTCTCTCTGAATATGCGCTGCGACCGCCGGGTCGCATCCGGTCAAGGCCCGCAGCTCGTCATTATAGTACGGATTGTCGAGAAAGCGTACGTCGAAGATCAGGTCGGCATCGCGCGGGATGCCGTGGCGATAGGCGAACGAGGTGACGAAGATGCGCAACCCGCCCGCATCGAGCGCAAAATGCCCGGTCAGCAGGCGCTTCAGATCGGCAGCGGTCAGGGCGGAGGTGTCAATCACCAGATCAGCGCGGTCGCGCAGGGCAGAGAGCACTTGGCGCTCGCGGCGGATGCCGTCCATGATCGGGCGGTCTCCGGCCAGGGGGTGGGGCCGTCGCGTCTCGGTATAACGTCGTTCGAGCCGTTCGTCATCACAATCGATAAACAGCACGCACAGCTCGCGCCCGGTGCGTCCGACGGCGGCGGCAAGGGTTTCGAGCATAGTGTCGGCGGCAAAACCGCGGGTACGCGTGTCGGCGCCGACCGCGATCGCCGGGCCGTCGGCGGCGGCGCTCTCGACCAGCGCCGGGACCAACGCAGCCGGCAGATTGTCGAAGGTCTCGTAGCCGATATCCTCAAGGGTCTTGAGCGCGGTCGATCGACCCGCGCCCGACATTCCCGTCACCAGCAGGACGCGGGCGCGCACGGCGTTTTTAGTTCCGCCTGAAGCCCGTTGACCACCCTCGGTCATCATCGCCCGATTATAGCGGGCAATGGCGCCGCCGCCAACGCGCGCCGGAGGAGGCGCAGCTTTGCCGGAGCGGAAGCCTCGAACGGGGACAGCGCGATCACGACGACGGCGAGCCCCAGAACGGCTTCGACCCGGCTTTCCGGCATGCGCTCGATCTTACCCGAAGGGACGAGGTCGGCGATCAGCGCCAGCGGCGCCGCGTCGATCGTCTCGACCCGCACGATGCCAAAGCCGTGGATCTCGATCAGACCGGCGATCATCGGCGGGGCGCTCACCAGAACCCGATCGCCGACGCGCCGCAGCAAGACCTGATCGTCGGCGACGAGACGGGCGCCGCCATCGATCAGACGCAGCGCCAGGTCCGATTTGCCGATGCCGGGGGGCCCGCGCAGCAATACTGCCTCGCCCTCGATCGCGACCGCCGTGGCGTGGACCAGGACGCCGTCGGTGCCGCTCACGCCTGCGCCGGCAGACGGACGCAAAACCGGGCGCCGGTGACGGCGCCGTCGTCGTCCTTGCGGTTCTCCGCCCAGATCATCCCGCGATGGGCCTCCACGACCTGCTTGGAGATCGACAACCCGAGGCCGGAATGGGTGCCGAATTTCTCCCCGGCCGGGCGCTCGGTATAAAAGCGGTCGAAGATCGCGGTCAGCTTGTCGTCGGGCACGCCGGGGCCGCAATCCTCGACGGTGACCACGACGGCCCGGCCCGACGGCCGCGCGGTCAGACGGATCTCGCCGCGCGGCGGGCTGAACGACACGGCGTTGGCGATGATGTTGAGAAACACCTGAGAGAGCCGAGTCTCGATCCCCGGCACGATCAGCGGGCGCGCGCGCTCGGGCAGGTCGAGGACGAGGCGCGGCCGATCCTCTGCGCGGGTCGCCTCGTGCACGTCGACGAGCGTGCGCAACATCGCCGCGACATCGATCGGCGCCAGCTCGAGCCGGCTCAATTCGGCATCCAGGCGCGAGGCGTCGGAGATGTCGGTGATCAGCCGGTCGAGCCGCTCGACATCGTCGAGGATGATCGCCATCAGGCGCCGCTGGGTCGCCGGGTCCTCGATCCGCACCGCGGTTTCGACGGCGCTCTTCAGCGAGCTCAGCGGGTTTTTGATCTCGTGGGCGACATCGGCGGCAAAGCGCTCGATGGCGCTCATCCGCTGCCACAGCGCGTCGGTCATCTCGCGCAGCGAGCCGGAGAGATCGCCGATCTCGTCGCCGCGCCGGGTGAAGTCGGGGATCTCGACCCGGGCGCGGCGGCCCCGGCCGCGTTCCGCCGCCGCGGCGAGACGGCGGATCGGCCGCGCGATCGTGCCGGCGAGATAGAGCGAGAGCAGCACCGTGACCAGCAGCGCCACGCCGAAGATGCGCAGCAGCTCGAACCGCACCGTGCGCAGCTCCTGTTCGATCTCGCCGCTGCCGGTCGACAGCATCAGCGCGCCAAGCACCTGCTTATAGCGCTGCACCGGGATGGCGACGCTCAATACCAGGTCGCCGTTGGCCCGGTCGCTCCTGATCATTTCTGCGGTCTCGCCGTGCAGTGCGCTTTCGACCTCGGGGTAGTCGCCAGCCCGCGGCGTCAGGCTTTCGTGATAGACCGGATGCCGTTTGCGGCGCGGCAATTTGTCGACGACCCAGTTGTAGACCTTGTCGGCGAAGCCGAGGATCGCGCCTTCGGTGTCGGGCGACGGCAATTCGAGCACTTGAACCGCGTCGCCCGGCCCGCGCAACACCCGGCTGTCGGCGATGATCCCGCCCCTGATGGCGAACAACCGCGCCCGCGTCTTGGTCGGCGCCACCAGGCGGCGCATCATCTGGCGGGCGAGATCGGGGAGCAATACCTCGCCCTCGTCGGCCGAGTCGAGGACAGCGCCCTCGCCGACCGCCGCGGCAAAGATTTCGCCCTGCGTCTTCAGCGATTCGAGCTGCTGCCCGATCAGGCTCGTCTGATATTTGCCGAGATAGAGAAACCCGCCGGCGAGCAGCGCCAGCGCCAGAACGTTGACCGCGAGGATGCGCAAGGTGAGCGGCGAGAACGGCCAGCGCCGCCCGCCGCCGCGCGTTCGCCGCGCCGCACCCCGGCCCCGCCCGGGCGAGGTCGCAATGTTCGGCCGCGCGCCGTTGCGCGCCGAGCCATCCGGCCCCGCGCCATTCCGCCCGGGACCGCCGGCATGCTCGGCCTCGGGTGCGCGCGGCGACCGCGCCGATGCGTCGGCGGGCTCAGCGGTCGCGGTATCGATAGCCGACGCCATAGAGGGTTTCGATCTGGGCGAATTCGCCGTCGACCGCCTTGAACTTTTTGCGCAGCCGTTTGATGTGGCTGTCGATCGTGCGGTCGTCGACGTAGATGTGCTCGCCATAGGCCGCGTCCATCAGCTGGTCGCGGTTCTTGACGTGCCCCGGACGATGGGCCAGCGATTTCAAGATCAGGAACTCGGTCACGGTCAGCTCGACCGGCTTCGTACCCCAGGTGCACAGATGCCGCGCCGGGTCGAGCGTGAGCCGGCCGCGCACCACCGCGGGCTCGCCCTGGGGGTCGTCGCGCTCGCGCGCCAATTCGCCGCGCCGGATCAGGGCGCGGATGCGCTCGATCAGCAGGCGCTGTGAGAACGGCTTTTTGATGTAGTCGTCGGCACCCATGCGCAGGCCGAGGAGCTCGTCGACCTCGTCGTCTTTCGACGTCAGGAAAATGACCGGGATATGGCTCAGCCGGCGCAGGTGCTCGAGCAGCTCCATACCGTCCATGCGCGGCATCTTGATGTCGAGCACGGCGAGATCGACCGGCTGCGCGTTCAGCCCCTTCAGCGCCTCGGCCCCGTCACTGTAGCAGCGCACGGCAAAGCCTTCGGCCTCGAGCGCGATCGACACCGAGGTCAGGATGTTGCGGTCGTCATCGACAAGAGCAATAGTGTTCGCCACTTTGGTGCACCCCCCGTTAATCTTGCAGCAAGGCGGAACGGCCGTAGAGCGGATGCTGTCGCGATTAAATATGGCCATTTGCCGGCGAAGACAAACCCGCGGCGTCGGTTTTTGTTACATGACGGCCGGCTTTCGCCCTTGCGCTTCCCAGCGTCGCGCCCGGCGCTCGAGGCCGGGTCCGCGGCGCCGCCCATCTGCGGCATGAGCGAAACCGGCCCGAGCCGCGATCCCGGCGGCTTCGCCCGGCGGCTGATGCGCAGCCGCGACCGCGTCGCGCTGGCCACCAGCCTGCGCGGCATGCCCTACGCCTCGCTGGCGCTGGTGGCCGCCGATCTCGACGCGAGCCCGCTGCTGCTGCTGTCCGACCTCGCCCAGCACAGCCGCAACATCGCCTTCGACCCGCGCGTGTCCTTGCTGCTCGACGGCACCGAGGGCCATCCCGAGCCGCTTGCCGGGCCGCGACTGACCGTGCTCGGGCGGGCCGAAGCCATCGTCGATCCGCGTCGCCTCGCGCGGTTTACGGCGCGCCATCCCTCAAATGCCGTTTATGCCGGCTTCGCCGATTTCCGGCTCTACCGGATGGTCGTCGAGCGCGGGCATCTGGTCGCCGGCTTTGGCCGGATCGAGTGGATCGAGGCCGGCGATCTGCTGTTCACCGGAGCCGCGGATGCATTCGCCGCGGCCGAACCGCCGATCCTGGCGGAGATCAATGGGGCTCATGCCGACACGATTGATCTGTGCGCGCAGCGGCTGCTCGGGCGCGCCGGCGCCGGCTGGCGGCTGACCGGGATCGATCCCGAGGGGGTCGATCTGCGTCGCGGCGACAAAACCGCCCGGCTCGATTTCGCCGTGCCGGCGCTCACCCCTGAAGCGGCGTACGCCGTCCTCGCCCGGCTCGCCGAGGCAGCGGGCGGATAGCGGCGGCGTTGCGCGAACTTTGACACATTCGCCCGGCTATGGTAGGGGCGCCGCATAGAACGCTGGCGCAACCTGCCCGATTCGCCGGCCGCGCCGCAACAGGAGGAAGCGTCGAATGAAAGAGACGACCCGATGACCGGGGCAAAGAGCCGCTTCGGACTCGATCGCCAGGGCATGCATCACCTCGGGGCCGTGCACTGGAACGAGCCGATGCCATTGCTCTACGAGGCCGCGGTCCGGCGCGGCGAGGGCGAGGTCGTCGCCGGCGGCAGCTTCTCGGTCAAGACCGGCGCCTTTACCGGGCGCACCCCGCGCGACAAATACATCGTCGAAGAACCCGGGACCAAGGACACGGTGTGGTGGGGTAAGATCAATCAGCCGGTCGCCCCCGAGCGCTTCGACAGCCTGCACCAGCGCATGCTCGCCTTTCTGCAGGGCCGCGAGTTGTTCGTGCAGGACCTTTATGCCGGCGCCGATCCGGCCTACCGCCTGCCGGTTCGGGTGGTCACCGACAGCGCCTGGCACAGCCTGTTTTCGCGCAACATGTTCATCCGCCCCCCGGTCGATGAGCTCGCCGGGTTCGAGCCGGCCTTCACGATCCTGCACGCGCCCGGCTTTCACGCGGTGAAAGACCTCGACGGGATCAACTCCGACGTCTTCATCTTCGTCAATTTCGCGCGCGGGCTGGTCCTGATCGGCGGCACCCAATATGCCGGCGAGATCAAGAAGTCGGTGTTCGGCTATCTGAACTTCGTGTTGCCGGCGCGGGGCGTCCTGCCGATGCACGCCTCGGCCAATGTCGGCGCCAAAGGCGACGCCGCGATCTTCTTCGGGCTCTCGGGCACCGGCAAGACGACCTTGTCGGCCGACAATTCGCGCACCCTGATCGGCGATGACGAGCACGGCTGGAGCGACAACGGCATCTTCAACTTCGAAGGCGGGTGCTACGCCAAGGTCATCAACCTGTCGCCGACCGCCGAGCCCGAGATCTACGCGACAATCGGCCGGTTCGGCACGGTGCTCGAAAACGTCGTGCTCGACCCGGCGACGCGGCTGCCCGATGTCGACGACCAGAGCCTGACCGAGAACACGCGCGCCTGCTACCCGCTCGATTTCATCCCCAACGCCGACCCGAAGGGGCTCGGGCCCCATCCCTCGAACGTCGTGATGCTGACCGCGGACGCGTTCGGGGTCATGCCGCCGATCGCCAAATTGACCACCGAGCAGGCGATGTATCATTTCCTCTCGGGCTACACCGCACGGGTCGCCGGCACCGAAAAGGGGATCAACGCCCCGGAGGCGACGTTCTCGACCTGCTTCGGCGCGCCCTTCATGCCGCGCCACCCGGCGGTCTATGCCAAGCTGCTGGGTGCGCGCATCAAGGAGCACGGCGCCGAGTGCTGGCTCGTCAACACCGGCTGGTCGGGCGGCACTTACGGGGTCGGACGGCGCATGCCGATCGCCCATACCAGGGCCTTGCTGCGCGCCGCCCTCGACGGCCGGCTCGCCGCCGCCCCGCTGCGCCGGGAGCCGAATTTCGGCCTGCTCGTGCCCGAAGCCTGCCCCGAGGTCCCGAGCGAGGTCCTCGACCCGCGCGGCACCTGGTCCGACAAGGACGCCTACGACCAGACCGCGCGCGAGCTGACCCACCGCTTCGAAGAGAATTTCACCGAATTCGAGCCCTTCGTCGGCGACGAGGTCAAGGAGGTCGCAATCCGCGCCGCGGCTTGAGCGCGTTCCGCCTACCGGCACCGGAGACAGTCCAATTATAGCACGGGCGAACACTGAATCACTTTGCTGTGAACGAACATTCCGATCGTTCTCTGCGGATGAAACTACGCAAGTTTGAATGCATATCCGAGTATTAACAACTGTGTCGCACTTTCTAGAGGCAGCTATCTAATGAGTAGTAAATTTGGCGGCTTTTTAGGACGATGGCTCCGCGCGAGACACGCAGCCAGTTCCAGAGGTGGCGAGGACAGCGTTGCCCGCCGCGACGACGCCGAGATCGGTCGGAGGCGTATGCCGAGATCGCTCGCGCAGCCGAGCCGAGGGGAGGACGGTCGGTTTAAAGCTCGGCGAAACCTTGCTTTGCGATTGCTCTTGATGCAACGGGAAGCATGAGTGACTCTAATCGATAACGCACGCAGGAGCATCGGCAAAATATTAGAATGGAATTTATGCCGAGGCTAAGACGCAGGTGCGACATCAGAATCTATGTGTATCGCGACTACGATGTTCGGCGAAGGGCTTTACGAAAGCTCGGATTTGACGGGCGACTCGCAAGCTGTTGTCACGATGGCTGACTTCGGTGAGAGCTTATGGTGGCGGGAGCTAACGACAGGGGAGGCTATCGAGGCTCGCTCTCGAAGCGATCTATGAGGCGAACGAAGTTAGCGCTGTATTGCTGGCTGGCGAGAGCCATCAAACTCACGTGACATCGCTAAATGCTTACAATCATCAGACAAAAGGCGACCGCTCGAGAATGGGCATCTCGCTTTTCGGAAAAGGGCATCCCGATCCATACTTTTCGGTCTGGGCGACCGGGTGGACACCAAAGCGGATTTCGAGGCAATCGCAAAGCTCTCGGGCGGTCAATCCGGAAATTTGGATGACAGTGAAGCAATGATCCAAATGGCTGTGATGGCAATGCTGGAAAGGCTTGGTGGAACCGCAGCAGTCGAACGATACGCAGGGGCGAACCGTCTACCGATTGGCGCGCGAGACTTCTCGCTGAAATTGATCTCCGGCGGCAGATAACGCTGCCTGCCGCGCGGTCTGGGCATGATCTTTATCCTCCATGTAGCGATTGCGCTTGGACTGGTTGTTGGCGGCGCTCTGGCGTCGGTGTTTCAGTGGGCTGGCCCGGAACTCGACAAATGTTCCTTTCTCGACAGGAGCGATCTCGGCGCAAGTATGGTTGTTCGGCTCGGCGCTAATTCTGCGGGCGCGAGGTGTGCGACGATTTGATATGATCGTGGCGTCGGAATTGCTCATCGCGCTCGGCATCTTTTCGCTGATCACGGGCATTGTTATTTCCGGTTACGCAGCTTTATCCAATATTTACGTACTTTCCGGGTCACCCTGGCGGCTGCTGCAGACTGTGTTGGTTCCATTCGGAGAGGGCTTATTCGCGTCCGGCCTAGCGCCGCTCCTGGCAAGCATGTTGCGCCAGATCGAAGTCCTGCGATACGGCATCGACGACGGTGCTCGCATAGGCGATGAGCCGGATCTATCGGGTCTGGCTAATAGGGTGAGAGAAGCGACAAAGGCGTTGGATGATTTTGCTGCGGCCTGGAATAGAAGCCGCGGGATACTTGAGGGTGCTAGTGCGACATTGATGACATCGGCGAACACTTACGCGAGGGCCTCTCAGGAAATCGATAAAGCGCTGACCGGTCTTGCCGGGGACATTGCGGGAAGCAGCACGCGCGGAGCCGAAGAAATTGATAAGGCTCTGTCCGGCCTTTCTGAAAAAATCGAAATATCGGGTGCGCATGTGGCGCGCGAGCTCGGGAGAACCGGCGACAGCCTGAACGAATCGCTAGAACGCGCCACAAGCGGGGTAGATGGAATCTTAGATCGAGCCGGGTCACGCCTCAGCGACCTCGACGGGAAGGCCGACGTAACCGTCAAGGCCCTTGAGGATTTGACGAACAAGACGCGTGCATTCTCAAGCGCGACAACGGAAGGGACGACTTTACTCACCGGGCTTCAAAAGCTCATTGAGAGCGTCACCAACTTCATCCGCCCCGGTGACGCGCGAACCCCATGAATGGTCGTTCCGCTCGCAGCCAACTTCACCTGCAAATGGGGCAAGAGGTCATTTATGTACTCATGGCTCTCGGCTTGATGGCGGCCTTGGTCCTGGCCTTCACCGTGTTCTCTGAACACGATTGTTCAGCGCTTGGTAACGCAAATAACCCCGAATGCGTGATCATTACGAGTCAGCCAAACCTTCGGCGACGGGCCCTTTGCCGCCGAAATCACCTCTACCGGAAAAGCCGCCAATATTGAATTTGACAGAACGCGGCGGCTTCTACTTTGAGTTCGGGTCGATCAACTTGAATACAGACTTCGAGGCCAAGCTGCGGGACCAGATTATCCCGGAACTTGTAAAACTCAGCGCAGCTTATCGCGCGACCGTTATCGAGGTAATCGGTTACACGGATGGAGTGCCGGTCAGAGGAGCATCATCCTCTATGGACAAAGAACTCGTGGGCTTTCTGAATGGCGCCACCGACGAAACGGCGCCCGTGGCGAGCGACAATGTTGGCCTTGGGATGGGCCGAGCGGCTGCGGTGATCCGTGTTCTGCACGAGAACCCACTGCTCCGCAATCTGATCATGCTGCCGCTTTCTGCGGGTCAGACCACAGGTCCTGACGATCAGCTCATTGCCGAGCAGAAAACTCCAGCCACGTCGGATGAGCAGCGTCGACGCATAGAAATACGTTTGCGGCGCCGCTTCAAAGACTGAATTTAACTATAGATGGCACCAGTCCTTCTAGGCCGCAGCACTGCATAAAATCTATTTATCTCTTTAAGCCATCTCTCATTTTCGAGCCTTTGTGAGTTCAGTTACTCGGTGAGTTGGATCATCTACATTGTATTTTTTCCACATCTCTCGAAATATCTTTTTTATGTCTTCTTCTGACGGCGAGGAAGCAAGTGGAAAACCAAAAAATTTAAGCGCGCTCCCTCGCTCGTCAACGTAAGCGTCGCCGGGGCGCGCACCTGCGTCCGACGCATATCGCGCGTGGATGCCATAGAGATACTCAAGAAGAATGGCACATTCGCCAGCTAGGTTTTCGATGCCATCCACCCCCAAGGAACTGTTATCATTCAAGTCCTTATCAAAATCCTCGGCGCGAATTAATATGCCGTCCCGTACATCAACATCGTGGGTGGATGCTGGGATATGAGACCAGATTTGCTCTATCTCTGCGGCGGCACCCAAAATCTTGGCCCTACAATCAGTGTAGGAGTGCATAGCGCGGAGCAGGCGGTCAGATATTAGGCCAGCTTCCTCGATGTCGCCGGGCGCCGCCGCGAGCGGATCGCGACATTCCGCGTCCATCAGATTGGCGAACAGCTCGTAGGTGGCACAAGGGGGCAGGCCGTCCGCGCGCAATCGGCAGACCTGGATAATCGATAAAGATTCGATCAGGCGAGCTTGGTCCGCGAGCATTGCATTGTCATCGAAGGCCAGCGCTCTTCGGATCCGGTTCACGCCTATGCCTGAGAGATGTAAGCGGATCTGATGGAGGCTCACCAATAGGTCGATAGCTATCTGCATTCGCGCGAGCTGCGCTACATCCTTTCGGCGCACGTGCTCTGGAACGCAGCCGACCCATGTAGCGAATTGTCGAAACGCCGCCACTGGATCCTTCACCTCGTCGAGGGCTGTCCAGGCCTCGCTCGGGATCATAACTAAACCGAAGTGGTCGAACAGCTGAATGAAAGCGCGACGCCGCAACAATGACAGGGTGGGATTTTCGCTTACCGCCGTGCTGTACTCTCCGCTCCCGGACCAGAGTGGTCCCGCCGGGGCGGGTTCCGGGGCACGTCCAACAGGTCGGAGCGGGCGCTCGGGTTCATGAGAGCCCAAGCTGGCTGTTGCCAGGGGAATGGAACTGATCCGTGGCTTAATCGCGCGAAGTGGCCTTCGTCCAAAGCCCAACCACGCCACCGCTCGGATGATTACGTTCCCGATGAATGCCAGCATCGGTAATGCCTCAAGGCCATTATCACAGTTCGGAATTATCCTCTAAAATACCTCCTTTCCCCGGGGTTTGTATAACGGTCGAAGGAACCCTGTTGTATCGACCCGCGTTCTCGCCCTTGTCGGGCGGAGCAGGGCATGCTGACGATCGCCGAGGCGCAGAAGCGGACCGAAGCCTTTCTGACCGGGCAGATGCTCGACGGGCTGCGCGCGGTCGAGTACGAGCTGCCGCGTTTTGACGCTGAGCCGCGGGAAGTGGAGCTGTCCGAGGCGGCGCGTGCGCGGGTCGAGATCCGCCATGTCCGCGGCGCCTCCGACGCGAGCTACCTGGTGCAGGCCTTCGATGACGAGCTGTTGATGCAGCTGCAGCTCAATGTCCATCGGCTGGTGGTGGTCTATCGGGTGCCGGCGCTCGACGCGCTCGACGCCGCGACCCTGGCTGTGCGCCTCGAGCGCTGGCGCATCGGCGCCGAGCATGCCGGCTGGAAGTTCGGGTGGCGCGACGCGCCGGTCGCCGGCGACAATAGTCCGCCGCTATGTCGAGACCTACTGCTATGCCTTCGCCGATGCCGATTTTCTCGAAAACGAGCCGCAGCAGCTCTACTGGCGCACCGACATCGTGCAGATGACCCGCTACTACATGATCGAAGCGGCGCGCTGCGGCATCCGCCTGTCGCCGCGCCGCGCCGGGTTCCCGGTATAGGAATCTCACCGGCGCCTCCAAGCGCCTGGCCCAGGGCCGAGCCCGGCCCTGCCTTGCTCAACGAATGGGCAATACTATAATCCCGATACGGCGCGCGGTGGTCGCCGCTTGGCTCTCCTGTTCGCGGCGTAGGCGCACCGGAACGATGAGGGAGGAAGTCGAATGGCACAGTCGGCATCGCTGCAATCTTCCGCCTCCGCGACACGGCTGCTGTACGGGTTTATTGCCGGCTTCATCGCAACCTTGGTGTTTCACCAGATCGGGCTGCTTCTGCTTCATTTCGCCGGGATGACGCCGGGCATGCCCTACAACATGCACCGGGTTGCGCCGTTCGGGGTGCCGCAATTCATCTCGCTGGCCTTTTGGGGCGGCGTGTGGGGCATCGTGTTCGTATTGGCCGAGCCCTATCTGGCGCGCAGCCCCGGCGGCTATTGGGTCGGGGCGATCGTGTTCGGCGCGATCTTTCCGACCCTTGTCGCCTGGTTTGTCGTGCGGCCGCTGAAGGGGCTGCCGGTGGGCGAAATCTTCCGGGTCCCGGGCGTGTTCGTCGGACCGATCGTCAACGGGCTGTGGGGGCTGGGGACGGCGCTGTTCCTGTGCTTGACGCCGGGACCGGTCAAGCGCGCCTGGTAGTCAGCGGATCGCGGCGGCGATCGCCGCACCCAGATCCTTGGTCCCGGCGTTGCCGCCGAGATCGGGCGTGCGGGTCCCGCCTTCGGCCAATACCTCGGCGATCGCCCGCTCGACGGCGGCGGCGGCGGCGGCCTCGCCGAAATGCGCCAGCATCATCGCCCCCGACCAGATCTGGCCGATCGGGTTGGCGACGCCGCGCCCGGCAATGTCGGGTGCGGAGCCGTGCACCGGTTCGAACATCGAGGGGTAGTCGCGTTCGGGGTTGATGTTGCCCGAGGGGGCGATGCCGATCGAGCCGACCACCGCAGGCCCGAGATCGGACAGGATGTCGCCGAACAGGTTCGAGCCGACGACCACGTCGAACCAATCGGGGTGGCGCACGAAATGCGCGGTCAGGATGTCGATGTGGTACTGGTCGGTCTGTGATCTCGGGATACTCGCGGGCGATTGCTGCGAAGCGCTCGTCCCAGAACGGCATGGTGTGGATGATGCCGTTCGACTTGGTCGCCGAGGTCACGTGCTGCTTTCGGGTGCGCGCGAGGTCGAAGGCGTAGCGCATGATCCGGTCGCAGCCGCGCCGGGTGAAGACCGCTTGCTGCATCGCCATCTCGTGCTCGCTGTCGGCGTAGAGCCGGCCGCCGATCTCGGAATATTCGCCCTCGTTATTCTCGCGCACGACATAGAAATCGATGTCGCCGGGCATGCGGTCGCGCAACGGCGACTGCACCCCGGCCAACAGCCGCACCGGGCGCAGGTTGACGTATTGGTGAAAGCCGCGGCGCAACGGGATCAGCAGTCCCCACAACGAGACGTGGTCGGGCACGTCGGGGTGGCCGACCGCGCCGAGATAGACGGCGTCGTAGAGCCGCAGCCGGTCGAGCCCGTCCTCGGGCATCATCCGCCCGGTCCGGGCATAGCGCGCGCAGCTCCAGTCGAATTCGTTCCAGCTCAGTTCGAACCCGTAGGCCCGCGCCGCCCGCTCCATAGCAGCCACACCCTCGGGCATGACCTCGTGCCCGATGCCGTCGCCGGCGATCACCGCGACCCGATAGCTCTTCGCCATGTCCTCCCCCCGAATGCATTCGCTTGGAGCAGGTAGGGTGGGTTGAGGGTAGCGGAACCCACCGCTCCGGCGAATGCTGATGGGTTTCGCGTTGCTCAACCCATCCTACGGCGGTTCGTGATCAACTTGTTACTTATTCGTGTTCCAGATGTCGGTCGCGAGCAGCCACTTTCCACCGATCTTGCGCCATACCACGGCGTATTTGCCGACGATCTTCTGCGGCGGAATGGCCTTCGTCTGCAAGGTGACAGTGCCGATTTCGCGCGCCGCGCGCGGGCCGAGTGGCAATACGTCGATGGTCACCAGCTTGGCGTCGCCGACCTGCTGCGCCGCCTGCCGCCAGAAGGCTTCGATCGCGCTGCGGCCTTTGACCGTGTCGCTGCCCGGCGGCAGCACATAGGCGTCCTCGGCATACATCGCCCCAATCGCGGCCGCGTCGCCCTTGTTGAAGGCGGCCGTCCATTTGTCGTTGAGCTGTTGGATCGCCGCCTTGCTCTGGGCCAGCGCCGGACCGGCGACCAGAACACCCACGCACAACGACACCATCGCCCCTCGCAGCATGACGATCCCCCGCGGTTTCACCCGATCTTCCTGCGCTTTGTCGTCGCGGGCAATCCTCAGATGTCGATGGTGCCGGTGAGATAGAGAACGGCGCGGCCGGCGATCGTGACCCGGTCGCCGCGGAGCGCGCAGCGCAGGCTGCCGCCGCGCCGCGACAGCTGGCGCGCCGCAAGCCACGTCTTGCCGAGCCGCCCGGTCCAATACGGGATCAGGGTGCAATGCGCCGAGCCGGTTACCGGGTCCTCGTCGACCCCTTGGGCGGGGGCAAAAAAGCGCGAGACGAAATCGATCTCGCCGCGTCCCGGCGCGGTCGCGATCACGGCAAAGCGGTCGAGCGCTGCGAGGGCGGCGAAATCGGGGGCGAGCGCCGCCACATCGTCGGGATCGTCGTAGACGGCGAGATAGTCGCGGGCGGCGAGCAGCGCTGTCGGTTCACGCCCGAGCGCCTTGCCGAGACCCGGCGGCTCGGCGCAGGGTGCGGGCGGCCATGCCGGGAAATCGAGCGCCAACAGCTCGCCCTCGCGGGTGACGGCGAGATCGCCCGCTTTTTCGGTGCGGAACACGACGCGCTGCCGATCGGGTGCGAGCACATTGAAAATCACATACGCGGATGCGAGCGTCGCGTGGCCGCACAGATCGACCTCGGTCGCCGGCGTGAACCAGCGCAGCCGCCAGCAGCCCTCGCCCTCGGGCACGAAGAACGCGGTCTCCGGCAGGTTGTTCTCGGCCGCGATCGCCTGCATGACCTCGTCCGAAAGCCAGCTGTCGAGCGGGCACACCGCCGCCGGATTGCCGGTGAACGGCCCGTCGGCAAAGGCGTCGATCTGGTACAGCGGAATGCGCATCACAACCCCCGATCGAGCGGACCCGCGAGGCGCGCAAACTCGGGCCATTTGGCTCTGATAAATCCGCGCACTTCCGCGACCTGCTGCGAGATCCGGGCGAGTATCGATTTGATCTCGGCAATATCGGCGGGAATGTAAGCTATTTCGGCCTCGAGCCTTGCGACGCGGGCGTCAAGGCCGGGCTCTCGGGGCGGGCCCGCGGTGTCAGCCATCCGGCGCCTGTCGGCCGGAACGCAGCGGGTGGGCGTGGTCGAGGGGTCCGTGACCGCGGCCGAGACCCGGCGCAGTGGCGATCGCGCGCTGCACGTAGTCGCGGGCGCGGTCGACGGCGCTTTGGAGATCGAGGCCCTGGGCGAGGCCGACGGCGATCGCCGAGGCGAGGGTGCAGCCGGTGCCATGGGTGTGGCGGGTGTCGAGGCGCGGGCTTTCCCAGATCCTGGCGCCGGTTCCGGTCACCAGCACGTCCGACACGATATCCCCAGCGAGATGGCCGCCCTTGACCAGCACCGCGCGGCAGCCGAGCGCCAGCAGGCTTTCGCCGGCCGCGTGCATCGCGGCGACATCGCCGATCGCGGTACCGCACAGGATCTCGGCTTCCGGCAGGTTCGGGGTCAGCACCGCGGCGCGCGGGATCAGGAGCCGCTTCAGCGCCTCGACCGCGTCCGGGTCGATCAGCCGGGCGCCGCCTTTGGCCGCCATCACCGGGTCGACGACGAGCGGCACCGTCGCCGCGCGCTCGCGCAATACCGCCGCCACGGCCTCGATCACCGCGGCGTCGTGCAGCATGCCGGTCTTGATCGCGTCGGCGCCGATGTCGTCGAGCACCACCTCGATCTGCCGGCGGATGAATTCGGGCGGGATCGCCAGGACGCCGAAGACGCCCTCGGTATTCTGCGCGGTCAGCGCGGTGATCGCCGTCGCCGCGTAGCCGTCGAGCATCGTCACCGTCTTGATGTCGGCCTGGATGCCGGCGCCGCCTCCGGAATCGGAGCCGGCGACGATCAGGACCCGACCGCGCACTATTCCGCCGCCTGCGCCACGACCTGATGCGGCACCGCCCGGAGCGGGGTGTCGTCGAGGGCGGCGACGCGGATCACGGCACAGATCTCGTCGACCACGGCAGCAACCAATTCCTCGTCCTCGCCTTCGGCCATCACCCGGATCAGCGGCTCGGTGCCGGAGCGCCGGATCACCAGACGCCCGGCACTCCCCAGCCGCGCCTCACCCCCGGCGATAGCTTCTTTTACCGCGTGCCGCTCCAGCGGCACGATCTGGCCATAGCGCACGCTGCTCGAGCGCTGCGGCACCGGCGTGAACAGCCGGCACACCTCGCTCGCCGGCCGCCCGGTCTCGACGATCGAGGCCAGCACCTGAAGGGCGGCGATCAGGCCGTCGCCGGTCGTCGCATGATCGGCGAGGATGATGTGGCCCGACTGCTCGCCGCCGAGATTGCAGCCGAGGCTGCGCATCTTCTCGACGACATAGCGGTCGCCGACCCGGGCCCGGTGCAGCCCGATCCCCTGTTCGCCGAGAAACCGCTCGAGACCGAGGTTGGACATCACCGTCGCCACCAGCGCGCCGCCGGACAGCCGTTGGCTGCGCGCCATGCTGGTCGCGATCAAGGCCATCAGCTGGTCGCCGTCGAGAATGACCCCGCGCTCGTCGGCGACGATCAGCCGATCGGCGTCGCCGTCGAGCGCGATCCCGATATCGGCGCGTCGGGCCAGCACCTCGCGGCGCATCTGCTCGGGGGTCAGCGCCCCGCACTCGCGGTTGATGTTGAGCCCGTCGGGCGACACCCCGAGGGCGAAGACCTCAGCGCCCAATTCCCAGAACACGGTCGGAGCGACCTTGTAGGCCGCACCATGGGCGCAGTCGACGACGATGCGCAGGCCGTCGAGCCGCCGGCCTCGGGGAAAGCTCTGCTTGACGAATTCGATATACCGGCCGCCGGCGTCGTCGAGCCGCTTGACCCGGCCGAGCTCGGCCGGGACGGCACGTCCGCTCGGGCCTCTGGCGAGACAGGCTTCGATCTTCAGCTCCAGCTCGTCCGACAGCTTGTAGCCGTCGCGGCCGAACAGCTTGATGCCGTTGTCGCCATAAGGGTTGTGCGAGGCCGACAGAACGACGCCGATATCGGCGCGCAGGCTGCGGGTCAGCATCGCGATCGCCGGGGTCGGCAATGGCCCGACCAGCACGACATCCATGCCCATGGTGACGAAACCGGCGGTCAGCGCCGGTTCGAGCATGTATCCCGAAAGCCGGGTGTCCTTGCCGATGACGACCAGATGCTTGTGCGCGCCGTTCTTAAAGCATTCGCCGACGGCCATCGCCACTTTCAGCGCCGTTTCCGGTGTCATCGGCTCGATATTGGCAGTTCCGCGGATCCCGTCAGTGCCGAAGAGCTTCCGCGCCATGGCGCCCCCAGAGCCTAAAATGTCCCCGTGACCATGTAATTCGCGGCAAACGCCGCTCGGAGTCAAAGGACATTTTCGCGAATGCAATGTTTCGCGCGCCCAGCGCCTCCCGCACTGCGGGAAGAACCGGGCGCCGCGCCCCAAAAGCGGTGAAGAGGGCGGCGGGTCAGCCTCCCGGCTGCGGCTCCGGCTCGAGCCCGGCGGGGCGGCCCGAAGGCGGCACCGAGCTGCGCCTTCCCGGTCGGGCGTCGTCGGGCTGCGGCAAAGCCGAGGCTTCACGCACGATGCGTTCGCCCTTGATGATCCGGCGGATCTCGTCGGCCGACAAGGTCTCGTATTCGAGCAGCCCCTTGGCCAGCGCGTGCAATTCGTCGAGCCGCGCGGTCAAGATGTCGCGGGCGGTCTGCTCGCCCTCGTCGACGACGCGGCGGATCTCCTCGTCGATGACCCTGGCGGTCGCGTCGGAGACGTTCTTGCGCTGAGTGACCGAATGGCCGAGGAAGACTTCCTCCTCGTTCTCGCTGTAGCGCAGCGGCCCGAGCTTTTCGCTGAACCCGAACTCGGTGACCATGCGGCGCGCCAGATAGGTCGCGCGGCGGATGTCGTCGGCGGCGCCGGTCGTCACCTTGTCCGGCCCGAAGATCAGCTCTTCGGAGACCCGGCCGCCGAACAGGCTCGCGACCATCGCCTTGATCTCGAGCTTGGACTGGCTGTACTTGTCCCGTTCCGGCAGATACATGGTGATGCCGAGCGCGCGGCCGCGCGGGATGATCGTGACCTTGTGCAATGGCTCGTGCCCTTCGGCGTAGAGCATGCACAGCGCGTGTCCGGCCTCGTGATAGGCGGTCAGCTTCTTTTCGTCCTCGGTCATCACCATCGAGCGCCGCTCGGCGCCCATCATGACCTTATCCTTGGCAAACTCGAACTCGCTCATCGCCACCGAGCGCTTACCCTTGCGCGCCGCCATCAGCGCCGCCTCGTTGACCAGATTGGCGAGGTCGGCGCCCGAGAAGCCGGGCGTGCCGCGGGCGATGATCTTGGCATCGACATCCGAGGCGAGCGGGACCTTGCGCATATGGACCTTGAGGATCTTCTCGCGGCCGACCACGTCGGGGTTCGGCACCACGACCTGGCGGTCGAAGCGGCCGGGCCGCAGCAATGCCGGGTCGAGCACGTCGGGCCGGTTGGTCGCGGCGATCAGGATCACCCCTTCATTGGCCTCGAACCCGTCCATCTCGACCAGCAATTGGTTCAGGGTCTGCTCGCGCTCGTCGTTGCCGCCGCCGAGCCCGGCGCCGCGGTGACGGCCGACCGCGTCGATCTCGTCGATGAAGATGATGCAGGGCGCGTTCTTTTTGCCTTGCTCGAACATGTCGCGCACCCGGCTGGCGCCGACGCCGACGAACATCTCGACGAAATCGGAGCCCGAAATCGTGAAGAACGGCACATTCGCCTCGCCGGCGATCGCCCGCGCGAGCAGGGTCTTGCCGGTGCCGGGCGGCCCGACCAGCAGCACGCCCTTGGGGATCTTGCCGCCGAGCCGCTGAAATTTCTGCGGGTCCTTCAAGTACTCGACGATCTCCTCGAGCTCTTGCTTGGCCTCGTCGATGCCGGCCACGTCCTCAAAGGTGATGCGCCCGACCTTTTCGGTCAAAAGTCGCGCCCGGCTTTTGCCGAAGCCCATGGCCCGGCCGCCGCCGCCCTGCATCTGGCGCATGAAAAAGATCCACACCCCGATCAAGAGCAGCATCGGGAACCACGAGATCAGCACCCCGAACAGGGACGGCACATTGTCGTCGACCGGCGCCGCCGATATCCGCACGCCCTTGTCGGTCAAGCGGCTGACCAGGTTGGGGTCGTTCGGGGCGTAGGTCGTGAACGCCCGGCTGTCGGTGAAGTGACCGCTGATCGTATTCCCTTGGATGGTCACATCGGAGACTTGGCCGCGACTGACGTCGTTGAGAAAATCGGAAAAGGCGAGGGTCGATTGCGGTCCTCGGCTCGACGAGGTCTGAAACAGATTGAAGAGTGCGACGAGAAGCAGCCCGATCACGATCCACAGGGCGAGATTCTTGCCGAAATTGTTCACGGTGAACGCCTTTCCATGCCGAGCCGGGCAGCGCGCGCCAAATCACCCTACGCCGATCGATCCCGGCCCGCGAACATTTTTACCCAGCCATCAGATAAGATGCGCGCCCGGTTAAACAACCGCGAAGCCCGCGCGGGACAAAGAATTGACGGGTCGAAAAGCGAGCTTCGGCAGCAGCGACACTCCTTCGCGACGGTACCCGAGATGGGGAACAGCGGCGATGCCCTCCTCGTCCCGCAGCGCCGGCAAAATCGGCTGAATCAGGGGCGGCAGCCCGGCGCGCCGCAGCAGCGCCGGCGCCCGGCGCCCGAGCTCGGCGGCCCCGGCGCGGCCGAGATAGCCGAGGGTCGCCGGACGGGCCGCGCCGGACGGCGATGTGACCGCGAATCTTCGATCCCAGACGAGGCTCGCCCCCGGCGCGACCTCGACCGGCTCGGCCGCCGCGGCGAGCTCGCGCAGGACCAGGATCCGCCCCCGCCACGCGATAAAACGGCAGCCGCCCAAGGTATGACTGCCATGCGCATCGCCGGCCAGCACGCGAAGCAGCCGGGCGGTCCGGCGGCGGCGCGGCGGGTAGCGGCCGCCGCCGAGCGCGGCCACGGCCGCGGCGATCGCGCGCTCCCCGATCTCGGGCGCCGCCGCCAGCAGCACGCACGGGTCGATGCACGCGAACCCGGCGGGATGCAGTGTCGCGGCGCGGGCGAGAACGGCGTCTGCGGCGCGTTCGCGGGCGGCCCGCTCGCGCCCCAGGGCGCTGACCGCGTCGAGCAGCGCGTCGACCTCGTCAGGCGCCCCGCCGCCCTCGCCGGCGCGCAGCCGCCCGCGCGCAAAAGCGTAGTCGCGGTTGCTCGGATCGGTGATGAATTGCTGGCGCTCGACCTCCAGGGTCGCGATCAGGCGGGCTTTGCCGATGGCGAGCAGCGGCCGCAGGATCCGGCAGCTTTCGAGCTCGCGGATCGCCGACATCCCGGCGAGGCCGTCGGCGCCGCTGTGCGCGGCGCGGCGGATCAGATGGGTCTCGGCCTGATCGTCGCGGTGATGGGCGGTCAGCAGATGCAGGCAGCCGTGCGCGCGGCACCATCGGGCGAGCAGCCGGTAGCGCGCGGCGCGGGCGGCTTGCTGGATCCCGCTTGCCGGCTTGGCGCCGCTCCAGTCGAGGATCTCGTGGCGGATCGCCCGGGCCGTCAGCCAGCCGCCCAGCCGACGGGCCTCGGCCCCGCTCTCCGGCCGCAGCCCGTGGTCGACGGTTAGCGCGCAGATCGCGCCGCCGCGCAGGCGGGCCCAGCGGTCGGCAACGATGGCCAGCGCCAGGCTGTCGGGGCCGCCCGAAACCGCGACGGCGAGGAAGGGAGCGGTTTCGAAGCAGGCGAGCCGGCCGAGCCGGTCGCCGAATTCGGCGACGTCGAGAGGCCGCGCCGAGACCCCCGAGCTCAGCACCCGAGCCGCTTCTTCTCCTGCGTCGCGCGCTCCCTGACGGCGCTGCCCGGGTGCGGGAAATCGTGGTCGAGCTGCATCAGGGCGATGCAGGCATTGTGCTTCTGGTCGGCGCGGGCCAGCGACATCCCGAGCTTCAGCAGACCGTCGGGCGCCTTCGGCCCCTTCGGATAGCGTTTATACTCCTCGGCAAAAGCGGCCGCCGCCTCGGTATACTTGCCGCGGGCGTAGAAGCTTTCGCCCAGCCAATACTCGGCATTGCCCGCGAGCGGGTTGTCGGGGTGCTGCTGGACAAAGCTACGCAGCGCGCCCTCTGCCGCCGGGTAGTCCGCCCGCCGCAGCAAGCCGAAGGCCGCATTGTATTGCGCCGAGGCCGAGCCGGCAGGCAATGTCCCGTCGGCCGGCGGGCGCAAGCTGCCGCCGCTTCCGGCGCTCGCCGTCTGCGGGGTCAAGTCGGTCGGCCCGGGGTAGGGCCGGCCGGGCGGGTAGTCGGGCGGGCCCGCCGGCGACGCCCCCAGCGGTGTGCCGGGCGGGGTCAAGGTGCCGAGGCTCGCCGCCTGATCCGGCGGCGGCGGAACACCGGGCGGGCCGGGGCGGCCATAGGGCATCGCCGCCGGCGCGTCGGTCACCGGGGGCGGCTCGCCCACCGCCATCGCCGGGCCGCCGGGCCGGCGCCGCGGCAGCGGCGGAGGCGCCGCCGATCCGGATGCTTGTCCCTGGGGTTGCGGCTGGGCTGGCCCCTGAGCTTGCCCCGCGCCCTGGCCGAGCCGCACGTCGATGTCGCTGTTGATCTGCTCCAGGCGCTGACGCAGCTGCTCGACCGCGTTGGTCTCGTTCTCGACCCGGCCGGTCAGGTCGCGCATCTGCTCCTCGAGCCGGTCCATCCGGACCTGCGCGTCGACGGCGGCGTTGCCGCCCACAGCCGGCGCGTCGCCGCCGGCGCCGCGATAAACCTGCCGCTGCAGCATGCTCAGATCCCGCTCCACGCGTTCGAGCCGCTCCTGCGTCGCGGCATCCTGCGCCCGCGCCGCCGGGACCGCCATCACCACCAGCAGGGCCAGCAGCAGGGTCGGACGTATGGACGGCAGGATCGAGCGCCGGATCATCGGCGGAGCCTCATGGAATGCGCGCGGCGACCGGGGGAGCGGCTCGACGCGCCGGCGCGGGCGACGCGGACCATCGGAATGCGGGTTGGTAGGACCGGTTTTGGGCAAAAAAAGGGCGCCCCCCGCTCGCGGCACGGTTGAGCCAGGCTGGCCGCTCGGCGCCGGCCGAAAACAGCGGGATCGGGCTCGAGGCGGACGCCGGGCCGCGATCCGGCTAGCCGCACGCCCGAAACCCCCGATCGGACGAAAGCAGGCACAGATATCCGGGACAGGCCGGCCTTTGAGGGCATGCTTCAATTGGACGCCACGCTCAGACGACACGCTCAATTGACGGTGGTGACGGCGACGCGGTTCTGGGCCCAGGCCTCCTCGTTCGAGCCGGGGACGATCGGGCGCTCCTTGCCGTAGCTGGTGGTCGAGACGCGCGAGGCCGGAATACCCGCGGCGACCAGCACATTCTTGACCGCAGCGGCGCGGCGCTCGCCGAGAGCGAGGTTGTACTCGCGCGTGCCGCGCTCGTCGCAGTGGCCTTCGACCGTCACGGTGACATTCGGAAAATGCTGCAGCCAGCTGGCCTGCCGCTGCAGGATCTGCTGGGCTTCGGCGCTGATGTCCGACCGATCGAACTCGAAATAGACGCGGTCGCCGGCGGTCTGCGCCAGATCCTGCTGCGAGCCCGGGACCGCCGCCCCCGGGCTGATGCCGCCGGGCGGGCCGCCGGGACCGCCGGGTCCGCCCGCTCCGGGCGGCGGCGTTTCGGGCGTGCTGCTGCAGGCGGCGAGCAGCAGCAACGCCCCCGCCAGGCCTGCCATCAGGCCGCTGATTTTGGTATGCATGCTGTTGAACCCCCTGGAGCCGGCGTTGCACGATATCGTGGAGCTGCTCAGCGCAGCAAGGGAGACCAGGCCGGATCGGACGCGGCCCCCGGCGTCGGCACGTCGCGTTGATTGTATCCGGTCAAGTCGATCGTCTGCAGGTGCGGCGCGCCGCCGTTGCCGCGCGAATCCGACGGCCCCTGGCTGAAATACATCAGCACCCGGCCATTCGGCGCCCAGGTCGGCCCTTCGACTAGGAAACCCTGCGCCAACAGCCGCTCGCCCGAGCCGTCCGGCCGCATCACCCCGATCGAGAACGAGCCGCCGATCTTGGTGAAGGCGATCAGGTCGCCGCGCGGCGACCATACCGGAGTGCCGTATTTGCCCGCGCCAAAGCTGATGCGCCGCACGCCGCCGCCGTCGGCGCTCATGACGTAGAGCTGCTGCGAGCCGCCGCGATCGGAGTTGAAGACGATCTGGCTACCGTCCGGCGAGTAGCACGGCGAGGTGTCGATCGCCTGGCTGTCGGTCAGCCGCCTCGCGCTGTGGGTGCGCAGGTCGAAGGCATAGATGTTGCTGGCGCCGTTGATCGCCCGGCTCAGCACGACCCGGTTGCCGTCGGGTGAAAACCGCGGCGCAAAGGTCATGCCGGGAAAGTCGCCGATCACCTCCTGCTGCCCGGTGTCGATATTGAGCAGGTAGACGCGCGGGGTCCTGCCGCTAAAGGCGAGATAGGTGATCTCCTGCGCCGTCGGCGAGAATCGCGGGGTCAGCACCAATGCCCGCCCGTCGGTCAGATAGCGGTTGTCGGCGCCGTCCTGATCCATGATGGCGAGGCGCTTGACCCGGTTCAGCGCAGGGCCCGATTCGGCGACATAGACGATGCGGGTGTCGAAATACCCATCCTCGCCGGTGATGCGCTTGTAGATCTCGTCGGCGATGATGTGGGCGATGCGGCGCCAATTCTGCCGGGTCGTGGTGTAGCCGAAGCCGGTCAGCTGCTGCTCGGCATCGACGTCCCACAGCCGGAACTGGACCCCGAGGCGCCCGTCGCCTTGAGTTTGGACCGTTCCCGTCACCAATGCCTGGGCATTGATCTGGCGCCAGTCGCCGAACCGCGGCGCGGCGCCGTCGGTCGCCGACACATTCTGGATAAAGCTGCGCGGATCGAGCGGACGGAACAGGCCCGAACGTTCGAGATCGGCCGATACGACGCCGGCGATCCGGCTCCCGGCCTGGGCTTCGTCGCCGCCGGCGCCGGCAAAGGGAGGGATCGCGATCGGCATCGGCTGGCTCTGGCCGCGGGTGATGTCGATCCGCAATTCGGCGCGCGCCGGCGCGCCGGGCCAGGCCAGGATCGCCAGCAAGGCGGCAAGCGCGCCGGGGAGGACGAGGCGCCGTCTGCTCATAACAGGTCCTTTGGGCTGAAATCGACGACCATGTCTTTCCAGATCTCGTATTTGTCGGGGGGCAAGCGAAGCGGCCGGCACTCCGGGTTGAAAAAAGCGCGCCGGGCGCTCTCGGCGGCGGCGCGGAAGAACGGGTCGGCGAGCCGGGCCTGATCGACGATCGTCGCCTGCCGGACCGTGCCGTCGGGCTCGACGGCGACGCGGATCTCGACCACCAGATCCTTGGCGTCGCGGGCGCCCGCCGGAATGTTCCAGCAGCGCGAGATCTGCTCGCGGATCATGTCGACCTCGCTCGCGCTCAGTTGGCTGCCCAAGGGTGCCCGCGGCTGCGAGGATGCGGCACCCGCGGCTACCCGCGTTTTGCGCGGCGGCGCGTCGGGCGACGGTGCGGCGTCCTGCGCCGACAGGTTTTTCAACAGCGCATCGAACTGCCCGGGATCGTACTTCCTGGCCTCGGCCCGTGCCTCGTTGCGCGCCATCTGCTGCGGCCGATCGGGCGTCGGCTTTGGCGGGTCGAGGTTTTCGACCGGCTTTGGCGGGGGCGGCGGCGGTGCCGGCTTGGGCTCCGGCAGCGGCGGCGGGGGCGGCAGCTGCGCGGGTTTCGCCTCCGGCGGCTGGGGCGGCTCGGGCGGCGCCGGGGGTGCCGCGGCGGCCGAAGGCGGCGGCGCCGGCTCGGGCGGCGCCGCCTCCGGCTCCGGCTTCGGCGCCGGCGGCGCCGGGATCGGCAGGTCGGGCTTGGCCTCGCGCTGCGGCATGTCGGGATTGGGATGGGTCGCGCGGGTTTCCGGCCCCATCGTCACCAGCTCGACGGCGATCGGCATGTCCTGCGGCGCCGGCGGATGAAACAGGGTCGGCAGACCGAAGATGAACAGGCTGCCGAGAACGAGGTGCAGCACCCCCGACAAGGCGAGGCCGCGCCGACCGACGCTGTCGGGCATCGCCTCGGCGAGGGCGGGGTCCGGCGGCAGGACCGGGGCGGCGACGGCCAGGCTCATGGTTGGGCGACCGGGCGGGGGCTCTCAGTGCTTCGCCGTCCGCGCCGGGCGCGCGACGGGTGCCGCGGGCGCCGCGGCGGCAACCCCTTTCGGCGACTGCGCGATCAGCGAAACCTTGCGAAAGCCGGCGGCGCTGATCAGGCTCATGACCTCGAGCACGCGACCGTAATCGATCGTCTTGTCGGCTCTCACATAGACCAGCGCGTCGGGGTTGGCCCCGGTGATCGCCTGCAGGCGCGGCACCAGGGTTTCGGTCGGCACCTCGGCATCCTGGATAAAGATCTTGCCTTCGCTATTGACGGTGATGACGAGCGGCTCCTTGGGCTCGGTGATCGGCGGCGCCTGGGTCTGCGGCAGATCGACCGGCACGCCCACGGTCAGCAGCGGGGCCGCGACCATGAAGACGACGAGCAGCACCAGCATGACGTCGACCAGCGGCGTCACGTTGATCTCCGACATCGGCCGATAGCGTGCGGGGGTGGTGCGGCCGTTGCCGCCGAGGCTGGATGCCGCCACGGCTCACGGCCTCTCGTCGAGCTGGCGCGACAGGATCGCGCTGAACTCGGAGGAAAATGCTTCGAGCCGCCCGGCATAGCGCCCGAAATCGGTTGCGAGCTTGTTGTAGGCGACCACCGCCGGGATCGCGGCGACGAGCCCCAGCGCGGTGGCGAACAGTAATTCGGCGATGCCGGGCGCCACCACCGCGAGGCTGGTGTTCTTGGAGGCGGCGATCGATTGAAAGCTGTCCATGATGCCCCAGACGGTGCCGAACAGCCCGACGAACGGCGCCGTCGAGCCGACCGTCGCGAGGAACGCCATGAACCGCTCGACCCGTTCCATCTCGCGGCCGACGGTCACGTTCATGACCCGCTCGATGCGCTGCTGCAGGCTCGCCCGCATGATCGCGGTGCCGAGCAGGCCCTTGGCGGCGCTGCGCCGCCACTCGCGCATCGCCGCCGAAAACACCGCGGTCATCGGGTCGGGCGGGCGCTGGCCGACGCGCTCGTAGAGGTCGTCGAGCGAGCCGCCCGACCAGAAGCTCTCCTCGAAATTCGCCGCTGCGTGGCGCAGGCGGCGCAGCCGGATCACCTTGTCGAAGATGACCGCCCACGACCAGAACGATGCCAGCAACAATATCAGCATGACGATTTTGACAATGGCGTCCGATTGCAGAAACAACGCGGTGATCGACAGGTCGTGAGGAACCGCGCCGGCGAGCGGCAGGGTGTCGACGGCAGAAGGGGGCATCCTTTGTCCCTTTTATGGCGTCTTTTTGACGATGATCGGCATCGGCATCGGCATCGGCATCACGGCGGCTCCTCGGCCGCGCCGGCAAGCGGCAGGCGCGCCAGCAGATCGAGCTGGGCCGGCAATGCCGCCGGCATCGGCAGGTCGAGGTGGCGAAAGGCGAGCCGGGTCAGCATGCGGCCGCGCGGCGTGCGCTGCACAAAGCCTTCCTGGATCAGGTAGGGCTCGACGACCTCCTCGACCACGTCGCGCTCGTCGCCGAGGGCCGCGGCCATGGTTTCGACCCCGACCGGCCCGCCGCCATAACTCTCGGCGATGCAGCGCAGGTAGCGCCGGTCCATGCCGTCGAGCCCGCGCCCGTCGACTTCGAGGCGCAGCAGCGCTGCGTCGGCCGCCGCGGCGTCGACCGTCGCCAGACCCTCGACCGCGGCGAAGTCGCGAATCCGGCGCAACAGCCGCATCGCCACCCGCGGGGTGCCGCGCGCGCGCCGTGCCACCTCCGCGGCACCGTCCGGGCGCAGATCGAAGGCCAGCACCCGGGCGCCGCGGCCGACGATCAGCGCGAGTTCGGCCGGTTCGTAGAACAAGAGCCGCAGCGGAATGCCGAAGCGCTCGCGCAGCGGCCGGGTGATCAGCCCCGACCGGGTGGTCGCGCCGACCAGGGTGAAGGGCGGCAGCGGGTAGCGGATGGAATGTGCGCCCGGCCCCTCGCCGATGATCAGATCGAGGTGAAAATCCTCCATCGCCGGATAGAGAATTTCCTCGACCGAGGGGGTCAGCCGATGGATCTCGTCGATGAACAGCACGTCGCGCGGCTGCAGATTCGTCAATAGCGCGGCGAGATCGCCGGCCCGCTGGATGACCGGGCCCGAGGTGGTGCGAAAGCCGACCCCCATCTCGCGCGCGACGATCTGAGCCAAGGTGGTCTTGCCGAGACCCGGCGGACCAAACAGCAGCACGTGGTCGAGCGCCTCGCCGCGCGCCCTGGCGGCCTCGATAAAGATGCCCAGATTGTCGCGCAATTGCCGCTGGCCGACGAACTCGGCCAATGTCAGAGGCCGCAGCGAACCCTCGGCGGCATCATGCTCGGCGCGTTCGGGATCGATGACCCGCGAGCCGGTGCCACTCACGAGGCGCGCTCCTGCAGCGCCGCGCGGATCAGCGCATCGACGCCGGCACCATTGCCGAGTTGGTTCATCGCCATCGCCACAGCGGCGAAAGCTTCGGCCCGGCCCCATTCGAGGTTGACCAGCGCCGAGACGGCGTCGGCGGCCGGGCCGCTATCGGCAGCGGCGGATGCCGAGCCGGCGGACAGAGATGGCGCGGGGGAGAGGCCGCCGATCTTGTCCTTGAGCTCGTTGACGATGCGCGCGGCGAGCCTGGGGCCGACCCCATCGGCACGCGCCAACACCGCGCGGTCCTGGGCGAAAATCGCGAGGCTGAGGTCCTCGGGCGCCACCGCCGACAGGATCGAGAGGGCGAGCCGCGCGCCCACGCCCTGCACCGTCGTCAACAGCCGGAACCAGTCGCGTTCGGCGAGGTCGATAAAGCCGTAAAGGTGAATATGATCCTCGCGCACATGGGTTTCGATCAGGAGCCGCGCGGGCGACCCGGCCGGCAGCAGACGACCGATCGTGCGGGTCGAGCAGAATGCCAGATAGCCGACCCCGCCTACGTCGATGACGGCGCCGTCCTCACCGACGGAGTTGACGATCCCGGTGAGCTTGGCGATCATCGCGACCCTTCCCAGGCACGGCGCGTCAGCGCGATATGCGCGTGGCAGATGGCGACCGCCAGCGCATCGGCGGCATCGGCCTCGCCGATCGCGCAGCCAGGCAGCATCCGCCGGACCATCAGCTGCACCTGGGACTTTTCGGCGTGGCCGGCGCCGACCACCGCCTTTTTGATCAGATTGGCCGAGTATTCGGCGACCGGCAGGCCGCGCTCGGCCGGCGCCAGCAGCACGACGCCGCGGGCGACGCCGAGCTTCAGGGTCGAGGCTGCGTTGCGGTTGACGAAGCTCTCTTCGACCGCCGCCTCGTCCGGGTGAAAGCGCTCCAGCACGGCACCGATCTGGCGGAACAGCGAAACGAGCCGCATCGCCAAGGGCTGATCGGTCGCGGCATGCGCCACCCCGTCGGCGACATGCGACAGGCGGCCGCCATCGACATCGATAATTCCCCAGCCGGTATGCCGCAGCCCGGGATCGAGCCCCAGAACACGCATCGCCTAGAGCCCCTCTCCGCCCATTGGGGGGAGAGGGAGGGGCCCATCGCTGCGCGATGGGAGGGTGAGGTGGTTGTCGCCAAACCTACCCCGGTTGGCCCCCCTCACCCTTCCCTCTCCCCCCGGCCGGCGGGGGGAGAGGGAACAAAAAGTCGGCGGCCCAGCTCGTTCGGTCATCGTCAGGCGCCGAGCCGGGTCATCACGTCCTCGGCCACTTCGAAATTGGCGTAGACGTTCTGGACATCGTCGCTGTCCTCGAGCGCCTCGAGCAGCTTGAAAAGCGCGATCGCGGTGTCCTCGTCGATCGGCGCCGCGGTCTTCGGGCGCCACACCAGCCGGGCGGAGGCGGCCGGGCCGAAGCGCTGCTCGAGGGCGTCGCGCACGGCATTGAGATCGTCTGCCGCGGTGCTCACCAGATGCTGCTCGGCATCGCTCGCGACATTTTCGGCGCCGGCCTCGGTGACCGTCTCGAACATGTCGTCGGCGCCGGCCGCCGCCGCCGGATAGACGATCTCGCCGACGCGGTCGAACAGGAAGCCGACGCTGTTGGTCTCGCCGAGGGCACCCCCGGCCTTGGTGAAGGCGGCGCGCACTTCGCTCGCGGTACGGTTGCGGTTGTCGGTCAGCGCCTCGACGATGACCGCAATCCCGCCCGGGCCGTAGCCTTCGTAACGGACCTCGTCGAAGGCCGCGTCGGCCTCGCCGCCGGCGCCGCGCCGGATCGCGCGGTCGACCGTGTCTTTCGGCATGTTGGCCTGGCGGGCGGCCAGCACCGCTGCGCGCAACCGCGGGTTCGCCGCCGGGTCGGGCAGCCCGGTGCGGGCCGCGGTGGTCAATTCCCGGATGATCTTGGTAAAGACCTTGGCGCGCTTTTTGTCCTGCGCGCCCTTCCGGTACATGATGTTCTTGAATTGCGAATGACCAGCCATCGATCTCCGCGCGGCTCCCCGTCGGCCTCGGGTCCGAACTGATCATAGGGGGCTGCGAACCGGGCTAACAACCCAATATGGCAGGATTGGGGCATCTGGCGGCGGTCACGAGCAGCGTTGCAAACGGCTCGCTCGGCCGCCCAAAAGTGAAAATCGCCCCTAGCGGCGCGGCAAGTGGGAGGCCAGACGGCCGCCGATTTGCACCGGCTCGACCCGGCGCGCGAGCCCGCTGTCGGCGTCGGTCTCGAGCAGAATCCCGCACAAGGTGCCCTCGCCCTCGGCAACCTGCGGGCGCTCGCCCGGCATCTTGGTGACAAAGCGGCGCACCGCCGGCGCCTTTTGCAGCCCGATCACCGAATCATAATCGCCGCACATCCCGGCATCGGTCTGATAGGCAGTACCGCCGGGCAGGATCTGCGCGTCGGCGGTCGGGATGTGCGAGTGCGAGCCGAACACGGCCGAGACCCGGCCGTCGGCGAAATGGCCGAGCGCCATCTTCTCGCTCGACGCCTCGGCGTGAATATCGACGAGGGTCGCGGCGACGCCGGCGCCGAGCGGATGATCGGCGAGGATCGCCTGGAGCCGGGCGAACGGGTCGTCGAGCGCATCCATGAACAGCCGGCCCATCAGGTTGACGACCAGCGCCTTGCGCCCGTCCGCCAGCGGATGGAGCCGCCATCCAGCGCCCGGCGTGCCCGCCGGGAAATTCGCCGGCCGCAATACGCAAGGGTCGCGGTCGATATAGGCGATCAGCTCGCGCTGGTCCCAGACGTGGTTGCCGGTGGTCAGGACGTCGACGCCGCACTCGTAGAGCTCGCCGCACAGCCGCTCGGTCAGACCGGACCCATGAGCGGCGTTCTCGGCATTGACCACGACCAGGTCGAGCGCGAGATCGCGGCGCAGCCCCGGCACGTATTTCCTGACCGCCTCGCGCCCCGGCCGCCCCATCACATCGCCGCAAAACAGGATGTTCACGATTGCACTGCCCGCTCGGTTCCCCGATGGTGCCGCTGGCGGTTGAGTCAGCGGAGAATTGCGAAGCTCGATTATCAATCGTCATTCCCGCGAAAGCGGGAACCCAGGGCAAGCGAGGCGAGGTCGCCCCCCTGTTCGAGCCAGGGGCAAGCTCTGGACCCCCGCTTTCGCGGGGGCGACGGTTAGCGCGTTTATATTCCCGACCGCATTTCAGATCGAGTTCCCAGGATCACGGCTGCGGGGTGGAGCCGCCTCGGCCGTTGGCGCGCAATCCCACCGTGGCCCGCCTTAGCAGGTGGGCGCCATGTGCCGAAGCCACGACTCCGACAGGGATAGCCCCCATGAGGTAGGTATCGGCCCCGGGGTAACATGCGGCCTGACGCGCCGCGCAGCCCCACCCCGCAGCGGCAAAGCTAGGGGCTCTCCAGCCGCGCCGCAAGGGCCTCGATCCGCTGGGCGATGCCGTGAACCCCGCCGGCGGCGGCATCGACGGCTTCGGCGGCCTCGGTTTCGGCCGCGCGGGTGCGGCTCCTCTCCTGCTGGAGCGCCTCGTTGGCGTCGGACAGTTCGTCGGTGATGATGAGGGCAGCGAGCAGCAGCAGGCGAGCGTCGCCGACCTGCCCGACGCTCTTGGCGAATTCGCCGACACGGGCATCGACATATTGGGCGAGACGGCGGATGCGCGGCTCCTGCCCGTCGTCGCAGGTGATCTTGTACGGGCGGCCGTTGACCGTCACCCCGACCTGGCTCATCTCAGCACTCTCCCCCAAGCGCCCGGCCGACCCGGGCGAGCGCGCCGTCGACCCGGGCGGCGATCTCGCCGGTTGCGGCGCGCAGCCGCCGGGTTTCCGCCTCGGTCTCGGCCGCGCGGCGTTCGGCCTCGACCCCACTGCCCCTGCCGCAAGCCGCCTCGAGCCGGGCCACCGCCCGCTCCAGCCGCGTCAGCGCCTCGTCGAGCCGGCTCACCCGGCCGGCCCCGCGCGCCCGTTGCCCCGCCGCTCAGCGCACGCGCTCGTATTTCTGCAGTGAGCGGATGTAGTCGGGCCGCGGCTTGTCCGGAAAGAACTGCGGCCATTGGGTCCACGACACCTCGCCGACATAGAGGTCGCCGCGGCTGTCGACGGTAAGGCCGTGCGGCCCGAGAAATGCGGTCGGCGCCGTTCCGGCGTGCATGTCGCCGAACCGCGACAACAGCTTGCCCTGGTTGTCGACGATGCTGACCCGGGGGCCGAGGTTCGGGCTGTTGCGGTTGACCGGCTGCACCGGCCCGAGTTCGCCGATATAGGCGACCGGATGACGGGTGTAGTCCATATAGAGCCCGCACGGGCGGTGCAGATTGTTCCACTGCGCCTCGTACTTGCCGTTGCCGTCGAACACCTGCACCCGGTGGTTCTCGCGGTCGGCGACATAGACCCAGCCATCGGCGTCGGTGCAGATGTTGTGGACGATGTTGAATTCGCCGGGGTTGGTGCCGGGGCCACCCCACGACATCAGCAATTTGCCGTCCGGCGAATATTTGTGGACTTTGGCATTGCCGTAGCCGTCGGAGACGTAGATCTCGCCCTTCGGCGACAGCGCGGTGTGGGTGCAGCGGTGGAACGGCTCGCCGCTCATATAGGGCGCGGGCTTGCCGGGCACGCCGATTTCGAGCAAGACCTTGCCGTCGAGCGAGCATTTGCGCACGAAATGGCCGCCATCGTCGGTCAGGTAGATCGAATCGTCCGGCCCCATATGGACCCCGTGCGCCCGCGGATACTGGCCCTCGCCCCACGACCGCAGGAACTTGCCGTCGCGGTCGAACACCATGACCGGATGGTCGCCGCGGTTGAAGACATAGACGTTGTCCTTGGCGTCGACGCCGACCGCGCCCACCTCCTTGAACGACCAGCGCTCGGGCAATTTCGCCCAGTCCTCGATGATCCGATATTTGTAGTCGCCGGTCCCGACGATGGTCGCCATGTTTTCTCCTTCGCAGCCCGAAGAATTTTTGAAACCCCCATGCGCGCGGGCTCGACCCGCGCATCCACGTCTTTGCTTCGAGCGCCCGAAGGCGTGGGTGGCCGGGTCAAGCCCGGCCACGGGGATACCAGTCGTGAGCTCAATGCACGCGTTCGTATTTCTGCAGGGCGCGCAGCCCCGCCGGGTGCGGCTGGCCCGGGAACAGCCCCGGCCACAACGTCCAGCACACCTCGCCGACATAGAGATCGCCGCGCAAGTCGGCCGCCAGGCCGTGCGGCCCGATGAACGAGGTCGGCGCCGTCCCGGCAAACGGATCGCCGATCCGCGACAACAGCTTGCCGTGGTTGTCGACGATGCTGACCCGAGGCCCGAGATTGGCGTTGAGGCGGTTGACCGAAAGCTCGCCGATATAGCAGACCGGGTGATGCGCGTAGGGCATGTAGAGCCCGCACGGGCGGTGCAGATTGTTCCACTGCGTCTCGTATTTGCCGTTGCCGTCGAACACTTGGACCCGATGGTTCTCGCGGTCGGCGACATAGACCCAGCCGTCGGCGTCGCTGCAAATGTTGTGGACGAGGTTGAACTGGCCGGGATCGCTGCCGGGCTCGCCCCAGGACATCAAAAGCTTGCCGTCGGGCGAATATTTGTGGACCCGGGCGTTGCCGTAGCCGTCCGAGACGTAGATCTCGCCCTTCGGCGACAGCGCGGTGTGGGTGCAGCGGTTGAACGGCTCGCCGCTCAGATAGGGCGCCGGCGTGCCGGGCACACCAAGCTCCAGCAGCACTTTCCCGTCGAGCGAGCATTTGCGCACGAAATGGCCGCCATCGTCGGTCAGGTAGATCGAATCGTCCGGGCCCATATGGACGCCGTGGGCGCGCGGATACTGGCCCTCGCCCCACGAGCGCAGGAAATTTCCCTGGCGGTCGAACACCATGATCGGATGCTCGCCGCGGCCGAAGGCGTAAACGTTGTCGTTGCTGTCGACCCCGACCGCCGCCACCTCCTTGAACGACCAGCCGTCGGGCAGTTTCGCCCAATTTTCCTTGATCTCGTATTTGTAATCGCCGCTGCCAACGATGATCGCCATCTCAGGCCCTTCCCCGATATGCCGAGGCCCAGCCTAGCGAAGCCACCCTCCCGAAACAATCCTCCTCCGCCCTTGCGTTCAGTCTTGAATTTAAATCGGTTTGCGCCACATTGTAGCCCAGGGGACTAGCCATGACCGCCAATTCAGTCGTGCGCGCTCGCATCGACGAGCGCATCAAGAACGAGGCCGCTGCCGTGTTGAGCGCCATGGGCCTCACCGTGTCGGACGCCTTTCGCCTGATGATGGTCAGGATCGCCAAGGAAAAGGCGCTGCCGTTCGACCCGCTGGTGCCCAATCACGAGACCATCGAGGCGATGAAGGCCGAGCAGCGCGGCGAGCTGACGACGGTCGGCCCGCCGGGGGAATTGCTCGCGAGCCTGAACGAGGACTGTTAGGTACACCGGCCGCTTCAGGCGCGACTACAACCGGGAGAAATCCGGACGCCACAGCAAACGTCTCGACGCCGAGCTGCTGGAAGCGGTGACCGTGCTGGCAAAAGACGAGCCGTTGCCCCAGCGGTATTTCGATCACCCGCTCGGCGGCGAGTGGGAGGAACACCGCGACTGCCACATCCGGCCTGACCTCATTCTGATCTACCGCAAACCGGACGAAACAAGCCTCGATTTCGTCCGCCTCGGTTCCCACAGCGAGCTCGGGCTGTGATCAGGGGGCAAGCGTATAGTCGCCTTGGCCAACGATGAACGCCGTGCCCGGCCCTCCCCTGTTATGCCGAGGCGCAGCGTATCGACGCCCCCGGGCCGAAACTATCCTCCTCCGCCGCCACGCCGCCAGGCTCACCGCCGCCGCGCTGCCCTCCGTCCTCCTCCATGTCCAAACCTAAATCGCAGGAAGCCCTCCTGTAAATCTCGCCGTTTGCTGCATAACGCCGATTATGGAAATTCACGAGACCAGCGCAATCACGCAGCGGTCACAACATTCAGCAAGCGTCTTCGGAGCCAAGCTTCCACATGCGGATTGTAGTTTTCGGCAAGATGTGTTCTCAGCTGATCAAGAGATCCATGATAATGAAACATTTGCTGCAGTCGTCTTTGTAACAATGGTAACAGATAATCCTTGCCAGACATTATTTGTTCTGCCGTAAGTCGGACCCCTGCCAAATTTTGCTGGATTACACGTCGTTGCGTTCGATATGCCCGCAGCCCCTTATTTCTACATACACCTCGCGCCACCTCCAACATCCGCTGTCTTATCTTGCTAACGGACAGTCTGCCCCCTTGTACAAGCCTTTGGACCGCAAACGAGACCGTTGATACACCTGCATTCAATGCTTCTGCCGTGGCGTAAACAACGAACAACGATCCTAGCTTTCGTGTCACCTCGGATATCCATTGCTTGAAATTTAGACGTGTCGCCACGACGTCTTCCGGTGTATTCGTATCCGCGTGCGCCGCAACAGCTATTGCCGCGCTTTCGTGGATTAAAATGTTTTCGACACAGTATGCACGAAGTCGATAAAGATGCTTAAGTCGTACACGCGAACGCCGATGGTAGTAATCAAAATCTCCATCTATTACATATAATTTTTTACGTCCATCATCCTTTTGGTCTATTTTACACGCCTCCACAACCGTCTTTCGATCTCCTAGCTGGTTTACACTCTTCAAACGAACATTTTCAGGGAGGATCTTGCGAAAAAGCAGCACGTACATGTGATGGCACGTTCGATCTTCTACGTATATTTCTACATCGTTATATGCGTTTTTGAGATGCCCTAAAGCTCTCGCTGCCTTAGACGAGTATTTGATCATGTACCTTTTCCTTCCATTCTAACATCTCGACATTTGTCGATTTTATCCAGAATGATCGACGGAGAGTGGGTCGCCAGGACATACTGCACTTGCGGATTGGCGGCGCATATACTTTCTACAAACAGCTCTTGCCATTGTACGTGTAGTGATAGTTCAGGTTCGTCAATGATGAATACGTTCGCCCGTTGGGCAGATGGATTGAAAAATAAATGGGTCAATATTACAAACAATTGGGCCTCACCTGAAGAGAGTGTATTGATCTGTCGTTCGCCGGGAATAATGTGTATTGTAAACACAAGATTTTGGGCAGCGTCAAACGCGAGCGTTTTCGCACTGTTATTCAAAAAGCTGTTGAGGGTAGTCAAGTACCGAGTTATCCCAGCAGCCTCTACATCCCGTTGCTCGTTATATTGTTCGACAGCTGCTATAAGTTCGTTGAGGTTTTCGAACATTATCTTGATTACTGGACCACAGCATCAGTGCATTAATTAGGTCTTGATTCATTGCCATAGAGGGCGCGTTAGATGAGCGAGCAGACGGCGGAGAGGGCGTGAAGATGCTTTGTACATCTAGGTCGATTGGCAGCTGGTTAATTACGGATTCTAATTTATCGAGAAATGGTAGGACTCTCTTATCAACTTCCTCACGCGATATTTGAAGAATATTAGGAAGAATGTTGATCATGCGCCGCAAGTTGCTTATGGTCGCCCGATCCTGAACTGTCGGCACACTAAGCGCAAAAGAAGCCTCTGGATTCATCGTTAGCAGGCTTAGTACCATCTCCCGCCGAGAGTCCTCACCAATTCGCTGAAGACGGCTCACTAGCTCCCGATATCGGGCTTCAGCGAGAGCAGTTGCGTGGAGGAGGCTTTCCGTCAACGTGACATTGAAGATATTGCGCGCTCGTCTCGTGGTACGAATCCAACCTGCGCGACGTTGATCCGTCTCGCTCGCGGAGCGCGCCCGCCGATCAAGATCCAAGAACATCGGCGTTGGAAGAGAATTAATAAACCCAATTACGGGGTGCGGCGGTGTCCGTCCGGTGGTGAGTTCTAAATAAAACTGGCTTTCACGCTCGCTGCTTTGATAGGTAGGCTCATCCGGGTCTGGAATAAATAGTGGCAGCGTGTACAGCGTGTCAGTTGACGTCGTACGCAACGTTACAACCAAATCTTGCCTCTCAGCTATAATAGTTACATCTTCGCCGTCGTTCTCTACGTCGACTGACATTAAGTCGAAAATAAGATTGGTCAGGGTAAAAAGTGATGGAGTAATAAGCGAAATTACCGACTGTACGACAGTGGTTTTTCCCGCTCCCGTTGATGCCGGTTAAGAAGGTTATATCATCATTGAACTGTATATCAAAATTCAAATAGCCGTGAACCCCACGCGCCTTAAAACGCTTTAGTTGCATTTTTGATATCCTAAATCCTATTTCCCATATTATTCCGTGAGCCGGGAAATCGTGCTGTGGCTGACATTATAGCAAGCGTAGAGCGGAAAAACGTAGCGCATTCCGCCGTTTCGCCTCTGTCGCGTCTGCGTAATTTTCGGTGTGTCCGCGCCGGCGCCTCCGCGTGGTTGCTGCCGTTCAGCGACACACCCCCGCTGGCTATGAAGCGGTCAGACACAGAGCATCAACCGGCGACGGTGGAGGCGGAGTGCGCTGCGCTTTTCCGCCCTATGCTCGCTGCAAGCGAGATATCATTCCACATCGCCCCCGAATCATGCGCGGGCGGCGGTGAGGCGGTTCGTCAAGCGTTGACAGGGGAGCGTGAAGGCCGGCCATTGAGCCGCGAAAACAGCGCCGGGCGGGCCACCTAGCTAGAGGGTGTCGCGGAGCAGCCACCCCGGCAGGTTGTCGGAGAGGCGCGCGTTAGGACCGCCCTCCCTGGGCGACGTGGTGGTGCACACCACCCCGATCGCCGTCCCGGCCTCCGCGACGATCGGCGAGCCCGACATCCCGCCGTGGACGCGCTCGGCGGCGTGGGTGATCCACAGCGGCCCGCCGAAGTGGCGGATGGTGCAGGAGAACCACCGGCCGTCGAGCGACAACAACCGGGCCGGTGCCCAGAAATTCACCGGGCGCCGGACGGAATCGCCGAACGACAGTGCCGTCGCCGCCTCCATCAACACCTTGTAATCATCGGCGTGTGGATTGTCGGGCGAACCGAGCACCGCGATGTCGGCGATCGGATCGACGAAGCGACACACCGCCCAGGCGCGGGGCTGCTCCCCACGGCGGGCGAGCAGCGGCCCGTAGGTGCGCGCCTCGAGCCCGAAAGAGGGCAGGGCCGGCGGGAGGGACGGCAGGCAGTGCGCGGCCGTGATGACGAGGCGCTCGCCCGCACCCTCGACGACGAAGCCGCGTCCGTCACCAACGGTGATGACACCTGATTTCAGCCTCTCGATAATCATGGTTTTCTGCCCCTAGTGCGCGAGCCGACCCGTCGCCAAAATGCCATGGCAGATTACTACTTTAACTTGTATCTTTGACGCGAAGCCGATCTGGTTTCGCGTTGGGGTATCAGCCGCTCGCGCGTTAAATCGACATCGGCCGCATCGAGCGAGCAAGGCAGCCAGTGGTCTCCATCCGGCCAAAGCGCCGGCTATGAAGCGGTCAGACACAGAGCACCAACCGGCGACGGTGGAGGACGGAACGCGCTGCGCTTCTCCGCCCTGCGCTTGCTGTGCTCCAACGAACCGGTAGCTCCAACCTGGCCGCGGCATAACGGCGCCCGAAGAATAGCCGCAATCGGATGGTAAGCCTATCGCGGTTATCGGCGAGGCGCCCCGAATGGCATTCTTTCGCGCGCTCCCCCCGGGATGCGGCTTGGCTTTTGCGACACCAACAGGGTCGATTTCATGCGCGCGGCTGCAAACGGAGGGGTTCGGCGGCCGAGGCACGCCGGGCCTGCCTCTTCAAACCAAAGCGTGAGCGTCTCCTGATAATATCCCTGAAAAAACAGGATATCAGGTGCGCACGGCCCAAGCTGCGGTTGTAGATCCGGTGCGGCTCAGTGGATTGGCCGCCCTTGCCCTAATCGGGCGAGCCGCTATCTTGAACATATGAACGATATTGCCCCGCCCCTCCCCGCGCCGCGCGACCCGAAGCTCCGCCATATGGCCGATGCGCTGCGCGCGCTCGCCATGGACGCGGTCGAAAAGGCCAAATCCGGGCATCCCGGCATGCCGATGGGCATGGCCGACATCGCCACCGTGCTGTTCACCAAATACCTGCGTTTCGACCCGCATGCGCCGGACTGGCCCGACCGCGACCGCTTCGTGCTGTCGAACGGGCACGGCTCGATGCTGCTCTACGGCCTCTTGCATCTCCTCGGCTATCCGGACATGACGATGGCCGAGCTTGAGCGTTTCCGGCAGCTCGGCAGCCGCACCGCCGGCCATCCCGAGCGCGGCCATGCGAGCGGGATCGAGGTCACCACCGGCCCGCTCGGGCAGGGGCTCGGCAACTCGGTCGGGATGGCGCTGGCCGAGCGTCTGCTCGCATCCGAGTTCGGCGAGACCGTCGTCGATCATTACACCTACGTCTTCTGCGGCGACGGCTGCCTGATGGAGGGGATCAGCCACGAGGCCCTGTCGCTCGCCGGTCATCTGCGCCTCAATCAAGCTGATCGTGTTCTACGACGACAATTCGATCTCGATCGACGGGCCGACCGCGCTCGCGGTCTCCGACGATCAGATCCTGCGCTTCCGCGCCCATGGCTGGGCCGCCGAGCGGATCGACGGCCATGACACCGACGCGATCGCCGCCGCCATCGAGCGCGCGCACAGGAGCGACCGGCCGAGCCTGATCGCCTGCCGCACGGTGATCGCCTTTGGCGCCCCGACCAAGGCCGGCACCGCCGCCGCGCATGGGGCGGCCTTGGGTGCGGCGGAAATTACCGGCGCGCGCGAGCGGCTCGGCTGGACAGCTCCGCCCTTTGCGATCCCCGACGACATCGGCGCGGCCTGGCGTGCCGCGGGCGCGCGCGGCCAATCCGTGCGCCGGGCCTGGGAAGCGCTGCTGCAATCGCTGCCGGCCGACAAGCGCGCCGAGTTCCTGCGCCGCCAGCGCCGCGAATTGCCGCCCGGTCTCGATGCCGCCGTGGCCGAGCTGTGCGACGGGTTTCGCAAGGCCGACGCCAAGATCGCGACCCGCCAGGCCTCCGGCACGGTGCTCGACACGTTGACCCGGGTGGTGCCCGAGCTGGTCGGCGGCTCGGCCGATTTGACCCCGTCGAACAACACCAAGGCCAAGGACCAGAAGGAGGTCCGCCCCGGCGATTTTTCCGGCCGCTACATCCATTACGGCGTGCGCGAGCACGGCATGGCGGCGGCGATGAATGGCATTGCCGCGCATGCCGGCCTGATCCCCTATGGCGGGACCTTTCTGACCTTCTCCGATTATTGCCGCCCGGCGATCCGGCTGTCGGCGTTCTCGAACCTCGGCGTCGTCTTTGTGATGACCCACGATTCGATCGGGCTCGGCGAGGACGGGCCGACCCATCAGCCGATCGAGCACCTGGCGGCATTGCGGGCGATCCCCGGGCTCTATGTCTACCGCCCGGCCGACGCGGTCGAGACCGCCGAGTGCTGGGCCTTGGCCCTGCACCGGCGCGACGCCCCCTCGCTGCTGGCGTTGACCCGCCAGGCATTGCCACTGCTGCGCCGCGAGCCCTCGAGCGAGAACCGCTCGGCGCATGGCGCCTATGTCCTGGCGGAGGCCGAGGGCGGCCGCCAGGTGACCTTGCTCGCGTCAGGCTCGGAGGTGTCGATCGCGATGGCCGCGCGCGACGCCTTGGCCGACAACGGAATCCGCGCCGCGGTGGTCTCGATGCCGTGCTGGCGGCTGTTCGAGGCCGAACCGAAAGAATACCGCGACCGGGTTCTCGGCACCGCACCCCGGGTCGGGGTCGAGGCCGCGGTCCAATTCGGCTGGGACCGCTGGATCGGCCCGCACGGCGCGTTTGTCGGGATGCACGGGTACGGCGCCTCGGCTCCCGGCGAAGCGCTATATCAGCATTTCGGGATTACCGCCGAAAGGGTTGCGCAGGCCGCCCGCGCGCTTCTATAGATTGGCGAAAGTCTTTGGGAGGAGCGAGCCATGCCGGTGCGGGTTGCAATCAACGGTTTCGGGCGCATCGGTCGTCTGGTCCTGCGCGCGGCTTACGAGCACAAGCACACCGAAATCGAGGTCGTCGGGATCAACGATCTCGGGCCGGTCGAGACCAACGCCCATCTCTTACGCTACGACAGCATCCACGGCCGCTTTCCGGGCGAGATCACCACCGGCGCCGATTGGATGGACATCGGCCGCGGCAGGATCACGGTCACCGCCGAGCGCGACCCGGCGAAGTTGCCCTGGCGCCGGCTCGGCGTCGACGTGGCGCTCGAATGCACCGGGATCTTCACCAGGCGCGAGGCCGCGGCCAAGCACCTCGAAGCCGGCGCCAGGCGGGTCATCATTTCGGCCCCGGCCGACGGCGCCGACATGACCGTCGTGATGGGCGTCAACCACGACGAGCTGAAGCCCGAGCACGAGATCATCTCGAACGCGTCGTGCACGACCAACTGCCTCGCCCCGGTTGCCTATGTGCTGCACCAGGGGATCGGCATCGAGCGCGGCTATATGACGACGATCCATTCCTATACCGGCGATCAGAGCCTCCAGGACACCTTGCATTCGGATCTGCGCCGAGCGCGCGCCGCAGGACTGTCGCTGATCCCGACCTCGACCGGGGCGGCAAAGGCGGTTGGGCTGGTGCTGCCGGCCTTGAAGGGCAAGCTCGACGGCACCGCGATCCGGGTGCCGACCGCCAACGTGTCGCTGGTCGACTTCACCTTCGACGCCGCGCGCGAGACTTCGGCCGACGAGGTCAATGCGTTGATGGAAGATGCGGCGAAGTCGAACCGGCTGCACGGCATCGTCGGCATCAACAAGGCGCCGACCGTCTCGGTCGACTTCAACCACGACTTGCACAGTTCTACGTTCGACGTGACCCAGACCCAGGTCCTCGACAAGACCTTTGTCCGCGTGCTGTCGTGGTACGACAACGAGTGGGGCTTTTCGAACCGCATGGTCGAGGTCGCCGCCTATGTCGGCGGGATGGGCTGACCATGCCGCTGCAAGGCCATCCCGGAAGAGCGTCGACTAAAGACCTCACCCTCGCCCCGCCTGCGGGGAGAGGGTCGGGGTGAGGGGCTCTTCAACCCTCGACGCGGAAAATCCGGGTCCGGACGCACCGGTCATCGTCACCCATTCGCTCGCCCACGCGATCGGCGCGCTGAAGGCGGCGGCCCGCACCGGTCGCCCGATCATCCTTTTTAGCGCGCCCGAGGCTGGCTGCTACGCCGGCCCCGGCTGGTTCCGGGCGCTCGTCGAGGCGGCGCGCGAGACCGTGCCCGAGGCCCGCTTTTCGGCTATCCTCGATTGCGGCGACCAGGCGGGCGCCGCGCTGGCGGCGATCCGCGCCGAAATCGAATGCGTGCTGTTCACCGGCCGCCCGGATGTCGCCCGCCGCCTCGCCGACATCGCCCGCCAGCACCGCGTGCGGTTCGAGACGATGCGCCCGGCAGCGGCGCTCGATCTCGCTATCGATTTCTTCGCCTCGCCGGAAAGCGTCGAAGAGCGCTGCCTCGAGCTGCTGTCGTGAGCCGTCGGGCTACGCTCGCGCGAGCAGCGGCGACCCCAGGCGGCTCTGGCGAAACACCAGCGCGCCGACGACCAGCAGGTTGGCGAGGTTGAACAGGATCCCGACGGCAAAGGCCGCGGCATAGAACCCGGCCCAGTCGTAGATCGCGCCGGCGAGCCAGCCGCCCGCGGCCATGCCCGAGCCGCTGAACAGCAGCACGGTCGGGATCCGCCACGACGCCTCGGAGGCCGGGAACAGCTCGCGCACGGCCACGACATAGGCCGGAATGATCCCGCTGAACCCGAGCCCGAACGCGGCCGAGACCGCGAACAGCCCGGCTTCGCTCTGCGTCAGCAGGAATCCGATCATCGCCACGGCCTGGCAGGCCGAGCCGGCGAGGACGGTGTGCAACCCGCCGAACCGATCGGCGATGAACCCCCAGAATTGCCGGCCGATAAAGGCGCAGGCCAAAAGCACGGACAGCATCGCCGCACCCTGGGTCACCGGGATGCCGAGATCGCCGCAATAGGCGACCAGATGGCCTTGCGGCATCGCCATCGGCACGCAGCACAGAAAGCTCGCCAGGCACAGGAGGCCGAGCGCGGTGCGCGGCCGCAGGCCGAGGACCGAGCCGCGCGGCCCCGGTCCGCTGCCGGGCGTGCCCGGGCGCGACGCCTCGGGTGCGGCGCCGAAGATCAGGAAGGCGGTCGGCAAAACCACGACGAGCACGACCCCCGCATCGAGCTGCATCGTCGAGCGCCAGCCGAACGCCTGGATCGCATGGCCGAACAGCGGCGCCCAAATCGTGCCGGCGACGGCTTGGCCGCTGGCGATCAGCGCCAGCGCGGTGCCGCGCCGGCGGTCGAACCAGCGGGCGACATAGACATAGAGCGGAGCATTGATCCCGGCGTTGCCGAGCAGCCCCATAAAGAGCCCGTGGCCGACGTAGAGCGACAAGCGGCCGCCGAGGCTGGACAGCACGAGCCCGACGGCAATCATCGAGGCCCCGAACATGACCGTCCAGCGCACCCCGATGCGCTCCGCGGCCTGGCCCATCCCAATCCCGCCGAGCGCGGACCCGAGCCAGGCCAGCGAGACCGCCAGCGCCGGCACCGAGCGGACATTGCCGAACTCGGCCGCGATCGGCTTCAGCGCCACGACGGTGATGACCGGCGCCCCGAAAGAAACCGAGAGAATGCCGAGCGCAGCCACCGCCACGATCCACGAGCGCCGCGTCTCGATGGTCCCCGCCGCAACGGTCGCGCGGCCGGTCACAGCTGCAGTCGTCATCGCGATGCGAGGTCAGCAGGCGGGGAATATTGGGGTTGCGACAGACCTTGCCGCGACACTCTCGATCAAAGCGCCTCGCCAATACGGCCGCGCGCGCAATGCCATCATTCCTCCCGGGGAAACTTCCGTCGCGGTCTTTGTCCGAGTGTTGCGCTGGAGCACGCGCCCGGCAACACGGATCTTTGCAAGGCCAATCAAACGACAACGCATATCGATTTTGCCGCCCGAGGGCGGTCGTTTGAACCCCTCCCCGCCCCTTTCGGCGGAACCGACCAGGCTTATTTCAGGCGCTTCTTAAGCGATCGGCGTTCCACCGCTTGAGTTCAACGCATTCCGGAAATTTCCTGACGCCGCTAACCACGGATTCATTGATGGTCGGAGCCGGCATTGCCTTTTCTCCTGCCTTTGCAACGGGAGGCCAAGGTGGTTATTTTGCTGATTTGAGGAGAGCAAGTGTCGGCGTCTCGCTGTGGCGCATCTTGACCCAGCAAAGGCCGCCCGGCAATCCCCGGACCTTGATCGCCGATCTCCTCGCCTCCCCCGCCCGCTTCTGATACCATCGATCATCACCCGCCGCAGAAGGAATGCGTCGATGGCCCTCACCGAACCCGTCAAGCGGATCCTGGCGAATTACGAGAGCGACAATCCCGGCACCAAGGCGAACCTCGCCCGCATCCTGATGCAAGGTAAGCTCGGCGGCACCGGCCATCTCTTGATCCTGCCGGTCGATCAGGGGGTCGAGCACGGCCCGGCGCGCAGCTTTGCCCCGAACCCGGCGGCCTATGACCCGCATTATCACTATCAGCTGGCAATCGAGGCGGGTCTCTCCGCCTATGCCGCGCCGCTCGGCTTTATCGAGGGCGGCGCCTCGACTTTTGCCGGCCAGGTCCCGCTGATCCTCAAGCTCAACGACGCCAACAGCATGTCGCGCCTCAAAGAGAACGCGACCCAGGCGACCACCGGCAATGTCAAGGATGCGCTGCGGCTCGGCTGCTCGGCGATCGGCTATACGATCTATCCCGGCTCCGACGCCGCCTACGAGCAGATGCGCGAGATCACCGAGATGGCGTGCGAGGCCAAGTCATACGGGCTTGCCGTGGTGATCTGGTCCTATCCGCGCGGCGGCAGCCTGTCGCGCGAGGGCGAGACCGCGATCGACATCTGCGCTTACGCGGCGCAGATCGCGGCCCAGCTCGGCGCCCACATCATCAAGGTCAAGCCGCCGACCGAGCATCTCGAGCTCGCCGCGGCCAAGGCCGTCTACGAGAAACAGCATATCGACATCTCGACCCCGGCGGCGCGCATCCGCCATGTCGTGCAGTCGGCGTTCAACGGCCGGCGCATCGTCGTCTTCTCCGGCGGCGAGGCCAAGGACCTCGACGGGGTCTTCGCCGAGGTGCGCGCGGTGCGCGACGGCGGCGCCAACGGCTCGATCATCGGGCGCAACACCTTTCAGCGGCCAAAGGAGCAGGCGCTCGACATGCTGAACAAGATCATCAAGATCTACCTCGGCAAGGATTGAGCACACGATACGGGCTTTTAGACGCACGAATCTTAGTCGTCGTTCCCGCGAAAGCGGGAATCCAGGGCTTCCGAAACATCCCTTGGCCTCTGGGTTCCCGCGTCCGCGGGAATGACGGGAGGGGGAGGAGGATGGCGCTGGCTCGCACCTCACGTGTCGAAGAGACGCCGGCGACGACGCGGCTCTACCTGATCACGCCGCCGGCGCTTCGATCCCGACCGGTTCGCCAAGGACCTCGAACAGGCGCTCGCGGGCGGCGACGTCGCCTGCCTGCAATTGCGGCTCAAGGACGTGGACGACGCCGCGATCCGGCGCGCGACCGCCGTCTTAAAGCCGATCGCGCAGCAGCGCGGGGTCGCCTTCATCATGAACGACCGGCCCGACCTCGCTGCCGAGCTCGATTGCGACGGCGTCCATGTCGGCGAGGAGGATATGCCCTATGCCGCGGCTCGGCGCCTGCTCGGCCCCGACCGGATCGTCGGGGTGACCTGCGGCGACAGCCGCCACCGCGCTGTCACCGCGGCCGAGGCCGGCGCCGACTACGTCGCGTTCGGCGCCTTTTTCCCGAGCATGACCAAGACCACCACCAAATTCCGCGCGGACCCCGAAGTGCTGCGCGACTGGAGCGAGACGACGGTCGTCCCATGCTGTGCGATCGGCGGCATCACCCAGCAGAATTGCGGCCCGCTGGTCGAGGCCGGCGCCGATTTTCTCGCCGTTATCGGAGCGATCTGGTCCTATCCCGCCGGCCCGCGCGCCGCGGTCGCCGCGTTCAACGAGGTCTTCGCCCGCTGCGGCCGGGCCTATACGGGAAGTTGACCCGGCGCAGGGTGGCAGGTGCAGACCGGCGCCCGGACCGGCCCCCGACGCCTGGAACCGAGGTGACGGGCTCGACGCGCAGCGCAGCCGAGCAGGAGCGGCGGATCTCGTTCGCAGCCCCGTCGACGGATCGAGCCCCGTCGACCGATCGAGCCTCGTCGCCGGACGACGGCCCCGCGACCCCTGCTGCGGCCGAGGCGCCGGCGGCATCGGTGCCGGCGGCGGGCCTGCGATCGTTGGGCGCGGCGCTCGCCTGGCTCTCGGGTTCGGTCGCCGGGATCGGGGCCGTCTTCTATGCTTGCGGCTATCTGGTCACCCTCGCCAACCTGCAGATGCTCGGGCTCGATCTGATGGCGTTTCGCTACGAGCCTGCGTCCTACATCCAGCTCGGCGGCAATTTTGCCTGGGTATCGGCCTGGTATGCGGTTCAGGGCTCGTACGGGCCCTATGTCCCGCTCGTGCTCGTGCTGCTGACCGTCTCATTGGGTGGTCGTCTGCTCGGGGAACGCGGCCGCCGGCTTGCGACAAAGCAGCCCTTCCGCAGCTACGCCCGGCACCGCGAGGCGTGGAAGGCGCTGGCCTATCTGCTGTTGCTCGTTCTGCTCGGCTTCCAGCTGCGCCAGCACTTGCTGTTTCCGCCGGATCTGGCGGTGTCGGGGGTGCTCTACCCCGCCGCCGGCGGCAGCGCCGCGGGCGGCCCAATCCGCGAGTGGATCGTCTCCGGCAAGGAGGGTCTGCTCCAGGAGCGCTATTTCATCCTCGTCGAGCAGCAGGTCGTGATCGGCGTTCTGCTCGTGCTCGCCTGGAACCTGTACCGGGCCTCGCGTTGGGGCACCTTGCTGACGGTGCCGTTCGCCGCGGTGTTCGCAATCTCTCTGCTGTACCTGCCGCTGGAATACGGCAAGCTGGCGCTGCCCAACAAATTCCCGCAGGTGGCGATCCGGCTCGAGCATCCGGCCCAAACGGCGGGCCAGTCCGCGTCGGGCGAGCCGACCGCCGCAATGTACCTGCTTAACAAGACCGACAGCGAATTCGTGCTGTGGGATCCGGGTCGGCGCAAGATCGTCTGGCTTCCGACGCGCACGGTCGCCTCGGCGGAAATATCCGAGAGCCGGACGCTCAGCGAGATCATCAAGGCGTCGGAGACAACCGGGAAATGAGCCGCTGTCGGCTCCCGCCCGGCGGCCCTGCGGCGCGCCTCGCCTTGACCTGCGCTTTGGCCGCCGCGAGCTGGCCCCCGATCGCGGCCGACGCGCAGGAGCGCAGGGGAGCGCCGATCGCGGTGCTGCTCGTGGCCGGACCCTATGTCACGGTCAACGGGCGGCCGGCGGCGAGCGGCATGGCGATCGCCAGCGGCGACCGGGTCGTCACCGGCCCTTCGAGCAGCGCCAGGCTGAACTTCTACCGCGGCGGCTCGGTCCAGCTCGACGCCGACACCGACCCCGAAATCTACGACCGCAGCGATCCCGGGTTCTGGCAGGGCCTCTACGTCGAGTTGCGCGACTATCTGCGCTGCGTGACGCGCGTCATCTTCAATACCGGGCAGCTTTACGCCGAGGGCGAGAGCGAGACCAGCTGCGTCAGCCACGGGCCGGAAACGATGATCCCGCGCAGCCAATTCAACCTGCAGATCGTTCCGGGACAGGATGTGCTGACCGTCGTCACCGGGGAGGTGGCGCTCGCCGGGACCGCGCCGGCAGCGGTGCCGGGCGGCACCCAAGTCGTCCTGGCCGAAGGCCGCATCGTCGCCGAGCGCCGGGTCGGCCCCGAGGAACTGCGCCAGATCACCGCGTGGCGCAACCGCTATGCCTTTGCCCCGAACGCGGCGCCGCCGCCCCCCGTCCGGCCGCCGCGGCCGCGTTATCCGACACAACCGTACCCGACCCAACCGTACCCGACCCAACCCTATCCGACCCAGCCTTACCCAACCCAGCCCTATCCGACCCAACCTATCCGACCCAACCCTATCCGACCCAACCCTATCCGACGCCCAACCCGCGGCAGCCTTATCCGTCACCGTCTGCACCGTGGCCCGGTACCGGCACGCCGCGCGGGCCGGAACAAGGCTCGCCGTCCTTCCCGGGCCGAGGCGACGGCACCTATTACCCGCGCCCGACATCGCCGCCGCAGGACCGCGGCGGCTCGTCCCCGAACCCGTCGCGCTATCCCAGCGAAGATTCGGGCGGTTCCCCACTGCGCTGACCCCGCTGATGCCGGCGCCCCGGCAGTCCTCGGGACGTCCGTTGTGAGCGCCGCGCGGCAATCCCGCCGAGGCTGCAAGGCCGTCCCGAGAAATTCCAGCGTGGCGGCAAAGACCGGGCGTCCCGGTTACCTCTTTGACAACTCACCTTCGTCTTGCGCGGGCTGGCCCCACGTACCCACGTCTTCTTTTCTGGGCGCAACAAGACGTGGATGCCCGGATCAAGTCCGGGCAAAGCGTACTTACGTTGTAAATCAGGTCACGATACTTTTTCAGCGCACCGGCGCCCACAGCACCTCCTCGATGTCGTCGGCGCCGGTCGCCAGCGTGACCAGCCGGTCAAAGCCGAGCGCGATCCCGGCCGCGGGCGGCATCCCGTATTCGAGGGCGGCGAGGAAATCCTCGTCGATCGGGTAGGTTTCGCCGTAAAGCGCCTGTTTCCTGGCCTGGTCGGCGAGAAAGCGGGCGCGCTGCTCGGCGGCGTCGGTCAGCTCGCCGAAGCCGTTGGCGAGCTCGAGGCCGCAGACATAGAGCTCGAAGCGCTCGGCCAGCCGCGGGTCGGCGGGGTTGCGGCGCGCCAGGGCCGCCATCGACAACGGGTAGTCGCAGAGGATCGTCGGCGCTCCGAGGCCGAGATGAGGTTCGATCCGTTCGAGGAAGATACGGAAGAAAAGCGCTTCCCAATCGTCGCCGGGGTGCGGCTCGATCCCGATCGCGCGAGCCTGCGCCGCCAGCAGAACCGCATCGGGGCGCAGCGGGTCGGCGGCGGTCGCCAACAGGTCGATGCCGCAGTGCTCCTGGAACGCCTGGGCGACCGGGATCTCGCGCCAGGCATGCCCGGCATCGGCGCGGTGCCCGCGCCAGGCGAGCGCCTGCGCCCCCGCCGCTTGTTGGCAGGCGCACAGCAGTCCAACGCAATCCTCGATCAGATCGCGCCAGGTGGCCCCGGCGCGATACCATTCGAGCATCGCGAATTCGGGATGATGAGTGGCGCTGCGCTCGCCGTCGCGAAACACATGCGCGAGCTGCCAGATCCGCGGCATCCCGGCGACCAGCAGCTTTTTCATCGCAAATTCCGGCGAGGTGTGGAGGTAGCGCCGCGAGATCCGGCCGTCGCGCGGGTCGTGCAGTTCGGTGGCGAAGGCCCTGAGGTGCGGTTCGAGCCCGGGGCTCGTCTGCAATGCCGGGGTATCGACCTCGACAAACCCTTGCGCCGCGAAAAAGCTGCGCACCGCACCGAGCATCCGCCCCCGCCGCTCCAGCCGTTCTCGGCGCAGCGCAAAGCGCTCCGGCCGCCACCATTCCCGCATCCGCGCCGCCCTCCTTCTTGCCGTTGGGCCGCTCCGTGCTAACTTCTCGACAGCAGCAGCACTCCCGCCAGCCCTCCGGAACCGCTCTCATGAAGATCAACGCCATCGACATCAAGCCGGGCAACGTCCTCGAATACCAGGGCAAGCTGTGGCTCGTGCTGAAGCGCGAGCTGGTCCAGCCCGGCAAGGGCGGCGCCTTTGCCCAGGTCGAGATGCGCGACCTCCGCGGCGGCACCAAGCTCAACGACCGCTTCCGCACCCAGGAGACGGTCGAGCGCGTCCGCCTCGACGACAAGGAGATGCAGTTCCTGTTCATGGAGAACGGCCAGGCGAATTTCATGGACAACGACAGCTTCGAGCAGATCTCGATCCCGGCCGAGATGATCGGCGAGCCCGCCGATTTTCTGCGCGACGGAATGGTGTGCACCGTCATGCTGCACGAAGGCGCCCCGCTCTCGGTTGAGCTGCCGCCGAGCGTGGTCATGGAGGTGGTCGAGGCCGATCCGGTGGTGCGCGGGCAGACCGCGTCGTCCTCGTACAAGCCGGGCAAGCTCGACAACGGCCGCCGGGTCATGATCCCGCCCTATATCGAGGCCGGCACCCGCATCGTCGTCAGCACCGCCGACGGCAGCTATGTCGAACGGGCCAAGGACTGAGCGCCGGGCTCGGGGACGATCGAAATGGTCATGCGCTCGCCGGTCCTGAACGTCATGGCGAATGCCGCGCTGAAGGCGGCGCGCGGCCTGCTGCGCGATTTCGGCGAGGTCGAGCAGCTCCAGGTCTCGATCAAGGGCCCCGGCGAGTTCGTCTCGACCGCCGATCTCAAGGCCGAGCGCACCATCAAGACCGAGCTGACCCGCGCCCGCCCCGGCTACTCGCTGCTGTTCGAGGAGGGCGGCGCCGAGGCGGGATCGGATCCGCGCCACCGCTGGGTCGTCGACCCGCTCGACGGCACCACCAACTTTCTGCACGGCATCCCGCACTTTGCGATCTCGATCGCGCTCGAGCGCGACGGCGAGATCGTCGCCGGCCTCGTCTACGACCCGGTGCGCGACGAGATGTACTCGGCGGAAAAGGGTCTCGGCGCCTATGTCAACGATCGCCGGCTCAGGGTGTCGGCGCGGCGCCGGCTCGGCGAGGCGGTGATCGGCACCGGCATGCCGTTCGGCGCGAAGGGCGAGCCGCCGACCTATCTGGCGACCCTGGCCGCGGTGATGGCGGCGACCAGCGGGGTGCGCCGGATCGGCGCGGCGGCGCTCGATCTCGCCTATGTCGCAGCCGGCCGTTTCGACGGGTTCTGGGAATTTGGCCTGGCGCCGTGGGACATCGCCGCCGGTCTGTTGCTGGTGCGCGAGGCGGGCGGCTACGTCAGCGACCTCTCGGGCGGGCAGTCGATGATGACCAGCGGCGACGTGTTGGCCGCCAACGATCACCTTCATCTGCCGCTGGCGGCGCTGATCCGGGACGCCGCGCGGACCGCCCGCGCCGCCGACTGAGGCCGCCTCGCTGCAATCCTGCGTAAAGGGCCGACGGTTCAGCACACCGAGTATTTCTTGTCTCGGGGTCCGTGCTGCGCTACGCTTGCCGCGATCCGACAAACGGCGGTTCCTGAAACCTACGATAGTCTCCGGGATCGGGTTCGGGGGATAGGGTCGGAAATGCGCGTCATAGTCGACCGGCAAGCTGATCCCAGCTCGGCCGAGTGCCGGCGTCTCCGACAGTGAGGGTTGCGCGCCCGCGCCCGATCGGTGGCGCGCCGGGTCGTCCCGGATGAACCGCTCGCGCCGCTTCCTCATTCGGATGGCGGTGTTCCTGGTGTTGGTGGCCGCGCTCGCGGTGGCGCTCGGACATTCGCTGGTGGTCGCGTTCATGGGCAATCCCGGGGTCAACGGCGTGATCCTCGGCATCCTCTTGGCCGGCATCGTCTACATCTTTCGCCAGGTGCTGCTGCTCGCGCCCGAGATCGACTGGATCGAGAGCTTTCGCCATCGCGAGGCCGGCGGCGAGGAGCCGGCGGCGCGCCGCCCGCCGCCGCGGCTGCTGGCGCCGATGGCGCGCATGCTGGGCGGGCGCCAGGGCGGGCGCGTCAGCTTGTCGACGAACTCGCTGCAGACCCTGCTCGACGGCATCGGCTCGCGGCTCAACGAAACCCGCGAGACCTCGCGCTATCTGATCGGGGTCTTGGTTTTTCTCGGCCTGCTCGGGACGTTTTACGGGCTCCTCGAAACGGTGCGCTCGGTCGGCGGCGTGATCGGCGGGTTGAACGTCGGCGGCAACGATCTCGCCCGCGCCTTCGCCAACCTCAAATCCGGGCTCGAATCGCCGCTCGCCGGGATGGGGACCGCGTTCAGCTCGTCGTTGTTCGGCCTCGCCGGCAGCCTGGTCCTGGGCTTTCTCGATCTTCAGGCCGGCCAGGCGCAGAACCGCTTCTACAACGATCTCGAAGAGTGGCTGTCGACCTACACCCGGCTCTCCGGTGGAGGTTTGGGCGACGGCGGCGACGCGTCGGTGCCGGCTTATATCCAGGCGTTGCTCGAGCAGACCGCGGACAGCCTGGAAAGCCTCCAACGCATCATGGCCCGCGGCGAGGAGAGCCGCATCGGGGCCAACTCGACCCTGACCAGCCTGACCGACCGGCTCGGCGTTCTCGCCGAGCAGATGAAGGCGGGCCAGATGCTTATGCTGCGGCTCGCCGAAAACCAATTGGAGCTGAAGCCGGCTCTGGCGCGCCTCGCCGACATCGCCGACAATTCGGTCGGACAGGACGACGTTCTGCGCAACCACCTGCGCAACATCGAGGCCTATACCGCGCGCCTGACCGAAGATTTGGCCCAGGGCCGGGCCCAGACCGTTCAGGAATTGCGCGGCGAGATCCGCATCCTCGCCCGCACCATCGCCGCGCTGGCCGAAGAGGGCCGGCGCTGAACACCGGCGAGCCGTCGAGCCATGCCCATCGTGCGCCGCAGCGCCCGCCGCTCCAGCATCGACATCTGGCCGGGCTTTGTCGACGCGCTGGCGCAGCTGCTGATGGTGATCATCTTCATCCTGCTGGTGTTCACCGCCGGGCAGTTCTACCTTTCGGCGGCATTGTCCGGGCGCGACCAGGCCCTGCAGAAATTGCAGCAGCAGGTCGACGAGCTCGCCAGCCTGCTGTCCGTCGAGCGCCGCGCCGGTGACGAGCTGCGTCTCGGCGCGGCCCAGCTCGGCGCAGAGCTGAAGAGCACGCAGGCCGAGCGGGACCAGCTGACGACCCGGGTAAAAGAGCTCGCCGCCAAGGCCGACGAGGCGACCGCGCGCGCCGACCAGGCGACCGGGAAATTGCACGACGCCGACACCGTGATCAGCGCCGGCAAGGACCAGATCGCGCTGCAACTGCGCCAGATCGAGAGCCTGCGCCGCGACGTCGAGGCGCTCAAGACGGCGCGCGCCGATCTCGAGGCGAAGGTCGCCGCCCTGGCCCGCCAGAACGGGCCGGACACCCAGGCGCTGCGCGACCGCACCAAGGAGCTCGAGGCTCAGCTCGCCTCCGCGGCGGAGAAGACCTCGCTCGCCCAGAAAGCGATCGACGACCGCGACATCCGCCTGCGCGATCTCGGAGGGCGCGCCGATCAGTCCGAGCAGGCCCTCGCCGCCGAGAAGGAGACCAGCCGCAACGCGATGGCTCAGGTCGATCAGCTGAACGCGCAGATCGCCGCGCTGCGCGACCAGCTGACGCGGATCGCGGCGGCGCTCGACCTGTCTCAATCCAAGGTCACGGCGCAACAGGGCCAGATCGTCGACCTCGGCAACAAGCTCAACATCGCTCTCGTCAACAAGGTCGAGGAGCTGGCCCGCTATCGCTCCGAGTTTTTTGGCCGGCTGCGCGGTATCCTGGGAGACCGGCCGGGGATCCGCATCGTCGGCGACCGCTTTGTGTTCCAGTCGGAAGTGCTGTTTGCGCCGGGCAGCGCCGAGCTGACCGAGGAAGCCAAGCAGGCGCTCGACCCGGTGATCACTACGCTCAAAGAGATCGCCGCGAAGATCCCGCCGGACATCAACTGGGTTCTCTTGGTGGACGGCCACACCGACCATCGGCCGATCGACACGCCGGAGTTTCCGTCCAACTGGGAATTGTCGACCGCGCGCGCGCTCTCGGTCGTGCGCTACGCCATCAGCCGCGGAATTCCCGGCGACCGGCTGGCCGCAGCGGGTTTCGCCGACATGCAGCCGATCGACCCGGGCATCACCCCCGACGCCTATCGCCGCAACCGCCGCATCGAGCTCAAGCTGACCGAGCGCTGACCCGGCCCCGGTTGCACCGCGGGCTCAGTCGAGGACGATGCGCGGGCCGGTGGCGCCGCTCAACAGGCGCCTCAGGTGAAATCCGACGAGATGGTCGTCGCTGCGCAGGCCGAGCAGTGCCGCAAAGGCCGGCATCGCCATCGGATCGCCGGCTTCGAGCTTGGCGAAAGCGTCGAGATAGGCGCGGGTCGCCGGGTCGTCGAAGGCCTCGGCCGACAGCGGCTCGAACGCGCGGATCGGCTCCTTGCGGCCGCGCAGCAAGAGCTCGCCCACCGGTCTTCCCTTGAACCCGGCGACGCGGCTGGTCACGTTCTCGCCGACGCAGATGCGGGTGCCGAGCTGCTTGTTCGCCGCTTCGAGCCGAGCCGAGGTGTTCACCGTGTCGCCATAGGCGGTGTAGTCGAAATACCGCCCGCCGCCGAAATTGCCGACGATCGCCGGGCCGGCATCGAGGCCGAGACGGGTCGCGCCGAGCATGATCCCGCGCTGCCTCCAGCGCTCGCGAAAGGACTGCGCGGCGAGATCGAGCTCAACGGCGCAGGCGATGGCGCGTTCGGAATGGTCGGGCTGATCGGCCGGTGCTCCGAACAGCACGTGCATGGCGTCGCCGACGAGCTTTACCACGGTCCCGCCATGGGCGAAGACGATATCGGTCATCCGGCCGAGATAGTCGTTCAACAGCGGGGCGATGATCTCCAGGTCGAGGGTCTCGACCAGCGAGGTGAACTCGGCGATGTCGGTGAACAGCGAAGTGATCTCGCGCCGCTGCCCCCCGAGATCGACGGTGTCGGGGTCGCTCGCCAGCCGCTCCGCCAGATTGGGCGAAAAGTAGCGCGATAAGAGCGCGTGCGCGCGTTCGGCCGCCATCTGCCGGCGGCGCGCCTCGCGCAGCCGGTCGATATGCGCGAGGGTCTTCTTGATCGTGGCTTCGAGGTCGGCGAAGTCGATCGGCTTGGTCACGAAATCGAACGCCCCGCAATTCATCGCGGTGCGGATGTTGGCCATGTCGCCATAGGCCGAGACGATCACGGTCGAGAGCGGGTCGGCGGTCTGCTGGATCTTTTCGAGCAGGGTCAGACCGTCCATCCGCGGCATGTTGATGTCGCTGAGCACCATGTCGACAATGCCCCGCTCGGCCAGGATATCGAGCGCCTCGACCCCGTCGCGGGCAAAGCGAAAGCCGAGCTCGCCGCCGCGGATCTGGCGCCGGAACCGCTGCTGGACCAGGGTTTCGAGATCCGGCTCGTCGTCGACCACGAGGATCGTCGCGGTCATGCTCCCTCTCCTGCGCCGGCCGGCGCCGGGACCGGCGCGCGCGGCAAGGTCACGACGAACTCGGTGAATGTGCCGGGCTCGCTCTCGACCCCGAAAGTGCCGCCATGCTGCTTGACGACGATGTCGAAGCTCAAGGACAGGCCGAGCCCGGTGCCCTCGCCGGCCGGCTTGGTGGTAAAGAACGGATCGAAGATCTTGGACCTCGCCGCTTCGGGAATCCCGGCGCCGTTGTCGCGCACCCGGATCTCGACCCGGTCGGCCACGGCCCGGGTGGACACCCAAAGCGTCGGCTGGTAGCCGGGCTCCGCGGTGCCGCGGTCGCGTTCGCGGACCGCGTAAAATCCGTTCCCGAACAGGTTCAGCAGGACTCGGGTCAGCTCCTGCGGATAGAGGTCGAGCTGGCCCACCGCCGGGTCGAGATCCCGACGCAAGGTCACGTTGAAGCCGGGCTGTTCGGCGCGGGCGCCATGATAGGCGAGGTTCAGGCTCTCTTCGACCAGGGCGTTGAGGTCGGAGGGTCGACGCTCGCCGGGCCCGGTGCGCGAGTGCAGCAGCATGTTCTTGACGATGCTGTCGGCGCGCCTGCCGTGCTCGACGATCTTCCCCAGATTGCCGTTCAGCAGGCGGGTCAGGTCGTCGATTTCGGCGCGGGCCTGGTCGGGCAACGAGGCGTCCCCCGCAGCCAGCACGCCGCTCAGTTCTGCGACCAGCTCCGTGGACAGCTCGGCGAAGTTGTTGACGAAATTGAGCGGGTTCTTGATCTCGTGGGCGATCCCTGCGGTCAGCTGGCCGAGTGCGGCGAGCTTTTGCGTCTCGACCAGACGGTCCTGCGCGCGGTGCAGGTCGGCGAGCGCCTGCTCGGCCGTCAGCCGCGCCGCTCTGGCTTCCTGCTCCTGGGTCTGCAACGCCTCGGTGCGGGCCTCGACCTTGGCTTCGAGCGTGTCGTGCAATTCCTGGACCTTGGCAGCCATCTGGTTGAACCGGTCGGCCAGGGTCTCGATCTCGTCGCCGGTATGGATCTGGATCGGCTGGCTGCGCTCGCCCGAGCCCAGCCGCTCGGCGCCCGACTGCAGGCGGCGGATCGGCACCACCATGCGCCGGGCGAGCAATGTGCCGGCACCGGCCGCCAGCAGCAGGCCGAGCGCCAGCAGCGCCGCCATGCGCCACAGCGAAGCGTAGACCGGCGCCAGCGCCTCGCGCAGCGGCAGCTCGACAAACACGATCCAGCCGAGCCGCGGCACCGGGGCATAGGCGGTCAGCACCGGGCCGCCCGCGGGTCCGGAGGCGGTGCGGGCACCGCTCTCGCTTGTGCCCTGACCCAGGCTGGTCAGCGCCGCCGCCACCTGGGGCAAGTGCGAAAGATCGGTCTCGCGCAGGACCAGGCTGAGATCGGGATGGGCGATCAGCCGCCCGCGGGAATCGACTACATAGGCATAGCCGGTCCGTCCGGTCTGCATCGCCGTAATCAAATCCCAGATGAATTTGAGGTTGACCTCGGCAACGGTCACGCCGGCCCGAGGACCGGAATGCGCGACCGCGATCGTCATATAGGGTTCGGACATATTGCGGAAATAGACCGGGCTGAACCAGACGCCCTTTGCCTCCGCCTCGGCAAAGCGCGGCGCGGCGGCATCGTCGACGCCGCTCGACACGACATCGGGCGCGATGCGCGAGAGCTTGAGCTCCTCCCTCCCCGATCCGTTGATCTGGGTCAATTCGGTGATCGCCGGCACCTCGCGCATCAGCCGGATGAAGTCATAGCGGCGCTGCTCAAGCGGCAGCGCATCCCATTGCGGCGGGGTGGTCCAGCCGATCTGCTGTTCGATCTCGACAACGAACCGCTCGATGCGCCGGGCGGCGTCCTGAGCCTTTTCCTGCTGGATCCGCATCGCGCCGTTTTCGGCTTCGCGGTAGCCGAGCCAAATGTCGACCGAGCCGTTGACCAAGAGAACGAGGCTGACCAGGCCGATAAAGGCGAGCGTCAGCTTGGGCGCCAGCCCCATCCGCCGATGCCGGCGGACGGCTTTGTCCGCGGGTCCGGCCGCCTCGAAGGCGACACCGTGTTTAGCGAGCACGAAACGGCGGCTCCCGTCACTCCATGACGTCGTCGGCACGCGCGAGCAGGGATGGCGGGATCGTCAGACCAACCGTCTTGGCTGTCCCAAGGTTGATCGCCAGCACAAACCGGCTCGGCTCTTCGAGCGGCAGCTGGGCGGGATCGGCCCCCTTCAGGATGCGTACGGCGAGCCCGGCGGCGCGATCGAACATCTCGCTCACATCCGGACCGTAGGACATCAGGCCGCCCTCGCGCACCAGGAAGTCGTACTCGTAGACCGCCGGCAATTTGTGCGCGGCCGCAAAATCGAACACCCGTTTGCGGTTCAAGGTCGTCAGCACGTCGCTGACCATCAGGATGGCGTCCGGCGGCCGGCGCATCATCGCGGCAAAGGCGGTCTCGAAATCGTTGGGCGCGCGCACGCCCAGCGACTCGACCTCGACACCCAGGCTGCGAGCCTGCGCCTCCGCCGCCTTGTAGCGCAGCGACATGCCGAGATCCTCGGCATTCCACAGCATCGCCACCCGGTGCACGCCCGGCACCGCCTCCTTCAGCAATGCCAGGCGCTTGGCGGAAAGCTCGACCGCTACCTCCGAGAGCCCCGTGAGGTGGCCTCCCGGCCGGGCAAAGCTGGCGACGAGGCCGTCGGCTACCGGATCGCCGGCCTGGACCATCACGACCGGCAAGGTCGTGTGCTCTTTGGCGGCGAGAGCCGTCGGGTAGCCTTGGGTCACGATCACGGCGACCTTGCTCGCGACCAGCTCGTCGACGAGCCGCGGCAGGCGGTCGAGCTGCCCGTGCGCCGCACGCCGCTCAAATACGAGGTTCTTGCCGAGGACGAACCCCTGCCGGGCAAAGCCGCGGATGAGCCCCGCGCCAAACGGGCTCTGATCGGTCGGGTCGGCGCCGACCGAAAGCAGGCCGACGCGATAAATTTGCGGCGAATCCTGGGCGGCCGCTCCCCCCGACACGATGAAAAGGGCAAGGGCCAGGGTGGCAACGAACCGAGAAAATTTCACTCGAGGACCTCGACGCCGCGATTGGCGGCGACCATACGACCGAGGAGCAGGATCGACCAAGCAGCGTATTGAACAACAGCCCGTGATCGGAGACTGTGCCGATGTCGGGTTGCTGAGGTCTTACCGAGCCGCGAGCATTGCCGCCGGAGGCGGGCCGATGACCGGATCAGCCTATGTCCTGGCGATCGACCAGGGGACGACGAGCACCCGCGCGATGCTGTTCGACGCGCAGGGCCGGGCATGCCGGACGGCGCAGCTCGAGCTGACGCAGCTCTATCCGCGGCCCGGCTGGGTCGAGCACGACCCCGAAGAAATCTGGCGGAGCGTGGTTTCGACCTGCCGCGAAGCCGTTGCGGCGGCCGAGGGCCCGATCGCCGCGATCGGCATCGCCAATCAGCGCGAGACCACGGTCCTGTGGGAGCGCGCCACCGGCCGCCCGGTGCACAACGCGATCGTCTGGCAGGACCGGCGGACCGCCGAGCTGTGCGAGCATTGGCGCCGCGAGGGCTTGGCCGATATCGTGGCGCGGCGGACCGGGCTCGTCATCGATCCTTATTTTTCGGCGTCCAAGATCCGCTGGCTGCTCGACGCCGTGCCGGGGCTGCGCCGGCGCGCCGAGGCGGGAGCGATCGCCTTTGGCACGATCGACAGCTTTCTGCTGTGGCGGCTCTCGGGCGGCAGGCGCCACGCGACCGACGCGACCAACGCCGCGCGCACGATGCTGTTCGACATCGGCCGTTTCGCGTGGGATGACGATCTCCTCGACCTATTCCGGATCCCGCGCGCGATCCTGCCCGAGGCGCTCGACACCGGCGCCGATTACGGCACGACCGCACCGGAGCTGCTCGGCGCCGCGATCCCGATCGCCGCGCTGGCCGGCGACCAGCAGGCGGCGCTGATCGGCCAGGGCTGCTTTCAGCCCGGCATGATCAAATCGACCTACGGCACCGGCGCCTTCGCGCTGCTCAACATCGGCAGCGAGCCGGCCCGTTCGCGCCATCGCCTGCTGACGACGATCGCCTACCGGCTCGACGGCGGCACCGCCTACGCGCTCGAAGGCAGCATCTTTGTCGCCGGTGCGGCGGTGCAGTGGCTGCGCGACCGGCTCGGCATAGTCGCGACGGCGGCTGAGGCTACGACCCTCGCCGCGCGCGCCGACCCGCGGCAGCGGCTCTATCTCGTTCCCGGGTTTGCCGGGCTCGGCGCGCCCTACTGGTCGTCCCACGCGCGCGGTGCCTTGATCGGGCTGACGGCGGAGTGCGGACCGGCCGAGATCGGCCGGGCCGCGCTCGAAGCGGTCGGCTATCAGACCCGCGACCTGGTCGCGGCAATGGCCGCCGACGCGGGCATCGCGATCAAGAGACTGCGCGTCGACGGCGGCATGACGGCGAGCGACTGGACGATGCAGTTTCTGGCCGACATCCTGCCCGCTGACGTCGAGCGGCCGGCCATGGTCGAAACCACCGCCTGGGGTGCCGCCTATGCCGCGGGGTTGACGCGGGGGATCTATCCCGATCCCGAAACCATGGCCGCGCAATGGCGGCCCGAGCGCCTGTTCACGCCGCAGATGCCCGAAGCCGAGCGCGAGGAACGTTATTCCGGATGGCGGCGCGCTGTCGCCGGCGTCCTCGCCGCGGCGCCGTCTTCGATCGATGGAGAAAGCGATGACACGCGCTGAAGAATGGCCGAGCCTGCCGCTGGCGGATTGGCGCGACACCTGCGCCACCTTGCAGCTATGGACCCAGGTGATCGGCAAGATCCGGCTGGCCCAGGCGCCGCTGATCAACCACTGGTGGCAGGTCCCGCTCTACGTGACCAGCCGCGGGTTGACGACGTCGCCGATCCCTTATCGGGCGCGGACTTTCCAGATCGATTTCGATTTCATCGGTCACCGCCTGACGATCGGCACGAGCGACGGGGCGACCGCAGGTTTCGCGTTGCGCCCCTCTGCCGTGGCCGATTTCTACAGTGAGGTCATGGAGCGGCTGAAGGCGCTTGGCCTCGACATCCGGATCTGGACAACGCCGGTCGAGATCCCCGATCCGATCCCGTTCGAGACCGACCGCGTGCACGGCGCCTACGACCCCGATTACGCGCACCGCTTTTGGCGCGTCCTGGTGCAGGCCGATCGGGTCTTCACCGCGTTCCGCGCCCGGTTTATCGGCAAGGCGAGCCCGGTGCATTTCTTTTGGGGCAGCTTTGACCTGGCGGTCACGCGCTTTTCCGGCCGCCGCGCGCCGCCGCATCCGGGCTCGCCCGGCGTCGCCGACCGGATCACCGGCGAAGCCTATTCGCACGAGGTCAGCAGCTGCGGCTTCTGGCCGGGCGGCGCCGGGCTCGAGCAGCCGATCTTCTATTCCTACGCCTATGCCGAGCCGGCCGGCTTCAAGGACGCGCCGGTCCGCCCGAACGCCGCCCGTTACGCTCGCGAGCTGGGCGAGTTCATCCTGCCTTATGACGAGGTCCGGCACGCGGGCGCGCCGGAAGAAACGTTGCTGGAGTTCCTGCAAAGCACCTATGAGGCCGCCGCCGGTTTGGCGCATTGGGACCGGGCCGCGCTGGAGCGCGCGGCGGGGCCCCCCGCGGTCGCGAGGGCAGGCGCGTGAACCTCCTCTCGCCGCTTCCCGAGGCAAACGCGGCCGAGGCCGTCGACGCGCTGCTGACCCGCCCCGGCCTGCGCATCGAGCGCATCGTCTCCTTGGGGCAGGCGAGCCCGGCCGGCTCTTGGTATGACCAGGACGAAGGCGAATGGGTGCTGCTCGTCGCCGGCGCCGCCCGGCTGCGCTTGGAGGGCGAGACCGAGCCCCGGCTACTCGTTCCCGGGGATTGGCTCGACATCGCCCCGCACCGCCGGCACCGCGTCGAGTGGACCGACCCGGCTACGGCGACGGTATGGCTCGCGATTTTTTACCGGTAGCCGGCTCGTTTCCCAAAACCTCGCACCACTAATAGATATTGTTTGCGATCGCGCCACAAGGGTGATACCGTATTTTGTGGGGGTGGATCGGGGGATCCACAGAATACGGGGGAATCGATGGAAATCACCTGGACTCCGGAGCGGGTCGAGCGGCTCAATCAGCTGTTTGCGGAGGGGCTGCCGACCGCCGAGATCGGCCGTCGCCTCGGTCTGACCAAGAATGCCGTGATCGGCCGATTGCACCGCAGCGCGATGAGCCGACGCGATCCCGCGCCGAAATCGCCGCCGCGGCGCAACGTCTTCGAATTCAGCGGCCCGAGCTGCCTGTGGCCTTACGGCCACCCGAACGACGCGAATTTCCATTTCTGCGGCGCCCGCCCGCTGCCCGGCAAGCCCTATTGCCGCGAGCACGCCGCGATCGCGTATGTCCGGCCCAAGGACCAGAAATCGGACGCCGCCTGAGCCGAATCGCCTGGTTGAGCGGTCGTCGCCGATCGCCGCGAGCGCGGCTGCGGCACCGGCCGAGGACCGGCGGCTCGCGGTCGTGCGTCGAGCGCAGACGCGCGCCTGAACCGAGCGCCGCGCGCTGAGAGGACCGGCTCGAGCCGCTGTCGCGGCACGTCGGCCGGCGGCTGCCAGCTCAGCCGCCCGAGCAGGCGTCCGGTCCCGGGCGACGGCTTTCGCGGCAAGCCGCTTGCCGGCGCGCGACCGCCGGGGGTTGCCGACCCCAGTTTCTTTGTGCGCGGGCGGGGTGACCGGCTCCGCCCCGGCACGTGCGCGCCGCGAGCCGACCCGGCAACGCCCTTGCGAGGCCACGGATTGAGCCTATATTGATCATGCAAACCAATAGGTCCGCGGGGCGGACTGCTTCGCAGGTGGGCCGAGAGCCCACTTTTTTTGTATAGCTGCGGCACATTCGGCCGAGTAAGAACTGGTACGGTGAGTTCGGGGGTGAGGTCGGATTTTTGGTCGACACCGACGCCATCGCGCAGATGATCGAGCCGTCGCTCGCGGCGATGGGCTATCGTCTGGTCCGAGTCGTCGTCACCAGCGGCCGGCGCGCGACGTTGCAGGTCATGGCCGAGCGGGCGGACGACGCGCCGATGACAGTCGACGACTGCGCGCTGATCAGCCATTCGGTCTCGGCGCTGCTCGATGTCGCCGACCCGATCGCCGGCGCCTATACCCTGGAGGTCAGCTCGCCCGGCATCGATCGCCCGCTGGTTCGGCCTGAGGATTACGACCGGTTCAGCGGCTTCGAAGCCAAGATCGAGCTGACCGAGCCGATCGCCGGCCGCAAGCGGTTTCGCGGGCGCCTGCTCGGCACCGCCGGCGCCGAGGTGCGTCTGACCACCGAGGCCGGTGAAACCCGATTGCCGCTTGCCGCCGTGGCGCGGGCGAGGCTGGTCATAACCCAGGATCTGATCGCAGCCTCTCGGCCCAAGAGCGCCGGACCCGGCGCCGCACCCGGCGCAACCCTGGCGCGTCCCCACTGACCTCGACTTTCAGAAGACGTTAAGAGAGAGCCATGGAGAGCACCGTCACCTATGCCCGTCCCGAGTTGCTGCAGGTCGCCGACACGGTCGCCCGTGACAAGGGGATCGACCGCGATGAGGTGCTGGACGCGATGGAGCAGGCGATCCAGAAGGCCGGCCGCTCGAAATACGGCCAGGAATACGACATCCGCGCCGAGATCGACCGGCGCAACGGCGAGATCCGGCTCTTACGCTTTCGCGAGGTTGCCGACCCGGTCGAGATCGAGGCGACCCAGATCGCCCTCGCCGAGGCACAGCGCCTGAACCCCGAAGCCGAAATCGGCGATTTCATCACCGACCCGCTGCCGCCGATCGATTTCGGCCGCATCGCCGCGCAGACCGCAAAGCAGGTGATCGTGCAAAAGGTGCGCGACGCCGAGCGCCAGCGCCAATTCCTCGAATTCAAGGATCGGGTCAGCGAAATCGTCAACGGCCTGGTCAAGCGGGTCGAGTTCGGCAATGTCGTCGTCGATCTCGGCCGGGCCGAGGCCATGGCGCGCCGCGACGAGCTGCTGCCGCGCGAGAGCTTCCGCCAGGGCGAGCGGGTGCGCGCCTACATCTACGACGTGCGCCAGGAGCCGCGCGGCCCGCAGATCTTCCTGTCGCGCACCCATCCCCAGTTCATGGCCAAGCTGTTCGCCCAGGAGGTGCCGGAAATCTATGACGGCATCATCGAGATCAAGGCGGTGGCGCGCGACCCCGGCAGCCGCGCCAAGATCGCGGTGATCTCGCGCGACAGCGGCATCGACCCGGTCGGCGCCTGCGTCGGCATGCGCGGCAGCCGGGTGCAGGCGGTCGTCGGCGAGCTGCAGGGCGAGAAGATCGACATCATACCGTGGTCGTCGGACCCGGCCACTTTCGTCGTCAACGCGCTGGCCCCGGCCGAGGTCGCCAAGGTCGTCATGGACGAGGAGCAGCGCCGGGTCGAGGTCGTCGTGCCCGACGACCAGCTGAGCCTGGCGATCGGGCGCCGCGGTCAGAACGTCCGGCTCGCCTCGCAGCTGACCGGGTGGGACATCGACATCCTGACCGAGGCCGAGGAATCCGAGCGGCGGACCGAAGAGTTCCGCAGCCGCAGCCGCACGTTCATCGACGCTCTCGACATCGACGAGGTGATCGCGCACCTGCTGGTGACCGAGGGCTTCGCCTCTCTCGAAGAGGTCGCCTATGTGGCGCCGGAAGACCTTGCCGATATCGAAGGGTTCGATGCCGAGATCGCCGCGGAGCTGCAGGAGCGGGCGCGCGGCGCGCTCGATCGGCGCGACCGCGAGTATGAGGAGCGTCGGCGCGAGCTCGGCGTCGCCGACGATCTGGCGGCGCTCGAGGGGTTGACCCCGGGCATGCTGGTCGCCCTCGGCGAGAAGGGGATCGCGACCCTCGACGATTTCGCCGACCTCGCCGGCGACGAGTTGCTGGAGCTGCTCGGCGCCTCCGACAAGGGCGGCGTCGCGCTCGACCTCGACCAAGCCAACGCGCTGATCATGCGGGGTCGCGCCCACTGGTTCGAGGACGAAGCCTCATCGGCTGCCGCAGCCGAGCCGGAGTAGAGGCGACGGCCGTCGGCGGCAGCCCCGCGAGGTCGCGGCGCGAGGCGAAAGCGGGCGCCGACGACCCCCATCGGCGCTGCTTGGTGACCGGCGAGATCGGCGACCGCTCGGGTTTGCTGCGCTTTGTCGTCGGGCCCAATGGCGAGCTCGTGCCCGATGTCGCGGCGCGCCTGCCCGGACGGGGTTTGTGGTTGACGCCGCGTCGGGATATAGTGGATAGGGCGGTCGCCAAAAGACTGTTCGCGCGCGCCGCGCGCCGCATGGTCGCGGTTCCCGCCGACCTCGCGGACCGGGTCGAAGCTTTTCTGGCGCAGCGCTGCATCGATGCAATCGGGCTGGCCCGGCGGGCGGGGCTCGCCGTCGGCGGGTTTGAGAGAGTGTCCGAGGCGGCGCGCAGCGGGAAGGCGGCCCTGTTGCTGGCCGCGCTCGACGGGGCCGCGGGCGGACGCCGCAAAATCCGCGCGCTCGCGCGCAACATGCCGTTCGCCTGCGTGCTGACGGCGACGGAGTTGGGTGCGGCCTTTGGCCGCGATCATGTGGTGAACGCATCGCTCGGGTCCGGCGCGCTGTGCGCGCGCCTCCTTCTCGATGCGGACAAAATTGCCGGCTTTCGCGCGGGAGCCGTGGTCGAACGAGCGCAGCAACCCGATCCGGCCCGGCCGGCGCGGCAGAACGACGGTATTGGAGCGAGATGAGCGACACCACTGAGCAAGAGCAGAAACGGCCCCTGACCTTGGCTCGCACCGGCGCCCGGCTGGAGCTGCGCAAGGGCGTGGAAACCGGGCAGGTGCGCCAGAGCTTCTCGCACGGACGCTCCAAGACGGTCACCGTCGAAGTTCGCAAGAAGCGCATGATCGGCTCGGGCCTGCCCGAGCCCGGCCGCGCCGAGGCGGCGCCGGCGGTCGCGCGCGAGCAGCCGATGCCGCGGCCCCAGCCGGCCGAGCCGGCGCGGCGCCCGGTGGTGATCCCGCGCGCGCTGACCGCCGAAGAGCGCGCCGGCCGGGTGCGCGCGGTGCAGGACGCCCATAAGGCCGACGAGGAAGCCCGCCGCCGCGCGGCGCTCGCCGAGGCCGATCGCCGCCGCCAGGAAGAAGAGCGCATCGCCGAGGAAGCGCAGCGCCGCGTCGAAGAAGAAGCTCGCGCCCGGACCGAGGAGGAGGAAGCCCGCCGCCGGTCCACCGAGGAGGCGCGCAGGCGGTCCGAGGAGGAAGCGCAGCGCCGCAAGGAGGAGGAGTCGCGGCGCGAGGTCGCCGAGCGGGCGGGAAAGGCGGCAGCGGCAAAGGTCGCGGCCCTGGCGGCGGCCGGCAAGGTCGCGATGCCGGCCGAGGAGGAGGAAGAGCCGGCCGGCGCGCCGCGCCGCGGCGCCCGCCCCGAGGTCAAGAAGCCGGCCGCGCCCCCGCGCCACGAGATGCGGCGGCGGACCGGGAAAATCACCGTTACCCGCGCGCTCTCGGGCGATGAAGGCGAGCGCATGCGCAGCCTCGCCTCGGTTCGCCGGGCGCGGGAGCGCGAGCGCCAGCGGCTGCACCAGGGCGAGCAGGAGCAGGTCAAGGTGGTTCGCGAGGTGGTCATCCCCGAGACCATCACGGTTCAGGAATTGTCGAACCGCATGGCCGAGCGCGGAGCCGACGTGATCAAGGCGCTGATGCGCAACGGAGTGATGGCCACGATCAACCAGGTCATCGACACCGACACCGCCGAGCTCGTCGTCACCGAGTTCGGGCACCGCGTGCGCCGCGTCTCCGAAGCGGATGTCGAGGTCGGCCTGCGCGGCAAGGAGGATCTCGAGGACACGCTCGAGCCGCGCGCGCCGGTGGTCACGGTCATGGGACATGTCGACCACGGCAAGACCTCGCTGCTCGACGCCCTGCGCGCGACCGACGTGGCGGCGGGCGAGGCCGGCGGCATCACCCAGCACATCGGCGCCTACCGCGTCACTCTGCGCAGCGGCAGACAGATCACCTTTATCGACACGCCCGGTCACCAGGCCTTTACCGCGATGCGAGCGCGCGGCGCCAATGCCACCGACATCGTGGTTCTGGTGGTGGCCGCCGATGACGGGATCATGGAACAGACGGTCGAAGCGATCCGCCACGCCAAGGCGGCGCATGCCCCGATCATCGTCGCCATCAACAAGATGGACAAACCGGATGCGCGCCCCGAGCGGGTGCGGCAGGAGTTGCTGCAGCACGAGATCGTCGTCGAAGAGCTCGGCGGCGAGGTTCTCGACGTCGAGGTGTCGGCGCTGAAAAAGACCAATCTCGACCGCCTCGAAGAGGCCATCCTGCTGCAGGCCGAGCTGCTCGATCTGAAGGCGAACCCGCGGCGGGCGGCAGAGGGCGTCGTCCTCGAGGCCAAGCTGGAGCGGGGCCGCGGCGCCGTCGCCACCGTGCTGATCCAGCGCGGGACGTTGCGGGTCGGCGACATCTTCGTCGCCGGCAGCGAATGGGGCCGGGTGCGCGCGCTGGCCGACGACCACGGTCAAAACCAGACCGAGGCCGGCCCCTCGATGCCGATCGAAGTGCTGGGCCTCAACGGCATGCCGCTGGCGGGCGATGACTTCATCGTCGCCGAGAACGAGAGCCGCGCCCGCGACATCGCCGATTTTCGGCAGCGCCGCCGGCGCGATGCGAACGCGGCCCTGGGCGGCCGCGGCACCCTCGAGCAGATGTTCTCGCAGATCGCCGCCGGCGCCGCCAACGAGCTGCCTGTCGTGGTAAAATCGGATGTGCAGGGCTCGCTCGAGGCGATCACCGGCTCGCTCGAAAAGATTTCGACCAGCGAAGTCGCGGTCCGCGTGCTGCACTCGGCCGTCGGCGGGATCAACGAGAGCGATGTGATCCTGGCCAAGGCGACGAATGCGGTGATCGTCGGGTTCAATGTTCGGGCCAATCCGCAGGCCCGCGACCTCGCCCGCCGCGACGGCGTCGAGATCCGCTATTACTCGATCATCTACAATTTGATCGAAGACATCCGCGGCACCTTGTCGGGGCTGCTCACTCCGACCCTGCGCGAGCGCTTCCTCGGCAACGCCTCGATCCGCGACGTTTTCAACATCACCAGGGTCGGCAAGGTCGCCGGCTGTCTGGTCACCGAAGGCACGGTCCGCCGCGGCGCCAAGGTGCGTCTGCTGCGCGACAACGTCGTCGTTCACGAAGGCAGCCTCAAAACCTTGAAGCGTTTCAAGGAAGAGGTGCGCGAGGTCAGGGAAGGCTACGAATGCGGCATGGCTTTTGAGAATTATCAGGATATCGTGACCGGCGACGTAATCGAGTGCTTCGAGATCGAAGAAGTGGCGCGAACCTTGTAGCTGAGCTGTCTCGCGGGCGATCAGACCGAAGCCGTCGACAATGGGCAAAAAAGGGCATGACCGGCTGCGGTCTCCATCCGCCGACGCCGGCCGCGGCACGAGCCAGCGGCAGCGTCGGGTCGGCGAGGAGCTGCGGCACGCGCTGGCCCGCATCCTGCGCGACGGCGGCTGCCGCGATCCCTTGCTGCACGACGCCAGCATTACGGTCAGCGAAGTCCGGATCAGCCCCGATCTGCGCAATGCCACGGTCTATGTGATGCCGCTCGGCGGCGCCAATGCCGGCGAAATCCTCGCCGGTCTCAGGCGCGGCACGCCGTTTCTGCGGGCGCGCGTCGCCGGCGGCCTGCGGTTGCGCAACGCTCCGAACCTGGTCTTCGCGCTCGACGATACGTTCGACCAGGCCGACCGGATCTCGACCCTGCTCGCGCGGCCCGAAGTCGGGCGCGATCTCCACCCGCAGGCGGCCGAGGGCGAGAGCCGCGACGATGTCGGCTGAGCGCGGGCTGAATGGCTGGCTCGTCATCGACAAGCCGCTCGGCCTCACCTCCAATCGCGTCGTCGAGCGGGTCCGCCGCAGCACCGGCGCCAAGGCCGGCCATGCCGGCACGCTCGATCCGCTCGCCACCGGCGTGCTGCCGGTCGCGCTCGGCGAGGCGACCAAGACCATCGCCTATGCGATGGCCGGGCAGAAATGTTATCGCTTCCGCATTCGCTGGGGCGTTGCCCGCGCAACCGACGATGGCGAGGGCGAAATCGTCGGGGAGTGCCGCTCTCGGCCGAGCGAAGCGGAGATCGAGGCGATCCTGCCGCGGTTTACCGGCACGATCGCGCAGCAGCCGCCCGCCTTTTCGGCGATCAAGGTTGCCGGGCGCCGCGCCTACGCCCTGGCCCGCGCCGCTCAGCCGCCGTCGTTGACCGCTCGGCCGGTCGAGATCGCGCGCCTGCAGCTGCTCGCGATGCCCGATCGCGACCACGCCGATTGCGAGGCCGTGGTCGGCAAAGGCACCTATATCCGCGCCCTCGCCCGCGATCTCGCCGCGGCGCTCGGAACCCTCGGCCATGTCGCCGCGCTGCGCCGCCTGTCGGTCGGGCCGTTTACCCAGGCGCAGGCGATTTCACTGGAATCGGTGGGCAATACACCGCATAGTGGGGCGGCCTGCGGGCATCTGCTTCCGATCGAGACCGCGCTGGACGGCATCCCGGCCCTGGCCTTGGCGGCAGCTGAAGCCGACCGGTTGCGTTGCGGGCAGCGCGTGAGGCCGGGCGATCCCGGCGATCGAGCGCGGCTCGACGGCCTGGGCACGGGCAGTGTCGTCGGTGTGTGGCGCGACCGTGCTCTGATCGCCTTGGCGAGGGTCGAAGACGGTTGTCTTCGGCCGCTTCGCGTTATCAATTGCTGAAGAGGCTCGACCGATGTCGATCACCGCCGAGCGCAAGCAGGCGCTCATTTCGGAGTACGCCACCAAATCGGCCGACACCGGGTCGCCCGAGGTGCAGGTAGCGATCCTGAGCGAGCGCATCCGTAACTTGACCGATCACCTGGGCAGCCACAAGAAGGACTTCCACTCGCGCCGCGGGCTGCTCGTCATGGTCGGCCAGCGCCGCCGGCTGCTGGATTACCTCAAGCGGTCGAATGCGACCCGCTACGAGACGTTGATCGGGCGTCTCGGCCTGCGCCGCTGATGCGCTGCCGAGATCTCGCGCGCCCGACAAGCCAGGCCGCCGCTCGAAATCGGCGGCTCGTTGGATTACCCCGCGAAGTCGACCCTGTCAGGCTGCGGGGTCTCGTTCTGTTGTCGCCGGCCGACGCCGCCGGCGCCGGCGTGGCCGCCGCAGGGGCTGGCCGCGCGATATCTGTTCGAAAGGAATGATTGAGGATGTTCCAGCTTTATCGCCGGGAACTGATTTGGGGCGGGCGCCGGCTCGTCCTCGAGACCGGCAAGTTCGCGCGCCAGGCCGATGGCGCGGTGCTCGCCACCTATGGCGAGACGACCGTGCTGTGCACCGCGGTCGCGATGAAATATGCCAAGCCCGGTCAGGATTTTTTTCCGCTGACCGTCAACTACCAGGAGAAGACCTTTGCCGCCGGCAAGATCCCCGGTGGGTTCTTCAAGCGTGAGGGTCGCCCCTCGGAAAAGGAGACCTTGGTATCCCGGCTGATCGATCGGCCGCTGCGGCCGCTGTTCGTTCCCGGCTTCCGCAACGAGACCCAGATCATCTGCACGGTGCTGAGCCACGATCTCGAAAACGATCCCGACATCGTGGCGATGATCGGGGCTTCGGCGGCCCTGACGATCTCGGGCATCCCGTTTCTCGGGCCTATCGCCGGGGCGCGGGTCGGCTATATCGATGACGAATATGTCCTCAACCCGACCGTGGGCGAGCTGACCCTCTCGGGGCTCGACCTGGTCGTCGCCGGCACCGGCGAGGGCGTGCTGATGGTCGAATCCGAGGCGCGGGAGCTCTCCGAAGACGTCATGCTGGGCGCGGTGATGTTTGGTCATCGCGCGTTCCAGCCGGTGATCGAGGCGATCATCGAGCTGGCCGAGACCTGCGCGCGCGACCCGTGGGTCCTGCCCCCGGTCCCGTCCGATCTCGAGGCGATCGAAGCGCGGCTGCGCGGCGCGGTCGGCCCGCTGCTCGAGGCCGCCTACCGCGAGCAGGGCAAGCAGGACCGCAGCACCCGGCTCGACGCGGCCAAGGCGCAGATCGCCGAGCTGTTCGCCGAGGAGGAGAAGCGCGCCTTGGCGCTCAAGCTGTTCAAGGATCTCGAAAAGGAAATCGTCCGCGGCGCGGTGCTGCACGGCGGGCGGCGGATCGACGGCCGCGACACGCGCACGGTGCGGCCGATCGCCGCCGAGGTCGGCATCCTGCCGCGCGCGCACGGCTCGGCATTGTTCACCCGCGGCGAAACCCAGGCGCTCGTGGTGGCGACCTTAGGCACCGGTCAGGACGAGCAGATCATCGACGCGCTCGAGGGCGAGTACCGCGAAAATTTCATGCTGCACTACAACTTCCCGCCTTATTCGACCGGCGAGGCCGGGAGGATGGGCTCGCCGGGCCGGCGCGAGATCGGCCACGGCAAGCTCGCCTGGCGCGCGGTCCGGCCGCTGCTGCCGTCGAAGGAAAGCTTCCCGTACACGATCCGCGTCGTCTCCGAGATCACCGAATTGAACGGCTCGTCGTCGATGGCCTCGGTGTGCGGCGCGTCCTTGGCGCTGATGGATGCGGGCGTGCCGCTGCCCCGCTCGGTCGCCGGCATTGCGATGGGGCTGATCAAGGAGCCCGAGGGGTTCGCCGTGCTGTCGGACATTCTCGGTGACGAAGATCATCTCGGCGACATGGACTTCAAGGTCGCCGGCACCGACCGGGGCGTCACCGCGCTGCAGATGGACATCAAGATCACCTCGATCACCGAGGAGATCATGCGCATTGCCCTCGCCCAAGCGCGCGACGGCCGGATCGACATCCTCGGCGAGATGGCCAAGGCGCTGGAGGGCGCGCGCGACACGGTCAGCGAGAACGCGCCGCGCATCACCACCTTGACCATTCCCAAGGACAAGATCCGCGAGGTCATCGGCTCCGGCGGCAAGGTCATCCGCGAGATCACCGAGACCACCGGCGCCAAGATCGACATCGACGACAACGGCACGGTCAAGGTCGCGGCGGTCGACGGCAACGCCGCCCAGGCGGCGATCGATTGGATCCGGGGCATCGTCGCCGAGCCCGAGCTCGGCGCGATCTATAACGGCAAGGTCGTCAAGACCGTCGATTTCGGCGCTTTTGTCAATTTCCTCGGCTCCCGCGACGGGCTCGTGCACATCAGCGAACTCGCCCCGCACCGGGTCGGCAAGGTCGCCGACGTGGTCAAGCTCGGCGATGCGGTCAAAGTCAAGGTGCTGGGCTTCGACGACCGCGGCAAAGTCAAGCTCAGCATGCGCCAAGTCGATCAGCAGACCGGTGAGGATCTCGGCGCTTCCCGCCCCGAGCCGGCCAGGGCCGCAACCTGAGGGATCGATCCTGACGCCGATTTGCGGCAGGCGGGACGCTCCGGCACCTCCGGCAGCCGGGGCATCGCCGCTGCGCTATCCGCGCGGCGCGGGCGACCCTCGCGTCGCGCCCGATCTTCCGCTGGTGATCGGCCACCGCGGAGCCGCCGCCGGCGCGCCCGAAAACACCTTGGCCGGGCTGCGCCTGGCCCACGCGCTCGGTTGCCGCTGGGTCGAGTTCGATGTGCGGCTGACCGGCGACGCCGAGCTGATCCTGCTCCACGACGACCGGCTGGAGCGGACCACGAACGGTCGCGGCAAGGCCGGGGCGCAGCCTCTCGCTTCGATTCGGCGCCACGACGCAGGCGGATGGTTCGCCCCGGCTTTCGCCGGCGAACGCGTGCCGACCCTGGCGGAGGCGATCGAGGTCCTGGCCGAGCTCGGGCTCGGCGCCAATGTCGAGCTCAAGGCCGCCCGCGGCCGCGCCGCCGAAACCGGGGCGGCGGCGGCGGATCTGCTGTCCCGCTTGTGGCCGTCGCAACTGCCGCCGCCGCTGATTTCGAGCTTTCTGAGAGAAGCGCTGGCGGCGGCGCGCGACCGGGCGCCGGCGATCGCGCGCGGGCTGCTGTTCCGGGCGGTCCCGCGCAACTGGCGCGTCCACGCGCAACGCCTCGGCTGCGCGACGGTCAACGCCGATCACCATCGGCTGCGGCCGTCGACGGTAGCCGAGATCCGCGAATTGGGGTACTCTGTGCTCGCCTATACGGTCAACGACGCCGCGCGGGCGCGCGAGCTGTTTACCTGGGGGGTGGCCTCCGTGTTTTCGGATGTTCCCCGCATCCTCCTTGCCGGGGCGCCCGGCGGCGCATCGCGACCCGCCGCCGCGCGCTCGGGAACCGTCGCGGCCACCCCGCAGGGAGCCCTTTGGTGAGGCCGCTTAACCCGCTGGTCATCTCCGGACGCGAGGTGCTGCCGATCGTCGAGGGCGGCAAGGGCATCTCGGTGTCCAACGGCGAAAGCTCGGGGGCCTGGGCCGCGGCCGGAGGGGTGGGCACCTTCTCCGGGGTCAATGCCGACAGCTACGGCGAAGCGGGTCAGCTGGTCCCGCAGCTCTATCACGGGCGCACCCGGCGCGAGCGGCACGAGGAGCTCGTCGCCTATGCGATTGCCGGCGGCATCGAGCAGGCGCGCGTCGCCCATGAGCGCGGGAACGGCGAAGGCCGCATCCACATGAACGTCTTGTGGGAGATGGCCGCCGCCGAGCGGGTTCTGCACGGGGTGCTCGAAGGCGCCAAGGGCCTGATTCACGGCGTTACCTGCGGCGCCGGCATGCCCTATAAGATTGCCGAGATCTGTGCCCACTATGGCGTGCACTATTATCCGATCGTATCGTCGACGCGAGCGTTCCGGGCGTTATGGAAGCGCGCCTATCACAAATTCTGGGACTGGCTCGGCGGGGTCGTGTACGAAGACCCGTGGCTCGCCGGTGGCCATAACGGGCTCTCCAACAGCGAAGACCCGCTGCGTCCCGAGGCCCCCTATCCGCGGGTGCGCGAGCTGCGCAGCCTGATGGCCGAGTTCGGGCTGGCCTCAACGCCGATCTTCATGGCCGGCGGGCTGTGGTATCTGCGCGAGTGGAGCGATTGGATCGACAATCCCGAGCTTGGCCCGATCGCCTTCCAATTCGGGACCCGGCCGCTGGTGACCCAGGAAAGTCCGATCTCTGAGGTGTGGAAGCGCAAGCTGCTGACCCTGGGCCAGAGCGACGTCTACCTCAACCACTTCAGTCCGACCGGATTTTATTCCTCGGCCGTACGCAACGGCTTTCTGAACGAGCTGCAGCAGCGCTCGGAACGCCAGGTCGCCTATTCGGTCGAGCCGGTCGGCGAACACGTGGCGCCGTTCCATGTCGGGGTGCGCGGCCGCGTCGTCTACCTGACGCCGCATGACCGGGAATTGGCCGAGCGCTGGGTCGCCGCCGGCTTCACCGAAGCCTTGCGCACCCCCGATTCGACCTTGATCTTTGTGACCTTGCAGAAGGCGCTCGAGCTGCGCACCGACCAGATCAACTGCATGGGCTGCCTCAGCGCCTGCCAATTCTCGAACTGGGCGCAGAATGAAGCCGGCTCGACCGGCAAAAAGGCCGACCCGCGCAGCTTCTGCATTCAGAAGACCTTGCAGGCGATCCGCCACTCGGACGATGTCGAGCAGCAGCTGATGTTCGCCGGGCACAACGCCTATCGCTTTGCCTCCGACCCGTTCTACGCCAACGGCTATGTGCCGACGGTGCGCGAGCTGGTCGAGCGCCTGCAGACCGGCGACTGAACCGGTTGCGGCGGCAGCGCTGCCGGTTTATTTTACAGAGAACCTGGTGTATTTCAACCAAATGCCTTCCCATATCCTTTCCATGCCAATGGCACAGCCACCCTGCGCCGCCTTGCAGCGGCTGCGCGCCGCCGGTCTGCGGCCGACGCGCCAGCGCCTCGCTCTGACGCGCCTGGTTTTCGAACACGGCGACCGCCACATGACCGCCGAGCAATTGCACGGCGAAGCCGCGGCCACCGCGATCCCGGTGTCGCTGGCGACCGTGTACAACACCCTTCACCAATTCACCGAGGCCGGGCTGCTGCGCGAGGTCGTAGTCGAGCCGGGACGCTTGTATTTCGACACCAACACCGCCGATCACCACCATTTCTTCTGCGCGTCGAACGGCATGCTGCAGGACATCCCGGCGCGGCAGATCACCGTCAGCGGGCTGCCGTCGGCGCCCGCCGGGACCGAGATCCGCCGGGTCGACGTGATCGTCCGCGTCGGCCCGACCGCCGCCGATAGGCGGTAGGGCGATAGTCGCGGCATTTGGTCGGACCGGCATTTGGTCGGACCGACGAATTGGGTGGTTGGGCCGACCAATCGGGTTCGCTCCGCTTGACAGCCCCACTGCCTAGGATAAAATGGTTCCAAGGTGCAGGTCTGGCCTGCATCGGCCCCTGTTTGGGACGCTGGCGGATCGATGCTGTGCTGGTTCGAGGTCGGGTGGGCTTAGGGGTGGACCGCGTGCATTCGTCGAGCAAAGGCGCGTGCCACCCTGCCGACCCGTTGCAAAGGGACGTTTTGGATCGATCGGGCAAGTGCATCGAACATCATGTCGACGCGACCCGGTGTCCCGCCCGGGAGACCGCCGATGTGGGCTTCGCCCGACGCCGCGGCACGGCCGCGACGATCGACTGCCGGCGGAGATTGACCGATCGAGAGTGACTTATCACCAACACCAGGAGGAGAGCCCGAGATGGCATACCAAGAAGACATCGGTTTGATGGCGCATCTGATGCGGCGGGCCGGCTTCGGCGCCGGTCGCGACGAGATCGAAGCGCGCGCGGCCAAGGGCTACGACGCGACGGTCGAGGAGTTGCTGCACCCGGAGACGCAGCCGCCGGTCGACGCCTATTCGCTGCTGCGCTACCAGCCGGCCTCGTTGCTGCCCGGCGGCCAGCCGCCGATGGGCAACGTCAACTGGATGTACTATCTGGTCAACACCCAGCGCCCGCTCGAAGAGAAGATGGCGCTGTTCTGGCATCACGTGTTCGCCACCGGCAATTCGAAGGTCGACAATTACGACCAGCTGCTGGAGCAGATCAATCTGTTCCGGGAGCGCGGCATGGGCAACTACCGCGACCTGCTGCTCGATGTCGCCCATAATCCGACGATGATCTTCTGGCTCGACAACCAGCAGAACCACGGCACGGCGGTCAACGAGAATTGGGGGCGCGAGCTGCTCGAGCTGTTCAGCCTGGGCGCCGGCAACTACACCGAGAAGGACGTTCGCGAGTGCTCCCGCGCCTTCACCGGCTGGACCTTCGAGACCAAGATCCCGCGCGCGCCCTATGGCCGGTTCCCGTGGAAGTTCGAGTACCGGGCCGAAGACCACGATGACGGCGAGAAAGAGTTTCTCGGTCATAAGGGCCGGTTCAACGGCGAGCACATCATCGACATCGTCGTGCAGCAGCCGGCCTGTGCCAAATTCATCTGCCGGCACCTGTACAACTTCTTCGTCGCCGACGAGCCACAGGTGCCCGCCTGGCCGATCGAGCCCCCGCGCGACCAGAAGGCGATCGACACCCTGGTCGGTGCGTTCCGCGATTCGAAGTTCGACATGCGGTCCGTCCTGCGGGTGTTGTTCAAGTCGGACTTCTTCAAAAACGCCCGCTTCCAGCATATGAAATCGCCCGCCGAGGTGGTGGTGGGCACCTTGCGCCTGGTGGGTGGCCATGAGATCCCGAGACCCGGGTATGGCGACTTGTCGATGCAGCCGACCTACATGGGTCAGGATCTGCTCAACCCGCCATCGGTCGAAGGCTGGCACACCGGCAAGGAGTGGATCAACAGCGGCTCCTTGATGGCTCGGATCAACTTCGTCGCGGAAAAAGTCGGCGATCCGTCGCTGCCGGGCGTGCGCGCGATCATCAACCGGCTGAAACAGCACGGCTCGCTGAGCCCGGACCAGCTGGTCGACGGGTGTCTCGACCTGCTCGGCCCGGTGGAAGTCGGCCCCGACACGAAGCAGGAGCTCACCTCCCAGGCCAAGGAGTGGGGCCAGGTCAGCTGGGACAGCGAGGCGAATGCCGAAGTCGCCGACCAGCGGACCGGCGAAATGCTGCAGCTGATCGCGGCGACCAGAGAGTATCAATTCGCTTAACGACCGAATCTCATCAGACGAGGAGGAAGGCCAATGCCAGCAACACAGACCGCACAGAAGGACCCGGTGATAGTTGTCCTGCAACTCACGGGCGGAAACGATTATCTGAACACGGTGATCCCCTACAACAACCCGCTGTATCGCGATAACCGCAAAGCGGTCGGGATCCCCGACAACCAGATCTTGCACCTCGACAATGACTACGGCATGCCGCACTACATGGCGCCGCTGAAGCAGTTCTGGGATGACAAGAAGCTCGCCATCCTGCACGGCGTCGGCTACCCCAACTCGCCGCGCTCCCACTTCCGCTCCATGGACATCTGGCACACCTGCGAGCCGGAGAAGGTCGGGACCGAAGGGTGGCTCGGCCGGGTGGCGCGCGAATTCGACCCCAACAAAGAAAATGTGGTCACCAATGTAAGCTTCGGGCCGAGCCTGCCTCGGGCCCTGTCGGTGGCGGGCGTTCCGGTGGCGTGCGTCGGCGGCGCACTGGAAAAATATGGCTTCCTGCCCACCGTTCAGGGAAACCAGCGCGCGCAGGTGCTCGATCGCTTCAAGCAGATGTACCAGCCGGTCGCCGGCACCGGGGTCATGGAATACATGGCGACCACCGGCCTCGATTCGCTGAAGGGCGAGGATATCCTCAAGGTGGCGCCGCTGAACTACTCATCGACGGTGCAGTATCCCAACACGTCGATCGCCCGCAAGCTCAAGGGCATCGCCCAGGTGCACCTGGCCGATTTGGGCAGCCGCATCTTCTACTGCGATCACGGCACCTTCGACACCCATGCCGGCCAGAACCCCGGCCACGGCAATTTGTGGACCGCAGTGACCGAGGGCATCGATGCCTTCATGAAAGACCTGCACGAGCACGACCACGCCGATAACGTGATCCTGCTGATGTTCTCGGAGTTCGGCCGCCGCGTCCGCGACAACGGCTCCGGGACCGATCACGGCGCCGGTGGCGTCGCCTTTGTGCTCGGCGACAAGGTCAAGGGCGGACATTACGGCGAGATGCCCTCGCTCAAGCCGGAGCACCTCGTCCAGGGCGACTTGAACCCGAACATGGACTTCCGCAGCGTCTACTCGACGATCCTGGACAAATGGCTGAAGCTCAATCCGGCGCCGATCGTCAACGGCACCTATGAGCAACCAGCCTTCCTGAACTGACGGCAAGGCTGTCGGCCACCTCCTTCCCGAGGCGCAGACCCTCGGGAGGGAGGGCCAGCTCACAGTGCGGAGCGAGTTCACGCAACACGTCGACCAGAGGAGGAGCGCCATGCCGCTCACAACGGTCTCGGAAGGACGCGTCTACGATTGGAGCCATGCCGTCGGGCGCAACGCGGCCCGCGGCCCCGGGTTCAATTATGTTCAAACAATGTGCCTCGGCAAAAACGGGGTCGTTTACACGGCCAACCGGGGAAACGAGAACAATTTCGGGATGCACGTCAACAAGGTGCAGCTCGGTGGTCCCGGCGAAGAAGAATTCCTCGCTGATTTTTGCGAATACGGCGAAGGCGAGGGAAATGCGACCTGGCCGTTCGGTGTCGCCACCGATGACCGGGACCATGTCTACGTGTCGGATGAATGGACCAACACGGTCTCGGTGTTCGACAGCAGCGGCAAATTCGTGCGGAAATGGGGCAAGACGGGCAGCGGCGATGGCGAGCTGCTGCGCCCTGCCGGTCTGGCGATTGAAAAGAATGGCAACATCATCGTCGTCGACAGCGGCAACAACCGCCTGCAGGTCTTCACCCCCGACGGGAAGTTCGTCGGCAAATGCGGCCGGGCCGGCAGCGGCGACGGCGAGTTCAACCAGCCTTGGGGCATCACCCTCGACAAGGATGGCAACATCTATGTCGCGGACTGGAAGAACCATCGGGTCCAGAAGCTGTCGCCCGAGGGCAAGTTCCTGATGAAGATCGGCGAGTACGGGGCGGTATCGGCACCCGAGGGCGCTTACGCCGTGACCTATCTCGGGCCGTACGTTTCGGCGGCTTCCGAGACGGCTCACTACCCCAAGCCCGGCCTGCTCAATCATCCGACCGACGTGGCGGTGGATCCCGATGGCGACATCTACGTCACCGATTGGGGCAACCATCGGGTCTGCGTCTTCGATGCCGAGGGAAAGCCGATCGCCAATCTGATCGGCGACGCCCAGGTCTTGTCGAAATGGGGCCAGCAGACCGTCGACGCCAATCCCGACATGATGAAAGCGCGGCGCCGGGTAAAGACCCTCGAGCCGCAATGGCGCTTCTGCTTCCCGACGGCGGTCGATTTTGATCCGGCAACCGACAGCATCATCGTCGCCGACAGCCAGCGCAATCGCCTGCAGATCTATAAGAAGGTTCGCGATTACAGCGATTTCCAGGCGAACCTGTAGACCTCTCGGTCGCCGGCGCATCTGCCGCCGGTCCTGAGGGCCCGCGTCATCCCCTGCCTCCTTTTCGTCGCGCCTGCGGCGAGGGGAGGCAGGAACGCGGTCTCTGCGGAGCGAATTCGGAACATCTTGGTCCGAATATGCGTTTATCTACCACGGCGGTGTTTATTTCCATGGCAGGCCGGTCTATATTTAAGGCATGAATAAGGCACCCCCCACCTCTACCGCTCTCCAGCGCCTGCGCGCCGCCGGCCTGCGGCCGACGCGCCAGCGTTTGGCCCTGGTACGGCTCCTTCTCGAAAGCGGGGACCGCCACATCACCGCCGAGCAGCTTCATGGCGAAGCGTTGGCCGCGGGGATCCAGGTATCGCTGGCGACTGTCTACAACACCTTGCACCAATTCACCGAAGTCGGGCTGCTGCGCGAGGCGGTCGTCGAGCCGGGCCGTTCTTATTTCGACACCAATACTGCGGATCATCATCATTTCTTCTGCGAGGCTACCGGCGAGCTGCAGGATATTCCCGCGCACCACCTGTCGGTCAGCGGACTGCCGACGCCGCCTGCCGGGACCGAGATCCGGCGAGTTGACATCATCGTTCGCGTGCATCGCGGCAACGCCGACGCTTGAGCCGCCTCTCGCTCAGTCGATCTGAGCGTCGCCCCCGGCATTTATTTTCGGCGAGATGGCATGCAAGCGGTCGCGCGCGGGCGCGGCGTTCCGCGGAGCATTGCTCGCTGCCTATCGACAACCAGCGCCGACTCGCATCGGTCGGCGGCGCTCGGCGGACGGCGAAGAGGCTTCCGACCGCAGCCATCGCGCCGCCCATCGGGGTCCGGTTTACGCGCGGAGCAGCACACCTTGGCTCGGGCATTTATGCGGTAACTTAAATTCGTTCTAATCTATTGACCTGCTCCGATGCCTCCCCATATGGCTCCAGGTCAGCGACGCTGCTGTCTGCGGCCGCTGCGTCGGGAAGCATGGAGCTACTAATGTCGTTGAAGAATTCCAGGACCGAGGAAAATCTCAAGGCGGCCTTTGCCGGCGAGAGCCAGGCTAATCGCCGGTATCTTTATTTCGCCCAGAAAGCGGACATCGAGGGCTACAGCGACGTCTCCGCGGTGTTTCGCGGGACCGCCGAGGGCGAGACCGGGCACGCCTACGGCCATCTCGAATACCTCGAAGAGGTTGGCGATCCGGCGACCGGCAAGCCGATCGGCCCGACCGCGGAAAACCTCGCCGCTGCTATCGCCGGCGAGACCCACGAATATACCGACATGTATCCGGGGATGGCCCGCACCGCGCGCGAGGAGGGCTTTGACGAGATCGCCGAGTGGTTCGAAACCCTCGCCAAGGCCGAAAAGTCGCATGCCGGCCGTTTCCAGCGGGCGCTCGACCAGCTTGCCTGACAATCGCGGTCCGGCCGAGACCCCAGGGGCGCCGCAGCGCAAGCTTCAGCGCCCCCCGCCTCGCCCGCTCTCAACCGATACGAGCGGCCAGGGCGACCCGAGACGACCGATCAGAGAAGGCAGCCTCGAGGCGCCGACCCGGCACGCAATCCCGTGGCAGGATCCCGATTTCGTCGATCGGGCAAAAACCGAAGCCGAGATGCAGCGCGTCTTCGACATCTGCCATACCTGCCGGCGCTGCTTCAATCTGTGCGACGCGTTCCCCCGGCTGTTCGACCTGATCGACAGCTCGCCGACCGGCGAGGTCGATGGGGTGGCGCCGGCCGATTACCGCCGGGTCGCCGATGCCTGCACGCTGTGCGACATGTGCTTCATGACCAAGTGCCCTTATGTGCCGCCGCATGAGCTCAATGTCGATTTCCCCCATCTGATGCTGCGCTACCGCGCGGTCGAGCTCGATGAGCGGCAGGTTCCCTGGCAGCAGCGCGAATTGGTCGAGACCGATCGCAACGGGCGTCTGGCCGGCGCCGTGGCCCCGCTCGCCAACTGGGCAAGCGACCGCAGCAACCGGCTGACCCGTCCGTTGCTGCAAAAAACCATGGGCATTCACCGCAGCGCGGCATTGCCCGCCTATCACGGCCGCAGCTTCGTCATGCGCGCGAAGAAGGGCGCGCCGCCGGTCGATCGCACGGCGCCCGCTTTCGGCCGCAAGGCGGTGCTCTATGCGACCTGTTTCGTCAATTACAACAACCCGAGCATCGGCGAGGCGACCCGTGCCGTGCTGGCCCGCAACGGCGTCGAAACCGAGGTTCACTATCCGCGCTGCTGCGGCATGCCGCAGCTCGAGCAGGGCAACCTTGCCGCGGTCGCAACCTCGGCGCGAGAGGTCGCGGCGGCGCTCTTGCCGTGGATCGACCAGGGCTACGACATCGTCGCGCTGGTCCCGTCCTGCGCGCTGATGCTCAAATTCGAATGGCCGCTGATCCTGCCCGACGATCCGGCGGTCAAAAAGCTCGCCGCCGCGACCTTCGACGTGAGCGAATACGTCGTCGACATCGCCCACAAGGAGGGGCTCGCCCCCGGTCTCGACCGGCTCGACGGCGGCGTCACGGTGCATCTCGCCTGCCATGCCCGCGCCCAGAATATGGGGCAGAAGGCGGCGGAAATGCTGCGGCTGCTGCCCGACACCAACGTCGCGGTCATCGAGCGCTGCTCCGGCCACGGCGGGTCGTGGGGCGTGCTCGAGGAAAATTTCGAGACGGCGCTGAAAGTCGGCAAGCCGGTTGCGCGCCAGGCCTTGAAGAACGCGACCCGGTTCGTGTCTTCGGAGTGCCCGCTCGCCGGCATGCACATCGCGCAAGGGATGGAGATCGAGGCCGGAGCCGAGACGCCGCCGCAATGTCAGCTCCACCCGATCGAGCTGGTTGCCCGAGCCTACGGCATTCCGGGCGATTGGGCGGATGAAAATGCGAGGAGGCGATGATCCAACTGTCTTCGAGGCGGAAGCGCCGGTTGACGCGCGACGACATCCTGCCGCTCGCCGACTATCAGTTGGTGCGGCGCGAGCGGCACCGGCGGATCGGCGAGCTGAAGCGGCGGCGGCGGGTCGAGGTCGGGCCGTTTGCGACCTTTTATTTTGAGAATTTCGAGACGATGCGCCAACAGGTCCAGGAGATGCTCTACATCGAGAAGGGCGGCGAGGCGCAGCTCACGGGCGAGATCGAAGCCTACAACCCGCTGATCCCGCAAGGCGCCGAGCTCGTCGCCACGGTGATGTTCGAGATCGACGATCCGGTTCGCCGCGCCGCGGTCCTGGCGCGCCTCGGCGGCGTCGAAAACCACGCCTTTATCGATATCGAAGGGCGGCGGGTGCATGGCGCCCCGGACCCGACGCGCGAGAACACCAGCCCCGAGGGCAAGGCCTCGTCGGTCCAGTTCCTCAAATTCGGGTTTCCCCCCGAGGCGATGTCGCGGTTCAAGACGCCGGGCATGCACATTATGGTTGGCTTCGACCATCCGAATTACGCTCATATGGCGGCGGTGGCGGAGCCGGTGCGGGCAGCATTGGCGGAAGACTTCGATTGACGAGAGGGACGCCGGGACGATGAGCGGCGAGGACCCGTACCACGGCGCCGTCGAGCGGCACGAGAATGCCCTGGCCGAGGCGCGCCGGGCATTGGGCGAGGAGCACCCGCACACCTTGGCGGCGATGCTCGACCTCGCCGAGGCGCTGTGGGCGCAGGGCCGGCTGATTGCCGCGCGCAAGCTCGAAGAACAGGTCGTCGCCGGCCGCCGGCGGCTGCTCGGCGACGATCACCCCGACACGATGAAGGCGATCGGCAAGCTGGCGGTGACGATGGCCGCCCAAGGCGAGCTGGCCGAGGCGCGCCGGCTGCAGGAGCAGATCGTCGCCGGGATGCGCGCGCTCGACGGGGAGACCGGTCGCGACACGTTGCGGGCGATCAACAACCTCGCGGGGACGCTCGCCGCGCAAGGCGAGCTTGCCGGCGCCCGCGAGCTGCTGCAATCGGTGATCTCGACGATGCTCCGCGAATATGGCGAGCAGCATCCCGACACCCTCGCGGCGATGGGCAATCTCGCCGCGATCCTGTGGCAGGAGGGCGATCGGGCCGAAGCCTATGAGCTGCAGCGCCAGGTTGTCGAATTGCAGCGCCGGGTCCACGGCGACACCGACCAGGCGGGATTGATCGCGGCCGCGGTGCTCGAAATGATGGAGCGGGACGCCGGTTTATCTAGTTAAGATAGCGGTGTATTGCCGGGCATCCGCGACAGAATGGTGGCAATGCCGATATTGACCCTGACGTCGGCTGAGCCCGCATCATGGCAGGTTACGCGAGGAAGTTGCACCGGGTGGAACCGGCTCGCCGGTGACACGAGCTCGGGTTGTGGTCGACCGGCGCAGCGCGAGATGGGAACGTGGCGGCTGATATGCCGCTGCAAATAACCGCGGAAACAGCGGGCCTCGGTCGGAGCACAGGACGGAAATTCCGATCGGCTGCAGCGCGGCGGCGCTATGCTGGCAGCGCAAATGGATCGGGAGGAGACGATGGCGGGGCTGCTGGACGGAAAGTCGGCGCTGATCACCGGCGCAGGTGGCGGGATCGGGCGCGCAACTGCGCTGGCGTTTGCCCGCGAAGGCGCCCGCGTCGCCGTCGCCGATATCGCGGCGGACGCCGCGCGGGAGACGGTGGCATTGGTCAATGCCGCCGGCGGCCAGGCGATATCGCTCGTCGGCCGAGGTGACCCGCGACGCCGAGGTCAAGGCGATGATCGACGGCGTGGTCGCAGCCTATGGCCGGCTCGATTGCGCCTTCAACAATGCCGGGATCGCCGGCTGGCACGTCGATGCCGCCGGCCAAAAGACCGCCGAGTGGTCGGAAGCAGCCTTCGACCGGATGATCGCGGTCAACCTGAAGGGCGTGTGGCTGTGCATGAAGCACGAACTCATGCAGATGCAGGCCCAGGGCGGCGGCGCCATCGTCAACACCGGCTCGATCGCCGGGCTCGCCGGGCTGCCGACCTCGTCGGCTTACGTCGCGGCCAAGCATGGCGTCGTCGGGCTGACCAAGACCGCCGCGATCGAATATGCCGAGGCCGGGATCCGGGTGAACGCGGTTTGCCCCGGCTTTATCAAGACGCGGATGACCGAGGATACGATGCGGCGACGCGGCGAGGCGATCCTCGCCCAGGTGCCGGCGCGGCGCATGGGCAACCCGGAAGAGATCGCCGAGATGGTGGTCTGGCTGTGCTCGGAGCGCGCGAGCTACGTCACCGGCGCCGCCTACAACGTCGACGGCGGCTGGATGGCGATGTGAGATCGCGCGGGATCGGAAGTCATCCCGGCTTTTCGAGATCCTCGATCGCGGCTTTGAGGAAACGCGCGGCCTCGCCGCCGGTGACGGCGCGGTGGTCGAAGGTCAACGACAGCGGCAACATGCGGTGCGCGGTGGGCTTGCCCTCGGCCATGACCACGCGCGGGGCGATGCGGCCGGCGCCGAGGATCGCGACCTGCGGGGGGACGATGACGAGCGCCGCGAAATGCCCGGCGAACATGCCGAAATTCGACAGGGTGATGGTTTGGCCGCGCAATTCGGCGACCGGCACCGTGCGCGCGCGCAGATCCCGTTTCATCGCTTCGATGCCGCGCCGCAGATCGGCCGTGTCGCGGGTGCCGACATTGCGCAGGACCGGCACGAAGAGCCCATCCTCGGTGTCGACCGCAAGGCCGAGGTCGATCTGCTGCAGCAGGCGCCGCTCCATGTTGCGGCCGTCATACCAGGCGTTGAGCGCGGGGGCGGCGGCGCAGCCGGCGACGATCGCGCGCACCAGCCGGATCGTCACGTCGGCTTTCGCCGGCCAGGCTTCGATGTCGGCCTCGTCGGACACCGTCGCCGGGACGATTTCGGCGTGCGCGCGCGCCATGTTGACCGCCATCGCCCGGCGCACGCCGGCGAGCGGCTCGGCCGGGCCGGAGGCGGTCGATGCGCGCGCCGCGCGCTCGACATCGGCGCTGGTCACCGCGCCGCCGGGGCCGGTCGCCGACACCGTCGCGATATCGACGCCGAGGCGCTGGGCCAGGGCCCGCACCGCCGGCGCCGCCTTGACCGGGGACGCTGCCGGGCCTGCCGCCGCAGCCGGCGCCGGCCGTGGCTCCGCGACGGCGAGCTCACCCACCACGGTGCCGGTGTCGCCGCCGGCACCCTCGTCGAATTCGACCAGCGGGGCCCCGACCTGGACCCGCTCGCCCGGTTTGGCGAACAGCCGGCCGATCCGCCCCGATTGCGGCGACGGCACCTCGACCACGGCCTTTTCGGTCTCGACCGAGACCAGGGGCTGATCGGCGACGACGTGGTCGCCCTCGCCGACATGCCAGGCGACGAGCTCCGCCTCCTGCAGGCCCTCGCCGAGATCCGGCAGCGCAAACGTCGACATCGCGCCTTACTGATACGCCAATGCCCGGCGCGCCGCGGCGACGATGCGCCCGGTGCTCGGCAGGTATCGGTGCTCGAGGCGCGCCAGCGGCATCACCGTGTCCCAGCCTGCAACGCGCTCGATCGGGGCGAGCAGGGAGACGAGCCCGCGCTCGGCCACGCGGGCGGCGATCTCGGCGCCGACACCGCCGGTCAGCGGCGCCTCGTGGACGATGACGCAGCGGCCGGTCTTGGCGACCGACGCCAGCAAACCGTCGGTGTCGAACGGCTTCAGGGTCGCAAGATCGAGGATTTCGGCGCTTATCCCGTCCTCGGCCAGGCGCTCGGCCGCGGCCGAAGTCTCCTTGGTCATCGCCCCCCAGGCGACGAGGGTGATGTCGCTGCCCTCGCGCAAGACGAAGCAGCGGTCGAGCGGCAGTGCCGCGCCGTCGTCCTCGACCTCCTCGCGCGCGGCACGGTAGAGCCGGGTCGGCTCGAAAAAGACCACCGGGTCGGGGTCGCGGATCGCCGCCAGCAGCAGGCCGTAGGCGCGCGCCGGCGAGGACGGGATCACGACGCGCAGTCCGGGAATGTGGGCGAACATCGCCTCCGGGCTTTCGGAATGGTGCTCGATCGCGCGAATCCCGCCGCCATAGGGGGCGCGCAGCACCATCGGGCAGGTCAGCCGGCCCCGCGTGCGGGTGCGCAGGCGCGAGGCGTGGTTCGCCATCTGATCGATCGTCGGATAGATGAAGCCGGTGAACTGGATTTCCGAAACCGGGCGGAACCCCTGCGCGGCGAGGCCGACCGACAAGCCGGCGATCGCCCCTTCGGCGAGCGGCGTGTCGAGAACGCGATCCGATCCGAAGCGCTTCAACAGTCCGTCGGTAGCGCGGAACACACCGCCCTCGGCGGCGACATCCTCGCCCAGCACCACGACCCCGGCATCCTCGCCCATGGCGCGTGCGAGCGCCAGGTTGACCGCCTGGACCAGGGTGATCTCGGTCACGTCACCTCACCCTTCGGCCGCGGCGAGCGCCGCCTGGCGCTGCTCGGCCTGACCCTTGGGGAGGGCGGCATAGGTAAAATCGAAAATCGCGCCGAGCCCCTGCGGCGGGGTCGCGAGGTAGGCCGCAGCGGCTTCCTCGATCATCGCCGCGACCTCGGCCAGAAGCCGCTCCTCGTCCGCCTTGCCCCACAGGCCGCCGGCGACGAGGTGCTGGCGCAACCGGGCGATCGGCTCCTCGGCCCAGCGCGGGCTGACCTCGGTGTCCTGGCGATAGCGACGGGCGTCGTCGGCGGTGGTGTGGTCGCCAAGCCGATAGGTCAGCGCCTCGATCAGATGCGGGCCGCCGCCGGAGCGCGCCTTGGCGATGGCGCGGGCCACGGCCTCGCGCACCGCGATCACGTCGTTGCCGTCGACCTGCTCGCTGTCGATGCCGGCGGCAATGCCCTTTTGCGCCAGGGTCTCGGCCGCGGTCTGGCGCGCCACCGGCACCGAGATCGCCCAGCCGTTGTTGTTGACGACAAACACCGCCGGCAATTGCCAGGCCCCGGCGATGTTCAGCGCCTCGGCGACGTCGCCCTTTGAGGTGGCGCCGTCGCCAAAGACGCAGACCGCGGCCCGCTCTTCGCGCCGCAGCTTGAACGCGAGCGCCACGCCGACCGCATGCGGCGCATGGGTCCCGACCGGAACGCAGACCGGAAAATCCTCGCGCGCCTCGGCGAAATCGCTGCCGCGCTCGTCGCCGCCCCAGAACAGGAACAGCTCGAGCGGGCTGACCCCACGCCACAATTGCGCGCCGTGCTCGCGAAAGCTCGGCAAGAGCACGTCGTCCCGGTGCATGGCGCCGGCGATGCCGACCGCGACCGCCTCCTGACCCAGGGCCGAGGGAAAGGTGCCGAGCCGCCCGGTCCGCTGCAACGCCACCGCCTTGGCGTCGAAGCTGCGGGCCAGCACCATGCCGCGGTAAAGCGCCACCAGCTCGGCCCGGTCGCGGGCGAAATCGGGCAATGGCCGCACCGCCCGGCCCTTCGGATCGAGAAAGCGGCTCCAGCGGATCTCAAACCGCGCCACCGGGGTCGGGATCGGGGTCCGCGGCTCGATCAAAGGTTCTTCTGTTTTTTCCGCAGACATCGCGCACCGGAGATTGTTTCGGGTCAATATGTGGTAACGCCGGCCGATCATGATAACTCCCTTCCGATTGATCGACGGGCCGGGCATGCGGGGGCGGAATATGGCGAAGGGGCCGTACGACTACGTCATCGTCGGCGCCGGCTCGGCCGGCTGCACCTTGGCCAACCGGCTGAGCGAGGACGCGGGCGCGCGGGTGCTGATACTCGAGGCCGGCGGGTGGGACCGCGACCCGTGGATCCATATCCCGCTCGGCTGGGGACGGATGCTGCAGCGCCGGCGGCACGACTGGATGTATTTCGCCGAGCCCGAGGCGACGATGGACGGCCGCCGCGTCGAGTGCGCGCGCGGCAAGGTCGTCGGCGGATCGTCCTCGATCAACGCCATGGTCTATGTGCGCGGCCATCGCGGCGACTACCAGCGCTGGGCGGCGGGCGGGCTCGACAGCTGGTCCTATGCCCACGTGCTGCCCTATTTCCGCCGCCAGGAATCCTGGGAGGGCGGCGCCGGACCGTATCGCGGCGGCGACGGGCCGCTGACCGTGCGCCGCTCGCGTTACGCCGACCCGCTGGTCGATGCGTATCTGGCTGCCGGGGCGGCGGCAGGGCATCCGATCACCGAGGATTACAACGGCGCGCAGCAGGAGGGTTTCGGCCGCTCGCAGATGACGATCCGCGACGGGCGGCGATGCAGCGCGGCGGTCGCCTACCTGCGTCCGGCGCTGGCGCGGCGCAATCTCGATGTCGTGGTCGGGGCGCTGGCGAGCCGCATTCTGTTCGACGGCAGCCGCGTTGTCGGCGTCGAATACCTGAAGCGCGGCAGGCGCCATATCGCGCATGCCGACCGCGAGGTCATCCTCGCCGGCGGCGTGATCAATTCGCCGCAGCTGTTGATGCTGTCGGGGATCGGCGACCCCGCAACGCTTCGCGCGCACGGGATCGCGATCAAGGCGGCGCTCCCCGGGGTCGGGCACAATCTTCAGGACCACATCTCGGTCCCGGTCAGCTACGCCCGCAAAGAGCCCGGTCCGCTGCACGCCAGGATGCGCGCCGACCGCATCGCGCTGGAGCTGGGCAAGACCTATTTCCGCGGCCGGGGGATCGCCGCCGACCTCCCGGGCGGGCTGATGGCGTTTCTCAAGACACCGCTCGCATCCGATCTGCCCGATCTTCAGCTTCTCTTCAATGCCGCACCGCTGGCGGCGGCGCCCTACTTCTACCCTTTCGTGCCGCCCTATGCCGACAGCTTTGCCTGCCGCGCCGTGCTGCTGCGGCCGCAGAGCCGCGGCCGTATCGCGCTCGCCTCGGCCGACCCGCAGGTCCCGGTCCGCATCCATCAGAATTTTCTCGCCACCGACCAGGATTGGGCGACCCTGCGCGCCGGGGTGCGCATGGTCCGCGACATCGGCGCGACCGCCCCCCTCGCCCCGTTCGCCAAGGCCGAGGTCGCGCCCGGCCCGGATCGCCGCTCAAACGCCGAAATCGACGCCTATGTCCAAGCCACCGCGATCACCGTCCACCACCCGCTCGGCACCTGCAGGATGGGCCGGGAGAGCGACCCCGCCGCGGTCGTCGATGCCGAGCTCAAGGTGCTGGGTGCGGACGCGCTGCGCATCGTCGACGCCTCGGTGATGCCGGATCTGATTGGCGGCAACATCAACGCGGCGGTCATCATGATCGCCGAGAAGGCCGCCGATCTGATCCGCGGCCGGCCGGCGCCGGCTCCCGTCAACGTCTAGGGCCGGGGCGTTTGGCGACGCAATCATCCAAGGGATGTCGGATTCTTTACGCTTCGTTGCGGCAACGGGCCGTGTCCGGGACCCGAGCAGGGTCAGCTGGGATGCGATATCTCCCGGTCGCCCATGATGTTTGACAGTGACCGTCTCGTTCTGGGATGCAGTGGTATTTCCTGGCCGCAAAAATAGCAGAAACTGTCAATCTATACGCCAAACTCAACTCGGCGGTTTTTTCTGTTACGTTTGAGAACAACCACGGTTTGAAACTGCGTCCAGAAGCCGCCGGGCTCACCTTTTACCCGGAACTGGATGGACGTCGTCCGGTAATGATCTGCAGATCCGTCGAAAACTCGCGTCGGGATATTTTACAATCGACCGCTTCTGCGACAAGCGTTAACCGTCAAAATTCTGTCCTTTCCGATGATTAGTGGAACTGGCATTCATCTTGCGCCGCTCTCCGCACAGATGGGCTTGGCGGCATCGGGATTGCGCTGATCGGGACCGCGTTGGCCGGCTTTGGGTTGGCGCGCCGCCGTCGCCGCGAGCCGACCGCAAAGATCTGAGATCCGGCGGGGAGGGCGCCGCTCCAAACCGCGCCCCCCAATGCGGCCCGCGATGCGCCGGGCCCGGCAGCAAGATGGTCGACCGGGCCAATATCAGGCGCGAACCGGGGTGGGAACCGCCGGATCGAGAATCCGCAGGTCGGGCCGCAGGCGCAACGCAAGCCCGGCGCCGACCAGCAGCAACGCGATCGACCCGAGGAAGGGCAAGGTCCAGCTCCCGGTCACATCGATGGCGTAGCCGAACGCCCAGGGCGAGATGATACCGGCGAGGCCGAAGCCGAAATTCATGATGCCGCTGGCCGAGCCGGCATGTTCGGGCGCGATATCCATCGGCACCGACCAGATCGGAGCCACGACCAGTTCGACGCAGAAGAACGCCAATGACAGGCACAGCGCGACCACCGTCAGATCGTGCACCAGCACGACCGGGATCATAAACAGAAACCCGCCGAACAGGCCGCCGGCGATGACCCGGCAGCGCGCCGCGCGCAAATTCCCGGTGCGTCTGAGGATGCGGTCGCTGACCACGCCGCCGAGGGTGTCGCCGATCACGCCCGAAAGGAACACGCCGGCCGAGAACAATGCTGAATTCTTCAGATTGAGATGAAAATTCTGGAAGAAGAACGAGGGAATCCAGCTGAGGAACAGCCACAGGGTCCAGCCGTAGCAGAAATCCACGGCGGTAACCGGCATAACCCGCCGTGCGAGGTCGAGCCAGGGCACCTTTGGCCGTTCGCCAGCAGGTTTCCGCCCGACAGCCAGCCGCTCGAGCTCGGCCGCGGTCACGCGGGGATGCGCGCGCGGGTCGTCGCGGAAAAACCAGACCCAAACCGCCATCCAGATCAGGCTGGCGGCGCCCAGCACGACAAAGGAACCGCGCCACGAGAGCGACACGATCAGCCAGGCGATCAGCGGCGGGGTCAACGCATTGCCCACGCGCGAGAAGGAATGGGTGATGCCCTGCGCGAAGCCCCATTGTGCGGGCGGCATCCACGCCGCCATCGCCCGCGTCGCCGTCGGAAACGCCGCACCCTCGCCAAAACCGAGGGCAATCCGCACGGCGACCAGCGACGCGAGCCCGCCCACAGCGCCGGTCAGCGCCGTCGCGACGCACACGACCAGCCCTGAAGCCGCGAGCGTTGCGCGCGGGCCGAATTTGTCGCCCAGCCAGCCGCCGACCAGCTGGAACAGAGCATAAGGATAGGCAAAGGCGGAAAACGCAAAGCCGAGCGAGGTATTGCTGAGACCGAGATCGTGTTTGATCAGGGGTGCGGCCGTCGAGATGTTCACCCTGTCGACATAGAAGAGCATGTACATCAGGCACAGCAGCATCAGCACCTGATTGGGGACGCTGTTCCAGGCCGAGCGTCTCAGCGCTGGGGCGGTCGTCGCCGTCGCATTCTCCGTCGGGTCGCGTGTCGTCATGTTAAGCCGCCAACTCCATCATCGAAAAGCCAAGCCTGTTCTCTCGTGAACCCGCCCTTTTTCGCCGGCAACGTCAACGATCAATCCAGACATCGGTCAAATCCTGACCGATATACTGGCTTGGGGTCATGTTCCAGCCTTTGACGTTAGCCGTCGTGGCGACAATCCGGTTGTACCAGAGGATCGGCACGGTGTAGGCCTGGGTCAGCGCCCGGCGCTCGAATTCGCGGACGATGCGCAGGCGTTCGCGCGGGTCGGCGGTGATCGCCTGTCCGATGTACAGCGCATCGAGATAGCGGTCCGTCGAGCCGGAGTAGTTCACCGGCGAAAGATCGCGCGACACATATTTCGTCAGCTGCAGAGTCGGATCGTCGAAATAATCGCCGATAAAGTCGATCGCCGCGTCGAAATCCCCGCGTTCCAATGCCTGGGTCCAGTCTTTCAGGTTCAGCTTCTTTTGTGCTACGGCAAGGCCGATCGCGCGCCAGGCCTCGGCCACGTAATCACCGCCCGGGATCCACGGCATCGGCAGATCGCGGTTGGTCAGCTCCACCTTCAGCCCCGACACCCCGGCCGCGGCGAGCAGCTGTTTGGCCTCGGCGCGCGAGGCGGCGATGTCGCGCCAATAGCCCGGCAAGGCGGCGAGCTCAGCCTCCGGCGCGGCCATGCTGAAGCCCGGCCGCATCAACCCGCCGACAAATTTGAGCACGGTCGTTTGCGACAGCGCCTCGGCGCCGTGCCAGCGGTCGATGGCGAGCGACAGCGCCCGCCGCACCCGCGCATCGTCGTAGGGGTGATGCCTGGTGTTGAAGACGACGAGCAGGTTGAGCAACGTCGGGCTCTCGTAGATCGCGACTTTGTCACCCATCGATTCGACCAGGTCATCGCGCTCTTTTGGGGTGATGAAGCGGAATTCGGCCATGATACGGCCGTCCTTGAAGCCCTGGATCACCTTGGCTCCGGTGACGAAATCCGCACGATACCCGTCGAGGTACGGCCGCCCCGGCAGGAAATACCGGTCGAAGCGGCGGCCGCTCCAGTGATCGCCCTTCACGTGCTCGACGAAGACGAAAGGCCCGGTCCCGAGCACATGGGTATTCGGGTACAGCGGGTCCGCTTTGAGCTTCGCCGCGCTGTAGATGCAGTTCCACTCGGAGGCGAAGTTCTGCAGCATCGCCGCCTCCGGCCAATGCAGGTGGAACACGACGGTGAGCGGATCGGGCGTGTCGATCGCCCCGATCGCGGCATAGTTCACCCGCCGCGCCGAAACCACCCCGGGCGGCGGGCGGACGATCCGCTCATAGCTCGCCTTCACGTCCTGCGCGGTCAGCGGCGAGCCGTCGTGGAACAATATGTTCGGACGCAGCTTAAATGTGTAGGTGAGCTTGTCCGGCGAAACCGTCCACGAATTCGGCGAGGTCGCCTTCGACCTGCGGATAATTGGCGGTGTCGAACTTGAGCAGGGTCGAGTAATGCGGCGCGACCGGATGCAGCAGCGCGAACGATACGTTGGCGTGGCAGTCGTAGTTTGGCGGTTCGGCGTCGACCGCGAATTCGAGCGTGCCGCCGCGCTTGGGAGCAGGGCCGCCAATCGCCGCGCCGTGGACCGCGAAGGAGACGGCGGCAGCGGCGGCAACCGGCATCAGCCATCGCCGCAGGCCCGCCGCGGTCGAGTCGACCGCCGCTGGAGTGACGCGCTGCCCCATTTGCGAGGTGCAGATCGGCATGTGGCGGGCTGGAGCCGATGCCTTACCGCGCCTGGCCTTTCTGCCAATTCTCGAACTGGCCGAACAGCTCTTCTTTTTGCTGCTGGGACATCGGCGTCCCGCCGGTGGCCTGCTGCCGCTCGTCGATAAAGCGTGCAAAGATCGCCTTCAAATCCTGCTGATTGGGGGAGGCGGCCACCGGGGCATTGCGTTGCAGCCACTGCGCCGCGGCCGGGAACCGCCGCCAGCCGGGGAGCTCGGCCGCGATATTGACCTCCCGCCATTTGGGATGATGGCCCGGAGCGACGAGCGTCTCGAAGCCGGTAAAGAAGGCATCGACGAAATTGACGACGTTGCGGTACCGCTCCGAGAGCGGTTGGAGGTTTGCCGCCGCCATGACCGCGCCGACCGCAACTGTGTCGACCGGCTGGTCCGGCGCCACCAGCCCCGGATAATCCGCGGCGGTCAGGCGGGTCGGCACATAAGCCGCCGTCACCGTCGAATTGACCGGGATCGCCAGGAAATGCAGCCCGCTCTGACTATCGAGGCCGCGGAACAGCGGCGCAGGCTTGCCGGCGACAAAGGCCAGAGCCGCGATCTCGCCGCGACGCAGCTTGTCGAGCGCGACCTCCTGATCGTCGTTGGCGGCAACGATCGGGATGCGCAACAGATTGAACAGCTGGCTCGCGGTGATTTCGGTGCCGGCCCCGCGCAGATCGACATTGACCTTCTGATTGGCAAGATCGGCGACAGTCCGGATGTCGCGGCGGGCCAACAGATGAAACTCTTCGTTGTAGAGCTTGGCAACATAAGTGATCCGATACTCGATGCCCGGAAAAAGGTTCTGCTGCCGGGCGTAGTTGAGGACGTCGTCCTGCAGGATCGCGAGGTCGATGCCGCGGAGAAGATCGAGGTCGGCGATGTTCTGCAACGCCCCCTTGCCGACAATCGGCAACACTCGACGAGTGGCGCCGTCATCGATGACATTGGCCAGATCCTCGGCGATGCGCACCGAGGTTCCGGCAGCGCGTCCGGTCTCGAGCTCGACGACGCCGCGGTTGACGGCAACCCCCGGCGCCGGCGCGGCATAGCGCGCCGCGTTGGCCGAGGCACCCCAAAGCATCAGCAGCGCCGCAAATGCGGCGGCTGCTGGTATCGCCCTCTTCACGCTGCCGGCTGACTGACCCATTTTATTTTGTCTCGAGGCGTTTCAAGTGAGGTTCGGCCTCGCCCACGCCGAGGCCGAGGGCCCGACGATACCAGAACAGCGCCTGCGCCGGGTCGCCTGGCAGGCTGCGCAAGCCGACGCTGGCGAGAAATGTCGGATCGAACGTCGCACCCACCTGCAGCGCCGCGTGCCCGTCGCCGGCATCGGCCGCACGTTCGTAAAACAGCCGCGCCGAGGCGATGTCGCCGGCGCGCAGATAGACGTCGCCGCGCGCCAAAAGCTCGGCGGTTTGCCGATCGGGAAGTCGCGGAGCGACGGAAGCCGCCCGATCGGCCGGCGCCGGCGCGCTCGACAGCGCCTTTGGTGCCGGGCCGGCGACTGCTGCTGCAGCTGCCAAGGTCGGGCGCGGCGCCGTCAGCAACGCCGCGGGGTGGAGTGGCTCGGCCTTTTTGGTCGTCGCCAAAGCTCGTTCGGGATCAGCGCACGCGGCGGCCCGGATGCGCGGCAAACCGGCCGGCAGCGCGGTCCCGCTCTCGCTGCCCCGGTGCGCCGTCGGCAAGCTCGAGACCAAGGCGTGGGCCGGCTGCCGAAGCAACGAGACGCCGACGCCGAAGAAAACACCGATCGTTGTCGCGGCAACCAGGCCGACCGAGACCAGGTGGAGGAAGACGCCGATTGAAAGCGCGCGGCCGCGGCGCAATTTTGCCGAGATCGGCGGTGCGGCCGGTGGCACCAGCGCGGACAGCAGCCGACCCAACGCTGCATCCCGGTCCGCGGCGGACCTCAGGAGGGGAACGGCCGGGTCGAACCCCTCGTTCCCCGATCGCAACCGCCCGTCCGAACAGGCAATAGCCGACGCACCCCGCGGCGGCCAGTTGCAAGCCTCCCCCGAATCGTCTGATTTAAGCTGCATAAGTGGCAATCGCAGTCTCCATTACCGCAATGATTGTATTGCGCGACAAACTGCTCACTCTACCTGGGCTCGATCATGGGAAAGTTGATGACTCTAACGTCAATTTTAAGTCATAACGCCTTTGCGGTCAAGCCCCGCGCGTATCCAGCCAAAATTTATTAACCGAGACGAAGGGAATTTGGTTAAGAACTCTGCCACGCTTTCAATACCGATGCCGGCGGCGGCGTAAACACAAGTGAACTGATCTTCCGATGCTTGTCGCGACGAAACCGAAAATTTCAACCAGCTCGTGCAGGCTTGAGCGTCGCCAACGCCGCCGGCCCGCCCTGGTCAATTTGGCGAGCAGTGGCCGTCGCGCCACTTGCCGTGCCGGGCATAGCCCGGTGGAACCCAATGCGAGCCCTGCCCGCATCGGGCGTCGACCCGCACCACTTTTGCAGCGGGCGCATGCGCCGCAAGGCGGCGGACAGAGGGCGCGGCACGGCCACCAAGCTGAGCGCAGCAATGCCGACGACAGCGGCGGCGGTTGATGGCAAGGCGCGCATCTCGACCACTCCTTGGCCTTCTTCCGGCGGTGCGTTCGAGGATCAGCGCGGGCGCGGGCTGCTCGTCTCCGGCGGCTCTTGCGCGGGATCGACGACGGTCCCGGTAACGGGCTCGACCCAGACCAGATGATCCACTGTCCCCTTGACCCCCGGCACGTTCTCGGCCGCGACGCGCAGCGCGCGCCGCTCATGCTCGTCGAAGACCACCCCGTCGAGCTCGACGACCCCGTCCTTGACCGTGATCGTCAACCCGGCCCGCGGCGCCCACGCCGCTTTTTCCAGCTCGGCGAGAACGCGCGCATGGATCTCGTCGTCGCCGGCAATCGGGGCTTCCTGCGCGTCGAGCGCCCGCGCCAGCGCCGCCAGCAGATCGGCGCGGCTGACAATCCCGACGAGCCTGCCGCTGTCGACCACCGGCAGCCGCTTGATGCGGTGGCGCTCCATCAGCGCGACGATGTCGTCGAGCGGCGTGTCCGCGCCGACGGAAACGACCTGGCGGGTCATCAGCTCGTCGACGACGCGACCGTGGGTCCTGACGTATTCGCTGGCCATCCGCCCCGGACCCAGCACGAATTCGAGCCACTGCCAGTGATGCCTTTCGGTGGCGATCTCGCTGCGGTGCAACAAATCGCCTTCGGTCAGGATCCCGACCGTGTTGCCGGCGGCATCGAGCACCGGCAGGCCGCTGACATTGTTGTCGAGCATCAGCCGGATGGCCTCGCGGATCGGCGCGCTGGGCGCGACCGACACGATGTTGCGGGTCATGACATCCGAGGCCAGCATGCGGCGTCTCCTGTGGCTCGGCCGAATCTGCCGGGGGGCGGAGCGGGCGTCAATCTTGCCGAGCAGCGGCGGCCAGCGCCGCAACGCCCGGCAGCTCGCGGCCTTCCAGCCATTCGAGAAAGGCGCCGCCCGCGGTCGAGACATAGGAGAGCCGGTCGACCAGGCCAGCGGCAGCGAGCGCGGCAACCGTGTCGCCGCCGCCGGCGACGCTGCGCAGCCGACCGGCCCCTGTAAGCTCGGCGACCTTACCCGCCACCGCCGCCGTGCCGCGGTCGAAGGGCGGCGTCTCGAAGGCGCCGAGCGGTCCGTTCCAGACGAGGGTGCGGACCTCGTCGAGCGCCGCGCCGATGCGCGCCACCGTGGCCGGGCCGATGTCGAGGATCATCATGTCGTCGGCGACGGCATCGATCCCGACACAGCGCGAGGGGGCGGTGCGCGAAAGCTCGGCGGCGACGACGGCATCCTCGGGCAGGATGACCCGGCAATCGCGCTCGGCCGCGAGGGCGAGGATCCGGCGCGCGCTCTCGGCCATGTCGCGTTCGCACAGCGAGCGGCCGACCGCGGTGCCCTGCGCATAGAGCAGGGTGTTCGCCATCGCCCCGCCGACCGCCAGGACATCGGCCTTGCCGACGATAAAGCGCAACAGGTCGAGCTTGGTCGAGACCTTGGCCCCGCCGACCAGCGCCGCGACCGGGCGAGCCGGGTGCTCGAGCGCCGCCGACAATGCCTCGAGCTCGGCCTCCATCGCCTTGCCGGCAGCCGCCGGCAGCAGATGCGCGAGCGCGTCGATCGACGCATGCGCACGATGCGCCGCCGAAAACGCGTCGTCGACATAGACTTCGCCGAGCGCAGCCAGCGCGCGCGCAAACTCCGGTGAATTTGCCTCCTCGCCCGGGTGAAAGCGGAGGTTTTCGAGGAGCGCCACCTGCCCCGGCCGCAACGCGGCGACGACCCGCTGCGCCGGCTCGCCAATGCAGTCCGCGGCAAACGCGACCTCGCGGCCGCCGAGCGCCTGCCGCAGCGGCGCGATCACCGGGCGCAGCGACAGCCCCGGGTCGGGTCTGCCTTGCGGCCGGCCGAAATGCGACATCACGACGACCGCCGCGCCCCTGTCGATCAGCGCCTCGATCGTGGGCGCCAGCCGCTCGATCCGGGTCGCGTCGGTGACTGCGCCGTCCTTGACCGGGACATTCAGGTCGGCACGCACCAGCACCCGCTTGCCGCGTACATCGATGTCGTCGAGGGTCAGGAATTTGGCCATGGGCTCCTCCGGCGGTTGCTTTCTTGCCGCCGATCTTAGCGTTGCCGAGGCGATGGCGTCTCTATCGGCTGAGCTCGACCAATGCATCGCGCATCGGTTGGCTCGACACCATGAAGATGCCGCTGAACGGCGTGTCCAGATCCAAGATTACAAAGATCACCGAAGCGATCGACAGCGCCGCCAACAGGATCGTGATGTATGAGAGCACGTTGCGCGGCGCGCTCAACCCGAAGCTGGCAAACACGATCACCAGCCAGAAGGCGAGCACGATGTAAAACGGCATCGAGATCGAGGTGTGCGCTTCCTCGATCAGCTTCCAGCGCATCCGGCTCAGCCGCTCGAACTGGTTCAGGATGACCAACGCCAATCTGCGGTGCATCGGATCCTGCGGCTCGAGCTGGCGCAGATCGATCTCGAGCCGAGCCAGCATGTCCCCGAGGCTGGTGCTCTCGATCGAATTCGCCGATGGCGGCGCCCCAACTTGTTTCGGATAGTAGTCCCCGGGCGGGCTCGGCTCGGCCGTCCAGGTCGAAGCGATCGCCGCGGCGGTGTAGCTGCGCAGCAGCGCGCGCGTCGGATCGGCGGCGCTGCCGTATTGCAGCAGCGACCGGTCGAGCTGGATCAGCTGGATGGCGAAGCTTCGCAAATCCTCGTCGACATTGTCGAACGACAGCTTGACCGAGCTGGTCAGCAACCCCAGCACCAAGGCGGCAAAAGTCACCAGCATGGTGACGACGAGCCTGATCAGGTCGGTGGTTTCCTGGCTGCGGTGGCGCTCGGACAAGATCGGCCGCACGAATACGCCGAGAGCGCTGCCGCCGAGCAGGATCAGCAGCAGGATGGCCGCTTCTCCAAGCTCGCTCATCAGCCCCGTCCCCCGTCGACCCGGTTCATGCGCAGGCAGAGCTGGCGCCGGAGCCGCTTACGATGCGCGACCGGGCCGGCGCGCTTCGCAGCGGCGGCGCAGCTGGTCCGGTCGCGCCGCCCCCGGTTTGCGCCGGTCTCGCCAGCGGTTTATTACCGATTTACGTTTGAGATGCGTCATGTTGCGGCTAGCTGCTTGGTCCGCGACCGGCGCGGCGGCGATCCGCCCGGCGGCGGAGCGGCCGAACGTGACGACACCTGCATGCGGCGCGCGAAAGGAGACCCGATGATCAAGACCATTCTCGTTCCCGCGACCGGCAGCGACACGGACACCGCAGTATTCGCCTCGGCCCTTGCCGTTGCGCGCCCCTTCGCCGCCCATCTCGACTTTCTCCACGTCCGCATCGACGCGGCGACGATGGCGGTCAGCATGGCCGGCGACGGGGGCGGCGCCGCGACCGTCGGCGGGCTGGTCGACCGGCTCGACGAGGAGGCCACCCGACGCGAGGGCCGGGCCCGGCAGCTGTTCGAGCAATTCTGCGCACGCGAGGGGCTGGCCATCGCCGACACCCCGCCGGGCCCCTCGGGTGCTTCGGCCGAGTGGACGCGGCAGACCGGCTCTGAGCCGTATTGGGTCGCCGAGCACGGGCGCGCCGCCGACCTGATGATCATCGGGCGCCCCGCCGATGGCGAAGGCGTGGCCCCGGAAACCATCGAGACCGCCGTTCTCGACAGCGGCCGACCGCTGCTGATACCCACCGCCGCGCCGATGACCCGGCTTCCCGAGACCATCGTCATCGCCTGGAAGGCGACGCGCGAAGCCGCCCATGCGGTGACCGCGGCATTGCCTTTTCTGCAGCTCGCCAAAGAAATCCTGATCCTGACCGTCGCCGAGGAGGAGGATCTGTCGAGCGAGGCGGGCAGCCAGCTGATGGCCAATCTGCGCTGGCGCGGGCTGCGGGTCAGGGCCGACCGGCTGCGGCCCGACGAGCGCAGCGCGGCGGACACCTTGCTCGCCGCCGCCGCCGAGCGCCAAGCCCTGCTGGTCATGGGCGGATACGGGCACAGCCGGCTGCGCGAGTGGATCTTTGGCGGCTTCACCCGGCATGTGCTGCAGACGGCGGCGGCGGTGCCGGTTCTGATCGCCCATTGATGGGGCTGCCGAGGGCGCCAGGCAACAACAAACCTGTCACGGTGTTTGGATAGGGAGGCGCCGAACGCGTTTCCCCGCCGCTGAAGGAGCCGCCGGATGGCCGCTGAGAGTGTAACGAAAGTTGCGTCGGCGCCGCTGTCGCCGCAGCAGCTCGAGCTGATGGACGCCTGGTGGCGGGCGGCCAACTATCTCTCGGTCGGGCAGATCTATCTGCTCGACAACCCGTTGCTCGAGCGCCCGCTCGAACATGCCGACCTCAAGCCGCGGCTGCTCGGTCATTGGGGCACCACGCCCGGCCTTAATTTCATCTATGCGCATCTGAACCGCGTGATCAAGGCGCGCGACCTCGACGTGATTTATATCTGCGGACCGGGGCATGGCGGACCCGGGATGGTTGCCAACACCTGGCTCGAAGGCACCTACAGCGAGCTCTACCCGAGTGTCTCGCAGAATGCCGAGGGCATGCGCCGGCTGTTCCGCCAGTTCAGCTTTCCCGGCGGCATCCCGAGCCATGCCGCACCCGAGACGCCGGGGTCGATCAACGAGGGCGGCGAGCTCGGCTATTCGCTCTCTCATGCCTATGGCGCGGCGCTCGACAACCCCGGCCTGATCGCCGCCTGCGTGATCGGCGACGGCGAGGCCGAAACCGGGCCGTTGGCGACTTCATGGCACGGCAACAAGTTCCTCAACCCGGCAACCGACGGCGCGGTGCTGCCGATCCTGCACCTGAACGGCTACAAGATCGCCAACCCGACGATCCTCGCCCGCATCCCCCGCGGGCAGCTCGAAAGCCTGTTCCTCGGCTACGGCTACAAGCCGCATTTTGTCGAGGGCGACGACCCGGCGACGATGCACCAGCTGATGGCGGCGACCCTCGACATCGCGCTGGACGAGATCGCCTCGATCCAGAAGGCAGCCCGCGCCGGCAACGAGATCGTCTGCCCGCAATGGCCGATGATCATACTACGCAGCCCCAAAGGCTGGACCGGGCCCAAGATCGTCGACGGACTGAAGGTCGAGGGCTCTTGGCGCGCTCACCAGGTGCCGATCGCGGACATGTCGAAGCCCGAGCACGTCAAGCTGCTCGAAGACTGGATGAGGAGCTACCGCTCGCAGGAATTGTTCGGCCATGACGGCCGGCTGCGCCCCGAGATCGCGAGGTTGGCCCCGGTGGGCGACCGGCGCATGAGCGCCAACCCGCACGCCAATGGCGGCCTCTTGCGGCATGAGCTGGTGATGCCGGACTTCGCCGATTACGCGGTCGCGGTCGCCCATCCCGGGCAGACCGACGGCGAGGCGACCCGGGTCATGGGCGTCTTCCTGCGCGACGTCATGAAGAGAAACCGCGACTTTCGCCTGTTCGGCCCGGATGAGACGGCTTCCAACCGGCTCTCCGCGGTGTTCGAGGTCACCGACCGCGCCTGGGTCGCGCAGACCCTCCCCGAGGACGACCATCTGTCGGCCGACGGCCATGTCATGGAGATCCTCAGCGAGCATACCTGCGAGGGCTGGCTCGAAGGCTATCTGTTGACCGGCCGGCACGGCCTGTTCTCGTGCTATGAAGCCTTCATCCATATCGTCGATTCGATGTTCAACCAGCACGCCAAATGGCTCAAGGCGTCGCGCGAGATCCCGTGGCGGCGGCCGATCTCGTCGTTGAACTATCTGTTGACCTCGCATGTCTGGCGCCAGGACCACAACGGCTTCAGCCACCAGGACCCCGGCTTTATCGACCATGTCGTCAACAAAAAGGCCGACATCATCCGGGTCTATCTGCCCCCTGACGCCAACAGCTTGCTGTGGGTCACCGACCACTGCCTGAGGAGCTGGAACCGGATCAACGTCATCGTCGCCGGCAAGCAGCCCTCGCCGCAATGGCTCGACATCGACGCTGCGGTGAAACATTGCGATGCCGGGATCGGCATCTGGGAATGGGCCAGCAACGACCTCGGCGCCGAGCCCGATGTGGTGATGGCCTGCGCCGGCGACGTGCCGACCCTCGAAACCCTGGCCGCGGTCGATCTGCTGCGCCGGCATGTCCCCGATCTAAAGATCCGGGTCGTCAACATCGTCGACCTGATGACCCTCCAGCCGCATGAAGAGCACCCGCATGGACTGACCGACCACGATTTCGATGCGCTGTTCACGACCGACAAGCCGGTCATCTTCGCCTATCACGGCTACCCGATGCTGATCCACCGGTTGACCTACCGCCGCACCAACCACGCCGAGATCCATGTCCGCGGCTACCAGGAGGAAGGGACGACGACGACCCCCTTCGACATGGTGGTGCGCAACGACCTCGACCGCTTTCATTTGGTCTCCGACGTGATCGACCGGGTGCCCAAGCTCGGTTATATGGCCGCCTACGCCAAGCAGGCGATGCGCGACAAGCTGATCGAGCACAGGCAATATATCGCCCGGCACGGCGATGACATGCCCGAGGTCAAGGAGTGGCGCTGGCCCGCCGCCCCCGCCGACCGCTGAAACGCCCGCCGCTCGAGGCAGCTCGACGGTAGAGCCGGCAACGAAAAGGTCTGATATGCTGACGATCCCGCTCGAAAAGCTCGCGTTTATCATCGAGAAGGCACGCGAGTTCGACGCCGAGGTGCCCGCCGACCCGGACGAAACGGGGTCGAACCCCGCCGACGACGGCGAGCGTGAGATCCTGCAGGACACGCCCGACAACCCGACCGCCCAAGAGCTGCGGGACGCGCTCGACGGCCTGAACATCGACGAGCGCGAGGAATTGCTGGCGCTGATGTGGCTCGGCCGCGGCGACTACGACGCCCAGGGCTGGCCCGAGGCGCTGCGCCAGGCGCGCGACGCCGACACCGTGGCCGAGATCCGCAATCTCCAGCGCACGCCATTGTTGGGCGACTACCTCGAAGAGGGCGCCGACGCCCTCGGCCTATCGCTCGAAGAATTCGACCGGGGTTGACGCGCGGCCGGCCGCAGCGGCGTCAGCTGGGCGGCGGTTTGCGCGCGGCGTCGGAAACTCGGCGAGAACGGATGACAGGGACAGTCGGGGAAATGGCGCAACGGGCGGCCATCCGAGCGGAACCGGAAGAAGCCGACATTGCCGGAATGCCGGCCGGGACCGACCTCGTCGAATGGTATTTCGAGCAGGGCTGGACCGACGGGCTGCCGGTCGTGCCGCCGACGCGCGGCCGGGTCGACGAGTTCGTCGCGGCTCTCGGCGGCGAGCCCAACCTCGTCGAGTGCAAGGTGCCGCCGCGCCACGGCAGCCTGACCCGCGAAGTATTGGCGATCAACATGGTGATGGCCGGGTGCAAGCCCGAATACGCGCCGACGGTGCGCGCGGCGATGCTGGCCTTGACGGCCACGGCGTTCAACCTGAACGGGGTGCAGGCGACGACCCACATGGCGGCACCCTTGCTGATCGTCAACGGTCCGGTCGCGCGCGCGATCGGCATGAACGGCGACTGCAACGCCTTCGGCTCGGGCAACCGCGCCAATGCGACGATCGGGCGGGCGTTGCGCCTGGTCCTGCTCAACGTCGGCGGCGGCCGGCCCGGTGATCTCGACAAGAGCACCTTGGGCCACCCCGGCAAATACACCTATTGCGTCGCCGAGAACGAGGCGGCGAGCCCGTGGGCGCCCTACCATGTCGAAAAGGGTTTCAGCCCCGACGATTCGACGGTGTTCGTCTTGGCCGCCGAGCCGCCGCACAGCGTCACCAACCATGTCGCCAACGACCCGGAGGGCATCCTCGACAGCATCTGTTCGGCGATGAGCACGATCGCCAACAACAATGCGGTGTCATCAGGCCATTGCGCGGTGATCATCGGGCCGGAGCATGCCCGCACCATCGCCGGCCGGGGCTGGACCCGCCACGATGTGCGCAGCTACCTGCATATGAACGCCCACAATCTCTTTTCCGAGCTGACCTTCAACGAGCGCTACGGCAAGATCTACAACCGCAATCTGCCGAAATGGTACAAGCGCGATCAGGGCTCGCGCATCCCGGTGGTGCCCGGCCCCGACCACATCCACCTCTTTGTCGTCGGCGGCGCGGCCGGCCGGTTTTCCGCCTTCATTCCCGGCTGGGGCCACATGTCGTCCCCGGTGTTGCGCAGCATCGAAAGCGACGCCCGGCCGGAACGGCAGCCGATCTGCGTCGACGGCACCTGCTATCTGTGAGAAAGGGCCCCTCACCTACCCCACTCCCCGCAGGCGGGGAGCGGGAGAGACCCGGCGCGGAGCGATGGGAGGGTGAGGGGCGGAGGTCGCATTCAGGAGGAGCAGAGGATGAGCAACGATGCCGGACCCATGGTGTTCGATCCGCGCGGCGTGGTCGAGACCGAGCCGCTGGCGCTCGCTGCCCGCGCGGCCGATCTCAACGGGTTGCGCCTGGGCGTGCTCGACAACACCAAATGGAACGCCAACCGCCTGCTGCGCAAGACCGCGGCAAGGCTCGGCGAACAGTTCTCGTTTGTCGCCGTCAACTGTTACCGCAAGGAGAGCTTTTCGAAGGATGCCGACCCGGCGCTGATCGCGCAGATCGCCGCCGAAAACGACCTGGTGCTGACCGCGATCGGCGACTGAGGGTCGTGCACCTCGTGCTGTACGCATGACGGCGTTCGCCTCGAAGCCCTCGGCCGCCCGACGGCGGTCATCGTCACCACCGAATTCCTGCACGAAGCCCGGATGCAGCGCGACGCGCTCGGCATGCGCGATCTCGCCCCGGTCGTGATCGATCACCCGCTCAGCACCCTGACCGACGCCGAGATCGACCGCCGAGCCGAGCAGGCTGCCGGCCAATGCATCGCGACCTGGCTCGGAGTATAGCCCGGAACGCCGGCCGGCTTGCCTTGGCCCGGATCATGCCCGAGCCGCACCCGCAGCCTGTCGATCGGCCGCATTTTCCGAGCGCCGACGCGCGAAAGCGGCCGTCCATGTCAGAAGGCCAGCCACGGTCCCGATGCCGAGCACCGGCTCGATCACGAGCGCGACAGCGGGCGGCAGCAAGAAGGCGGCGGCAATGCCGAATATCGCCTCCAGCAGGGCGGCGCTGCCCCAGACGATCGTCAGCCGCCGCATCGCGCGGCCGAAGCCGGGATTTTCCAACCGCGCGGTCCATGCTGCCGCTTTGGCTGCGTCGCCGCCGGCGTTGAACTGGCGGCTGACGTAGAACATCAGCGGCCGGGGCCGCCCTAGCGACAGCAGGCACGCGATCCCGAATACGCCGAAGCCGGGCGCCGCCTTCAGCACGGCAAAGCGCGGGTCGTCGATCAGCAGCGCAACGGCGATGCCGCCCATGATGGTCGCGAGCACCGCCATCCCGACGAAGTCCGGGCGGCGGTGGCGGATCCAGGAGATGACGATCGATGCGGCCGGAAATAGCGCCGCCGCAGCCAGGGCATGAACCAGCGGCACATGCCAGATGCCCTCCATCGCCCGCAAGGCGATCCAAGGCAGGGCCACATCGACGGCGAGGGTACGCAGCGATCGCACGGAGAACACTGCCGTCGACCCGACGGATGGGGCAGGTGGGCTCGCGGCGCGCTCGATCATTTCTCATCCCCCGCAGGACGGCGAATACCGAGCCGGCCATCGCCTCGGTATTGATGCTCCGACCGCGTTGGTGCCGGACAGCAGCCGACGTTATTTGGTACTGAATGGTACCGACGTCAAGATATTTCTCGGTCGCCATAGCGCCGCCGGACGCTCTTGACCGGCTTTGTGATAGAGCAGGCGCCATGAACCGATCGACCGTCGCCCAGGAAACCACCGCAGACCGCGGCACGCAGACCGCCGAGCGTGCCCACGACCCGGTGCGCTCGCGGATTATCGAGGCGACGTTCGAGTTGTTGACGGAGCGCGGCTATGCGGGTGCCGGCACGCGCGAGATCGCGCGACGCGCCCGGGTCTCGAAACGCGAGCTTTATGCCCTTTTCGGCAGCAAGCAGGGCATTCTGTCCGCGATGATTGCTCGGCGCAGCGCGCGCATGCGGCTGCCGCTGGCCCCAGCGGATGTCGCGGATCGCAACGCTCTGGCCGACACCTTGGCCGGCTTTGGCGCCGCTTTGATGCGGGAAGCTTGCCGCCCTGCCGTCATGGCGTTGTTTCGTCTGGCAATCATCGAGGCCGAGCGTTCTCCGGATGTGGCGCGCGCGCTGGACGAAGAAGGGCGTCAGGCCACCCGCGCCGCGCTCGCCGCATTCCTCGGCCGTGCTCGCTCTCTCGGACTGATCACCGGCGCCGAGCCCCCGACGATGGCGACCCAGTTTCTGGCGCTGCTCTGGGAGGACCTGCCGGTGAGCCTGCTGATGGGTCGGAGGGAACCGCCGGCGACAGTAGAAATCGAGCGGCGCGCGCGGGCGGCGGCAACAACGCTGCTCGCGCTCTATCCGGGGGGCCCGGCCACAGCCTGAAACGCTCTCAGCGCCGCTCGATCGCCTCGGCGAGCAAATCGGCGGCGCGACGGCATTCATCGCGGCTGACGTCGAGGTGGGTCACGGCGCGCACGGTGCGCGCGGCAAAGGCCGAGACCAATACCCCTATCTCTGCGCCGCGGGCGACGATCGCCGCCGCGTCGGGGGCACCCCTCGCCATATGAAAGATCACGATGTTGCTCTGAACGGTGGCGAGATCGAGCTCGACGCCGCGCAATCCGGCGAGCCGCTCGGCGAGCAGCCGGGCATTGGCATGATCCTCGGCAAGCCGGTCGAGATTGTGGTCGAGCGCCCACAGCCCGGCGGCGGCGAGGATGCCGGCCTGGCGCATCGCCCCGCCGAACATGCGCCGCGCGCGGTGGGCTCGGGCGATGTCCGCGCGATCGCCCACGATGACGCTGCCGACCGGGCAGCCGAGTCCTTTCGACAGCGCCACCGAGACCAGATCGAAGGGTGCTGCCAGTTCGGCGAGGCTCCGCCCGCAAGCTGCCGAGGCGTTGAACAGCCTCGCGCCGTCGAGATAGCTGCGCAGGCCGAGCTCTCGGGCCGCCTCGCAGATTGCGGCGGCGTCGCCCTGCGGGAACACCACCCCGCCGCCTCGGTTGTGGGTATTCTCGATCGCCACCAATGTGGTCGGCGGGAAGACGACATGCCCCGGCGGCTTGCAGGCCGCGCGCAGATCCGCGGCGGTGAACAGGCCGTCCTTGCCGACCGGGGCGAACTGAACCCCGGAATTCGCCGCCCCGGCCCCGGATTCGTGCCATACGATATGCGCCTCGTGGCCGAGCACTACCTCATCCCCCGGCCGGGTCAGCACCTTGAGGCCGATCTGGTTCGCCATCGTCCCGCTCGGCACGAACAGCGCCGCTTCCTTCCCCAGCAATTCGGCGATCCGCTGCTGAAGCTTGTTGACCGAGGGGTCCTCGCCATACTGGTCGTCGCCGACCGGCGCCGCCGCCATCGCTTGGCGCATCCCGGCCGAAGGGCGGGTCACCGTGTCCGAACGAAGGTCGATCCGTTCCATCAGCCAGCTCCGAGTAAAGATCTGTTCAGGTGCACACCCCGACAACCTTGCGTGTCTACACCGGCCGCGCCGACGACGAGCCCCGTGAGCCTGGCGATCGCGGCGATCGCAACGGGGGCCGCGCCTGAACCCGCTCGGCCGGGATAATCCGTCGCTTGGACCGCAGGCGGTGCCGCGCTCGGCTATTTCAGCCTGTCGGCGGCCTGTGCGATGCCGGCATTGGCGCAGGCCTCGTCCTTGTCGGCGCCGGGCGAGCCGCTGACGCCGATCGCCCCGACCACTTCGGTGCCGGCCTTGATCGGCACGCCGCCGCCGAGCGCGATGGTGCCGGCGGTGTCCTTCAGCCCGGCGATCGCCGGCTCGCTCAGCACGCGATGCGCCCATTGCCCCGAGGGCTGCTTGAAGGTCACCGAGGTAAACGCCTTGCGCCGGCTGGTGACGATCGTGTGCGGGCCCGCTCCGTCGTCGCGAAAGGCGATCTTGACCAGCCCGTCGCGACGCGGCCAAACGAGCGAACGGCATTTCCCAATCCTCGCGGGCTGGCGACTGCCGGCGCGATGAGCTCCCGCGTTGTCGATGACTTGCGAGGCAGCGCGGCTGCAGCCGGGATCAACAAGACGAAACGAGGGACCTTGCGATGAAGCTCTACACCTATTATCGCTCGCAAGCGAGCTTCCGCGTGCGCATCGCCCTCAACCTCAAGGGGTTGCGGCGCGAGGACGCCTTTCTTCATCTCGAACGGGGCGATCAGTTCGCCGCCGAATATCGCGCGCTCAACCCGCAGATGATGGTGCCGACCCTGATCGACGAGGGGGCCCCGCTGTTCCAATCATTGGCCATCCTCGAATATCTCGAGGAACGGCATCCGCAGCCGCCATTGCTGCCGGCCGAGCCTGAAGCGCGGGCCTGGGTGCGCGGGCTGGCGCTGATCAACGCCGCGGATTCGCACCCGCTGATCGTGCCCCGGGTTCGCCACTACCTGACCGACGTGCTGCACCTCAGCGACGCGCAGAGGCTGCAATGGATCCGGCACTGGCTGGGTTTGGGCCTCGAGGCGATCGAGGCCCTGCTGGCCCGGCATCCGCGCAGCGGGGATTTCTGCCACGGCGAGCGGCCGACCATCGCCGATATATGCCTGGTGACCCAGGTGACGCCGGCGAAGAATTTCGACTGCCCGCTCGACCCCTACCCGCGGATAATGCGGGTCTACGATAGCTGCATGGCGATGCCGGCCTTTGCCGACGCCCATCCCTCACAGCAGCCCGACGCGGAATGAGGCCGGTGGTCCCGGTGCTCAACCAGTGTGTAGACGTGCTGTTAACGATCAGGCAAGATCGGCGGCAGGGGATTCCGTCAGTGGTACGCTCGAATGAAGCTTTGGGTCTCGGCCGCCCTCGTCTTCGCCATTTCTGCCTCGGCCACCAGCGCCGTCGATGCCGCATCCTGCGGCCCGAAAAAGAATCGCAATTGCTTTGATGCCCCGGCAGCGGTCAACTTCAGCTCGGTCCCCGACATCTCAAAGCAGATCGTCAACGAAGAACCGAGTGCCGACAAGCCGACCACCCGTACCCTCGAGGCGCCGCCGATCACGACTTACACCGGGCCGACGGTCGGCATCAGCTCGATGGCCCGCGCCCCGACGGTCGGCTATTACTGGTCGCTGGAGCCGCAGGGCGACAACCATTGACGATCATTCGGTCGGGCCGGCCCGTGAGCGCGCCTTTGTCCGGCATCGGCTCTCCGGCAGCGGGACGACATCTTCGTCGGCGACTGGCGCCGTCTCACGATGACGGACGTCGACAGCAGTAAGCCGGCTGGGCATCCCGAGACAGACGATTTCGTCGCCCTCCTGCTCCGGCGCGTCGAACCTCTCCCGAGGCGACGCCGGAGCACCGCGCGCGATCCCGGCACCGGCGCTTACGATGGCCCGCGCTGCCGTTCGCAAATTGCCGCCTTTCGCTGGCATATCGGCCCCCGGATGCAGCGCTCGCTCGCAACGTTGACGGCCAGCCGGGCCGCGATCGGCGGACATGGCTCGACCCCTCCGCTGTCGATCGGGTGATGCGCGCCACGCGGGACGGCGCTGCGCGGCGACCGGGATCGCGGCGGTGAGCCAGCCGGCAGCAACCTATCCGATGCGGCGCCGGGGCGAGCGAGTTGCCGATCTCTGCATCCTCGGCTGCGGTCTCGTCGTCGGCTGTGCCGCCTCGGCCGCGCTGATGGCGGCGGTGCTCGCCCGAGGCGAGCTTCGCCTGGTTGTCGCAACCGGCATTTATGTTGCCGGGTTGCTGGCGATGCTCGGCGCCTCGCTCGCCTACCACAGCACGGTCGGATCGCCGCGCCGCCCAGTATTGCGCCGCTTCGACCACGCCGCGATCTTCGCGATGATCGCCGGCACCGCGACACCCTTTGCCCTCGGTCGCGACGGCGTTCTGTGGGGCGTTGGGCTGGCCGCGGCGATCTGGGGCGTCGCGGCCGTCGGGATCGTCGTCAAGCTGCGCCTGCCGATCGGCAGCGTGCGGCGCTCGGCAATCCCCTATCTGCTGCTCGGCTGGGTCAGCCTGATCGCGGTCGCCCCGTCGATCTCGCACGAAACCGCGGTGCTGATCGCCGCGGGCGGCCTGTTTTATACAATCGGAATTGTCTTTTTCCTGTGGCGCGGGCTGCGGTTTCACACCGCCATCTGGCACGCCTTCGTCCTGGCCGGAGCCGCCTGCCATTATCTGGCGATAATCGAGGGCGTTGTTTCCGCATGAGCCGGTTGCCCGCGGCGGCCGGCTATCGGGTTGCCGTCGGGACAGGGCGCAGGCACAATCCCCGCCAACGCTTGCGAGAGAGGAATGGGACATGAAAGAGGGCTACCGCTTCGTCGACTGCGACATGCACATCATGGAGCCGACCGACCTCTTCGACCGATACCTCGACCCGGCGTTCAAGCCGCGGATTACCTCGGCGATGCAGCCGGTCGACGGCGGCAGCACCGGGATGCGGCGGCGGCCCCTGTGGTTTTTCGACGGCACGCCGACAAGCAACGACGGCAACGTCTCGCAATACAACCGCATCCGCGGCCCGCTGGTCGGCGCCCGCGGCAACAAGAATGTGATGTTCGCGGTCGAGCGCGGCTACGACGCCGAGGCCCAGATCATCGGCATGGAGATGGAGGGGATCGACATCGCCGTGCTGTTCCCGACCGCCGGCCTGTCGTTTCTGGCGCGCGACGACATGGACCCGCAATTTTCGAACGCGATCTGCCGCGCCTACAACGACTGGCTCCACGACTTTGTCCAGCACAGCCCCGATCAGCTCAAAATGGCGGCGATGCTGCCGGTGCACGACGTCAACCTCGCCTGCCGCGAGCTCCACCGCTGCGTCAAGGAATACGGCGCCGTCGGCGCCTTCGTCCGGCCCAACTACGTCAACGGCCGCTATTGGCACTCGACCTATTGGGACCCGCTCTACGGCATGCTGCAGGATTTGCAGGTTCCGCTGTGCTTTCACGAAGGCACCGGCTCCTACTATTCGACGATCGAGCCGCGCTTTGGCGAGAACCGCTTCATGCGTCACGTCGCCAGCCATTCGACCGAGATGCAATTGGCCTTGATCGCGCTGATGCTGGGCGGGATTCTCGAATCCTACCCGCGCCTCAAAGTGGCGTTCCTCGAGGCCCAGAGCTGGTGGGTGCCGGGGCTGCTCGGCCGGATCGAATGGGATCTGCGCCAGCACCACCAGGCCGACGCGCCCTATCTGAAGCTGACCCCGTTCGAATATTGGCAGCGCAACTGCTTTTCGGCGATCGAGAGCGGCGAGCGCGAGGTCGGCGCGGTCGTCGAATTGCTGGGCGGCGCCGACAATATCTGCGTGTCGAGCGATTTCCCGCATTTCGAACTCGAGCTTCCCCGAAGTGTCGAGCCGGGTCCTGCACAACCCCAGCATCACCCCCGAGATCGGCGGCAAGATCCTGTCCGGCGGCGCCCGCCTCTACGGCTTCGCCGAAGACGACTTCGCCCGAGCCGCCGCCGCCGCCAAGCGCCGCGACAACGTCACGGCGGCCCGCGCCTGACGCTTGCGAGATTGCCCCTCTCCACCCCTCAAGGGGGCTTTGCCCACTAAATGCCGATAATCCATGAGATTTTTGGGCAGGAGAGATTTCTGCCCAAAAAGGGGCTGGCCGGGGAGTGGCGTTGGTCATTGCTCATACAGAGTATCTAGTCCAAAAACCGCAAGATCGCTATTCCAGTTTCTCTCTGAGGTCATCCGCATACGGGGAGCATATTAGTATAGAATCGATGATTTCATGGATCAAAGCGCCGCCCATGGCCTTGTGCTCGCGTAATTCAGCGTCCATACGCGCGCTAAGGATACTAATAGCAGCGAGGACGTGCGGGCATTGAAACATATCTACCAACAAATCCCGATTATCCTGTCGGATACTCTCGACATCTTCAGGCCGAAAACAGTCAGCGACGGCATCTCTATCGTTCGATACAGAATAATCAGTAAAAGCGATATTATTGAGGGTCATATAGACCTCTGGTGCCATCAAAGCGGCAACGGTGTATTTTTGTGGCTCTACCAGTATGGTCAATGCACGATCATCCTGATCGACCACTTGCGCAATATCTCGTCCGTAAAGACGAAGAACCACTGCATGAACCGTCTCATGCAGTGCGGTCTCCATTGGAGATTCCCTTGGAGGCATAACAAACTTAGCTTCTTCGCTCATCTCGCTATCTGAATAATCACGAATGAACGGCATCTCGGTTATTTCCTATACTGAATTACCCATCCATAATATGGGGGGTCATTTCTTTCCGATCAATAGTTCGCGAACCGCAGCCCTCTTGACACGTTCAAGAAATAGCGTCCCGAACATCTGCGTGAACAAAAAGTCTCGCTCAAAGCCAATCGGTGCGCCGATCCGTTTCGGCGCATTCCAGAACAGGGTTCCGGCCATTTTGTCCGTATCGCCAGACACCCATTCCCGATACGGCCCGTATTCTTCTGAACGTGCCGACAGGGTGGCGCAAATTGTCTTCGCCTCCACCCCGATTAGCGCGTAGGACGGGTTGAGCGGAAGCGGAACCCATCTCTTGGGACGAAGGGGTGGGTTTCGGCGGGGAGGCTGGGCACGAATCCAGATCGAGACGGAAAATTGGCAAATTCCTCCACCATCGTCCCGACGAAGGCCGGGAGCCACTCCGGCACCGCTCGGAATTCTCAAGCAACGGCAGTAGCCTACCAGCCGTCACCCCCTCGTGCCGCGGGAGCATGGACCCGCCAATGCCGTCCTCGAGCCGGCCGGCGACCGGCCTTCGCCGGGATGACGAGTGAATAGGCGGCGAGAGGAATTCTTGCCCAGCCTCCGGACTTAACCCGCCCTACGCACTGATCGTCCTCGCCAAGGCTGCCTCGGCTACATCGGCCTACCGGGTTTGGCTTCGCGGAACGGCGTCCCGGTTTCGGCGAGATGGCGGAGGAAGGGGGAGGGGGCCCAGCGCTCGCCGTAGCGTTGGTGCCAGGCGGCGATCTGGCGGTAGACGTCGCCGACGCCGATGCCGTCGGCCCAGTACATCAGGCCGCCGCGGTAGCGCGGAAAGCCAAAGCCGTTCAACCACATCACGTCGATGTCGCTGGCGCGGTAGGCCTTGCCCTCTTCGAGGATCTTGCAGGCTTCGTTGACCGAGGCGAACAGCAGCCGGTGGAGGATTTCCTCGTCGGTGAATGTCCGCTGCTCGATCCCGAGCTCGGCCGCCTTTTCCTTGATGATGCGCGCGACCTCGGGGTCGGGGTGCGGCGTGCGGTCGCCCTTCTCGTAGCGGAACCAGCCGGCCCCGGTTTTCTGGCCGAGCCGCCCGCTCTCGACCAGGTGGTCGGCGATCGGCATTTTCCGAAAGTTCGGGTTCTGTGCCGCGCGGCGCTGGCGGCTGTCATAGCCGATGTCGAGACCCGACAAATCGGAGGTCGCGAACGGCCCGATCGGATAGCCGAAATCGACCATTATCTTGTCGACCTGCTCGGGAAGCGCGCCCTCCTCGACCAGGATGATCATCTCGGTGCCGAAGGGCGTGCGGCTGCGGTTGGCGACAAAGCCGTCGCCATTGCCGGCCATCGCGCTGATCTTGCCGATCCTGCGGCCGAGATCCATCGCCGTCATCAGGGTGTCGGGGGCGCTGTTCGCCCCACGCACGACCTCGAACAATTTCATGACGTTGGCCGGGGCGAAGAAATGCGTGCCGGCCACGTCCTGCGGCCGCTTGGTCGCATTCGCCATGATGTCGATGTCGATGCCCGAGGTGTTCGAGAACATCAGCGCCCCCGGCTTCATCGTCGCGTCGAGCCTGGCGAACACCTCCTCCTTGACCGGGATGCGCTCGAACACCGCCTCGATCACGACGTCGGCCTGGGCGATGTCGTCGTAGCTGCGCACACCCTCGATCAGCCCGAGCCGACGCTCCATTTCAGCGGTGGTGAGGCTGCCGCGCCCGACGCTGGTCTGGTAATTGGCGCGAATGCGGGCGAGGCCGCGGGCCAGCGCCTCCTCGTCGACTTCGAGCAATTTCACCGGAAACCCGAACTCGGCAAAGCTCATGGCGATGCCGCCGCCCATCGTGCCGGCGCCGACGATGGCCGCGGTCCCGATCGGGCGCAACGGCGTGTCGCGCGGGATGTCCGGCAGGCGCGCCACCTCGCGTTCGGCAAAGAAGGCATAACGCAAGGCGCGCGCCTCGGCCGAGTTTTCGAGCTCGTCGAACAGCTCGCGCTCGCGCCGGACGCCCTCGTCGAACGGCAGGGCGCACGCCGCCTCGACCGCGGAAATGCAGTGATAGGGCGCCTTCTGGTTGCGCGCGCGCCGAGCGATCGACTTGCGCATCGCGTCGAACAGGCCGGGATCGGCCTTGGCCTCGGCGAGCTTGTCGTCATGGTCGCGGAGGCGCGGCAAGGGCCTGATGTCGGCGATCCGGCGGGCCAGCGCGATCGCCGCCCGGCGCAGATCGCCGCCTTCCGGGACCAACTCGTCGACGATGCCGAGGCGGTGCGCCTCCTCGGCCGGCACGTGGCGCCCCGACACGATCATTTCGAGCGCCGCCTTGGGCCCGATCAGCCGCGGCAGCCGCTGGGTCCCGGCGCTGCCCGGCAGTATGCCGATCAGCACCTCGGGCAGGCCGACCTTGGCGCTCGTCATGGCGATGCGATAGTTGGCGGCAAGCGCCAGCTCGAACCCGCCGCCCAAGGCATAGCCGTGGATCGCCGCGACCACCGGCTTTTGGCTGGCGTCGAGGATTTGGTGGGGGCGCCGGCCCGGCACCGGCGGCGGCCGGTTGGTGCCGAAGGTGCGGATGTCGGCCCCGGCAATAAAGCTGCGCCCTGCGCCGATCAGCACCATCGCCCGGATCGCCGGATCGGCGTTGCCGCGCTCGATCGCTTCGACGATGCCCTCGGGCACGCCGGGCGAGAGCGCGTTGACCGGCGGGTTGTCGATGGTGACGACGCCGATCCCGTCCGCGTTCTCGAACCGCACCAAAGCGTCTTCGGGCATCCTTCCTCTCCCTCACAATAATCGGGCCGTACGGAAATCGACAGAAAGGGTCAGGCAGTTGTAGCACATGCCGGGAAGCGATGAAGCCTGAACGGTCGAGAGACCGGATGCGTGCATCGGCCGCTCGGCGACGCGCCGCCCGCAGAGCCTGATCGAGCTGTCCGGATGTTGGACGGACCCGCATGGGTCGCCGTCAGGATGAATAACAGGGCCGCGATGCTGCTGGAATCGACTTATACACCGCGATTTGACGTTTTACAGTCGAGCTTGCGCGCGCATTCGCGGCGACTGGCCGCCGAGCAGAGGCGAGGTGCCCGGCGAGCGGGCGACAACACGATTTCGTCCGCCGGCTTTGGCATCGTAGAGGGCCTCGTCGGCGCGTTTGAGCAACCGATCGCGGTCGTCGCCGCCGGCGATCGCGGTTGTCGCCCCGATGCTGACGGTAATGTGGAGCCCGGCGCCCCCGGCCCGCACGATGAACGGCTCGCTCGCCACCGCCAGCCGCAGCCGCTCGGCTACGGCAGCGGCGATTGCCAGCCCGGTCTCCGGCATTACCACGACAAATTCCTCGCCGCCGAGGCGCGCGACCAGATCGACGCTGCGTACGGCGTTCACCGCCCGCGCCGCGAGATTGCGCAGCACATCGTCGCCGGCGCCATGGCCGTGGGTGTCGTTGACTTGCTTGAAATGGTCGATATCGAAGAGCAGCAGCGCCGCGCCGAACCCATCGTGGTTGACCCGCCCGATCAGCTCGTCGAGATGGGCGAAAAGGTAACGGCGATTGTAGAGGCCGGTCAGCTCGTCGGTCAGCGCCAGCGACAGGCTGCGCCGGTAGTTTTCATTAAGCCGATCCTGCAGCCTCTTGCGCTTGATCTGGATCGCCGTGCGCGCCAGCAGCTCGTTGCGATCCACCGGCCGAATCAGGTAGTCGTTAGCGCCGAGATCGAGCCCTTTGGCGAGGCGCGGCAGATCGCAGTCTGGGGCAATCAGCAAGATCGGCAGCTGACGGAAGATCTCGCTCGCCCGCCATTGCGTGACCAGGCGCAGCGCGTCGCCATCCGAGGTCGTCAGGCTGGCGATGACCAGCTCGGTTTGTTCATCGAGGCGCGATTGCGCCTCGGCACAGTTTGCGACGAGCGTCACCTGATGTGCGATCGCCAGGGTTTCTGCCATCTTGGCGGCAGCGAACGGGTCTTCTTCGACGATCAGGACGCGCGCCGGCCCGCCATCCTCGACGGCGGCGCCGACATGGCCGCCAAAACGGCCGCAGATCTCGTCGCGCAACCGCCATTCCTCCATGATCCGCCGGAGCCGAACCAACGAACGCACTCGCGCGAAAAGGGCAATGTCGTTGACGGGCTTCGTCAGGAAATCGTCTGCTCCGGCTTCCAGGCCGCGCAGCCGATTGGCGGCATCGGACAATGCCGTGACCATGACGACCGGAAGATCGGCGGTTCGCGGGTTCGCCTTCAACCGCCGGCACACCTCGAAACCGTCCATGCGCGGCATCATCACGTCGAGCAGAATGACATCGGGCAGCTCGGCGTCGGCAATCTGCAACGCCGTGCGCCCGTTGTCGGCAGACAGCACGTCGAAATATTCACTCGAGAGCTTGGCCTCGAGCAGCTTGATATTGATCTCTATGTCATCGACGACCAGCACCCGCCCGGACATCGTCCGCTTTCACCTCAAAGGGCTCGAGAGCGCGCGCATCTCAAGACAGGAAGCGCTGGACGGTTTGCAGAAAGCCGGCGATCGAGATCGGCTTGGCAATGTAATCCTCGCAGCCGCCGTCACGCATCTTCTCTCTATCCCCTTTCATGGCAAAGGCAGTCACTGCGATGACCGGAATCGTTCGAAGGTTTTCGTCCTCCTTGATCCATCTGGTGACCTCGAGCCCCGAAACTTCGGGAAGCTGGATGTCCATCAGGATCAAGTCGGGGCGGTGGCGACGGGCAAGCGCCAACGCTTCGACGCCATCCTTCGTCTGCAAGGTATCGTAACCATGTGCTACGAGAAGATCGTTAAACAGCTTCATATTGAGGTCATTGTCCTCAACGATCAAGACCTTCTGCCGCAGCGGTCGATCGCGGCGCCTGCCCGGTCCGATAAATTCGAGGTTCATGCTTTGTTGGCCTCGAAAAAGATGCTCAAATCGCGGCCGAGCCGTTGCGCGCCAACCGACACGCCTCGGTCACCGCGGTCTGCAACCGGTCGGCTGTCCGGCTTTTAGCCGCCTGGGTTTAAAAATTCATGAGCGTCGCCGTCGCTTTGTCATCCATGGAGCAAGAACGATCGCGGCAACGGATACGCGGTTGCGCATCGGGGTCGATCTGGGGGACGCCATGACAGAGGGCGCCGCGATCGACGGATCGGGGCCGGTGCGGGTCCGTCCGAGGCATGATCTCGAGACGGCATCGGCGCCGCCGGCCCGCCTGGCCCGCACATGGTGGGGAAGGCACGTCTTCTCCGGCCGGGTCGTCACCGGTCTCTCGCCGCCCGTTCACGGCGGTTCGAGCGGATGCGGGCCGGGCCTGGCAAACCGCCCTCGGGCACCAGGGTGACTACGCTCTGCCGTGACTGCAGCGCGCTTTGTGCCGCGGCGGCGCCCGACAGCCGCTGCGCCCGGTGCGGATCGCCGCGGCTGGTCAGCCATGGCGGCCTGATGACCAAGGCGATCGCCCATGTCGATTGCGACGCGTTCTACGCCACGGTCGAAAAGCGCGAGCGGCCGGAGCTCGCCGATCGCCCGGTCATCGTCGGCGGCGGCGCGCGCGGGGTCGTGCTCGCCTGCTGCTATGTGGCGCGGCTCTATGGGGTTCGCTCGGCGATGCCGATGTTCAAGGCGCTGGCCGCCTGCCCCGACGCGGTCGTGATGACCGCCGGCAGCGGGGACAGCAGCGTGGCCGTTGCTCTTACCAACAATGGCACGGTCACGGTCGCGATCGGGACGATCGAGTTTCAGAACGCCGTCACCGGCGCCGGCACGATGACCATCGACGCCGGCGCAGCACTTCAGTTCGACAGCAATGTCGCGGCGGGGGCGAGCGTCGACTTCGCCGGCATCGCCGGCGGCGATCTGCTGCTGTACGACAGCCGGCAGTTCGGCGCGGCGATCCACGGCTTCGGCGGCACCAACACCGACGAGATCGATCTGCGGGACATCAACTTCAACAGGCCGAGCTTCAGGCTCAGCTATGCCGGCAACGCGGCCCACACCCAGGGGGTGCTGGCGGTTACCGACGGCACCCACACCGCAGACCTGATCATGTTCGGAAAGTATACGACCGCCAATTTCCACGCCTCGACGGATGGCTTTGCCGGCACGAAAATCGTCGACCCTCCCTCGCATCACACCCTCCTCGCCTTCGGGCATCTTTAAGGAGGGGGCCGGCCATGACGGCGTGCTTCCGCGCGGGCTTCGGGCGGTTCACAGTGCTGTGCGGCATTTTGATGTCGGCGGCACTGCTGGCGACCGCGGCGAGTGCCCCGGCCGGAGCGACGACGGCGCCTTGGAACGATGCGGCGCGCGCGAGGATCGACCAGCGGCTCGCCGCGGCGCATTTCGCCGAACCGCTGGTCGCCACCGGGCCGACGATGCAAGCGGAAGACGAGATGTTGCGACGCGCGGTCGACGCTTATGAACGGCGCGGCAGCCCGGACGATTTTTTCGTCGGCGCAAGGAATGGCCGCTTCGAGGTCAGGGATCCGACTTTCGGGCGCCAAGGCATGTGGATGACGCAGGCGACGCAGGCGGCGCTCGACGCCGAGGCCAGCGGCTATTTCCTCGCCCAGACAACCGCGGCGCAGACCGCGGGCTGGCGCCAAGTCGACGCCGAGGAAGCCGGGCGGGTATGGGGCGCCGGTCCGACCAACGGCCCCGACCCGAACGACCCCGGGCCGCCAGCGGACCCGCCGCCCGACGATTGCCCTCTGTGCACCTACAACGTCAGCAAACTGGCGGTAGGTCTCAGCCTGACAGACCGGCCGGTGGGCTATTCGCCGCCCAAGGGGCCCTCGGCCAAAGTAACGATCACGTACAACCAGCGCGAGGCGAGCCAACCGGCCAATTTCAACTTCTTCAACATCATCCCAAAATGGACCCCGAACTGGCTGACCTACATTCAGGACGATCCAGCCGCGCCGGGCACGAACGTAACCCGTTATCGCCCCGACGGAGGGGCCTCGGTCTATTCGGGCTACAACCCCGCTTCCGGCGCCTTTACGCCCGAGGAGAAAGACGCCTCGGTCCTATCCCTGGTCTCTAAGACGAAAGCGTGCCGCATCGGAGGCTCCCCTTCGCGACGATTGCATCCGCCCTGCTGCTCGCTCCTTTACCCGAAGAGGGGTCCCGCGGTCGAGAACCGGCCGCGGCCTTTCCCGCGTTTCCGTCGCGTCCGGGACAGCGACACTCGTTTGCAGCGATCCGACAAATCTCCACGTTTCCGCCTCATGCGTCTTCTCCTTTCGGGGTTGGGCTTGTCCGGCAAAGCGCAATACCCATGTTCGGCCCCATGGCGGGAGCCGTTTTCAGACGCCTGATCCTACTGTTGGCCGCTGTCGCCTTCGTGCTGGCGACGGCGCTGCCGAGCGCGGCCTCGGCGACGGCGATGCCGGCGGAGATGCCCTGCGGGCATTGCCCGGACAAGGCTCCGTCCGGCACCGGCCAGTCGGGCGGCGATCTCGGCAAGATGGCGTGCGGCGCGCTCGCCTGCGCCGGCATCGCGATCGGATTTCCGGCGCGGTATGCGCCCTATCTGCCGGCCTTCGGATGGCTGGGCTACTCGCCGAATACCGTCCCGGAAATCATCGGCGGCTCGCCGCTGCCCGACCCGTACCCGCCCAGACCCATCGTCCTCGGTTAGGCCGCCCTTCGCGCAAGCGGGGCGGCGGCAAAGCGTTTTTGCCGCTTCCAAGGACGGAGTTGATGGCGATATGTGTTTCACCGGCGATCGGTCGCCGGCAATTCCTCAAATTCGGCGGTGCGCTCACTGGCGTCGCCGCGCTGCCCGCCGAGGCGCGACGCGCCGTCGCAGCCGAAGCATCGGGTGCCGAGCGGCGTCTGACTGCCGCACCAACACGATTGGCGCTGGTCGGCAAGGGGCATCCCCCGACAGCAGTTTTCGCTTATGACGGCACGGTGCCGGGGCCGGTGCTGCGTATTCCGCAGGGCCGGCCGTTCCGGGCTCGTGCCGACAACCGGCTCGGCGAAGACACGACCGTGCATTGGCACGGCATCCGCCTGCCCAACGCGATGGACGGGGTGCCGGGGCTGACCCAGCCACCGATCAAGCCGGGCGGCAGCTTTCTGTATGAATTCACCCCGCCCGACGCCGGCACATTCCTGTACCATCCGCACGACAACAGCCTCGAACAAATGGGGCGCGGGCTCGCCGGAGCGCTGATCGTCGCGGAGCCGGAGCCGCCCCAGGTCGATCGCGAGCTCGTTTGGGCCGTCCAGGACTGGCGGCTGGGTCGTGACGCGCAGATCGCGCCCGGATTTGGCAACGGGATGGAAGCGGCGATGGCGGGCCGCGTCGGCAACACCGTCACGATCAACGGCCGCGTGCCCGACGCGCTCGCCGTGCGGGCCGGGGAGCGCATCCGCCTGCGCATCGTCAACGCCGCGACGGCGCGCATCATGGCGCTCGCCTTCGCCGGGCACCGGCCGGTCGTCATCGCGCTGGACGGCCAGCCCTGCGACCCGCACGAGCCCAACGGTCGCCTGCTGCTCGGCCCGGCGATGCGCGCCGATCTGATCCTCGACATGAGCGGCGCACCCGGCAGCCGGCACGCGGTCACCGACGATTTCTACGGCGGCCGGCTCGGCTACACGCTGATCGAGCTGGCCTATGATGCCGCCCCACCGCCGCGCGCGCACCCGCCCGACATACCGATCCGCCTGCCGCCGAACCCGCTGCCCCAGCCCGATCTCGCCGCCGCCGAGCGCCATGTTCTCCGGCTGCAAGGCGGCATGATGGGCGGCATGGGCATGATGGGCGGCATGATGGGAGGGGGCGGCGCCGTGTGGGCGATCAACGGCAAATCGATGACCGGGGACGGCGAGCCCGGAATGCCGCCATCGCTGACCTTGCGCCGCGGCACGAGCTGCGTGCTGGCGCTGAACAACGAGACCGCCTGGTGGCATCCGATGCACCTGCACGGCCACAGCTTTCGGGTGCTGAGCCGCAACGGCACCGCGGTCGCCGGCGCGGTCTGGGGCGACACCGTGCTGGTCGAGCCGCGCGAGACCGTCGAGGTCGCCTTTGTTGCCGACAACCCCGGCGACTGGCTGCTGCACTGCCACATCATGGACCACCAGATGGCCGGCATGATGACGGTCATCCGGGTCGCCTGATAACCCTCAACCATTAGATCAAAGGAAGACTTACATGAGTACGATCAGCCGCCGGACCGCCCTCTTTCTCGCGGGCTCCGCCGTCATCCTGCCGCTGCCGGCAGTGGCGGCGGCGCCGATGCGGGTCACGCTCTACAAAAACCCGCAATGCGGCTGCTGCGAGGGCTATGCCGACTATCTGCGGCAGAACGGCTTTGCGGTCGACGTCGTGCCGACCAACGACCTGGTCACGATGGCGCGCGACAAGGGCGTGCCGGAAGCGCTGGATGGTTGCCATATCTCGATTATCGAGGGCTATGTCGTGATCGGCCACGTGCCGATCGATGCGGTCCGCAAGCTGTTGGCCGAGCGCCTGAAGATCATCGGCATCTCGATCCCCGGCATGCCGACGGGGCTGCCGGGAATGCCGGGGCCGCGCCCGGACCCGATCGCGATTTACCAGATTGCTGCCGGCGCCGCGGCGCCGAAGGTGTTCATGATGGCGTCGTAATTCAGGGTATCCTCGTCCAGGAAAAGGAGGCTGAGATGACGAGCAAGACCACGAGACAGGCTCTTTCCGCTTGTGCGGTCGCCGTCGCCCTTGTCGCGTTGCCGGCGATTTACGTGCGGGCGGAAACGGACGGCTCCTCGGGCGGCTGGATGGGCCGAATGATCAGCGGCTGCGGCGGTATGGTGGGTCGCGGTATGATGGGCCGCGGGACGGAGGGCCGCCATGCGGGCCAAGGCATGATGCGCGGCGGCATGATGGGTGGCGATATGATGGGCGGAATGATCGGCGACGGCGAGCGCCCCAACCAGCAACCGCGGCGCTGAAGGCCGCCGGGGGAGCACGGGCCGCGCGATGATCATGCCGACGGCAGACCGAAGCCGCGAACGGGGGCTGCGCCGGAGCATCTGGGTCGTGGCGGCAGTGCTGGCGCTCGCCTCGCCCGCGGCAGGTTTTGCCGCGGCGACGGGCTGGGTCGGCGACGATCATGCTGCGGCGCGGCTGATCAGCGCGGCCGCGGCGACCGGCTCGGCGGCGACGGTCGAGGCCGGGCTCGAGATCAGGCTGATGCCCGGCTGGCACGCCTATTGGCGCTCGCCCGGCGATGCCGGGATACCGCCGAGCATCGACTGGGCCGGTTCGACCAACCTCGTGCACGCCGAGATCGCCTGGCCGGCGCCGACGCGGTATTCGCTGCAAGGTTTCGAAACCGCGGGCTACGAGAACCACCTCGTCCTGCCGATCGCGCTGACCCTGGCCCGGCCGGGCCAGACGCTGACGCTGCATGCCGCGCTCGATTACGCCGCCTGCGCGCAAATCTGCGTGCCCTATTCGGCGCGGCTCGATCTGACCCTGCCCGCAGGCTCGGCAGCGCCGGCGCCGGAAGCCGCGCTGATTGCCGCGGCGCGCGCGCGGGTTCCACAGGGGCTCGCCGCCGCCGGGATCGAGCTGGTGTCGGCCAATGCGGCCGGCAGCGGCCGAGATGCATCCCTGGTCGTGCGGCTGAACAGCCCCGACAGCGCGTTCCGGTCGCCCGACCTCTTTGTCGAGGGCTTGGCAAAGGGCTCGCCCGGCCGACCTGGGGTGGCGCTCTCCCGCAGGGGGCATATGGCCCGGCTGACCGTGCCGATCCTCGGAACGGACGCGGCGGGCATTGCCGGCCGGAAGCTGACCCTGACCGTTGTCGACGGCGCTCGCGCGGCCGAGTTCGCCGCTACGCCGCTGCCCGCGCTGCCGGCGGGCGATGCCGCGGGGCTGCTGCCGATCCTCGCCATAGCCCTGCTCGGCGGGCTCATTCTGAACTTCATGCCGTGCGTGCTGCCGGTGCTGTCCTTGAAGCTCTTGTCGGTCGCGAGCCAGGCGGGGACCGATCGGCGGCAAGTTCGGGTCGGGCTGGCGATGACGGCGGCGGGCGTGCTGGCCTCGTTTGCGCTGATCGCGGCGGTGCTGATCGGGCTGAAGGCGTCGGGGGCGGCGATCGGCTGGGGCATCCAGTTCCAATGGCCGTGGTTCATCGCGGCGATGGCGGCGCTGACCACCCTGTTCGCGGCGAGCCTGTGGGGCTGGCTGCCGATCGGCTTGCCGCGCCTCGCCTATGATGCCGCAGCGAGCCGGGCCCGCGCGCCCTATGCCGATGCGTTTCTGACCGGTGCCTTCGCCACCCTGCTGGCAACGCCCTGCTCGGCGCCGTTTGTCGGCACCGCGGTCGGGTTCGCGCTGGCGCAGGGGCCGCGCCAGATCGCGACCGTATTCGCGGCGTTGGGCCTCGGCTTTGCCATGCCCTATCTGGCGGCTGCCGCATTTCCGCGCCTCGTCGGGCTGCTGCCCAAGCCGGGACCTTGGATGATCGGGCTGCGCCTCGTCCTCGGCCTGGCGCTGGCCGGAACGGCCGCGTGGCTGCTGTTCGTGCTGGCGGCGCTCTCGGGCTTTCGGGTGGCGCTCGGGACCGGCATCGCCTTGACCATCGTGCTGCTGCTGCTCGCGGTCAAAAGGCGGCCCGCCGAACCGGCGCGCGCGGGCCGGCTGGCATCGCTCGCCGCGGCCGCACTGGTGGCGGCCGCGGTCCTGTGGCCGGCCTTCGCCGGCGTCGACCACAGCGGCGCTGCCCGGCAAAGCGGGCGTTGGCGCACCTTCGATGCGGCCGAGCTTCACCGGCTGGTCGGCGAGGGCAAGACTGTCTTTGTCGACGTCACCGCGGCGTGGTGCCTGACCTGCAAGGTCAACGAGGCGGCGGTGCTCGACCGCAAGCCGGTCGCCGGCCGGCTGTTCGGGCCCGGCGTCGTCGCGATGCGCGGCGATTGGACGCGTCCGGACCCGGCGCTGACCCGCTATCTGCAGAGCTTGGGCCGCTACGGCGTTCCGTTCGATGCGGTCTATGGACCGGGCCGCCCCGATGGCGAGAAGCTGCCCGAATTGCTTACCGCCCTGGCCGTGGAAAGGGCGCTCGATCACGCCGCCGCGAGCCTCGCCGCGCGCTGATCCCCGGCCGCTGCCGGCCATTGCCAGCGGCCGCAGGCCGAAGCTATCCTTGCACAGTTGACCGTCGGCATTGACTCTTCACTGCCGACTTAATGAAACTGTGGAGGACGCCGTGCTGGAGTATTTAGAGACGCAGAAGAAACTCACAACAAATCAGTGGAAGATTGTAACCGCCGCAATCCTCGGCGACATGCTCGATTTTTTCGACTATTTCCTGATCGGCTTCGTGCTAGCCTTTGTCGTTGGCGGCTGGCACCTGACCTACGGGCAGTCGGCGCTGATTTGCTGTCGGCAGGCATCGGTGCCGTTCCCGGCGCCTTTTTCTGGGGCTGGATGGCCGACCGGATCGGCCGGCGGAAGGCATTCATCGGCACGGCGCTAAACTTCTCGATCGCCACCGGCATCATGGCGCTGACCCCCGACCACGGCGGCTGGATCTTTCTGTCGGTAATGCGCTTTTTCGTCGGCTTCGGGGTCTCGGGCTTGTTTGCCGTCGATCAGGCGCTGGTGCAGGAGTTCGTGCCGGCCTCGAAACGCGGCTGGATCGGGGGGCTGGTGACCTCCTGCCTGCCGCTCGGCCTGACCCTGGGTGCGCTGCTGGGCCGGTTTCTGGAGCCGCATGTCGGCTGGCGAGGGCTGTTCGCCATCGGTCTGCTGCCGGCGCTGATAACCTTGCTGATCCGCGTCTGGGTCCCTGAATTGCCGCGCTGGCTGATCCGCAACGGGCGGTTCGAGGAGGCCCGAAAATCGCTTGCCTGGGCGCTCCAGGTCGACCCGAAAGAGATCGAGCTGCCCACCGCCATCCCCGTGGTGGAGCACACGCCGTGGCGCGAGCTGTTCAAATACCCGCGCAGCCTGGTCGTGTCCTGCCTGATCAGTCTGAGCCAGACCGGCGGCAACGGGCTCTTGCTGTGGGTCGTCACCCTGTTCGTGCTGGTGATCAAGATCAGCCCGACCGCGGCCTCCGGCCTGGTGATCTGGCTGAGCCTGTCCGGCTTCCTCGGGCGCCTGGTATTTTCCTATCTGTCGGATGCGATCGGCCGCCGCCCGTCGGGCATCATCGTCGGTTTCGCCGGGGCGCTGTTCCTGGCTCTGGCCGGGTATTTCTACAATACCTTCATCGGCGGCGTGTCGGTATTCTTCCTGCTGGTGACGGTGCAGCGTTTCTTCGGCGACGGCAGCTACGCCGTGATCGGGCCCTACTCGGCCGAGATCTGGCCGGCGCCGCTGCGCGCCAGCGGCATGGGCTTTGGCTATGGCGTCGGCAATTTGGGCAAGATCATCGGCCCGCTCGGGCTGGCGGTGATCGTCGGCACCTCCAACTTCGTCAATCCGAAAGCGACGCTCGATGCCATCTTCCCGGCGATGCTCTATCTTGCTTTCTGGTATGGGCAGGCCGGCCTGGTCTTTTGGCTGTTCGGCATGGAGACGAAGGGCCGGTCGATCGAGGACATCGACCGAGAGCTCACCGAGTCTGCGCTGGCGCGGGCCGCGGTCAAGCTGCCGGCGACTTAGGCCCGCGGCGGATGCAGCGCCGCCTCTCGGGCATGGCCCCCGGTGGCAAACCGCGATCTGGTGGCCCAGCCGATGCGTAACCGGTACGGAGGCGGCGGCGAGCGCGACGAGGAGACCGACGAGAGAAGGCGGGCGGCGCTGATCGGCCTGATCATCGTGTTGGCGCTGGCGATCGCCGGCGTCGTGCTGATCCGCGATCTCGGGGCGGAATCCAAGCTCGAGGACTGCCTGATGTCGGGGCGGACGAACTGCGCCCCGATCGAGATGCCGCCTTCGCAGTAGGGGCACGCCTGCGACGTTTCGCGCGTACCATTTCGGGCGAGGTTGGGATGGACACGAAATCGCCAAAGTTATATGCTTTATCTATGATAGACATGCATTAACTTTAATCATCAGGGGAGTCGCTCGGCATGGCGAGGCGTGCGATCGGTGCGGGTGCGATCATTCTCGTGGTGGTGGCGGCGGCAGCGATGTGGTGGCACAGCCTTGGCACCGAAGCGCTGTCGGCCAGGGCCCAGACGCCGGCGCCCAGCATCCCGGTCACCGGCGGAACCGTCGTCGCGGCGGATGTCCCGGTGTTCCTCAACGGCATCGGCACGGTTCAGGCCTACAACACGGTCGCGGTCAAGAGCCGGGTCGACGGCCAGATCGTCAAGATCGACTTCAAGGAAGGCCAGGAGGTCAAGGAGGGCGACCCGCTGCTTCAGATCGACCCGCGTCCGTATCAGGCATCGCTCGAGCAGGCCCAGGCGGCCAGGCAGAAGGACGAAGCGCAGCTCGCCGGCGCCAAGCTCGATCTCGAACGCTATTCTAAGCTGCTCGGCACCGGGTATCAGACCCGGCAGAGCTACGACAACCAGACCGCATTGGTCGCCCAGCTGCAGGCCGCGATCAAGGGCGACGAGGCCCAGATCGACAACGCCCGGCTCAACCTCGGCTATGCCGACATCCGCTCGCCGATCGACGGGCGTCTGGGCGCGCGGCTCGTCGACAAGGGCAATCTCGTGCACGCGAACGATAATACATCTCTGGTCACGATCACCGAGCTGAAGCCGATCTTCGTCAGTTTCACCTTGCCGCAGGAAACGCTCGACGACGTCCGCGAGCACCAGCAGAAGGCGCCGCTGGTCGTGCGCGCCTACCGCGGCGACGGCGGCAAGCTGCTCTCCGAGGGCAAGCTGACCCTGATCGACAATTCGATCGATCAGTCGACCGGCACGATCCACCTGAAGGCGCGTTTCGATAACCAGGACGAGCGCCTGTGGCCCGGCGAATTCGTCAGCCTGCGGGTGAACCTGACCGTGCGCCCGCGGGTCGCGACGGTGCCCTCGCAGACGGTCCAGCAGGGGCCGAACGGCAGTTACGTCTATATCATCAAGAGCGACGACACCGTCGAGCGCCGCGGCGTCGAAGTCGCCTCGATCCAGGACGGCATCGCCGTCGTCACCAAAGGGCTGTCGCCGGGCGAACGGGTGGTGGTCGACGGCCAGTACCGGCTGACCGAGGGTGCCCGGGTCAGGCTGCTGAGCGCGCGCCCCGCAGGCGCCGCCGGCTGAGCGCCGCCGTTGCCGGCGCTCCCCGTTTTCGGGCCGATCGAACCTCGAGCGAAATTCGCAGGTGATTGCCGATGAGCATTTCGGAACCTTTTATCCGGCGGCCGATCGCGACCTCGCTGCTGATGCTGGGGGTGCTGGTCTTCGGCATCGCCGCCTACGGCCTGCTGCCGGTGGCCTCGCTGCCCAACGTCGATTTTCCGACCATCACCGTCAGCGCCAGCTTTCCCGGGGCGAGCCCCGACACGATGGCCTCGGCGGTGGCCACACCCCTGGAGCAGCAATTCGCGGCGATCCCCGATCTCGACCAAATGACCTCGACGAGCGGCGTCGGCACGACCTCGATCACCTTGCAGTTCGATCTGTCGCGCAACATCGACGGCGCCGCGCAGGACGTGCAGACCGCGATCAACGCGGCGAGCGGGCTGCTGCCCAAGGACCTGCCGAGCCCGCCGACCTACCGCAAGACCAACCCAGCCGATCGCCCGGTCCTGATCTACGCCGTCCATTCCGACGCGATCCCGGTCTACCGGATCGACGATTACGCCTACACGATCCTGGCGCAAAAGCTGTCGACGGTGCGGGGCGTCTCGGAGGCGCGGATCTTTGGCCAGAAGCCCTATGCGGTGCATGTACAGATCAATCCCGGGGCGTTGGCCGCCCGCGGCCTCGGCTTTGAAGACCTGCACAACGCGCTCGCCGCGACGACTGTCGACCGGCCCAAGGGCAACCTCGAAGGCGCGCACCAGACCTATACCCTCGACACCAACGACCAGCTGTTCGACGCTGCGGCCTACAACAACGTGATCATCGCTTACCGCAACGGCGCGCCGGTCCGCGTCAAAGATGTCGGCCATGCGGTCGAACTCGGTGCTCAACGACCGCACCGGCGCGTGGTTCTCGGACACGCCGGCCGAGGGGTTGGCGGTTCAGCGCCAGGCGGGCGCCAACACGATCGAGCTGGTCGACCGCATCAAGGCGATGATGCCGAGGCTCGAGGAAACGATCCCGCCTTCGGTAAAGGTCAACCTGCTCTCCGATCGCTCGCTGGTCATTCGCGCTGCGGTGCGTGACGTCCAGTTTACGATGATGGTGACGATCATGCTGGTGATCCTCGTCATCTTTCTGTTTCTGCGGACGTTGTGGGCGACCGTCATCCCCAGCATGGCGGTGCCACTGTCGTTGTTTGCGACCTTCGCCGTGATGTACGCCGCCGGCTACAGTCTCGACAACATTTCGCTGATGGCGCTGACGATCTCGGTCGGCTTTATCGTCGACGACGCCATCGTCATGATCGAGAACATCGTGCGCTACATCGAGCAGGGCATGCGCCCGCTCGACGCCGCGCTCAAAGGGGCCGGCCAGATCGGGTTTACGATCATCTCGATCACCTTTTCGCTGATCGCGGTCTTTATCCCGCTGTTCTTCATGGGCGGCATCATCGGTCGGCTGTTCCGCGAGTTCGCCGTCACCGTGTCGGTCGCGGTGGTCGCCTCGGCGGCGATCTCGCTGACCCTGACGCCGGTCTTGTGCTCGCTCTTTCTAAAGGAGCAGGGGCTGCATCCGGCGAACCGTTTCAACCGGATCGCCGAGGGCTGCTTCGATCGGATGCTCGCCGCCTACGACCGCGGGCTGCGCTTTGTCTTTCGTCACCAATTCCCAACCCTGCTGGCGACTTTGGCGTTGATCGTGCTGACCGGCTACCTCTATGTGACGATCCCCAAAGGGTTCTTCCCGCAGCAGGACACCGGCTTTATCTTCGGCGAGGTCGACACGCGCGAGGATTTGTCGTTCAAGTCCACGGCGGCGATCGCGCACCGCATCGCCGATATCGTGCGCAAAGACCCTGGTGTCGCGGGCATCATCTACTTTGCCGGCGCCTATTCCTACAACCCGACCGAAAATACCGCGCGGATGTTCATTCAGCTGAAGCCGCACGACGAGCGCGATGTGACCTCCGACCAGATCATCCAGCGCCTGCGGCCCAAGGTCGCCGCGATCGAGGGGGCCAAGTTCTTTATGCAGTCCGGGCAGGACGTCACGATCGGCGGACGCCTCAGCCGCACCCAGTATCAATACACCTTGACCGACACCGATCTGGCCGAGCTGACCCACTGGGCGCCCATTCTCGAAAGGGCGATGCATAAATTGCCGGAGCTTCAGGACGTCACGTCCGACGAGCAGGTCGCGGCACCCCATATTGCCATCCAGATCGATCGCGACGCCACCTCGCGGCTCGGCATCTCGCCATCCTTGATCGACGAGACGCTCTATGATGCCTTCGGCCAGCGCCAGGTCGCGACCATGTACACCGCGACCAACCAATACAAGGTCGTCCTCGAGGTCGACCCCAAGTTCCAAATGGATCCGACTGCTCTGTCGAAAATTTATATCGCCGGGCCGAACGGCGCGCAGATCCCGCTGAGCGCCTTCGCCCATTTCACCTCGAAGCTCGAATCGCTGTCGGTCAACCATCAGGGACAGTTCCCGGCAGTGACCTTGTCGTTCAACCTCGCGCCCGGAACGGCGCTTGGCCCGGCGGTCGACAAGGTCCTGGCGCTCAAAGCCCAGCTGCGCATCCCGCCGACGGTCGAGGGTTCTTTCCAAGGGGCGGCGCAGGCTTTCCAGGCTTCGCTGTCGTCGATGCCGCTGCTGGTCGCCGCTGCGATCCTGGTCGTCTACATCGTCCTGGGCGTGCTCTACGAGAGCTACATTCATCCGATCACGATCCTCTCGGCATTGCCCTCGGCGGGGGTCGGCGCGCTGCTGGCATTGATGCTGCTGCATTACGACCTGACCGTGATCGCGATGATCGGCGTCATCCTGCTGATCGGCATCGTCAAAAAGAACGCGATCATGATGATCGACTTTGCCCTGCAGGCGGAGCGCATCGAAGGCAAGAGCCCGCGCGAGGCGATCCACGAGGCCTGCCTGCTGCGCTTTCGGCCGATCATGATGACGACCTTCGCCGCCTTGTTCGGCGGCTTGCCGATCGCGCTCGGACAGGGCGCCGGCTCCGAACTGCGCCGCCCGCTCGGCATCGCCATCGTCGGCGGGCTCGCCGTCTCGCAATGGCTGACGCTTTATACGACGCCGGTGATCTACCTCTATCTCGAACGCTTTGCCCGGTGGGTCGGCCGCCCGTATCGGCCGTCGCGCGCGGCGGAAGCGCTGTCGGGCGGCCCGCGGCCGGCGCTCGCGCAGGACCGGCAGGGCGCGGAGTGACGGCGATGACGCGGAGCTCGGGGATGACGGTGCGCGCGGAAGCGGCGATGGCCGACCGCACCTTCGGCTTTCTCGTTCACGATGTGTCGCGCCTGGTCAAGCGGCGTTTCGAGCGGGCGGCCCGGCACATCGGGCTGCCGATCACGCGGCGGCAGGCGGCGGTCGTGCTTTACATTGCGCGCAGCGAAGGGGTGAGCCAGGCCGAGGTCGCCACCTGGCTCGACCTCGAGCCGATCGCTCTCGTGCGCATGCTCGACAAGCTGCACGAGGAAGGATTGGTCGAGCGCCGCGCGCACCCGACCGACCGCCGGGTGCGCACCCTGTGGCTGACCCCCGCGGCGCGGCCGGTGGTCGAGCGTATCCTCGAAATCAATCAGTCGATCCGCGAGGAGGCCTTTGCCGGGCTGGCGACCGGGACGCGCGACGCGATGATCGCGGCGCTCGGCAGCATCAAAGACAATCTGGTATTGCAGGAGGAGGCCGACGGCGACCGGGCCGCTGCTTCCGCGGAGCTCGTGGCCGAGCCGCTGGACGGCGGTCCGATCGCATCGCCGGCCTGATCCGCGGCCGGCGCGCGGCGGCTGTGTACCGATCGGAATTTACCAGGCGGTCCTTTCGCGGCACCGCCGGAGGGGAGAATGGCGGCGACCTTTCTGTGCCCGAGCTGCGGAAATGCCTGGCCCGCCGACCGGCCGCGCTGGCGCTGCGATTGCGGCAGCCCGATCGAGCTGGCGCGCGGCCGCGGACTCCCACGCTCGGAAATAAATGCCGGTGAAGCATCGCTGTGGCGCTACGCCGCCGACTTGGCGCTGGCCGGTCCGCCGCGGGTCTCGCTCGGCGAAGGCTGGACCGCGCTCATCCGTCGCGATTGGGAGGGCGTCCCGGTGTGGTTCAAGCTCGAATTGCAGATGCCGACCGGGTCGTTCAAGGACCGCGGCGCCGCGGTCATGATCAACCATCTGCTCGAAGTCGGGGTCGGGCCGATTCACGAGGATTCCTCGGGCAATGCCGGCGCGTCGATCGCGACCTATGCCGCGGCCGCCGCGATCCCGTGCCGCATTTATGTCCCGGCCGCCGCCCCTCGCGCCAAGCTGGTGCAGATCGCCGCCGCCGGCGCCGAAATCCGCGCCATCCCCGGCACCCGCCAGGCGGTGACCGAGGCCGCCCTCGCCGCCGTCGGCGAGAGCTTCTACGCGAGCCACAACTGGCACCCCTATTTTATCGAGGGCACCAAGACCCTGGCCTTCGAAATATGGGAGCAGCTGGGCTTTCGCGTGCCCGACAACATCCTGGTCCCGACCGGCTACGGCAGCAACATCCTCGGCCTCGAACGCGGTTTCGACGCGCTGGAAAAAGCCGGCGAGATTGCGGCTCGCCCGCGGCTCTTCGCGGTGCAGGCGGCGAATTGCGCCGCGTTGGCGGCGGCCTGGGCCGCCGGTGCCGACGAATTCGTGCCGTTCACGGCGAGCCCCACCATTGCCGACGGGATCGCGACGATGCGCCCGGTGCGCACCGCGCAGGTGCTGCGGGCCTTGCGCCGTTCGAAAGGCGGGGTCGTCGCGGTTGCCGAGGAAGAGATCGCGCCGGCGCTCGCCGCCCTCGGCCGGCTCGGGCTCTTTGTCGAGCCCACCGCCGCGACCGCCGGCGCGGCCCTGATCCGGCTGCTGCGCGAGGGTACGGTCAAGCCGGCTGATACGACCGTGGTGGTGCTGACCGGCTCGGGCCTGAAGGCGGCAGACCGTATCGCCGAGCTGCTCGGCATCGCTCAAGGATGAGAGGGTGCGGTTGTGCGGCACCTCGCCGTCTGTCGGCGGCACGCTTCAGTAGCGCAGGATCGCCGCGGCGATCCCTGGTGGGGGTAGCGCCTCGGGCCCGACCATCATGACTTTCCCGCCCTGGCGCAGGGTCATCAGCGCGGCATAGTCGAGCAGGTCGATGTCGTTGTCACCGGCGCTCTGATGGGCGACGATCCGATCGGCGGCCTCGTCGTACTCGCGCCACAGATGCTCGTCGCCGACGACGAACAGGGTGTCGACTCGGGCATAGCGTGCCGCCCGCAGGATCTCGTCCGGCTTGGTCGTCGCCTGAGACGTGCCGAGCCCGGCGTTGAGCCGCTCGACAGCGGCGTCGCGGGCTTCGATCCGCTTACGCTCGATCAGCGCCTCGATTGCGAAGCTCTATCTTTCCGAACTTCGGAATTGGCGCGACGCTCCTCCGCAGATCTCGTGCGTGCTGCGCGCTTGCGCCGGGGAATATGGCGCAGCCGCGAGCGCGACCGGGCGCGCCGCGGGGCAAGCACAGCAAAGGCCCGGCGCAGCATCGCCGCGGCCGGCGGCGGCTGCGGCTATTTTTCACCCTCCTTCTTCGGCGCCGGCTTGCCGCCGCCATGGGCGGCCTCGGCCGGCTGCGGGCGCGACGGGGCCGCGGGCGCGGCGGCGCGAACGGGCCGTTCGACCGGCGGCGCCGCGCGGACCGCGGCGGGGGCCGGCGGGCGGGCAGCAACCGGTGCTACCGACCGAACCATGGCCGGGGCCGGCGGGCGGGCAGCAACCGGTGCTACCGGCCGAACCATGGCCGGGGCCGGCGGGCGGGCAGCAACCGGTGCTACCGGCCGAACCATGGCCGGGGCCGCCGGGCGGGGGGCTGCCGGCACCGGCCGGGGAACCGGCGCCGGCGGATGAAAGGCTTGCGCCTGGGCAGGCGGCTGGGGCCGCGGCGGCGTTGCGGGACGAAGCGGTGCTGCGGGACGCGCCTCGTTCACCGCGGCCGGGCGGCGTTCCGGCGCGGCCGCCGGGGGCGGCGCCGGGCGGCGCACAGCGGTTGCCGCGGGCGGTCGCCCCGGCTCGACCACGCCGGGCCGCGCTTCGCGAGCGGGCGGCAACCCACCCGGGCGCGGCGGCGGCAACGCAGCCGTGTTCGGCGCCGGAGCCGGATGGGGAGCGCCGCGTTCGGGCGTTCCCGGCGCCGGCGCCGTTCCGACGGCGGACGGGATACGGGTACCGCGCTCGGGCGCATTGACCGCACCGGGATGCGGCGGGATCGTCGCGACGTTCGCCGGCGTGCCCGGGCGGCCCGGCCCGACCGCACGCTCGGGCGGCGTCCCCGGCGGGTGCGGCTGAATGCCCGGCAGGCCCGACACCGCCGGCCCCGGCCGGGCAGGCCCCGGATGTCCGGGCGGCGCGACACCGGGTCCGACCGGCACCGGGCGCGCATTCTCCGGCCCCCGCAGCGCCGCGCCAGCCGGCTTCGGCGCCGGCTTGACCTCGGGCGGATGCAGCACCACCGGCGCTTTTTCCAGCGCCGCGGGTGAGACCTTGATCTTCGCCGGCGCGACCGGGTCGGCGTTGGCAAAGACCCGCTGCGGCACCACCGTCGCAAACCGCCGATTGGCGAAATTCGCGTTCGCGGCCTGCGCCGGCGGCGCCCCGTTTGACTGGATCACTATGGTATTGATGTTCTTGACATTGGTGATGTTGACGTTGCGAATGTAATTCACGTTGCGGGTATAGCTCGGCCAATAGGGCTCGTTCGGCGCCAGAGGAAACCACCCGACCGATGGTCCGGCCTCGCCTACCAGGCCGAACCCGCCCGCGGCTGCGCCGACAAACGCGACCAGGGCCGGCGCATAGACCGGCTGCTCCGCGTATTGGCCGGGAACCCAGCCCCAACGGTCGCCGACATTGGCCCACCGGCCGTAATGGAACGGCGCGAAGCCCCAGGGTTGCTGGTCGACCCAAGTCCAGCCCCAGGGTTGGACCCAGATCCAGCGGCCGTCACGATAGGGCGCCCAGTCCGCCGGGGTCTGGCTCGGGTACCAGACCTCGCCGTATTGCGGATTGCTCTGCCATGCGCCGTAATGGTCTAGATCGGCATAGCCGGTCATGTGCGGCGAAACGTAATGGGATGCCGCCAGGCCCTGCTCATGATAATCGTGCGAGCGGCACGATTCGACGAATGCGTCCGCCGTGGCGCGCTCCATCTGGGCGGTGACTGGGTTCGAGCCGCTCAGCACCGCCGCATCGCCGGCCTTGATGCCGACATCGGCGCCGCCGCCGACGAACCGCGCGCTGCCCTCGAACACCGCTACCCGCGCCGGCTGATCCGCGGTTCCGGCATCGACGTCGTAGGTTCCGGGCTGCAGCAGCCAGACCGCACCCTGCGGCGTGTCGATCTCGAAGCTCTGCCCGGCGTCGAGCTGGCGCAGATGAAGGTAGATCCGCCCCTGCGGAACGGCGAATTGCGACGCCTGTTCGTTCAGGTTCGTCACATCGAGCTCGGTTCCGCCCGCCAGAGCGAGCGTCGACGGTCCGATCTGGATTTGGGCGCGGGCCTGCGCATCGGTCCAGAACGACCCTCCGGTCGCGACCGGATAGTTGATCCCGGCCGCCGACCATTGGGTCTCGCCGGCGGTGTGGAAGGCGAGATTTCCCGATACGTCGCTGACCGCCCCGACGCGGGCCGGGGGCTCCTGCTGCTGGGCAAACGCCGGCTCGGCGACGGCGAGAAGGCTCAGGCAGACGAGGCTGATGAGGAGGCGCACGGCAACACCCGATATGGCTGCTTCAGATGGCGAACGGTTCGATTGCGGCTGCTTTGTGGCAGGGATGGCCGAACCGCGGCGGCGCCGGTCGTTGCTGTTTCCGGCCGGACAGCAGGCTTTGCCACGCCATCGCCCACCTTTGACCGATCGCGGGCCGCCGATTTGTGCTTTCGCGCCTAGCTCTTCAGGTGCTCCTGCAGTCGCGGCATCAGCTCGACGAAATTGCACGGGCGGAAGCGGTTGTCGAGCTGGTGCGAAAGGATGCCCTCCCAGGCGTCGCGGCACGCGCCGGGCGAGCCCGGCAATGCGAACAGATAGGTGCCCCCGGCGACCCCGGCGGTCGCCCGGCTCTGGATCGTCGAGGTCCCGATCTTGGCGTAGCTGAGCCAGCGGAACAGCTCGCCAAAGCCGGCGATCTCCTTTTCGTAGACCTGGTGAAACGCTTCGGGGGTCACATCGCGCCCGGTGACCCCGGTGCCGCCCGTAGAGATCACGACATCGATCTGCGGGTCGGCGATCCAGGCCCGCAGCTGGGCGACGATCTCGTCCTGCTCGTCGCGCACGATATGCCGCACGACGACATGGTGCCCGGCCGAGCTCGCCAGGTCGGCCAGCGTATTGCCGGAGCGGTCCTGCGCCGCGTCGCGGGTGTCCGACACCGTCAACAGCGCGATGCTGACGGGCAGAAAGGGACGGGTTTCATCGAGCCGGCCGGGCATGGCGATCGCTCCTCTGACGACACCGCCAGGATAGCCCGGCCGGGCGCCGCCGGCTAGCCGGGCTCGGGCTCGGCGCGCCGCAATTCGTCGAGACGGGCGCGCAGGGCCAAGAGATCGCGCCAGGCCTCGCGCTTGCGCTCGGGCGCGCGCAGCAGAAAGGACGGGTGGAACATCGGCAGGGTCGGCACCGGCCGGTCGAGCCCGGGAACGGTGAGGTCGAACCAGCGGCCGCGCAACCGGGTGATGCCCGGGCCGGGCGGCAGCAAGGCGCGCGCCGCGGTGCCGCCGGCCAGCACCAGCACCTTGGGCCGGACCAAGGCCACATGGCGCAATACGAACGGCAGGCAGGCGGCGATCTCTTCGCTGGTCGGCGTGCGGTTGCCGGGCGGGCGCCAATAGATGGCGTTGGTGATCAGGACGCCGTCGCGGTCCAACCCGATCGCCGCCAGCATGCGGTCGAGCAGCTGGCCGGCGCGCCCGACAAAGGGCCGCCCGATGCGGTCCTCGTCCGCCCCCGGAGCCTCGCCGATGATCATGACCGGCGCCGCAGGGTTGCCGTCGGCGATGACCGTGCTGGTCGCGGTCCGCTTCAAGGCGCACCCCTCGAACCCGGCGATTGCGGCTTCGAGCGCGGCGATGGTGTCGGCGCGCGCCGCCGAGAGCCGCGCCGATTGCGCCGCCTCGCCCGCCGACTCGGCAAAGGCCGCGGGCGGCGCCGCCGCGACCGCGCGCACTGCCGGCGGCGGCTTGGAGGGGTCCGTCGGCCGCGGGGCGGTGACCGAGGGAGCGGGCGGTGGAGCGAGCCGGTTCGCCGGCTCCGCCGCGATAGCCTCGTCCGCCCCCATCTCGACATACCAGCGCAACAGCGCCAGCGCCGCCTCGCGGTCGCCCGGCTTCGCCCTGTCCTCGACAACTGACATCGGCGTCATCCTAACATCGCCGGCTCGCCCGGCGCCGTCGTTTCGCGCGCGGATCTTGACCTGAGCCCGGCGATCGCTTACATCGGCGCCTCCGTCGGCCCGGGAGAATCCAGGCGCCGATCCGCTTGGCCAAAATGATGAAGACCTTTTCCGCAAAACCGTCCGATATCGACAAAAAGTGGCTGCTGGTCGATGCCGAGGGGCTGGTGCTCGGCCGGATGGCCTCGGTCATCGCCATGCGCCTGCGCGGCAAGCACAAGCCGTCGTTCACGCCGCACATGGATTGCGGCGACAACGTCATCGTGATCAATGCCGAGAAGGTCGCGCTGACCGGCAACAAGCGCAAGGACGACATCTTTTATTGGCACACCGGCTACCCCGGCGGCATCAAGGGGCGCAGCAAAGGGGCCATTCTCGCCGGCCGGCATCCCGAGCGGGTCGTCGAAAAGGCGGTCGAGCGCATGGTGCCGCGCGGGCCGCTCGGGCGCCGGGTCATGAAGAATTTGCGGGTCTTTGCCGGGCCCGACCATCCGCACGCGGCGCAGCAGCCGGCGCCGCTCGATGTCGGCGCTATGAACCGCAAGAATTCGAGGGCGTGAGGACGATGGCCGACGACGATCAACCGACTAATCCGCCGGCAAATCAGCCTGCAGGCCAGCCCGCGGGGCAGCCCGGCGGCCAACGCACCGGCGGCCAGACCTTTCAGGGCCTAGGCAGCCTGCGCCAGGCGATGCAGGCGGCGCGGACCGTTCCGGCGGCGCCGGCGGCGCGGGCCGCGGCACCGGTCGACGTGCAGCCGCGCATCGACGCGCTCGGCCGCGCCTATGCCACCGGCAAGCGCAAGAACGCCGTCGCCCGCGTCTGGATCAAGCCCGGCAACGGGGCGATCAAGGTCAACGACCGCGAGAGCCCGGTCTATTTCGCGCGGCCGGTATTGCGCATGCTGATGAACCAGCCTTTTGTCGCGACCAACCGGCTCGGCCAGTTCGACGTCATCTGCACGGTCAAGGGCGGCGGGCTCTCCGGTCAGGCGGGCGCGGTGCGCCACGGTATCAGCAAGGCATTGACCTATTACGAGCCGGGCCTGCGCCCATTGCTGAAAGGCCAAGGCTTTCTGACCCGCGACAGCCGGGTCGTCGAACGCAAGAAATACGGCAAGGCCAAGGCCCGCCGCAGCTTCCAATTCTCCAAGCGCTGACCCGCTGGGACGCGGCAGCGGCGCAGGGCTGTCTGAGGAATTAAAGCTGCCTGGGTTCGCATACCCCAACGCAACCCAGGACCCCCGTGGCCGGGCCTGATCCGGCCATCCACGTCTTTCCGGGGCCAGCTCCGAACAGTTGCCAGCACGTCGATGCCCGTCAAGAGCATGGCAGAGTTGAGGCGGTCGATTCGCGCGGACAACATCGCCCGCGACGGGGAGAATAGCATGAAATTCGCGATCGCGATTCCGACCGACGCCCTATCGTGGCGTCTGGTGCGCCGCGCCGAGGAATTGGGGTTCGGCCGCGCGTGGTTCTACGACACCCAGATGCTGAGCGCCGACCCGTTTGTCGCGATGGCCGCGGCAGCGATCAAGACGACGAATATCCGGCTCGGCACCGGCGTCTTGATCCCGTCGAACCGTCTCGCCGCGGTTACGGCGAACGCCTTTGCCTCGTTGAACAAGTTGGCGCCGGGGCGGATCGATTTCGGGGTCGGCACCGGCTTTACCGGAAGGCGGGCGATGGGGCTCGGCGCGGTCAGGCTCGCCGATATGGAGGAATATGTCCGGGTCGTCATGGGATTGCTGCGCGAGGAGACGGTCGAAGCCGAGATCGAAGGCAAGCGGCGCCTGATCCGCCTGCTCAACCCCGAGCTCGGCCTGATCAACACCCGTGATCCGATCCCGTTCTACATCGCTGCTACGGGCCCGCGGGCGCGGGCGTTGACGGCCAGGCTCGGCGCCGGCTGGATCAGCACCATCGGCGATGTCGAGGCGGCGAGCGCAGCACTGCGCGAGATGCGGCAGCACCGCGAAGCCGCCGGGCACGGCGCCGATGCGTTCGACGCGGTGGTGCTGACCGGTGGTGCCATCCTCGAGGAGGGCGAGCCCGCCGACAGCCCGCGCGCGATCGCCCAGGCCGGCCCACGCGCCGCGATGCTATTGCACCGCGCCGCCGACCAGGCGCTCGCCGGCTTTCCAAACACCACGCCGGTCCCGCCATCGCTCGCCGACACCGTTGCCGGCTATGTCGAGTTGGCGCGCCATTTCCGGCCGCAGGGCGCGCACTACCTCGAAAACCACCGCGGCCATCTGATGTTCGTCAAGCCCGAGGAACGCCCCTTCGTCACCGCCGAGCTGATCCGCCAAACCACGATCACCGCGACCGAGCCCGAGATAAAAGACCGGATCGCCGCCCTCTTCGCCGCCGGCTACACCGAAGTCGCGATCCAGATCGTCCCCGGCCAGGAGCACGCGATCGAAGATTGGGGCCGCATCCGCCGCGCCTTCCCCTGAAGGAAAGGACAGCCGAAGCCGCTCCTTTCCGTTTCGTTTCGATTGTGCTTACCCGTCTGGCACTCGCGATCCCAGCCACCAGAGGGTGGGATTCAGGTCGCCGCTTTGGGCGTCAGATCGGCACGTGGCGAGTTGGAAGCGAGAACGGCTTGGCAGCTTCAGCCTCAAGGTCTATGCCAGATAGCAGCATGACGGCCTTGTATGCCCCCAGGATCGCGTCGTGGATTTGATCAAGGTCGCGTAACATTACCGCCCTTCCCTGGTCTGAGTTCCTGCGGAAGTTGTGCTGGCGGTAGAATGAGTGCTGGAGCCGGTTTCGCTCCTCCAGCGCCCGCCAAAGAACAATCTCCAGAGTATCCAGCGATGAGGCGGTCGCTCGCAGGCTCTTGAGGAGCTGGCCCAGTGTTTGGCGATCGATCATGCTGAGAAGATCTGCCGCCGAGGTCGGGTCTACCGCGCCAAATAGGCCGGCGGCAGCGGCGCGGTTTATGAGTAGCATAGTCCCAAGCTCGGTTTCGAGGAGCTGGGCCGCTTCTGCGGTCTCGCCAAACTTCAGATACACGTCATCAAGGGTCGGCACGTCAGTTCCTCGACTACGGATAACAGCGCGTACATGGGATGGCGCACCTACTTGGCCAGCGGCGGCGGGATGCGCCGCGCTTTTCAGCCTGCGGCGGCTACGCCATCTCGACATCGACCCGCGAGAGATCGGCGTTAGGAAACCGCTGCCGAACGTCCAGCATTTCGAAGCCGACTACCCGGCCGCTCGCGTCGAAATCAAGAATGATGCCGTCGCTGACTTCCTCCGACTCGACGATTTTTGCCTCGTCGAACCGGATATAGAGGGCATCCGCCTCTTTATCCATCGTCATCCTCATGGCATCCGACTCCTTGCCGTCGCCCGGCGATCGAAGAACAGGGTGATTACCCGAATTTCGGTTCCACTATCATGATAAACGACTCGAAGCATGCGATTACCGAACGCCGCGATCGGCGCATAAGCGCGAACCGCTCCGGGATGGCGAGGATCGGGCTCCTCAAAAACCGGCTTCCGCAGGACGTGTTCGATCCACTGGGGGTCGATGTCACGCTCGTCGACCATGACTTGCGCGTGCTTCGAAAAGAAGATCGGTTTATCTGCCACGGCGCAGTATCTGGACCAGTATCACGAAAAAGGGGCGCCCGCGGGCGCCCCTTTCGCGTACAGCCGCGGCAAGGCTCAGGTCATGTAGTTGGAGAAGCGGACCGTGGTGGCGCGGGCGCGGTAGTCGGTCTTGACGTTGACCAGCGCCACCATGCCCTCGTCGACCTTTTTCTGGGCGCGCTCCAGGGCCGGGCGGATCTCCTCGGGCTGCTCGACATATTCGCCGTGGCAGCCGAGCCCTTGCGCCATGATGTCGTAGCGGGTGTAGCCGAGATAGCGGCCGGGCTTGTTGCCTTCGGGGTCGGCGGTCCAGCCGCCGTTCAGGCTGACGATGCATAAGAGCGGCAGTTTGTGGCGGACCGCGGTGTCGAGCTCCATCGCGTTCTGGCCGAACGAGCCGTCGCCGTGCAGGCAGATGACCTGGGTCCCGGGCTTGGCCGCCTTGGCGCCGACGGCAAACGGCAGCCCCACCCCCATCGTGCCGAACGGCCCCGAGTTGAGCCGGTGGCCCGGCGTGTAGGTCGGGATCGACTGGCGGCCGAAATTGAGGATTTCCTGCCCGTCGACGCACAGGATTGCGTCGCGCTTCATGAAGTTCTTGACTTCCTCGCACAGCCGCAGCGGGTGGATGTCGCCATCGGTCGGATAGTTGCCACCGGGGCCGCTGCGCTTGGCCGCCTCGCCGTCTGCAATTTGCTGCGCCAGGCCGCGAAGCGGTCGGCGGTCTTGCCGTCGATCGCGTCGATCAGTTGCGTCAGCACCGATCTGCAGTCGCCGACGATCGGGATGTCGACGTTGCGCGCCGACATGCCGAGCTCTTCGGGGTCGATCTCGATCCGCGCGATCGTCGCGTCCTTGTTGAACCGCGGCGGCGCGGCGTGGGCGATCACGTAGTTCATCCGCGTGCCGAGGATGATGATCAGGTCGGCGTCGCGGAACGCGTTCGAGCGCATCGTCAGGTACGAATAGGGATGGTCGTCGGGCACGACGCCGCGGCCCTGCGGGGTCGTGTAGAACGGGATCCCGGCCTTCTCGACAAAATTCCGCATCTCGTTCCAGGCCTTCGACCACAACACCCCGCCGCCCGAGCAGATGATCGGCTGCTTGGCCTTGTTGATCGCATCGACGAGCGCGTTGATCGCCTTGGGCTCGGCATAGGGGCGCGCCTCGACGATCGGCCGGCCGAGATAGCTCCAATCGACCTCACCCTCGTCGACCTTGGCGTAGAGCACGTCACCCGGCATGTCGAGATAGACCGGGCCGGGCTTGCCGTTCAGCGCCTTTTGAAAGGCGAAATTGACCTGCTGCGGGATGCGCTTCAGATTATGCACGCGGTCGGCGTATTTGACGCAGGCCTTCAAGGCCGCGACCTGGTCGATCTCCTGGAACACCTGGCGGCCGGCCTGGCTGATCGGGCTCGACCCGCCGATCGCGACGACCGGGCAGCAATCGATCAGCGCATTGGCGAGGCCGGTGCCCAAATTCAGGGTGGCGGGCCCGCTCGCCGCCATGCACACCCCCGGCCCCTGGGTGACCCGCGAATAGGCCTGGGCCATATAGGCCGCGCCCTGCTCGTGGCGGGTGTCGATCGCGCGGATGCCCTCCTTGATGCAGGTGCTTTCGGCATCCAGCATCGGCCCGCCCATGATGTAGAACAGATCCTTGACACCCTGCGCCTTCAGGCACTTGGCGAGGATTTGGTAGCCCGCGAGCTCCGCCATCTTGCTGTCTCCTCTCTCGTTCTCATGAACTAGCGATCGGAACCTTTTACCCCTCTCCGCCAACGGGGGAGAGGGAGGGGCCCGCGCCGCCGGCGTGGGAGGGTGAGGTGGGCGCGCGATCGCTGCGAAAACCCCCACCTCACCCCAGCCCTCTCCGCCCCCGAGGCGGAGAGGGAGAAATTCAGATAACCCCTTCCTTGCGCAGTGCCTCGACATCGCCCGCGCTCATGCCGAGCCATTCGCCGAACACCGCGGCCGAGTGCTGGCCCAGCAATGGCGCCGGTTCGAGCTTGGGCGGCGCGCCGTCAAAGCGCACCGGCCAGGTCGGCATCTTGAACGGCCCCGAGGGGTGCTGCATGACCTGCAATATGCCGCGCCGCTCAAAGCTCGGCTCATTGTGCAGTTCCATCGTGTCGAGCACCGCGCCGGCGGGCACCCCGGCGGCGCCGATCAGCCGCATCGCCTCGTGCTTGTCGTGGCGTCGGGTGAAGTCGGCGACCATCGCGTCGATTTCGTCGCGGCGCTCGCGGCGCGCCTCGATCGTCTCATAGCGCGGGTCGCCGATCAGCTCCTCGCGGCCGATCGCCTTCAACAGATTGTGCCAGTGGTCGGCCTGGCGGGCGAACACATAGACCCAGTCGTTCGGCCCGCCTGGCGCGCATGGGAAAATGCCTGCGGGAGGCGGCGACCCGGTGACGCTGCGCGAGCCGGCGCGACCCGCCGCCTTGCCGGTCACCGCCTGGGTCTGAAAGGCGATGCGGATGTAGTGCAGCATCGCGTCCTGCATCGCGACCTGCAGCCGGCGGCCCTGGCCGGTGCATTTGCGTTCATAGAGCGCGCCCAGAATGCTGATCGCCATCAGCATGCCGGTGCCGGTGTCGCCCAATGACGGGCCGGGCTTGCAGGGCGGCCCGTCGGGCTCGCCGGTGATGCTCATGGTGCCGCCGCAGGCCTGCGCGATCATGTCGAAGGCGAGGTTCTTTTCATAGGGGCTGCCCTCGCCGAATCCCTTGACCTGGCAATAGATGATGCCGGGGTTGATGGTGCTGATCACGTCATAGCCGAGGCCGATGCGCTCGATCGTGCCCGGCGCCATGTTCTCGACCATGACATCGGCATGCCGCGCCATGTCCTTGACCAAGGCCAACCCGCGCTCGGATTTCAAATTGATCGTGACCGATTTCTTGTTGGCGTTGAATTCGAAGAAATAATACGAGTCGGGGCTGCCCTCGGGCCCGACAAAAGCGGTGCGGCCGGGTTCGCCGCCCTTCGGGTTCTCGACTTTGACCACCTCGGCGCCGAGCCAGGCCAGCGCCTCGGTCGAAGTCGGCCCGGCCTCGAACTGGGTCAGATCGAGCACTCGGACCCCGGCGAGACATTTGAGCGGCATGCCCGTTCCATCCATAGCCCTACGCTCCTCCACGACCTCGATGCCGCACGATAGCGCAGCACCTCCGCCGACGGAAATCTTGGATTCAAGAAGCACGCGCGGTTTTCTTCCGAAACCATTTTGCAGACACCGGCAAGTGAGTTACGACGCCGCTCTCAGATCCCGTCATGGCCGGGCTTGACCTGGCCATCTACGGACTGCACTGACGTGGACGTCCTGCGGTCTCGTGGATGCCCGGAACAAGTCCGGGCATGACTGAGATAGAGTGAGAGGCGCTCGGCAAGCGAGGTCGGCGATGGAAAAAATTCGGATCGGGATATTGGGGGCGAGCGGCTATACCGGGGCCGAATTGCTGCGCCTGTTGCGCTACCACCCGCAGGCCGAGATCCGAGCGTTGACCGCCGACCGCCAGGCCGGCAAGCCGATCGGGGCGGTCTTTCCGCACCTCGCAGGCGAGGGCCTGCCCGATCTCGTCGCCATCGCCGAGGTCGATTGGACGGGGCTCGACCTGGTCTTCTGCTGCCTGCCGCACGGCACCACGCAGGAGGTGGTCGCCGGCCTGCCTGACCACCTGAAGATTGTCGATCTGTCGGCCGATTTCCGGCTCGCCGACACCGCCACCTACGCCGAGTGGTACGGCCACGAGCACCGCGCCCCCGAGCTGCAGCGCGAAGCGGTCTACGGCCTGACCGAGCTCGCCCGCGAGCAGGTCCGCGGCGCCCGTCTCGTCGCCAACCCCGGCTGCTACCCGACCGCGGCGCAATTGCCGCTGGTCCCGCTACTGCGCGCCGGGCTGATCGAGCCCGACGATATCATCATCGACGCCAAATCCGGGGTCAGCGGGGCCGGCCGGTCGGCGCGCGAGGGCAGCCTCTACTGCGAGGTCGCCGAGGGCATCAGCGCCTACAGCGTCGCCGGCCACCGCCACGCCCCCGAAATCGAGCAGGGGCTGTCGCAGGCCGCCGGGCGCAGCCTCGTCGTCAACTTCACCCCGCACCTGATGCCGATGAGCCGCGGCATCCTCGAAACGATCTATGTCCGCCTCGCCGCCGGGGCGACCTTCGGCGACCTGCGCGCGGTGCTCGAACGAGCCTATCGCGACGAGCCCTTCGTCCGCGTATTGCCCGACGGCAGCCTGCCGGCGACGCGGCATGTGCGGGCGACCAATTTGTGCCTGATCGGCCTCGCTCGCGACCGTGTGGCCAATCGCGCGATCCTGGTCTCGGCCGAAGACAATCTCGTCAAGGGCGCATCGGGCCAGGCGATCCAGAACATGAATGTGATGCTCTGCCTCCCCGAGGCCACGGCGCTCGAGCACCGCGCTCTCTTCCCCTGATCGGGCCGAGGGACCCGCGGCGGCAGGATCGGGGCGGCGGGGGCGAGAAATATTTCGCTGCCATCGCGTGAGCGAGAGGAGATGCCGTGCTCGCCAACATTCCTGCGACCCAGACCGTGATCGAGATCGCGAGGCCCGGCGGGCCGGACGTGCTGGTGCCGGCGACCCGGCCGGTGCCCGAGCCGAAAGCGGGCGAGGTCTTGATCCGCATCGCCGCCGCCGGGGTCAACCGCGCCGACTGCCTGCAGCGCATGGGGCGCTATCCGATGCCGCCCGGCGCACCCGACATTCCGGGGCTCGAATGCTCGGGCACCGTGGTCAAAACCGGCGAGGGCGTCTCGCAGTGGCGGGTCGGCGACCAGCTCTGCGCGCTGATGGTCGGCGACGGCTACGGCGAGTACGCCGCCGCACCCGCGGTGCAATGCCTGCCGGTGCCGTCCGGCGTCGGCCTGGTCGATGCCGGCGGCCTGATGGAGACCTTCTGCACGGTGTGGACCAACGTCTTCGAGCGCATCCATCTGCAGGCCGGCGAGGTGTTTCTGCAGCAGGGCGGGTCGAGCGGCATCGGCATCACCGCGATCCAGCTCGCCAAGGCGTTCGGCGCCACGGTGCTGGCGACCGCCGGCTCGGACGAGAAATGCGCCGCCTGCCGCGACTTCGGCGCCGACGTCGCGATCAACTACCGCACCGAGGATTTCGTCCAGGTGGGCAAGGAGTTCACCAACGGCCGCGGGGTCGACGCGATCTTCGACATGGTCGGCGGCGACTACATCCCGCGCGAGCTCGACCTGCTGGCGCAGGAGGGCAGGCTGTGCTTTGTGGCATTGATCCGCGGGACCCGGGTCGAAGCCGATTTCGGGCTGATCCAGCGCAAGCACCTGACCGTCACCGGCTCGACCCTGCGCACGCGCACCGTCGCCCAGAAATCAGCGATCGTCGCCGCGCTGAAGGAAAAAGTCTGGCCATTGTGGGGGCAAGGCAAGCTGCGCACCTGCACCTACAAAACCTTCCCGCTGGCCGAGGCCGCCGCAGCGCACCGCCTGATGGAATCGAGCCGGCACATCGGCAAGATCCTGCTGGTGCCGTAGATCGGGCCTGATCCAAAATGATCCCGTTAGAGTACCTTTCGACCGGATTGAACCGTCTTTCCCGCGAAAGCGGGAACCCAGAGCGAGCGGCACGCGGGCTGTCCTGGACCCCCGCTTTCGCGGGGGCGACGGAAACTATCACGCTGGTGTGCTGCCGTTCGGGTTAGGCGCTTGACGCCGTGGTCGTGCGAGCCGAGCGGGGCTGGTCTGCCGGTCTTCCAAATCGACGCGCCGCATCCGATCTGAAGGGGCATCAGCGAGGCGCCGGACCGCCTCGCAAGTCGGAGACACCGAGATGATCGAACGCAGACCCTTCGAGCGGTTGGGCGGGGCGAACCATGGCTGGCTCGACACCAGGCATCATTTCTCGTTCGCCGACTACCAGGACCCGGAGCGGATGAGTTGGGGCCGAATCCGGGTGTGGAACGACGACGCGATCGCCCCCGATACCGGCTTTCCGCCGCACCCGCATTCCGAAATGGAGATCATCACCTATGTGCGCGAGGGCGCGGTCACCCATCAGGACAGCCTCGGCAACCGGGGCCGCACCGAGGCCGGCGACGTGCAGGTGATGAGCGCCGGCACCGGCATCCGCCATGCCGAATACAACCGCGAGCCCGGCACGACGACCCTGTTCCAGATCTGGATCCTGCCGACCCGGCGCGGCGAGCCGCCGAGCTGGGGCACGAGGCCCTTTCCCAAAGGTGACCGCTCGGGCCGGTTCGTCACCCTGGCCAGCGGCTTTGCGGACGACGGCGAGGCCTTGCCGATCCGTACCGATGCGCGGGTGCTGGGCGCGACCCTGCATGCCGGCGAGACCGTCGACTACCCGCTCGGCAAGGGCCGCCACGGCTATCTGGTGCCGGCCAAGGGCGCCGTTGAGGTCAATGGTATCAGGCTCGACGCCCGCGACGGCGCGGCGATCCGCGACGAGGAAAGATTGCGGGTCCGCGCGCTCGACGACGCCGAGCTGGTGCTCGTCGACGCGGCCTGAGCTGCTGTGGAAGCATCTCGGCAATCCAGTTTATTAATTGTCACCATTAATTGTCACCCCGGCGCAGGCCGGGGCCCATCTCTCCGGCGCAGGCCGGGGCCCATCTCTCCGCCGCACGCGTCCATCAGGACAGTCACGTCGTTGATTTGACTGGAACGCCTGATTTGTGGCGTCAATGGGTCCCGGCCTCCGCCGGGATGACAACCAAGAGGTTTGCGTCAAGGTCGATTCTTATACAGGCTCTGAATTCGTACATGCTCTAAATTCAGGGCTCGACCTTCAGCTCCGCGGTCACCGTCCGGCCGCTCAGCACGTCGGTCGCGCGGATTTTCCAGATCCCGGATTGGTCGTTGAAGGCCAGCGGCAACAGCTTTATCCCGCGCCATCTTGCGCGGCGAGGAGGTTGCCGGAGTAGGGCCGCACGATCCGGCCGTCGGGGCCGACGATGTCAACATGGATGACCGCGGGCGTCGCGCCGGGCAACTCGGTCGAGCCCAGCCGAATGTGGAATTCGGCGTTGTCGCCGAGGCGCGCGGCGGCCGGGCCGGCGAGCGTGGGTCCAGAAAGCGGTTTTGGCGACAGGGCCAGGATCGCGGGCTCGCCGGGGGCGAGGTCGAGCGCCGCGCGATCGGTCTCGCCGAGCCCTCGCCGCCCCCGCAGATCGTAAACATCGAGCCGCTGCGGCAGGGTGACGATTACGGTCTCCCGGCTGGTTGGCTGCGCCGCCCCCAGGTCGCGCTGCACCGCGAGGATCGTCGCCCGGCCGCTGTCGAAGACGCGGGTCTCGATGTCGTCGGCCCGGCCGCCATCGGCGCGGGCGATCGGAAAGGGGGGCTTGACGCCGGCGGCGGCCATAATCGCGCCGATGGACCGGGCGCGCGACCCGCCCTCGGCCCCCGAGAAATCCATGTAGAGCGCCTTCCCCTCGCCGAACGCAAATGGTGTCGTCGCGGCGGCGGGCGGCCCGGCAAAGACATCGGAGAGCAGTGGTTTTTCCGCCCTTTTCCCGTGCTCGTCGAACAAGCCGGGTTCGCCGTCGGCGACCGCCACCCCGCCCTTGGCGACGAAATCCCGGATCGCTCCAGCCTCCGCCGGCGACAAGGCGACGGCATGGGGCAGCATCAGGATGCGGCAGCTGCCGTCGCGCAGCGCGCCGTCTGCGACCTCGGCGGCGGCAACAAACCGCGGCTCCAGCCCGATATGCTCGATCGTCTGCACAAAGTTGCGCGTGGATGTCCGCGGGGCGGCGCCCAACGGCTCCGCGCTCGCGGTCGCGCCGCTTTCCTTTTGGCCGCGCGCGCGCCGGTCGAGCAGCCAGTCGATCCGCATGCTGGCCTGCGAATAGAGCACCGCGACCGGGTCGGTGTGCCGCCGGCTGTTGATCAGCAAGGCGCCGAGACCGCCGCGGATCTCGGCGAAATAGGGCGCGGCCTGCTTGCCCCGCTCGCCGAGGCTGCCGTGCTTCGTCGCGAACCCGTTGTCGGCGTCCCACAGGATCAGCCCCCGGGTTCCGCGCAACAGCTCGCGCCAGGCGCGATAGGCCGCTTGCGGGCCGCTCAGAAACGCGGTCGTCAGCAGCACCAGCTTCGGGTTGAACGAGCGCAGCATCTCGAAATTTTCGTCGTAATCGTAGGGCTCGACGACATCGACGCTGTGCGCCAGGCGGGGATAGTCATAGCCGCCCCAGCCGGGTATCTGCGCGCCCTCGATCGCCGACAGCGCGTCCGGGTCGGCGGCATGAACGGCGGCGGTGCCCGAGGCCACGGCGCGGGCGAACGCGACATCCATCCATTCCTTGAAATCGCCCCACGCCGAGAAATTCTCGTCGGATGTCCGGATTGCCTGCCGGGTCGTCATCGGCATGACCTGGTCCCATTTGTCGAAATGCGAGCCCCACTGACGGTTGAGCGCGGGTAAGCCGCCATAGCGTTCCTTCAACCAGCCCCGCATTCCGGCAACGGAATGATTCGACAAGTCGAAATCCCAAAAGCTGGACAAGTCGGCGATCCCGGTTTCATCGCCCAGACTGTAGTAGAGCGGCCGATAGCCCCGCAGCGCGCCGACGTCCCGGATCAGCCGGGCGCGGATTTTGGCCAGCCAGTCGGGGTCGGAAAGGCTCGGATCGCGGATAAAGGCCGCGAGATCGTCGGGTTTCTCGCGATGGAGCGCCCCGGCCGCCAGAAAGCGCCAGTCGACCGGGCGATCGCCCGACCATTTGTGATAGGGCGAATAAAAATCGGTTGCGATGTTTTCCAGATAAAAGCGCAAATCCGCGTCGAGCAGCGAAGCGAGCCCGGCCGCGACATAGGTCCCGTTGGTGCGGTGGTCGGCCTCCAGCATGCCGGCGGTGACGCCGAGCCGCTTCAGCGCCTGATAGGCGGCCGGCGTCTGGCCCTGCCACATGATGATCTGATAATCCCACCATGGCTGATTGGGCGGGGACGCGATGAACGAGGTCGCCTGAGCGTCGCGGCGATGGACCGAGGCGCCGCCGTTGTCGACGCCGTCGAGCGAGAGCTGCGCGGCGAGCTCGTTTTTTACGGTCACGGCGCGCCGCATGTCGAGACCGAAAGCCACCTGCGAGGCGCCGGCGAGGTCCAGCGGGATACGGCGCCGCTCGACCTCGCGGCCGTCGACATCGGTCCACTCGACATCGAGATGGCCGCGCCCGGTTGCCGGCTTGTCGAAACGGTAGGCAGCGGTGACCTGCGAGCCTCGTTCGACCGTCCGCGGCAGCACCAGCTCGTCGGCTGCCGCGGCGCCGGCGCCGATGCCGGGTATCGCCGAGACCAGCGCGGCAATCGCCAGGCGATCGGCGCGTTTGATCAGATCGGCCATCGCCGTGCCCGCTTTAGCCATTGCCGCGCCCGCTTTGCCATTGCTTTAGATTGACAGCCCACTGCCCGGACCTATAGTGCCCGCCCTGCGACGGCAGGGGCCGCCGCGGCGCTCGTGCGCCCGTTGCGCGGTTGCGGCCCGCGCGCGGCAACCCATATCGGCTGATGCCATGTTTGCAGTGATCCGAACCGGCGGCAAGCAATACAGGGTCGCCCAGGGCGATGTCATCGCCGTCGAAAAGCTCGCCGGCGAGCCGGGTGCGGTCATCGAGCTCGGCGAGGTGCTGATGATCGGCGACGGCGCCGAGGTCGCCGCCGGCGCGCCGCTGGTCGCCGGCGCCGCGGTCAGCGCCACCGTCGTCGAGCAGAGCCGGGCGGCAAAGATCATCGTCTTCAAAAAGAAGCGGCGGCACAATTATCGGCGCAAAAAGGGGCATCGCCAGCACCAGACCGTGCTGCGCATCACCGAGATCCGCGGCGCCGGGAGTGCCGGGCGCGCGGCACAGGAGGAAGTGAGCGATGGCGCATAAAAAGGCCGGCGGATCGTCGCGCAACGGCCGCGACAGCCGCGGACGCCGCCTCGGCGTCAAGAAGTTCGGCGGCGAAATCGTGGTCCCCGGCCACATCATCGTGCGCCAGCGCGGCACCAAGTTCCATCCGGGCGCCCATGTCGGCATCGGCCGCGACCACACCTTGTTCGCAACCTCGGGGGGTGCCGTGCGCTTTCACGATGGGCGCGCCGGGCGCAGCTATGTGTCGGTGGTCCCGCCGGCGTTGGCGCCCGTGGCCGAAGCTGCCGACTAGCCGTTCCCCAACCGACGCCGAAGCCCGAGGGGAGCGGCCCGGCCGTTCCCCTTTTTTGCGGCTCTCCCGATGAAATTTCTCGACCAGTGCAAGATCTACCTGAAGAGCGGCGACGGCGGTCGCGGCTCGGCGAGTTTTCGCCGCGAGAAGTTCATCGAGTTCGGCGGGCCCGACGGCGGCAACGGCGGCAAGGGCGGCGATATCGTCTTGATCGCGGCGGATAACCTCAACACCCTGATCGACTATCGCTACCGCCAGCATTTCCGCGCGCCGGACGGTCGCGGCGGGGCCGGGCGCGAAAAGACCGGCGCCAATGGCGGCGAGCTGGTGCTGCGCGTTCCGCTCGGGACCCAGATCATGGACGAGGAGAACCGGCTGGTGCTGGCCGACCTGACCCGCCCCGGCGAGCGTCTGGTCTTCCTGCGCGGCGGCGATGGCGGGTTCGGCAACGCGCATTACAAAAGTTCGACCAATCGCGCGCCGCGCCGCGCCGATCCCGGATGGCCGGGCAAGGAGGCGTGGGTGTGGCTGCGCTTGAAGCTGATCGCCGATGTCGGTCTGGTCGGCATGCCCAACGCCGGCAAATCGACTTTTCTCGCCGCGGTCTCGCAGGCCAGGCCCAAGATCGCCGACTACCCGTTCACCACCCTGAAGCCGCAGCTCGGGGTGGTGCGGGTGCATGACGACGAGCTCGTGCTGGCCGACCTGCCCGGGCTGATCGAGGGCGCGAGCGAGGGCGTCGGGATCGGCACCCGATTTTTGGGCCATGTCGAGCGCTGCGCCGTTATCCTCCATCTCGTCGACGGCACCATCGACGATGTAGCCGAGGCCTACCGCGCGATCCGCCACGAGCTCGCCGCCTACGGCCACGGCCTCGCCGACAAGCCCGAGATCGTCGGGCTCAACAAGATCGACGCGCTCGACACCGCAACGATCGCGGCGAAAGCTCGGGAGCTGCGTCGCACCATTGGGCCCGGCAACGCAGTCCTGCCGTTATCCGGTGTCGCCGGCGCCGGCGTCCCGGAGGTGCTCGGCGCGCTATTCGCCAATCTATCGGCGGAACGGATTGCTGCCAAAGCCGAGGAGAGGGCCAAGACGCTGCCTCGCGTACACACACCGTGACGGGGCTGGCTTCCGGACCGCGGGCTTCCAGCCCGCTCAGCGCGCCAGACGCAAGCGCTCCGACCCCCGCCGCGGCGCTCGGCGCCGCCCGGCGGCTCGTCGTCAAGATCGGCTCGGCATTGCTGGTCGCCGACAGCGGCGAGATCCGCCGGGCATGGCTCGACACCTTGGCCGACGACGTCGCGCGCTGCCGCGCCAGGGGCCAGCAGGTGATCGTCGTCTCCTCCGGCGCGATCGCGGTCGGCGGCCGGCATCTGGGTCTCGCCGGAAACCGGCTCAGGCTCGACGAAAAGCAGGCCGCCGCCGCGACCGGGCAGATCCGCCTCGCCCACGCCTATCAGGAGGCGCTGGCCCGCCACGGCATCACCGTCGCGCAGATCCTGCTGACCCTGGAGGACACCGAGGCGCGGCGTCGCCATCTGAACGCGCGCGCCACCTTTGCTCAACTGCTCGGGCTGGGTGCGGTCCCGGTGGTCAACGAGAACGACACGATCGCCACCGCCGAGATCCGCTTTGGCGACAACGACCGGCTGGCCGCCCGCGTCGCCCAGATGACCAGCGCCGACATGCTGGTGCTGCTGTCCGACATCGACGGGCTCTATACCGCGGATCCGCGCCGGGATCCCGGCGCCCGCCACCTCGCGACGGTGCGCGAGATCGGGCCGCAGATCGAGGCGATGGCCGGCGAGGCGGCACCCGGCTACAGCTCGGGCGGGATGGTGACCAAGCTCGCCGCCGCCCGCATCGCCATGGGTGCCGGCTGCCATATGCTGATCGCCCGCGGCGTGCCGGAAGGGGGTGGCTCGCCCGGCCCGCTCGCCGCGATCGAGGCCGGCGGCCGCGCGACGTTGTTTCTGCCGCGGGGCGAGCCGCGCTCGGCGCGCAAATCGTGGATTGCCGGGACCGTCGAGCCGTTGGGCACCGTCATTGTCGACGACGGCGCCGCCCAGGCGCTGCGGCGCGGCAGGAGCCTGTTGCCGGCTGGCGTCGTCGCGGTCGAAGGCGCCTTCGAGCGCGGCGACGCGGTGATCGTCCGCACCCGTTCCGGGAGCGAAGCCGGGCGCGGGCTCTCGGCCTATTCGAGCGCCGACATTTTCCGCATCGCCGGCCACAAGAGTGGTGAAATTGCCGGCATCCTCGGATACCGTGGACGCGACGAAGTGATCCATCGCGACGATCTGGTGGTGACCGAACGCCAATGAGCACCGAGGCCATGCTGCGCCCCCCGACCAAGACGCCGGACCCCGCTCTGGCGAGCGAAATGGCCGAGATCGGGCTTCGCGCCCGCGCCGCGGCGGTCGCCCTCGGTCTCGCCTCCGCCGAAGACAAGAGTGCTGCGTTGCGCGCCGCCGCGCGGAGCATGCGCGCCGGCGAGGCCGAGATCCTCACCGCCAATGCCCGCGACCTAGACGAGGCCGAAGGCGAGGGGCTCGCCCCGGCATTGCGCGACCGCCTCGCCCTCGATCCCCGGCGGGTGGAAGCGATTGCCGCCGGGCTCGAAGCGATTGCCGCCTTGCCCGACCCGGTCGGCCGCACCCTCGGCCGCTGGACGCGCCCGAACGGGCTGGACATCGAGCGCGTCGCGGTGCCGCTCGGCGTCATCGGCATCATCTACGAGAGCCGGCCGAACGTGACCGCGGACGCCGGCGGGCTCGCGCTCAAATCGGGCAATGCCGCGATCCTGCGCGGCGGGTCGGAAAGCTTTTATTCGTCGCGCGCCTTGGTCGCCGCGTTGCGCCAAGGGCTGTGCAAGGTCGGCTTGCCCGAAGACGCGATCCAGCTGGTGCCGACCCGCGACCGCGCCGCGGTCGGGCTGATGCTCGGCATGAGCGGTGTCATCGACATCATCGTCCCGCGCGGCGGGTCGTCCCTGATCGAGCGGGTGCAGCGCGAGAGCCGGATCCCGGTGATCGCCCACCTCGAAGGGCTGTGCCACACCTATGTCGACGGCGCCGCCGATCCCGAGAAGGCGCGGGCGATCGTGCTCAACGCCAAGATGCGCCGGGTGTCGATCTGCGGCGCCACCGAGACCCTGCTCGTCGACCGCAAGGTCGCGACGACGATCCTGCCGGCGATCCTTGCCGATTTGCGCTCCGCCGGCTGCGAATTGCGCGGCGATCCCGAAGTCCTGGCGCTCGACGGCGAGGTCAGGCCGGCCACTGAGCAGGACTGGCGCACCGAATACCTCGACGCCATCCTCGCGATCCGCATCGTCGACGGAGTTGAGGAGGCGATCGCTCACATCGAGCGCTGGGGCTCGCACCACACCGACGCGATCGTGACCGAAAGCCCGGACATCGCGGAGCGCTTTCTGCGCGAGGTCGACAGCGCGATCGTGCTGGTCAACGCCTCGACCCAGTTCGCCGACGGCGGCGAGTTCGGCATGGGCGCCGAGATCGGCATCTCGACCCAGCGCCTGCCGCCGCGCGGGCCGGTCGGCGCCGAGCAGCTGACCACCTACAAATACCTGGTGCGCGGCACCGGCCAGGTGCGCCCCTGACCAGCTCCGTCATGCGCCTTAAATCCCCTCTCCGCCCATTCGGGGGAAAAGGGAGGGGCCCGTCGCCGATGCGACGGGAGGGTGAGGTGGGTCATCGGCGGGCGCCCCTGAATCCCCCACCTCACCCCGGCCCTCTCCGCCCCCAGGGGCAGAGAGGGGCTAGTCGCCACCGCCGCATCGGTCTGCTCGGCGGCTCGTTCAACCCGGCCCATCGCGGTCATCTGCATCTGAGCCTGACCGCGCTGAAGCGTCTCGACCTCGCCGCGGTATGGTGGCTGGTATCGCCGCAGAACCCGTTGAAGCCGGTCGCCGGCATGGCCCCGTTCGCGGACCGGCTCGCTCAGGCGCGGCAAGTCGCGTCCGGGCATCGCCGCATCCGCGTCACCGATATCGAAAACCGGCTCGGCGGCAGGCACTACACCGTCGATACGTTGCGGGCCTTGCGCCATCGCTTTGCGCAGCTGCGCTTCGTGTGGCTGATGGGCGGCGACAACCTGATCCAGATCCGGCGTTGGGAGCGCTGGCCCGAGATCTTCCAGATGGTCCCGGTCGCCGTGTTCGACCGCCCTTCCTACGCGCCGAAAGCGCTCGCCGGCCTCGCCGCGCAGCGCTTTGCCTCGAGCCGCGTGCCGGTCGTCGCCGCGCGCCGGCTTGCCGAGAGGAAGCCGCCGGCCTGGGTGTTCTTTCATTCCCGGCTCGACCCGAGCTCGGCGACCCGGATTCGTTCCGAGCTCGAGCAAGATCCGCCACAGCTTTTTATGGAGCAAGGACCCGAATTGGCCACGATCACAGCGCTGAAATCCCGCCCCCGCACAACCCCCCGGGCAACGCCGCAACAGCTCCTCGACCTCGTCGTGAGGACGCTCGAGGACGGCAAGGCCGAGGACATCGTCACGATCGACCTCGCCGGCAAAACCACGATCGCCGACTACATGGTGGTCGCGAGCGGCCGGGTCGCGCGCCAGGTGGCGGCGCTGACCGAGCACCTCGAGGAGACGCTGTCGCCGCGCGCGCGGATCGCGATCGAGGGCAAGGCGCAGGGCGATTGGGTGCTGATCGACGCCGGCGATGTGATCGTGCATCTGTTCCGGCCCGAAATCCGCTCCTATTACAACCTCGAAAAGCTGTGGAGCGAAGCATTCCCCGACGCCGAAGCGGCGCGGCAGTAGCGCGGGGATGCGGCCGATACGCTACCGTATCTTGGCGGTCGGCCGATTGCGCAGTGGTCCGTTCAAGGACCTGCAGTCGCTCTACGCCGCGCGAATCCTGCCACCCCCGGCGATCCTCGAGCTCGAAGTGAGGCAGCCTCTGCCCCCGGCGGCGCTCAAAAAACGCGAGGCCGAGCTGATCCTCAAATCTCTGCCGCCGGATGCTCCTCTGGTCGCGCTCGACGAGGATGGCGAGCTGTGGTCGAGCCGCGACCTGGCCGGCCGGCTCGCCCTGTGGCGCGACCGGGGCGTAGCCGAGCTCGCCTTTGCGATCGGCGGCGCCGAGGGCCTGGGAGCCGCGATCCTCGATCGCGCCCAGGCGACCCTGTCGCTCGGGCGGATGACCTGGCCGCATTTCCTGGTCCGCGGCATGCTGCTCGAACAGCTCTACCGCGCCCAGCAGATCCTCGCCGGCCACCCCTACCACCGGGAGTGAGCGATGCTTCGCATCGGCATCGATGTCGGCGGCACCTTTACCGATCTCGTCGCGGTCGACGATCGCGGCCGGGCGACCCTGGAGAAGATCGCGTCGACCCCCGACGACCCGTCGATCGGGGTCCTCGACGGGCTCGATTTGCTGGCGAAAGCCCTCGGCCGCGGGCGCGCAGAATTGCTGGCCGAGACCGAGCGCATCGTCCACGGCACGACGGTCGCGACCAACACCCTCCTGGAGCGCAACGGCGCGCGCGTCGGGCTGCTGACGACCGAAGGCCATCGCGACGTGATCGAGATGCGCGAGGGGCTCAAGGACGACCGCTACAACCTGCGCCTGCCGCCGCCCGAGCAGCTCGTCCCCCGCAAGCTGCGGCTCGGGGTGCGCGAGCGGCTGCGCGCCGACGGCCGGGTCGAGACGCCGCTCGATCCGGCTTCGCTCGAGGCGGCGATCGCGGTGCTGAAACGCGAACGGGTCGAGGCGGTGGCGGTGTGCTATCTGCACGCCTGGCGCGACCCGAGCCATGAGCGTGCGACGCGCGCGGCCGTCGCACGCGAGCTGCCCGGCGTTTACATCTCGCTGTCCGCCGACGTATTGCCACAGATCAAGGAATTCGAGCGGGTCTCGACCACCGTAATCAATGCCTATGTCGGCCCGGCCGTGTCCCGCTATCTGGGGCGGCTCGAGCGCCGCCTCGGCGAGGCCGGGTATTCCGGGCCGACCCTGATCATTCAGTCGCATGGCGGGGTCGCGCCAATCGCCGAGGCCGGCCGATTGGCGGCGGGTGCCGTGCTCTCCGGGCCGGCCGGCGGGGTCGCCGGCAGCGTCCACGCCGCCCGGCTGATCGACAAAGGCAACCTGATCCCGTTCGACATGGGCGGGACCAGCACCGACATCTCCTTGATCGTCAAGGGCCGGCCGAGCCTCGCTGCCGGGCGCCGCATCGCCGGCCACACGATCGCGCTCGACAGCCTCGACATCGCCAGCATCGGCGCCGGCGGCGGCTCGATCGCCCGGGTCGACCAGGGCGGCATCCTGCATGTCGGCCCAAAGAGCGCCGGTGCGGTGCCGGGCCCGGCCTGCTACGGGGCCGGCGGCCGCGAGGCGACGGTCACCGACGCCAACCTGGTGCTGGGCTATCTCGACCCGGAGCGTTTTCTGGGCGGACGGCGCCGGCTCGACCGTGCCGCGGCCGAGTCAGCAGTCGACCGGATCGCCGCCGCGCTCGGCACCAGCCGGCTCGCCGCGGCGCAGGGCATCCATCGTGTCGTCAACACCGGCATGGCCGAGGGGGTGCGGCTCATTTCGGTGCGCCGCGGCGTCGACCCGCGCCATTTCGCCTTGCTCGCCTTTGGCGGCGCCTCCGGGCTGCACGCGACCGCTATCGCCCGCCAGCTCGACCTCGAGCGGGTCATCGTGCCCAGGGTCGCCGCGGTATTGTCGGCCTGGGGGATGCTCGCGACCGATCTGCGCTTCGAGGTCGCGCGCACCCATATCGGCGACACCCGAGCGCTCGACGGCGCCGCCGTCAAACGGCTCTTCGCCGAGCTCGAGGCCGAGGGCCTCCTGCGGCTGCGGGCCTCGTTCGCCGGGCCGGCGCGCACCACGCGTTCGGTCGACATGCGCTACGGCGAGCAGGTGTTCGAGATCGCCGTCCCGCTCGACGATGTCGACTGGGCCGCCGCCGACCCGCTGCCTGACATCGTCGGCCGCTTTCACCGCCGCCACGAGGAGCTCTACACCTATTCGCTGCCCGACCAGGAGACCGTCCTGGTCAACGCCCGGGCCGCCGTCTCCGGCATCCTCTCGTCCCTGCCCCAGGAGCCCGCCCTGCCCGACGCCCCGCCGAGCTCGCCTCGCTGCAACCGCCAAATCTACCTCGAATCCTGGCTCGCCGCCCCGGTCTACGACTTCGACGCCTTCTCGCCCGCGCAAACCATCGACGGCCCGGCGATCATCGAATCGGCAATGACCACGATCCTGCTGCGCCCCGGCGACCGCGCCGCGGTTACCCCCCGCGGCTGGCTCGACATCGCCCTCCCGCCCGCAGCTGAAATCCCCGTCCCGCGTTGAACGCCGTGCCGCGTAATCCCTTTTCCGAAAAATGTATCCGGTTGCAGGTGGGGCGGCCCCGCCGCGCCGGGCCTCGGGTATTCCCGGCTCCGGCGTCCAACAGGTGATCCTATTCGGCCGCGAGGGCCGCGCGCTCTTCGGCGATCAGGCGGTCGACCAAACGCCGCATGTGCATGCGGGTCGCGTCCGAGGCGATGTCGACGAGGCCCGCTTCGCCGAATTCGCTCAGGCGCGCCTGCTGGGCCTCGACCATGACCCGGTCCTCGACAAAGGTCGGCGCGATCTCGCGGTAGAGCTGCTCGGTCGCTTCCGGGTCGTTCTGGCGGTAGCCGTTCGCCACCGACCAGAAATAGAAGCAGCTGGTCTCGGTCTCCGGGGTCAGGCCGTGGAACAGGCGGAACTGGAACCCGCCGTCGCGCTGGCCTTGATCAGCGCCGGCGCCGGCATCGGCGGCACCGGTCCATTGCAAGACGCTCGACGGGGCGGCGAACTCGAACTCCTGCCAGCGGTCGACCCGGCCGGTGAACCCCGCGGCCTTGACATAGCTCGGCGGCGGCACCGAGTTCCGCATCCAGCGGGTGAATTTGAGCCCGGTCGGGGTGCGAGTCGTCTTCATCTCGGCCTCGACATGAGCCGCGGGGTTGCCGCCGACGGTCTTGGCGTGCAGGTAGCCGAGATGCGTCAGATCCATCAGGTTGTCGACCATCAGCATGTAATTGCCTTTGATCGGATAGACATCGTGCTTGTTCGGCCAGCGGCCGGGATCGTTGTGATAGGGGTAGTCGACGATCGCGGCGGGGTCGGCCTTGGCCGGGTCGCCGGTCCACAGCCACACCAGCTGGTCCTTTTCGATCGCCGGATAGCTGCGCACCGCCGCATCCACAGGGATCAGCTTTTGCCCGGGGATATGCACGCAGCGTCCGGCGCGATCAAAGATCAGCCCGTGATAGCCGCACTGGATGCCGTCCTCGACGACGGTGCCCCGATGCAGCGGCGCCGCGCGGTGGCAGCAGCGGTCGGCCAACGCCGCAACCCGGCCGGCCTGGTCGCGGAACAGCACAATCGGCTGGTCGCAGATCCGCCGCGCCAGCGGCTCGCCGCCGACCTCGTCGCCCCAAGCCGCGATATACCAGGCGTTGCGCAGCAGCATTGGAAAGCCTCCACCAATTTCGCGCATCGTAAGCTGCGGCATCGCGGCCGGGAAGCCGGTTGTCCGGCCAACGATCGTCGCAGCGAATTGGCGCCCGCGGCGTTGGTGGGGGATAATGCGGCGGCTTTCGACAAGTCCGGGGTGCGGTTCGGGCGATGGTGCATGCCAAAGGGTCAGCGGATCTCGATGCTCTCGTCGTCTTTGCCTCAGCGCTCGCCGATGCGGCGGGGGCGGCGATCCGGCCATATTTCCGCAAGCCGCTCGCGATCGACGAAAAACTCGACCTCACGCCGGTGACCGTTGCCGACCGCGCCGCCGAACAGGCGATGCGCGACTTGATCGAGCGTCGGTTTCCGGCGCACGGGATCGTTGGCGAGGAGTTCGGCCGGGTGCGCGCGGACGCCGAGCTCGTCTGGGTGCTGGACCCGATCGACGGCACCAAATCCTTTATCAGCGGGGTGCCGTTGTTCGGCACGTTGATCGCGCTGACCCAGCGCGGCTATCCGATCCTCGGCGTCATCGATCAGCCGATCTCGCGCGAACGCTGGGTCGGCGCGGCCGGGCGGCCCTCGACATTGAACGGCGCAGCGATCCGTTGCCGCGAGTGTACCGGCCCGGCAGCCGCCACCCTCTTCGCCACCACCCCCGACATGTTCCGGGGATCGGATGCCGAGGCCTTTGCCCGCATGTCCTGCGCGGTCAAGCTGACGCGCTTTGGCGCCGATTGCTACGCCTACGGATTGCTGGCGGCCGGCTTTGTCGATCTCGTCATTGAAGCGAGCCTCAAGCCCTACGATTTCAGCGCGATGGTTCCGATCGTCGAAGGGGCGGGCGGCATCGCCACCGACTGGCGCGGAAACCGGCTCGGCCTCGGCTCCGACGGCCGCGTGGTCGTCGCCGGAGACCGGCGCACGCACCAGGCCGCGATCGCGCTCCTCGACTGTCAGGTGTAGGAAAAAACGGAATGTGCAGAGTATCGGCGATCGTCGTCGGTCTGTTTCTATTGTTCGCAGCCGGCGATGCCGAAGCAGCGGCGCGCGAGGGCATGTCGCTCTACGGCGACCTCAAATACGCTCCCGGCTTCATCCATTTCGATTACGCCAACCCGCAGGCGCCGAAGGGCGGCACCATGCGGTATTCGGCGATCGGCACCTTCGATACCCTGAACCCGTTCAACATAAACGGGGTGCCGGCCGCGGGGATCGGCATGATCTTCGACACCCTGACGGCCTCCTCCGAGGACGAGCCGGCGAGCGAATATGGGCTCGTCGCGCAAAGCATCGAGCTGGCGCCCGACCGGCTCTCGGTGCTCTACACCTTGCGCAAGGAGGCGCGTTTTCACGACGGCACGCCGATGACCCCCGACGACGTCATCTGGACCTTCAGCACCCTGCGGACAAAGGGCCAGCCGATGTACCGCTCCTATTACGGCGACGTGACCAAGGTCGCGAAGGAAGGCGATCGCGGCGTCCGGTTCTATTTCAAATCGGCCAAGAACCGCGAATTGCCGCAGATCCTCGGCCAGATGCCGGTGCTCTCCAAGGCTTATTGGTCGGGCCGCGATTTCGAGAAGACCACCTTGGAGCCGCCGCTGGGCAGCGGCCCCTACAAGATCCTGTCGATCGACCCCGGCCGCTCGATCACCTATCGCCGGGTCGCCGATTATTGGGGCAAGGATCTGCCGGTCGACAAGGGCCGCTACAATATCGACACGATCCGTTATGACTATTATCGCGACGCCACGATCGCGCTCGAGGCGTTCAAGGCCGGGCAATATGACGTGCGCCAGGAGAATTCGTCGAAGGAATGGGCGACCGGCTACGACAGCCCGGCCCTGCGCGCCGGCCTGATCAAGAAGGAGCAGATCCAGAACCAGTTGCCGAGCGGGATGCAGGGGTTCGGCTATAATTTGCGCCGGCCGATCTTTCAGGACCCGCGGGTGCGCGCGGCGCTGGCCTATGCCTTCGACTTCGAATGGTCGAACAAGAATTTGTTCTACGGCGCCTATCAGCGCACCCGCAGCTATTTCGACAATTCCGAATTGGCCGCAACCGGCGTGCCGCAGGGACCGGAGCTCGAGATCCTCGAAAAGTTCCGCGGACAAATTCCCGACGCGGTGTTCACCACCGCATACGATCCGCCCAAATATGACGGCTCTGGCAATATCCGCGACGGCCTGCGCGCCGCGCTCAAATTGCTGAAGGCGGCGGGTTGGAGCTTCAAAGGCGAACAGCTCGTCAATGACGAGACGGGTAAGCCTTTCGAATTCGAAATCCTGCTCGACAACCCGCAATTCGAGCGGATCGTGCTGCCCTTTGTGCAGAACCTGAAACGCATGGGCATCATCGCGCGGGTGCGCACGGTCGACACCTCGCAATACGAAAAGCGGATGGAGACCTTCGACTACGACATGACCGTCGTGCTGTTCCCCAAATCTTTGTCGCCCGGCAACGAGCAGCGCGACTACTGGGGTTCGCAGGCAGCCGACGAAAACGGCAGCCGCAACCTGCTCGGCATCAAGAACAAACCCGTTGACATGCTGATCGAGGAGCTGATCCAGGCGCCGGACCGCGCGAGCCTCGTCGTCCACACCCGAGCGCTCGACCGTGTCCTGCAGCACGGGTATTACGTGATCCCGAACTTTCATCTGGCGGCGTTTCGGGTGGCCTATTGGGACAAGTTCCGCCGCCCGGCGATCTCGCCCAAATACGCGCTTGGCTTCGACACCTGGTGGGTCGATCCCACCGCCGAGAAGTCGGTCGAGGCCAAAAAGGGCGAGGTGATGAAGAAGTGATCGGCGCTACCCTCACCCGCCTCCCCCCGGATCACAGTCCGGGTGTCGGCCCCCTCTCCCGCATTGCGGGAGAGGGTGGACCCGGCCCCCACCCTAACCCTCCCCCGCGTGGGGAGGGAACGGGAGGGGGCCGGGTGGGTGAGGGCATCTTCTCGATCCGGCGCTGCCGATGATCGCCTATGCGCTGCGGCGGGTCCTGCTGATCGTGCCGACCCTGTTCGCGATCATGGTGGTGAATTTCATCATCGTGCAGGCCGCCCCCGGCGGGCCGGTCGAGCAGATGATTTCGCGGCTGAAGGGAGAGAATGTCAGCGCCACCGAGCGCGTCAGCGGCGGCGCCGGCGAAATCAGGACGACGGCGGCCGGCGCCAACACCCGCTATCGCGGCGCGCGCGGCATCGACCCCGTCCTGATCAAGCAGCTCGAAAAGCAATACGGTTTCGACAAGCCGCCGTTGACCCGTTTTTTGTTGATGATGCGCAACTACCTGACCTTCGATTTCGGCACCAGCTTTTTTCGCGACCAGCGCGTCGTCGATCTGATCAAAGCCAAATTGCCGGTGTCGATCTCGATCGGGTTGTGGACGACCCTGATCACCTATCTGGTTTCGATCCCGCTCGGCATCAGGAAAGCGGTGCGCGACGGCAGCCGCTTCGATGTGTGGACGAGTGCGGTCATCATCGTCGGCTATGCGGTGCCGAGCTTTCTGTTCGCCGTATTGCTGATCGTGCTGTTCGCCGGCGGCAGCTATCTGTCGGTCTTTCCGCTGCGCGGGCTGGTCAGCGACGATTGGGCCTCGTTGTCATGGCCAATGCGCATCGGCGATTATTTCTGGCACATCGCCTTGCCGATCACGGCATTGGTCATATCGGGGTTCGCCACCCTGACGATGCTGACCAAGAACTGCTTTTTGGACGAGATCAACAAGCAGTACGTGCTGACCGCGCGCGCCAAGGGGCTCAGCGAGCACCGGGTGCTCTACGGTCACGTCTTCAGGAACGCGATGCTGCTCGTCGTCGCCGGGTTTCCGGCGGCGCTGATCGGCATCCTCTTTACCGGGTCCTTGTTGATCGAGGTCATCTTTTCGCTCGACGGTCTCGGGCTTCTCGGCTTCGAAGCGGCGATCAACCGCGATTACCCGATCATGTTCGCCACCCTCTACGTCTTGACCCTGATCGGCCTGCTGCTCAAGCTTATCAGCGATCTGACCTACATGCTGATCGACCCGCGCATCGACTTCGCCACGCGCCGCGCGTGACGCGGTCACCGGCTGAGGGTAACGTTGCCGGATGATGCCAAGCATCGGTGAGACCTCACGCCCTTGGACCGCACACGGCTGGAAATGAAAGCGCTGTTTCTCGGCGGGGTCGCCGCCGACACCGCAGCCGGGATCAAGGCCGAGCTGCCGGGCGGCCTCGCGGTCGAAATCCTCGACGACCCGATCGACCGCGCCCTCTTACCCGCAGCCGCGGCCGAGGCCGACATCCTGGTCAGCAACCACTGGCGCGCCGATTATCCTCCGGCGCCAAAGGTGCGGCTGGTGCAGTCGGTCGCCACCGGCGTCGAATTGTTCGACCTCGCGGCGCTCCCGGCCGGGGTCACCGTATGCAATGCGTTCGGCCACGAAACCGCGATCGCCGAATATGTGCTGATGACGATGCTGGCATTGCACCATCGCCTGTTCGAGATTTCCGGCGAGTTCCGCGAGCACGCCTCGTGGCGCACGAGCTGGGTCGAGGGCGGCGCGCCGCACGGCGAATTGCGCGGTTCGACCTTGGGCATCGTCGGCTATGGCCGGGTCGGCCGCGAGGTCGCGCGCCGCGCCGCCGCCTTCGGCTGCCGTATCCTCGCCGCCAACCGCTCGCCGCGCCCGGCCGAGGATGGGGTCGAACGCGTCTACCCGCTCGCCGAGCTCGACCATATGCTGCCGCAATGCGATACGGTCGCGCTGTGCACGGCGCTCGGTCCCCAAACCGCCGGGCTGATCGATGCGCGGCGCCTCGCGCTGATGAAGCCGACCGCGTTCCTGATAAACATCGCCCGCGGCCAGGTGGTCGACGAGGACGCCGTCTATGCCGCGCTGCGCGACCGGGCGATCGGCGGCGCCGCGCTCGACGTGTGGTGGGAATACCCGAACGCCGCCGAGCCCCATCGCCGCGGCTCGCGCCACCCGTTTCACGAGTTGCCGAACGTAATCCTGACGCCGCACAATTCCGGCTGGACCGGCGGAATGGTCCGGCGGCGCTGGGACGAGATCGCCGACAACATCGGCCGCTTCGTCCGCGGCGAGCCGTTGATCAACCGCGTCGCCACGAGTTGAGGGAGCGCATCATGACGGACGACATCGCCTTCCTGCCGGCGACCGGGCTGGTGGCGCTCTTCCGCGAAAGAAAGCTGTCGCCGGTCGAGGTTCTCGCCGAAGCCCTGCGGCGGCTCGAAAGCTATGAGGGCGCGCTCAACGCCTTTGTGCTGTACGACCCGGAGGCGGCGATGGCGTCGGCGCGAGCCTCGGAGGCGCGCTGGCACAGCGGTACGCCACAGGGTCTCCTCGACGGCGTGCCGGTCGCGATCAAGGACACCTTGCTCACGCGCGGCTGGCCGCGCCTCGTCGGCTCGCGCACGATCGATCCGAGCCAGGAATGGCATGAGGATTCGCCGGTCACCGCAAAGCTGCGGGCCCATGGCGCGGTGCTGCTCGGCAAGACGACGACCCCCGAATTCGGCTGGAAACCGCTGACCAACTCGCCGCTGAGCGGGATCACCCGCAACCCGTGGAACCTGGAGCGCACTCCGGGCGGAAGCAGCGGCGGCAGCGCTGCGGCAGTCTTGGCCGGGATCTGTCCGCTTGCGGTCGGCACCGACGCCGGCGGCTCGATCCGCATTCCAGCCGCCTTCTGCGGCATTTTCGGGCTGAAGCCGACCTTTGGCCGGGTCGCGGTCTACCCGCCTTCGGCCTTCGGCGACGTTGCCCACATCGGGCCGATGGCGCGCACGGTCGACGACGCAGCACTGATGCTCGACGCGGTCAAGGGACCGGATTCGCGCGACTGGCACAGCCTGCCCGATGACGGCATCGCCTATCGCCAAGGCGTGCGCCAGGGCTCGCTGAAGGGGAAACGCGTCGCGCTGTCGCCGACCCTCGGCCTGGCCGAGCCGGAGCCTGCGGTGCGGGGTGCCGTCGAGCGCGCCGCCGAGGCGTTCGCCCAGCTCGGCGCGCAAGTCGAGCTTGCCGATCCGTTCCCGCAATCGCCGAAGGGGATCTTCGAGCCGCTCACCCTGGCGGCGTTCTGGGCATTGCTTCGCGCGCTTCCGGCGGGGGCGGCTGCGGTCATGGACCCGGGCCTCGTCGCGCTGTGCCGGCGCGGCGAGAGGGTGACCCAGGAGGAGTATGTCGCCGCAATCGGTCGCCGCGCCGCGCTCGGGCAGGCGATGCGGCTGTTTTTCGACCGCTACGACCTATTGCTGTCGCCGACGATGCCGATCCCGGCGGCTTACGCCGACCCGCGCGATGACGATTTGCCGAACCCGAGAAATTTTCCGGGGTGGATGCCCTACACGTCGCCGTTCAACCTGACCAAGAACCCGTCCGCGTCAATTCCCTGCGGCAGCATCGACGGCTTGCCGATCGGGTTGCAGGTGACCGGACCGCTGTTCGGCGACCTCGCGGTGCTGCAGGCGTGCCGCGCCTATGAGGAAGCTGCCGGCCTGGTTTGGCCAAGTCCGCAACTGGCCGCCTGCCTCGCAAAGATCGCGTCCGCCGCCGATCCTGCGGTCAAGTCCAAGGAGTGGATGAAAAGGCCGTGATTCCAGGTTGCATCGGCGCGCAGCCTCAGCATATTCGGCTCGACGCATTGTGACGGGAGGATAGTGTGGCGAACAAGGAGCAGAAGCGGTCGAGCCGGGAAGCCAAGAAGCCCAAACAGAAGAAATCCGCGGCCGCCAAGCCGGCCGCCGGCAAGCCGCAGGCAGTCAAGACCTGAAGTCTTTAGCTGGCGCGAGGCTGGCGACGGCAGATCGCCGCAGGCGGCCCCTCACTCCCTCCCTCTCCCCGCGAGCGGGGAGAGGGAGGGACCCGCGTCAGCGGGAGGGTGACGGGCAGCCCCGGACCTGATGCGGGGTGAGGGCGATCGCGGCACGTGCCTTTCGGCAAAGAGCCCAATTCCAAATAAGTCAGTTAAAATCAATCCCTTATCGTCATTCCCGCGAAAGCGGGAACCCAGGGCCGGCCCAAGGCACCAGCGGTTGCCCCCTGTTCATGCCAGGGCAAGCTCTGGACCCCCGCCTTCGCGGGGCGACGCGATAACTATTCGGATCGCTCGCTTCATTTCAGGTCAGCCACTAAGAATTCAGCAGACACCCGCCGCTATCCCTTCGAGCGCCGCCTCGGTGACCTGCTCGGCCCGCTCGGCCCACAGGAAGCGCAGGCTGTTGCGCGCGCTTTCGGGAATATCGTCGTAATCCTTGCGGTTGCGCGCCGGCAGAATGACGGTCGAGAGGCCGGCGCGGGCGGCGGCGACGACCTTTTCCTTGATCCCGCCGACCGGCAATACCAGCCCGCGCAGGCTGATCTCGCCGGTCATCGCCGTATCGCTGCGCACGGTCCGATCGGTCAGCAGCGAAACGAGCGCGGTGTACATCGCCACCCCGGCGCTCGGCCCATCCTTGGGGATGGCACCCGCCGGCACATGAACGTGGATGTCGCTCTTCTCGAACATCGCCGGGTCGAGCCCGAGCGATGAGGCCCGCGCCTTGACCAGGCTCAGCGCCGCCTGGGCGCTTTCGCGCATGACCTCGCCGAGCTGGCCGGTCAGGATCAGCCGGCCGCCGCCCGGGAAGCGCGTCGCCTCGATAAACAGGATGTCGCCGCCGACCGGGGTCCAGGCGAGCCCGGTGGCGACGCCGGGGACGCTGGTGCGCATCGCCACCTCGCCCTCGAAGCGCGGCGGCCCGAGGATTTCGGCCAGCCCGTCGGGCTCGATCGCGACATGTCGCGCGGTCGCTTCGGCGATGCGCATCGCCGCGCTGCGCAGAACCGCGCCGATCTCGCGCTCGAGCTGGCGCACGCCGGCTTCGCGGGTGTAGTCGCGGATGATGGCGCGCAAGGCGGCGTCGCTGATCTCCGCCCGCTCGGCGGTCAGGCCGTTGGCCTTGAGCTGGCGGGCGACCAGATAGCGCCGCGCGATCTCGAATTTTTCGTCTTCGACATAGCCGGGCAGGTCGATCACCTCCATGCGGTCGCGCAATGGCCCGGGGACGGTGTCGAGAACGTTCGCCGTGGTGATGAACATCACCCGCGACAAGTCGAACGGCACGCCCAGATAATTGTCGCGAAAGGCCGAGTTCTGCTCGGGATCGAGGACTTCGAGCAAGGCCGAGGCCGGATCGCCCTGAATGCCGCGGCCGAGCTTGTCGATTTCGTCCAGCATCATCACGCAGTCGCGCGCGCCGGCCCGGCGGATGCCCTGGATGATGTTCCCCGGCAATGCCCCGATATAAGTGCGGCGGTGGCCGCGGATCTCGGCTTCGTCATGCGTGCCGCCGAGGCTGACCCGGACGAATTTCCGGCCGGTGGCGCGGGCGATGCTCTGCCCGAGCGAGGTCTTGCCGACCCCGGGCGGGCCGACAAAGCACAGGATCGGGCTGCGCCCCTCCGGATTGAGCTGGTGGATCGCGAGGTTTTCGAGAATGCGCCGCTTGACCTTGGCGAGCCCGAAATGGTCGGCGTCGAGAATTCGCCGCGCCTCGGCGATGTCGGTCGGCTTGCCGAACTCGACCGACCACGGCAGCTCGATCAGCCATTCGAGATAGGTGCGCGCCATCGAATACTCGCCGGCCGCCTCCGGCATCCGCTCGAGCCGGGCGAGCTCGCGCTTGGCGTGCTCCTCGACCTCGGCCGGCATCTTGGCCTCGGCGATCTTCTTCGCCAGCTCGGCGATCTCCTGGCTCTTGGCATCGTCGCCCTCCCCCAGCTCCTTCTGGATCGTCTTCATCTGCTCGCGCAGCAGGAACTCGCGCTGGCGGTCGTCGATCTTTTCCTTGGTCTGCTCGCTGATTTGGCGCGACAGCCGCAGCACCTCGATCCGGTAGACCAGCATCGCCGACACCCGTTCGAGCCGGCTTTCGATGTCGACGGTTTCGAGGATCTCCTGCTTCTCGGCCGGGGTGATGTCCATCACGCCGGCGATCAGGTCGGCGAGTGCCGGCGCCGAGGTGGCCGATTGCACGGCATTGACCAGCTCGACCGGGCTCTGCGGCAACAGCTGCAATACCTCGATCGCCTGGTTGCGCAGATTGAGCATCCGCGCTTCGATGTCCTTACTGCCGGCCTCGGCCTCGGCCACCCGCTCGATCCGGGCCACCAGAAACGGGTAGCCGTCGAGAAATTCGAGGATGCGAAAGCGCCGCTCGCCCTGGCTGATCACGTGGTGCTGGCCGTCCGGGCTGGTCACATAACGCAGGATGTTGGCCTCGGTGCCCATGCGGTGCAGATCGACCGGGATCGGATCCTCGGTCGCGGGATCGCGCTGCAGCACCAGCCCGACCGGCCGGTTGAGCCGAATTGCCGCCTGGGCCGCCGCAACCGAGCGCTGGCGCCCGAGGGTGACCGGCAGCACCGTGCCGGGAAACAGCACCAAGCTGCGCGTCGGGATCAGGATCAGCGCATCGGCGGGCAGCGCCGGGATCCCGGCGAGCGCCGTTTCAATGGCGCCGGGCGGCGGGGATGCGGCTGGCTCCGCCGTGCGCAATTCGTGTTCTTCGAGGGGCATGCGGGGAAATCCTTCGAAATCGGCCGCGGCGGGTTAGCTACAGCTTGTGCAGCTGCACCATCAGGCAGCCATTGGCGAGGTGCCGACCGGAAATCTCGAAGCGGGCAGGCGGCAATTCGATCCGCCGCTCGAAATGCCCGTGCGGGAGCTCCAACCGGTGAATTCGGGCATGCGCCAACTCGCGCGGCAGCGGGCGCTCGCCGCTGACCATCAGCACTCCGGCGCTCAGGGTCACCTTGATCTGCTCGCTGTCGACCCCCGGCAGGGCGACCAGGATGGTCAGCGCATCGTCGGTTTCGAAGATGTCGCAGGGCGCTTCCCAGAACGGGGCGGCCTGACCTCGGTGAAAGAATTGGCGGTGCAGCCGCTCGGCGCGCTCCATCGCCTCGCAGGCCTGTGCCCACATCAACGCTTCGAGCTGTCGTTTCGGCATCATCGGCTCCGAGCGGGGCGGCCCCGCCCGGTTTCTTCCCGGCGACGCCTACTTACGGTCATATAGTAACGGCGCCGCGGTCGGGGAGAGCGAACAGCGCATTTGGCCGAGGGTCGCCGATGCCGCGATGTGGGGCTAGGCCTGCGACGCGAAACCGGTTATCAGCCTCGGAGAACCAGTTTCAGAGGCGATCGGTGGGCGAGATCAGCGAAGAAACCAAGGCTTTCGTCGACGGCATCGCGGCCGAGGCGGAGCGGCTCGAGACCCCCTGCGGGGACGGCATGATGGTGTGGCGCGTCTGGGGCGCCGGCCCGCCGCTGGTGCTGTTTCACGGCGGCTACGGCTCGTGGACGCACTGGATCCGCAACGTGCTGCCATTGGCGCGCACATTCACCGTCGCCGCCCCCGATCTGCCGGGGCTCGGCGAGTCGGCGACCCCGCCCGAGCCGCATACCGCCGAGGGGCTGGCGCGAATCATCGTCGACGGACTGGCGATCGTGCTGCCCCGGCACGAGCGCCTGCACATCGCCGGGTTCTCGTTCGGCGGAGTGCTGGGCGGGCATGTCGCGGCCCAGCTCGGCGACCGGGTGCGGGCCTTTACGGTGGTCGGCTCGAACGGGCTCGGCCTGATCCGCCAGCCGACCGACCTGCGTCGGGTGGCGGCCGGCGCTTCGGCCGCGGATGCACTGGCAACCCACCGCCACAATCTCGGGGCGCTGATGATCGCCGATCCCAGGAAGATCGACGAGCTCGCCGTCTATATCCAGGCGCAAAACGCGCCGCGCGGCCGGGTCAAGAGCCGCCGCTTCTCGCGCGCCGACACGCTCGTGCGTGCCTTGCCCTTGGTCAAGGCGCGGCTCGACGGCATCTGGGGCGGGCGCGACGCCACCGCCTATCCCCATCTCGACGAGCGCGCCCGCACCCTGCGCAAGGTTCAGCCCGATGCCCGGTTCGAGATCATCGAGGGGGCCGGGCACTGGGTGCAATACGAGGCGGCCGACCGGTTCAACCCGCTGCTCGCCGACATCCTCTCGCAGCGCCGGAGTGCATCGCCATGACGACCGACAACACCTCTGCGCTCGCCGGCAAGGTCGCCGTCGTGACCGGCGGCAGCAGCGGCATCGGTGCGGCGAGCGTGCGGCTGCTCGCGGCGGCAGGAGCGCGGGTCGTCGTCGGCTACAACAAGGGTGCCGAGCGTGCCGCGTCGCTGATCGCCGACTTGCCCGGCAACGGCCATCGGGCGATGCATCTGCCGTTGGAGGACACCGCCCGGATCCGCAAGGTGGCCGCCGCGGTCAGGGAGGAGCTCGGGCGCGCCGACATCCTGATTAATTCCGCCGGCTTTACCCGGATGGTCCCGCACCACGATCTCGAAGCGCTCGACGACGATCTGATCGACGCGGTGCTGACCGCCAATGTGCGCGGGCCGTTCGCGACGATCCGCGCCTTCGTCCCGCTGCTGCGCCAATCGGGCGACGGGGTGATCGTCAACATCTCCTCCGGGGCGGCGCAGCACGGCACCGGCAGCTCGATCATTTACGGCGCCTCGAAGGCCGCGCTCAACACGATGAGCATGGCCTTGGCGCGCGTGCTCGCCCCCGAGATCCGCGTCGTCGTCGTAGCGCCGGGGATGGTCCACACCGGCTTCGTCCCCGGCCGCACCGAGGAGATGATGGCCAACGCGGCAGCGGCGACGCCGTTGAAGCGCGCCATCGAGGCGCATGACGTGGCGCTGGCGGTGATGGCGTGCATCACCCATCTGACCCACACCACCGGGTCCGTCGTCACCGTCGACGCCGGCCGCCACCTGTGATGACGGCATTCGGGAGCTGACGACGGGTGAATCTCGGCCTGCGTCCCCATATATCTCGCTCGGCGGCCGCGCTCAGCCGCCGCGGGAGGAAACCTGCCGGGGCCGCCCTCGCCCCGCAGCCGGGACGCAAGGCCATGGCCACCATCGCGCGGCAACGCGAGATCATCGATCGCCGGTCCCTCGCCGACGAATTGGCGGCCGCGGCCCACTCGGTCAAAGCCCCGGGCCTCGACCGCGCTCCGCTGGTAGCGCCGCTCAAGGCGGCGCTCATCGCCGGCCGCACCGAGATCCGCCGCCGCTTCGAGGCGACCGGCGACGGCACCGCGGTCGTGCGCGAGCAGTGCTTTCTGATGGATCAGCTGATCCGCGCGCTGTTCGACGTGGTCACCGGGGAGATCTACCCGCTCGCCAACCCGACTTCGGGCGAGCGCCTTGCCCTCGTCGCGGTCGGCGGCTATGGGCGCGGCGAGCTCGCGCCCTGTTCCGACGTCGACCTGCTGTTTCTGCTGCCCTACAAGCAGACCCCCCATACCGAGCAGGTCGTCGAGCTGTTGCTCTATCTGCTGTGGGATCTCGGGCTCAAGATCGGGCAGTCGACGCGCTCGGTCGGGGAGTGCCTGCGCCAGGCGAAATCCGATCTGACGATCCGCACCAGCCTGCTCGAGGCGCGCTATCTGTGGGGTGACGAGGCGCTGTTCCGCGAGCTCAAAAAGCGCTTTGACGCCGAGGTGGTGCAAGGCACCGCGGCGCAATTCGTCGAGGCCAAGCTCGCCGAGCGCGACGAGCGGCACCGCCGCGTCGGCGACAGCCGCTACCAGCTGGAGCCCAACGTCAAGGAGGGCAAGGGCGGGCTTCGCGACCTGCATACCCTGTTCTGGCTCGCCAAATACATCTACCGCATCGACGATGTCGCCAAGCTCGTCGATCTCGGCGTGCTGTCGGCCGAGGAGTCGCAGCGCTTCGCCCGGGCGCAGAGCTTTCTGTGGACGGTGCGCTGCCATCTGCATTTCCTGGCGGGCCGGGCCGAGGAGCGGCTGACCTTCGATCTGCAGAGCGAGATCGGGCGGCGGATGGGCTATACCGACCACGCCGGCAGCCGCGGGGTCGAGCGCTTCATGAAGCACTACTTCCTGGTCGCCAAGGACGTCGGCGACCTGACCCGGATCTTTTGCGCGATCCTCGAAGCCGATCAGAAGCGCAAGCGCCGGCTTTCCTGGGTGAGATGGGGGGTCGGGCGGCGCGGGCTCGACGGGTTCGTGCTCGACGGCGAGCGGTTGACGATCCCATCCGAGGATTTCTTCACCAAGGATCCGGTGGCGCTGTTGCGCCTGTTCCACATCGCCCAGCAGAGCGGGCTCGACATCCATCCGCGGGCCTTGCGCCGGGCCAGCCAATCCTTGCGGCTGATCGATGCGCGGCTGCGCGAGGATGCGGAGGCCAACCGCCTGTTCCTCGAAATCCTGACCTCGCGCAAAGACCCGGAAACGGCGTTGCGGCGAATGAACGAGGCCGGGGTCTTCGGCCGCTTCATCCCGGATTTCGGGCGGGTCGTCGCGCAGATGCAATACGACATGTACCATGTCTACACGGTCGACGAGCACACGCTGTTTGCGATCGGCATCCTGCACAAGATCGAAACCGGGGTGCTCAAGGACGAATTGCCGCTGGCGACCGAGCTCGCCGCGACCATCGTGTCGCGCCGCGCGCTCTATCTCGCGGCGCTGCTGCACGACATCGCCAAAGGCCGCGGCGGCGACCATTCGGTGCTCGGCGAGCGCATCGCCCTCAAGCTCGGGCCGCGGCTCGGGTTGTCGGCCGAGGAGACCGAGACCGTCGCCTGGCTGGTGCGCTGGCATCTGCTGATGAGCGGCACCGCGTTCAAGCGCGACATCGGCGACCCGCAGACGATCGGCGACTTTGTCGAGCGGGTGCAGTCGCCCGAGCGGCTGAAGCTGTTGCTGATCCTGACCGTCGCCGACATCAGGGCGGTCGGGCCGAATGTGTGGAACGGCTGGAAAGCGGCCTTGCTGCGAGAACTCTATCGTGGCGCGGTGGAGGTCATGTCGGGCGGGCTGACGGTCGAGGCGCAGGATTCGCGGATCGCCGCGGCGCTGGCTGCGGCACGGGACAGGCTGCCCGATTTCAGCGAAGCCGAGTTCGCGGCGTTTGCCAAGGGCGGCTATCCCTTTTATTGGCTGTCGTTCGATCCTGAGACCCATGCTCGACACGCGCGGCTGATGCGCGAGGCGGAGGCGAGCGGCGCGCCGCTGACCGTCGAAAAACGGGTCGATGCGCAGCGCGCGGTAACCGAGATCACCCTCTATACCGCGGACCATCCGGGATTGTTCTCGCGCATCGCCGGCGCGCTGGCGGTCAGCGCCGCCAACATCGTCGACGCCCGGATCATGACGATGTCGAACGGGATGGCGCTCGACACGTTCTGGGTCCAGGATCTGTCGGGCCGGCCGTTCGACCGCCCGGACAAGCTCGCCAGGCTCGCGGTCGTCTTCGAGAACGTATTGACCGGCGAGCTGAAGCCGCATCGCGAGCTCGCCCGCCCGCCCGCTTTCCCGAGCCGGACCCAGGTGTTTACGGTGGCGCCGCGGGTTCTCGTCGACAACAAGGCGAGCGCCTCGCACACGGTGATCGAGGTCAACGGCCGCGACCGGCCCGGCCTGTTGTTCGAGCTGACCCGCGAGCTGACCCGGCTCAGCCTCCAGGTGTCGAGCGCGAAGATCTCGACCTATGGCGAAAAGGTCGTCGACGTCTTCTATGTCAAGAATTTGTTCGGCCATAAGGTCGAGCACCCGCAGAAGCTCGCCGAGATCCGCACCACCCTCGAAGCCGTGCTGGCCCGCGGCAATCGAGCGGAACCGCCCCCGCCCGCCGCCGCAACCGCGGCGGAGTAGAGAATAGGCAAGATGCCGAACCGAAATCTTACGGATGACGAGCTGGCGCAAGCACATGCGCTATTGACGGATATCCGCCAGCGGCTGAACGAATTGTCAGCCGGCGACCCGGCGGTCCTGTTCGCCTTCCGGCGGAAGATCGCCAAGGAACTGACCTATGACGAACGCGGCAAACCAGCCGACCGAAATAAGCTCAAGGCGCGCAAGTTCGGAGAACAGCATGGCCTTTGCACCGAATGCCGTGAGCCGCTGCCTGAGAAATTTGCCGAGCTGGACCGCAAGAATGCTATCGAAGGATACACGCCGGAGAACACCGAACTGATTCATGCCGCGTGCCATCGCAAGAGGCAGGCCGCACCGCGGGTGGCATCGGACGAGTTGGAAAAGCGATTGGTCCTAAGGCGTTCCGGTTGCAACGACCCCGTGGCCGGGCTTGGCCCGGCCACCCACGTCTTCAAAGCAGGTCGTCCCAATGGGCGTTCTCTTGGTGGAGAGGCGCACTTTCCACGCTCGCGGCCAATGCTTGATGTTCATCTCACGTTGCTTTGCCGCGAAAATGTCTACATGCTGCTCTGCATAGACGAGGCGCTTTAAGGCATGCTGCTTTGTGTAAAGCCGTCCCGCCATGCCCTCCCGATGCTCCCACAAGCGCCGCGCAAGATCGACTGTAGTGCCGACGTAAAGTGTGCCGTTGCGCCGGTTCGTAAGGATGTAGACCCATCCACCCATCCGGGTTCAAAATGACCGGATCACGATGCAGTGGCAGCAAAGACGTGGGTGGCCGGGACAAGCCCGGCCACGGGGCCCAACAACGCCAATAGAGCAGCGGGCTATTCCCGCAGATCCTCGAAGAATTCCTTGACCCGGGCGAAAAAGCCTTCGCTTTCGGGGTGGGTGCGGCGGTTCTCGCCTTCCTTTTCAAAGTCGCGGAGCAACTCCTGCTGGCGCTTGGTCAGATTGACCGGGGTCTCGACGATCGCTTCGATGAACATGTCGCCGCGGACCGCCGAGCGCAGCACCGTCATCCCCTTTGCCTTGAGGCGGAACTGGTGTCCCGATTGGGTGCCGGCCGGAACCGTGACCCGCGCCCGGCTGCCGTCGACCGTCGGAACCTCGATCGCGCCGCCGAGCGCCGCGGTGGTGATCGGGATCGGCACCCGGCAATAGATGTTGGCCCCGTCGCGTTGAAAGATCCGGTGCGGCGCCACCGTGACGAAGATGTAGAGGTCGCCCGGCGCGGCGCTGCGCACCCCGACCTCGCCCTCGCCGGCGAGCCGGATGCGGGTGCCGTCCTCGACCCCGGGCGGGATGTTGACCGACAGGGTCTTCTCGCGCCGAACCCGGCCCTGGCCGCCGCAGCCCTTGCACGGCTTCTCGATCACCCGCCCCGCGCCCTGACAGCTCGGGCAGGCGCGCTCGATCGAAAAAAATCCTTGCTGCGTGCGAATGCGCCCGCGCCCATGACAGGTCTGGCAGGCGACCGGCCGCGAGCCGGCTTCGGCGCCGCTGCCGTTGCACTGGTCGCAGGCGACGAGGTTGGGGACGCGGATCGTCGTCTGCTTGCCGCGAAAGCTGTCCTCGAGCGAGATTTCAAAATTGTAGCGCAGGTCGCTGCCGCGGCTCGGCCCGGCCTGGCCGCGCCGACCGCCGCCCATGAACTCGCCGAACATCTCGTCGAAGATGTCGGCGAATCCGCCGGAGAAACCGAAATCGCCGGGTCCGCGCGCCCCCTGCTCGAACGCGGCATGGCCGAACCGGTCGTAAGCCGCGCGCTTCTGATCGTCCTTGAGGATGTCGTACGCCTCGTTGATGTCCTTGAATTTCTGCTCGGCGCTCTTGTCGCCCGGGTTGCGGTCGGGGTGATACTGCATCGCGAGCTTGCGATACGCCTTCTTGAGGTCGTCGGCGCCGGCGGATTTGGCGACGCCGAGCGCCTCGTAAAAATCTTGCTTAGCCATGTCGACGGGCGTTACCTGGAGGTTTGGCCGCAGCCAATCACCCCGGCGAAAATCCGCCGGGGTGACGGCATCCGAATCATACCTGCGCCGTGGCGCCGATTACGCGGAGCCGCGCTTCTTCTGATCGTCGACTTCCTCGAAATCGGCGTCGACGACCTTGTCGTCGCCGCCTCCGGGGCCGCCATGCGCCCCGCCCGCCCCTGGACCGCCGGCACCCGGTCCGCCGTCGCCCGGCCGTGCCTGCTGCTCCTGCTGCGCCTTGTAGAGCGCCTCGCCGATCTTCATCGACAGCTGGGCCAAGGCCTCGGTCTTGGCTTTGATCTGGCCCGCGTCTTCACCGCCGAGCGTGTCCCTCAACGCCTGGATCGCCTGCTCCACCGGCTCGCGGTCGCCCGCCGGGACCTTGTCGCCGCTCTCCCGCAAGGTGCGCTCGGTGGTATGGATCAAGGCGTCGGCGTTGTTCTTGGCCTCGACCAGTTCGCGGAGCCGCTTGTCTTCCTCGGCATGCGCCTCGGCATCCTTGACCATGCGGTCGATATCGCCTTCGGAGAGCCCGCCCGAGGCCTGGATGCGGATCTGCTGCTCCTTGCCGGTCGCCTTGTCCCTGGCCGAGACCTGGACGATGCCGTTGGCGTCGATGTCGAAGGTGACTTCGACCTGCGGCATGCCGCGCGGTGCGGAGGGGATGCCGACCAGATCGAACTGGCCGAGCAATTTGTTGTCCGCCGCCATCTCGCGCTCGCCCTGGAACACCCGGATCGTGACCGCGGTCTGGTTGTCCTCGGCGGTCGAGAACACCTGGCTCTTCTTGGTCGGGATCGTCGTGTTGCGGTCGATCAGCCGGGTGAAGACGCCGCCCAGGGTCTCGATGCCGAGCGACAGGGGCGTCACGTCAAGCAGCAGGACATCCTTGACCTCGCCCTTCAGCACGCCGGCCTGGATCGCCGCGCCGATGGCGACGACCTCGTCGGGGTTGACGCTGCGATTGGGCTCTCTGCCGAAGAACTGCTTGACCGTCTCGATGACCTTGGGCATCCGGGTCATGCCGCCGACCAGGATCACCTCGTTGATCTCGGAGGCCTTGAGACCGGCGTCCTTCAGCGCGTTGCGGCACGGCCCGATCGTGCGCTGGATCAGATCGTCGACCAGCGCTTCGAGCTTGGCCCGCGTCAGCTTGATGTTGAGGTGCTTGGGCCCGTGCTGGTCCGCGGTGATGAAAGGCAGGTTGACATCGGTCTGCATCGACGACGAAAGCTCGATCTTAGCCTTCTCCGCCGCCTCTTTCAAACGCTGGAGAGCGAGCCGGTCGCTGCGCAGGTCGATCCCCTGCTCCTTTTTGAACTCGTCGGCGAGATAGTCGATGATGTTCTTGTCGAAATCCTCGCCGCCGAGAAAGGTGTCGCCATTGGTCGATTTGACCTCGAAGACGCCGTCGCCGATCTCGAGCACCGAGATGTCGAAGGTGCCGCCGCCCAGATCATAGACCGCGATCGTGCCGCTGCCCTTGCGCTCCATGCCGTAGGCGAGCGCCGCCGCGGTCGGCTCGTTGATGATGCGCAGGACTTCGAGCCCGGCGATCCTGCCGGCGTCCTTGGTCCCCTGACGCTGGCTGTCGTTGAAGTAGGCCGGAACGGTGATGACCGCCTGGGTCACCGTCTCGCCCAGATAGGCCTCGGCGGTTTCCTTCATCTTTTGCAGGATGAACGCGCTGATCTGCGAGGGCGCATATTTCTTGCCGCGGCTCTCGACCCAAGCGTCGCCATTGTCGCCCGGGATGATCTTGTACGGGACCAGATCGATGTCCTTGTTGACCATCGGATCGGTAAAGCGCCGGCCGATCAGCCGCTTGATCGCAAAAAACGTGTTTTCAGGGTTGGTCACCGCCTGGCGTTTCGCCGCCTGGCCGACGAGGCGCTCGCCCAATTCGGTGAATGCTACCATCGAGGGCGTCGTGCGCATGCCCTCGCTGTTCTCGATCACCTTGGCGCTCTTGCCTTCCATCACGGCGACGCACGAATTGGTCGTGCCGAGATCGATACCGATGACCTTGCTCATGGACACCTCATTTGAAAAGCAGGACCGGGCGGCCTGGGGAAGCACCGCCGCGATCCCCCGGTAAGTGGTTGATCGGTCATCCCCTGACTTTACAGGGTTATATAAGTCAGGGCTCTGTGCGCTACAACGGCTCGGCCGGTTTTGCCGGCGGTTTGGCGACGCCGACCATGGCCGGCCGCAGCAGGCGATCGTGCAGCACGTATCCGGGCTGCAGGACCTCGACGATCGTGCCGGCCGGCTGGTCGGCGCGCTCGGCCTCGAAGATCGCCTGATGAAAATTGTGGTCGAAGCGCTCGCCCTGCGGGTCGATGCGACGCATGCCGTGCCGCTCGAACACCGACAGAAGCTCGCGCTCGGTCGCCGCGACCCCGGCGAGGAGACTTCGCGTGCGTTCGTCCCTGACCTCCGCCTCGGGCACGCTGTCAAGCGCGCGGCGCAGATTGTCGGCGACCGACAGCAGATCCTTGGCAAAGCCGGCAATCGCGTATTTCGAGGCGTCCTCGCGCTCGCGCTGGGCGCGGCGGCGGGTGTTCTCGGTCTCGGCGAGGGCGCGCAGCAGCCGATCTTTGTGCTCGGCCAATTCGGCCTCGACCGCGGCCAACCGCGCCTCGGGCGAGGTTTCGGCCTCGTTGTCGAAATTGTTGTTGGCGGCGGCCTCGGCCGAAGTGGCCGCCATCTCCCGATCGTTTTCGGTATCGTTCATCGTCCGTCCTATCCGATAAGCCGCCCGATTATCTTGGCGGTATAGTCCACCATCGGGATTATCCGGGCGTAGTTGATCCGGGTGGGGCCGATAACCCCGATCGCGCCGACGATCTGCTCGCGGCTGTTCTGATAAGGCGCGATCACCATCGAGCAGCCGGCCACCCCGAACAGGTGGCTTTCGGCGCCGATGAAGATCTGCACCCCGGCGCCCTGCTTGCTGGCGTCGAGCAGGCGCAGCACCGTCTCACGCGTTTCCAGCATCTCGAACAAGGTGCGCAGCCTTTCAAGGTCGGCCAGCGCAGTCACGTCGTCGAGCAGGTTCGCCTGTCCGCGAACGATCAGGGCGCTGCCCTTGTCCTCCCCGGCCCAGATCGCCAGCCCCGCCGCGACCAGCTTCGAGGTCAGCTCGTCGAGCTGGACCTGATGCGAATCGATCTCCGCCTGGATCTCGACCCTGGCTTCCTCGATGGTCCGCCCGATCAGCCGGGCATTCAAATAATTGCCGGCGGAGGTCAATGCCGCGGGGGGCAGACCGAGCGGCACCTCGATCACCCGGTTTTCGACGAGCCCGTCCTCGGTGACCAGCACGACGAGCGCCCGTCCCGGCCCCAGATGGACAAATTCCAGATGCTTCAGCGGCCGATCCTGCTTGGGGGCGATCACCACCCCGGCGCAATGCGACAGGCCAGAGAGCGCAGTGATCGCCTCCTCGAGCGCCTGCGGCAAGCTCTTGCCGCGCGCGACGCACAGGCTCTCGATGCTGCGGCGTTCGTCCTCGGCGAGGCGTCCGACCTCGAGCAGGCCATGGACGAACAGGCGAAGCCCGGCCTCGGTCGGCAACCGCCCGGCCGAGGTGTGCGGCGCGTAGAGCAGTCCCGCCCCTTCGAGATCGGCCATGACGTTGCGAATCGTCGCCGGCGACAAATTCTGGCCCAGCAGCCGCGACAAGGTGCGCGAGCCGATCGGCTCGCCGGTGGCGACATAGCCGTCGACGATCAGGCGAAAGATCTCGCGGCTGCGCTCGGTGAGCTCGTTGATCGGCGAGGACAATGCGGGTCGAGGCATGCCAGGTCGCGACTAGTCCGATGCGATGCGCTGCGGTCACCCGGCCCCGCCCGGGAAGTCTCGCCCCCGGCGGCGTCCAGGCCGGCCGGAGATCGACCCCGGCGTTGGCGGAATCTGGTAATGCGGGCTGCCAAGGTCAACTCGCCGACCGGCGAAGGGCGGGCGAGGGCTGCGGGGTCTGCCCGCCATCTACGGCGTCTGCTTGAACGTGGCCTCGAAGCTCTCGCCTTTCGGGTTGATCAGATGCCCGACCAGGTCGACGATTCCCGGGCGGAAGGCGAACTGGCTGCCGTCGGAATTCTGAAACCTGAGCTCGCCGCCGCGGACCGCCCCGGTGCCGTGCAGCACCCCGCCCGGCGCCCGCGAGCTCGATCCCTGAGGCCCGAAGATGTACATGATCGACGCCGTGCCGTCGGGCTTGATGCCCTCGACGATCAGCGCCGCGCAGGTATGCGCGTCCCACGCCGCATCGCTCCAGACGCCGACGAAACGCCGATACTCGTCCGCAACCGCCGAGGGATCGGCTAAGCCATAGGTGACGTTCTGGCCGCAGAACACCCGGCCCGACTGCGGCTCGGCGGCTTGCGGCTCGACGGCCTGCGGGCCGGGGGCTTGCGGTTCGGGGGCTCGCGGCTCGGGGGCTTGCGGCGCCTCGGCCGCCGGCGGAGCCTGTGCCGTTGCCGGGGCGGCGATCAGCAGCATCAGCCCGAAAAGCGCGACGGTACGACGAAACATCATGGGCTCCGACCGGCAACTGCCGGCGCAGGCTTGTACGGCGAAAGCCTCAGGCGCGCCAGCCGGCAACTCGTCGGAAAATACCGCGCCGAACCGGGTGGATGGAGGCAGCCCGCCTCTGCGGCACGGTGCTGTGCTAGTGGTACAAACCTGACGCTTGTGACCATAGCCCCTGCTCTCGTCATCCCGGCGAAGGCCGGGACCCATGTCAGCCATAGGCACCAGCCGGAGCCCGTCCTCGGGCCGGCCGACGGCCGGACCCGTGGGGCGGTGTGACAACTTACCTCGGTAACATCTGTCAGAATTGCTCCACTAGGTAGGACTTGGCTCGTGAAGGATCGGCGATGTCTCGCAACTCTGTAGGTTACGAAAATGATTTCTACGCCTGGGCCGTCGAGCAGGCCCGCCTGCTGCGCTCGGGCGAGCTGTCCGCCATCGATGCCGCCAAAACGTCGCCGAGGAGATCGAGAGCACGGGCCGCAGCGACCGGCGCGAGATCAAAAGTCGATTAATCGTGCTGCTGTCTCATCTTCTGAAAATGGCGGGTGCAGCCGGAGATACGATCGACGAGCTGGTCGGAAACCATCCGCGAACAGCGCCGAAAGATCGAGGAGCTGCTGAGCGAATCGCCGAGCCTGCGTCCCACAATTCCCGTGTTTCTGCCAGAGGCTTATGCGGATGCACGCGAGGACGCGGCGGAAGAGATCGGTCTTCCGGAAACCGCGTTCCCCGAGGCTTGCCCCTTTACCGCGGACGAGGTGCTGTCGCGGGCGTTTCTGCCGGAGCCGTAAGGTCGTATGGTGGCCGGTGCAGCCCGGCGGGCGAGATCGTAAAGATTTCGTAGCCGGTCGCAGTCACTCCGATCGTGTGCTCGAACTGCGCCGACAGCGAGCGGTCCTTGGTCACCGCCGTCCAGCCGTCGCTCAGAATCTTCACTTCCCAGCGGCCGGCATTGATCATCGGCTCCACCGTGAAGAACATGCCTTCGGCCATGACCGGCCCGTCGTCGGGATGGCCGTAATGCAGGATCGAGGGCGCGTCGTGAAAGATGCGGCCGACGCCGTGGCCGCAAAAATCGCGCACCACCGAAAAGCGATGGCTTTCGGCATGACGCTGGATCGCATCGCCGATGGCGCCGATATGCGGCCCGGGGCGCACCACGGCGATGCCGCGCATCATCGCCTCGTAGGTCACGTCGACGAGCCTGCGCGCCTTGACCGGGACGCGCTCGCCGGCAAAGAACATGCGGCTGGTGTCGCCGTGCCAGCCGTCGAGGATCACGGTCACGTCGATGTTGACGATGTCGCCCTCCATCAGCCGCCGCTCGCCGGGGATGCCGTGACAGACGACGTGGTTGACCGAGGTGCAGATCGATTTCGGAAATCCGCGATAGTTGAGCGGCGCCGGGATCGCGTCGTTGTCGACGATGAATTGATGACACAGCCGGTCGAGCTCGCCGGTGGTAACCCCCGGACGGACATGGGGGGTGATAAAGTCGAGGGTCTGAGCGGCGAGCACCCCGGCCCGCCGCATCGCCGCGAAAGCCGCGGGTCCGTGGAGCTTGATCCTGCCGTCGCGGGTCTCGACGGGGGCGACGCCCGCCGCGATATCCCGCTGCAATCCGGGTATGCTCTGCATTCTCAGTCAGCGGATGTGCCCGCGCCTCTCGTGATAATAATTGGAACGTAAGGTCTCGTTCGCCGTGGGGCAACCGGGTTGGGCGCGCGCGGGCGAGCTTTCCCGATAATCCCGACTTTCCCCACGACCCGGTTTCCCTGTCGATTGTGCCGCGGCGCGCATTTCCCTATGAAGGACCGAGCGCCAGTAGCCGACAAGGCCGAGACCTCCATGACCGACAGCAATCCCGAGCTCAGTGCCGTTGGGGCCGAAGCCCGGATCGTCACCGCCTGCGTTCTGATCATCGGCAACGAGATCCTGTCCGGGCGCACCCAGGACGAGAACCTCCGCTTTCTGGCGCGCGGTCTCAACGAGGCCGGAATCCGGCTGCGCGAAGCCCGGGTCATCCCCGACGTCTCGGAGGTCATCATAGCCACGGTCAACGAAAACCGACGGCGGTTCGATTACGTGTTTACCACCGGCGGGATCGGCCCGACCCATGACGACATCACCGCGCAATGCATGGCCGACGCCTTCGGAGTGAAGCTGATCCTGCACCCGGACGCCAAACGGCTGCTCGAAACCCATTATCCGGCGGGCCATCTGAACGCGGCGCGGCTGCGCATGGCGATGGTGCCCGAGGGCGCGGTGCTGCTGCCCAACCCGATCTCGCGCGCGCCGGGGTTCCAGATCGGCAATGTCTTTGTCCTGCCCGGGGTGCCGAGCATCATGCAGGGGATCTTCGAGCAGCTCAAACACCGGCTCGCCGGCGGTGAAAAGATGCTGAGCCGCAGCGTCAGCTGCCGCCTCGGCGAGGGCGCCCTGGCACACGATCTGTCGGCCCTGCAGGACCGCTGGCCCGAGGTCGAGATCGGCTCCTACCCCTATTTCCGGCGCGGCGATTTCGGCGTGACCCTGGTCTTGCGCGGCACCGATCGGGCATCGCTCGGCGCCGCGACCGAGGAGCTGAAGGCGCTGATCGCGGGCTTGGGCGGCGACCCGCAGGAGGGGCTCGGCGAAGGCTAGGCGATCGTCCGCGGCGGACGTGGCGAAAAGGTAGACGCAGCAGACTTAAAATCTGCTTCCCAACCGGGAGTGCGGGTTCGAGTCCCGCCGTCCGCACCAATTAAGATAAATAGCGCCAGGTCTTCGGCGACCGGCTAGGCAAATTCTCAGCGACCTCGCCACCGCAGCAAAGCCTATGCCGTCGCGCGACAAACCGGCCTGGATGATCGGTACCCCGGAATACGGGCGAACGGCCGCCATATCTCCCTGAAAGTCATCCTCCAGGGATCAGCTAAATCGGGACTTCGCTAGAAATTATACGAGCGTGGGCGCAGAAACCTTCACCCGACACGACATATATTTGATGGGTTAAATCGATACGGGTGCCGGGGATAACCAGCTCTTCGCGAAAACTTGTGAAGCTCATAGGGGTATTGGTTGTATCCGAGGGCTCTGCGCCCCATGTGACGAATGCGAGTTGTCACTCTCCATATAAGAGTGCCAACGCCCTCAAAAATTCTGGTCCGAGGAGCTCATCGATGAAACTGCGTCCACTGCAGGACCGCGTTCTGATCCGCCGTGTCGAGCCGGAGGCGAAAACCGCCGGCGGCATCTTCATCCCCGACACGGCGCAGGAGAAGCCGGTGGAAGGCGAAGTCGTCGCCGTCGGCCCCGGGGTACGCGACGACAATGGAAAACTGCACCTGCTCGAGGTCCGGAGCGGCGATCGCGTGCTGTTCGGCAAGTGGTCGGGCAGCGAGGTCAAGCTCGACGGCGAAGAACTGATCATCATGAAAGAGTCCGACATCATGGGGGTGATCGCTCAGACCGCCGCCGCCACCACCAAGAAAGCCGCTTAACCACCGGAGATCGAACATGGCTGCTAAAGAAATCAGATTTAACGGCGACGCGCGCGACCGCATGCTGCGCGGCATCGAGGTTCTCGCCAACGCGGTCAAGGTGACGCTCGGCCCCAAGGGGCGCAACGTCCTCCTCGACAAATCATACGGCGCCCCTCGCATCACCAAGGATGGCGTGACCGTCGCCAAGGAGATCGAGCTCGCCGACAGGTTCGAGAACATGGGCGCGCAGATGGTCAAGGAGGTCGCCGCCCGGACCAGCGATCTTGCCGGCGACGGCACCACGACCGCGACGGTGCTGGCCCAGGCGATCGTGCGCGGGGGCGCGAAGGCGGTCGCCGCCGGCATGAACCCGATGGATTTGAAGCGCGGGATCGACATGGCGGTCGTTTCGGTCGTCGGTGATATCAAAAAAGTCTCGAAAAAGGTCTCGACGAACGCCGAGATCGCTCAAATTGGGACGATCTCGGCCAATGACGACCGCGAGATCGGCGAAATGATCGCACAAGCGATGCACAAAGTCGGCAACGAGGGCGTCATCACGATCGAGGAGGCGAAGAGCCTCGCAACCGAGCTCGACATCGTCGACGGCATGCAGTTCGACCGCGGCTATCTCTCGCCGTATTTCGTGACCAATGCCGAGAAGATGATCTGCGAGCTCGAAAAGCCCTACATCCTGCTCTTCGAGAAGAAGCTGTCCGGCCTCCAGACGATCCTCCCCTTGCTCGAAGCGGTGGCGCAGAGCGGCAACCCGCTGCTGATCGTCGCCGAGGATATCGAGGGCGAGGCGTTGGCGACCTTGGTCGTCAACAAGCTGCGCGGCGGCCTCAAGGTTGCGGCGGTGAAGGCTCCCGGTTTCGGCGACCGGCGCAAATCCATGCTCGAGGACATCGCCATCCTGACCGGCGGTCAGGTGATCAGCGAGGATCTCGGCATCAAGCTCGAAAACGTCACGCTCGACATGCTCGGGACCGCGAAAAAGGTGCGCATCGAGAAGGAGAACACGACGGTCGTCGACGGCGCCGGCAAAAAGGCGGACATCGAGGGTCGCTGCACCCAGCTGCGCGCGCAGATCGAGGAGGCCACCTCGGATTACGACAAGGAGAAATTGCAGGAGCGCCTGGCGAAGCTGGCCGGCGGCGTCGCCATCATCCGGGTCGGCGGCGCGACCGAGACCGAGGTGAAAGAGCGCAAGGATCGGGTCGACGACGCGATGCATGCGACGCGGGCAGCGGTAGAGGAAGGCGTCGTTGCCGGGGGCGGCGTCACGCTCCTCTATGCAACCCAGGGGCTTGACCGGCTGAACCCCGAGAACGATGCCCAGAAGGCCGGCATCGATATCGTGCGCCGGGCATTGCAGGCGCCGGCAAAGCAGATTTTTGCCAATGCCGGAGAGGATGGCTCGATCATCGTCGGCAAGCTGCTGGAGAAGGGCGAGGCCAATCACGGCTTCGACGCGCAAAGCGGCACCTACGTCGACATGGTAAAGGCTGGCATCATCGATCCGACCAAGGTCGTGCGACTGGCGCTGCAGGGCGCGGCCTCCGTCGCCGGCCTCCTCGTCACGACCGAGGCGATGATCGCAGAGAAGCCGCAGAACGGCGGGCCGACAATGCCGGCGGGCGGCGGCATGGGCATGAACGGCATGGACTTCTAAGCCGCCAAGCTGCACCGGCGCCATGAAAGGGGCCATCGCGTTTTCCGCAAGAGCGGGAGACGCGATGGCCCCTGCACGCGTTTGCGCCGACGGGTCGGCTTTCGCGGTCCCGGGTGTCGCAATCTCTGGGTTTCGACGCGAACCCGGCCGCCGACATCCCACGGGTACTCTTTGTACGTGGTTTAAGCCGGTCGCCGGCGCCGTCGCATGACAAGGGGGAACCTTCGCTGTCGAGCGAGCATTTCTCGGTCGATGGCACGTTGTTGGAGGCCCGAGCGCGTTCCGAGAGCTTTCGGCCCGAGGACCGTTGGGATATTTTAACCTCGGCCCGGGCATGAGGTCAGCCGCCTCGGCGCTGTTCCTCCGCTGCGCCGGTATCGGCGAGAGGCGGAAATCGTGCTCGCCGGCGAGGTGCCCTCGTCGTCTGCCGAGGCGAAATGCATATCCCGGAACAAGACAGGAGATCATTCGAGATGACTGAGCCGCATGGTCCGCTCCGCGGCGTCAAGGTCGTCGCCTGCTCCACCGCGCAGGCCGGCACGGTGCCCTACATGCTGATGGCCGATCTCGGCGCCGAGGTGATCAAGATCGAGGTGCCGGGGGTCGGCGACAACTCGCGCGGCTCGACGGTCATGCCGGGCTTCCCCAGCACCTACTTCGAAACCAACAATCGCGGCGTCAAAAGCGTAACCTTGAACCTCAAAACCCCGGAGGGCCGCGAAATCCTCCGCAAGCTGGTCGCCAAGGCAGATATCTTCGGGCAGAATTTTCGCCCCGGCGCGGCGGAGAAAAACGGCTTCGGCTATGAAGAGCTCAGAAAGGTAAACCCGAGGCTCGTCTACATGTCGATCTCGGGCTACGGCCCCAAGGGCCCGCATGCCGATCTGCCGGGCACCGATTCGATGGCCCAGGCGCTCGGCGGCATCGCCCAAGCCTACTCGACCCCGGGCCAACCGCTGCGCACCGGCATCGTCTCGGTCGCCGACGAAACCTGCGCCATCCTCGCTTTCGGCGGTGCCCTCGCCGCGCTGACCTATGCCCGCGCCACCGGCATCGGCCAAAAGGTCGATTGCTCGCTGCTCGGCGGTCAGATCCGCCTGATGGGCTGGACCCTGACCACGGCGATGTGGCGCAACCGCGACCCGGTCACCGGCCAGGCCCGAGTGACCGGCACGCCCGAGCGGCCCGGCCTCAGCGCCAGCTTCAACGACTGCGACGGCAAACCACTGGTGCTCCAGCTGAACGGCGCCCGCAAGTGGCGCGACGCGATGACCGCACTCGGCTTTTACGAGGCTCTCGAAAACGCCGGCTTCGGCGATCTCGGCGTGATCATCTCATCCGACGACAGGCGCGCAAGCTTGCTGCGCATGCTGGACGAGCTGTTCGCGACCGGACCGCGCGACGACTGGGTCGCGAGGCTGCGCGGCGCGGATATCGTCTCCGCCCCGATCAACACGTTGCTCGAAGCCGCCGACGATCCCGACGTGCTGGCCAACGGCTACGTGACCGAGATCGGGTACCCAAAGCACGGCAAGACGCTGAAGGTGCATGGCTCGCCGTGGAATTTCTCTGAAACACCAGCCCATATCGGCATCGCCCCGCAACTCGGCGCGCACAACGGCGACGCACTCGCGGAGCTCGGCTACAGCCCGGCGCAGATCGAGGATCTCAAGGACAGAAAGATCATTTGACGCCGGCGAGCGCGCGGAGGCAAAACCCGGCATCTGATCTGCTGTGGACAGACATCAAACCGCAACCTTGACGGCGAGGCGGCACTCTGCCGATAATCGCCGTGTCCAAGGGGTGCCCCGCCAGGGGGCTGAGATACCGCCTGCCCGACGTTTTCGTTAGAGGACGGGGATCGGGGCGCGGAAACCCTTCGAACCTGATCCGGGTCGTGCCGGCGTAGGGACAGGAACGCTGCGGCTGCTGCCGACCTCCTCTTCGCGCATACTCCGGGTCTTCGTTCAACCGGTGCCACGGAGATCGACGATGCCCGATTCCGCTCCACTCCCACCTGCGAAGCTCATGCCGAACGTCGAGGAGCTTCGGGTCACCACCGGGCCGTTTCCGGCCTCGCGCAAGGTCCATGCGCCGGGCCGGGTCCATGCTGAGATCGCGGTCGCGATGCGCGAGATCGACCTCGAAGCTGCGTCCGGCGAGCCGGCGGTTCGCGCCTATGACACCTCGGGCCCCTACTCCGACCCGGCGGTCGAGACCGACATCAACAAGGGACTGCCCGAGCTGCGCAAGCCCTGGATCCTGGCGCGCGGCGACGTCGAGCTCTATCACGGCCGCGAGGTCAAGCCCGAAGACAACGGCTTGCGTCGCGGCGAGGCCGGCGGCGTGTCGCTGTTCGATCGCGGCCGGCGTCAGGTATTGCGCGCCAAGCCCGGTGCGGCGGTGACCCAGATCGCCTACGCCCGGCGCGGCATCGTCACTCCGGAGATGGAGTATGTCGCGATCCGCGAGAACCTCGGGCGCGACCAGCTGCGGCGCGAAGGCCCCGTCGACGGCGAGTCGTTCGGCGCCGCGATCCCCGATCATGTGACGCCGGAGTTCGTCCGCACCGAGATCGCCCGCGGCCGCGCGATCATCCCGAACAACATCAACCATCCGGAAACCGAGCCGATGATCATCGGCCGGAACTTCCTGGTCAAGGTCAACGCCAATATCGGCAACTCCATCGTCACCTCCTCGGTCGCCGAGGAGGTCGAGAAGATGGTATGGGCGACGCGCTGGGGCGCGGACACGGTCATGGATCTGTCGACCGGCCGCAACATTCATACGATCCGTGAATGGATCGTGCGCAACTCGCCGGTGCCGATCGGCACCGTGCCGATCTATCAGGCGCTCGAAAAAGTCGGCGGCAAGGCCGAGGAACTGACCTGGGAATTGTTTCGCGACACCTTGATCGAGCAGGCCGAACAGGGCGTCGACTACTTCACGATCCACGCCGGGGTGCGGCTCGCCTACATCCCGCTGACCGCGTCCAGGGTCACCGGCATCGTCTCGCGCGGCGGCTCGATCATGGCGAAATGGTGCCTCGCCCATCACCAGGAGAGCTTTCTGTACACCCACTTCCGCGAGATCAACGAGATCATGCGGGCCTATGACGTGAGCTATTCGCTGGGCGACGGATTGCGGCCGGGATCGATTGCGGATGCCAACGATCGCGCCCAGTTCGCCGAGCTCGAGACCTTGGGCGAATTGACCAAGCTCGCCTGGGAAGACGATGTGCAGGTCATGATCGAAGGCCCCGGCCATGTGCCGATGCACAAGATCAAGATCAACATGGAAAAGCAGCTCGAGGAATGCGGCGAGGCACCGTTCTATACGTTAGGCCCGCTGACCACCGACATCGCCCCCGGCTACGACCACATCACCTCAGGCATCGGCGCGGCGATGATCGGCTGGTTCGGCACCGCTTTGCTGTGCTACGTCACGCCGAAGGAGCATCTCGGGCTGCCCGACCGCGACGACGTCAAGGTCGGCGTCATCACCTATAAGATCGCAGCCCACGCCGCCGACCTCGCCAAGGGCCATCCGGCCGCGCGCGAGCGCGACGACGCCTTGTCGCGGGCACGCTTCGAGTTCCGCTGGCGCGACCAGTTCAACCTGTCGCTCGACCCCGAGACGGCCGAGAAGTTCCACGACCAGACCCTGCCGGCCGAGGGTGCCAAGCTCGCGCATTTCTGCTCGATGTGCGGCCCCAAATTCTGCTCGATGCAGATCACCCAGGAGATTCGCGACTACGCCCGCGCCGGGATGGAGGAGAAATCCAAGGCCTTCATCGAGCAGGGCGCAGAAATCTACCGGGAAACCGCGGTCGCTGCCGAGTGAGCGTTCGTACCGGTCAGGGCCCGCGCGATGATAAAACCCTCTCCCCCATTGGGGGAGAGGGTAGGGTGAGAGGGTATCCCGGCGTCCGATCGCATCGCCCCCTCACCCCAGCCCCCTCCCATTTCCCTCCCCCGCGAGCGGGGGCGGGTTAGGGTGGGGGCTGGCGCGGGAATGGGAGTGGGCGCTCCCGGAAAAGAGGCGCGCCGCTACCCCGACCGGCCGATCGTCGGGGTTCTGGCGGTGGTGTTGCGCGGCGAGCGGGCCCTCGTCGTGCGCCGCGCCAACCCGCCCTTGGCCGGGCGCTGGGGCTTTCCGGGCGGCGTGCTCGAACTGGGCGAGACCGTCGCGCAAGGGGCGATGCGCGAGCTCGCCGAAGAAACCGGGATCATCGCCGAGCCGGCCGGGACCTTGACCGTGATCGACACGATCGACCGCGACGACGAGGGCCGGGTGCGCTACCACTACACACTCGTCGCCATCCTCGGCATCTGGCAGACGGGCGAGGGCGTGCCTGGCGACGACGCCGACGAGGTCTCCTGGCTCAGCCGTGCCGAGATCGTCGCGGGCGGGCTGCCGACCACCCCCGCCCTGTTGCCGCTGATCGATCTGGCGCTCGCTGGCGGCAGCCGACCGGCAGCACCGGCGCAGCGGGTCAGCTCGTCCAGTAGCCGCTGACCCAGGTCCAGCCGCCGGAGCCCTGCTGCCAGGAGCCTGGAATCCAGGTGGCTGTCGGCGATGGACGCATGACGTATCGGCCAGGCGTCCAGGCGAATTGCGAGCCGTTCCAGCCCCAATGGCCGGGTTGCCACATCGCCAGCGGCGATGGCGCAGGCGGCGGCGTTTCCGCGCGCGGCGGCGGCGGGGCGTAAGGAGCGACGGCCACCGTCGTCGTCCCCGAGCTGCTCGGAGCCATCGCGGGCCCGGTGGTCGACCCGTACTGCGGAAGGTCGTAACCGGTATCGGGCGCCAGCGGCGTCGGGGCGGCGGCGACCGGCGGATAGGCTGGCGAGTATGGCGGTGCGGGCTGCGCCGGCGCGATCGCCGACGGCGGGTAGAGCGGCGTGGGCTCGCCCGGTGCGACAACCGGCGCCTGCGGGTAGAACGGCGCGGGTTCGCCCGCAGCGATGTCCGCTGCCGGCGGCGGCAGCGGCGCATAGCAGCCCGACAGCGCCGTGGTTCCCAAGGCGAGCGCGGCAATGCCGACGACCCGAGCGAGATGCTTCATCCGATCCTCCAGATTCTGCGCAGCATGGGGATGCCCGCCCGCTGCTCCTGGAGGTAGAACAATTTCGCTTCCCGATCATTCCCGCGGCGCCACGGGCGACATCGGCTGGCCGCCTGCCCTGCTCCTCATTGACCGCCAGCGCCGCCCGGCGTCGCCGGGGGCCGGCCGGTTCAGGTTGTCCAGCGTCCGTCTGTCCACACCCAACCGCGCGAAATCCTGCTCCCAATAGCCCGGGATCCAGTTGGCGGTCGGTGCCGGGCGCTGCGTATAGCGACCCGGCTGCCAGACGTATTTTCCGCCGTCCCAATTCCAGTCGCCGACCAGCCACAGCGCGTCCGGCGAGGGAGCCGGAGGCGGGATCTCGGCGCGCTTCGGCGGCGGGCCGTGCGGCGCCACGACAGCCGCTCCGTCGATGGCGAGGTCGGCTCTCGGGGCAGGGCAGCCGGACAATAAAGCGGCGCACAGCGCAGCCGCGGCGACCCCGACCATCCGGTCGAAACCTTGCATCGGAACCTCCCTTTGCGCAGCGCGGGTTGATCCCGCTTGCTGCCTATTATGCCGTCGCACGCTGACGCTGTTTTGGCTCGGGCATTCCTGCCGAAGACGGCGGCTGTTATGTTCCGCCGCACCAAAACAAGCGGGCCAGTTTTATGTACGACGCCGTCGGCGAAAACGCCAGGATCATCGATCGGGTTCGGCAATCCTGCCGAGCGCGCCGTGGCCTCCGCAACCGGCTGGCGCAGATGTCCGGGCCTCGGGCAGCACCGATCGTCGGTCGGGGTTCCCGGCCATCGTGCGGTTGTCGAAGCAGCCGCCGCGGATGGTATGGAGCTGACCGGCGGTTCGCGATTTGCCCAGCGGCTCTCGCCGACAGGACGGCTCGGTCGAGCCCGCGCACGCGACGATGACCACCGGGCAGTGGCTGCGCAGGATCTATCGCAACCTGCCGGAACCTCCTTCGACGAATTTCGAGTATGCCGAGGTCCGGCCGTCGCCTTTCGAGCTGCTGCCCGCCAACCCGATAATCTACGATATCGGCTCCAAGAACGCGCGCGCGGGCTATCTCGGCGGCACGCCGCCGGGCGCGACCGTGATCTGTACCGACATCCAGCCCGGACCCGGCATCGACATCGTCGCCGACGCCCAGGATATGCCGCAGATCCCTTCGGAATCGGCGGATTGCGTCCTCCTGGTCAGCGTCCTGCAGCACCTGCCGTCGCCGCAAAAGGCGGTCGACGAGGCGTTTCGGGTGTTGCGGCCGGGCGGCATCGTCTATGTCAATGTGCCGTTCATCTTTGTCTATCATCGAGACCCCGAAGACTTCAACCGGTTCAGCGTGCCGGGCCTGGAGTTTCTGTGCTCCCGCTTCGAGCGGATCGCCAGCGGCTCGGTCCGCGGTCCCGCCTCGACCTTTTGCGATATGCTGATCCGCTTTATCGGTATTTTGCTGTCGTTCAACACCGATGCGATGTATGCGGCGGTGGTGTATTGCGGAAAATGGACTTTGTTTTGGATCAAATATCTCGACATTGTCATCGCCCACTACCCGGCCGCCTACATCATGGCCGGCAGTCCCCATTTCCTCGGCCGCAAGCCGTTGCGCGGAGCACCCGCAGGCCCAAGCAATCCCGTTTGATGGAGTACCGACAGGGCCCGTCCTCGGGCCGGCCGACGGCCGGACCCGTGGGCCGGTGTGACGAGAAGAGTGAGTGGGATCTGTGAGACGTGATTCACCGGGACATCCGCTCGACGGTCTCTATAGCCGGAACGGCAACGGTAAAATTGCCGTATTCTCACCTTATGCTGGTTGCTCGATGGCGCTCGGGAACGGGCCCCTTGACCGCCGAGGGGAATGAGGATCGCCTGTAAATCTCTTGCAGGAACAGGCCGGGGTCCCCGGCGCGGCCGGCAGACGATGCGCGATCCGGTCGGAGCAAAGAACGGGCTCGGGCGTTAGCGGGCGGGCTGCAATCGCCGAGGCTTGCACATGAATGCTCGTTTCATCGATACCGGTCTGAACCGGCGATTGATCCGATGCCGATTGATCGCTCGCCGCCTGAGCGGGTGGCTCGGCGCCGTGCTGGCGGCGGCGGCGATCGCCGGCGGCTGCCAGGCGCAATCGGTGCTCACCTATCACGGCAGCCCGGACCGCAGCGGCAACTTCGTCGTTCCGTCGCTGACCTGGGAGCGCGCCCGTGCGGTCCATCTCGACCCGGCCTTTCGCGCCAGGTTTTCGGGCCATGTCTATGCCCAGCCGCTTTATTGGCAGCCGCCCGGATCGCCCTCGGGGCTGCTGATCGTCGCCACTGAAAACGACACGGTCGCGGCGATCGATGCGCGGTCGGGGAATACGGCGTGGACGCGGGTGCTCGGCCGGCCGGTTGCGCTGTCGAGCCAACCCTGCGGCAATATCGACCCGCTCGGGATCACCGGGACCCCGGTCATCGACGAGAAATCGCAGGCGGTCTTCCTCGACGCGATGGTCGCCGAACCGCCGGGGCCGCATCACCGGATCTTCGCCCTGTCCTTGAAGAATGGTGCCATCATGCCGGGCTGGCCGGTCGATGTCGCCGCGGCGCTGGCGGCGCGCGGGCAGCATTTCAACGCCGCCGACCAGAACCAGCGCGGGGCGCTCGCGATCCTCGACGGCCGGGTCTATGTCCCTTACGGCGGGCATTTCGGCGATTGCGGCGACTATCATGGCTGGGTGGTCGGGGTGGGCCTGCAGAACCCCCGAGACATCGTCAGCTGGGGCACGCGCGGGCGCGGCGGCGGGGTCTGGGCGCCGGGCGGGATCGCCAGCGACGGGCATTCCTTGTTCGTCGCCACCGGCAACACGATCGGTGTGCGGCAGTGGAGCGACGGCGAGGCGGTGTTTCGCCTGGCTCCCAGCCTCGCCCGCAGCACCGGGTCCCAGGATTATTTCGCGCCCGCCGACTGGCGCGCCCTCGATGCGAGCGACCTCGATCTCGGCGGCGCCAACCCGCTGCCGCTGAATGTGCCGGCGGGAAACAGCACTCAGGGGCTGGCGTTGGCGCTCGGCAAGGATGCCCGCGCCTACCTGCTCGACCGCGGCAATCTCGGCGGCATCGGCGCCGGCCTCGCCACCGAGATCGTGTCGACCGGCCCGATCCGCACCGCGCCTTCGGCCTACCCCGCCGCTGACGGCGTGTTTGTCGCGTTCGAGGGCCAAGGCGCGCACTGTCCGGCGCGGAGCCGCGGCGACGCGCTGACGGTCCTCAAAATACGCGCCGGCTCGCCGCCCGCCCTGGCCACCGCGTGGTGCGGCGCGCTGAACGGCGCCGGCTCGCCGGTGGTCACGACGACCGACGGCCGCGCCAACCCGATCGTCTGGATCCTCGGCGCCGAGGGCGACGATCGCCTGCACGGCTATCGCGGCGACACCGGCGAGCCGCTGTTCGATGGCGGCAGCCCCGGCGACGCGATGACCGGCCTCCATCATTTCCAGGATCTGCTGCCGGCCGCCGGCCGGCTCTATGTCGGCGCCGACGACCGCCTCTACGCTTTTTCTTACTAATAGGAGGACCGGATACCCACAATGGCAGACGATGCCGGATGCGAAGACTAAAGATAAATGGGAGCGCAAGGGCTGCAATCGCTTCAGATTACGGTGGTCTCAGATTAACGCAGATTACGGATTACGATTACGGTGACGATTACGGCACGATTACGGTGACAGTTTACTCAACAGCACGATTACGGCACGATTACGGTGACCACGATTACGGTGACAGTTTACTCAACAGGACCCCGGTGACGACCGCGCGCGGGTTGATCCGGCGGGTTGGCCGCGATCGCGCAGGGTCAGGAGGCGGAGCGGACGGGTCGCGAGCCGGGCGGGGATCGCTCATTGGGCGCTTGTCAGATCGAACAGCCGGTGCAGCCGGTCGGAGAACCAGCTGGCCACCCGATTTGCCGGCACGGTCTTGTCGATCTCGGCTGAGGCGATCAGCTGCCCTGCGGCTTGGCGCCGCGCCAGGGCGCGGCAAAGCTCCTGGGCGATCGGCGGCCGCGCCTCCAGGATCGGCGCCAGATCGTCCTTGGCCAGCTCATAGACGATGGCCGGCACCAGGGCCGAGATCTTGACCTCGGCGTTAGCCCCGGTCAGCAGCCCGAGCTCGCCGAAATGGTCGCCCGGACCAAGGCGCATCAACTCGAGCTCGCCCTCCGATGAGACGCGAGTCAGCGACAGTACACCGGCCCCGATGACAAACAGCGCATGCAGCACCGTCCCGGGCTCGACCAGCGTCTCGCCCTGGTCGTAGGTCTTTCGCGTCAGCTTTGCCGCGAGTATTCGCCGCTCCTCCGCGGTCAGGCCGTCAAAGATCGCGATCAGATCGAGGGCCCGCTCGGGACCGGTTCTCGCCTTCTCCAAAGAGGCCGCCGGCGGGGCCGAATAGGGCTGGCTCTGGGTCGATGCCAAATCGACGCCGGCCGCCGCCAGGTGCCGCGAGATCAGATCGAACAGCTCGTTTTGCGCCCGGCTGGACTGGGCCAGGTCCTCGACGAAAAAGGTGATGTCGAATTCGCTGCAGGTCGCGCCGATCGACTTGACCATGATCGAGGGCGCCGGCGTCGCCAGGATCAGCCGCGAGTTCAGGATCGCGTGATCGAGGATCTCGGCGCCGGCGGCGGGCGATGTCTTGGCGTCGAGCTGCACCGTGACGGTCATCCCGTGGATGCCGGAGGGGGAGCTGGCGTTGACGATCTTCGCCTTGGCGATGGCGCTGTTCGGCACGATCGCCAGATCGCGCTTGGCGGTCAGGACATGGGTCGCGCGCCAGTTCATCTCGATGACTCGGCCGTCGGTTGCGCCGTCGATGCTGATCCAGTCGCCCGGTCGGTAGGGCCGGCTGAAATTCAGCACGATGCCCGAGAACACGTCGCTCAGGGTGCTCTGCAGCGCCAGCCCGAGGATGATCGCTATAGCCCCCGAGGTCGCGAGCAGGCCCTGGATCGGCAGATCGAAGACATCGGCGATGATGGCAAAGACGGCGGCGAGATAGATCAGCCCGGCGAGCAGGTCCTGAACCAGCTTGCCCTCGCGCGGCCGGTGCTCGGTGACGACGAAGGCGCGCAAAAAGCCGACCAGAAACCAGGCCGACCACAGCCACCACGCGATCTTCAGGAGGCCGTGGACGAAATCGCGGAACGGGACGCCGGTCAACACCAGCGGCTGATAGGGAACGATCCCGGCGTGCAGCAGAACGACGGTCAGCAGAACGAGGAAGGCCACCCGCACCATCGCCCGGCGCAGCGGGTGCCGGCGAAACAAGAGATGCGTCAGCAGCCCGGCCACGGAAAAAACGACAAGGGCGACAACCAGCGGGTCGCGGACAGCCGCGGCCGTCGCCGCCGGGAGGTCGATCATCTCGCCGCTTCTCCGATCACAGGTCGGGTGCGCAAAAGATTAGGCCGAAGCCGGAGCGGCGGCCATCCCCGACCGTCCCGGCGAGCTGCGCTGCCGCGGCTGCCCGGCGCGCCGCCACCCCTCCCCGGTGCGGCCGCTCGCCGGCTAACGATTCTGCCGGGCCGCGCTCAGCGCCCCGCCGCATTGCGGCGACAGCGACGCGGCGTTGGCGCGCAGGCAGGCGATCGCCCGTCCGCCGCCCAGCGGCACACCGCTGCACAGGGCGCGGTAGTCGCCGGCGCAGGATTGGCGGAGCACCATGATCTGCTCCCGCGGCGACATCGGCGGCGGCGCCGCGGCGGGTGCTGTCGCCGCCGAGGGTGCCGGGCCGGTCGTTGCGCCGCCGGACGAGGGCGCCGTATGCGGGGCAGCACTGCCGCCGCTCACCGCTCTGACCGCCCGCTGACACGCCGGCGACAGGCGGGCCATGTTCCGCTGGAGGCAGGCGAACGACGCCTGGCCGCCGGTCGGCACATCGGCGCAATGCCTCTGGTAGTCGGCGGGGCAGGCCTGGCGGATGGCGTTCTTTTGCGCCTGGGTCGCTTGCTGCGCAACCGCCGGCACGGACAGCGCGAGGAGCACGGACAGCAGCAGGGCGACGCACCGCGCGCTTCGATCGAGTGGTCTCGTCATAATCCGATTTCTCCCGAAAACATATCTTCGTGCCGGCCTCTCGGCTATACGCGATGGGTCGGCTTCGGGGGGTTATCGATGGTCAATGGCAACGGCAAGGTCGCGGTTTGCTGTCGCGCCGCGCTCGCCGCTTCAGGTCTTGCCGGTGGCTGAGCACAATCGTCTGTTCGGCCGTCGGTCGCCCAAGGCTGCCGCGACACTCCCTGGCGAGCCCCGATACGGTCGGGTCGCGCGCGCGGCGCACTGGCTCGCCGCGGCGCTCGCGGTCATCGTCGTCTCGTTCGGCTGGGCGAGCTCGGCCGCGGGGCGCAATACCCCGGCACGCGACAGCCTGCTGCTGCTGCACCGCTCGCTCGGCCTCGCGATGCTCGCCCTGATGCTGCTCCGGATCCTGTGGCGATGGCAGCGCCCTGCACCGCCGCTGCCGCCCGCTCTCGGGCGTCCGGAGGCCGCGCTCGCCCGCCTCACCCATCTCGCTCTCTACCTCGTCTTCATCGCGATGCCGATCACCGGCTATGCCAACGCAGCGGCCCAAGGCCATACCGTCAGCTTTTTCGGCATGATCGCGGTCCCGCCGCTGACGCCGGTCAACGAGCGGCTGTCGCAGGCGGCGATCGCGGTGCACCTGGTCGGACAATACCTGGTCTATCTGCTCGTCGCCCTTCATGTCGCCGGCGCGCTGTATCATGGCGTCGTCAGGCGGGACGGGGTGCTCGAGCGGATGCTGCCGCGGCGCGGTGGCGCTGGCGCGCGCGCACCCTGGAATTGAACAGGCCGACAACCGACCCGGCGCTAGCCCGGCCCGGCGGCGACGATGCTGAGCCGGGTGCGGAAGAACTCCAATGCGTCGGCCAGGTTGCGCGAGGCGCGCAGCCGCTGCCGCCCGCTCTGCACGATGAACTCGGCCGGGCGAGCCGAGGACGGCGCGGTCTTGAGGATCGTGTAGGCCGGCGCTTCATGGGTATGGCGAAACACCGAAAAGCGGGCCATGCCGGCGCCGTGGTCGATCGCATAATCGCGCCAGACGCCGCGGATCACGTGGCGGCTATAGAGGCTGAGCAACTGGTTCAGCTCGGCGCGGGTGAAATAGAGGGTCCGCTGCCGCGTCCGATAATCGCCGAGGGCCAGCACGTTAGCAGTCTTCCGGCTCATCGCTGTCCTTCGCCAATTGCCGCGCGGAGCGAGTGTGGGCGATTTCGCCGGTGGCGTCCAGCGACCTGACGCCGCGCCGTCGGCCAGGGGCGATCGGGCCGTCTGCGTGCGTCGGCCGATGCGCCCGGGCCGAGGAGAGCGCCGCCCCTTGACGCGATTTCCCGGCAGGCGAACAACGGTGTCGATTCGAGGGCCGGCCGGGGCAGCTGCGGCGGCCCGCGAATTGCGGCGGAGAGAACCCGCGAATTGCGGCGGAGAGAAGTGGTGGACGAGGTCGAATGCATAGTGGTCGGCGCCGGGGTGATCGGGCTCGCCGCGGCGCGCGCTTTGGCGCTCGCCGGCCGCGAGGTGCTGGTGCTCGAGCGCGCCTCGACGATCGGCTTCGAGACCTCCTCGCGCAACAGCGAAGTCGTCCACAGCGGGATCTATTATCCGGCCGGCAGCCTCAAGGCGGCGAGCTGCGTCGCCGGGCGCCGACGACTTTATGCGTACTGCCGCGAGCACGGGGTCCCGCATGACCGGCTCGGCAAGCTGATCGTCGCCGCCGACGAAGCTGAGATCCCGGCTCTCGCAGAGATCGCCGCCGCGGCGCAAGCCAACGGCGTCGATGATCTGGAGTGGCTCGGCGCCGCGCAGGCCCAAGCTCTCGAGCCGGCGCTCCACTGCGTCGCGGCGCTGTTGTCGCCATCGACCGGCATCATCGACAGCCATGCGCTGATGCTGGCCTATCAGGGCGAGGCTGAAACGGCCGGGGCGACGGTCGTGCTGCGCACCCCGATCCTCTCCGGGCGAGTGCAGACCGACGGCTTCGAGCTCGGGATCGGCGGCGACGAGCCCGGCCTCATCCGCTGCCGGTTGCTGGTCAACGCGGCCGGGCTCCACGCCCCGGCCTTGGCTCGGGCGATCGTGGGGGTGCCGGCCGAGACGATCCCGCCCGCCTATTTCTGCCGCGGGGTTTATTTCACCCTCAGCGGGCATGCGCCGTTTCGCCGGCTCGTCTACCCGATCCCTCCGGCCGGCGGGCTTGGCGTCCACATCACCCTCGATCTCGCCGGCCAGGCGCGGTTCGGCCCCGATGTGGAATGGATCTCCGGGGTCGACTACTCGGTCGATCCGGGGCGCGGCAACGCGTTTTATGCGGCGGTTCGACGCTATTGGCCGGGATTGCGCGATGGCGCTCTGCAGCCGGGCTATGCCGGAATCCGGCCAAAGATCAGCGCGCCGGGCGCGCCGGCCGCCGATTTTGTCGTGCAGGGACCGGCGAGTCACAGCGTGCCTGGGCTGGTCAATCTTTACGGCATCGAATCGCCAGGGTTGACCGCGTCCTTGGCGCTCGCCGACGAGGTCGTCGGGCGGCTGATCGAAAATTGACCCGATCAGCGCCGGCCGATGCAGACGAACCACAAGGCGACCGGCCAACCCAGCACCTCGGGCAGGCTGTTGCGAAACACGCCGACCTGGACGCGCCAATCAAAATCGCCCGGCACCGTCGGGGATGGCGGATGGGCGAACAGCACGGCCCCGATCGCAAGGTAGATCATTGCGAAATTGACGATGGTTCCCATCGCTGCCCGCCACGATTGCTGAGTTCCGGGAGGACGAGATGCCGCCCCGGCCGGATAGGGCTTACAATTGCGCCGAGTATCGACCAGATCTCCGCTGATTCCCTACGCTCGATCCGGACCCGCGACACGGTGTCGCAGCGAGGAACCAATGACGAGGGCATCGATAATGGTGTGCCGGCGGGCGGGCCGCCGAGCGGAGGGCGTGCGATGCTGATCGGTGTCCCCAAGGAGGTAAAGCCCCACGAATACCGGGTCGGCCTCGTTCCCGGCAGCGTGCGCGAGCTGGCGCATCACGGCCAACAGGTGATGGTCGAGGCCGGGGCAGGGGCCGGGATCGGCTTCGACGACCGGGCCTACGAGGCGGCCGGCGCCCGCATTGTGCCGAGCGCCGCCGAGGTGTTCGCTGCCGCCGAGCTGATCGTCAAGGTCAAGGAGCCGCAGCCGCAGGAGGTAGCGCTGCTGCGCCGCGACCAGATCCTGTTCACCTACCTGCATCTCGCGGCGGACAAGGCGCTGACGCAGACCCTGATGCGCTCGGGGGCGATCGCGATCGCCTATGAGACGGTCACCGACGCCCGCGGCGGCCTGCCGTTGCTGGCGCCGATGAGCGAGGTCGCCGGGCGGATGTCGGTGCAGGTCGGGGCCCATTGTCTCGAAAAGGAGCAGGGCGGCATCGGCGTGCTGCTGGGCGGGGTTCCCGGTGTCCCGGCGGCCAAGTTGGTCATCCTCGGCGGCGGCGTCGCCGGCACCAATGCGGCGCGCATGGCGATGGGGATGGAGGCGTATGTCACGGTGATCGATCGCTCGTTGCCGCGGCTCTACGAACTCGATCTGCAGTTCGGGGCGCAGCTCCACACGCTTTATTCGACGATGGAGAATATCGAGCGCGAGGTCGCCGCCGCCGATCTGGTGATCGGCGCCGTGCTGATCCCCGGCGGCGCCGCGCCGAAGCTGGTCAGCCGCGACCTTATTCGGGCGATGCGTCCGGGGACCGTGGTGGTCGATATTTCGATCGATCAGGGCGGCTGCTTTGAAACCAGCCGGCCGACGACGCATGCGGCCCCGACTTATATCGAGGAAGGCGTCGTCCATTACTGCGTGACCAACATGCCGGGAGCGGTGGCGCGCACCTCGACCGTCGCCCTCAACAACGCGACCTTGCCCTTTGTCCTGGCGCTCGCCGATCGCGGCTGGAGGTGCGCGCTCGCCGACGACCCGCATCTGCGCGCGGGGCTGAACATATGCCGCGGGCGGGTGACCCATCCGGCGGTCGCGCGCGATCTGGCGCTGCCGCTGACCGTGCCCGCAGAGGCGCTGTCGGACTGACCTCCGCCTTTGGGCTGACCCCCGCCATTTGGACTGACCCCCGCCATTTGGACTGACCGGCGCCATGTCGCAGACCAGGCGCAAGGTGGTTTCGCCCATTCGATTTCGCCCCATACGATTTCGCCTATGGACTGCCCGCGAGCCACTCCCTATCTCCCATCAAACACGCACGAGACGGGGGAAATGACGCTCCTTCCGATGACTGCATTGGCCCATGTCGACGAATTCTTCGACACCTCTTCCGGGCTCGAGCCGCATATCAGGCACATCGACGATGCCGCCATCGCCGCGATCACCGATCTTTATCGAGAAATTCTGCCGATGGGCGGCGCGCTGCTCGACCTGATGTCGGGTTGGGTGAGCCATCTGCCCCCTGAGATTCCCTATTCGCGGGTGGTCGGGGTCGGGCTCAACGCCTGCGAACTGGCGGAGAACCCGTTTCTCGACGAGTGGCGGGTACAGGATTTGAACCGCAATCCGCGGCTGCCTTTCGCCACCGGCGAGTTCGACGGAGCCGCGCTGTGCGTCTCGGTTCAGCATCTGACGCGGCCGGCCGAAGTAATCCGCGATGTCGCCCGCGTGTTGAAACCGGGGGCCCCGCTGGTCGTGACCTTTTCCGAGCGTTGCCGGCCGGCCCGAGCGATCGGCTGCTGGTGTCTGCTCGACGATGCCGGGCATTTATGCCTGATCGCCCATCATTTCGCCGAAGCCGGCAACTGGGGCGACCTCCGCTGTCTCGACCGCACCCCGCCCGGCGGCGGCGACCCGCTTTACGCGGTGATCGGCCGCAGCCTCGGTCCCTGGCCGCCCGGCAACGACGATTAGCCGCAACGACGATTAGCCGCAGGCAACCGGTAATCAGGAACCGCCGGTAATCAGGAATCGTAGGCGACCATCGCGGTGAACGGCACGTCGATGCGGCTGCGGCCTTGCAGAAAACTCAGCTCGATGATGCAGCCGGCCGCGGCGACGACGGCGCCTTGTCGCCGGACCAGATCGATGGCCGCCTGCATCGTTCCGCCGGTTGCCAACAGATCGTCGAGCACGACCACCCGCTGGCCCGCGTGAACGGCGTCCTGCTGCATTTCGATCGTGTCGCTGCCGTATTCGAGGTCATAGGTGAAGCGCACGGTCTTGCCCGGCAGTTTGCCCTGCTTGCGGATCATCGCAAAGCCGCGGCCGAGCTCGTAGGCAACCGGCGCGGCGACGAGAAACCCGCGGGACTCGATACCGACAAGGAGATCGGGCTGATATGGCCGCAGCGCCTCGGCGAGGCGCGAGACCGTCGTCCGCCAGGCGTTCGGGTGCGCCAGCAAGGTGGAAATGTCGTAGAACAGGATGCCGGGCTTGGGGAAATCCGGTATCGATCGGATGTGCTGCCTGAGGTCCATGACACCTGTCCTCGACGATCGAGCAACGCCGGCCGGCCGCGCGTTGCGGCATAGCCGCTTTTGCCGTCGTTGGGAAGATCTCGGCCGGCCCAGTAAAGCGGGTTTGAAAATACCATGGTGTCGGTCCCGGCAACATTCGTCGTATCCGAAAGGTCGGATTCGGTCGTCCTGGCGGCGGCGGGAGAGTGGGTGGTGGCGTCGGCCGCCGAACTCGACCTCGGCTTGCAGAAGTTGGAATTGCCGGAAGGCAGACCGGTGACCTTCGACCTCGCCGGGATCGACCGGATCGATACCGCCGGCGCCTGGCTGCTGCTGCGGACCGAGCGCGAGCTGTCGGCGCAGGGCAACAAGATCGAGATGCGGAATTTGCGGCCGAGCCTGGCACCGCTGCTCGAACAGGTCCGCGCCGGCGGCTTTCTGGCGCCGGCCCCGCATCCGCGGCCGGCCCATCATACGCTTACCGGCTTTGTCGCGCGGATCGGTGAGATCTCGCTCGGCCTGTCGGCGCGCGCCTACCGCATCCTCGGCTTTGTCGGCCTCGTCGCGGTGACGGCACTGCGCCTGGTGCGGCACCCCGGCCGGCTGAGGGTGACGGCGACGGTCGCCCAGATGGAGCAGACCGGGGTCAATGCGCTCGCCATCGTCGGCATGCTGTCGTTTCTGATCGGGGTGGTCATCGCCTATCAGGGCGCCGACCAGCTGCGCCGCTTCGGCGCGGAGATCTATACGGTCGACCTGTTGGGTGTGGGCATCCTGCGCGAGCTCGGCGTGCTGATGACCGCGATCATCATCGCCGGGCGCTCGGGCAGCGCCTTCACCGCCCAGATCGGCACGATGCGGGTCAACGAAGAGATCGACGCGCTCACCACGATCGGTCTCGATCCGGTCGAAGTGCTGGTGATTCCTCGGCTGTTCGGGCTGCTGCTGACCTTGCCGATGCTGGCTCTTTACGCCAATTTGATGGGGCTTCTCGGCGGTTGTCTGATGGCGTGGGGCGTGCTCGGTATCACCATTCCGCAATTTGTCGGCGAACTGCAATCGGCGCTCAGCCCCCGGACCTTTTGGATCGGCGTGTTCAAGGCGCCGTTCTTCGCCGCGATTATCGCGACGGTCGGCTGCTACGAGGGCTTTCAGGTGTCGCGCAGCGCCGAGAGCGTCGGCCGGCTCACCACCTTGTCGGTGGTCGAATCGATCTTTCTGGTGATCGTGACCGACGCCGTCTTTTCCGTGTTTTTCTCGGTCTTGGGGATTTGACGGTGTCGGACGATCCGGGCGACCCGATCATCCGCGTGCGCGGCCTAGTCAACCAATTCGGCAGCGAGATTGTTCATGACGGTCTCGACCTCGACGTTTTCCGCGGCGAGGTCCTCGGTGTCGTCGGCGGGTCCGGGACCGGAAAGTCGGTGCTGCTGCGCACCATCGTCGGGCTCAACCAGCCGGGCGAGGGCCGTGTCGAGGTGTTCGGAGGCGATGTTCTGGCGATGAGCGAACGCGAGCGCCGGGAATGCGAAAAACGCTGGGGGGTCCTGTTTCAGGATGGCGCCTTGTTCAGCTCGCTGACGGTGGCCCAAAATATCGAGGTGCCGCTCGAGGAATTCTACGACATGCCGCTGCGCCTGATGGACGAGATCGCGGCTTTCAAGATCGGCATGGTCGGCTTGCCCGAGGAGGCGGGAGGCAAATATCCGGCGCAGCTGTCAGGCGGCATGCGCAAGCGCGCCGGGCTCGCCCGCGCTCTGGCGCTCGATCCGGAAATCGTCTTTCTCGATGAACCGACGGCGGGGCTCGACCCGATCGCCGCTGGCGATTTCGACCATCTGATTCGCGATTTGAAGGGCAGCTTGGGTCTTACCGTGTTCATGGTCACCCATGATCTCGACAGCCTGTTTGCGATCTGCGATCGGGTGGCGGTGCTGGTCGACAAGAAGATTCGCGTCGGCACCCTCGATCAATTGCTGCAAGACGATCATCCGTGGATCCATTCGTATTTTCACGGTCCGCGCGGGCGGGCGGCGCAACATGTCGAAGGCGCCGAGGTGCCGGTGGAAGGAACCCGTCACGCAGCCTCGGCCTAAATCGTCGTATCGCGGAGAGAATGGATGGAGACGCGAGCACATTATGTCGCGGTCGGTGCGTTTGTGCTTTTGATCGTCTTTCTCGGGTTCGGCGCGGTGCTGTGGCTCGGCCGGGTCGAATTCTCGCAGGTGCTCCAGCCGTATTACGTCTTTTTCAAAGGATCGGTCGCCGGTCTCAGCAAAGGCTCGGCGGTCCAGTACAACGGTATCCCGGTTGGCCGGGTGATCGATATTCGCGTCGATCCCGACAATATCGCGCAAATACAGGTCACGGTCGAGATCGACACCAGTCTGGTCGGGATCAAGTCCGACGCCCGCGCATTCCTCGATACCAATATATTGAGCGGCGTCTCGACGGTGCAGATCCGCGGCGGCACGCAACAGGCACGCGAATTGGAGGCGCAGCCCGGGCATCGCTACCCGGTCATCAAGCCCGGGCGATCGGAGCTCGAAGAGGTCAAGGCGTCGCTGCCGGAGCTGCTGGGTGAGCTCAAGACCGTAGCCGGCAATCTGAATGTCCTGCTCAACCCGCAAAACCGTCAGGCGGTAGCCGACAGCCTGCAGAACATCCGGACCGTGACCGCGGCCTTCGCCGACCATAGCCAGGATTTCGGCGCGATCCTCGACAACGCGAACGCGACCGTTCTCGAACTGAAGTCATTGCTGCAAACTGTCGATCGGAGCTACGCCGAGCGCGGCGGGTTGAAGGACCAGGTCTCGCAGACGCTCAAGGATTACGACCGGGTGGCCGCCAACCTGACCGACACCAGCCGCGAGCTTAAGCTGATGCTTGCCGAGAACCGGCCGGGAATCCGCAACTTCAGCCGGCAGACCCTGCCCGGGGTCGACGATCTCGTCAACGACGTGCAGCAGCTGGCGGCGAATTTGAGCCGGCTGCTCGATCAGATCGAGCGGGATCCGACGCGGCTTTTGTTCGGAGATCGGCGCCAGGGGTATCAGCCGCGATGACCGGGTCGCCGCCCCGGATCGCACGACGCTGGCTACCGGGTGCGCTGGCGACGGCGCTGGCAGTAGCCGGCTGCGCCAGCCTCCTCGGCGTTTCGCCCCCCGGTCATCTTTACCGGCTGTCCCCTGCCGGCGCCTATCCGGCCAGCCTGCCCCATGTAACCGCGCAGCTCCTCGTCGACGTGCCGCAGGCTCCAGCCGGCATCGACACCACTCGGATCGCGCTGAGCAAATCGCCGATCTCGCTCGATTATTATGCCAATTCGGAGTGGACCGACCGCGTCCCCACCCTGGTGCAGAGCGCCTTGCTGGCCTCGTTTGAGAACAGCAAGGCAATCACCGCGATCGACCGCGAATCGACCGGGTTGCGGGCGGACTTTGTGCTCAAGACCGAGATCCGCCATTTCGAGGCGGTATATGACGCCTCCGGCGACCTGCCCCGGGTCTGGGTCGCGGTGATCGTCAGGCTGGTCGCGATGCCGCAGCGCGAGATCATTGCTCAAACCTCGTTCGAGCGCCGCGTGCCTGCCGCGGGAAGCGATGTCCCGGCGGTGGTCGTCGCCTTCAATGCGGCTTCGGACGCCGTGCTGACGGACATCGTCGAATGGACGCTCGCTAATCCGGCTTTATCCGCCAATCCCGCTTTATCGCGAAGGCGCCGTTAGGTATTGTGGCCACGTTTCGTTCACACGAAGGGGATCGGGTGGCGGCTGCGGGTGGAATAACCGAGTTGCGGGCGAGCCCGGCCGAGTTCGCGCGCATGCACGCCGCGGCAGCGGTGGTCGTCGAGTGCCGCCGCTCGCTCGCCGCGAACCGGACCGGTGTCCTCGGCGAGATCGCCGCAGATCAAGCGCCGTTTGCCGAGTGGCGGCACTATCCGGCCGGCGAGGTCTATGATCCGCAGTCCCACGCCCAGTATTTTTATCACGTCCATCCGATGGCGCGGCGGGCGGCCCGCGAGCACGGCCACTTCCATACCTTTCTGCGGGTCGAGGGCATGCCGCCGGGGGTGGCGCCGCTCGTCCTGCCCGAGGCCGCGGTCGCCGCGGTGCCGTTCCCGCCGCCGCAGGCGGCGCCGCTTAAGCATGGCGCGCGCGACGAAGTCAGCCATCTCGTCGCGATCGCGCTCGATCCGCGGGGCGAGCCGGTCCGGCTGTTCACGACCAACCGCTGGGTTACCGGCGAGACCTGGTATCGCGCCGAGGATGTCGTCCGCATGCTCGACCGCTTCACGATTGGAGAGCCCGGACACTCGGGCGTGCTCGATCGCTGGATCGGAGCCACGATCGGGCTGTTTTGCGCGCAGATCTCGGCGCTGCTGCGGGCCCGCGACGAGACCGTGATGGCGTGGCGCCGGCGCCGGCGGTCAAATGTCTTCGAGGATACCCGCCTCGAAATCACCTCCAGCCTCGACATCGATGTCGATAACCAGCTCGCGCTGCTCGAGCGGTGTCGATCGCAATCGAGCCTCGATGCTTCAGCCCGAATGTCAGTGCTGCCGCGGATGGCGGAAGGATGGGGCGGAAGTCACGCCGGCTGAGCCGGGCGCTGCGCGGCCGCCCGGCTAGCGCGGGTTCGGCGTCGAAGGCGGCTCGCGCGGGGGAAGGTTGTTGCCGTAGAGGCACGCGTTCAGCTGAGCGCTGCGCTTCGCGTTTGATTCAGGGGTGAAATCGGGATAAGCGCTTTGCGCCAGCCTGGCGCACAGATCCATCGTCTTCCACTTGCCGAGCGCCGCCACGCCCTGCTGGGTCGCCTCGGCGGTGCCCGCGCAGAGCGCCAGCGCCATGGTTCCGAGCAACCAAACCGACCGCTTCATCCGCCGCCTCCTCGCGCCCGAGCGACCGAGCGCCGACCGCTCCGACAACGCGACCATACACCTCTTCGACCGATACACCTCTTCGACCGTGGCCGCCTGTTGCGCCGCGCGACAAACTGGGGCTCCATGGGCCATAGCTCTGGGAACGGTCGGAGAGGCGGCGATGCTGAAGATATGGGGCCGGGCGACTTCGTCAAACGTGCAGAAAGTGCTGTGGTGCTGCGGTGAGCTCGATATCCCGTTCGAGCGGGTCGATCTCGGCGGGCCGTTCGGCGGCAACCAGGATCCCGAATATCTCGCGCTGAACCCCAACGGGCTGGTTCCGACGGTCAAGGACGGCGATCTGGTGCTGTGGGAATCGAACACGATCTGCCGCTACCTTGCAACCACCCATCGCGGCGAGCGGCTCTATCCGGCGGCGCCCGCGGCGCGCGCGCTGGTCGAGCGCTGGATGGATTGGCAGCTCGCCAATGTCGGCCCGCCGATGAGCGCGCTGCTGGTCGGGTTGATTCGCAGCAGGCCCGAAGAGCGCGATCCTGCCGCGATCGAAGCGGCGCGGCGCAAAGCGCTGAGCGCCTGGACGATCGTCGAGGACGAGCTCGAAAATCGTCCCTATCCTAGCCGGCTCGGAGCTGACTTTGGCCGAGATCGTGCTGGGGACCATGGTCTATCGCTGGCACGCCTTTCCGATCGAGCGGCCGCCGCTGAAGAACCTCAGAGCCTGGCATCAGCGGATGCGCGAACATCCCGCCTTCAAGACCTACATCGAAATCCCGATCACGTGATCGTGAGCGTGCTTTTGGAATATTGTCTCGCCTCGGAGGTCGGCTAGTGTGGGTTCTCCAGCGCAGCTGCGTACCCGAGGCCGAACATGACAGGGGAGCCGATGACACCAACCGTGAAGCGTCGGATAATGAGTGCCGCGCTGACGCTCGTTGTGGCCGGCTTCACCGGCGGCGCGTTGGCGCTGGACAAGGAGCAGGTCATCAAGGATCGACAAGCCTTGATGAAGGAGCAAGGCCGGCAATGGCTTGTCATCAGAAACTATACCCAAGGAAAATCTGACCAGGCAGCAGCAATATCTGCCGTGGGGTCCTTGACCAAATCTGTACCAACGGTGCCGGATTATTTTCCGCCAGGAACGGAGGGACCGAATCCCGACGGGAAGTATGGGCCGAAGCCCGAGGTTTGGAGCGAGCACGACAAATTTCTGGCGGCCGACAAGAAGGTGGCCGACCAGGTCGCTGCACTCGGCGCAGCGCTGAAGAGCAGCGACAAAGCCAAGGTCGCGGCGGCATTCAAGGATCTCGACGTCTGCAGCGGGTGTCACCAGACCTTCCGAGCAAAGTTGCAGTAAGAGCCCTCGCTGCCGCCGCGCTGCTCGTCGCGGCGCGCGCGGGCGCTGCCGAGCCCGATATGGTCGCGCGCGGCGCCTACCTCGCCAATGCCGCCGGCTGCGCCGCCTGTCATACCGACAGCGAGCATGGCGGGCGGCCTTTTGCCGGCGGACGGGCGATCGCGACGCCGTTCGGCACCTTCTACAGCCCGAACATCACCCCCGACCCCGATGCCGGGATCGGGCGCTGGAGCGGGGCCCAATTCCTGCGCGCCTTGCGCGACGGCGTCCGCCCCGACGGCGCCAATTTTTTCCCGGTGTTCCCGTATCCGAGCTTTACCAAGATCGTCGATGCGGATGCGCGGGCGATCAAGACCTATCTCTTCTCGCTGCCCGCGGTGCGGCACAGCAACCGGCCGCATGAGGTGTCCTTTCCGTTCTCCTGGCGCTTTTTGCAGGCTGGATGGAAATGGCTGTTCTTCGATCGCGGGCCATTCCGGCCGAATCCAGATCGCAGCGCCGCCTACAACCGCGGCGCCTATCTCGTCACCGCGCTCGCCCATTGCGGCGAATGCCATACGCCGCGCAACTTCTTGGGCGCGACCGAACCGAGCCGCTTTCTCGCCGGTACGGCGCACGGTCCTGGCGGCAAAGCGGTGCCGAACATCACGCCGGACCGCAACACCGGCATCGGCAATTGGAGCGAGGACGACATCGTCGGCGTGCTGACCGACGGCCACACCCCCGATTTCGACTTTGTCGGCGGCGCGATGGCCGAAATTGTCAAGAGCACCGCGCGGCTCACCGACGCCGACCGCCGGGCGATCGCGATCTACCTCAGATCGCTGCCGCCGATCCGCTCGCCAAAGAAAGACTGAGCAGCATCGCGTTCGGCACTGGACGCTCGGTCGAGACTTCCTATGATGACGGGCGTTCCGACAGGGAAGAGCTGGGATCGGGCCCCGGCCTCGCTGCCGGCGCTGTCGAGAGTTGACCGAGCCCGGGGCGGCCTCTCGCCGGCGGTGCCGGTCGGCGGCGGAGGGTAGGAGCGGGCGTTGGCGCGAGGGCGACCGGATAAGAGCTTGGCCCGCTTCGAGCGGATCGCGCTGGTGCTCTCGGGCGGCGAGGCGTTGGGGGCCTACCAGGCGGGCGCCTATGCCGCGCTCGAGAAGAACGGGGTGCGGCCGAACTGGATCGCCGGCACCGCGATCGGCGCGGTCAACGCCGCGATCATCGCCGGCAATCTGCCGCACGAGCGCGCGCTGCGATTGCGCCAGTTCTGGCACGAGATCAGCCGGCGCGCGCTGCTGCGGTCCCCGAACGGCTTCAGCCGCTGGGTGCACCGAGCGGCCGGAAGCTGCCTGTCCCTGATCCGCCGTGGCGCCGGGCTCGCCCCGCCGCGGGCGGAGCCGGTGGTCTCGACCGCCGAGCTGCGCGAGCTGATCGGCGCGGCCGTCGATTTCGACCGGGTCAATTCCGGCAATGTCCGCGTGGTTTTCGGCGCGGTCAATCTGGCGACCGGAGCGGAAACGTTTTTCGACAACGACCGGCACGTGCTCGGCCTCGATCATGTTTTGGCGGGCACTCCGCTCTTCGGCCTGCCCCCGGTCGCCATTGGCCGGCAGCTCTTTGGCGGGAGCGCCGTCTCGGTGTCGGCGCTCGACGATGCTCGCCCGGCCGACACCTTGTGCTTTGCGATCGACGGTTTTGATCCGATCCCCGGCGGTCACGGCGGGATCAGTCGTTCGGCGCGGGAAATCGCCGCGATGCGCCGGACCCACGATCTGCGCCGCATGATCGCCCTGCTCGGCGAGCGCCTGCCGCCGGGGCTGCGCGGCGAGGTCGACATCCGCCGCTGCCTCGCCGAGGCGAGCGACGCGACGATGACCATCCTGCACCTGGTTCACGAAGGCAGCGCCGCCGACCTCGCCGCGAAGATGGCCGACTTCTCGCCCGGGGCGGTGACCCGTCGGTGGAAAGCCGGGGAGAGCGACGCGGCGACAGGACTCGCCCATCCGCGCTGGCTGGCGCCGCCGCCGCGGCTGTCGGGCGTCGTCGTACACGAGGTGCGCGGCGGGGTGGTCGCACCGCCGCACTGATCGGCCCGAGCGGGGCTGTCAAATAGGCAATTAACCGTTGCTGCCCGCAAAAGCGGCTGTCTCCGTCACCGTCGAAGCAACAATTCGCGGACGTCCAGCGATTTCGCCACGGCGGCAAGAGTGCTGCGCGAGCCCTTGCCTAAACGCTTGTCAGGACAAATATATGATTGAACTAAAAAGGTTTTTGATGTGGGATGCTTTCGCTTGGCAATGGATCGAAGCGGCGAGCCGTTTCGACACTTCGGACACTTCCACGATCGGGAGCGACCGGCATCTATGAGGGTACATGCTTTACGACGCCTATCAGGCACAAAACGACATTTTCGGCCCGATCCGGCTGATGGCCGAGACCGCCCGCGGCTGGCTCGGCCATCCGTGGCTGCCGATTGGCGACCTGCCGTGCGTACGCGGCGCCGCCGCCGCAATGGAGCTGTTGTCGCACGCCGGACTGTCGCATAACCGGCCGGATTTCGGCATTCGCTCCGTCACCATCGACGACAAGCAGATTGCGGTCAGGGAGGAGGTCGTCGCCTCGCACCCATTCTGCAACCTGCTCCACTTCCGCAAGGATTCGACGCGCGAGGAGCCCACCATCCTGGTCGTGGCGCCGCTCTCGGGCCACTTCGCGACCTTGCTGCGCGGCACCGTCGAAACCCTGCTGGCCGACCACAATGTTTATCTGACCGACTGGGTCAACGCGCGCGACGTCCCGCTCCTCTACGGCAGGTTCGATCTCGACGATTTCGTCGATCTCATCATCCGCTTCATCCGCCTGCTGGGGTCGCGAACCCATGTCATGGCGGTCTGCCAGCCATCGGTTCCAGTGCTCGCGGCGGTGTCCTTGATGGCCGCCGGCGCCGACCCGTGCCAGCCCTCTTCGATGATCCTGATGGGCGGCCCGATCGACACCAGGGCCAATCCGACCGCGGTCAACCGCTTTGCCGAGGCGCACACGCTCGACTGGTTCGAACGCAAGGTCATCAGCACGGTGCCGGCGCGCTATCGCGGCGCGTTTCGCCGAGTCTATCCGGGATTCCTCCAGCTCGCGGGGTTTCTCAGCATGAATTTCGACCGCCATGTCTCGGCCCATTGGACCATGTTTCGCAACCTCGTCGGCGGCGACGGCGAGAGTGCGGCGGCGACCCGAGCCTTTTATGACGAGTACACGTCGGTCATGGATTTGCCGGCGGATTTCTACCTGCAGACGGTCGAGCGCGTCTTTCACGGCCACGACCTGCCGCGCGGGCGCTTTGCCGTGCGCGGCACTCCGGTGGAGCCGGCGGCGATCGCGCAGACCGCGCTGATGACCGTCGAAGGCGAGCGCGACGATGTCTGCGGGCCCGGCCAGACCGTCGCCGCGCACGATCTGTGCACCAGCATCGCCCCGGCAAAAAAGACCCACCACCTCCAGCTCAAAGTCGGCCATTATGGAGTGTTCCACGGTCGCCGGTGGCAGGCCGAGACCTATCCCAAGGTCAAGTCGTTCATCCGGGCGCAGGACTAGAAGTCGCGGCGTGAGGGATGCCCACCTCGCCGGTTGGGGTTGGACGGACAAATAGAGCCTGCGACAATGAAGCATGCTGGGTCATCTTTCCTTCGGCGTCTCGGACCTTGAACGCGCGATCGCGTTCTACGACGCCGCGCTCGCTCCTCTCGGACTGACGCGGGTCTGGACGAAGCCGAGCGCGGCTGGGTATGGCCCGCCCGGAGGCGGAGACATTCTCGCTCTCAAGCAGCAGGCGTCTCCGATCAGGCCCCCCGGCCCCGGATTTCACGTTGCTTTCAACGCCCCGACGCACTCTGCGGTGGACGCCTTCCATTCCGAAGCGTTGCGAGCCGGAGGGATCGATAACGGCGGTCCTGGCCTTCGACCGCATTATGGGCCGACCTATTATGCTGCTTTCGTGATCGATCCAGACGGGCATCCCATCGAAGCCGTCTGCCAGCGGAAAAACATCTGAGCCAGGGAATCGGGCCTGGCTCGGATCGTCATGTGACGATCCCAAAATAGCCTTGTTCGCATCGCATCCTCGCGACCAATGGAGTTCCGCGGGAAGCAGCCGCGGTTCTATCAGAAGGAGAAATCTCGCTGGCAAATGCTGCAGATGGAGCTCATGAGAAATAACCCGCTCAACTTTTTGTTGTAGTCTCCGCAACGTCGGAGTCCGCCGGAAAAAGATGCACCAACTGCAGCCCGAACTCGGCCATTATGGCGTCTTCCAGGGCCGGGTGGGAGAGCGAGAAATCCCAAGGTCAAGTCGTTGATCCTGGCGCAGGGCCAGCCCGCGGCAAGCCTGCCGCCGAATAGTAGGGGAGGAAAAGCATGGCTATAGGTGGCAAGGTCGTCATCACCTGCGCCGTTACGGGATCGATCCATACCCCGACGATGAGCCCCTACCTGCCGCTGACCCCGGACGAGATCGCCCGCGACGCGATCGCCGCGGCGGAAGCCGGGGCGGCGATCCTCCACCTGCACGCCCGCGACCCCAAAGACGGGCGGCCGACCCCCGATCCGGCCGTGTTCATGCAGTTCCTGCCGCGGATCAAGCAGGCGACCAACGCCGTCGTCAACATCACCACCGGCGGCGGTCACGGCATGTCGCTCGACGAGCGGCTCGCGGCACCGCTGCGCGCCCAGCCTGAGATGTGCTCCCTGAACATGGGCTCGATGAATTTCGGGCTCTACCCGATGCTCGGCCGCTACAAGGACTGGAAATACCCGTGGGAGACGCAACATCTCGAAATGACCCGGGATTTCATCTTCCGCAATACCTTCGCCGACATCGAGCGGATCCTGAAGGATCTCGGCGAAGGCTGCGGCACAAGGTTCGAGTTCGAGTGCTATGATGTCGGCCACCTTTATAACCTGGCGCATTTTCTCGACCGCGGGCTGGTCAAGCCGCCATTGTTCGTGCAGACGATCTTCGGCATCTTGGGTGGGATCGGTGCCGACCCCGACAACCTCGTCCATATGAAGCGGATCGCCGACAAATTGTTCGGCGATGCCTATGCCTGGTCGATCCTCGCCGCTGGCCGCCATCAATTGCCGCTGGTGACGATGGGGGCGATCATGGGCGGCAACGTTCGGGTCGGGCTCGAGGATTCCTTGTGGATCGGCCGCGGCAAGCTCGCCACCAGCAACGCCGACCAGGTCAGCCGCATCCGCGCCATCGTCGAGAATCTGTCGCTCGAAATCGCCACCCCCGACGAGGCGCGCACGATGCTGGCCCTCAAAGGCGGCGACGCCGTCGCCTTCTAATTCTTGCGGTGAACGGTGCGTCCATGCCCTCATCCGCCTCGCCGCGCTCGGCATCCTCTCCCGCAATGCGGGAGAGGGGGGACCCGGCCCGCGGGGACGGGTGGGTAAGGGCTGTTGCGAGAGGATGTTCATGATCGACAAGCGGGTGCGAAACCTCGCCGAGGCGGTCGCCGGCATCAAGGACGGATCGGTCGTGCTGTGCGCCGGGTTCGGTGGTGCCGGATTGCCCGACGTGCTGTGCGAGGCCTTGGTCGAGCAGGGCGCGCGCGACCTGACGATCGTCGCCAACAACGCCGGGACAGGACGGACCGGGCTCGCCGCATTGCTCGCGGCCGGGCGAGTGCGCAAGATCATGTGCTCGTTTCCGCGCAGCTCGGGCAGCGTCGTGTTCGAGGAGCTTTACGCGGCGGGCAAGATCGAGCTCGAATTGCTTCCGCAGGGGACGCTCAGCGAGCGCATGCGCTGCGCCGCGGCCGGTCTCGGCGGCTTCTATTCGCCGGTCTCGGTCGGGACCCGGCTTGCCGAGGGCAAGGAGCACCGCGCGATCGACGGCCGGATGTATGTGCTGGAAAAGCCGCTGAAGGGCGACGTGGCCTTGCTCTGCGCCGACCGCGCCGACCGCTGGGGCAATTTGACCTACCGCAAATCCGCGCGCAACTTCAACCCGACCATGGCGATGGCGGCCGATCTCGCGGTCGCGCAGGTCCGCCACATCGTCGAATTGGGCGAGCTCGACCCGGAGATGATCGTCACCCCCGGCATCTTCGTCGACCGCATCGTCCAAGTGGCGCTCTAGATCCTTCACGTCGAGGCGGTGAGGGCCCAATCTCGATCAGGTTAGGGTGCATTACCTCGCCCCGCTCGCGGGGAGAGGTCGAAATCCGCGCGTCAGCAGATCTCGGGGTGAGGGGCAAAACGCGTCCGGCGAGTTACACTGTGAGCCCCCCTCACCCTGCCCTCTTCCCGCAAGCGGGGCGAGGGAGACATAGGTGGGGGCTCGACCCAGACCGGTGAATTGATTTAGAGGGAAAGATGCCGCTCAAACGTCGCCAAATCGCCTGGCGGGCCGCGCAGGACCTCGCCGACGGCGCCTATGTCAACCTCGGGATCGGTTTGCCGACCCTGGTCTCCGACTTCATCCCGGAGGGTCGCGAGATCGTCCTGCACAGCGAGAACGGCATCCTCGGCGTCGGCCCGGCCCCCGGCGCCAACGAGGTCGACCCCGATCTGATCAACGCCGGCAAGCAGCCCGTCACCCTCGTCACCGGCGGCAGCTATGTCCACCACACCGACTCGTTCCTGATGATCCGCGGCGGCCATCTCGACCTCGCCTTGCTCGGCGCTTTCGAGGTGGCGGAGAACGGCGATCTGGCGAACTGGACGACCGACGATCCCGGATTCCCGCCCGGGGTCGGCGGGGCGATGGATCTGGCGGTCGGCGCCAAGGAGATCCGCGTCATGCTCGAGCACACCACCCGATCGGGCATGCCCCGCATCCGCCGCCGCTGCGAATATCCGCTGACCGCCGCCGCCGCGGTGCGCCGGATCTACACCGACCTCGCGGTCATCGACGTGACCCCCGACGGCCTCCTCGTCCGCGAGATCGCCGAGGACATCGACTTCGCCGCCCTGCAGTCCAAAACCGAAGCCGCGCTGCGCCCCGCCCCGGACATGCGCCCGCTGCGCGCGCCCTTGGTTTGAGCGGCCGTTGCCGGGTGAGGCACCAGCCAAAGCGGGGGCACCCCCTTCGGCCCCTGAACGCTCAGCCCGCCCGCGGCAGCCATTCGGCCAGACGATGTGCCGCCTCGGCCACGTCGGCGGTCGCGCCGGCGAACGAAAGGCGCATCCAGCCGCCGCCGTGCAGTGGGTCGAAATCGACCCCCGGGGTGATCGCCACTCCGGTCTCGGCGAGCAGGCGGCGGCAGAAATCGACGCTGTCTCGGGTCAGGCTCGATATGTCGACATAGAGGTAGAAGGCTCCTTCGGCCGGGGCGAAGCGGGTGAGCCCGGCGGCGGACAAAGCGCCGATCAGCAGATCTCGGTTGGCGCGGTAGCGCGCGACATGGCCGTCGAGCTCGGCATGGCAGCCGAACACCGGGATCGCTGCGAGCTGCGACAAAGCCGGCGGCGAGATGTAGAAATTCTGCGCCAAGCATTCGACCGAGCGCGCAAGATCGGGCGGGGCCAGCATCCAGCCGAGTCGCCACCCGGTCATGCTGTAGTATTTAGAGAACGAATTGACGACCACGGCCTCATGCCCGTAGGCGCGCACCGTCGCGGCCGGCGCTTCGTAGGTGATCCCGTGATAGATCTCGTCCGAGACTAGACGGATGCCGCGCTCGCGGCACCAGCCGGCGAGCCGCGCCAGATCGGCGGCGCCGATCATCGTGCCGGTCGGATTGGCCGGGCTGGCGATGACCAGACCGTCGAGCGGCCCCGCCTCGGCCAGCAGCTCGGGGTTCGGCTGATAGTGGCTGTTTTCGCCGACCTCGATCAGCACCGGCTCGATGCCCAGCGCACGCAAGATGTTGCGGTAGGCCGGATAGCCGGGGGCGGCGAGCGCCACCCGATCGCCGGCCTCGAACGCGGCGAGAAAAGCGAGCTGGAAAGCGGCCGAGGAACCGGTGGTGACGACGACCTCCTGCGCATCGACCTCGAGCCCGTATTGCGCCCGGTAATGCGCGGCGATCGCCTGGCGCAACGGTGCGATGCCAAGCGCATCGGTATAGCCGATCGGCTCGCTGGCGAGCGCCCGTCGGGCGGCCTCGCGCACGGCCTCGGGCGCCTGGCTCCCGGGCTGGCCGACCTCGAGATGGATCACATCGGCGCCGGCAATCTCGCGCTCGGTGGCGGCGCGCAGCACATCCATGGCGATGAACGGCGGCACGAGCCCGCGCCGCGACGGCCGCAAACTCATCGCCGGGTCCGCCCTCGCGGTTCTCGGCCGAGCCTCAATTCCCACCTCCTGACCTTGTCGCAGACATCGCCGTCGGCATGCTGCGCGAGAAGGTTGCCATTCCCGCGCCGCTTTGGCTATGACGAGCCGCCGCCCGCCGCCGGAGGACACCAGCCCGCATGACACAAACAATGCCGCCGCGCCTGATCGGGATGTCGGGCAGCCTGCGCGCCGGCTCGTATTCGAACGCGGTGCTCGAAACCTTGCGCGAGAAGTTCGCCGGCGCCGCCGAGCTGACGATCTGGGACCTGGCTTCGATCCCCGCCTACAACCAGGATTTCGAGGGCGACAAACGCCCTGCCCCGGTCAAGGCGTTGCTCGCCGCGATCGCCGCGGCCGACGGGCTGGTGCTGTGCGCGCCCGAATTCAACCACAGCATCCCCGGCGTCTTGAAAAACGCGCTCGACTGGGCCTCGCGCCCGGCCTTTGCTTCGGTGATGGCGTACAAGCCGGTGGCGATCATGGCGACCTCGCGCGGGCCGCTCGGCGGCGCCCGCTGCCTCGAGCACATGCGCGTCGCACTCGAATCGATGCTGGCGCGGGTGGCATTGGCGCGCGAAGTGACCATCACCGCCGCCGCCGACAAGGTCCGCGACGGCCGCCTTGTCGACGAGACCTCGCTCGGCTTTGCCTGCGGCGCGGTCGACGCCCTGCTGCGCGAGATCCGGCTGTGGCGGGCGGCGGACGGGCCCGCTTCCTAGGCCGCGGTATGCCCGACAGCGGCCCGGTGCTGTGCCAGGTCGACGCACGCGGCGTCGCCTCGGTCACGTTCAACCGGCCGGCCGTCGGCAACGCCTATGACGGCGCGCTGATCGACGGGCTGATCGAGACTTTCGCCCGGCTCGAATGCCAGCCCGGCCTGCGCTGCGTCGTATTGCGCGGCGCCGGGCGTCACTTCCAGGCCGGGGCCGACCTCGCCTTTCTGCGCCGTTTGTGCGCGGCGCCGGCGGAGGAGAACCTCGATTTTTCGCGCCGCACCTTGGCCGCGATCGACAGGCTGCGGCATTGCCCGCACCCGACTTTGGCGCTGATCCAGGGCGGCTGCTTTGGCGGCGGGGTCGGGATCGCGGCGGCCTGCGACATCGCGATCGCCGCCGAGGACGCGGTCTTCGCGATCAGCGAGGTGCGCTGGGGCATCACCGCGGCGCCGATCATCCCGCTGCTCGCCGACCGCATCGGCTCGCGGGCATTGGGCCGCCTCGCCCTGACCGGCGAGCGCTTCGCTGCGGCCGAGGCGTTGCGCATCGGGCTCGTTCACCAGCTGTGCCCGGCCGACAGGCTCGAAACCGCCGCTGCGCTAGTCGTCGAAAATATCCTGATGGGAGCGCCGCAAGCCGTGGCAATGACCAAGCAGCTCGTCGCCGAGGCCGTCGAAACCTCCGACAGCCGGGCCTTGCGCGAACGCATCGTCAGCGAGGGAGCGGCACGCCGCCGCTCGCCGGAAGCGGCCGAAGGCCTCGCGAGCTTCGCCGAAAAGCGCCGCCCCGGCTGGTACCCTGCGGCTTAGCGCCCGACCACAAATCAAGCATGCCCTCTCAAGCGGAACCGTCACCCCGCGAAAGCGGGGGCCCGAGGAAGCCGCCCAAGCGTTCGCGGCTCTGGACTCCCGCTTTCGCGCAGGGTTGTCCGGGGAAACCGCGCTTCGAGGGAAACGTGTCTATAACTCCGCCAACGCAATTCAACATCGTCTTGCCCGGCCTTGTGCCGGGCATCCACGTCTTCGTCTCGGGCGCCGGAAGTCGTGGATAGCCGGGTCAAGCCCGGCCAAGACGAAATGGGGGAGCTGATTCTACCCCTTTTGCGGCTGCAAAATTTTCTCCGGACAGCCCTTTGCTTTCGCGGGAACGACGGGTGAGCTGCAGATGCTGCTAAAGTTATTGGGCCGAATCCTGAGACACGGAGCTGGACGGCCCGCCGGATGGGTCAGCCGGGGCTCGAGGCCGGCTTTTCGTTGACGCAGCGCAGCAGCTTCCAATAGCCGAAGAGATTGCTCGGCCGCACCTCACGGATCGACAGCCGGCTGTCCCGTTGGAAGGTCTCGAACGGGAAATCGGCGTGAAAGCCGATGTGGCGGGCGAGCCGGGCCAGGCGCTTTTCCATAAACCGCGCCGCCCCGTTGTCGCTGGTGAAGTGATTGACCACGACGATCGTGCCGCCGGGGATGCACACCCGCCGCATCTCCGCGGCGAAGCGCGCCGGGTCGGGCACCACCGAGGCGACATAGAGCGCCAGCACCGCATCGAACGAATTGTCGGCGAACTCCAGGTTCTCGGCATCCATCAGGTGCAGGCCCTCGACATGCGCGAGCCCGAGGCTTTCAGTGCGCCGTTTGGCCTTCGCCAGCATCTCGGCCGAGACATCGATGCCGGTCACCCGCAAATCGGCACGAAAATGCGGCAACGACAGCCCGGTGCCGACCCCCACTTCGAGAATGCGCTGGCCCGGCCGGTCATTGGCGATGCGCACGGCCTCCTTGCGTCCGGGGTGAAACACCGGGCCGAAAACGATGTCGTAAGAACCCGAAAACAGGCGGTAGGTCCGGATCGTATCGTGCAAGTCCATCGTCTCGCTCTCGTTATGACCGACAGGACCGGCGCCGCAAAACGCACGCGCCCCTCCGGAGCCGGCGGATCCGGGTGCATCTGGGGGAGCACCCGTACCATGCCGCGCATCCTGCGTCACCCACGTCCTTAACAATAATGTCACTTGGCTTAACGTCAGGTGGGCGAACGCGCAGCAGCATCCGACCGCCGGACCCAATGGAGGGCTCGCCGTCGCTGGCCCTCTGGCCCTTTCTGGTTCCGGCGCACCTCTCAGATCAGGATGACGCGTTCGGCCTCCAGGCCTTTCTTGCCGTCGACGACCTCGACGCTGACCCGCTGGCCGGCATCGAGCGCGGTGACCCCGCTGCGGCGCAGCGCGGTGATGTGAATGAACACGTCCTTGCCGCCCCCGTCGGGAGAAATGAACCCGTAGCCCTTGTCGGGCTCGAACCACTTCACCACGCCCTCGAGGGTCGTTGCGGGCCGCGGGACGCGGCGGTCAAAGCCGCCGCCCGCGCCGGACGGTGCGGACGCCGTGCTGCTGTCGACGTTCAGGATGCTGGTCACCAGCGGGCCTTTGGCCCCGGCGCTGACCTCGCAGCTGATCGAGGCGCCTTCGCGCACATCCTCATAGCCGGCGCGTCGCAGGACCGCCATCGGCAGAAACGCATCCTGCGAGCCGTCGGATGGGGTGACGAAGCCAAAACCTTTGCTGGCGTTGAACCACTTGACTTTGGCTTCGATGCGATGCCCTGGGGCGGTGTCTTCGCGGAAGAAGCCGGGGCGGCGATCGTACATAGTTCCTCGAAACCGAGATAGGATGCGGCGGGCGCGTCGACCCTTTAATCATATCTCGAATGCACCGCCGCGCGCCAGCCGTCAAATCGCCCCATTAACGCCGCTTTTTTGTCGCCGCGCGCACGCCCTGCGCCCGGACCGCCGGGGCTACCCGGCGTACGCCACCAGGCGCTGGTTCTGCTCGCCCAAGCCTTCGACCGAGAGCCGCATGCGATCTCCGGGCTTCAGGAATTGCGGCGGCTTCATGCCGAGACCGACCCCCGACGGGGTCCCCGTCGCGATCACGTCGCCCGGCGCCAAGGTCAGGAAATGGCTGACGTAGCTGACGATCTCGTCGATCCCGAAGATCAAATCGGCGGTATTGCTGTTCTGCACCCGCTTGCCGTTGACCTCGGTCCACAGCGTGAGCTTGCCGGGGTCGGGCACCTCGTCGGCGGTGACCACCCACGGGCCGATCGGGCCAAAGGTGTCGGCGCTCTTGCCCTTGGTCCATTGCCCGCCGCGCTCGATCTGAAATTCGCGCTCGGAGACATCGTTGACGACGCAATAGCCCGCGATGTGCCGGCGCGCGTCATTGACCGCGACATAGCGGGCGAGGGTGCCGATGACGATGCCGAGCTCGACCTCCCAATCGGTCTTCTGCGACGCCTTCGGGATGATCACGTCGTCGTCGGGGCCGCAGATCGACGAGGTCGCCTTCATGAAGATGATCGGCTCCTTGGGGATCGCCGCCCCGGTTTCGGCCGCGTGCTGGCGGTAGTTGAGACCGATCGCGATGAATTTGGGCACCCGGCCGACGCAGGGGCCGAGGCGCGGCGTGCCCGACACCAGCGGCAGGGTCACCGGGTCGGTGCGCCGCAACCGGTCGAGCACGGCCGGCGCGAGGGTCTCGGCGTCGATGTCGCCGACCGCACCCGAGAGATCCCGGATCTTGCCGTCGCGATCGAGGAGGCCCGGCTTTTCCCGGCCCGGCGGTCCATAGCGAAGGAGCTTCATCGGAAATGCCCTCCTGTTGCGGGTCACAAGGTAAAGCCGCCGTCGATCACATGGATCGCACCGGTCGTGAACGAGCTCTCGTCCGAGGCGAGGTAGACGGCGAGTGCGGCCACCTCCTCGGGCGTGCCGAGCCGGCCCAAGGGCTGGCGCTCGACAAAGGCGCGGCGCGCGGCCTCGGTGCCGCCGACGACGCGCACCCCCTGCGCGGCGATGCGGTCCTCGAGCGACGGCGTCTCGATCGTCCCCGGGCAGATCGCGTTGCAGCGGATGCCGGCGGTGATGAAATCGGCGGCGACCGATTTGGTCAGCCCGATCACCGCGGCCTTGGTGGCGCCGTAGACGCAGCGGTTCGGCACGCCTTTGACCGAGGAGACGGTCGAGGCCATGTTGACGATCGAGGCGCCGCCGCCGTGCTCCAGCATCTTCGGCAGAAAAGCGCGGATCATCATGAACATCGAGCGCACGTTGAGAGCGAAGGAGGCGTCCCAATCGATCGGCTCGGCGTCGAGGATCGTGCCGTGATGCACAAAGCCAGCGCAGTTGAACAGCACGTCGACCGGTCCGAGCTCGGCGGCCAGCGCCGCGACCGCATCGTCCTCGGTCACATCGAGCCGGCGGGTCGCGATCAAGGCGTCGGCGAGCGGGCCGAGCTTGTCCTCAGCGATGTCGGTCGCCAGCACGCTCGCCCCTTCCGCGGCAAAGGCCAACGCCGTCGCCCGGCCGATGCCCTGCGCCGCCGCCGTCACCAACGCCCGTTTGCCCGCGAGCCGTCCCGCCATTAGGAGAAATTGGCACGCCTGACGGATTGGTGCAAACCTGTGAGAAATGCGCGCTAGCTCATCGCCCACAGGCGCGGCATCGAAGACCCCTCACCTGCTTTTCCCAGCGAGCGGGGTGGACCTGCGCGGCGGGAGTGTGAGGGGCGGCCCTAACGAAAGCCGGATGTCTTAGGCCAGCGCTTTCTGCGTTTCGAGGTCGTCTTCGATAAAGGCTTGGACGGCTTCGTCGATGCCGCTGTCTGCGGCGAAGCCGAGGGCTTCGGCGCGGGCGGCGGCGAGCGCCTGCGGCCAGCCGGAGACGATCTGCTGGATCGCCGGATCCGGCTGCCAGCGGATATGGGCATGGGCGGCTTTGCCGCCGGCGCGGCGCACCGCCTCCACCATGTCGCCGACCGCGACCGAAAAGCCCGGCAATTGCAACGAGCGGTGGGCGCCGAAGGCGCTGCCGGGCAGCTCGTGGGCATGATGGAGGGCGGCGACGACGCGGCGCGGCGAGGCCAATGCCATGACGAGATCAGGTGGGACCGGGCAGACCGCGCCCTTCCCGGCCAAGGGCTCGCGGATGATCGAGGAGGCGAAACTCGAGGCCGCGCGGTTGGGCCGACCCGGCCGCACGACCACGGTCGGCAGCCTGAGCGCCCGGCCGTCGACAGACCCCTTGCGGCTGTAGTCGTTGACCAATAATTCGCCGATCGCCTTTTGCGTGCCGTACGAGGTCTGCGGGGTCAGCGGCGTGTCGTCGCCGACGGCAGGCGGCAGCGCGCCGCCGTAGACCGCGAGCGAGCTGGCGAACACCAGGCGCGGGCAGGTGCCGAGCGCGCGGCAGGCGTCGAGCACCGCGCGGGTGCCGTCGAGATTGACCCGGTAGCCGAGATCGGTGTCGGCCTCGGCCTGGCCGCTGACCACCGCGGCGAGATGAAACACCGCGGCGACTCCCGGCGTCAGCAGCCGCCGCACAGTTTCGCGGTCGGCGATGTCGCCGGTGGCGAGCCTGACCCGCTGGTCGTCGGGCAGGGGCAATGCCGGTGGGGCGTTGTCGAACAGCACCAGCTCGTCGATCGGGCCGAGGCTACTGCCTTGCTCCAGCAGCAACAGCGCCAGCCGCCGGCCGAGAAAGCCGCAGCCGCCGGTGATCACGATCCGCATGGTTCAGCCCCCGCTGCTAGGCGCCGGGACCCGCCCCTCATCCCCTCCCTCTCCCCGCATGCGGGAAGCGGGAGGGTGAGGGGCAACTCGCGGTGCTTGTTCATTTGCATCGGCTGTATCAACCGCGATCCCTTATCGGCCGTTTGTCCGGATGCCGTACCGCGCGGCCCAGCCGAGGCCGGCGGTGGTCTCGCCCTTTGGCCGGTATTCGCAGCCGATCCAGCCCGCATAACCGATCTCGTCGAGCAGATCGAACAGGAACGGGTAGTTGATCTCGCCGATATCGGGCTCGTGGCGGCCGGGGTTGCCGGCGATCTGGATGTGCGGGTAATGGCCGGCCAAGGTCCGGATGCGATGGGCGAGATCGCCCTCCATGATCTGTACATGATAGAGATCGAGCTGCAATTTGAGGTTGGGGTGGCCGACCTCCTCGATGACCGACATCGCCTCGGTCGTGGTGTTGAGGAAATAGCCCGGGATGTCGCGGTTGTTGATCGGCTCGATGATGACGGTGACGCCCTCGGGCGCGAGCCGGTCGGCCGCGTAACGCAAATTCGCGGCATAGACGCGCCGGGCCTCGGCGCGGTCGCTTCCCGGCGGCCACAGCCCGGCCATCGCATGCACGAGCCGGCAATTCGTCGCCTTGGCATAGGTGAGCGCCTGCTCGACCCCGGTGCGGAATTCCTCTTCGCGCCCGGGCAAGGCCGCCATCCCCCGCTCGCCGGCCGTCCAATTGCCGGGCGGCATGTTGAACAATGCCTGGACCAGCCCGTTGCGGCTGAGCGCCTGCGCGACGGTTTCGGGCCGCTGGTCGTAGGCGCCGAGATATTCGACGGCCTTGAAGCCGCAGGCGGAAGCCGCGGCAAAGCGGTCGAGAAACCCGACCTCCTGGAAGATGAAGCTGAGATTGGCGGCGAATTTCGGCATGACCCGTCCCCCGGCTGAGGCTCGCTACTCTTCCCCTCCGCGCCGGCAAAACACAAGACCCCGGGAAGCAGCCTCCCCCGGCTTCCGTAGGGCGGATCTCGATCCGCCGTAGCGGTATTGGCGGGTCAAGACCCGCCCTACAGCTGCGGAGAACACACGGCGATGGCCCGTCGGCCCGTTTGCGGCCAGGGCGGCGGGCCGCTACTCTTTCCCCGCGCGTCCGGGAACGCAAGGGAGGCCGCAGGTGCCTGTGCTGCTAGGTGCGATCGCCGACGATTTCACCGGCGCTACCGATCTGTGCAACACCCTCGTGCGCCGCGGCATGCGCACGGTGCAGCTGATCGAGGTGCCGAGACCGGGCTCGAGTGTTCCCGACGCCGAGGCGGTCGTGGTCGCACTGAAGACCCGAACGGTCCCGGCCGCGGAGGCGATCGAGAAAAGTCTCGCCGCCCTTGCCTGGCTGCAACGGGCGGGCGCGCGCCAGATCCTGTTCAAATACTGCTCGACCTTCAATTCGACCGATGCCGGCAATATCGGCCCGGTCGCCGAGGCGCTGATGGCGGCGCTCGGCGCCGATTTCACCCTGTTCTGCCCGGCCTTTCCCGAAGCGGGCCGCACTATCTACCGCGGCTATCTGTTCGTCGGCGATGTGCTGTTGTCGGAATCGGGGATGCGCGACCACCCGCTGACGCCGATGCGCGACCCCTCGCTGGTGCGGGTATTGCAGCGCCAGAGCCGGGGCAAGGTCGGGCTGGTGCCGCAACGCGATGTGGCGCGAGGCGCGCCGGCCATCCGCGAAGCCTTCGCCGAGCTGCGCCGGCAGGGCTTTGCGCACACGATCGTCGACGCGATCGAGGACCGCGACCTCGAAGCGATCGGCGAGGCGGCGGCCGATTTTAGGCTGATCACCGGCGGCTCGGGGATCGCGCTCGGCCTGCCGGAGAATTTCCGTCGCTGCGGCCTGCTCGGCGACAATGTCGCGGCCGACCGCCTGCCGGCGATTTCGGGCGCCGCGGCGGTGCTGTCGGGCTCGTGCTCGACCGCGACTTTGGCGCAGGCGGGTTATATGCGAGCGCGCGCACCCTCCTTCACCATCGACCCGATCGCCGTTGCCGACGGCCGCGACATCGTGCGCGAGGCGCTCGCCTGGGCGAGGCCGCTGCTCGGCGAGCAGCCGATCCTGGTCTCGGCGACCGCACCCCCCGAGCAGGTCGCCGAGGTGCAGCGCCGGCTCGGCCGCCAACGCGCCGGGGCGGTGGTCGAGGAGACCATGGCCGAAATCGCTCGCGGCCTTGCCGCCGCGGGTGTGCGGCGGCTGGTCGTCGCTGGCGGCGAGACCGCGGGGGCGGTGGTCCAGGCGCTCGGCATCACCGGGCTGCGCATCGGCCGTCAGATCGACCCCGGCGTGCCGTGGACAGTTAGTCTCATTGGGAGCCTCGGCGAGCCCGCCTTGGCGCTGGCGCTCAAATCCGGCAATTTCGGTGCTCCGGACTTTTTTCTGCGCGCCTTTTCCGTGCTGGAGGAAGACAGAAAGTGACCCTCACCCGCCTCGCTGCGCTCGGCTCCCTCTCCCGCATTGCGGGAGAGGGAGGGACACATCGCGCCGGCGATGGGAGGGTGAGCGCTATCAGGCGAGGACTGATCCGATGAGCGAAGCCAAGGAGCGCGAGGCGATCTGCGCGATCGGCGCCTCGATCTTCATGCGCGGCCTGACCGCCGGGTCCTCGGGAAACATCAGCCTGCGGGTCGAGGATGGCTGGCTGATGACCCCGACCAACGCCTCGCTCGGCCGCCTCGACCCGGCGCGGCTGGCGAAGCTCGACCGTGACGGGCGGCTCGTTGCCGGCGACCCGCCGACCAAGGAGAGCTTTCTGCACCGCGTCATGTACGACGAGCGCCCCGGCACCGGCGCCGTCGTGCACCTGCATTCGACCCATTCGGTCGCGGTCTCGTGCCTCGCCGAGATCGACCCCGCCGACGTAATGCCGCCGATCACCGCCTACTATGTGATGCGCGTCGGAAGGCTGCCGCTCGTCCCCTATTTTCGCCCCGGCGACCTGGCGCTGGCCGAAGCGGTGCGCGGCTTCGCCGGCAGCACCACGCCGTGCTGCTGGCCAATCACGGCCCGGTCGTCGCCGGCTCGAGCCTCGACGCCGCGGTCAACGCGATCGAGGAACTCGAGGAGACCGCAAAGCTCTATCTCATGCTGCGCGGCGCCAAGACGCCGCTATCTGACCCCGGCGCAGGTCAGGGAATTGCAGGAATGACTTGCGCCCGGACCGTCGGCCGCGCTGTTCGCGCACTGCTGGCGAGCCCCTCACCCTGACCCTCTCCCGCGCGCGGGAGAGGGAGAGGGAGGGACCCGCGGCAGCCGGAGGGTGAGGGGCGACGGCGATGTGCCTGGATGGCGTGGTCAAGGGTCGCACGTGACCGTTGAGCGGGCCGCCGCTCTGCCCGTGCGCCTACTGCCGCCGCTCGTTCGCTCGCCCGCCGCGGCGATGCTCGTCTTGGTGGCGGCGATCACCGCGCTGCGGGTGTGGTGGCTGTGGGCACAGCCGGCCGACCTCTATCCGGACGAGGCGCAATATTGGTTCTGGGCGAAGCACCTGGCCTTTGGCTATTACTCGAAGCCGCCCTTGGTCGCCTGGCTGATCGCGCTGACGACGGGGCTGTTCGGCGACAGCGAGTTTGCGATCCGCCTGTCGGCGCCCCTGCTCCACGCCGGCACCGCGATCCTTGTCTATTCGATCGGGGCGCGGCTCTACGACCGGCGCGTCGGGCTGTGGTCGGCGCTCGCCTATGCGAGCCTGCCGGGCGTATCGGTCTCGGCCTTCATCATGTCGACCGACGCGCCCTTGATGCTGTGCTGGGCGGCCGCCCTCTACGCCTTTATCCGGGCGCGCGCGGAGGGCGGCCGGAGTTGGTGGCTCGCGGCCGGGATCGCGGCCGGGCTCGGGCTCCTGGCGAAATACGCGATGGCCTATTGGATGCTGTCGGCGCTGGGCTTCGTGCTGCTGATCCGGGCCGAGCGCCGCCACCTGCCGGCTCTGCTCGGCGCCTTCGCCGTCGCCGGCCTGCTGTATTCGCCGAATCTGTGGTGGAACTGGAGCCACGGCTTCGCCAGCTATCTGCATACCCGCGACAATGCCGACCTGACCGGGCCGCTGTTGCACCCCGGCGCCGCGCTGGCATTTTTCGGCTCGCAATTCGCCGTGTTCGGCCCGCTGCTCTTCGCCGCGCTGATCTTGCTGGCGGCAACGCCGCGGGCCTTGGCCGAGCCCGGCGCGCGGCTCCTCGCCGCCTTTGCCTTGCCGAGCTTGGCGATGATGCTGGTCGTCAGCTTTTTATCGCGGGCCGAGCCCAACTGGGCCGCACCCGCCTATGTCTCGGCGACCGTGCTGGTCGTCGCCTGGGCGTTGCGGCGCGGCTGGCGCAAGCTCGTCGCGTTTTCGGTTGCGCTTCATCTCGCCGCCGCGGTCATGTTGTTTACCGGCTACCAGACGCTCGCCGCCGCCGGCATCGCGTTGCCGGCGAAATACGACCCGCTCGAACGGCTGCGCGGGTGGCGCGAGCTCGGCACTGAGGTCAGCTCGGCCCTCGCCCGCCATCCGGGCTTCACCCTCTTTGCCGACGATCGGGAACTGCTGGCGGCGCTGATCTATTACGTCCGCCCGCACCCGTTCGGCGCGGTCAAATGGGAATTGATGGACCGGGTCAAGGACCAGTGGGACCTGACTAACGACATGCGGAAATATCGCGGCGGAAACTTTCTGCTGGTGTCGGTAAAGCACCTCGCCCGCGAGATGCGACCGAGCTTTGCCGCGCTCGAACCGCTCCGCGCAATCACGATCCCGATCGGGCCGGGGGAGACGCGGTTCTACGAACTCTATCTCGCTTACGGCTTCAAGGGCTACCCGCAATATCGCCGCGCGCCCTAGCCGGTCCGGGCGGCACGTGCAGATGGTGCCCGAGATAGAGCGGCAAGGTCAGCGCCGGATGCCCGTCATGCAGCACCATCGCCGGCATCAGGGTGTCGATCGCGTCGAACAGCTTGCCGAAGCGGACGGCGATCTCCGCCGGTGAGACGCGCGGAGCGACGATCAGCACATCGGCGCCGGCGTGATCGGCAACGGGCGCGATGATCCCATATTCGCGTGGATCGTTGCCGAGACAGACGACCGCCCTCTGGCCGTGCAGCGCATAATCGATCTTGCCGGCGTCGAGCCATCGGGTCGCCGCGACCACCAGCCCCGGCCGGTCGAGCAGGCCGCGGCCCGCGAGATCGGTGCGCAGCGACATCCAGTCGACGGCGGCGAGGGCGGGGTCCTTGCCCAGCCGGAAATGGCCGATCGCGTCGGAGAGCCAGTCGAACCGCACCTCAGTGGCGACGACCGCCACGCCGAGGACGACGAGAGCCCCAGTGGCGGCGAGCCACCGGCGGCTCCGTCGGCGGCGGGCGATGGCGTCGCCGAGCAAAGGCAGCAGCAGCAAGTAGCCGGGTGCTGCCCAGTGAAACAGCACCCGGCTCCACAAGGAGACCACGGTGAAAAAGACGATCGGCGGTGCCGCCAGGCAGACCAGCAGCCAGCGCCGCCTGTCGGCCGGTCCCCGGCGCAGCGCGTCCAACCCGCACAGCAGCAACGGCAGCCACACCCAAGGCAGCAGAAACAGTGCCGCGCCGGCCAAGGACAGAACCGGTCCGAGCGGGTTGAAGCGACCCTCCGCCCGGCCGCCTTGGAACAGCAACGAGACCCAGCCGTGACGCGCGTTCCAGATCAGGACCGGCATGAACATCGCCAGCGCGGCGAGCCCGGCGACATAAGGGTGCGGGCGAAGCAGCCAGCGCCGGCTGGTCCGCTCGCTGAGCAGAAACGCGACGGCGCCGAGGATGGTCAGAACCGCCGAATATTTGGAGGACAGCGCCAGACCTGCGCAGATGCCGGCCCCCACCCACCAACCCCAGGCCGCCCTTCCCTCGGCCGGCAACGCAGCGATCAGGCAACAGGCCGCCGCGAGGAGGGCGGCGAACAGCGGGCCGTCGGGCAGCACCCAGGTGCCGGCGGTGACGCCGACGACCGGGCACAGATTCGCCAGCACCGCCGCCCACAGCCCGGCCCACGCGCCGAACAGCGCCGCCGTCACCCGGTACATCAGCCATGTCGTCAGCGCGAACAGTGCGATAAACGGCAGGCGCACGACGATCGCGCTGTCATTGCCGAAGAGGTGGGCGGCACCCCACGCCAGCCACCACGCGATCGGCGGATGATCGAAATAGCCGAGCCGCAATCGGCGCCCGGCCGCCACCATGTAGCTTTCGTCGATCCCGAGACCGAGAGACGCCGCAAAAAATACCCGAGCCGTGAGGGTGGCCAAGATCAGAACCGTCAGGCCGCCGGCTGGCGTCCTTATCCAAGCCGTTGCCGCCCGCCGACCCCTCGCAAGTTGCGCGGTTGGAACGATGTCGGGGTGCGCGGCCACCTAGTCGATCACTTCCGGGAAATCTAGCCGCTCACCCATTATTCTCGTCTCACCGGCGACGGCCGGTGCCCATCGCCGATATGGGTCCCGGCCTGCGCCAAGCCTGCGCCGGGATGCCAAAGATGGAAGATGGCGGGGTTACTTCCAAATAACGAAAGGGACGCGTTCGGTCGAACAGCATCGGGGGCAAGCGTGCGGTTTGTGACGTTCGCTAGGGCGGAGTGGGACTGTCGGCAAACGACGGGCGCGTTCGGCGACCGCTATCTGGGGCGGAAATATTCCTCGTAGGGGGTGTCGTTCTTGATCAGCAGGCCGCCGTCGACGGTCAATGCCACCCCGGTGATCATCCGCGCCATGTCGCCGGCCAGGAACAGGATCGGGTCGGCGATGTCCTCGGGCTCGCACATCCGGCCGAGCGGGATTTTGCGCCCGCGCTCGGCCTTGGCCTCCGCGGTCGGCATCGCGCCGCCAAAGGCGGTCGCGGTCGCACCGGGGCAGACCGCGTTGACCCGAATATGATCGGGGGCGAGCTCGTAGGCGGCATGGCGGGTCAGGCCCAGGAGCCCCGCCTTCGACGCGGAGTAATTGGCGGTGCCGCCGAACGAAATGCGCTGCCCGGCGATCGAGGCGATGTTGACGATGGCGCCGCCGCCGCGCGCCCGCATATGCGGCAATACCGCCTGGATGCCGTTGAACGCGCCGGTCAGGTTGACCGCGATCACCCGGTCCCAGTCCTCCGCCCCCATCTCGCCGATCATTCGACGAATGGTGACGCCGGCGCCGTTGACCAGGATGTCGATGCCGCCGTGCGACTCGGTGATCGCCGCGGCGAGGCGGGCGAAGCCCTCGCGATCGGTCACGTCGAGCCCGTACGCCTCGGCATTGCCGTTGCGCCCGGTGATTTCGGCCGCGACCCGTTCGGCCGCCCCCGCATCGCGGTCGAACACCGCCACGCGCGCACCCGCGGCAGCAAAGGCCCGGCAGGTCGCCGCCCCGATCCCGCTGCCGCCGCCGGTGACGACGGCGACCTTTCCGGCAAAATCCTCAGCCATTCGGTTTCTCCTCATTCCCTCGTTTCGAGCCCGAACGTCTCGACGAACAGCGGATAGGAGCGCTTGCGCGCGGCGAAATCGTGGCAGATGGTCCAGACCCACCGGCTCGTCGACGCGTGGCAAATCCGCGGGCATCAGCAGCCGGCGGCCACTGGTCGAAGATGCTGCGCCCGATGTGCCGAAGATTACACGGCCGCCGCTGGAATTGGCACGCGCGTTGCCTGCAAGGGATGATCGCACCTATGCAGGAGACGCCGATGGCCCGCGCCGAGCTGACTCGCAAAATCCTCGCCATCAAGCGCGCGAAAGGGCTGAGCTGGAAGGCGATCGCCACCGCGATCGGCGGCGGCTCGGCGGTCTATTTGACTGCGGCGCTGGTCGGCCAGATGAAATTGCGCCCCGAGCAGGCCGAGCGTGCGGCGAAATTGCTCGGCCTCGACGCCGACGAGCAAGACCTGCTGCAGCAGATCCCCTATCGCGGCTCATTGCCGGGCGCGGTGCCGACCGACCCGCTGATCTACCGCTTCTACGAGCTGGTGCAGGTCTACGGCACGACTTGGAAGGAGCTGATCCAGGAGGAGTTCGGCGACGGCATCATGAGCGCCATCGATTTCGACATGGCGATCGAGCGCCAGCCCGATCCGAAAGGCGACCGGGTCAAGCTGACCCTGAGCGGCAAGTTCCTGCCGTATAAGGAATATTGAAGCCGGCTCGTCAGTGCAGCCGGTCGAGGGCGAGGTTGAGCCCGAGGACGTTGACCCGTTTCTCGCCGAGGATGCCGAGAACCCGGTCGTGGGTCTCATCGGCGACGAGCGCGCGCAGCTTGTCGGGGTCGAGATGGCGCGCCTTGGCGACGCGCGGAACTTGGAAGAGCGCCCCCGCCGGGGTGATGTCGGGGTCGAGGCCGCTCGCCGAGGTGGTGACCAGATCGACCGGGATCGGCTCCGACGGGTTCTCCTTGCCGAGCTTGGCGGCGTCGCCCTTGACCCGGTCAACCAATGCCTGGTTCGTCGGTCCGAGGTTCGAGCCGCCCGAATTGTCGGCGGCATAGGGCGCGGAAATGGTCTTGGTCGGGTCCTTCGGGTCGGGCTCGGTCGTCGCCGACGGGCGGCCATGGAAAGTACTTGTCGGAAGCGAAGTTCTGGCCGATCAGCTCGGAGCCGATCACCTTGCCGTTGTTCTCGATCAGGCTGCCATTGGCCTGATGTGGAAAGAGCAGCTGGGCGAGCCCGGTCATGCCGAGCGGATAGACGAGACCGGTGATGACCGTCATGACGACGATCATCATGATGGCGGGGCGGATTTGCCGCAGCATGAGACGAGTTCCTCAGGCAAGATTGATGGCGGTGACGGCGAGGTCGATCAGCTTGATGCCGATGAACGGCACGATCAGCCCACCGATGCCGTAGATCAACAGGTTGCGGCGCAGCATGCTGGCCGCACCGGTCGGACGGTATCGCACGCCTCTGAGCGCCAACGGGATCAGCGCGATGATGATCAGCGCGTTGAAGACGATGGCCGACAGGATGGCACTCTCGGGGCTGTGCAGCCGCATGACGTTAAGCACGCCCAGCTGCGGATAGAACGCAGCAAACATCGCCGGGATGATCGCGAAATATTTCGCCACGTCGTTGGCGATCGAAAACGTGGTCAAGGCACCTCGGGTAATCAGCAGCTGCTTGCCGATCTCGACGATCTCGATCAGCTTTGTGGGGTCGCTGTCGAGATCGACCATGTTGCCGGCCTCGCGCGCCGCCATCGTGCCGGTGTTCATCGCCACGCCGACATCCGACTGGGCCAATGCCGGCGCGTCGTTGGTGCCGTCGCCGCACATCGCGACCAGCTTGCCGTTGGCCTGCTCCTCGCGGATCAGCGCCAGCTTGTCCTCGGGCGTCGCCTGGGCGAGGAAATCGTCGACCCCGGATTCGGCGGCGATCGCGGCCGCGGTCAGCGGGTTGTCGCCGGTGATCATGACGGTGCGGATGCCCATCCGGCGCAATTCGGCAAAGCGCTCGCGGATGCCGCCCTTGACGATGTCCTTCAGATGAATCACGCCCAGCAGCCGGTCGTCCTTGGCGACGGCGAGCGGGGTGCCGCCCTCCTTGGCGATGCGCTCGGCGATCAGGGTCGTCTGGCGCACCGCCTCGGAGACCGGGGCCGCACGCACTGCCGTCTGCGCCCCGGTGGCGGAGCTGCGCCGCGGCGGCGCGGTATTGCCGCCTTCGGCAAAGGCGATGATCGCGTCGACCGCCCCTTTGCGGATCGAGACCCCTTCGACATCGATGCCGCTCATCCGGGTCTGCGCCGAGAACGGCACGAAGCGGGCGTTCAACGGCGCCATCTCGCGGGCGCGCAGCGCGTGCTTCTCCTTGGCCAGCACCACGATCGAGCGGCCCTCGGGGGTCTCGTCGGACAGCGAGGCGATCTGCGCCGCATCGGCGAGTTCGGGCTCCTCGATCCCGGGGAGCGCCAGAAACTCGGTCGCCTGACGGTTGCCGAGGGTGATCGTCCCGGTCTTGTCGAGTAAGAGGGTGTCGACATCGCCCGCGGCCTCGACCGCGCGGCCCGACATCGCCAGCACGTTGAAGCGCACCAGCCGGTCCATGCCGGCGATGCCGATCGCCGATAAGAGGGCGCCGATCGTTGTCGGGATCAGGCACACGAAGAGGGCGATCAGCACGACCACCGAAACCGCACCGCCGGCATAGGCCGCGAAGCTCGGAATGGTGACGGTGGCGAAGACGAAGATCAGGGTCATCCCGGCGAGCAGGATGTTGAGCGCGATCTCGTTCGGCGTCTTCTGCCGCACGGCCCCCTCGACGAGCGCGATCATGCGGTCGAGAAAGGTCGAGCCCTGCGCCGCGGTGATCCGCACCTTGAGCCAGTCCGAGGTGACCCGGGTGCCGCCGGTCACGGCCGAGCGGTCGCCGCCGCTCTCGCGGATGACCGGTGCGGATTCGCCGGTGATCGCCAATTCGTCGACCGAGGCCACACCCTCGATCACTTCGCCGTCGCTCGGGATCAGATCCCCGGTTTCGACCAGCACGAGGTCGCCGGACTTCAACGCCGCGGCGTCGACGAGGTCGAAACGGCGCGACTGCGCAGTGTCGATGCGCTTGGCCTTGGTCTCGGTGCGGGTGCGGCGCAGGGTGTCGGCCTGGGCCTTGCCGCGGCCCTCGGCCACCGCTTCGGCGAAATTGGCGAACAGCACCGTGAACCACAGCCAAGCGGCAATCTGGCCCGAGAACAATGCATCGCTGCCGACCACCTTGCTGCTGCCGACGACAAGGTCGCGGAAGAAGAACACGGTCGTCAGCGCCGAAACGATCTCGACGCAGAACATGACCGGGTTCTTGACCAGGGTGCGCGGGTCGAGCTTCGTGAACGAGGCCCAGATCGCCGGCACGATCAAGGAGCGGTCGAACAGCGCCATCGGCCGCAGATTGCGCCTGGCGAGCCCGCTCGGCGGCAGGGCGATGATGGGGGAAAGATCGGTCATCGTGATTTCCTTGTCATGCACCGTCATCCCCGCGAAAGCGGGAAATCCAGGGCCAGAGGCCGAATCGCTCGCCCTGGGGCCCCCCGCTTTCGCGGGGGTGACGAGGAGCTGAATTGACTCGACCCATTTCGAGTTCAACTCCCGGCTACGGGCTCGCGTAGAGCTTGCCTTGGTTCATCGCGACCTGCTCGACCACCGGCCCCAAGGACACGGCCGGGAAATAGGTCAGCCCGCCGATGATCAGTATGACGCCGACCAACAGGCCGACAAACAGCGGCCGGTTTGTCGGAAACGTGCCGGCCGACGGAGCCAGCAGCTTTTTCTGCGCCAACGACCCGGCGACGGCCAACAGCGGGATCACGAAGATGAACCGGCCGATCAGCATCGCCGCGGCGATCGTCGTATTGTAGAAGAGCGTGTTGGCGGAGAGCCCGGCAAAGGCGCTGCCGTTGTTGCCGGTGCCTTCGGTATACGCATAGAGGATCTCGCTGAAACCGTGCGGCCCGGCATTGGCGATGCCGGCGAGCCCGGCCGGAAGAACCACCGCGAGCGCGGTCCACCCCAAGATCGACAAGGGCAGGCTGAGGAGGGCGAGGATGGTCATCTTGACCTCCTTCGCCTCGAGCTTCTTGCCGAGATATTCGGGGGTGCGCCCGACCATCAGCCCGGCGACGAACATCGCAATGATCGCGAAGGCAAGGATGCCGTAGAGGCCCGACCCGACGCCGCCGAAGATCACTTCGCCGAGCTGGATGTCGACCAGCGGCACCATGCCGCCCAATGGCAGGTAGCTGTCGTGCATAGAATTGACCGCGCCGCACGAGGTGTCGGTCGTGACCGTCGCGTACAAGGCCGAAAGCGCCGGGCCGAACCGCACCTCCTTGCCTTCCATGTTGCCGCCCGGCTGTGTTGCGCTCGCCGCAGAATCGACGTTGAAGGCGGCAAAGGCGGGATTGCCGTGGGACTCGGCCCAATAGGCGGTGGTCACGCCGGCGAGGAACAGCAGGCCCATCGCGGCGAAGATCGCCCAGCCCTGGCGCTCGTCACGGACCATGCGGCCGAGCACATTGGTCAATGCCGCGCCGATTGAGAAGATCGAGACCAGCTGGACGAGATTGGTCAGCGCGTTCGGGTTCTCGTAGGGATGCGACGAGTTGGCATTCAGGAAACCGCCGCCATTGGTGCCGAGGATCTTGATCGCCTCCTGCGAGGCCACCGGCCCTTGCGCGATCGTCTGCTTGGCGCCTTCGAGCGTCGTCGCGTCGACATAGGCGCCCAAATTCTGCGGGATGCCCTGCCAGACATAGAAACAGAGCGATTATGACCGACAATGGCAGCAGGATGTACAGCGTGCCGCGGGTCAGATCGACCCAGAAATTGCCGATTGCCCTGGCCTCGCGCCGCACGAAGCCGCGGATCAGCGCCAATGCCAAGGCGATGCCGGTCGCCGCCGAAACGAAATTGTGCACGGTGAGCCCGGCCATCTGCACCAGATAGCCCATCGTGGTTTCGGGTACATAGGACTGCCAGTTGGTGTTGGTGACGAAGCTGACCGAGGTATTGAGGGCTGAGCTCGGCTCGACCCCGGTCTGGCCTTGGGGGTTGAACGGCAGATACCATTGCAGCCGCTGCAGCGCATAAAGCGTGACGAAGCCGACGACGCTGAACAGCAGCATCGCCACGGCGTAGGTCAGCCAGTGCTGGTCCTCCTTCTCGTCGACCCCGCAGCACCAATAGACCGCACGCTCGACCGGCCGCAGCACCGGCCACAGAAACGTCCGGTCGCCGGCAAAGACGCGCGTCATATAGCCGCCGAACGGCCGGGTGACGGCAATGACGATCGCGCTGAACAGTGCAATCTGGACCCATCCGTCGATGGTCATCGAGGGGCTCCTAGAACCGCTCGGGGTTGATCAGCGCGTAGACCAGATAGACCATGATCACGATCGTCACGGTCGCACCGAGGATATAGTCGAGCAGCATTGTCGCCTCACATTCGCTCGCAGGCGAGCACATAGAGGACCGAGACGGCGAAGAAGCCGACGCCGGACGCGATCATCAGGAAATCGAGCATGGCGATAACCCAGGAGTTTATCCCGTGCCGGGTGCGCTCGTGGGCACCCCACCCGAGACAGGAATAGCCGACGCCATCAAATGCACGCCGAGGCGTTAAGGATCGAGAGGCATTGCTCTTTGCGGATATAAAAGAGCCATAAAGATTCTGAGGCAGCCGCCACTCACCTGGGTTGCTTGGCCGCCCGATCGCGCTATGGCCCGGATCTTCGCATCGCGCCGCCGCAGCCCGGGTTTAGTCGAGTTTGCGAACGTCTCGGCCTTTCAACCAAGCGAGAAGACGCGTCTCAGGGGCGTGCCGCCGGGCTCAGATCCGGCCAGGTCCGAGCGCGCCTCAGGAGCAAGGAGCCGACGCGGCCAACCGCGCTGCTGATGAACGACCATATAACATCCGTCGACCAACAACTCGATTGTGGCCGGGGCTGCAGCACAATTGCTCACGAGCATAATCGATGCTCGCCGACAGGCTCGGAACGCGGGACACGGGCATGGGCAACAGGCCGTGCGCGCTCCAGGTTCCCCAGACGTCGCGGCAGGATTTTGAGATGCAAATCCATAGCGGTTGGCCTGTGCATTTTCTCTTGTTCTCGACTGGGGCTGTCGCCTTGCGCTGTACAAGGCCGATGAGCGCCGCAACGGAATTCGATCGGCCGCATGAAACGGCCGACCGTCCTGCGTCCCCATTCGCCCGGTTATCCTAGTGCCGATCCTTTTTACTGCTGGCGCTGCTGCTGGATGGCGCAGGGAACCCGGACCGTCCGCGGGGAGCACCCGAATGCGGGCGCTGTCGCCGGCAGCCTCGAACAATGCGAAACAGAGCGCGGCCTTCCGGGCCGGAACACGCCGCCGACCAGCCCCTCATTGTCCTCCGCCACCCAGTAGCCCCATCGGTCCTCGGCGATTTCGAAACGGCACGGGATAAAGGCAGCGTAAAAGATTGGGGATAAACGCCTGCGCCGGCCCGATCCCGCTCCCGCCAACCGCAAATACTACGGCGCCGCCACGAGGGCGTGCGCGCCGCAGGTCGGGCATTCCGGATCTTTGGCGATCCGGATCGGGTGAAAGCGGGCGCGCAGCGCGTCGTACAGCAAGAGGGTGCCGTCGAGACTGTCGCCGAGCCGCAGCAATTCCTTCAGCACTTCGACCGCCTGCAAGGTGCCGAGCACGCCGGCGACGGCACCCAGGATGCCGGCCTCCTCGCAGCGCGGCACCAGGCCGGGCGGCGGCGGTTCGCGGAACAGGCAGCGGTAGCAGGGATGGCCGGCGCCGAGGTACGGCCGGAACGTCGAGATCTGGCCCTCGAACGGCGACAACGCCGCGGCCACCAGCGGTTTTTCGAGACGGCAGCACAGATCGGTCAGCAGGTAGCGGGTCGCGAAATTGTCGCTGCCGTCGGCGACCAGGTCGTACCCGGCGATCAGCGCCTCGGCGTTTTCCGGCCCGAGCCGCACCGGGTGGGCTTCGACCCGTATCCCGGGGTTGATCGCGGCCAAGGTCTCGCGGGCGCTCTCGACCTTGGGCGCGCCGACATTCTGCGTCGCGTGGACGATCTGGCGCTGCAGGTTGGTCACGTCGACCCGGTCGGGATCGACGATGCCGATGGTCCCGACCCCGGCGGCGGCCAGATAGAGCAGCATCGGCGAGCCGAGGCCGCCGGCGCCGACCACCAGCACGCGCGACTGCAGCAGCCGCGCCTGGCCTTCCTCGCCGACCTCGTCGAGGATCAGGTGGCGGGCGTAACGGCGAAACTGCTCTTCGTCGAGCTCCAACTCTCTGCCCTCCGCTGCCCGCGCGGCGTCGCCCCTCGCCCCAGCCCTCTCCCTGCATGCAGGGAGAGGGGGTTGTCACAGACCGTCGAACAGCGCGGTCGACAGATAACGCTCGGCGAAGTCGGGCAATACCACGACGATCGTCTTGCCGGCCATGTCGTTGCGCGCGCCGACCTCGAGCGCGGCCGCCAATGCCGCGCCCGACGAGATCCCGACGGTCAGGGCCTCGAGCCGGGCGGCCTGCCGCGCCACGCGCATCGAGGTGTCGTTGCCGACGCGGACGACCTCGTCGATCAGGCTGGTGTCGAGGATGTCCGGGATGAAGCCGGCGCCGAGACCCTGAATACGGTGCGGACCCGGGGTACCACCCGACAGCACCGCACTGTCCTCGGGCTCGACCGCGATCATCTTGAGCCCGGGCTTGCGCGGCTTCAGAACCGAACCGACGCCGGTCAAGGTGCCGCCGGTGCCGACCCCGCTGATTACGACATCGACCGCGCCGCCGGTGTCCTTCCAGATCTCCTCCGCGGTGGTGCGGCGGTGGATCTCGGGATTTGCCGGGTTCTGAAATTGTTGCGGGATGAACGCGTCGGGCAAGGATCCGGCGATCTCCTCGGCCTTGGCGATAGCACCCTTCATGCCTTGTGCCGCCGGGGTCAGCTCGAGCTCGGCCCCGAGCAGCAGCAGCATCTTGCGCCGCTCGATCGACATGCTGTCGGGCATCGTCAGGATCAGCCGGTAGCCTCGGGCGGCGCAGACGAAGGCGAGCGCGATGCCGGTGTTGCCCGAGGTCGGCTCGACCAGCACGGTGCCGGGCTTGATCCGGCCAGCCGCTTCGGCGGCGTCGATCATCGACACGCCGATGCGATCCTTGACCGAGGCCAGCGGGTTGAAGAACTCGCATTTGGCGAGAATATCGGCCTTGGCCCCGGCCTCCCGCGCCAGTCGATGGATGCGGACGAGCGGCGTCGCGCCGATCGTCTCGGTGATGCTGTCGTAGACCCGGCCGCGAAACTCGGCCGGCGGGGATTTGGTCGTGCTCGCGGTGTCCATCAGGCCTTTCTCCCACAGGATATTCGTAATTTATGTAGGTCCGTCGCCGATGCTGTGCAACGCGCCGAGGCTTCGGTTTCAGCCGGCGCTTTGGTTCAAATGTCGAAATCGCTGAATTCGGTGGTCCGGCCGGCGATCCCGGCGCGATGCGCGCGACCGCACAGATCGTCGAGCGTCAGCGCGTCGAGCCGCCCCATCATCTCCTCCTGCAGATCGAGCCACAATGGGCGCACCACCTCGTGGCCGAGGGCGCTCCCCGCCGGGTCGCTGATCGGGTCCTCGGCGGTCTCCAGCCCGCGCACGGTGCGCACGATGTCGCCGAGGCTGATCCGCCGCCGCTCGCGCGCCAGTCGATAGCCGCCGCTCGGGCCGCGGATGCCGAGCAGGATGCCGTGCCGCACCAGCTCCTGCAACACCGGTTCGAGGTAGCGCCGGGGGATGCCCTGGCGCTCGGTGATCTCGGCCGAGCGCACCGGCACAGCGCCGCCGTTATAGGCGATGTCGAGCACCGCCTCGATCGCGAAAAGGAGCTTCTTGGTCAGCCGAACCATGTCGTGCAAACCGCCCTTTCCCGACGTTCACGGTGTCATGGGGAGTTTCGCCGTCCCTGGCCTCGGGAACAAGCCGCCTCGACACCGGTCGAGCCGAACCCATCCTTCTGTCGGCTGCCGCTCGCGGAAAAGGCCGCGACGGTTGTGAACTGCGGTCGCGCGATGCGGGTGAAGACGAGCTGGGCGATGCGGTCGCCGGGGTGGATCGCGATCCCTTCGCCGTCGCGATTGCGGTTCCAGGCCGAGATCAGGCACGGCCCCTCGTAATCGGCATCGATCAGGCCGACCGTGTTGCCCAGCACCAGCCCCTCGCGGTGGCCGAGCCCGGAGCGCGGCAACACCAGCGCGCACCATTCGGGCTCGCCGATGCGAAAGGCGATGCCGGCGGAAATCAGCACCGGCGGCGCCTGCGGCTCGAGAACGACGGGGTCGTCGAGGCAGGCGTGCAGGTCGAGCCCGGCCGCCAGGCTCGACCCCCATGACGGGAAGCCCCAGCCGGGGAGCCGGGAATCGAGGATCTGGAGCTCGATCTTCACCAGGGCGTCACTAGGACCGAAGCCGCTGCGCGATCCGCTCGGCGAGGCGGGCGGCGACCTCGCGCTTGGTCATCGCCGGCCAGTCCTCGACGCCCTCGGCGTCGATCAGGTGGATCGTGTTGCGGTCGCCGCCGAAAGTGCCGGTCCCGGCCGAAACGTCGTTGGCGAGGATCCAATCGCAGCGCTTGCGGGCGCGCTTGGCGCGGGCGTTGGCGACGATGTCGTCGGTCTCGGCGGCAAAGCCGACGACCAACGCCGGCCGGTCGTTGGCGCGCTGCGCGATCCGGGCGAGGATGTCGGGGTTCTCGGCGAGGCGCAGCAAGGGTGGCCCACCGCCGTCCTTCTTGAGCTTGTGCCCGGCGACACTCTCGACCCGCCAATCGGCGACCGCCGCCGCCATCACCGCGACATCAACCGGCAGCGCCGCCTCGCAGGCTGCCAGCATCTGGGCCGCGGTCTCGACCGGCACCACCTTGACCCCGGCGGGCGCCGGCTCCAAGGTCGGCCCCGAAACCAGGACCGTGTCGGCACCGAGGGCGCTCAGCGCTCCCGCGATCGCATGGCCCTGCTTGCCCGAGGAGTGGTTCGAGAGATAGCGCACCGGATCGATCGGCTCGCGCGTCGGCCCGCTCGTCACCAATGCCCGGCGTCCGGCCAGTTGCCCGTCGCCCGCCAGCATCCCTTCGATCGCGGCGACGATCTCCAACGGCTCGGCCATGCGCCCGGAGCCGACCTCGCCGCAGGCGAGCTCGCCCGAGCCCGGCCCGATCCGCACAATCCCGCGCGCCGCCAGGGTCGCCAGATTGGCCTGGGTCGCGGGGTGCGCCCACATCATCAAATTCATCGTCGGCGCCAGCAGCACCCGCTTGTCGGACGCGAGGAGCGCCGTCGTCGCCAGATCGTCGGCCAGACCCGCGGCCATGCGCGCGATCAGATCGGCGCTCGCCGGCGCCACGACGACGAGGTCGGCCTCGCGCGACAGGCGGATGTGCCCCATCTCGCTCTCGTCGGTCAGCGACCAGAGATCGGTATAGACCTTGTCCTCGCTGAGCGAGGCGACCGACAGCGGGGTCACGAACTGCCGCGCCGCCGCGGTCATGACACAGCGCACCGCGGCACCGCGCTCGCGCAGCCGGCGAATCAGGTCGAGGCTCTTATAGGCCGCGATCCCGCCCGAGATGATCAACAGGATGCGCCGTCCGTGCAGCACTTCGACCCTCCGCCGCCACTCGTCCATCAGTATGCTACCGCGCGCGGACGAGGGCGAGGGCGATCGCGGGCAGTTCACCTTGTCAACGGCGCGGGCGGGCCGTACCTATTTCGGCAGAGGGGCGCGGCTCGGCGCCGTCGCCCGAGGGAGGTGGGCGATGAAGCTCAGGGACGAAACGCTGTTCCGGCAGCAATGCTATATCGACGGCGAGTGGGTCGACGCGCTGAACCGCGGCACGATCCCGGTGACCGACCCGGCGACCGGCGAGACCCTCGGCACCGTGCCGAGGATGGGCGCCGAGGAGACCCGTCGGGCGATCGAGGCGGCCGACAGGGCCTTGCCGGCGTGGCGCGCCAAGACCGCCAAGGAGCGCGCGCAGATCCTGCGCCGGTGGTTCGACCTGATGATGGCGAACCAGGACGACCTCGCCGCGTTGATGACCGCCGAGCAGGGCAAGCCGCTCACCGAGTCCAAGGGCGAGATCGCCTATGCCGCCGCCTTCATCGAATGGTTCGGCGAGGAGGGCAAGCGCATCTACGGCGACACGATCCCGGCGCACATGGCCGATAAGCGCATCGTCGTCACCAAAGAGCCGATCGGTGTCTGCGCCGCGATCACCCCGTGGAACTTCCCGGCGGCGATGATCACCAGGAAATGCGGCCCGGCCTTGGCCGCCGGCTGCACGATGGTGCTGAAGCCGGCGACCGCCACCCCTTATTCCGCATTGGCCTTGTGCGAATTGGCCGAGCGCGCCGGGGTGCCGAAGGGTGTGTTCTCCTGCGTCACCGGCGGCTCGAAGGAGATCGGCGGCGAGATGACCTCGAACCCGATCGTGCGCAAGCTGACCTTCACCGGCTCGACCGAAGTCGGGAAATTGCTGATGGAGCAGTGCGCCGGCACGGTCAAGAAGATGTCGCTCGAATTGGGCGGCAACGCGCCGTTCATCGTCTTTGACGACGCCGATATCGAGATGGCGGTCAAGGGCGCGATCGCCTCGAAATACCGCAATGCCGGCCAGACCTGCGTGTGCGCCAACCGCATTCTGGTGCAGGACGGGGTCTACGACGCATTCACCAAACAGCTCGCCGCGGCCGCCGGGGCGATGAAGGTCGCCGCCGGGTTCGAGCCTGGTGCTGTGATCGGCCCGTTGATCGACATGAAGGCGGTCGAGAAGGTCGAAAGCCACATCGCCGACGCGCTCAAAAAAGGCGCCAAGGTGGTGATCGGCGGCAAGCGCAGCGCCTTGGGCGGCAGCTTTTTCGAGCCGACGGTGCTGACCGACGTGACCACCGACATGATGATCACCCACGAGGAGACCTTTGGCCCGGTGGCCCCGCTCTACCGCTTCACGACCGAGGCCGAGGCGATCGGGATGGCCAACGACACCGAGTTCGGGCTCGCCGCCTATTTCTACAGCCGCGACATCGGCCGCGTCTGGCGGGTCGCCGAGGCGCTCGAATACGGCATCGTCGGCATCAACGAGGGCATCATCTCGACCGAGATCGCCCCCTTCGGCGGCATGAAGGAGAGCGGCATCGGCCGCGAAGGCTCGAAATACGGCATCGAGGAATTCCTCGAAGTCAAATACCTGTGCATGGGCGGCATCGACCGGTAATCCTTTGCGGTGACGTGCCAAACGCGATGAAGCAAAGGTGGAGTTTATCGTTGCCGGCGCGCCGCGCAGCGCCAATGCAAATCCACGCTCGCGGCGGCGCTGGCGACAGCGGGTGGCGGAGGCTGCCCGAGAGCTTTTGCGTCAGGAAAGCGGACCGACCGATCAGGATGTTGGGGTTTTGATCATCTATTTTTACCATGGCGAAACGACGCTCGACGTTGACAATATAGCCAAATCGCTGCTCGACGGGCTCAAGGGCGTTGTTTTCCGGGACGACCAGCAGGTATCGGAGCTCCGGATCCGAAAGAGCCGGTTCGGCGCCGGTTTGTCGTTGACCGGGGCAAGCCCATATCTGTTGGACGCGATCGAGCGCATGTCCCGGGCAGGCTCCGATTTCGTTTACGTGCGCGCCGATCCGGCGCCCGACCACGGCAGGATACCATGAGCGCCGCACCCGATCTCGTCACCGGCGAACGCGAGGCAATCAGACAGTATGCCGACTGGTATGCGCAGCAGGGCTATCAGGTCACAGTGGAGCCGCCCCCCGCGAACTGCCGGAGTTTTTGCGCACTCTGGCGCCGGATCTGATCGCCCGCCGAGACGGCGAAAATATCGTGGTCGAGATCAAGACCTCTTCTCCGGAGAGCTTCGATCAGGTCCAGCGGCTTGCCAGGGCATTGGAGCATCGCGCCGGCTGGAAGCTGCGGGTGGTATACGCCGATCTGGCCGATCCCGAATGGGACCCGCCCGCGCAGCTGCCGGATATTTCGGAGCTTTCCGCCCATCTTGCCTCAGTAGGCAGCGCGGATGAAGCCGATCGGCGCCGCCTGCAATTTCTGCTGTTGTGGTCGATCATCGAAGCCGCTGCCCGGCACAGGTTGTCGTCACTCAAAATCCCGCCGACCCGCCGGATCTCCTCGTCGGCGCTGATCAAAATGCTGCTGACGGAAGGTATCATCGAGGACGACGATTACGCCCTTCTCCGCAGCGGCCTGGCGGTTCGCAACGCCGTCGCGCATGGATTTCTAAATCAGCCCGTCGACGCGACGTTGTTCGAGGGACTCCACGAAGCTGCCCGGGGCCTGTTGCGCGCGGCCCCGGCCGCTGCATAAGCCGTGGTCGGCATCAACGAGGCATCATCTCGACCGAGATCGCCCCCTTCGGCGGCATGAAGGAAAGCGGCATCGGCCGCGAAGGCTCTCACCACGGCATCGAGGAATTCCTCGAAGCCAAATACCTGTGCATGGGCGGCATCGACCGCTAAAGCATTCCGCGACACGGGCCGGCCAGGATCGGAGACGGTAGGTCATGACCAAGGATCAGGTTAAGGCAGTACTGGAACGGGTCCCGACCTGGCCGGAAGACCGGCAGCACGACGCGAACGCGCGGCTTTTGAACGACCGAACGTCCGCTCAGCGGTGACCTGGTGATTTGGGCCACAACCTCTTGAATACGCGTCACGATTTCGAGCGCGACCTCTGCCAGTTCCGATCGGCTGAGTGTTGAGTCACGACATCGGCCTCATCTGGCGCGTCGCCGAGGTGCTCGCATACGGCATCGTCGGCATCCAGGAGGGGCATCATCTCGACCGAGATCGCGCCGTTCGGCGGCACGAAGGAGAGTGGCATCGGCCGAAGGTTGCCCCCCCGCTATCCGGGTTAACGCGAGCTTCCTGCAGCGCTTTGGTACGGAGTGACTCGCATGCCTCACCCCCGAAGCGTGTATCGTTGCAAGGGAAATGTTTCCACTTGAGGGTCAAATGGCACTCACCGTGAGCCGGCGCGCATTCATGACCCTCTTCAGTGGCGCGGCAGCATGGCCGTTCGTCGCGCATGCGCAGGAGCGCAATAATATCCCGCGCCTCTGCTTCCTAACGTTCGATCCGGGAACCCTGGAGTTGAGTAGATATAAGCCGTTCTTCCAAGGCCTGCGCGACTTGGGCTATTTAAATGGGCAGACCATTACTATCGACTACCTCTCCGCTGATAGCCGGGCCGAGCGGTTCCCCGCCCTCGCCGATGAATGCTTGCAAAAAAAAGCGGACATCATCGTCGTAACTACCACCCCAGCGGCTCGGGCCGCCAAGAACGCAACTCGCACGATCCCGATCGTCATGATCCCGCTTGGCGACCCCGTGGGGACTGGTCTCGTCGCGAGCCTCGCCAGACCTGGGGGAAATCTTACCGGACTGTCCTTCATGGCGACCGGGATTGCGGCCAAGCGTCTTGAGTTGCTGAAAGAGACTGTTCCTACGATCTCACGAGTGCTCGTGCTCTCGTATCTCGTAGACCCGATTGCGGAGCCTCAGGTGAGGGAATTGGAAAATGCGGCTCAATCGCTGGGAGTGAAGCTGCTGGTCCAGGACATCCGGACCGCCGACGACCTTCCAACCGCGTTTGACGTTGGAACTAGGGAGCGCGCTGATGGACTGCTTACGACGGCTGAGAGCATATTCTCTGTTCAGCGCAAACGCGTGGTCGAACTCGCAGCCCAACACAAATTGCCGGGGATGTACCCTGTCAGGGCAATAGTCGACGCCGGCGGCCTGATGGCGTATGACTCATACACATCCCATTTTATCGCGCGTGCTGCGACCTACGTCCACAAGATCCTCAACGGCGCCAAGCCGACCGATCTGCCGATCGAGCAGCCGACCAAAATCGAACTGGTCGTCAATCTCAAGACGGCGCAAGAGTTGGGGCTCACCATCCCGCAATCGATCCTCGCGCGTGCCGACGATGTGATCCAGTGAGGCCAAAGACGACGTGGCAAGTGGTGGCTGGTCCAGCGGGCTCCACGCACCCGAATGGCGATACAGATCAGGACTACGCCTTCACCAAGCAGCTCGCCGACACCGACGCAATGAAGGTCGCCGACGGGTTCGATCCGGGTGCCCCGATCGGGCCGCTGATCGACATGAAGGCGGTCGAGAAGGTCGAGGCCACATTGCCGACGCCGGCAAGAAGGCCGCCAAGATCGTCATCGGCGGCAAGCGCGACGCTCAGGGCGGCATCTTCTTCGAGCCGACGGTCCTCGCCGATGCGGCTACCGACATGGTCATCACCAAGGAGGAGACCTTCGGTCCGGTCGCCCCGCTCTACCGCTTCAAGACCGAGGCCGAGGCCATTGAGATGGCCAACGACACCGAGTTCGGGCTCGCCGCCTATTTCTACAGCCGCGACATCGGCCGCATCTGGCGGGTCGCCGAGGCGCTCGAATACGGCATCGTCGGCATCAACGAGGGCATCATCTCGACCGAGATCGCGCCCTTTGGCGGCATGAAGGAAAGCGGCATCGGCCCACCCGGCGCGCCACTGGGGCTCGAAATACGGCATCGAGGAATACCTCGAAGTCAAATACCTGTGCATGGGCGGCATCGACCGCTAAAACAATCGTAAAGACTTAAGCTTGGCGGGGTGGGTTGAGCATGAAGCGAAACCCACCTTTTATAGCCGGATGGGTTTCTGGATCGTCTTTCGGCGAGCGCCAGTCTATTGCCTCCGCGCATTGCTGACCAATTCAGCGGCGCGGCCATGGATCACCTGGTGGTATTCTCGATCCCGGCAGCTCGGCAATTCGCATTTTGCAGAGCCGTAAGGCACGAGGGAGGCACGGATATGGAACGGAAGAAGGCATCGGATTTCCCGCAGGGGCTTTTGGACCTGTTCGACGGATATGTGCATGGCGGCATCAGCCGCCGCGACTTTTTGGATGGCGCACAAGCATTCGCCGTCGGCGGCGTAACCGCGGCAGCGCTCTTTCAGCTGCTCAAGCCGAATTACGCCTGGGCCATCCAAATCCCGGCAGACGACAAACGGATCGAGACGGAATACGACACGGTGCCGTCGCCGCAGGGCAACGGGAGCATCAAGGGCTACCTCGCGCGGCCGGCGAATGCGGCCAAATTACCCGGTGTCCTGGTCATCCACGAGAATCGCGGCCTCAATCCGTATATCGAAGACGTGGCGCGACGGCTGGCGGTGGCCAATTTTGTCGCCTTCGCGCCCGATGGCCTGACCTCGGTGGGCGGCTATCCCGGAGATGACGAGAAGGGTGCAGCACTCTTCCGCGAGGTCGACCGCGGCAAAATGGCGCGAGACTTCTTCGCCGCGGCAATGTGGCTGAAATCGCGCCCGGACTGCACCGGCAAGCTTGGCGCTGTCGGCTTCTGCTTCGGCGGCGGCGTCGTCAACCAGCTGGCGGTGCGCATGGGCTCGGATCTAGCCGCGGCAGTTCCATTCTACGGCGCTCAACCGAGCGCTGCCGACGCGGCCAAGATCAAGGCGCCGATCAATGCGCAATACGGCGAACTGGACACGCGCATCACCGAAGGATGGCCAGCCTTCGATGCGGCCCTGACGCAGGCGAACGTGCCGCACGAGGGTCATATCTACAAGGGCGCCAATCACGGCTTTCACAACGACACGACTCCCCGTTACGATGAAGTCGCGGCCAAAGAAGCCTGGCAGCGCACCCTGGATTGGCTCAACAAGTATCTGCGGAACGAGCAGAAGACGTCCGGCTAGGGGTTGTTCGCGGGCACCGTCCCGCCCGCGACGGTCGAGCAGGTCGAGGCGCATATCGCCGACGCTCTGGAGAACGGCGCCAGGTCGTCGACCGGCCGCAAGTGGACGGGCGTAATATAAAGGCGCCGCGCCACCAGCCGCGGCATCGGCCGCATCTGGCGCGTCGCCGAGGCCCTCGAATACGGCATCGTCGGCATCAACGAGGGCATCATCTCGACCGAGATCGCCCCCTTCGGCGGCATGAAGGAGAGCGGCATCGGCCGCGACGGCTCGAAATACGGCGTCGAGGAGTTCCTCGAAGTCAAATACTCTGCATGGGCGGCATCGACCGGTAAGCCCAAGGTCGCAATCTGCAAGGTATGGGGATCTCCGATCCCCATACCCCGAGTGCTACGCCGTGCCCTCGGCTAGCCTGGCCCTCAAGCGCGGCGCCGCGAAATCGAGAAACGCCCGGAGCTTCAGCGGCAGAAGCCGACCGCCGGCGTTGACGAGAGTAACCGGCGAGGGCGGTGGCTCGAATTCTCGGAGTACCGTAGTGAGCGCGGCGGCCCGTACGGCACTCGCGACTTGGTACGACGTGCGCGCGTTATTCCAAGTCCCGCAATGGCTGCATCGATCGCGGCCTCAGCCGTGTTCACGACGAGCCGCGAATGGATTGGGATGGCCACATCGGACCTTCCAATCGTAATCGCCCACGTGTCGGGAGACATCAGCCCCCTCGAAGGTGACGCAGTCATGTTTACGAAGGTCACCAGGGCTTTGCGGCATGCCTCGCTCGGCAAAATAGTCTGGCCTCCCGCATACGACACGGCGGATCGAGCCGATCCGGGTGGCGACCAAGCTGCTGTCGGGCAACTCGCCGATTCGGACCGCAAGATCGAGATGCTCTTCCACAAGATTGACCACGCGGTCAGCCAGCACGAGCCGGATGTCGACGTCGGGATACGCCTTGAGGAACTGCATTGCGATAGGGAGGACGTGCAAACGGCCGAAGACGATCGGTGCGGTGATGACGAGGTCGCCTCCTGGGCCTCAGCCGGTATGCGCTCTACGTCTTCGACTACGGTGCGCCGGTCGGTTTCCGCCTCGCCGTTCATCACCCGGAGCGGATCACTGCGCTAATCTCGCAGAACGGCAATGCATACGAGGAGGGGTTGAGCGAGGGCTGGAACCCGATCCAGGCTTATTGGAAGGAACCTTCCCCGGAAAACCGTGCGGCGCTGCGCGCCTTCCTGGAGCCCGAAATGACCCAGTGGCAGTACACGCACGGCGTGCCGAACCCAGAACGGCTGTCGCCGGATGCCTGGACCATCAACTCTGCGCTTCTCGCCCGGCCCGGCAATGACGAGATCCAGCTCGATCTGTTCGGCGACTACCTGAGCAATGTCGCGCTGGAGACCCAGTAACCCGAGATCGCAGCGATTATCCGCGACTTCCTCGCCGGCAAGCTGCCGCAACAAACTGGCTCGCTCCAGCTCCGCTGATCGACATGAAGTCGGTCGAAAAGGCCGAGGCGCACATCGCCGATCGGCTCGCGCAGGTGTCGCACGGGCTGGCATCGAATATCTTGAGGTAGATCGGCTGTCGTACGTCTACAGCCTCGCCGCTCTGCTCGGCGGCATCTGGTCCGAGTATCCTCGATTTCGTGTCCGCCCACCTGGCGCGCGCGAGCTCCGCGTCAGGGGCGCGCCCGCTGTTGCCGGGTTGTGACCGGGATCTTGTACAGGCTCACCGCGTTGTCGAAGACCAGCTGGTCGAGCGCCTCTTTCCCCAGAGCCGCCTCCGCCGGCGCGTGTCCCATCGCCTTGGAGTGCGGCCAGGGGCTGTCGAGACCGGGGAAGTCGCTGGCCCACAGGAAGTTGCGCAAGCCGATTTCGGGCGTTCGCCGAAAACCGCCTTCTTCCTCGACCTCGAAGGTGAAGAAGATCTGGCGCTTGACGAACTCGCTCGGCTGGTCGGAAAGCACGATGTCGGGCTTGAAGACGCGGCTCGACGGGCCGCCGAAATCGTACTCGCGGTCGAAGCGCCAGAACAGGAACGGGACCCAACCCACACCCGCCTCCTCGAGGACGAAGCGCACCCCGGGATGGCGATCGCAGATGCCGGAGAAAACGACCGCGCTCATCAGCTCCGCCATCAGCCCCATCGGGAAGTTGGCAACCCTCATCAAGGACTGGTTGCGCGGCTCCAGGCCCGAGACCCCGACCCCGATCTGGCGCGACCCGCCGCTGGGGTTCGCGTGCAGGTTGATCGGCAGGCCGGTCTCCGCGGCGGCCGCCCAGACCGGCTCCCACATCTGGTGCATCACAGGCTCGGGAGCGCCGGCCCAGTCGAAGATCACGCCCGTGGGCAGGCCGAACTCCGCCACCCGCATCAGCTCCGCGACGGCCTCCTCTGGTGTCTGGCAGGGCAGCGGGAGGAGCATGATGAACCGGCCGTCCGACTCCTCGTACAGCTCGCGCGCCCAGTCGTTGACGGCGCGGACGCAGGCGGCGCGCAGTTCCGGGTGCTTGATCGCCGATATTTGCTCATAGGGGCCGTTGACGAGCTCGGCGTCGACCCCGTCCCGATCCATATCCTCGCAGCGATACCGGGCATTCGCGGCGCGGAAGATGCCGGGCTCGGGCTCCTCCGCCATGCCCGCCCGGGTGTAGCAGTTGACGGGTCCCCGGCCCACTCCGGCCCAGCCGACACCGCTCCACGGGCGTCCCTCGACGATCCATTGCCGGGTGCCGTCCGGTCCCTGCACGATTTTCGGCCCGTCGTCCTGAAATTTTCTGGGCAGACGCTTCGTCCACAGATCGAAGGGAAGGTGCATCAGCCGGCAATGTCCATCCGCGGATACCACGCCAAATCTCTTCTCCATCGCGCGCCTCCCCTCTCAGATCAGACCTTCCTCGCCCGAACGCCACGATGATAAGCCTGTTGCCGGCATCGGGCTCGGCAAATCCGCTGGCATCAGAGCGTTTCCTTGGCGACCGGACAGCTAACGTGCCGTCAAGCGCGGCCGTCGCTCGCCTCCCCTATGGCGCGAGGGAAAACGATTACAGCCGTACGATGGTCGAACGGTCGAATTCGCCGTTGAAATACTTCTGAAGTGCGTCGCTGAAGACTTGGTCATCGGATGTCGCGTGGGCGAACAGGGTCATCGAGGAGCGGAATTTGAGATCGTCCGGGTGACCGAAGATCTGTTCGATCGAACGCCCCTCTGCAAGGTTGACCAGCCCTGTGCATTCTCGCAGCCGAGGCCCGAGGATCGGATGTTTCAGATACGCTTCGGCTTCCGTGCGCGAAGAAATCGCAAACTGGCGCGAAAGCTCGCTGTGACCGAGCCCCGCGATCTGCGGGAAGACAAACCACATCCAATGCCCGCGCTTGCGGCCGTCGCGCAGTTCGCCATGTACGCGATCGAGGACCGGGTCCTGGGCCTCCACGAACCGCTGCAGGTTATAAGGGTCGCTCACAGTCGCACCGCGGCTGTCGGCGATAGTCGGGCGGCTCACGGGTTGGGCGCCGGCGTCAGGGCCACCGCGGCCTCGGTGGTCAGCAGCAGGAAGGTCAAGGTCTCCTGCAGGTAGAGCCGGACAGCGGCGTCGGTATGGCTCAGATAGCCGATCGAGAAATCCTGGCCGATATGCAGCGCGAAATCGCCGCCGCGGGTGGTCAGCACAACGGCGCCCTCGATCGCCGGCGCCCAGATGATCTCGCTCTCGACGATCCGCCTGATGTGCTGCAATACCGGGTAGCCGTTGTCTCTGGCTTCGCTGACCGCGGTGTAGGGGTCCGCCCCCAACAGCACCGAGTAGGGGCCGTTGACGCCGACCAGGCGCAGTTGGCTCAAAGCCTGGGCGATGGCGTCGGGATAGTTGCGCGCATCGGCCGGCAGGGTCATGACCGGGTTGCTGGTGCCCCGGCGGATGCCTTCGATATTCGCGGCGGGATAGCCGTCGAACACCGCGGCGTCCTCGGCAAAGGCGATCTTCTTGGCGGCGTCCTTGGCCGGCTGCCAGTCGGAATCCTCGGCGCCGCGTTCGACGTCGTCGATCATCTGCCGATCCAATTCGAACGGCACCCGCAGCTCGACCAGCGGCTTGACCTCGCGCTGTCGCGCCAGGACCCCGTCGCCCGGCGCGGCGATATTGCGCAGATGGCCGGTGCCGACGGCGGAGAGGGCGGCGCCGCCCGGCCCCTTGACATCGACGACGCGCCGCGCCGCCAGGTTTCGCTTCAAGGTGCGCGAGGCCTCTTCCTCGATCTGCCCCCAGGCCATATCGGAAATCGGCGCCAGCTCGCGGTGCAGGTTGTTCATTCAGAGGGGCCTCTCTTTGAGGGAGCCGATGCCGAGCGAACCGTCGGCCACCGACGCAGTGGGTTGCGAAGTCTCGACCAAAGGCGTTGCCGCCCCCTCGTCAACGGTAACGCTCTCCAGAAAGGTCACGGTCGGCGCGAAGAAAAGGTTGCCGGTGACGGCGCGGCTGAAGTCGAGAATGCGGTCGTAATTGCCCGGCGGCTTGCCCACGAACATGTTTTCGAGCATCTGCTCGATGGTTCGCGGCGAACGGGCGTAGCCGATGAAATAGGTGCCGAAATCGCCCTTCCCGACCTCGCCGAACGGCATGTTGTCGCGAATGATTTTGATCTCTTCGCCGTTCTCGACGATCTTGGTCAGCTCGTTGTGGGCGAAATTCGGCTTGACCGCGGCGTCGAGCTCCACATTGGACAATTTGGTGCGCCCGATGATGCGCTCCTGCGCCTCGGTCGGCAGCGCGTTCCAGCCCGCGAGATCGTGCAGGTATTTCTGCACGATCACATAGCTTCCGCCGGCGAACGCCGGATCCTCCGCGCCGACGAGAACGGCGTCGATCGCGGCCGGGCCCTGCGGGTTCTCGGTGCCGTCGACAAAGCCCAACAGATCGCGCTGGTCGAAATAGCCGAAGCCGTGCACTTCGTCGGCCACCGACACCGCGGCGCCGAGCCGCGCCATGATCAGCGACGCCAGCTCGAAGCACAGATCCATGCGCTGGGCGCGGATATGGAACAGGATGTCGCCCGGCGTGGCGACGGCGTGGCGCATCCCGGCGCGGATTTCGCGGAACGGGTGCAGCTCGGCCGGGCGCGGCACGCCGAACAGCCGGTCCCAAACCTGCGATCCGAACGCCGCCACGCAGGACAGCCTGCCTTCTAGGTCGCGAAACCCGACCGTGCGCAACAGCGCCGCAAAATCGGCGCACAGGGATCGCACCGCCGCTTCGGCATCGGCGCCGGGGCTGACCGTGACGACCAGAAAAATCGCGGCGCGCGTCAGCTCCGACGACAGCAGCTGCGTCAAGGCGTGCGGCCCCGCCGCCGCTCCCGGCGCGGTCATGGTGACCTCATTATCTGTTGCCTCGCGGAATGCGGTCTCCGACCGCGCGATCGGCGCGCCCCTCGCGTCCGACGATGCGACACGGGGACCCTGCGCGCAAGCCTGCGGTGGCGCCGTCTCGGCATGGGCGCCGATCGGTTCAGCTGCGTCCCCGCGGTTTGCGCGCCGCGACGATCGCCACCCGCCCTTCCTGCCAGACGCAGTCGGCCGTGGCGAAGCCGGCATCCTTGATCGTCCGCAGTTGCTGGTCCATCCCGCCGATCAGATCAAACAAATCGTAGTCGAGAAAGATGCCGTCGGGCTTCAAGAGGCCGGCGATCGCGCGGTAGCAGGCGGCGATCTGGGCGAGATCGCGCAGATTGTGGATGGTGATCGCCGAGACCGCGAGGTCGAACGCGCCGCCGGCGCCCGTGGTCCACGACGGGTCGCGCAAATCGCCTTTGACGTACCTGACCCGGCCGGCGTGCGGCGCCAGACGCTGCCGCGCCTGGTCGAGCATCGGCTGCGAATAGTCCTGCAACGTCACCCGGGCGCGGGGAAAGGCGCGCAGTACCTCCTCGCTGACCACGCCATAGCCGCCGCCGACGTCGAGCACCGATATTTCGGCGACGCCCGAATAGGGTGCGACTGCGAGCATTTGCCTCAGGCGTTCGCGCCGCTCTTCGTCGCGCTGCACGTCGCGCGCGATCCATTCATCAACATAGCTCGGCGAATGCCAATCGTGCTCCACGACCGAGAAACCTTCGTCCGCGGCAGACATCAGCCACCTCCTCGTCATCCCGTTGCCGCCCGATCATATCCGAGGCGGCATGCTTGCAGCAGCGGTCGAGTTGTGACAACCAGACGGCGGCAATTCGAGGCTGAAGGAGCCGACCGCAGATGGCCCGCTATGATTTCGACCTGTTCACGATCGGCGCCGGCTCGGGCGGGGTCGCGGGCTCGCGCCGCGCCGGCAGCTATGGCGCGCGCGTCGCGATCTGCGAGGAGAGCCGGGTCGGCGGCACCTGCGTGCTGCGCGGCTGCGTGCCGAAAAAGCTGCTCGTCTATGGCGCGCAGTTCGCCGACGCCTTTGCCGACGCTGCCGGGTTCGGCTGGACCGTGCCTCCGCCGAGCTTCGATTGGCCGAGCCTGATCGCGGCCAAGGACAACGAGATCGAGCGCCTGTCGCAGATCTACCGAACCATGCTGAAGAACAGCAACGTCGAGCTGTTCGAGGCGCGCGGGATTCTCGTCGACCCCCACACGATCGAAATCGGCGGCCGGACCTACACCGCCGACAACATCATGATCGCGGCCGGCGGGCACCCGACTGTGCCGGACATCCCCGGCATCGAGCACGTGATCTCGTCGAACGAGGCGCTCGACCTGCCCCGTCTGCCGCGCCGCATCGTGATTGTCGGCGGCGGCTATATCGCGGTCGAGTTCGCCGGGATCTTCAACGGCTTCGGCTCGGAGGTCGTCGAAATCATCCGGCGCGAGGATCTGCTCTACGGCTTCGACGACGACATCCGAGTGGCGTTGGCGCAGGAGATGCGCGGCCGCGGGATCGAGATCCACGCCCGCACCCAGGTCGCGCGCATCGAAAAGGCACCGCGAGAGGGCTATTCAGTCTTCACCACGATCGGCCAGGAATTCTCGGCCGACGTGGTCATGTACGCGACCGGCCGCAAGCCCAATACCCGGCGCCTCGGCCTCGCCGAGATCGGGGTCGAGCTGAACCATGAGGGCGCGGTCGTCGTCGATGAATGGCAGCGCTCGACGGTGCCCAACGTCTACGCTGTCGGCGACGTGACCGACCGGCTCAACCTGACCCCGGTGGCGATCGCCGAGGGCCGCGCCATCGCCGAGACGCTATACAATGACAACCCGATCAGGATGGACCATAAGGACGTGCCCACGGCGGTGTTCAGCCAGCCGCCGATCGGCACGGTGGGCCTGACCGAGGAGGAGGCGCGCCGCAAATATGGCGAGGTCGACATTTACAGCGCCCGCTTCAAGCCGATGAAGAACACGTTGTCGGGACGCGACGAGCGCGCCCTGATGAAGATCGTCGTCGAGCCCGAAAGCGACCGGGTCGTCGGCTGCCATATGCTCGGCCCCGACGCGCCCGAGATCGTGCAGGGCCTGGCGATCGCGGTCAAATGCGGCGCCACCAAAAAGCAATTCGACCAGACCGTCGGCATCCACCCGAGCGCCGCCGAGGAATTCGTCACGATGCGCGAAAAGGTGGTCCGCCCGACCAAATTGGCGGCGGAATAGGGGGCGCCCTGCGACAGGCTCTACCGCGCCATCCGCTCCGATCCTATATCTCCATCAAGGACCGAGGAATTGGAATGTCGGGTCTGACGGCGGCGTTTAAGGAGGCAGGGGTTACGGCGAAGAACCCGCGGTGGAGCTGGTCTGCCCGGAGTGAAGATGGCAAGGTCGTCGTTATGACGCTTTGGAAAGACCTTATCGACTACAAGGCGAAGCCCATTAGCTATAACACGTTTGATCGGGAAAATCTTTCTGCGTGGGTCGATCGACTGGGTAATCGTGAACGTCTCGAAAACCTCAAATGGGTGCGTAACCATTGTGACGGCCGATTTCGTGTCATCATAACTACGGCCAAAGATGTCAAAGCGGACAGGCGAGAGATCGAAGATGCTCACTATCAGGCGCGGATGATTATGAAGCTGGGCGAATTAAACGAGATAACCGGCGAGTTTCGTGCTGTCAATGTGGGAGTGTGACCCGATATGCCCAACGAATCGCGAGGGCGAAAAGCGCTCAGTTGACGTAATCGGCAACACCCGCAAGGTGACGCAGATCGTGCTCCCCGAGAAACTTAACAGCGGCAATTCACAGGATCAGCTACAGTCGAGCGGCGGGCTGCGGCTAGCGAGGTTTTGCGCGCACGGCCGGTCGAGGGCGAAATCGACTATGACGAACTGAGCCGCGAGCATATCGCCAGATATCGGAATATCCGAGCTGCCCTTGCCAAATGAGCCGCATTGGCTGCCGGTCGAGGTCGTAATCGAACACAATCGGCTCGAATTAGTGGAAACCGGCGAAAGCCATTTTGTTCGAGATCTCGGATTGCTTGAAAACGCGTTGGCGCGGCCAAGAAATTTCTTCGGATATGGCGAAGAGGACGTCGTCGTGCTGGCGGTTGCGCTGATGGCCGGCATCGCCCGAGCCCACGCCTTCGAGCAGGGAAACAAGCGGACTGCATTCGCCGCGATGCGGCTATTTTTGCGCGCCAATGGCTACGACACCAGCTTTGACGATACGGTGTCATGGGCGGACGAGATAATCGGGCTGGTCGAGCATCAGATCACCGAAGAAGA